>NZ_JACSYA010000010.1 GCF_029870285.1 Delftia sp. PS-11
CTCAGGGGAGGTCAGGGAGAAAGCGGCGTGACCACCACGCCCTCGCCTGCCGGCGCATTGCCAGCGGGGGGCGGCAGACCCGCAGGCTCGGCCTCCTGCAGCACCGGGGGAGACGGCACCACCGGCAGGTCCGGGCTGGCGCGCAGGCTGCCCTGGGTCAAGGGCACGCTGGGCGCGGGCAGCGCCGGCGTGCTTTCGATGATTTCCTCGCCAGGCGACAGGCCCGGGCCCGTGGGCAGGGACGGCTCAGGCGCCGAATCGGGCTCAGGGGCATGGGGCCGTGCCAGGCCGCCCGCCTCGGAGCTGGCGCCGCTGCCGGGCCACCAGCCCTGGATGCGCTGGCGCAGCCGGCCCACGAAGTCCGACCACCAGTGGCTTTGCTCGGGTGCCACGAAGCGGGCCTTGGCATCGATGATCGGGCTGCGCAGCGCGCGGGCCATGAAGTCGCCCACCATGGGCAGGGCGCTGCGCGAGCCCTGGCCCCACTGGTCGCTGCGCAGCGTGATGCGCGCATCGTTGAAGCCTGCCCAGGCACCAGCCACGATTTCAGGATGCATGAGGATGAACCAGCCATCGGCATTGCCCTGGGTGGTGCCGGTCTTGCCGGCCACATCGGCATGGATGCCGTAGCGCTGGCGTATGGCCGCGCCCGTGCCTTTGTCCACCACGGCACGCATCATGTCCACCAGCGCATAGGCATGCTCCTCATCCAGCGCGCGCTCGGCCTTGGGCGGGGAGAATTCGGCCAGCAGCGTGCCCTCGGCATCCTCAATGCGCGTGACCATCATGGGCGGCAGCCAGCGCCCGCCATGGGCCAGGCTGGCATAGGCATTGGCCATCTCCAGCAGCGATACGGGGCTGCTGCCCAGGGCCAGGGCAGGCACCTCCTCCAGCGGGCTCTGGCGCACGCCTAAGGCACGGGCCAGGCGGGCCACGCGCGCCGGCCCCACGGACTGCATGAGCCCGGCGGTAATGGTGTTCTTGGAGTAGGCCAGCGCATCGCGCAGCGTCATCTCGCGGCCCGTGGGCGGCGTGGCATCGGTGGGACGCCAGACCTCGCCGCCGGCCAGCCGGATCTCCACGGGAGCGTCCACGCGCGTGTCGTCGGGGCTGGCGCCCTGCTGCAGCGCTGCGCCATAGACGAAGGGCTTGAAGGTCGAGCCCGGCTGGCGCCGCGCCTGCTGCACATGGTCATAGGCGTCCTGTGTGAAATCGCGGCTGCCCACCCAGGCCAGCACCTCGGAGGTGCGCGGGTCAAGCGCCACGAAACCGGCCTGCACGCGCGTCTTGTCCTCGCGCAGCTGTTTCATGAAGGCCTTGTCGGCCAGCAGGGCCTTGAGGGTGGCCTCCTCGTCCTCGCCACTGCCCGCGCGCTTGCGCGCGGCACGCCAGGCGGCGCTTTCACGCACCAGCTGGCGCACCAGTGGATTGGCGGCATTCCAGCCGTCGCGCTGGCTCCAGGTTCCGTTGGCCACGCCCTGCAGGGTGCGCGTCTGGCGCGCCACCGCCTGCAGTGCCCAGGTCTGCAGGCGCGAGTCGATGGTGGTGTGGACCACCAGGCCGTCGGTGTAGATGTTGTAGTCGTTGCGGTCGGCCCAGTCGATCAGCCACTTGCGCAGCTGCTGCGCGAAGTGCGGCGCCATGCCCTGGGGCTCTTCCTGGCGCTCGAAGTTGATGCGCATGGGCCGCTTGCCCAGTTGCACGAACTCGTCCTCGTCCAGCACGCCGCGCTTGACCATCTGCGACAGCACGGTATTGCGGCGGTGCAGCGCGCGGTCAGGGTTGAGTACGGGGTTGTAGTAGCTCGTGCCCTTGAGCATGCCCACCAGGGTGGCGCTTTCCAGCACGGTCAGCCGCGCGGCCGGCTTGTCGAAATAAGTGCGTGCCGCCATCTCGATGCCGAAGGCGTTGTAGAGAAAAGGCACGGTGTTCAGATAGGTTTCGAGGATCTCGTCCTTGGTGTAGAGCGCCTCGATCTTGAAGGCCGTGATGGCCTCCTTGAGCTTGCGGTTGAGCGTGGGCGCGCGGCCGATCTCGGCGGGATAGAGATTGCGCGCCAGCTGCTGGGTGATGGTCGAGCCGCCCTGCGGATCGCCGCGCAGCGTGTGCACCACCGAGCCGAACGTGCGCCACCAGTCCATGCCATGGTGCTCGTAGAAGCGGTGATCCTCCGTGGCGATCAGCGCCTTGACCACCGGCGGTGCAATCTCATCGAGCCCGACCCACTGCCGGTTGCTGCGCTTGAACAATGCGATCTGCTTGCCATCGGCACTCATAACCTGGGCCGGCTGCTCCAGCTTGGCCTTGCGGATGTCGCGGATGCCAGGCGTGAAGGGAATCAGCAGCAGCACATACAGCACGCACAGCAGCGGCAGCGCGGCAGCCAGCAGCAGCCACTCGCGCCGCGTGGGCCTGCGGCGCCACCAGGGCAGGGCCGCCACACGCTGGCCCAGGGCGCTGGCACGCAGCCGCTGCCAGAGCGCGAACAGGGACAGCTTCAGATCATGGAAAGAAAAGCGCATGGTGCAAGACGGCCCCGGTGCCTGGGCACCGGGGCCGGTAAGACGGGAGCGTCCCGCAAAAAAAACGAGAGAATGCCCAAAAAAGCGGCACACCGCTCATGCGGCGCGCCTTGCCTGTGGGCCCAGCCCCGGTATTGTCGGGGGACTGGCGTGCACTGCCCCCGACGCTAACATGGCTCCTTTTTGCCCCTGCGTGAACGCTGCATGACCGAGACCTCAGTCCTCCATTCGGCCTACGACTTCGAGGCCACCTCCATCACGGGCCAGTCCGTGCACCTGTCGGACTACCGGGGCCAAGTGCTGCTGATCGTCAATACCGCCAGCGCCTGCGGCTTCACGCCCCAGTACGCAGGCCTGCAGGCGCTGCACGAGCAGTACGGCGGCCAGGGGCTGGTCGTACTGGGCTTTCCCTGCAACCAGTTCGGCGCCCAGGAAAAAGGCAGCGACTCCGAGATCGCCAGCTTCTGCAGCCTGAACTTCGGGGTGCGCTTTGCGCTCATGGCCAAGACCGACGTCAACGGCGCCCACGCCCATCCCCTGTTCCGCTGGCTCACGGCGCAAGCCCCCGGCGTGCTGGGCACCCGGGCCATCAAGTGGAACTTCACCAAATTCCTGGTGGGCCGCGACGGCCAGGTCATCCGCCGCTATGCCCCCCAGGATGCGCCAGCCAGGCTGGCGCAGGACATCGAGGCGGCGCTGGCGGGGTGATGCTGTCAGGCGGGCTTGCGATCCGTGCAAGCCTGGCTCACGGCGCCAGCACCAGCCGGGAATGCCCCACGCCTCCGCCCTTCTCGACCCGCACCTGCACGGCAATCCGCTCCTTCAGGGCCTGCACATGGCTGATGACGCCGATCATCTTGCCGCTGGCATTGAGCGCATCGAGCGCCGACAGGGCGACTTCCAGCGTGTCGGCGTCCAGGGTGCCGAAGCCCTCGTCGAGAAAGAGGGAGTCGATGGAGGTTTTGTCGCTGACCAGGTCCGACAGCGCCAGGGCCAGGGCCAGGCTGACCAGAAAGCCTTCGCCGCCTGACAGGGTGCGCGTGTCGCGCGCCACGTCGCCCTGCCAGCAGTCCACGACGTCCAGCTCCAGCTCGCCCCCTTCCTTGCGCCGCAGCAGGTAGCGGCCATGCAGCCGCTGCAGGTGGCGGTTGGCCAGTTGCAGCAGGTGGTCCAGCGTCAGGCCCTGGGCGAAGCGGCGGTATTTGTCGCCCTTGGCCGAGCCGATGAGACCGTCCAGGTGCTGCCACAGGTCGTTGTCGCGGGCCTGGGCGGCGATGCGGTCGAACAGGGCCTGCTGGCCCTGGCGGCGGCGGTCATCGTCGGCAAGCTGGGCGCGCGCGCCGCCCAGTTGTTCGCTGAGGACGGTGCGGCGCTCTTCCAGTGCCTGCAGATGGGCCTGCAGTGCTTCGGCGGACAGCTCGGTCAGGGCCTGGGCCTGCAGTTGCGCATGCTCTTGCTGTGCGGCTTCGTGCAGGGTGGCGGCCCGCTGCTGCGCAGCCTGCAGCTGCTGGTGCAGGGCTGCCAGGCGCTGGCGTTCGTGCGCGGGCAGCAGGGCCTGCAGGTAGGCCGGTTCATCGGCAAAGGGGCTGGCGCGCAGGGCTGCCTGCCATGCGGACCGGGCCTGCGCGGCTTCAGCGCGCTGGCGGTCCAGTCCGGCCTGGGCCTGCTGCCGCTGGCCCTGCAGGGCATCCAGTTGCCGGGTCAGCGCGTCGATGCCGCTGGCACATTGCGCCAGGGCCTGGGGCAGTTGCCCGTCCGGTGGCAGGGGCAGGTCCGGCAGCGCAGGGGGGTGCTGGCCGGGCAAGGACTGCCTGCGCAGGGCCCAGCGCGCGGCATCGGCTTCGGCCACTTCGCATTCCTTGTGCCGCAGGGCAATGGACCGGGCCAGTTGCTGCAGGCTGTGGAGCACTTGCTGCCAATGCTGCCATTCGGCTTCGCGGGCCTGCAGCCAGGACGGCACATCGCCGGGCAGGCTGTGGCCGGCTTCGGCCAGCGAGGCCTGCAGCTGGGCATCCAGCGCCTGGGCATCCGACTGCAGCGCATCCATGGATTGCTGCAGCGCGGCATGGCGTGCGCCCAGTTCGGCCAGCGCCTGCTGCTGCAGCGCATGCCGGCCCTGGGCGGCCTGCAGCGCCTGGGCACTGCAGTGGGCCGCATCACGGGCCTGCTGCACAGCCTGCTCACCCTGTTCGGCCTCCTGCACGGCGCGCTGCAGGGCGTCCAGGCGCTGGGCGCATCCGCTGCGCGCGGTGGCCAGCAGTTCGGACCGTTGCCAGTCCTGCGCCGCCAGTTGCAAGGGTGCCACCAGTTCCTGCCATGCGCCGCTGCAGCGGGCGGCGTCCTGCGCCAGTGCCTCGCTCTGGCGCTGGCGCTCGGCCTGGGCCGCCGAGGTGGCGGCCAGCGCAGCGCCTGCGGCCTCGCCCTGGCAGCGCAGCGCTTCCAGTTCCTGCTGACGGCGCTGCAGCACGGCTTCGGTGGCGCTGACATCCAGCGCCTCGTAGGCAGCCACGGCAGGGTGTTGCGGGGAGCCGCACAGCGGGCAGGGCTGGCCGGGCTGCAGCGCGTGGCGGTGGGCCGCCAGGCTCTGGATGCGCTTTTCCTGGTCCAGCAGCCGGCGCTTGTCCGCCACCTGTTCCTGGACACTGCCGTACTGCGCGCGCAGGGCTGCCAGCGCCTCGGACTGGGCCGTTTCCCGGGCTGCGCCTTCGCGCAGCTCCTGCGCCAGGGTTTGCTGCTGGCGTGACAGTTCGCGCTGCTGTGCAGCCAGGGTCTCGGCCTGGCGCCACAGGTGCAGGCTGTCGCGTTCTGCCTGCTGGCGCGCGCGCAGTCCGGCCATGCCGCCGCTGTCTTGCAGGCGCTGTGCCTGCTCGACCTGGACACGCGCCAGCGCGGCCTGGGCATCGGCCTGGGCCTGAACGGCCGCCTGGACCTGCTGTGCGCAGGCTTGCGCGTCTTGTTGCGCGCGCGTTTGCCCGGCCTGCAGCTGTTGCAGGTTTTGCCGCTGGCTGGCCATTTGCCGCTGCTGGCTCTCGCGCAGTGTGAATTGCTGGCGCCAGACGGCCAGCCGCTCCCCCAGCAAGGCATGGGCTGCGTGATCGGCGCAAAAGCGTTCGAGCGCCTGGTGCTCGGCCTGCTCGCGGGCCAGGGCATCCCGTGCGGCCTGGGCCATGCGCGCGGACAAGGCATGGGCATGCTGGTGCTGCTGCTGCAGCCTGTCACGGGCCTGCTGTTGCAGCCCATCCAGGTGCTGCAGTTGCTGCTCGCCATCGGCGCAGGCTTGGGCGCTGCGCTGCCAGGCCTGGTGCAGAGGCTGCAGCACCTGCGCGGGCTCGTCGCGGGCCAGTTGCTGCAGCCCGGGCGCGGCCTGCTCCAGCGCGCGGGCGGCATCGGCCGCCTGCGCCTGGGCGGCCTGCAACGCCTGTCCGGCCTGGGCCAGTTGCTGCTGCCATTGGCGCTGGGTCTGGGCGCGGTGCAGGTCCTGCTGCAGCGCAGCCTGCTCGGCCTGCAGCTGTCCGGCCAGGGCCTGCAGCGCGTCGCGCTCCTGCGGCTGCAGCAGTTGCACGCCATCGGCCTGGGCGCGCAGCTGGTCGAGCTGCTGGCGCGCCTGGCGTGCGCGCTCGAAGACCTTTTGCGAGATCAGGCCGTAGATCTCGGTACCGGTCAGCTCTTCCAGCAGGCCGGCGCGCTCGTTGGCATTGGCGTCGAGAAAGGCGGCAAAGCCGCCCTGGGCCAGCAGCATGGATTTGGTGAAGCGCGCAAAGTCCAGGCCGGTGATGGCGGCGATCTGTTCGAGCTTGTCCCTGGACTGGCTGCAGAGGATGGTGCCGTCGCCGCGCGCCAGTTCCACCTTGGGCGCCTGCAGCGCGCCGCCCGGTTTGTCGCGCGCGCGGCGCTGGCTCCAGAAGGCGCGGTAGACCTGCCCCTTGACCTCGAACTCGACCTCGGCCAGGCAGTCGGCCGTGTGGCGGGTCATGAGGTCGTTGCTGGAGGCCGAGAGGGTCTTCAGGCGCGGGGTCTCGTGGTAGAGCGCCAGGCAGATGGCATCGAGCAGCGTGGACTTGCCCGCGCCCGTGGGGCCGGTAATGGCGAACAGGCTGTTGCCCGCGAAAGGCGGCTGCGTGAAGTCGATGCGCCATTCGCCCTTGAGCGAGTTGAGGTTCTTGAGCCGCAGGGTGAGGATTTTCATGCGCCGCCCTCCCCTGGCACCGTCAGGCTGGCCAGGATTTGCGCATGGCGCAGGGACAGGGCCTGGGCCATGCCCGGCTCCAGCGTTTCCTGCGCCAGGCGCTGCGCGAAGACCTGCTCGGGGCTGAGTTCGTTCAGCGACTCGCCGGCCTGCGCGGGCATGCCGGGCGCGGCGCCCGCGCGCTGGCGGCGCACGCGCAGCAGCTCCACGGGCAAATCGCGGGTGATGTCTTCGATGCGCCGGCCCAGGTCGGGCAGGTAGTCATCCTGCGTGACCACGACTTCCAGCCACAGGGGCCACTCGGCGCTGCCCGCCTGGGCCGCCGCCGCGATCAGCGCCGGCAGCTGCGCCAGGCTGGCGCTGACCGAGGCAAGGGGCTGAAAGCAGGGTACGGCCAGGGGCGTGACAGCCTGCAGGCCCTGTTCATCCAGGTCCACCAGCAGCACCTGCTTGTCCTGGTGGGCTTCGTCGAAGCCCAGCGCAATCGGCGCGCCGCTGTAGCGGATATGGGCCAGGCCACCGACCTGCAAGGGCTGGTGGATATGGCCCAGGGCCACATAGTCGGCGGGCGGAAAGGCTGCCGTCGGGAAGGCTTGCAGCGAACCCACATAGATTTCGCGCACCGATTCGCTGCGGCTCGTGCCGACGGTGGCCAGATGGCCCGTGGCAATGATGGGCAGGCGCCGGCCCAGCGTGGCGGCCAGGGCATCGCGCCGCTGCAGCGCCGCCTGATAGACGGCGGCATAGCAGCCGGCAATGGCCTCCTGCAGGTCACGCTGCTTTTGCTCGGCGCTTTGCCCGGCCTGGCTTTGCACCAGATCGCGCGGGCGCATGAAAGGCAGGGCGCAGACGATGCAGCCAGGCTCGCGCGCATGGCGCAGCGCCAGCTCCAGCACATGGCTGGCAGGCTCGCCCACGGCAGCGACCACCGGGGTGTCCAGGCGCGCCAGCAGTGCCCGGTTTTCCTCCAGCACGGCCACGGAGTCGTGGTTGCCACCCAGCAGCAGCAGGCCCGTGCCCGCCGCATGCAGGCGCACGACGAGCTGGCTGTACAGCTCGCGCGCATAGCTGGGCGGCGCGCCCGTGTCGAAGATATCGCCAGCGATCAGTACGGCATCGACGGCATGGGCGTGGACCTGCTCCAGCAGCCAGTCGATCAGAGCGGCATGCTCGGCCTGCCGGCTCTTGCCCAGGAAGTGCTGGCCCAGGTGCCAGTCGGAGGTATGGAGAATTCGCATCGGACCTCTATTGGAAACCATGCGCATAGGTGACAGCGGCAGCAGCGGCTGCCGCTAATATCCGGGCACCCATTCAAGGAGAACGGCATGTTCAGCCACATCATGCTCGGGGTCAACGACCTCGAAAAATCCAAGCAGTTCTACGACGCGTTCCTGGGCGCGCTGGGCATCGCGCCCGGCATGGCCAACAAGAACCGCTATTTCTACCGCAGCGCCGGTCAGACGTTTGCCATCTCCACGCCCATCAATGGCGAGCCGGCATGCCACGGCAATGGCGCGACCACGGGCTTCGTGGCCCAGTCGCCCGAGCAGGCCCAGGCTGCGCATGCAGCGGGCGTGGCCGCTGGCGGCTCGACCTGCGAAGATCCGCCGGGCTGGCGCGAAGGCGCGCCGGGCGGCCCGCTGTACCTGGCCTACCTGCGCGACCCTGACGGCAACAAGATCTGCCTGCTGCACCGCCCGCCCAAGGCAGCCTGAACCAAGACAGCCTGAAGCCGGTGCCGGCGGCACAGCCCCTCAGGCCTGCGGCAGGCGGGCCAGGAAGTCCTGCATGATGCGCAGCGCATAGCGGCTGGCCACCGTGCGCACGAACTCGGCAAAGTCCACATGCGCGCTGTCATCGGCGCGGTCCGAGATGGTGCGCATGGCGGCAAAAGGCACACCGTAGTCCAGGCAGGCCTGGGCCACGGCGGCCCCCTCCATTTCCACGGCCAGCACGGCATGGCCAGCGCCTCGCAGGCCGCTGTCCAGCGCCTGCGAGGCGCTGGCCGTGCCCACGAACTGGTCGCCGCTGGCGATCAGGCCCTGGTGGGCCCGGGGCGCCGAGGTGGCATGGGCGGCACGCAGTTCGTCCCCCGCATCGGCCACGCAGGCCTGGGATGCGGCCAGCAGGGCCGCTGTCATCTGCGCATCGCAGGCCAGGCGTGTGCGGCCGTAGCCGGGCATTTCCCAGCGCGCGAAGAGGGGCGAGGCGTCCATGTCGTGCTGCAGGTACTCGCTGGCCACCACCACATCGCCCACGCGCACGCCCTCGCCCAGGCCGCCAGCCACCCCCGTGAAGGCAATGCGGCGCACGCCGAAGCGCTCGATCAGCGCCGTGGCTGTGGTCGCGGCAGCCACCTTGCCGATGCCCGACAGCGCGCACACCACCTCATGGCCGAGCAGATGGCCGCGCCAGAACATGCGCCCGGCATGGGCCGTGGCCTGGGCACCGGACATGGCATGGACCAGTCCCTGCTGTTCCTGCGGCAGGGCACTGAGGATGGCAATCGTCATGGGGCGGACTTTCTTTCGACGGTATCGGGCCAAAGCAAAGGCGGCCCATGGGCCGCCTGCGGGATGAAAACCGCTATTGTGACGCGCGCCAGCGCATCAGATGGCCACGGGTGCCGCCTGGTTGAGCACGGCACGCACCACGCTGTAGACCGTCAGTGCCGAGGTCTTGGGGTTGGCCGCCAGCGGCTTGCCCCGCATGGTCAACTCCATGGCGCCGAAGGCGCCGCTCGCCGCGACATGGTGCACATTCTCGTCCACGGCCGGGTCGGCGAACAGGCGCACCCGGGTGCGGTCCAGGCCCAGGCCGGCCAGCGACAGCGTGGCAGCCACATTGGCGTTCTTGGGATAGCGCCGGGCGGCCTCGCGTGCGCTGCCGTCGAAGATGCACAAGGCCTCTTTCAGGCTGGCCAGGTCGCACAGTTGCTCGGCCGGCGTGCCGCTCCAGGCCAACGGTGGCTTGCGGCCCGTGTAGACCACTTCGTCCAGGCCACCGATGCGCGCCGCCGCCAGCGCATCCACGCCGCCGATGGCGCCCGACAGCAGTTGCACCTGGGTGCCGCCAGCCTCGGCAGCGGCCTGCACATGCCCGGCCATGCCAGGGGCGCCCAGCGCGCCGATGGACGCCACGATGGCCGGGATGCCCCGGCGCAAGGCCGGCAGCACATGCTGCTCGATGGCCGCGTGGCCCGCACATTCGACGATGAGGTCGGGCCGGTCATCGGCCGCCAGGACGGCCTGCACACGCGCCTGGGGCGCATGCCGGGCCACCGTGGCCTGCACCGCCTCCGTCGCCGAGGAAACCAGCACCCAGCCCACCTGCACGCCGGCATGGCCGCTGAGCAATTCGAGCACGCTGGCGCCAATCGCCCCACAGCCAATCACTGCAATCTTCATCGTCATCTCTTTCTGAACAGGCACAAGAGCGCGCCGGGCCGCTTGGAATGCCACAGCCTCAGCGCAGGAAACCAGGGTGCTGGGTGCGCAGGTGGCCGGCCAGTTCTCCGGCAGCAGCGCACACCTGCTGCGCACATTCGGCCATGCGGCCGGGGGCCATGTCGGTAAAGGCCACAGCCATGCCCAGGCCTGCGACGATACGCCCCTGCGCGTCGCGCACGGGTACGGCGATGCTGGAGACACCGGCCTCGTAAAAGCCTTCGCCCATGGCATGGCCGCGCTGCCTGTCCTGGGCCAGCAGCTGCAGCAGCTGGTCCACGCTGCGCGGCGTTTTTTCGGAAAACTGCGGCAGCTCGCTGCCGCCGAAGATCTGGCGCAGCTGGTCTGCGTCCATGTCCTGCAGCAGCGCCCGGCCCAGCACGGTGGCGTGGGCCGGCAGCCGCGAGCCCACGCGCACGGCGCCCTGGAAGGCGCCCGCCGGCGCGATGCGTGCCACATAGACCACCGCGTCGCCGTCGAGCAGCGCCAGATTGGTGGTGAAGCCCAGACGCTCGCACAGCGCCCTGAGCACAGGCTCGGCCAGCTGAGCCAGCGGCTGGGTGGACAGGTAGTCGTAGCCCAGGCGCAGCACGGACAGGCCCAGACGGTATTCGGTGCCCGCGCGCTGCAGATAGCCCATGCCCTCCAGCGTCGTCAGCATCCGGAACACCGTGGATCTGGGCAGCTCCAGGGTGCGCGCCAGCTCGGGCGCGCTCCACACAGGCTGCGAAGGGCTGAAGCAGGCCAGCAGGCGCAGGCCGCGCTCCAGTGCAGGGACGGTATAGCGGTCATTGTCAGGGGTCTGATTCTCGGAGGTTTCGCTCATCGCAATTCGGGCAGGATGCATCGGTCAGCAGTAAAGCCAGCCTCTGCGCGATGTCCGAAGGTTGCTCGACGACCGAGGCATGGCCGCATGCCGCAAGCGTAACGTAACGCGCCCCCAGTCTCCGGGCCCAGGCCTCGCAGGCCGCCGGCGGCGTGACCACATCGTGCTCGCCTGCCCAGACCTGGACCGGCATGGACAGCCGGCCCGCCGCCTGCCCCAGGTCACTGCCGCACAGCAGCTCCACGGCCTGGGCATAGCCTGCGGCCTGCAGGCGCGCCGTGTTCCAGCGCACCCATTGGCGCACGGGCTCGGGCGCTGCCGGCGAGACAAGGCGCTGATCAATGGCCGCCGCCAGCCCGGCCACGCCCTTTTCCTGCAAGGCGGCCAGGCGGCCCGTGCGGACCTGGGCCTGCTGCTCGCCCATGCCGGGCGCGCCATAGCCGCCCGCAGGGCTGACCAGCACCAGATTCCGCACCCGGCTGCCCCCTGCCTGCACCGCCCAGGGCGTGCCCATGAGCGCGCCCAGCGAGTGCCCCACCAGCAGGCAACAGCGCACGCCCAGAGCCCGCAGCGACAGATCCAGCACATGCGCATAGTCTGCAGCGCAGGGCGCCGCAGGCGCCAGTGGCGTGGAGCGGCCATAGCCGGGCGCATCCCAGGCCAGCACGCGCGCACGCGGCGCCAGCTGCAGGGCCACGTCCATCCAGGAGGCCGCGCCCGAGCTGATGCCATGCAGCATCACCACGGCGAAGTCCGAGGCCGCATCGCCGGCCTCGCGCCAGGCCACCTGCGCGCCTCCCGGCAAGGCGATGAGGCGCTGCGGAAACTGCGACTGCAGCCGCTGCTCCATGTGCGACAGCGTGGGCTGTGTCATGGCGTTGCGCGGCCTCAGCGCTTGATTTTTGCCAGCGGGTGTTCCGGGGGGTAGGTCGGCGTGACCGGCTTTTTGGCGCCCAGCATCACGCACATCAGCGCATCCTCGTCGCCGATGTTGATCTCTTCGCGGTACACGCCGGGCGGCACGGAGACCACATCGCGGTCGGTCAGCACGGTCTCGAAACGCTCGCCGTCCTTTTCCAGCACGAGCTTGAGCTTGCCGCGCAGCACGAAGAAGACCTCCTCGACATCGACGTGCAGGTGCGGGGGGCCTTCATGGCCTGCCGGGATGACCATGGTCGAGAAGGTGAAGTGCTCGGACGGGATGGTGTTGCTGTCCGAGTCCACCCCCGTGCCGCCCGTGCCGATGTAGCGCATCTGCCCCCGGCGGTACTTGGGGTCGAAGTCGGCCTGGAATTTCAGCGCATCGAAATCGTACCTGCGCGTGGAAAAACGCGCCACGCGCGACTGCATCCATTGTTCAAAGCTGGAACCTGCGGGCCGGTCCCAGGAGCGGGGCGTGTCCTGTGCGCGTTCGGGCATGTGTGTCTCTCCATCAACATCGGTGGATCATGGCGTTGTGATCGCCAATTGTTTTACCATTGAAACATAGTTCATCTGGTAAAACAATTATAGAAAGATTGGCCGCATGCAACAAGGGGCCGCACGCCCGATGGCATGCGGCCCCTTGGATTGCGGGCAAATCTGTGTGGTCGCCGGATGTTCTCGGCACGCAGGTCATCACCCGCAGGGAATTTCCAGCCCGACCTTCACCCGGTCCAGCGCCACGATGGTCTTGAACCATTTGACATTGGGGTTCTCGGCGAACAGACGCCGCGCCAGAGCTTCGTACTCCTGCATGGTGGCAACGGTGAGCACGAGCACGAAATCGACCTCACCCGTGACGTAGTAGCACTGCTGGACCTCGGGCACGGCAAAGTGCGACTTCATGGCATTGAGTGCATCGATGCTGGTGCGCTCGGTCATGACCTCCACGATGATGGTGATGGGCCGGCCTACGCGCGTGGGGTCCACGGTGGCGGCCTGCCCGGTAATCACGCCTTCGGCCTGCATGCGCTTGAGGCGGCGCTGCACGGCCGCTGTGGAGAGATTGACCTGCTCTGCCAGCAGCCGCAGCGGCACTGTGCTGTCGCGCTGGACGATGGCAAGAATGGCACGGTCGAAGCCGTCCAGATCGGCAAGGTGGGCGTGGTGCTTGGTCATGGGTGAACCGCTGGGGCAGATGAGAAATTTTCCCGCAAACACATCCAATTCAGAGAACAAAAAATGACAGCAGAGAAATAGTATTTCAACGTCTCCCGCATCTACCGCATGCGGTCCTGCTCTCGAGAAAGCGCTTTCCATGGCCACCCTGCTGCACCTGTCTCCCGTGCTCCTTGTGATATCCATGCTCATGCTGCTGCGCCGCCCACCGTTGCAGGCTGCACTGGCCGGTGCAGCGCTGGTCGCACTGCTTTGGCTGTCCAAGGCATGGACGGTGGCGGGTGCCGCACCAGCGAGTGCCGCACTGGCGGCCGCGCAGGATACGGCCGTGCTGTTCCTGAGCACAGGGTTCGTGATCGTGCCAGGCCTGGGCTTCGTGATACTCATCGAACGCATGGGGGTGAATCAGGCGCTGAGCCAGTGGGTGCGCGCACTGGGCCTGAAGCCTGCAGACCAGGTAGTGTTCATCGTGCTGGGGCTGGCGCCGCTGCTGGAGGCGATGACAGGGTTTGGCGTATCGCTGATCGCCACAGTGCCGCTGCTGCTGAGCCTGTTCGAGCGGCGTGCCGCGCTGCGCATGGCGCTGGCGGGCATGGCCATCATGCCCTGGGGCACGCTGGGCCTGGCGACAGTGATCGGCGCCTCGCTGGCGCATGTGGATGCGGCGGATCTGGCGCGCGTGTCATCGCTGACCAGTGCGCCGGTCTTCCTGGTACTGGGTGCCCTGTCCCTGCATCTGGCCGGCGAACGGGGCGCCAGGGCCTGGCTTTTGCTGGGCAGCTTCGGACTGCTGTTCGTGGCCGCGCTCCATGGCATCAGCCGCGCACTGGGCCCCGAGGTGGCAGGAGTGGGTGCGGGCTTTTCCGTGGTGCTGGGCATGCTGCTGCGTGCCCTGCTTATTCGCGGCAGCGCCAGGGCAGCCCCCGGCTGGCCGCGCCTGGGCTGGCCTTATCTGGCACTGGCGGCTGCCATCGTGCTGCTGAAGCTGCTGGCCCTGGCCACGCAGTGGGATCAGCACTGGATCGTGCAAGGCGCGCAGGTGGCCTGGAAGCCACTGGCATCGCCGGGTCTGGCACTGATGCTGGTACTGGGCCTGCTGCTGACGCGTGGCGCTGGCAACGGCATTGCCTTGGCAGGCACCCTGACGGCAAGGGCCAGGCGCCCGCTGCTGACAATTTTCTTCTTTCTGGCCATGTCACAGATGATGGCCAAGGCAGGATTTCTGGACGGCCTGATTCCGCTGCTGGCCGCAATGGCGCCCTCGGCACTGGCGCCCATCATGGCGGCCCTCGGCGCGCTCGCCGGCTATATGACCGGCTCCAACGTAGGCGGCAACGCGCTCTTCATGCCTGCCATCGCCCTGTTGCCCGAGCCGTCGCGCCTGCTGCTGGCCGCCGTGCACAACAGTGCCGCAGGGCATGCAGCACTGGGCTCGCTGTCCATCGTGATGCTCGTGCTGGGTCTGGCACGTACCAATGCGCAGGAGGAAGGCGAGCTGGTGCGCTTCGGCTTTGCGCTGGCCTGCCTTCATGCCGCAGCCGTGGCACTGGCAGCGATGGCACTGGCCAGTGCAGAGGGGCCATGAAGCATGGCTCAGTCTCAAAAAAAGGGCGCCGCAGCGCCCCTGTGCCGATCATGGCCTGTGCGGCCCGCACGCACTATTTGCTGTCGCGCAGCTCCCGGCGCAGGATCTTGCCTACCGGCGTCTTGGGCAGTTCGGTGCGGAATTCGATCACGCGCGGCTGCTTGTAGCCCGTGAGGTTGGCGCGGCAGAAGTCGCGCACCGCCTGTTCGGTCAGGCTGTCGTCCTTGCGCACGATGACCAGCTTGACAGCCTCGCCGGTCTTTTCGTCGGGGATGCCGACCACGGCGCACTCATGCACGCCGGGGCAGTTGGAGACCACGTCCTCGACTTCGTTGGGGTAGACGTTGAAGCCGCTGACCAGGACCATGTCCTTTTTGCGGTCCACGATCCTGAAGTAGCCGCGCTCGTCCATGGTGCCGATGTCGCCTGTGCGGAAGTAGCCGTCCCCGGTGAAGACCTTGGCGGTCTCGTCGGGACGCTGCCAGTAGCCGGCCATGACCTGCGGCCCCTTGATGGCGATCTCGCCGCGCTCGCCCGGGCCGGTCACATCCTGGCCGTCATCATCGACGAGCTTGAGCCAGGTGCTGGGCAGAGGCACGCCGATGGTGCCCGAGAACTCGGTGGAGGTGACGGGATTGCAGCTGACCGTGGGACTGGTTTCGGACAGCCCGTAGCCTTCGCAGATGGGACAGCCGGTCTTTTGCAGCCACAGCTGGGCCACGGCGCTTTGCACGGCCATGCCGCCGCCTACCGAGACCTTCAGGTGCGACCAGTCCACGGTGTTGAAGTCGGGGTGATTGGCCAGTCCGTTGAACAGCGTGCTCACCGCCGGAAAGCTGTGGAACCGTTGCCGCAACAGGTCCTTGAGGGTGGCCTTGAGGTCGCGCGGATTGGGGATCAGGATGGTCTTGCCGCCCGTGCGCATGGACAGCATCATGTTCACGGTGAAGGCGAAGATGTGGTACAGCGGCAGCGCGCAGATGCTGGTGGGCTGCTCGCCCTGCGGCACCTTGCCCATGGCCGGCTGGTTCCATGCCTCGGACTGCAGCACGTTGGCAATGATGTTGCGATGCAGCAGCACCGCCCCCTTGCTCACGCCCGTGGTGCCCCCCGTGTACTGCAGCAGGGCCATGTCGCTGGCCTGCAGCTGCGGCGCCTGGAACGGCGCGCGCATGCCCTTGCTCAGGGCGTCATTGAAGCGCACGGCCCCCGGCAGCGCGAAGGGCGGCACCAGCTTCTTGACCTTGCGCACCACGTAGTTGACGAGAGTGCCCTTGAGCAGGCCGAGCTGGTCGCCCATGGCGCACAGCACCACATGCCTGACGGGCGTGGCCGCCAGGCAGGACTGCAGCGTATGGGCAAAGTTCTCGATGATGACGATGGCCTTGGCGCCCGAGTCCTTGAGCTGGTGCTCCAGCTCGCGCGCCGTGTACAGCGGATTGACGTTGACCACCACATAGCCCGCGCGCAGCACGGCGGCGACAGCCACCGGGTACTGAGGCACATTGGGCATCATCAGCGCCACACGGTCCCCGCGCGCCAGGCCCAGTCCCTGCAGGTAGGCAGCGAAGGCACGGCTTTGCGCATCGACCTGCGCATAGGTCAGCTCCTTGCCCATGAACACATAGGCAGTGCGGCTGGCATAGCGGCTGAAGGCTTCCTCCATCAAGGCCACCAGCGAGGTGTATTGCGAGGGATCGATGTCTGTTGGCACACCGGCCGGATAGGCACCCAGCCATAGGCGGTCACTCATGCTGCTCATCTCCTGGTTTCTCGTTGGACTGTGCATTCTGATAAAAAGCACGGTCGTTCGATACTGTAATTACCCTAGGTTTTCCCTTATACCGCACTGGTGCCGCACACCCAGAAAAAAAGCCCGCAGGCAGGGCCTGCGGGCTTCGGGCAAGAGCGCTCCGGGGCGGGTCAGTTCACGACCTGCTGCAGCGAGCCGGCGGCATACCTGGCAGCCATCTGCTCCAGGGTGTAGCCCTTGATCTTGGCGCCCTGGCCTTCGCAGCCGAATTGCAGGTAGCGGGCCTTGCAGATCTGCTTGGCGGCTTCGCGCGCGGGCTTGAGCCATTCACGGGCGTCGAACTTCTCGGGGTTCTCGGCCAGGAACTTGCGCACGGCGCCGGTCATCGCCAGGCGGATGTCGGTGTCGATGTTGATCTTGCGCACGCCATGCTTGATGGCTTCCTGGATTTCCTCGACGGGCACGCCATAGGTTTCCTTCATGGCGCCGCCGTACTGGCGGATGATTTCCAGCAGTTCCTGGGGCACGGAAGAGGAGCCGTGCATGACCAGGTGGGTGTTGGGCAGGCGGGCATGGATTTCCTTGACACGCTGAATCGACAGGATGTCGCCTGTGGGCTTGCGCGTGAACTTGTAGGCGCCATGGCTGGTGCCGATGGCAATCGCCAGCGCATCCAGCTGGGTGGCCTTGACGAACTGGGCCGCTTCCTCAGGGTCCGTCAGCAGGGCCGAGTGGTCGAGCACGCCTTCGGCGCCCACGCCGTCTTCCTCGCCGGCCATGCCGGTTTCCAGCGAGCCCAGGCAGCCCAGTTCACCTTCGACAGTGGCGCCCAGCTTGTGGGCCATTTCCACGACCTTGCGGGTCACGTCCACGTTGTACTCGAAGGACGAAGGCGTCTTGCCGTCTTCCATCAGCGAGCCGTCCATCATCACCGAGCCGAAGCCCAGGTTCAGCGCGCCCTGGCAGATGGCAGGCGATGTGCCGTGGTCCTGGTGCATGACCAGGGGAATGTGGGGGTACTGCTCGGCGGCGGCCTGGATCAGGTGCTTGATGAAGGGCTCGCCTGCGTACTTGCGGGCGCCGGCGCTGGCTTGCAGGATGACGGGCGCGCCCACTTCATCGGCTGCCGACATCACGGCTTGCACCTGCTCCAGGTTGTTGACGTTGAAGGCAGGCAGGCCATAGCTGTTTTCCGCAGCGTGGTCCAGCAGTTCGCGCATCGAAACGAGAGGCATGTGTAGGGTCCGTTCAAAGGGTGGTGGGGGATGCCCCTGCAGGGAAGTCGCCTTTGCCGCGCCGTGAAAAGCGCTGCGGGGCTGCGGCCTGGGGGAATGCGGCAGTAACCGCTTGGTAACCCGCGATTTTAACCAGCTGCCGCCGGCTGTGGCACTGCGGGGATTCCGAGCCGGTAGCAGGTCGTGAAGCCGGCAGGCGCATCGGCCTGGAAAAAGCGGCCCTGGTGGGCGCGCATGACACGCTCCACGATCGCATGGCCCAGGCGCAGGCCGTCCACATCGGGCGGCGCATTCCCGCCTGCGTCGCGGCGGCCATCGTCGCTGACCTGCAGCCAGACCTCGCCCGTGGCGTCCTGGCCGGCGCACACCTCGATCTGCGTGTCGCGCGACGTGTGCTTGATGGCGTTTTCGATCAGGTTGCGCAGCGCCAGCTCCAGCAGCACGGCATTGCCCTGCGCCCACAGCACATCGGGGGCCTGAACCGCCAGCACACAGCCGCGCTGCCAGGCCGCCTGCGCATGGGCCGCCACGACCTGGCGCGCCAGCGCTGCGATGTCCACAGGCACCGGGGTTTCGGACAGCATGGCGCGGCCTGCGCGGGCCAGCTCCAGCAGCTGGCCCAGCACATGGCCGGCATGCAGCGCATCCTGGCCGATGCGTGCCAGCGCCTGGCGCCGGACCCGGGCATCGCCTTCGCCATCCGGGGCGTCACTCAGCGCCCGGGACTGCAGCACGATCGAGGCCAGCGGCGTGCGCAACTCGTGCGCAACTTCGTTGGCCAGGCTGCGCTCGCGCTCCAGCGCTTCCTGCTGGCGGTCCAGCAGGGTGTTGATGGAATGGACCACGGGCAGGAACTCCCGCAGCGCGTGCCGGTGCGAAACACGCTCGGCCTGGGCCAGATCCAGCTGCTCGACTTCACGCGACAGCTCGGTCAGCGGGCGCATGCCCCGGCGGATTGCCAGGCCCAGCGCCAGCGCCACCACGGGCAGCAGCCACAGGCCGGGCTCGATCATCTGCCCGGCGATGTCATCGGCCAGATCATCGCGCTCCTGCAGCTGGATCAGCACACAGACCTTGCGCTGGCGGTCGGTGCTCCACTGCGTGAAGCTGCGCCAGGCGGCACGCTCGGGCCCC
This sequence comes from Delftia sp. PS-11, assembly GCF_029870285.1. Classification (GTDB taxonomy): domain Bacteria; phylum Pseudomonadota; class Gammaproteobacteria; order Burkholderiales; family Burkholderiaceae_C; genus Comamonas. The sequence goes on from NZ_JACSYA010000010.1 coordinate 18,788, forward strand.
AGGCGCAGCGTGGCAAACCCCTGCTCCGTCAGGAAATCCGGCGCGGGAGCCTGACCGCTGAGCGATACCAGCCGGCCAGAGCTGTCCCATAGCGCGACGCTCAGGGACTGCTGGTAGTCATGGGCCATCATGCCGGGCGGCTCGTGCACGGGGGTGGCTGCATGGGCGGCCACCGCGCCTTCGATGTGCAGATTGAGCATCAGCGCGGCAACGCCGGCCAGATGGCCGTCCGTGAGTTCGTCGGCCTCGCGCACGCCGGTCTGGTAGCCCAGGGCCACAAAGCTGGCCCAGACCACGACCAGCGCGCCCAGCAGCCAGGCCATCAGATGCCAGATCAGCGAGGGCCGGCGGTCCGCAGGAATGCTCATTCTTCGGAGGCCGGCGCTGGCAGGAAATAGCCGACGCCGCGCATGGTGACGATGCTGGCATTGCCCAGCTTCTTGCGCAGATGGTGGATGTGGACCTCGACGGTGTTGCTCTCCACGGTCGTGCCCCAGCTGTACAGGTGCTCCTCGATCTGCTGGCGCGAGAGCACGCGCCCGCGCGCCTGCAGCAGCACCCAGAGCACGGAGAACTCGCGCGGCGACATCTCCACGAGCCGGCCATCGCGGCGCACGGTGCGCGATGCGGGATCGACCTCCAGATCGCCATGGCAGATCACCGGCGAAGCCTGCCCGGCCGCACGGCGCAGCATGGCGCGCAGGCGTGCCTCCAGCTCATCGATGTCAAAGGGCTTGACCAGGTAGTCGTCGGCGCCCTGGTTCAGCCCGGCCACGCGCTCATGGACCTGATCGCGGGCCGTGAGGATGAGCACAGGCGTGCCGGGATGTGGCAGGGCATGGGGGTCGCGTCGCGGCGCGCGCAGCCGGCACAGGACCTCGCAGCCGTCGCCATCGGGCAGGCCCAGATCCAGCAGCACTGCGTCGAAACGCTCCAGCCCCAGCGCATGCCAGGCGTCGGCGACCCGGGAGCAGACATCCACTGCATAGCCGCGCTGCTCCAGGTTGGCCTTCAGGCCTGCGGCAATGCCTTCATTGTCCTCTACGACCAGTATTCGCATGCGCGCATTTTGCATGTTAAGGACGGTTTAAGGCATGTTACTTATTGTGCCGGACATGCATTCGCCCGCCGCCACTGTCCACCCGCCCCGTTTCATCCACGATCTGGCGTGGACCCTGCTGGCCATGGCCCTGGTCATCGCCTGGGACGCGCTGGCGCTGGATCGCAGCTTCGCCCACTGGTTCGGCGACGCCACAGGCTTCGCGCTGCGCTCGGACTGGTTCCTGGTCAATATCGCCCATGAGGGTGCACGCCGCGCTGCCTGGCTGGTGGTGCTGGTGCTGACACTATGCGTGTGGAAGCCGTTCGGCGTGATGCGCCAGCTGCCCCACGCGCGGCGCGTGCAGCTGGTGGTTGGCATTCTGGTGTCGCTGGCCGTGATCTCGACGCTGAAGTACTTCAGCACGACCAGCTGCCCCTGGGATCTGGCCGAGTTCGGCGGCGTGGCGCGCTATGTATCGCACTGGTCGCTGGGACTGGCCGATGGTGGCCCGGGCCATTGCTTCCCTGCCGGGCATGCCTCCACGGGCTTTGCCTTCGTGGCCGGATATTTCGCGCTGCGCCGCCACGCGCCACGCGCCGCGCGGCTGTGGCTGGCCTGCGCCCTGGTGGTCGGCCTGCTGATGGGCCTGGCCCAGCAGATGCGCGGCGCCCATTTCATGAGCCACACACTGTGGACCGGCTGGCTGTGCTGGGCCACGGGCTGGGTCTGCGACCTCGTGGCCACGCGTCTGTCCTGGCGCAGCGAAGGCACGGGCGACTCGCACTGGCCCGCCACACCCGAACAGGCATCGCAGACCGTTTCCTAGTTCTCCAAACACTCCAACGCCGCCCCACAGACATGCTGCCCTTCGATCCAGCACTCTTTCTGCTGTTCAATGCCAACGCGCAAACGCCCGCTGCATCGATCGCCATCGCCAACGCCATCTCCTCCTGGCTGCCCACGCTGAGTGCCGTGCCGGTCGTGCTGGGGCTGGCCCTGGGCTCCAAGGCCCTGCGCCGCACCCTGGTGCTGGCCCTGGCATCCATGCTGGTGGCCTGGGCCGTGGCCCGGCTGATCCGCTGGGGCTTTCCCACGCCGAGGCCGGCGCAGCTGGGCATGGGCATGCAGTGGATAGAGCACGCACTGCGCGCCAGCTTCCCCAGCATGCACGCCACGGGAGCCTTCGCGCTGGCCCAGGCGCTGAGCCTGGGCTGCACGCGCCACCGCCGCTGGATCATAGTGGCAGCCTGGATCCTGGCACTGGCCATGGCCTGGAGCCGCGTGCACCTGGGCGTGCACTTTCCTTCGGACGTGCTCGGCGGCGCCCTGGTGGGCATGGCCAGCGCCGCCCTGGTATGGCGCAGCGCGCTGTGGCTGCGCCGCCGTGCGGGTATGCTGCGCCCGGGACAGGCACAGTAGCGCAGGCCGTCACACAGCCTGTCAGTTCACGCGGCAGATCTTGAGCATATTGGTGCCGCCGGGCTGGCCCATGGGCTCGCCGCAGGTGATGGCGTAGACATCGCCGCTTTGCACGATGTTGCGCGCGCGCAGATGGCCTTCGGCCTGCTCCAGGGCTGTGTCGCGGTCGGCGCTGGTGTCCATAAGCAGAGGGCTCACATTGCGGTACAGCGCCATCTTGCGCTGGGTGGCGATCTTGGGCGTGAGCGCGTAGATGGGAATGTGGATGCGGTGGCGGCTCATCCACAGCGCGGTGGAGCCGCTGTCGGTCATGGCCACAATGGCCTTGGCGCCCAGGTGGTGGGCGGTGAACAGGGCACCCAGCGCGATGGACTGGTCGATGCGCGCAAAGTGGCGGTCCGTGAAATCGGCATCACGGTCCGGGCTCTCGGCGGCTTCGGCCGCTGCGCAGATCTTGGCCATCTCCTGCACCGTCTCCAGCGGGTACTTGCCGGCTGCGGTCTCGGCGCTGAGCATCACGGCGTCCGTACCGTCGAGCACAGCGTTGGCCACATCGCTGACCTCGGCGCGCGTGGGCACGGGGTTGGTGATCATGCTCTCCATCATCTGCGTGGCGGTGATCACGACCTTGTCCATGTCGCGCGCCATGCGGATCATCTTCTTTTGCAGCGCAGGCACGGCCGCATTGCCCACTTCCACGGCCAGATCGCCGCGCGCCACCATGATGCCGTCGGAGACATGCAGGATCTCTTCCAGGCGCGGAATGGCCTCGGCGCGCTCGATCTTGGCGATCAGGCCAGGCTTGTGGCCGTACTGGGCTGCCGCCACATTGCACAGCTGGCGCGCCATCTCCATGTCGGTGGCATTCTTGGGAAAGCTCACGGCCACATAGTCGGCCTGAAAGCTCATGGCGGTCTTGATGTCCTCCATGTCCTTGGCCGTCAGCGCGGGCGCTGTCAGGCCGCCGCCCTGCTTGTTGATGCCCTTGTTGTTGGACAGCTCGCCGCCGAGCTTGACCGTGGTGTGCACCTCGTCGCCGCGCACATGGGCCACGGTCAGCACGATCAGCCCGTCATTGAGCAGCAGCACATCGCCTGCCTTGACATCGCGGGGCAGCTCCTTGTAGTCCAGGCCCACGCCGTTGATGTCGCCGGGCTCGGTGCGCGATGCATCCAGCACGAAGCGCGCGCCGGGCTCGAGCATGACCTTGCCTTCGGCAAACTTGCCCACGCGGATCTTGGGGCCCTGCAGGTCGGCCATGATGGCCACCTCGCGGCCCGCGCGCTGGGCCGCCTCGCGCACCATGGCGGCACGGTCGATGTGGTCCTGCGCCTTGCCGTGGCTGAAATTCAGGCGCACCACGTTGACGCCCTCACGCACCATCTGTTCGAGCAGTTGCGGGTCGCTGGATGCGGGGCCCAGGGTGGCGACGATCTTGGTAGCACGGCGGACTTGCATGGATGTCTCTCTCGCTGAGAATTTGTAATCGGGTTTCAATTCTCACACGAATGCGGTTACATCCCGGCAACATCCCGCCTGGGCATGCAGCCATCGGGCCCAGAGCCTGTGCCGGGCAGAAAGCACCCCCGGTTTTCCTTTTTGAACCTTGGCTGCCGTGGATTGTTCGCTCCTGTTTTTGACACCCATCACACCGCATGCCGCGCATGGCTGCAGCCTGCGGTGAAAGCAGTTTTTCCTGTGGGCAGCGCAATGCGTGCGGCCAGGCCTGTCGAACAGGCGACAGCCTTTGGCAGCATGCACGGGTTCAATGGCCCCTGCGTACGCCTTTCGATTCACCAACGACAGGAGACAGACATGGGACATGCTCACGACCATGGACACACGCACCACGATGCCCCCCGAATGGAAGAGTTGCTCAGGGACGCTCCCAGCAACTGGGGGCGCTGGGGTCCCGACGACGAGGTAGGCGCGTTGAACTTCCTGACGCCCGCCGAAGTGCTGCGCGGAGCAGCCCATATCCGCTCGGGTGAGACCTTCACGCTGCAGCGCCTGATCGGCGACCCGCGCGGCGACCCGGTCTGGCCGGGCCGCACGCCTGCCGAGCGCACCATGGTGCTCGACGAATCGAGCTGGGACGGCGCCGATGCCCCCCAGTTCCCCGGCGGACTGCACTATGCGGACGACAAGATCGACGCCTTCCTGCAGGGCTCGACCCAGTACGACGCGCTGGGCCATGTCTGGTATGGCGGACGCATCTGGAACGGCTACGACGCGCGCACCACCATCGGCGGCCTGGACAAGGCCAGCGTCGAGGCGCTGGGCGCGCGCGGCATCGCCGGGCGCGGCGTGCTGCTGGACATGGCACGCCACCGGGGCAAGCCGGCCCTGGAGCGCGCCGAGACCTTCACGCATGAGGACCTGATGGCCTGCGCCCAGGCCCAGGGCCACCGCATCGAAAAGCACGACATCCTCATCATCCGCACCAACTTCCTGAGCGGCTTCTACCAGGACCCCGACCACTTCTACACCGACTTCTGCGAGCCCGGCCTGACCTACTCGCCCGAACTGGTGCGCTGGTTCCACGAGATGGAGATCCCCAACCTCGTGACGGACACCATCGCCAACGAGGTCACCATGGACCCCGTGCACGGCGTGGCCCTGCCGCTGCACTGCGCGCTGATGCGCAACCTGGGCGTAACGCTGACCGAGATCTGCGACCTGGAAACACTCGCTGACAGCTGCGCCAGCGACGGGCGCTACACCTTCCTCTATGTCGCTGCGCCGCTGAAGATCCACCGTGCCACCGGCTCGCCCGTCAACCCCGTGGTGATCAAATGAGCCCAAGGCAGCGGCCCTGGCTGGACCTGTACGCGCCAGGCCAGCCCGCCGAGATCGTGCCGCGCTTCACGAACATGCTGGACATGTTCGAGTCCTCGCTGCGGGCAGCCCCGGATCTGCCGATCCTGCGCTACTTCGATGGCACGCTGAGCCTGCGCGCGCTGGACCAGGCCGCCGATGCGCTGGCCCATGCGCTGCAGGCGCGCGGCTTTGCGGCCGGCGACCGGCTGGCGCTGTACACGCAGAACAACCCGGCCTTCGTCATCGGCCTGGTGGCGGCCTGGAAGCTCGGCGGCATGGCCGTGCCCGTCAACCCCATGAACCGCCAGCGCGAGCTGCGCCACATTCTGGAGGACTGCGGCGCACAGGCCCTGCTGTGCCTGGACCAGCTGTATCTGGACGTGGCGCGCGAAGTGCGCGAGGCCGGCGGGCTGCCGCTGGCGACTGTGGTCACCAGCTCGGCACTGGACTGGCAGACACGCTGCGACGCGCGCGTGCTCGGCGATGGCCCGCGCCTGCCCGTGGCCGAGGGCGCGCTGGACCTGCTCGCGCTGGCGCGGGCTGGCGGGCAGCCCCTGCCGCTGGCGCACCGCCCTGCGGCGCACGACACGGCCGTGATCACCTACACCTCGGGCACCACGGGCCGGCCCAAGGGCGCCATGAACACGCATGGCAACCTGGCCTTCAACGCCCAGACCTACCGCGACTGGATCGGCCTGGGGCCGGGCGACAGCGTCCTGGGCCTGGCGCCGCTGTTCCACATCACCGGCCTGGTCGGCCATGTGGCCCTGGCCCTGCTGGTGCCCTGCCCCCTGGTGCTCAGCCACCGCTTCCAGCCCGAGGTCATGCTGGACTCCATCCGCGAGCACCGGCCCAGCTTCACCATCGGCGCCATCACGGCCTTTCTCGCGCTCATGCACCACCGAGGCGTTTCGCGCGGGGACTTCTCCAGCTTCAAGGCCCTGTATTCGGGCGGCGCGCCCATCGCACCGGCTGTGGCCGATGCCTTCGAGCAGCTATCGGGCCTGCCCATCCACAACGCTTTCGGCATGACCGAGACCTGCTCGCCCACCCATTTCGTGCCGCTGGGCGCGCGCGCGCCCGTGGACCCGGCATCAGGGGCACTGTCGATTGGCGTGCCGGTCTATGACACGGTGGCGCGCATCCTCGACGACAAGGACCGCGAGGTGGCGCCCGGCGAGATCGGGGAGATCGTCTCGTCCGGCCCCCAGATCATGGCCGGCTACTGGAACCTGCCCGAAGCCACGGCCACGGCCCTGTTCGAAGGCGGCATGCGCACCGGGGATGTGGGCTTCATGGACGAAAACGGCTGGTTCTACCTGGTCGACCGCAAGAAGGACATGATCAACGCAGGGGGCTACAAGGTCTGGCCGCGCGAGGTCGAAGACGTTCTCTACACCCACCCTGCCGTGCGCGAGGCCGCCGTGGTCGGCGTTCCCGACGGCTACCGCGGCGAAACCGTCAAGGCCGTGGTCTCGCTCAAAGCCGGCTGCCAGGCCACGCCCGAGGAGCTGATCGCCCACTGCAGGCAGGCCATGGCCGCCTACAAATACCCGCGCATCGTCGAACTGCGCGAGGAACTGCCCAAGACCGTGACCGGCAAGATCCTGCGGCGCGAACTGCGCTGAGACCGCCCACACGCTGCGCGCGAGAAATCAGACGGGTCGTATTGCCCGTGGCCGCAACGGCCCATACCATTGGCCTTTTGCCCTGCGGCCTGCGCGCCGCAGCTCCAGCCAAGCCCACTGCGCTCCCTCCGGTGCCTGTACATGCCCAGCCAGACATCCACAGCTTTGCATGCACACACAAGGAAGGAAACATGCACCATCGCAGAGAGTTCATACTTGGCGCCCTCGCGGCCTCGGCACTGGCCGCCTGCGGCGGGGGAGGCAGCGACGCGCAAGCCCCCAACCGCTACCGCCAGGCCAACCTGCTGGCCAGCCACGCGCGCTATGGCGCCCGCTTCACCGAGCCCGATTTCATCAACGGCTGGGGCATTGCCATCCGTCCGGCTGGCGCGGGCGGGCATTTCTGGGTAGGCGGCGGCGGCACCTCATGGCAGTACCTGGGCGATGTCACGCGATCGCCTGACCAGGCCATGCGCACACTGCGCCAGGATGGCCTGCGCAAGGTGACGGTGCCGGGCGCGGACTCGCAGACCAGCGATGACAGCGCCGGCAAGGTCACGGGCGTGGTCTACAACGGCACCCCCCTGGACTCTGCGCTGTTTCGCGTGCGCAACCAGCCCGCCGGCGGGCGCGTGCTCGATGGCTCGGCGCGTTTTGTCTTCGTGACCGACAGCGGCAGCGTCAGCGCCTGGACCGAGCGCGACGCACAGACCGGCGCCATCGTGCGCGTGGACGGCCCGGCCATCGAAGTCTTCAATGGCGCGGACCAGGGCATGCAGTTTTTCGGTGCCGCGCTGCACACGGGCCGCTGGGACCGGCTGTGGCTGGCCGACTTCGGCGACCAGCCACAGATCCGCACCCTGAATGCGCAATGGCAGCTGGTGCCCACCCAGGGCTTTGCCAACCCCTTCGGCAGCGGGCCCGGGGGCGCCCTGCGGCCCGGCGATCCCGCGCCCTTCAACATCCAGGTCGTCAATGACGGCAAGCATGACCGCGTCTTCGTGCTGTATGCCAACAGCCAGCCCGACCCGCAGGATGCCAGCGCCTTCTACGCGGGCGAAGAGGACTCCATGGCCGCCGGCGCAGAAGCCGCCACGGGCAACCGGCCTGCGCGCGGCAAGCTGGCCGAGTTCGACCTGGAGGGCCGCCTGGTGCGCATCTATGCCGATGACGGACGGCTCAATGCGCCCTGGGGCGTGGCCATCGCACCGCCCGATTTCGGCCCGCTCTCGGGCCGGCTGCTGGTGGGCAACTTCGGCGGCGCAGGCCGCATCTGCGCCTTCGATCTGGACAATGGCCGCTATCTGGACGATCTGCGCGACCTGCAGGACCGCCCCGTCGCCATCGAGGGACTCTGGGCGCTGCAGTTCGGCAACGGCGTGGCCCTGGGCGACAGCAACGCCCTGTACTTCGCAGCCGGCCCCGCCGATGAAACCGAAGGCCTGTTCGGTTCGCTGCGGCTGCCCTGACCGCTGCACAAGGAATACGCCGCACGGCAGGCGGCATCAAACCAGCCCATGCGACAGCAGATAGGTGATCGCATGGGCCACCATGGCGGCCTCCAGGCCATAGCGCCAGAACAGGAATCCGGCCACCGTGCCATGCACCAGCTCGAACAGCAGCAGCTGGGTCACCAGCACCCCGGACAGCCCGCCCCACAGGCCCCAGGCCAGCGCCAGCTGCACCAGGGACCACAGCAGGGAAGACAGCAGCACGGCCCACCACCCCAGCTGCCAGCCGGGGCGCCGGTCCGTGCGCCCGCTCAGGCGCCAAAGAATCCACATCACCAGCGTCATGCCGCCCAGGCGCATGACCAGCTCGGACGTGATGCCGGCATACAGCAGCTTGGCGCCCAGCGGCATGGCATAGACAGGATCGATCTGGGTGAGGTTGTCGGGCCAGACCAGTGCCAGGGTCACCAGCCAGGCCGCGCCGACCACGCCGCCGGCCACCCCTGGCAAGGCCAGGTAGCGCAGCGCGCGCTGTGGCGAGCGGCCCGCGACCCAGGTGGTGAGCAAGGGCGCAGACAGTCCGACACTGGGCCCCAGGCGCACGCCCAGGCCCACGGGCAGCGCCAGCACCAGCGCCAGCACGGCAATGCCCGCCTCCGGGATGAACAGGTGTGCGACCGGTGTATCCAGGGAGCGCATCCATTGCGGCAGCACCAGCCAGGCCAGGGCCGCCACGCCCGGCATGCCGAGCAGCCACAGCACCGCAAAAATGCGCCAGCTCAGGCGGGGCAAGGCCGGGAGCAGAGAGGCTGGGGCCGGTGGGGGCGGCATGGCAGCAGCAAAGGGATACCGGGGCGCGGGGCTCAGCCGCGCATCAGCGCCTCGATCTCGTCGGGCTCCACGGGAACGCCGCGCGTGATCAACTCGCAACCGGTTTCGGTGACGATGGCATCGTCCTCGATGCGAATGCCGATATGGTGGAACTGTTCGGGCACACCCGCCGCAGGGCGCACATACAGGCCCGGCTCGATAGTCGTCACCATGCCGGGGCGCAGGATGCGGCTGGGCCGGTTGGTGATGGTCTCGCCCGACAGCGGGTCCTTGCGCTCGTGGGACTGGCCCAGCTCCGAAGGCTCGACATAGCTGCCGCAGTCATGCACATCCATGCCCAGCCAGTGGCCCGTGCGGTGCATGTAGAACTGGAAGAAGGCGCGCTGCTCGATCACATCCTGGGCGTTGCCATGGACGCGCCGGTCCAGCAGGCCCAGATCCAGCAGGCCCTGCGCCAGCACGGCCACGGTGGCATCGTGCGGATCGGTGAAGCGCGCGCCAGCGCGCGTGGCCGCCACGGCCGCCTTCTGGCTCTCCAGCACCAGCTCATAGAGCGCGCGCTGCGGCCCCGTGAACCGGCCATCCGCCGGAAAGGTGCGCGTGATGTCGCTGGCGTAGCCATCCAGTTCGCAGCCCGCATCGATCAGCACCAGCTCGCCCGCGCGCACGGGCGCCTTGTCGGCCTGATAGTGCAGCACGCAGGCATTGGCGCCCGCCGCCACGATGGAGCCATAGGCCACATACTGCGCTCCCTGCTGGCGGAATTCGTGCAGCAGTTCGGCATCCAGGTGGTACTCGCGCACCTCCTGGCCTGCGCGCAGCATGCGCGCCGAGCGCTGCATGGCGCGGACATGGGCCTGGGCGCTGATGGCGGCGGCACGCCGCATGATGTCCTGCTCGTGCCCATCCTTGACCAGACGCATCTCGTCGAGCAGCGTGCACAGGTCGCCCTGCTCAGAGGGACACAGCGCGCCAAAGCGCGTACGCGCGCGCACCGGAGCCAGCCAGCCCTCCACGCGCAGCGCCAGGCCCTCATGCGTGGCGAACGGATACCACAGGCGGCTGCGGTTTTCCAGCAGGCGCGGCAGGCGGGCGTCGATCTCGGCGCTGGAAAACGCCTGGGTCACGCCCAGGGTGGCCACGGCGGCCTCCGGGCCCAGGCGAATGCCGTCCCAGATCTCGCGCTCCAGGTCCTTGGGCTGGCAAAACAGCGTGCTCGAACCATCGGCGCACAGCACCAGGCAGGCGTTGGGTTCGGAAAAGCCCGTCAGGTAGTAGAAATAGCTGTCATGGCGGTACAGATAGCCGGTGTCCCGGTTGCGGGAGCGCTCGGGGGCGGTGGGGATGATGGCAATGGCGCCGGCGCCCAACTGGGCGGCCAGGCGTGCGCGGCGTTGGGCGTACACAGAGGTCATCCGGCTATCGTACTGCCGTCCGGCCCTGTGTACAGCGCTGTCCCCCCGGCTTCGCACGCCGGGGGGACGCCAGGCATGCAGCAATGCGCTGCTTCCTGCGCGAAAGAGCAAGCCGCAGAAATGAACGCGCAGCAGGCGCCGGATGCCGGATTCAGTGCTGCGCGTTGAGCTGGGCCAGCCGCTCGGGCGTGCCCACATCGGTCCAGCGGCCCACGTACAGTGTGGCGCCCACCTGGCCCTGCGCCATGGCACGGCGCAGCAACGGCGCCAGCGGCGCGCGCAGGCCGTGTGGGTTGCCCTCGGGGATGTCGCACCAGGGCGGGGCAAACAGCTCGGCACGCAGCAGCGCGATGGTGCTGTAGGTATGGCGCGGCTGCGCCTCGCCCTCGGGCCAGTCGCGTGCCAGGCCCTGGGCATCGATGCCGAAATCGCCACGAGGATGATGGACCGGATTGGGCACCAGCCACAGATGGGCCAGCCGGCCGCTGGCCGCGAAGTCGCGTGCGGCCTCGAACGGGAAACCGAAATCGGGCGCATGCACATCGCCGGCAGCCAGCCAGAACACCGGCCCCAGCTGAGGCAAAGCGCGCGCGATGCCGCCTGCCGTCTCGAAGGCCTGCTCGGGCTCGGGCGAATAGGCCAGCGCCAGGCGCTCGCCAAAGCGCGGGCCGAAGCGCGCAGGAATCTGCGCGCCCAGCCAGCCCGTATTGACCACGGCGCGGCGCACGCCGGCCTGGGCCAGCGCCTGCATGTGGTGCTGCAGCAGGGGCTGGCCCTGCACGGCCAGCAGCGGCTTGGGCGTGATATCGGTCAGCGGCCGCATGCGCTCGCCACGGCCCGCAGCCAGCAGCATGGCGGGAGGCTGTTCGGTCAGCACAAGAGGCTCGGCAGCAGGACGGGAAGCAGGCAGCGAATCAGTCATGGAGCGCAACTGTAGACCATGGCTGGCGGCCATTGCCCCACGCGGGCGGCCCGAAAACCCCAGTCCTCTAAAATGTCGGGCTTATTCTGATTACCCCCTCCTTTACGGAGCGCCCTGATGGCCAACACTCAACAAATGGCGAATGCGATCCGCGCACTCGCAATGGATGCCGTTCAACAAGCCAACTCCGGTCACCCCGGCGCACCCATGGGCATGGCCGACATGGCCGTGGCACTGTGGAGCCGTCACCTCAAGCACAACCCCGCCAACCCGCAATGGGCTGACCGCGACCGCTTCATCCTCTCCAACGGCCACGGCTCCATGCTGATCTACGCGCTGCTGCACCTGACGGGCTACGCGCTGCCGATCGAGGAACTGAAGAACTTCCGCCAGCTGCACAGCAAGACCGCCGGCCACCCCGAAGTGGGCATCACCCCCGGCGTGGAAACCACCACCGGCCCGCTGGGCCAGGGCATCACCAATGCCGTGGGCTTCGCGCTGGCCGAAAAGCTGCTGGCTGCCGAATTCAACCGCACGGGCCACGCCATCGTGGACCACCACACCTACGTGTTCCTGGGCGACGGCTGCCTGATGGAAGGCATCAGCCATGAGGCCGCAGCCCTGGCCGGCGCCTGGAAGCTGGGCAAGCTCATCGCCCTGTACGACGACAACGGCATCTCCATCGACGGCAAGGTTGCACCCTGGTTCATCGACGACACGCCCGCTCGCTTCGAAGCCTACGGCTGGAACGTGATCCGCAACGTGGACGGCCATGACGCGGGCGCCGTGGACGCCGCCATCGCTGCCGCCAAGAAGAGCAGCGCCAAGCCCACGCTGATCTGCTGCAAGACCCACATCGGCAAGGGTTCGCCCAACCGCCAGGACACGGCCAAGGCCCACGGCGAGCCCCTGGGCGCCGAGGAAATCACGCTGACCCGTGCCGCGCTGGGCTGGGAACACGCCCCCTTCGAGATCCCCGCCAGCGTGTACGGCGACTGGGATGCCAAGGCCTCCGGCGCCAAGGCCGAAGCCGCCTGGAACAAGAAGTTCGCGGCCTACACCAAGGCCTTCCCCGAGCTGGCAGCCGAATTCACGCGCCGCATGGCCGGCGACCTGCCCGCCAATTTCGGCGAAGTGGCCGCGCAGATCGCCTCCAGCGCACATGACACGGGCGCGACCGTGGCCAGCCGCAAGGCCAGCCAGCTGGCCCTGGAAGGCCTGACCGCCGCCCTGCCCGAACTGCTGGGCGGCTCGGCCGACCTGACCGGCTCCAACCTGACCAACACCCAGAGCACGCCTGCGCTGCGCGTGGACGCCAAGGGTGCCGTGGTCAAGACGGAAGACGGCCGCATCGGCCGCCACATCAACTACGGCGTGCGCGAGTTCGGCATGGCCGCCATCATGAACGGCATTGCCCTGCATGGCGGCTTCATCCCCTACGCCGGCACCTTCCTGACCTTCAGCGACTACAGCCGCAACGCCATCCGCATGGCCGCGCTGATGAAGCAGCGCGTGGTCCATGTGTTCACGCACGACTCCATCGGCCTGGGCGAAGACGGCCCCACCCACCAGTCCATCGAGCACGCTGCCTCGCTGCGCCTGATCCCGGGCCTGGATGTCTGGCGCCCCGCCGACACCACCGAAACCGCCGTGGCCTGGACCGTGGCGCTGAGCCAGAAGAACAAGCCCACGGCCCTGCTGCTGTCGCGCCAGAACCTGGCCTACGCGCCCAAGTCCGAAGAAGCGCTGGACAACATTGCCTGCGGCGCCTATGTGCTGGCCGAGCCCAAGGCCGCCGGCCTGAACAAGAAGGCCCAGGCCGTGATCATCGCCACCGGCTCCGAAGTGCAGCTGGCCCTGGCAGCCCAGAAGCTGCTGGCCGCGCGCAAGATCGCCGTGCGCGTGGTCTCCATGCCCAGCACCACCACGTTCGACAAGCAGGACGCCAAGTACAAGAGCCAGGTGCTGCCGGCCGACCTGCCGCGCATCGCCGTCGAAATGGGCGTGACCGACTTCTGGTGGAAGTACGGCTGCGCCGCCGTCGTCGGCATCGACACCTACGGCGAATCGGCCCCCGCGCCCGTGCTGTTCAAGCACTTCGGCTTCACCGCCGAGAACGTTGCCGACACCGTGCAGGTCGCCCTGCAGCGCGCTGGCAAGTAAAGCTGCAAAAGGGGCCTGTGGCCCCTTTTTGCCGCCTGCCAGGGCCCGCCCTGGCCCACACCGCTTCCGTTTTCGTTTTTCGCAATCCGTCAATCCAAGAGGCAAATATGACGATCAAGATCGGTATCAACGGCTTCGGCCGCATCGGCCGCATGGTGTTCCGCGCTGCGGTGCAGAACTTCAGCGACATCGAAGTCGTGGGCATCAACGACCTGCTCGAACCCGACTACCTGGCCTACATGCTCAAGTACGACAGCGTGCATGGCCGCTTCAAGGGCGAGGTCTCGGTCGAGGGCTCCAGCCTGATCGTCAACGGCAAGAAGATCCGCCTGACCCAGGAACGCGACCCGGCCGCCCTGAAGTGGGACGAAGTCGGCGCCGACATCGTGATCGAAGCCACGGGCCTGTTCCTGACCGACGAAACCGCGCGCAAGCACCTGGCTGCCGGCGCCAAGAAGGTCATCATGTCCGCACCGTCCAAGGACAGCACCCCGATGTTCGTCTTCGGCGTGAACTGCAAGACCTACGCAGGCCAGGACATCATCTCCAACGCCTCGTGCACCACCAACTGCCTGGCTCCCGTGGCCAAGGTGCTCAACGACAAGTGGGGCATCAAGCGCGGCCTGATGACCACCGTGCACGCTGCCACCGCCACCCAAAAGACCGTGGATGGCCCCAGCAACAAGGACTGGCGCGGCGGCCGCGGCATCCTGGAAAACATCATCCCGTCGAGCACTGGCGCTGCCAAGGCCGTGGGCGTGGTGATCCCCGAGCTCAACAAGAAGCTGACCGGCATGTCCTTCCGCGTGCCCACCTCCGACGTGTCGGTGGTGGACCTGACGGTGGAGCTCAACAGCGAAGCCACCTATGAAGAGATCTGCGCCGAAATGAAGGCCCAGTCCGAAGGCGCGCTCAAGGGCGTGCTGGGCTACACCGAAGACAAGGTCGTGGCCACCGACTTCCGTGGCGAGCCCTGCACCTCGGTGTTCGACGCCGAAGCCGGCATCGCCCTGGACAAGACCTTCGTGAAGGTCGTCTCCTGGTACGACAACGAGTGGGGCTACTCCAACAAGTGCCTGGAAATGGTGCGCGTGGTCGCCGCCAAGTAATCCTGGGCGCGAACCCCTGCAGGGCCTGGCAAAGGCCCTGCATCAGGCCGGCATCGGACGCGATGCCGGCCTTTTTTCATGGTACGGGCGGCCACACACTGCGAGAGCTGCTCGACAAAACGCCCCGCGCCAGCGGCGCATCATGGGCGCATGACGACTTCCGACCCATTGCACGAAACGATTGGCTTTGACGACTTCCTCAAGGTGGAGCTGCGCGTGGGCCGCATCGTGGACGCCCAGGTCTTCAAGGAGGCGCGCAAGCCCGCCTATGTGCTGCAGATCGACTTCGGCACCGAGCTGGGCCGGCGCAAATCCAGCGCCCAGATCACGGCGCTGTACCAGCCCTCCGAGCTGATCGGCCGCCAGGTGGTGGCCGTGCTGAACTTTCCCAGCAAGCAGATCGGCCCCATGCGCTCCGAATGCCTGGTCACGGGCTTTCACAACGCGCACGGCGAAGTGGCGCTGTGCGTGCCCGACCGCGAGGTGCCGCTGGGCACCCGGCTGCTGTGAGCAGGCATGGAGATTTCATTTACAGTGTCTGCAGCCAGCACTCAGGAGATCGCATGGTCCACAGCGCCCACGCAACAAGCACCGATACGCCCTACCGCGTCACCCTCGGAGATCCGCAAGGCCACCTGTGGCACGCGGATGAACCCGCCGACAAGGGCGGCGCGGACACCGCGCCCGACCCGATGCAGTTGCTACTGTCGGCCCTGGGCGCCTGCACCACGGTGACTCTGCAGATGTATGCGGCCCGCAAGCAGTGGAAGCTGGCGCAGGTGCATGTGCAGCTGCGACTGAACCCGCAAGGCGCGCCTGCCGGCGGCAATCTGATCGACCGCCAGATCACGCTCGAAGGTGATCTCGATGACGAACAGCGCCAGCGCCTGCTGCAGGTCGCCAATGCCTGCCCGGTGCACAAGCTGCTCGCCGGGGAAGTACACATCAGCACCGGGCTGCAGGACTGATGCAGGCGGGGTGAGGCCTCAGGGTCCGGGGACCTCGATTTCGCCCGTGTCCACGTACAGCTCGAACTCGCGCTTAGCCAGCGACACCGTGATCGGCTGGTCTTCGTGCAGCCACGACAGCACGTAGCTGCCGATGGCGGCATCGACCTGGACCTTGGTGCCGCGAGGGATGTCCTCCAGAGGGCCATCACCCACGCGGTGCTGCACATTGCCCGTGACCGTGGCCCGGAAATGCTCGGGAAAGCGCTGTATTTCGACGGCGCTGCGCACGGGTTCGTCGGCGGCTTCGGAAGCAGTCTGTGCGGATATCTGCATGGCGTGTCCTCCTGTAGATGTCAGGCCGGGGCATCCCAGGGACGGGAGCCGGTCCACCCCCTGAATGTAGACAATGCAGCCAGGGCGCGCTGTCAGCGAACAGGCCCAATGCATGCGGGCAGGATTTGCCAGAGCAGCGCCTGTGCACGACACTGGCGCCATCCCATTTTGGAGCCCTTGCCATGGCCGAAGACCGTCCGCCCCAGCATCTGCCCACCCGCACCGCCGATGTCGGCGGCATTCCTATCCAGCGCGCCATCCCCCAGCGCGCCCTGCGCAAGGTCGGCGCATGGTGCTTTCTGGACCATGCAGGCCCTGCCTCCCCCGAGCCACCGGGCATGCAGGTGGGACCGCATCCGCATATCGGACTGCAGACTTTCACCTGGATGATCCGTGGAGAGGTGCTGCACCGCGACAGCCTGGGCAACCGGCAGATACTGCGCCCGGGACAGGTCAATCTGATGACCGCCGGCCATGGCATCGCGCACTCCGAAGAGAGCCTCGCACCCTCGCACATCCACGCTGCCCAGCTGTGGATCGCCCTGCCCGACGCACAGCGCAACGGCCCGCCGCGCTTTCAGCACTATCCCGTGCTGCCGCAAACCCGGGCGGATGGCTTCACGGCCACCGTGCTGGCGGGCGAGGCACTGGGCCTTCGTTCGCCGGCAGAGGTGCATACGCCGCTGATGGGCGTGGATCTGCATGCGGCTCAGGACGCAGCACAGACGCAGTTGCCGCTGCGCGCAGATTTCGAACATGCGGTGCTCGCGCTGGAAGGCAGCATCCAGGTGCAGGGGCGCGATCTGCCCATGCAGGAGCTGCTGTATCTGCCGCCAGGCACGGCATCGGTGGACATTGGCGCCCCGCATGGCGGACGGCTGCTGATCATCGGCGGCGAGCCCATGGACGAGGCCATCTTGCTGTGGTGGAACTTTGTCGCACGCACGGGCGAGGAAATCGCCCAGGCGCGCAGCCAGTGGGAAGCCGAGCTGCGCCACAGCGGCGGCGGCGCGCCACGGCGCTTCGGTCCGCCGCTGGACTGCCCGCTGCAGCCGCTGCATGCGCCGCCGCTGGACGGGGCGGTGCTGCGGGCCTCACGCTGACCGCTGGCGCAAGGAGGCGGAAAAAGCGCAAAAAAAAGCGCCCTGGCATCCAGGGCGCCTGCGGCAGCAATGCGCGCCGGCACTCAGGCCGCAGCGTCTACCTGCGAATCATCCTCCACACCGCGCACACTGTCGCGTCCATGCTTGTCCTTGAGCTTGCCCAGGTCGGTTTCCACGGCACGGCGCAGCTTTTCGATCGCGGCATTGAAGGCATCCTTGACCTTTTCGGCTTCGGCGTTCACCGCAATCGGCGGCCTGCCATTGGCGCGTGTCTCCAGCACGCAGCGCTTGCCGGGTCCGCCGGTGGCCTTGAGCGCATCGACGCCGGTGAGGAACACCTCCACACGCACCACATAGTCCTTCAGGCGCGCCAGCTTGGCGTTGATCTCTTCCTGTGCCCACTGTGCCAGGGAATCACCACCCTGGATCGAATCGTCGGCATGAACCTGAACTTGCATGCATATCCTCCTAGTCGCCAAAAGCCGCACCACCGGTGCGGCGGGGTTGTCGGGGCCATTGAAGAATGGGCAAACCCATCGTAACGCCATGCGGGCCGGCTGCGCAGCAAGTCACACATTGGCGCGTCAGGGTTTTCTCTGGTGCTGTTTGCAGCAGATCCACGACCTCCGTAGGCTACACCCGCGCGCGCGCCCGGGCCAAGGCGGCGGACACGGGCATTGAGATGCGTCAAGGCTGGACATGCATTTGCCACGCATCCCGCCAGGACGATGGCCCTGTGGCGCGCATGGATGTTCACCCTCTTCCTACACGGCAGCAGGGCAATTGGACGTACAACGGATGCCTACCGGATGCCTACCGGACGCCCATGCAGCAAAGCCTTCCATGAGCCCACTTGCCTCCCGCCGCCTCAAGATCGGCCTGTCGGCCTGCTTTTCCCATGCGGACCCGCAGCGGCCGCTGTTCACGGGCAAGACGCTGCAGTATGTGGAGCAGTCGATCGCCCACTGGATCATGTCGGCCGGAGCCATGGTGGTCATGGTGCCCTGCCCCACAGGCGAGACAGCGCGCGGCGACGTGACGCTGGAGCACTATGCCGAATGGCTCGATGGCGTGGTCATGCATGGCGGCGCCGATGTCTGGCCCGGCAGCTATGGGGAAGAGCCGCTGCGCCCCGAGTGGCTGGGCGACCGCGTGCGCGACCTCTACGATCTGGCAGTGGTCGAGGCCTTCTCGCAGGCGGGCAAGCCCATCTTCGGCGTCTGCCGCGGGCTGCAGCTGATCAACGTGGCGTTTGGCGGCACGCTCTACCAGGACATCCAGACACAGGTGCCGGGCTCGCAGCTGCACCGCGATGCCGCCGAGTACGATCGCCATTACCATGACATCGCCATCGTGGCCGGCAGCCGCCTGCAGGCGCTGTACCCGGGCCTGCACCGTGCACGCGTCAACAGCATCCACCACCAGGGCATCAAGGATGTCGCGCCGGGCTTCGGCGTCGAAGCCTGGAGCATTCCCGACCACATCCCGGAGGCCATTTTCCGCAAGCCCGGCACGCTCAGGAGCTACATCGCGGCCACGCAGTGGCATCCCGAGTTCCAGTTCCGCAACCCCGGCACCAGCACACTGGACGACAGCGTGCTGCTGCGCGACTTCCTGGACGCCTGCTCGCGCGCACGCCTGAGCCCGGCCGTGAGCCACAGCCCTTTCCAGATCCGCAACCGCGCGGCCCGCCTGCTGCGGCGCGCGCTACTGCGCCGGCATTGACTCAAAGCACCCCCTGAGCGGCTATCGCCGCTTCCCCCTCTCTCGCTACGCGGGAGGGGGACGACACCCTCGGTGCGGGGCGGCGCGGCCGGCACAGGCCCTTCCTCGGTGTCCCTGAGATGAGCCACGCCAGTTTCAAGCGTAGCACCGCACCTACGATGGACAGGGTGCTAAGAGCCGGTAGCGCAAAGTGTAGACAACACCACCTGCTCCAGCTGCCCGCGCAGCCATGCATGGGCCGGGTCCGACTGGTGGCGTGCATGCCAGATCATGTACATGGGCAGGGCCGGGCAGTCCACGGGCACGGGGGCCATGGCCAGCGATGCCAGGGATGTGCGGCCCAGCAGCGATGGCGCCGTGGCCAGCAGCGGCGTGCCGCGCACAAAGGCGGCCAGCGCGGCAAAGCCCGGCACGCGCACCGCAAAGCGGCGCTCGATGCCGCGCGCCTGCAGCTGCTGGTCCAGATCCAGCCCCTGTCGGGCCGCATAGGCCACGGTCGCATGGTCCGACTGCAGATAGCCGGCCACGCTGCGGGGCGGCTCGCGCAGGGCCGGATCGTAGAAGACGGCGTATTCATCGCTGAACAGCCGCTTTTGCAGAATGTCCGTGGCATCGGGCGGGCGCGGGCTGATGACCAGCATGCATTCATCCGAACGCAGCAGATCGGCATCGGGCGCGCCGCTGTCGCTCACGCGCAGCAGGGTGTGGGGCGCGGCCTCGCGCAGGCGGCGCGCCAGCGCGGGCAGCAACAGCTCGCGCTGCAGGTCGTTGGCAGCGATGGTGACCTCGGTGCGCCAGTGCGCAGGGTCAAAGCACGGCCCCTGGCCGAACTGCTGCATCTGGCCCAGCAGGGCACGCGCCGGCTCCAGCAGCGCGCGCGCATGGGGCGTAGGGGCAATGCCGCGCCCCTGTTTGACGAACAGCCGGTCGCCGGTGATGGCGCGCAGCTTGTCCAGCAGATGGCTGACCGCCGACTGGGTCACGCCCAGGCGCATGGCGGCAGCGGTGACGCTGCCGGTCTCCAGCACGGCCACCAGCAATTGCAGCAGCCGGCCATCAAGGTGGGACCAATCGATTTTGCTCATGAATTGCATGATTGGCCATGGCTTTATCTTTGGCAACGCGTGCCGGACACTGCCGCTGATCCATCGCAAATACCGGAGACAAAACATGGCCGCTCAGCCACAGATTCCCGGCACCATCGTGTTCGACGGCGCCCAGGCCCGCAAAGGCTATGCGCTCAACAAGATGTGCTTTTCCTTCAACGAGGAAGCCAACCGCAAGGCCTTCCTGGCCGACGAAGAGGCCTACATGCGCCGCTACGGCCTGGACGACAACCAGGCAGCGGCCGTGCGCGCGCGCAATGTGCTGCAGATGCTGGCCGCCGGCGGCAACGCCTACTACCTGGCCAAGCTGGCCGGTATCTTCCATCTGGACATGCAGGACATCGGCGCGCAGCAGACCGGCATGACCAAGGCCGAGTTCCAGGCCATGCTGTGCTCGCACGCCTGAGCACCGCCGCACCACACGACAGGAGACATCCCCCATGGCACATCTCATCGGAGGTCTGGGCACCTCGCACATCCCCGCCATCGGCAACGCCATCCACAAGGGCCTGCAAAACGAACCCTACTGGAAGCCCTTCTTCGACGGCTTCCCCCCCATCCGCGAATGGCTGGCCGCCCAGCGGCCCGATGTGGTCGTGATGTTCTACAACGACCATGGCCTGAACTTCTTCCTGGACAAGATGCCGACCTTCGCCGTGGGCGCGGCAGCGCAGTACAGCAATGCCGATGAGGGCTGGGGCATCCCCACCCTGGCGCCGCTGCGCGGGCATACCGGGCTGTCCTGGCATCTGATCGAATCGCTGGTGGGCGAGGATTTCGACGTGGTCAGCTGCCAGGAAATGCTGGTGGACCATGCATGCACACTGCCGCTGAAGCTGTTCTGGCCCGAAGGCGAATGCCCGGTGGCCGTGGTGCCGGTGTGCATCAACACCGTGCAGTTTCCGCTGCCGTCGGCACGGCGCTGCTATGCGCTGGGCCAGGCCGTGGGCCGCGCCATCGCGCGCTGGGACAGCGACCAGCGCGTGGCCGTGATCGCCTCGGGGGGCCTGTCGCACCAGCTCGACGGCGAGCGCGCAGGCTTCATCAACAAGGCTTTCGACCTGCAGTTCCTGGAAAGCATGGCCACCAATCCCGAATGGGCCACGCAGTTCAGCGTGCATGAGCTCGTGGAAAAGACCGGCACCCAGGGGGTGGAGCTGCTGATGTGGCTGGCCATGCGCGGCGCGCTGTCTGCTGCCGCGCCGGGCGTGCGCCGCGTGCACGGCAACTATCACATCCCGATCTCCAACACGGCCACGGCGCTGCTGGCGCTGGAGACGGTGTAAGCGGGGGCCCGCCGCCGCTTCAGTGATGGTGGCCGTGGCCGCCGTGCACGTGGCGATGCTCGATTTCCTCGGGCTTGGCCGCGCGCACTTCATTGACCTTGCACGAAAAGCGCAGCGCCTGGCCGGCCAGCGGGTGGTTGCCGTCGAGCAGCACCACGGGGCCCTTGATCTTGACTACATGGTAGATCTGGGGCTCGCCCTGGTCATTGGTGCCGCGCAGCTGGCCGCCGACCTTCACGCCGGGCGGAAACTCGCCCTTGGGGATGGTGCGCGTCAGGCTTTCGTCGCGCGCGCCAAAGGCATCTTCCACAGCCAGGTCCACGGTCAGCGTGTCGCCCACGGCCTTGCCGTCCAGGGCGACTTCCACCTTGGCGAAGATGTTGTCGTAGCCGCCGTGCAGGTAGGCGACATCGCCCTTGTCGAGCAGCTTGCCCTGTGTATCGGTGATCTTGTAGTTGAGGGTGACGGCGGTGTCTTTGGTGATGTTCATGGCAAAGGCTCAAGGAAACTGCGGCGCACAGGTTGCACCGCACAAGGCTGCCATTGTCCGCGACCTGGGCTATTGCAGCGCGATGTCCGAAGCACTGGCAGCGGATGCGGCCGGCCGCAGGTACAGGCGCGCGCAATCGAGCAGGCTGCGTGCCCAGCGCGCGCGCGCCGAGGTATGCATCCACAGCAGCCCCACCCGGCGCGCACCAGCCTCTGACGAGGGCAAGGGCAAAGCACACACGTCCCGGCCCTGGGCCAGCACGGAACCGATATCGGGCACCAGGCCAACGCCCAGGCCCTGATCCACCATCATGGCGACGGCCAGCACCGAATTGAGCTCCATGCGCTCGATGGGGGCGATACCCTGGGCACGCAGATAGCGATCGGCCAGCCGGCCGCCAGCCAGGCAGCGGTCATAGCGCACCAGGGGACGGCTGCGCAGCAGCGCCAGCGGGTCTTCGGATGCGTCTTCGGCACGACACAGCACCACCAGCGGCTCCTGGCGCAGTTCGGCCCAGCACACGGACTTGGGCA
The DNA here is from genome assembly GCF_029870285.1 of Delftia sp. PS-11. Lineage (GTDB taxonomy): Bacteria > Pseudomonadota > Gammaproteobacteria > Burkholderiales > Burkholderiaceae_C > Comamonas. The sequence continues at coordinate 41,114 of NZ_JACSYA010000010.1, forward strand.
GGTCAAACGAGGGCTGCAGGCAGATGAGCACGTCAAGCTCGGACTGCAGCAGGGCCGTGTACAGCTCGGGGGTGAGGCCGGCGCGCACGCTGATGCGCACATCCGCATGGCGCTGCACGAAGACGCGCATGACGGCGGGCAGGAAGCCGTGCAGTGCCGTGTTGACCGTCCCCAGGCGCAGTTCGCCACCGCCACCGTCAGAAGCCACCCATTCACGCAGGCCTTCGACCTCCTGCAGCAGTTGCCGGCCACGCTCGAACAGCCGCTCGCCCGCCGCCGTGGCGCGCACGCTGCGGCCCTGGCGTACCAGCAGGGGGGCACCCATCTCGCCTTCGAGCACACGCATCTGCTGGGCAATCGCCGAGGGACTCAGGTCCAGCTGGCGCGCGGCTTCAGACATGGAGCCCGCGCTCACGACCCGCAAGAAATTGTGTATGTATCTGACATCCATTTCACACATTTTCTTGAATGACAAAGCAGATGCAACCCCTGTTTGTGCACCGTGTCATGGCCCACACTGCAAGGCGACAACGATTTTCAGGAGACACACACATGGATTGCCTGCAACCCCACCCTGCCCCCTGGACGCGCCGGCTGTGGCTTTGCGCCGCCAGCGCCGCGCTGGCAGCCTCGGCGCTGCCGGGCCACGCCCAGCAGCGCAGGGCAATGCGCCTGGTCGTCCCCTTTGCGCCAGGGGGCGGCAACGATGTGTTTGCCCGCCAGATGGCCCATGGCCTCAACGAGGTGTTCGGCTACGGCATGATCGTGGAGAACAAGGCTGGCGCGGGGGGCAATCTGGGCACGGAATCCGTGGTGCGCGCCGCCCCCGATGGCACCACTTATTTACTGGGTCACACAGGCACGGTATCCATCAACCCCTCGCTGTACGCGGGACTGAAATTCAACGCGGCCAGCGACCTGCAGCCGGTGGCGATGTTCGCCTCCTCGGCGCTGCTGCTGGTGGTGCCGGCCAGCTCGCCCATGCGCAGCGTGGCGGACCTGGCAGAGCAGTTGCGCAAGCGCGGCGGCGAGATGACCTTTGCCTCCAGCGGCTCTGGCACGGGCGGCCACCTGACAGGCGAGATGTTTGCCCATGCGTTGGGAGCCAGGGCCATCCATGTGCCTTACAAGGGCACGGCGCCCTCGCTGACCGATCTGGCCGGCGGCAATGTGGACTTCAGCTTCGGCGTGATTCCCGCCGCCATGGCTCTGGTCAGGGCAGGCAGGCTGCGTGCGCTGGCGGTGACAGGCGCCAGGCGCCAGCCCCAGCTGCCGGACGTGCCAGCGATTGCAGAATCCGGCGTGCGCGCGCTGGCCGATTTCGAAAGCTCCCTGACCTACGGCATCCTCGCGCCCAAGGGCACGCCTGCCGAATCAGTGCGTGCGCTGGGGCGCGACATCCTCAAGGTGGCAGCCTCCGAGTCCTTCCAGTCGCGTCTGGGCATCGAGGGGGCCGTGCCACTGCTGGGCGACGCAGACCAGTATGCGGCACGCATCCGGCAGGAAAGCGCCAAGTGGGCGGCCGTGATCAAGGCCTCAGGGGCCACTGCATGAACCAGCCCGCAGGAGCAGCATGTCATTGGTGAAAGACTATCTGGATCCGGAGGACGCAGGTCACTGGTTCTCGGATGCCCTCTGGCTGGAGGCGCTGCTGCGCTTCGAAGCATCGCTGGCCCACGCACAGGCCGAATGCGGACTGGTGCCTGCCGAGGCAGCCCAGGCGATTGCCCGGGCCTGCGCCCAAGCCCCTCTGGAGCGCGCGACCCTGGTCGCACAGGCGCGCCACACGGGTGCGCTGGGGCTGGCCGTGGTGCGGCCGCTGCAGCAATGGCTGGCATCGAACGCGCCCGAAGGCCTGCCCTGGCTGCACTGGGGAGCAACCACGCAGGACGCGGTAGACACGGCCCAGGCGCTGCTGACGCGCGATGCGCTGGCGGCGCTGCAGGACGAACTGCGTGCGCTGCAGGCAGCGCTCGTGGCACTGGCCCGGACCCATGCAGCCACGCCCATGCTCGCGCGCAGCCTGATGCAGCCGGCGCAGATCACGAGCTTTGGCTTTAAGTGCGCCCAGTCGGCGGCGGCCATCGGGCGCAGCATGGCCCATCTGGAGGCACTGGCCGGGACATCGCTGTGCGTGCAGTTGGGCGGAGCCGTGGGCAATGGCGCCGTACTGGGCGCGCAGCGCGGTGCCGTCGAGCAGGCGCTGGCGCGCAGGCTGGGCCTGGCCGCCTGCGGCCACAGCTGGCACACGCAGCGCGATGCATGGATGCGCCTGGCCATGGAAGCGGCCGTGTGCGGCGGCAGCCTGGCCAAGCTGGCCAAGGACTGGGCGCTGCTGTCTCAGTATGAGGTCGGCGAGATCAGCGAGGCGCAGCGCGGCAGCACATCCAGCGCCATGCCGCACAAGCGCAACCCCGTGCACTGCATGCAGGCCGTGGCCCAGACACAGGCCGTACCTGCGCTGGCAGCCCTGCTGCTGGGCTGCATGGCCCAGGCCCATGAGCGCGCACTGGGAGAATGGCAGGCAGAAGCGGCCCACTGGCCCGAGCTGTGGCGCCATGTGCATGGCGCAGCGGCTGCGCTGCGCCAGGCTGCACAATCGCTACAGGTGCACCCGCAGCGCATGCTCGGCCATGTGCAGGGGCTGCGCGGCCTGGTTTTCTCAGAAGCCTGCGTGCATGCGCTGGCGCACTGGGTGGGCAAGCCCGATGCGCTGGCTGCCGTGGAACAACTGGCACCACAGGCCCTGGAGCAGGGGCGCGAGCTGCGCCTGCTGCTGACCGAATGGGCCTGCACCCGGCTGGACGCGCAGGGCTTGCAGGCACTGCAGGACGCGCTGGCACGGGCCTGTGACATGGACCGTGCCGTCCAGGCGTCACATGATGCATGCATGGCGCTGCTGATGGCGCCACAGCCCCATGGAACCACTTGATACAGGAGCTTCCCACATGACCGAATCCTCCGCCGACGCTTTGCAGCGCGGCCTTGCCAACCGCCGCCGCGTGCTGGGCGATGCATGGGTGGACCAATCCGTGGCGCGCGCCAACGAACTCAACGTGGAGTTCCAGCGCATGATCACGGCCTATGCCTGGGATGGCATCTGGAGCCGGCCCGGGCTGGAGCGCCGCACGCGCCGCATCATGGTGCTGGCCATCACGGCGGCCATGGGCCGCTGGGAGGAGTTCGAGCTGCATATCCGCACGGGCCTGCTGGCCGATCCGGGCGATGCCGAGGCCGCGCCGCTGGACCTGGAGACCATCCGCGAGGTGCTGCTGCAGACGGCTGTCTACGCGGGCGTGCCCGCAGGCAACACCGGCATGGCCATCACGCTCAAGGTGCTCAAGGACCTGGGCCGCACGCCTGCGCCGGCAGACTTTCACGGTGTCTGACGGCGCGGGGCAGCGCGCGCTGGCCCACTCAGGCGGGCGCCAGCGGCTGTGGCGGCTGCTCGTCGGCATCGGCCCCGGGGTAGCGCGCAAAGCGCCGGTTCTCGGGTCCATGCACAGGGTCCTGCACGCCCCAGGGCCAGCCGCCGAACTGCGTACGCCGGTAGTCCTGCAGGGCCTGCATGATTTCCTGCTGCGTGTTCATCACGAAGGGACCGTACTGCACCACGCTTTCGCCAATGGGCCGGCCCTGCAGCACCAGGCATTCGACGGCATCGCTGCCGCTGTTGTGCAGCTCCCAGTCCTGGGTGGCATCCACGTGCAGGGCCGCATGCTGGCGCTGCGCCGCAGGGCCGATCTGCAGCGTCTGGCCTGCGAAGAAGTACAGCATGCGCTGCGTGTCCTGGCCCGCAGCGCGGGGCAGGCGCCAGCGTGCGCCGGGCTCCAGGTGCAGCGTCCAGATGGCCACGTCGCCCTCGGGCTGCGAAGCCCAGGACTCGGGCGGCGCAGGCAAGGGTGCCGCCGCGCCGGGCAAGGCGCCCGCGACCACGGTCACCACGGTCTTGCGGCCTGCGCCGTCCACATGCGCCAGGCGCGGAATGCGCTCGTTCCAGAGCATGGTGAAGTGCGGCGCCACCATCTTGGAGCGCGCAGGCAGGTTCAGCCAGATCTGGAACAGCTCCAGCGGATTGGGCGCATCGCTGCGCAGCAGCGGAAACATCTCCGAGTGCTGTATGCCCTGGCCGGCGGTGAGCCACTGCACATCGCCGCCACCAAAGCGCGCGGCAGCGCCCAGCGAGTCGCAGTGATCGATCAGTCCCTTGCGCACCAGCGTCACGGTCTCGAAGCCACGGTGCGGATGGCCGGGAAAGCCCGGCACGCCAGCGCCGTGGTACATGGAAAAGCCGTCCTTGCGGCTGAAGTCGCTGCCCATCTGGCGGCCTTCGAATTCCACGGCCTGCACGCCCAGCCGGCCATCACTGGGCGGATAGGCGTCGTCATGGTGGGCGCAGAACAGAAAAGGATCCATGGTGGGCCACAGCGGGCCCAGAGGCTGGCTCTGGAGAATGGGAGACATTGAGGTCATGGCAGAAATTCCTTGTGCAGTGGCGCGCGAAAACGCCGCATCTTCTCCGATATACGCCTGCCGCCGCGCTTTGGAAGTCACCATGGATGAGACAGTCCGGCGCGCCAGTGCAACGGTGCGATGGCACGCGAAATAATGACGGCATACACCCACACCCAATTCACAACGGAGACACCCATGAACCCCGCATTGCACCGCCGCCAGGCGATGGCCCTGATCGGCGCTGCCGGCCTGCTGACCGCCCTGCCCCCCGCCCTGGCGGCAGGCTACCCCGAACGCCCTGTCACCGTGGTCGTGCCCTACTCGCCAGGCGGCGGCGTGGACATCATCACGCGCCTGGTCACGCCCCCCATGGCCGAACTGCTGGGCCAGGCCATGGTCGTGGACAACAAGCCCGGCGGCGGCACCAACATCGGCATGGGCGCGGTGGCGCGCGGCGCAGCCGACGGCTATCTGCTGCTGACGGCCTCGAACACGCTGACCACCAATAAGGCGCTGTACGCCAAGCTCAATTTCGACCCGCTCAAGGATCTCGTCCCCGTGGGCCGCATCGGCGAGGCGCCACTGGTCGTCGTGGTCCCTGCCAAGTCGCCCCACAAAAGCCTGGCCGAGCTGATCGCCGCCGGCAAGGCCAGGCCGGGCGTGCTGTCGTATGGGACGGCAGGCGTGGGCAGCTCGGGCCACATGGCCAGCGCCCTGCTGGAGCGCGCGGGCGGCTTCCAGGCCGTGCACATCCCCTACAAGGGCGGCTCTGCAGCCGTGACCGACCTGCTGGGCGGGCGCCTGGACTTCATGGCCATCAACCCGCTGGAGGTAGCCGGCCATGTGGGCAGTGGTGCGCTGCGCGCACTGGCCGTGCTCAATCAGAGCGGCTCGCGCCTGCTGCCCGGCGTGCCCACGGCACGCGCGCAGGGCGTGAACGTGCAGGCGACGGTCTGGTGGGGACTGGTGGCGCCTGCGGGCACGCCCGCCGCCGTGATCCAGGCGCTGAACCAGGCACTGAACAAAAGCCTGGCACTGCCGTCCGTACAGCAAAAGCTGGCCGACATCGGCGCCTCGCCCATGGGCGGCACGCCAGCGGAGTTCGGCGCCTTCATCCAGGCGGAGAGCGCGCAGCTGGGCGAGGTGATACGGGCGGCCAACATCCGGGCCGATTGAGCGGGAAGATCGCGCGCAAGACGGGCCTGGCGGCCCTCTTGTGCCCTCAGGGCGCAGGCTTTTTCCGGACCAGGGCCACGTTCAGGCCCTGAGGCGTCACCGTGATGGCGCCAGGCTCCACATTCAGCGAGTCCAGCAGGGCCAGATCCTGGCCCTGGAAGGGGTAGAGAACGACCTGCCCGAGTGCCTGCTCGGATACGGCATTGGCGTAGGTGGTGAGCATGTCGCTCATGGCCGGCGCCAGATCATCGATGACCAGGCTGTTGACCCGGATCTGGTGGGCGCGCAGCGTGCGGTCCGTGGGCTCGTAGCGCAGCGCGAAGTCCAGATCCAGCCGGCCGCCATAGGACTGCCTGAGCACACGGCCCGACAGCTCGGCCTGCACCACGGCGCGCAGGGCATTGCGCTCGGGCAGCAGATCCAGCGCGGGGGACTTCAGCGTCAGCTGCAGCATGCCGGCCACGGGAAATTGCCTGGGAAAGCGCGAGGCCACCGCCTCCTGCAGCTGCTCGCGGGACACCGTGACACTGTCAGGCGCGGCTTTGCCCGAACACCCAACGACAGCCAGGCCACAGCCCGCTGCCACCACCATCAACCAGGAGCGGCGTTTCATCACGACTACCCAAGACTCTTGAAAAACCCAACGGAACTCTGCAGCGCCCGTCATGCCATGCGGATGACGCTATGCTTTTTGAGGGCCCGATTGTCTTGCCTGAGTGTATCCCCCTGCAGGCCAATGGATGTTGACCCGTGGCATTCATGGGGAAATATTTGTGCATTTCCTGTGGATTATTTTGTGGAAATCCAGTATTCAAACCTGTTGAAAAATCGTGGATCACATGGATGTCACACGGGCTGCGCCTGCAGCGGGCGGTTTGCGCGCCGGTCCGCGCTATCGCGCAGGCGCAGCGCCCAGCGCTCCAGCGTATGAAAGGACAGCGCAGACAGCGCCATGGAAATCGCCAGACCCAGCACGACGACCACGGGCCAGGAGAACTCGGCACGCAGGTAGCGCACCACAGGGTAATGCCAGAGGTAGATGCCATAGGACAGGCGGCCCAGCCGGACCAGCCATGGCGCCGACAGCATGTCATGCACCAGCCCGCTGCCACCGCTGACGGCGACCAGCACCACGATGGCTGCGCACTCGACCACGGTGATGCCCCAGAGCATGGCATCCTGGTTGTCCCACTGCATGGCCATCAGCAAGGGCACGGCCAGCGGCAGCCACATGGCGTGGTGCATCCGGGATTTCAGGGCTGCGGTGAAATCGGGACGCTCGGCCATCAGCGCAGCCAGCAGCGCGCCGGCAAACAGCCCCGATGCGCGCGTATCGAACCGGAAAAACACCTCGTAGAACTGCTGTCCCGCATGCACCCAGTACATGCGCCACAGCCAGCTCAGCACCCACAGCAGCGCGATCGGGCGCCACAGCTGCCCTGGCCGGGAGTAGCGCAGCAGCAGCATCAGCAGCGGCGGCCACAGCAGATAGAAATGCTCTTCCACCGACAGCGACCACATGTGCAGCAGCGTATCAGGGCTGTCGAAGAACGCAATGCCATAGTCGGCCAGGTACAGCAGGGACACCAGCGCATCCGAATAAATGTCTTCGAGACCGGGCCACAGCAAGGGGGCAAAAAGGCAGTAGGCCCCCAGGAACAGCGCCAGCGCAGGCATCAGCCGCAGAAAGCGCCTGCGGCAAAAGCGCCAGAAGCCGATGCGGCCCTCGCTGCCGTGCTCCATCAGCAGCAGCGAGGTGATCAAGAAGCCGCTGAGCACGAAAAACAGGTCCACGCCGAAGAACGCCCCCTCGAACATGGGCACATGGGCATGCGACAGAAGAACCAGCAAAATGGCCACGCCGCGCAGCCCGTCAAAGGCGCTGTTGTAGCGCAGCTTGAAGTCTTTCATCACCAAAACCAGACACCTTTCAACACCGGGAATGGCGCCCCGGCCATGAACAATCCCTATCAACCACTGGAACGCGCGGTGCTCGATCCAGCGCGGTAAGAGAGACAGCAGGGGCCAAGGTTCCCCTGCGGATGAAGGCGCGCGCAGCCCCGTTGCGGACCGGCACACACGGCATGTGCGCCATGCGTGGCGGCATGGCGAGGCCGATGAATTTCAGCGGGGCACGATTCTAGCCATCAGCGCCTGAGGCCGCTACGCCATGGGCATTCACAGCGCACTCTCCATCGCACGCCGCGAGTATGGGCAGCCGGATGGCGCATGGTCGTAACAGGAGGTTGCGCCTGCCAAAGACTGGCAACCCGCCAGGTCCCTGGAACAGCCGGGCAGCAGCAGGCCCACACTTTGGAACAAAACCGCCTTGAACCCAGGCAATAAAAGCATAAAGCGCTATGCTTTTTGCGAATTCAGCCCACCACCACAAGCGATGGCGTCCTGCAGACAGCGGTGCGCTGCACTGCCCGCATCCACCGGCTGCTGCTGTTTGGCCCGCAGGTAATGCTCGGTGAACACCGCCAGATAGTGCTCCAGCACGCGGCCCGCCCGCCGGTCGCGCGCATCGCCCGTCAGCTCCAGGCACAGGGCTGCCACCTCGCTGGTGCAAAAGTGGTCCTCACGCTGGGAGCGGCGCAGCCGGTAGCGCGAGACCTGATCGGGGTGCAGGCTCAGCACCGGAAAGCCATCCAGATACGGGCTCTTGCGGAACATCTTGCGTGCCTCGGGCCAGGTCGCATCCAGCAGCACGAACAGCGGGCGCCGCCCGTCCGGCACCGCCTCGGCAGGCAGCCCCTGCACCACGCGCTGCGGCGGATCGACGAACTCGCCGGGAAACACCACATACGGCTGCCACTGCGGATCGGCCAGCATCGCCAGCAGGGCGGGGTGCGCTTCGGTGCGGGCCCAGCCAAAGGCATGGGTTTCGGCCACCACATCGGCGATCAGCCAGCCGGTGTTGCTGGGCTTGAGGGGCTCTGCATCGTGCATGAGCAGGCAAATGCCTGCCTGGGTGGACAGCATGGGTCGCAGCGCGCAGATGCAGTGCGATGGCCGCAGGCGGCAGCCTTCGCAGCGCTCGCCACGCGGCCCGCCGCGCGAAAGAAACGGCCGCGTGCTGCGCGCCAGCCGCTGCGAGCGCAGCCGCGACACCGCATGCGGCGCCACGCCCGAGTCCACACCGCGCAGATACGACAACGGCACAGCGGCGGTGCCCGAGGTATCGGCCACGCTCAGCCCCCCACGCATTCGAGCTCGAACAGCGGCAGCTCGGCCCGGCGGCTCAGCCAGACGCCGCCGCCCAGCTCCTTGAAATGCTCCGACAGCCCGCGCCGGTAGAGCTGCGCGCGGTGGCGGAACAGGCGTGCATCCGTCAGATCCTCGTCGATAACGCCGCGCTCGTAATCCTCGCGCGCCACGGCCTCCACATACAGGCCGCCACGGCTCAGGCGCCCCAGGTTGTCCAGGGCGCGCTGCAGATCGGGCGGGCTCAGGTAGGGCAGCACGCCCTGGCAGATCACCAGGTCGAAAGGCTGCGCCGGGTCATGGGCCACGTAATCCTGCACCGTGCCGCGCTCCCACCCGTAGCGATCGCACAGGTACTCGCTGAACTCCACGCCATGGTAGCTGGCACCGGGAAAATGCCGCTGCACCGCATCGCGCCACAGGCCGATGCCGCAGCCGATGTCGAGCACGCGCCGAACCGGCACGCGCAGATAGCTCAGATAGGAGCAGACGAACGCGCCCAGCCGGTTCACATGCTCGGGATCGACCACGCTGGTTTTTTTGTCGAAATAAAACCGCTGGTAGTAGGCCTCGTCGAACCACTGGTCACTTGCCGATTGCACGCATGCTCCTTGAAAAACGGCGCCGGGATGGCGCCGCCGGGCGGGAGTATGGCGCACAGCGGCAGACGTATGCTGCCGTGCGGTATTGATGCAGACATGCGGATGCGCGCACCCGGACAAAGCCTGCAGGCCAGCAGCCTCAGCCTTCCAGGTACAGGGCGGCAAGCCGCTCGCGTGCCGCCAGATCGATGCCCAGGGCATCGCGCAGGTAGTTTTCCATGCCGCCGAAATCCGAGCGCACCAGATCGGTGGCCGCCGCCAGATACGAGGCCTGTACGCGCCACAGCACATCGAGCACCTCGGGCGGCATGGGTGCAAAGGTGGTGGCAGGACGCTGGTAGAGCTGGTTGGTCAGCAGGTAGTCCTGCATCACGGTGTCCTCGTCCACGCCCAGTGCCGTCAGCAGCAGGGCCGCAGCCCAGCCCGTGCGGTCCTTGCCCGCCGTGCAGTGAAAGACCAGCGGGTCCTGGCTTTCGAGCAGCAGCTGAAACAGCTGGGCAAAGCGTGGCGCATAGTCATGCACGAAGCTGCGGTAGGTATCCTGCATCAGCTCCTCGGCATGGGCCGCCGTGAGGTCATTGCCCGCAGCCAGCAGAGCGCTGGCGCGCTGCACCACGGTCGGCTCCACCACCAGCGCATGGCGCGCGATGCCGGGCCACTCATAGGCGAGGTGGGCGCTTTCCAGCCTGCCCCGGAAATCCGCGCTGCGCGCCAGCTTCAGCGTCTGCAGCACCTGCAGGTCGGCCAGGCTGAGGCCGGCCAGGTGGTCGGCCCGGAACAGCGTACGCCAGCGAACCCGCCGGCCATCGAGGCCGGCATAGCCGCCCAGATCGCGGAAATTGGAAGCGCCATCGAGGCGGATGGCGCGCGAGGGGGTCTGTGGGGCCCAGGAGGCAGGCAGTTCGTTGTCCATGCCCCTAGATTAGCCCAAGCAGATATCGCCCGGATGTCAGACCCGCGACCCCGGCGGCACTATGCCAGGTGCTTGCCGACAATCCCCGCCAGCTCGAACATGTTGACGCTGTCCTTGCCGAAGACGGGGCGCAGCCTGTCGTCGGCGCGGATGACGCGCTTGTCCTGAGGGTCCTGCAGGTTCTGGGCCTTGACGTACTCCCAGATTTTCTTGACCACCTCGGTGCGTGCCACGGCCGCATCCCCGATGACGGCAGCCAGGGCTGCGCTGGGCTGCAGCGTGGCGGCTGCCGGCTTGCGCGCAGTCTTGGTGGCTGCTGCCTTGGCTGTTGTGGTCTTGGCTGCCGCCTTCTTTGCTGCGGGCGCCTTCCTGGCCGGCGCAGCCGTCTTGGCCGCCGCCGTCTTGCGCGGCGGGTACTTGCTTTCGCGCTGCTCGAACTCGAAATTGACCTTGCCGGCCGCGCCATCCCAGACCAGGAAGGCCTTGAAGCTGCGGCGCGTGCGGTTGGAGACAAACTTGTCGAGCAGATCGGTCTTGCCGGTCTGCAGCAGCTTGTGCATCTGCTCGCGCTCGATCGGCTGCTGCAGGATGATCTGGCCGCTCTTGAAGTCGCAGCTCGGCATGGCCTGCGCCAGCGTGGGCACGGCCTTGGCACAGACGTAATTGCTGCCGTGCTCGTAAACCGGCGCACCGCACTTGGGGCAGGGCCCCAGCGGCTGCTGGCTGGCGAAGTCCACCAGCTCGCCCGTCTCCTCGGAGGCCGCGTCATCGCCGAAATCGAATTCGAGCTTGTAGTTGCCGGACTCATCGTCGCGCACGATGGCGACTTCGGCCACGAAAGGCCACCCGGCCTTGGAACGGAAGCCCTCCAGCGGGCCCAGGCGGCGCTCGCGCAACAGCTGTTCGGCCTCGATGGTCTCGAAGGTGCGGCCAGCGGGCGACTTGGTGAACGAGAAGCCACAGCCGGCGCCATGGCCATCGCTGCCTGCGCAGCCATAGCGGCGGTAGTTTTCCTTGACGATGCCGCCGCACTGGGGGCACGGCGTGGACAGCGTGGCGTAATCGCCGGGCACGGTGTCGCGGTCGTACTCCTTGGCCTTCTTGACCAGCTTTTCCGTCATGGACTGGATCTGCTGCATAAACGCATCGCGCGAGAGCTGGCCCTTTTCCATCTGCGCCAGCTTGTACTCCCACTCCCCCGTGAGGTCGGCGCGCGACAGCTCGTCCACGCCCAGGCCGCGCAGCAGCGTCATGAGCTGGAAAGCCTTGGCCGTGGGGATCAGTTCGCGGCCTTCGCGCAGCATGTACTTTTCGGTCAGCAGGCCTTCGATGATGGCTGCGCGCGTGGCAGGCGTGCCCAGGCCCTTTTCCTGCATGGCCTCGCGCAGTTCGTCATCCTCGACCTGCTTGCCAGCGCTTTCCATGGCTCCCAGCAGCGTGGCTTCGGAGTAGCGCGCAGGCGGCTTGGTCTTGAGCGCCTTGGGATCGGCCTGGCTGGCGAGCGGCTGCTCGCCCGGCTGCACGGCCACCAGCGGCTGGCCCTTGTCGCCGTCCTTGCCGCCTTCGACCTCGTTGGCGGCTTCCTTGCCGTAAATGGCCAGCCAGCCGGGCTTGACCAGCACCTTGCCCTCGGTCTTGAAGCTGTGCTGCAGCACCTTGCTGATGCGCGTCGTGACCTGGTATTCGGCGCTCGGGAAGAACACGGCCATGAAGCGGCGCACGACGAGGTCGTAGAGCTTTTGCTCGGCCTCGGACAGGCCGCTGGGCGCCTGCGTGGTCGGGATGATGGCGAAGTGGTCGGAGACCTTGCTGTTGTCGAAGATGCGCTTGCTGGGCCGCACATAGCCGTCGTCCAGCGCCTGCTGGGCGAACGGCGCCAGATGGCGCATGCCGCTGCCTGCCAGCATCGAAAAAGTCTGGCGGGCCACGGGCAGGTAGTCCTCGGGCAGGGCACGCGAGTCGGTACGCGGGTAGGTCAGCGCCTTGTGGCGCTCGTACAGGCTTTGCGCCAGCGCCAGCGTGGTCTTGGCCGAGAAGCCGAACTTGCCGTTGGCCTCGCGCTGCAGGCTGGTCAGGTCGAACAGCAGCGGGCTGGCCTGCGAGGTGGGCTTGGACTCCTCTGTCACATGGGCCGGCTTGCCCCGCACGGCATCGGCAATGGCCTGGGCATCACGCAGATTCCAGACGCGGTCGGCGCGCGCCTCGGCATCCTCACCCTTCTTCCACTGCGGATCGAACCACTTGCCCAGGTACTGGCCGGCCTGGGCATCGAAGGCGGCGTGCACCTCCCAGTAGTCGCGGCTGACGAACTTGCGGATCTTTTCCTCGCGCTCGACGACCAGGGACAGCGTGGGCGTCTGCACGCGGCCCACGGTGGTCAGGAAAAAGCCGCCATCGCGCGAATTGAAGGCCGTCATGGCGCGCGTGCCGTTGATGCCCACCAGCCAGTCGGCCTCGGAGCGGCTGCGCGCGGCGCTGGCCAGGCCCTGCATCTGCGCATCGCTGCGCAGATTCTGGAAGCCGTCGCGGATGGCCTGGGGCGTCATGGACTGCAGCCACAGGCGCTTGACGGGCTTGCCCAGCGGCTTGGCACCGCCCGCATACTGCTCGATCAGGCGGAAGATCAACTCACCCTCGCGGCCCGCGTCGCAGGCGTTGATCAGCTCGGTCACATCCTTGCGCCTGGCCAGCTTGACCACGGCATTGAGCCGGCCCTTGGTCTTGTCCACGGGCTTGAGGTCGAAGAACGGCGGAATCACGGGCAGATTGGCGAAACTCCATTTGCCGCGCTTCACGTCGAATTGCTCGGGGGCCTGAATCTCCACCAGATGGCCCACGGCACTGGTCACAACGAAGCTGTCGCCCTCGAAATACTCGTCGTGCTTTTCAAATTTGCCAGCCACCGGGGTCAGCGCGCGGACGATGTCCTGCGCGACCGAAGGCTTTTCAGCAATCACCAGGGTCTTTGTCATTGTGTGTGCTCGTCATTCAAGACAGGCCCCGCATAGGGCAGCCTGCGCTTCTACAATCCATGGCTCACGCGTGCACGCGCACGCGCATGTGTGCCTATTCAAGTTATCAGAGAAAACATGTCCCGCACAGCTTTGCCCCCAACAAGCGGCCGCCGCATCCAGACACGCCGCTCCGGTGTCCATGGCAAGGGCGTGTTTGCCGCGCAGGATATTGCCGAAGGCGAAACCATCATCGAGTATGTGGGTGAAATCATCAGCTGGCAGCAGGCACAGGACCGCCATCCGCACGACCCCAGCCAGCCCAATCACACTTTTTACTTCCATGTCGATGAAGATCGTGTGATCGATGCCCATTACGGTGGCAATTCCTCGCGCTGGATCAACCATAGCTGTGCGCCAAACTGCTATGCGGACGAGCGCGGCGGCCGCATCTTCATTACGGCGCTGCGCAATATCGCGGCTGGCGAGGAGTTGAGCTACGACTACGGACTCATCATCGACGAGCCTTACACCCGCAAGCTCAAGGCCGAATACCCCTGCTGGTGCGGCGCGCCCACCTGCCGCGGCACGCTGCTGGCACCCAAGCGCGGCTGGCGCCCGCCCATGCCGGGTGACGCCAGCGTCCAGGCCATGGCGCCGGACGCAGCAACGCAAGCCAAGCCGACGCCCTCGGGCCGCAAAAAGACCACAAAGGCGAAAGCATGATGGCCCCGTCCCCCATCCACTGGCCGGCGGAATCGCTGTGGCAGGCGATCGAGCCCCAGCTGCCGGGCTTTTCCGTGGAAATCCTGCCCCGCATCGACTCGACCAACACCGAGCTGATGCGCCGTGCCCGCGACGGACGCAACGAACCCGTGCTGCTCGTGGCCGAGCAGCAGACTGCGGGCCGTGGCCGGCTGGGCCGACAGTGGACCAGCGGCATCGGCGACTCGCTGACCTTCTCGCTGGGCCTGCCGCTGGCGCCAGCCGACTGGTCCGGACTGTCGCTGGCAGTCGGCCTGAGCGTGGCCCAGAGCCTGCAGCCCCAGCTGCCCGTGCCCGGTTCGGAGCGCCCGCGCATCGGCCTGAAGTGGCCCAACGACCTGTGGATCGACGGTGACCGCAAGCTGGGCGGCATCCTCATCGAGACAGCCAGCTTCGTGGGCGGGGCCGCGCACGAGCCCGGCGCGCCCCGCTATGTGGTGGTTGGCATCGGCCTGAACATCCGGGCGCGCCACGGCGATGGCATGCGCACGCCCCCGGCCTGCCTGCTGGAACTCGATGACCGGCTGGATGCACCCACGGCACTGGCCTGCCTGCTGCCATCGCTGGTATCCAACATCCAGGCCTTCGCGCTGCGCGGCTTCGCGCCGCTGGTGGAGTCGTTCGCCGAACGCGACCTGCTGCGCGGGCGCGCCGTGCAGTTGAGCGACGGCGCCAGCGGCATGGCTGAAGGCGTAGCCCCCGATGGCGCGCTGCTGGTGCGTACCGCCCAGGGTCTGCAGGCAGTTACCAGTTCGGAAATCAGCGTGCGGCCCGCTGTTGTAGGCTAGGGCCTGCACACCGCACGGGGGAAAGAGATGCTGCGAATCGCTTTTTTGCTGCTGGTGCTTGCCAATGCCGGCTACTACCTCTGGAGCCACGGCCAGCTCGCGGCCCTGGGCCTCACGCCCACGGCACAGGCCGAGCCCGAGCGCCTGCAACAGCAGTTGCGCCCCGAGGCCCTGAACCTGCTGCCGGCAGGCACGGCAACGCCAGCCACGCCGGCCGCACAGCTGGCAGTCACGCCAGCGCTGTCGCAACCGGCGCCAGCGCCGGCCACACCGGCAGGCGGCAAACCCACCAGTTGCCTGGTGGCCGCCGGGATCGAGGAACGCTATGCCGATGCGCTGCGCCGTGGCCTCACGGCCCAGGTGGACAGCGATCAGTGGGAGCTGACCAGCACCAACCAGCCCGGCCGCTGGATGGTCTACATGGGCAAGTTCCCGGATGCGGACTTCCTGGAGCGCAAGCGTGTCGAACTGCGCTCGCGCAAGATCGATTTCGACCGCGCCGGCGGCGCGCTGGAGCCCGGCCTGTCGCTGGGGCGCTTCTCCACAGAGGAAGCCGCCACGCGCGAGCTGACCAACCTGGCGCGCCAGGGCGTGCGCACAGCCCGCGTGGTCCAGGAGCGCCCGGACATCACACTGTACACGCTGCGCCTGCCCCAGGCCACGGCTGCGCTGCGCAGCCAGGTCGAGGCCATGGGCGGCAAGGCTTTCGATGGCAAGCCGTTCAGGCCCTGCTGACGGCCCAGTGCATGGCTACAGGGCGCGGGGGTCCAGCACCAGCAGTTGCTCGACCAGCGCCTTGAGATCCGTGGTCAGGCGCAGATAGCCCGCCTGATCCAGCGCCAAGGTCTGCTCGTCCATGTAGAGCTTGCGGTTGATCTCGATCTGGATGCTGTGGCGCTGCCCGGCAGGCTTGCCATAGCGGCGCACCAGCTCCACCCCCTTGTAGGGGTGGTTGTAGTCCACGCTGTAGCCGCGCTCGCGCAGAAAGGCACAGATGCGCATGGACAGCGCGGGATCGGCTGTGCTGCCATCGCGGTCGCCGATGACGAAATCGGCATGGGCCAGTCCCGGATGCAGCGTTGCATGGCTGGCCGCGACCGAGGGCATGGAATGGCAGTTGATGTGGATGCTGTAGCCATGGCGCGCATGGGCGGCATCGATGGCGCGCGCCACGGCGGCATGGTAGGGCTTCCAGCAGCGCTCGATGCGCTGCAGCAGTTCAGCGGCCGGCAGCATGCGGTCATAGATGGGCACGCCTTCGTCGGTGAACTTCCAGATCAGGCCCTTGCCCAGGCGCACCTTCTGCAAAACCACCGGGTCGGTGCTCACCGGCAGCGGCCAGTCGCCCTCGATCATGGACGTATCGATCTCGGTGGTATCGCGGTTGGCATCCAGGTAGATGCGCGGGAAATGCGCCTCCACCCAGCCCACGCCCAGGCCGGGGGCGAAGGCGTAGATTTTCTCCACATGGGTATCCTCGGCTTGGCGCAGCGTGGCCAGCGGCAGGCAGGCGCCGAAGTCTGCCGGATACACCGTGCCGCTGTGCGGCGAATCCAGCACCACGGCACTGGTGCCGGCGATGCTGGTCACCATGGGCTGCCCGGCCTCGGCCGCGCCGTAGCCGGCCGCACCTGAGCCGGCCGCACCTGAGCCGGCTGCGCCAGGCAGGGATTGCAGGAAATTCTGACTGATCAGTCGCAAGACGGGATGCATGAGGAAGTGGTCTATATCGTTTACGCAGAGCGCCGCTGCGCTGCGGCCAGCCCGCCATGAAACGGGCGCGTCCCAGGCCTGGGACGCCGGGCAAGGGCCTGAGCCGGCCGCGACGCACCGCAGCGAGGGCGTCGCCGGTTGCCCGGAGCACCCCTCCCGCGAAGCGAGAGAGGGCGCCGTGCACACGGGAGGAAGGCGCGAAGCGCCTCAGGGGGAGCCTTAGAACCGCTAACACGACCCAACAAATCGAAGATTTGTGGTTGAGACGAGGCGCCGGGCCGCGATCGGCAAGCCGCAGGCAGTACAACCAGTACGACAAGGCTGGGCGCCCCCGGCGAAGCAACGACGTATCAAGGGTTGTGTTAGCAGTTCTTAATCCAGCTGTATCTGGGCGGTGGCCGCCACCTTCTTCATCTTGGCCACCTCGCTGGCGATCTGCCTGGTGAAAGCATCGCTGCTGGTGCCCGAGATATACAGGCCCTGGGCTGCCATGCGCTTTTGCACGGAAGGGTCCTTGAGCGCTGCAGCGATGGCCTTTTGCACGCGGGCCACCTGCTCGGGCGGCGTGTTCTTGGGAGCCACCAGGCCGAACCACGAAGGATCATTGAGGTCGGCATGGCCGGCCTGCGCGTAGGTGGGCACATCGGGCAGCACATCCAGGCGCTCGTGCCAGGACACGGCCAGCGCCTTGACCTTGCCGCCCTTGATGTGGGGCAGCGAGGAGGCAACCTGATCGAAGTACACGGGCACCTGGCCGCCCAGCACATCGTTGATGGCCGGGCCTGCGCCACGGTAGGGAATATGCTGCATCTGGGTGCCCGTGCTCTTCATGAACTGGGCACCCCACATGTGGCCAATGGTGCCGTTGCCGGGCGTGGCAAAGCTGACCTTGCCGGGATTGGCCTTGAGGTACTGCACGAACTCGGCAAAGGTGTTGGCCGGCACGAGCTGGGGGTTGATCACGATCACGCCAGGCGCCTTGACGATCTCCGTCACGCCGACGAAGTCGCCGATGGCGTCATAGGGCAGCTTCTTGAACACGGCGGGATTGACGCCATGCGTGGACAGCGTGGCAATCCCGAAAGTCACGCCATCCGTGGCCCGAGCCACCTCGGCCATGCCGATGGAGCCGCCAGCGCCGGCCTTGTTCTCGATCACCACGGCCTGGCCGCCCAGCAGCTTGGGCAGCACATCCTGCATGTTGCGCGGCACCATGTCGGTGGAGCCTCCGGCCGGGAAGGGCACGATGATGCGCAGAGGGCGGGAGGTATCCTGGGCCAGGGATATTCCAGGAACGACAGAAGAGGCGGCAATGGAAGCAAGGAAATGGCGTCGCTGCATAGGATCTCTCAGGTTGATGGCTGCAGATTAAAAGAAAATACACCAGCAAAAAAGCAAATACTGTGCCTATTAATATTCCAAAAAGGAATATTCCCAACACATCTCTGTCATGAGCCTGCGCCGACTCAACCCTCCCATCCACCTGCTGCGCGCCTTCTCCACCGTCGTACGCTTCGGTGGCGTATCGCGCGCCGCCGAAGCACTGCACCTGACGCAAAGCGCTGTCAGCAAACAGATCCAGGAGCTGGAAAAATGGGTCGGTGTGCCGCTGTTCGAACGCGAGCGCAAGCGACTGAGCCTCACGCCCGCAGGCGAGCGCTACGAACGCGCCGTGCGCGCGCTGCTGGGCCAGCTGGAGGCGGCCACCCTGGAACTCATCACCAGCGACGACAGCAGAGGCGCTTTGCACCTGTCGTCACTGCCGACCTTCGCGGCCAAGTGGCTGATCCCCAAGCTGCCCCAGTTCCAGCAGCGCTACCCGCAGATCACGCTGCACTTTGTACCTTATGTGCACAGTTACCAGTTTGACAGTCCGGGGCTGGACTGCGCCATTTTGTTCGGCGACGGCCATTGGAGCGGCGCGCACTCCCACTACCTCGTGGGCAGGCAGGTCGCGCTGATCGCACCGCCGTGCGGCGCAGGCCCCGAAGCCCGCATCACCGCGCCACAGGACGTGGCACGCTGCACACGCCTTCGCCATGTGACGATTCCCGATGCCTGGGCCCGCTGGAGCGAAGCCCACGGCGTGCACGGCATCAGCCCGCTGGCCGGCCCGCAGTTCGACCAGTTCCAGACCATCATCCGGGCCGTCATGGCCGGCATGGGCGTGGCCCTGGTGCCGCGCTGCCTGGTGCAGGATGAAATCGCCGCCGGGCTGGTGCACGAGCCCCTGCCCCAGCACGGCTACCACAGCGCGCTGGGCTACTGGCTGTGCTATCCGGCCGACCGCGCCAACCATGGCACGCTGAGCATCTTCCGCAACTGGGTCGTGGACCATGCGGCGCATACCCCGCCGGCCCTGCAGGAGCCCGCAGCGCCCCTCACGCCACCGGCGGCTGCGCCGGCTTTGGCGGCGAGCGCAGCGCCGCAAAGCGCACGCTGAAAAGCGCACCGGGCGGATGCTGGCCCGGATGCGCATCATCGAGCTGCACCTGGGCGCCGTGCTGGCGGGCAATCTCCAGCACGATGGGCAGGCCCAGACCCGAGCCATCGGCCTCGGAGCCCAGCACGCGGTAAAACGGCTGGAACACCAGCTCGCGCTCGGACTCCGCCACGCCGGGCCCCGAGTCCTCGACCTGCAGCATCAGCACCTGGCTGAAGGCATCGGCCAGCACGCGCACCGTGACCACGCCGGGCCGCTCGCTGCTCGATGGCGTGTAGTTGATGGCGTTATCCACAAGATTGCGCACCAGCTCGGCCAGCAGCGTGGCATTGCCCTGCAGCCAGACTCCCGCATCCGACGCCTCGGCGCCGTCATAGCCCAGGTCCACATGCTTGTCCATGGCCCGCGGCAGGCAGTCGCGCACCACATCGGTGACGATGCGCACCAGATTGCACGGCTGCATCGCCAGGCCTCGCCCCACGCCGGCACTCTCGGCGCGCGCCAGCGCCAGCAACTGGTTGACCGTATGCGTGGCGCGCATGCTGGAGCGCCCGATCTGGGCCAGCGACTGCTTGAGTTCATCCGTGCTCATGCCTGCACGCTGCGCCAGATCGGCCTGCATGCGCAGCCCCGCCAGCGGCGTCTTGAGCTGGTGGGCGGCATCCGCCAGAAAGCGTTTTTGCGTGGCCAGCGAATCCCCCAGCCGCTCCAGCAGGTCATTGACCGAATCGACCAGCGGCACCACCTCCAGCGGCACATCCTTGTGGTTGATGGGGGACAGATCCTCGGGCCGGCGCGCACGGATGCGCTCCTCCAGCCGGTGCAGCGGCTTGATGCCGCGCGCCAGCGCCAGCCAGACCAGCAGCGCTGCCAGCGGCAGGATGACAAACTGCGGCAGCATCACGCCCTTGATGATCTCGGTGGCCAGCACGCTGCGCTTTTCGCGCGTCTCGGCCACCTGGACCAGGGCCAGGGGCTCATCCGGCAAAGGCATGCGCACCCAGACATGGGCCACGCGCAGATCAATGCCACGAAACTCCGCATCGCGCAGTTGCACCGTGCCGCTGGGCGGCGGATTGTCCTGCTCGGGCGGCGCCGGCAGATCACGCTCGCCGGCCAGGTACTCGCCCTGCAGGCCAAGCACCTGAAAATACACCGTATCGGACTCGTCGGCACGCAGGATCTCGCTGGCCGACTGCGGCAGATTGAACAGCACCTTGCCGCGCTGCACCATCACCAGCTGGGCCAGGGCCTGGGCGTTGTACTCCAGCGCCCGGTCAAAAGGCTTGTTGGCCAGTCCCTGCGCCACCAGCCAGGTCAGCGCCAGGCTCACGGGCCACAGCAGCAGCAGCGGCGTGAGCATCCAGTCGAGGATTTCGCCGAACAGGGAGCGCTGTTCGCGCAGGAAGATTTTCATTGCCGCACAGCCCTCGCAACGGATTCACGATCCCCAGGGCCAGGCACAGACATCAGCGCAGGCCCTGGGCCCCCACTATGCGCAGGCAAGCCAACCCGGGCCTGACAACCGTATCAGGCCGCAATCTTCTCAAGGCAGTACCCCAGGCCGCGCACCGTGGCGATGCGGATCGGCCCGCGCTCGATCTTCTTGCGCAGGCGGTGGATATAGACCTCGATGGCGTTGTTGCTGACCTCGTCGCCCCACTCGCACAGCCGTTCCACCAGCTGATCCTTGCTGACCAGCCGGCCCGCGCGCTGCAGCAGCACTTCGAGCAGGCCCAGTTCGCGCGCCGATAGCTCGACCATCTTGCCGTCGATGGTGGCCACGCGGCCGGTCTGGTCATAGACCAGGGGGCCATGCTTGATGGTGCTGCTGGCGCCACCCATGCCACGGCGCGTGAGGGCGCGCACACGCGCCTCCAGTTCGGACAGCGCAAACGGCTTGGCCATGTAGTCATCGGCGCCATAGTCCAGCCCCTGCACGCGCTCTTCCACGCTGTCTGCCGCCGTGAGGATCAGCACGGGCAGCGCATCGCCGCGCCCGCGCAGCTTCTTGAGCACCTCCAGTCCATGCATTTTGGGCAGGCCAAGGTCCAGAATCAGCAGATCGAACTCGCTGCTGGTCTTGAGCGCGGTATCGGCTTCGCTGCCATTGGACACATGACTGACCACGGCGCCCGCGCCGCGCAGGCTGCGCAGCAGGCCATCGGCCAGGACCTGGTCGTCTTCGGCAATCAGAATGCGCATGGGATGTCTCCTGAAATACTGGCGCGCTGCGGATGCGGGAAATTCACGCGCCTCTGTTGCCTGAATTCTAGGGCTGCCAGCCAGCGCTGCGGCCACAGGCTATGCCCCGCCTGCATATGCCTCCAGACCCAGCGCCACCACCGTGGCAATATCCTGCCCGACTGCCTCCCGGAATTCGGCCTCGGCCTGGGCCACCGCATCGTGGAAAGCCTGCAGCCAGGTCAGGCCCGTGGGCGTGAAGCGGATGCGGCGCGCCCGCGCATCGCGCGGATCGCTCTCACGCGTGACCAGCCCCCAGGCTTCGCACTGGGCCACCAGATCCGCCATGGACTGCTTGGTCATGCCCGCGCGCTCGGCCAGATCCGTGAGCCGGTCGCCAGCCAGCGACAGATGCCGCGTGATGTGGATATGTGCCGCCCCCACCTTGTCGCGTGCCGCCAGGTTGGACAGTGCCAGCGGCACCTCCACATCGTGCGCCATCAGTTGCAGCACCCGGGCATCGAAGCGGCGCATGGCATGGCCCAGCAGCCGGCCCAGGTGGGTCTGGCGCCAGGCATCGGCAGGCGGCGTGACGGGAGAAAGATCGCTCATGCACACATTGTGCGGCGCCATCCAAAGGTCAGGCAAACTGACCAAATAAATCAACCACAGAGAACAATGAACCCATAAACTACTGTTCAAGCATCCAGCCTGAATGCAGATACAGAGCCCTTTAGACCATCTACCGAGGAGTCCGCATGAACACCGCCGCCACCAACGCCACCACTGAAAAAGCCAAGGCCCTGCAAGCCGCACTGGCCCAGATCGAGAAGCAATTCGGCAAGGGCACCATCATGCGCCTGGGCGAAGGCGAGGCCATCGAAGACCTGCAGGTCGTCTCCACCGGCTCGCTGGGACTGGACATCGCACTGGGCGTCGGCGGCCTGCCGCGCGGGCGCGTCATCGAAATCTACGGCCCGGAATCCTCGGGCAAGACCACGCTGACCCTGCAGGTCATCGCCGAAATGCAGAAACTGGGCGGCACCTGCGCCTTCATTGACGCCGAGCACGCGCTGGACACCGGCTATGCGCAAAAGCTGGGCGTGAACCTTGGCGATGTGCTGATCAGCCAGCCTGATACCGGCGAGCAGGCGCTGGAGATCGTCGACAGCCTGGTGCGCTCGGGCGCCGTGGACCTGATCGTCGTGGACTCGGTGGCCGCACTCACACCCAAGGCGGAAATCGAAGGCGACATGGGCGACCAGCTGCCCGGCCTGCAGGCCCGCCTGATGAGCCAGGCGCTGCGCAAGCTGACCAGCACCATCAAGAAGACCAACTGCATGGTCATCTTCATCAACCAGATCCGCATGAAGATCGGCGTGATGTTCGGCAGCCCCGAAACCACCACGGGCGGTAACGCGCTCAAGTTCTACGCCTCGGTACGCCTGGACATCCGCCGCACAGGCACCATCAAGAAGGGGGACGAGGCCATCGGCAACGAAACCAAGGTCAAGGTCGTCAAAAACAAGGTCTCGCCCCCGTTCAAGACCGCTGAATTCGACATCCTCTTCGGCGAGGGCATCTCGCGCGAAGGCGAAATCCTGGACATGGGTGTCAACGCCAAGATCCTCGACAAATCGGGTGCCTGGTACGCCTACAACGGCGAAAAGATCGGCCAGGGCCGCGACAACGCCCGCGAATTCCTGCGCGAAAACCGTGATCTGGCCATCGAAATCGAAAACAAGGTGCGCAGCGGCCTGGGCATCTCCCTGCTGCCCACGGCCGGCGGCGAAGCGCCCGAAGCCAAGGCCACCAAACCCGGCAAGGCCAAGGCCGACAAGGACGGCGTGATCGAAGGCTGAACTCGCACCACGACACATCGGTTAGCCATCTTGGCGCAGGCCCACGCCTGCGCCTTTTTTATTCACAATGATTCAGGAGGCGTGCGGCATGGGATTCGCCAGGCTGTCGCTCAAGGGCCGGGCGCTGAAGCTGCTGGCCCAGCGGGAACACTCGCGGCTGGAACTGGAACGCAAGCTCACCCCCCATGTGGAGGAAGGGGACGACCTGGGCGCTGTGCTGGATATGCTGGAGCAGCGCGGCTTCATCAGCGCCGAGCGTGTGGCCGAATCCGTGGTGCACGGCAAGGCCGCGCGCTTTGGCACGGCCCGCGTAGCGCAGGAGTTGCGCAGCAAGGGGCTGGATGACGAGCTGGTGCGCGCCGCCACACAGCAGTTGCGCGCCACCGAACTGCAGCGGGCCCATGCCGTCTGGCGCCAGCGCTTCGGTCAGCCCCCCGCCACGCCGCAGGAGCGCCTCAGGCAGATGCGCTTTCTGGCCGCACGCGGCTTCGGCATGGAAGTCGCCAGCAAGGTCGTGCGCGGGCGCGCCGAGGACTGGGATGCGCAGGACGAAGGCTAGGGCCTGTTCACAGGGCCCGGCACCACCCGCTGGCGCAGTCTCTTACAGCCCCAGCATGATCCGCAGGTTCTGAACTGCAGCGCCGCTGGCGCCCTTGCCCAGGTTGTCCAGACGTGCGATCAGCACGGCCTGGCGGTACTGCTCGTTGGCGAATACGCGCAGTTCCAGCCGGTTGGTATCGGCCAGCGTATCGGCGGCCAGCTTGGCATCTTCGGTGGGCGCCAGCACCGACACCCATTGCTCGGGGGTGTTCGTGGCCGCGTAATGGGCGGCCAGCGCATCGTGCAGATCGGCGGCCTTGGGCGCGCCGGGCAGCAGGTCCAGGTGCAGCGGCAACTGCACCAGCATGCCCTGGCGGAAATTGCCCACGGCGGGGATGAACACCGGGCGGCGTGTCAGGCCGGTGTACTGCAGGATCTCGGGAATGTGCTTGTGCGACAGGCCCAGCGCATAGGCCTCATAGGGCGCGGCGGAGCCGGCCTCGTACGCCTCGATCATGGTGCGGCCGCCGCCCGAATAGCCCGACACCGAAGGCAGGCTCAGCCCGTAGTCGGCGGGAATCAGGCCTGCGGCAACCAGCGGGTGCAGCAGCGCGATGGCGCCCGTGGCATAGCAGCCGGGGTTGGACACGCGCCTGGCGGTGCGCACCGCCTCCAGCTGGCCCTGGCGCAGCTCGGCAAAGCCGTAAACCCAGCCGGGGGCCACGCGGTGGGCCGTGGAAGCATCGATGATCTTGATGGCGCGGCCGGTCTCGGCCTCGATGGCATCGACCATGGCCACGGTCTCCCGTGCGGCATCGTCGTGCAGGCACAGGATGACCAAGTCCACGCTGGCGATCAGGGCACGCTTGGCCGCAGGATCCTTTCGCAGCTCGGGTGCGATGCTGACCAGCTCCACGCCGGAAAGATCGACCAGACGCTCACGGATCTGCAGCCCCGTCGTGCCCGCTTCGCCATCGATAAAGACTTTTGCCATCGCTGTGTTTCTCCTGCTGCGCGGCCTTGCTGTGCCGCTGCGGCACCATTGCCGCGTTACAGCTGCGGATTTTCACCGAAACAGGGACGCTGTGCGACTGCCGGTACAAAACCGCACACAGGGCATGTCACACGCCATTCACACAGCGCTGCCGCGCGCCATCGCACATGGCGGTCCCGCCGTGGCGCTGTCATGGCAGGCTTGCAGGAGAGACGGGGGGAGGAAATGTCGGGAAGCCGTCTTTTCCTTGACATATCAAGGGATTGCAGGCCTCTGCCGCACGGCCCTGGTCTGGCCGCCATTGTGGATTGTGCGCATCCCCCGTATCGGATAGTTGCAGTGCAGCATGGTACATTCGGCGATTGCCAGGTCACTCCGCCTTGAGGCAGCACCCCCAGGGCTACCGGGTCAATCCCCCCCTATTTGTTTGAGAGAGACATCATGAAGATTCATGAATACCAAGGCAAGGAAATCTTGCGTCAGTTTGGTGTGCCTGTACCTCGCGGTATCCCTGCGTTCACAGTGCAAGAAGCCGTGGAAGCGGCACAGAAGCTCGGCGGCCCGGTCTGGGTCGTCAAGGCCCAGATCCACGCGGGCGGCCGCGGCAAGGGCGGCGGCGTGAAGGTCGCCAAGACCATCGATGACGTCAAGGCACTGGCTGGCCAGATCCTGGGCATGCAGCTGGTGACCCACCAGACCGGCGCCGAAGGCCAGAAGGTCCGCCGCCTGTACATCGAAGACGGCGCCGACATCCAGAAGGAATACTACCTGTCGTGCGTGACCGACCGCGCCACGCAGAAGGTCGCCTTCATCGCCTCCAGCGAAGGCGGCATGGACATCGAGGAAGTGGCCCATTCCACGCCCGAGAAGATCATCACCATCTTCGTCGATCCGCTGACCGGCCTGACCCAGGCCCAGGGCGAAGAACTGGCCCAGGGCATCGGCATGCCTGCCGACTCCACCGCCCAGTTCATCGACATCTGCCAGAAGCTCTACAAGTGCTACATGGACACGGATGCGTCGCTGGTCGAAATCAACCCCCTGAACCGCGACAGCAAGGGCAACGTCGTTGCCCTGGACGCCAAGTTCAACTTCGACTCCAACGCCCTGTTCCGCCACCCTGAAATCGTGGCCCTGCGCGACCTGGACGAAGAAGATCCTGCTGAAGTCGAGGCTTCCAAGTTCGATCTGGCCTACATCTCGCTGGACGGCAACATCGGCTGCCTGGTCAACGGCGCAGGCCTGGCCATGGCCACCATGGACACCATCAAGCTGTTCGGCGGCGAGCCGGCCAACTTCCTGGACGTGGGCGGCGGCGCCACTCCCGAGAAGGTCACCGAAGCCTTCAAGATCATGCTCAAGAACCCCAAGGTCGAAGGCATTCTGGTCAACATCTTCGGCGGCATCATGAAGTGCGACACCATCGCCACCGGCGTGATCACCGCCTGCAAGGCCGTG
Source organism: Delftia sp. PS-11 (assembly GCF_029870285.1). GTDB lineage: Bacteria > Pseudomonadota > Gammaproteobacteria > Burkholderiales > Burkholderiaceae_C > Comamonas. The sequence continues at coordinate 67,165 of NZ_JACSYA010000010.1, forward strand.
AACCTGCAAGTGCCGCTGGTCGTGCGCATGAAGGGCACCAACGAAGAGCTGGGCAAGAAGATGCTGGCCGAATCCGGCCTGCCCATCATCAGCGCCGACACCATGGCCGAAGCGGCCACCAAGATTGTCGAAGCCGTCAAGTAAGCAGGCCCGGAGAACACACCATGTCTATCTTCATCAACAAAGACACCAAGGTCATCACCCAAGGCATCACGGGCAAGACAGGCCAGTTCCACACTGAAAAGTGCATCGAATACGCGAACGGCAAGAACTGCTTCGTGGCTGGCGTGAACCCCAAGAAGGCCGGCGAAAAGATCTTCGACGTGCCAATCTACGCCTCCGTCAAGGAAGCTGCCCAAGGCACCGGCGCCACGGTCTCCGTGATCTACGTGCCCCCGGCAGGTGCAGCAGCAGCCATCTGGGAAGCCGTCGAGGCCGACCTGGACCTGGCCATCTGCATCACCGAAGGCATCCCCGTTCGCGACATGCTGGAAGTGCGCAACAAGATGCGTGCCAAGGAAGCCGCTGGCGGCAAGCGCACCCTGCTGCTGGGCCCCAACTGCCCCGGCCTGATCACGCCTGACGAGATCAAGATCGGCATCATGCCCGGCCACATCCACAAGAAGGGCCGCGTTGGCGTGGTCAGCCGCTCCGGCACGCTGACCTACGAAGCCGTGGCACAGCTGACCGAACTGGGCATTGGCCAGTCGTCTGCCGTGGGCATCGGTGGTGACCCGATCAACGGCCTCAAGCACATCGACGTGATGAAGGCCTTCAACGACGATCCCGACACCGACGCCGTCATCATGATCGGCGAAATCGGCGGTCCCGACGAAGCCGAAGCCGCCCGCTGGTGCAAGGACAACATGAAGAAGCCCATCGTCGGCTTCATCGCTGGTGTCACCGCCCCTCCCGGCAAGCGCATGGGCCACGCCGGCGCGCTGATCTCCGGCGGCGCCGACACGGCCGACGCCAAGCTGGCCATCATGGAAGAATGCGGTTTCACCATCACCCGCAATCCTTCCGAAATGGGCCGCCTGCTCAAGGGCCTGCTGTAAGCAGCACGGGTTCTGCGCCCCTCCCGGGTCATGTCCCGGGAAAAATTACGCAGAATTACGAATCGGTAAGGCGGCTTTGCCGCCCTACACTGATCGCTCCAAAAAAGAAAAAGCGCCAGCGGCCACCGCCCTGGCGCTTTTCGACTCATAACAGCGGAGAAACCATGGAATACCTGCAAAGCGCCGACTTCTGGATCGGCCTGGTGAAGATCATCTGGATCAACATCATTCTCTCGGGCGACAACGCCGTCGTCATCGCGCTTGCCGCACGCTCGCTGCCGCCCGCGCAGCAAAAACAGGCCGTCATGTTCGGCTCGGGCGCTGCCGTGGTGCTGCGCATCATCCTGACTGTGGTGGCAGCCAAGCTGCTGGAGCTGTCCTTCCTGCAGATCATCGGCGGCTGCCTGCTGCTGTGGATCGGCCTGCAACTGCTGACTGGCGAGGAAGAAGACGAAGGCGATGCCAAGGGCCATAGCAGCATGCTCGTGGCCATCCGTACCATCCTGATCGCCGACTTGGTGATGAGCCTGGACAACGTGATCGCCGTCGCCGCCACCGCACAGGGCAACATGGTCCTGCTGATCCTGGGTCTGGCCATCAGCATCCCAATGGTGATCTTCGGCTCCACGCTGATGATCAAGCTCATGGAACGCTTCCCCGTCATCGTCACCCTGGGCGCAGCCCTGATCGGCTGGGTCGGCGGCGAAACCATCGTCAACGACCGCCTGCTGCACGACTACGCCATCGGCCACCCCTGGCTGCACTACGTGGCGGCCGCTGTAGGCGCCGTGCTGGTCGTGGGCGTGGGCAAGCTGCTGCAGGCGCGCAACAGCGACAAGCACGCGGCACAGGCCTGACACCCACCCCGTACACTGCACTTTCCCTGAAAACGCACTGCCCCGGCAGTGCGTTTTTGCTTTTCAGGCCCTGCAGCAGCTGCAAACAGTGTGGCATCGCGCCTACGGGCTGGCCGTGCAGGGGGCTTTTGCTTTACGCTCTACCTATTTCGCCTTTGCACGCCAGAAGGCACGGTCTGCCGTACCCTGATTCAACGCTCGCCCATGCACCGCGCCGCCCCGCCTCCGGAATCCGCTGCCAGCCGGCCGCTGCACTGCACCATGGTCGCGCGCACCGACATTGGCCTGCGCCGTGACAACAACGAAGATGCCGTGAGCATCCTCCCCCACGCCCAGCCCTGGCCTCTGGCTGTGCTGGCGGATGGCATGGGCGGCTACAACGCTGGGGAAGTCGCAAGCGCCATGGCGACCAGTCTGGTGACCTCGGCCATGCAAAGCGTGAACGCCAAAACCGCCAGGTGCAACACACCGCACGCACGCCGCCAGCTGCGGCAGGCGCTGGACGATGCGCTGCATCTGGCCAATACCGCCATCCTCACCGCCGCCAGGGACACGCCGGGCTGCAAAGGCATGGGCACCACCGTCGTGGCAGCAGCCCTGCTGCCCGGGCTGATGGTACTGGCCCACCTGGGCGACTCGCGCGCCTACGGCTGGCGCCGTGGACGGCTGCACCGCATCACGCGCGACCACACCTGGCTGCAGGAAGAAATCGACGCCGGCCGCATGCAGGACACACAGGCACGCCACTCCAGCCTGGGGCACCTCCTGACCCAGGCGCTGGGCGTGAGCGAGGAGATTTCCCCCGACTTCAACGAATGGCCGCTGCAGGCCGGCGACCGCATCCTGCTGTGCTCGGACGGCCTGACCGACATGCTCGACGACAGCGCGCTGGCCGCGCTGTTCGCCGAAGCCACGCCGCTGCCCGTGCTGCTGACCACACTGCTGGCCGCAGCCAACGCCGCCGGGGGCCACGACAACATCAGTGCCGCGCTGATCGAAATCCAGGCGCCCGTGCGCTGACAGGCCAGTGCCACATCAAGAATGCGCACCGCCCTGCAGCCAAAGCCTGCTGTACAGAACGCCGATCAAGTACATTTCTACGATAGCCAGCGCCCAAGAGGGCCACAGCCAACCTGCAAGCGCACATGACAACCCCATTGGACAACACCTGCCACGAAGGCTGTTCCGGACAGCAAACGGGACTGGACACTGGCTGCCAGCCACAGCCTGGCCCGGGTATCACAGAGGAGTTTTAGAGCATGCCGACCCTGGTCATCTCCATCGATGGCGCCGTCATCAAGGAAGTGCCGTTGAGCAAGGAGCGCACGACACTGGGACGGCGCCCCTACAACGACATCGTGATCGACAACCTTGCCGTCAGCGGGGAGCATGCCGTGCTCACCATGGCTGCAGATGGCAGCGTCACCATTGACGACCTGCGCAGCACCAACGGCACCTACGTCAACAGCCAGGCCGTGCAGCGCCAGGTGCTCACACACGGCGACCTGCTCGACATCGGCCGCTACAAGATCCGCTTCGTGCAACAGGAAAAAGTCGCGACCCGCGCAGCGCTGGCAGCCATCGAGGCCGCATCGCAGGCCATGGCCGCCAGCCCTGCGCCCGCCACCATCCGGCGCGACGAGCCGCCGCAGCCTTCCGATTTTGGCGCCACCAACTCGGGCTTCGGCCATACGCTGCCGCCTTCCATGGCCGGCCTGGCCACGCGCCAGGCGGCCATCCGCATGCTCAGCGGCAACGCCGCAGGCCGGGAAGTGCCACTGATCAAGATCGTCACCACCCTGGGCAAGCCCGGCGTTGCCGTGGCCTCCATCACCCAAAAGCCCCATGGCTTCGTGCTGACGCATCTGGAAGGGGACATGCCCAGCCTCAAGCTCAACGGCCAGGCCATCGGCCAGAGCCCCGCACCGCTGCAGCATGGCGACACCGTGGAGCTGGCAGGCACGCAGATGCAGTTCCTGCTGGCCTGACACTCTGCGCCACGCGATCCCCTGCGCACTCATTGCTCTGACAAAAATGTCACGAAAAAAGAGAGATATCTGTCAGAAAATGCCTTGTGCTTGTGTAGGTTGCAACAAAACCCTACAGCATCCTGCACAGCAAGGCTGCAGCCTCGACTGGCACGGCTCTTGCTCTACCTAACCTGCAATCAACCCCCTATGAGGAGAAGTTCATGAAGCGTTCCATCCAGCAAGGTTTCACCTTGATCGAACTGATGATCGTCGTGGCGATCATCGGTATTTTGGCCGCCGTGGCGCTGCCGGCTTACCAGGATTACACGGTGCGTGCAAAGGTCACCGAAGGTCTGGGCCTGGCCGCATCGGCCAAGGTGGCTGTGGCTGAAAACGCAGCCAACGGCAAGCCTTACGCAGCCGGCTGGGTCGCGCCCAACGCGACCAACAACGTGGCCAGCGTGGCGATTGACCAAGCTGCAGGTTTCATCACCATCACCTACGCCTCCGGCGTGGCTGGTGGCGGCACCCTGATTCTGAACCCGATCGATGGCCCCAAGGCGACCGGCACTGCCTTCTCCGGCGGCACGGCATCGGCATCGACCATCCCCACCTCCGGCTCTATCAGCTGGAACTGCCGTGCTGCCAGCTCTTCTGGCCAAGGTACTGCAGGCACCATCCTGGCCAAGTACGTTCCGGCAGAATGCCGTTAATGTGCTGATATCTGGCTGACCGGCAGATACAGCAATGCAAGGCGATGTGCGCAGGCACATCGCCTTTTTCATTGGAAAGGCAAGTGCTGCCCACTTCACTGCGCAGAGGCGCGCGCCTCACACCATTCGCGCCAGATATCACGCCACGCGGATTCCAGGCTGCGTGTGAACATCTGCGCCACTTGGGCATTCTGCCGGGCCACCTGGGCAGGCAACATCCGGCGCAGGCGGGCCAGTTCGTCTGGCTGGCCGCTCCAGCGCACGGCCTGTGCGACATAGGCATCGATGTCAGGGCTGCAGAAATCGGACAGGCCATAGGCGCGCATAGCTGCCTCGCCCGCACGCGAGATGGCACTGTCGCTGTGCAAAACGATGGTGGGCACCCCCATGGCGACCGCATGCAAAGTGGTGGTGCCGCCGTTGTAGGGGAAGGTGTCAAGCATCAGGTCGATGCGTGCGTGCAGGTCCAGATACCCTTGCAGCGGCAATCGCTCCACAAACACCAGCCGCTGCGCCTCCACGCCATGAGCGTGCATGTGCGCACGGACTTTTTCGGCATACAGGTCTGTCGCATTGCCCAGCAACAGCCGCGCCGATGGCGCCTGCACGAGAATGCGGGCCCAGGTATCGAGCACCTCCAGCGTGACCTTGGAAGGATTGTGCAGACAGCCGAAGGTGAAGGGTTCTCCTTGCAGGCAAGGCAGATCCGGGAATACCGGCAGTTGGTCATCCATGGCGAAAGCAGCGGCGGCAGACAGGCGCAGCAGGCGTTCGCTGTTGAACCTCTCCGTCATACCCTCTGGGTCCAGGCTGTGGTCGGTGATGCGCCAATCCATGGCTGTCAGGCCCGTCGTGGACTGATAACCCAGCCATGTCATCTGTATGGGCGCAGGCTTGCGCGCGAAGACAGGCAGGCGGTTGTGGGCCGTGTGTCCGGACAAATCCACCAAAATATCGATGCCACGCTGCTGGATGTCGGCAAACAGGTCTGCATCGCTACAGCCTGCGCAATCGATCCAGTGATCTGCCTGCTTTTTCAGGCGCAGCGTATGTTCATCGGTAATCTGGTTATTGTAAAAGCAGAATATTTCAAAATTCTCGTGATCATGGCTATTGAGCACAGGCTCAATGAAGAAGCGCAGGGCATGGTCACAGAAGTCACCTGACACATAGCCGATGCGCAACCGCCTGGAGGGGTCTGGCATGTTCTGGTGCACAGGCCAGAATGGCTTGCAAGGCTCTTCAAAGATCCTGGCATAGCGCTGGTGCTCCATGAATTTCTGCCCGATATCCACATCCGAAGCAGACTGCAACAGAAAAAGATAGTTGCTGAAAAATTCCGGAACAGCAGCATTGATGTCAATCGCTTTTCTCGCATACAACAGAGCCTTTTCCAGTTCACCGCTTTGCCGGTAAGCCACCCCCAGGTTGGCCAATATATCTGCTGACCCTGGCATGAATTGCAATGCATGCAGATAATGGATAATCGCCGCCTCGCTTTCATGCATATGAAACAGCAGATTGGCATGATAGAGCCGGTATTCAAAGCGATCCGGATCACGCTCCACAGCCTGATGCGTGATCTGCAACGCCTCCTGCGCAGCCCCCAGCCGTAGCAGCAGTTGCAAAAAATCAGGGTAGACCGGCATGAAATCGGGGCGAATCTCCAGCAGCCTGCGCCAGCTGCCAGCCGCTTCCTGTGCAAGTCCCACAGCCAGTTGCGCCCGACCCAGCAGAAACCATGCATCGGGGCTTTGAGGCAAAAGCCGGGCGGCCTTGGTCAGGTCCGCCAAGGCTTTTTTGGGCCGACCAGCTTCCAGGGCGCTGAAGCCCAACCCGACCAACAGGGATGGCTCACCAGGACTGGCAGCAATCGCCTGCTCGTAAAGCTGGATGGCATCCTCCCATCGCTCCTGGGCAACCGCCTGGCTGGCCTGCGACCGAAAATCCTGAATTGGAGCAGTTTTTTTCTGCACCGAAGGCGTGGCGGAATCTTTACCACTCCATTTTTCCAGCAATTTACCCAAGAATTTTTTCATGAAAAATCCACATCAGTTATTGCATTTGCATCAGCAGCCAGTCCGTCAGCTGATTGGCATATGCTTCCGGGCACCCTGCATCACGCAAAGACCAGAGAAATGCATTGGCAAGCTGGCTGCGCTGGTAGAAATTCAGCTTGTTTTCCAGCTTGAATTTCTGTACCAGCCTGTCCGCCTTGGTCAAGGTTTTTTGTGCTTTCTCCATGAATTTTGAGTCCTTCTTCATTTGAGAAGAATTCAAATCTTTCATGATGACGGATGCCAGCTCCTTGCCAAATTTCTTGACATGACTGGTCTTGAAAAAACTCAACATTTACTTGTTCCTTATTTGGATACGATCTTGTACTGCCTCAATACCACGATGAACCCGTCTTGCCCCCGTGCTTTTCCAGCACCCGCACGCCCTCCATCACCATGTGCTTGTCCACGGCCTTGCACATGTCATAGATGGTGAGCAGGGCTACCTGTACGGCGGCGAGGGCTTCCATTTCCACGCCGGTGGGCCCGACGGTCTCCACGGTGGCAAGGCAGCGCACGGCGTGCGCCTCGGGCAGCAGTTCGAAGTCGACGGCCACGCGGGTCAGTGCCAGCGGATGGCACAGCGGGATCAGGTCGCTGGTTTTCTTGGCGGCCATGATGCCGGCGATGCGGGCAATGCCAAGTACATCGCCCTTCTTGGCCGTGCCGCTGCGCACGATGTCCAGGGTGGCTGGCTGCATGGTGATGCGGCCTTCGGCGATGGCGGTGCGGCGGGTGGCGGGCTTGGCGCCGACATCGACCATGTGGGCCTGGCCCTGGGCGTCGAAATGGGTGAGGGAAGACATGAAAAACTCCTGCAAATGCGCCAGAGGCTGATGGCGGACGGCCAGCGCTGCGTGAACGTTTGGCGAACCGAGGCATCATAGTGGGGTGTTCCACCGCCGTGCGCCCCGGCCAGGGCCCGGTCCATTGCCTGCCCATGCGCCCACCCCGCCTGACCACACGCATTGCCCGCAGCTTTCAGCTGCTGGCCACATGCGCAGCCCTTGCGCTGCATGCCCCTGCCCCGGTCCATGCCCAGCCGCGTCTGCCCACGCTGGGCGATGGCGCGGCCACGACGACCAGTGACGAGCGGCGCCTGGGCGACCGCATCATCCGTGAGCTGTACCGCGACCCGGACTACATCGATGATCCCGTGCTGCAGGAGTATGTGGAGGGCATCTGGCAGTACCTGGTGGATGCTGCGCGCACGCGCGGCGAGCTGTCGCCGGAGCTGGAGGAGCGCTTTGCCTGGGAGATCCTGCTGGGGCGCGACCGCACGGTCAATGCCTTTGCCCTTCCGGGCGGCTACCTGGGGGTGCATCTGGGCCTGATCGGCGTGGTCAGTTCGCGCGACGAGCTGGCCTCGGTGCTGGCGCACGAGCTGAGCCACGTCACGCAGCGCCACATCGCACGGCTGATCGCCCAGCAGGGAAAGCAGACGCCGCTGATGATCGGCTCGATGATCCTGGGTGCGCTGGCGGCCAGCCGCAGCCCCGATGCAGCCATGGCCATGATGATGGGCGGACAGGCGCTGGCGGTGCAGAACCAGCTCAATTTCTCGCGCGACATGGAGCGCGAGGCGGACCGCATGGGCTATGGCCTGATGGCGCCTGCAGGCTTTGCGCCCCAGGGCTTTGTGACGATGTTCGACAAGCTGCAGCAGGCCAACCGGCTCAATGACAATGGCAGCTGGCCTTATCTGCGCAGCCACCCGCTGACCACGGAGCGCATGGCCGACATGCATTCGCGCCTGCCGCGCGGCGTTGCGCCAGCGCCCGCGCCTTCGATGGAGCATGTGATGATGGCTGCCCGTGCCCGCGTGCTGTCGCGTCCTGGCGTGGATGTGCTGCGCCAGTGGGCGCTGCAGCCACGCTCGACCAGCTTTGGCAGCCTGCCGGCCACACAGCAGGTGGCCCAGTTGTACGCAGCGGCGCTCAGCGCCGTGCAGTTGCGGGACTGGCCCCAGGCACGCGAGATGGCGCAGCGCCTGCTGGCGGCCACGGCTGCCAATGCCGACGGACTGCGCCAGGCCAGATTGCTGCAGGCCGAGCTGGAACTCGCAGCAGGACAGCCTGCCGCAGCCCTGCAGGCCTTGCCTGCTGTGCAAGCCTCCGCCTCGTCGCCATTGCCTGCTGCCGCACCGGATGCGCCAGCCGCCGACCATGCCAGCGGCCCCAGCCTGGCGACCATCAGTGTGCGCGAGAGCCGGGCTGCACGGCGGCCCGAGTTGCTGCTGCGCACCCAGATTCTGCTGCGTGAGCAGGGGGCAGCCAGCATGGCAGGCCCCCTGCAGACCTGGGTCACGGAGCATCCGCGCGATGCCACGGCATGGCAGTTGCTGGCCCAGGTCTGGAGGGAGCAGGGGCAGGATTTGCGTGCGCTGCGCGCCGAGGCCGAGGTGCAGGTGGTGCGCTACGACTATCCGGCGGCCGTGGACCGGCTCAAGGCCGCGCAGGATCTGGCGCGCAGAAAGGGCGCCACGGCGGACTACATCGATGCGTCCATCGTGGACACGCGGCTGCGCGCGGTGCAGGAGCTGCTCAGCGAGCAGCTACGGGAAAAGGCGCGCGAGAAGTGACTCAATGACCAGACCGAGCAGCGAATAGATCAGCGCCCCCAGCATCGCAGCCCAGAAGCCCGTGACGTGAAAGCCGGTCAGGATGCCCGATGCCATCCAGAACATCAGTCCGTTGACGACGAAGAGAAACAATCCGACGGTCACGATGGTTACAGGCAGGGTCAGCACCACGAGCACGGGGCGCAGCACGGCGTTGAGCAGCCCGATGACCAGTGCCGCGATCATGGCCGAGCCGAAGCTGTTGACCTGCACGCCGCCATACAGATAGGCCACGGTCAGCAGGGCGACAGCGCTGAGCAGCCATTTGGCCAGAAGTTTCATGCAGCCAGCATAGCAGCGGCGGCGCGCCACAGGTTGCGGTGGCGCAGGGAAATCATTGCTTGCCGGGGGCTGCCTGCGGCATGGCCGGCAGCCCCCGGACAGGCGTCAAAGCATGGCTTCTTCGAAAACCAGTCCCATGAGGGCGCCGATAGCGGCCAGCGTGCCCGGCAGGTTCCAGCGGCGGCCCAGCGGTGCGGCAGGCGCCACGGCAGGTGCAGCGGCTTCCTGCTTGGGACGGCGGGCATCGATGATCTGGGCCGCGCCATGGGTTTGCTGCAGCTGTGCAACCAGGTCTGCCAGCGGCCCCTTGGCCAGCACCTGTGTGACCTGGCAGCCGCTGGCTCCGAACGCGGGCACCAGTTGGGCGAACAGTTTGTCGGCCCATTTGCCGCGCCAGCTTTCGCGGGCGCTGTGGCTGACCCACTTGCTCACGCGGTGGGTGATGCGCGGCGCGCAGGCCACCAGCAGCCAGTGTGAAGACTGGGCCTGCGGCGAAGCCGCAAGGGCCCGGACCACAGGCAGGGCGTAGGCGGCGTCATCCACGTAGATGATGATGGGTTTCAAAGCGAGTCCTTGTCGAACCAGGTTGTCGGAAAGCAAAAGAAGCGGGGGGTGGCATCAGCCACCCTTGTCTTGCATTGTCGCGAACCGGGGCGAGCGGCATGCAAGCCCAACCCGCCACCGGCCTCAACTTTTCCGGCGATCAGGCGCCATGCGCGTTGCCGGCGTTGGCAGACGCGCGGCGCGAGGCGACGAACTTGCCCAGAGCCAGCACGATCAGGGCACCGGCCACGCTGGCACCGTACTTGAGCATGTCGGACTGGGGCAGCTTGACCATCCAGAGCCACTTGTCGGTGTTGGCAAAGACGGGGTCGGTCACCAGCATGCCGCCAGCAATCCAGCCCAGCAGCATGCCGCCGGCCACGATGATGATGGGGAAGCGCTCCATGAGCTTGATCACCAGTTGCGAGCCCCAGACGATGATGGGGATGGAGATCAGCAGACCCAGCACGACCAGCAGCATCTGGTGCTCGCCCGAGTTCTGGGCAGCTCCTGCGATGGCGATCACGTTGTCCACGCTCATGACCAGGTCGGCGACGATGATGGTCTTGATGGCGGCCAGCAGCTTGTCGCTGCCCTCGATGTTGTCATGCCCTTCTTCGTCGGGGGCGATCAGCTTGATGCCGATCCACACCAGCAGCAGGGCGCCGACGAATTTCAGGAATGGCAGGGCCAGCAGGGTCATCGCGAAAGCGATCAGGATGACGCGCAGGATGATGGCGCCCGCCGTACCGTAGATGATGCCTTTCTTGCGCTGCTCGGCAGGCAGCTTGCGGCAGGCCAGCGCGATGACGACGGCGTTGTCGCCACCCAGCAGGATGTCGATGATGATGATTTGGCCCAGGGCCACCCAGAATGGGGCGTGAGTCAGAAAGTCCAAGTCCATAAGGTTCTCGCTGTTGAGTACAACCGATGGCGGGGTCTTGCGGATCGAAGACTTCGCCACCGGCCCAGAAAGACCGATGCAACGCCGCAGCGCTTACCCGGGCAAGGACATGCCTGGCACAGGGGAGCACCTTGATCGACCGTCATCAGGTCCATCAAAGGTCTTGCTCGGCAAGGCTGCATATGCAGCCTGCCCGGAAGGCCGGAAGCTTGCGCTTCGTATTGACGACCATTCCGATACCAGTGCCATGGCTTGCAAAATTCAGCCATGCCCGGCAGAGAGCTACTCCCCTTCGAACGCACGGATTGCAACACAAAGCCTGCAAGGCGCGCAAGTGCAAAAACCCTTTTTTCTCACAGGCACCTTGAAGGCAAGGTCTTTGAAATCGTTGCGCACTCCTTTCTTGATGCTATTTATTTAGCAGCAACCTTGATCCGCGTGGAGTGTTGCCACGCGACTTATCATCACTTTCCCTGCCTGTTGCCTGCCAATGACCACACTGCACATCACCGATATCGAGGCTGCCATCAACTACTGGCGCGCGCGCGCTCCGTCACCGGACGGCGTGCTGCTCAGTCCCGAAGTAAGGGCGCTGGCCGAGGTCTATGCACTGATGATCTTCTGGCATGAAAGCGAGGTACAGGTTGAGGGCTTTCCCTCGCATGCCATGGCGGCCTGGCTGGCCTGGTACGACACCACGCCGGATACGCCCTGCATTGCGATTTGCTCGACCAGCCAGGGCGATGAAAAATGCAAGGGCTGCGGACGCAGCTTCGACGAGGTGCAGCTGTGGACAGCGATGGAGCCTGCGGAAAAACGTGCTGTTTGGCACAGAATAACGACAGAAGGCGACTCCTGGCGCTTCACCCGCTATGCCGAACGCGCGGCCGAGCGGCGTCAGCCGCCGCACAGTACGCGCTGATGGCGTGATATCGCACTGCAGGGGTGCGATGTTGCAGCCCTTATAAGATGGTGCCAGACCCACCGTTTCTGCATGCACTATCCACACGCTCTGCACTGCCGCGCCATCCCGCTGCGCAGTCCCGCTCTTGCAGCGGGAAGGGCCTGTGTGCCCGCAGGCCGGGCATGGCCTGCCGTGGCAGGCCGCCTGCGCGAGCGCGATGCCGCGCGGCTCCATATCGGTCCCCGACAGGCCGCACGGCCCTGATGCGCTGCCCTGCGCGGAACCGGGCAGCGCCATGCGCATGACTCCGCACCCCTCCCCCGTCTTCGCGGGTAGTTGCCGCCATTGGCCGTTGCACGCCATGGCGGTCTGGTATCCCCATGCATGGGCACGGCCTGGCTGTGCCTGTGGAGCGAGCATTGCCGTGTCCTGTCTTGCCCTGGCCCCTGCAGGCCTTTCCTATCCCCTTTGGTCCAGAACACGCCGCCTGCTGGGCGCGATGCTGCCGCGCCCGGTGGCTGCGGCACCCGCGCCTGCAGCCCATGTGAGCGAGCTGCGCATCGACGTGATGCTGCCCCTGGTCGAGGGCGAGCTGGAGGCCATCTACGAGCGCCTGTACCAGCCTGGCAGCAAGCTGCAGGGCCTGGAGCGCAGGCCGCTGCATGACCCGCAGTTCGAGCTGCACTGGCGCGAAGCCGATGGACAGTGGTTTGCCTATGTGGAGGACCGGGCCTGCCGCTGCCTGGCGGGCTATACGGTGTTCAACCGGCTGGTCGAGGTGGACCGGCGCACGGACCGCCATGTGCGTTCGCCGCACTCGCGGTTTGCGCCGCGCTACCAGCGCCGGGGCATTGCCAGCGCGGTCTACCGTTCGGTGCTGGATGCCGGCATCTGCCTGGTCAGCGGTGCGCGCCAGTCACCGGGCGCCCATGGGCTGTGGAACCACCTGGCGCGGCGCTACGACAGCCGCTATGTGGAGATTCTCGCGGCCAAGGCGCTGCTGCACCTGGGCAGCGAGGTGGCGCCGCAGCGCATGGACCGGCTGTCCACGCGCCGCATGCTGCTGGGCGCGGGCTGGACGCTGGAATCTTTCGCCCAGGCCGTGCGCATGCAGCTTTGAGCCTGCGCCAGGCTTATTTCCAGCGCAGCGGCTCGGCAAATACCGTGCCCAGGTTGCTGCTGAGGGTGAGCGCGCCTTCCTGGATCGTGGCCTGCAGCTGCATGCTGCGCTCGGCCAGTGCGGCCAGCGCCTGGCTGGTTTCCGAGGGCAAGCGCCAGACTTGTAGCTTGCTCTGGCGCGCGAGCTTGCCTTCCAGGCCTTTCCACCAGACTTCGGCGGCATGGTGGAAGGCGTAGAGCACCACGGCATCGGATTTGTTGCAGGCTTTGACGATGGGCTTTTCCTCGGGCTGGCCGACCTCGATCCACAGGCGCTTGGCGCCCGTGAAATCGGTCAGCGAGACATCGGGATCTTCAGGGTCGGACAGGCCTGCACCGAAGGCCAGGGTGCCGTCGCCGTTGCACATGTCATTGAGCTGGTGGGCGTTGAGCGCCAGCGCGGCCAGCCGCACCATCATGCGTTCGTCGGTTTCGCTGGGGTGGCGGGCCAGGGTCAGCGCGTGGTCCGCGTAGTAGCCGTGGTCGATGTCGGCGATGGACAGGTTCGCCTTGAAGATGGTGGATTTGAGGGCCATGGAACGTCACCTATCAAAAGCAAGAGCTGCCGCAGCAAGCCTGTGCTTGCATCGGCAGCTCTGACAAGGGGTCGGCGCGCCCGCAGGGGCGCGCCAGGGCGGGTATCAGGCGCGGCGGGCGAGTTCGGCGGCCTTGCCCACGTAGGAGGCGGGCGTCATGGCCAGCAGGCGGTCCTTGTCGGCCTGGGGGATTTCCAGTCCTTCGATCAGGCGGTGCAGGTCCTGGGCCTGCACGGTCTTGCCGCGCGTGACTTCCTTGAGCTTTTCGTAGGCGCCCTGCACGCCGTAGCGGCGCATCACGGTCTGGATAGGCTCGGCCAGCACTTCCCAGGCCTGGTCCAGGTCTTCCTGCAGGCGCTCTTCGTTGAGTTCGAGCTTGTTCAGGCCGGTCATCAGCGAGCTGTAGGCCAGCGTCGCGTAGCCCATGGCCACGCCGATGTTGCGCAGCACGGTGGAGTCGGTCAGGTCGCGCTGCCAGCGCGAGACAGGCAGCTTCTCGGACAGGTGGCGCAGCACGGCGTTGGCCAGGCCCAGGTTGCCTTCGGCGTTCTCGAAGTCGATGGGGTTGACCTTGTGGGGCATGGTCGAGGAGCCGATCTCACCGGCCTTCAGGCGCTGCTTGAAGTAGCCCAGCGACACGTAGCCCCAGACATCGCGCGCGAAATCGACCAGGATGGTGTTGGCGCGGGCAATGGCATCGAACAGCTCGGCCATGTAGTCGTGCGGCTCGATCTGGATCGAGTAGGGCTGGAACGTCAGGCCCAGGCCCTGGGGCTCGGGCGACTCGATCACGTTCTTGCTGAAGGCTTCCCAGTCGAATTCGGGCCAGGCAGACAGGTGGGCGTTGTAGTTGCCGACGGCGCCGTTCATCTTGCCCAGAATGCGGACTTCGGCAATGCGGGCCGCCGCCTTTTCCAGGCGCACCAGCACGTTGGCGATTTCCTTGCCCACGGTGGTGGGGCTGGCGGTCTGGCCGTGGGTGCGGCTGAGCATGGGCACGGCCGCGTAGGCGTGGGCCATCTCGCGCAGCTTGGCGGTGATGCCGGCCAGCGCAGGCAGCAGCACGCTGTCGCGGCCCGCGCGCAGCTGCAGCGCATGGCTGGTGTTGTTGATGTCTTCGCTGGTGCAGGCAAAGTGCACGAATTCGGCGGCCTGGAGCAGTTCGGGACGACCGTCGAACTTGCCCTTGATCCAGTATTCCACGGCCTTGACGTCGTGGTTGGTGGTCTTTTCGATCTCCTTGATGGCCACGGCATCGGCCTCGGAGAAGTTCTTGACCAGATCCTGCAGATAGATGCGAGCGCCTTCGCTCAGGGGCTTGAATTCGGCAAAGCCGGCATCCGACAGCGCGATGAACCAGGTGATCTCCACCTGCACGCGGCGGTGCATGTAGCCCATCTCGCTCATGATGGGGCGCAGAGGGGAGAGTTTGGCGGCGTAGCGGCCGTCGAGCGGGGACAGGGCGGAGATGTGCGGCAGGTTCATGGGCCGTGATTGTAGGTCTGTCGCGCAAAAACGAAGGTGTGAAGGAAATCGGCGGGCAACGCATAGAATCGGCTGCCTTTGCAAGACTGCCCTGAATTCGCACCCGCCCACGGAAAACGTCCATGAAATTGATAGGTTCCACCACCAGTGCCTTCGTGCGCAAGGTACGCGTCGTCCTTGCCGAAAAGAGGCTCGACTATCAGTTTGTCGAGGAAAACCCCTGGAGCAGTGACCGTGTGCCGGGCGCCGGCAACCCGCTGGGCAAGGTTCCGCGCCTGGTCATGGACGGCAACGATGCCATGTTCGACTCGCGCGTCATCGTCGAATACCTGGACACGCTGTCGCCTGTGGGCAAGCTCATTCCCGGAACGGGCCGTGAGCGGGCCGAGATCAAGACATGGGAAGCGCTGGCCGATGGTCTGCTGGACGCAGGCGCCCTGGCCCGCCTCGAAGCCACCTGGGATGGCCGTGGCGAAGGCCAGCGCTGCCAGGCCTGGATCGACCGCCAGCTGGCCAAGGTGCGCGCCGCGCTGCAGATGATGTCCCAAGGCCTGGGTGAAAAGCCCTACTGCTGCGGCATCCACTTCACGCTGGCCGATGTGGCCGTGGGCTGCGCGCTGGGCTGGCTGGATCTGCGCTTCCCCGAGATCAACTGGCGCGCCGAGCACCCGAATCTGGCATCGCTGCAGGCCAAGCTCTCCGAGCGGCCCAGCTTTGTCGCCACACGGCCACCGCAGGCCTGACGTCGGCAGCGCCCGCAGCGGGCGCAGGGTTCTGACCTATCATGGTGGGTTCGACTTCGCAGGGTTTTTTCCCGATGCCTGGTTCCCACATGACTCCCGAAGACGGCGCGCCAGCGCCCGCTCTCCCCGCAGGCCGCTATCTCGGCCAGGCGATGGCGCCACGCATCGCCATCCGGGGAGCGCGCACGCACAACCTCAAGAACATCGATCTGGACATTCCGCGCAACCAGCTGGTGGTGATCACCGGGCTGTCGGGCTCGGGCAAGTCCAGTCTGGCCTTCGATACCCTGTACGCCGAAGGCCAGCGCCGCTACGTGGAAAGCCTGTCGGCCTATGCGCGCCAGTTCCTGGGACGGCTGGACAAGCCCGATGTGGATCTGATCGAGGGCCTGTCGCCAGCCATCAGCATCGAGCAAAAAGCCACCAGCCACAACCCGCGCTCCACCGTGGGCACGGTGACCGAGATCAATGACTACCTGCGCCTGCTGTTCGCCCGCGCCGGCACGCCCTATTGCCCGGACCATGACCTGCCGCTGCAGTCGCAGACCATCAGCCAGATGGTGGATGCGGCCCTGGCCCTGCCCGAGGACACGCGGCTGATGGTGCTGGGCCCGCTAGCACGCGGCAGGAAGGGCGAGTTCACCGAACTGTTCGCGCAGCTGCAGGCCCAGGGCTATGTGCGCTTTCGCATCGATGGCAATATCCACGAGGCCCATGCCCTGCCCGCGCTGGAAAAGAACGAGCGCCACGACATCGATGTGGTCATCGACCGCCTGAAGGTGCGCCCGGACGCGCAGCAGCGCCTAGCCGAGAGTTTCGAGGCTGCGCTGCGCGCAGGCGGCGCCGAGGCGGGCGGCCGCGTGATCGCGCTGGAGATGGACAGCGGCAGGGAGCACCTCTTCAGCGCTAGGTTCGCCTGCCCGCTGTGCAGCTACTCGCTGCCCGAGCTGGAGCCGCGCCTGTTTTCGTTCAACTCGCCCATGGGCGCCTGCCCGGGCTGCGACGGACTGGGCTGCACGGAGACTTTCGACCCGCAGCGCGTCGTGGCCTTTCCCTCGCTGAGCCTGGCCAGCGGCGCCGTCAAGGGCTGGGACCGGCGCAACGGCTACTATTTTTCCATGCTGGAGAGCGTGGCGCGCCACTACGGCGCCGACATCGAGCAGGCTTTCGAGGAGCTGCCCGAGAAGGTGCGCCATGTGATGCTCTGGGGCTCGGGCACGCAGGACATTGCCTTCAGCTACGTCTTCGACAGTGGCGCGCGCAAGGGCGAGACCCTGGTCAAGCACCACCCTTTCGAGGGCATCATCCCCAACATCACGCGGCGCTGGCGCGAGACCGAGTCCAGCGTGGTGCGCGACGAGCTGGCGCGGCTGCGCAGCACCAGCGTCTGCCCGGACTGCGGCGGCACGCGGCTGCGCCGCGAGGCGCGCTTCGTGCGCGTGGGCGACGGCACCCAGGCCCGCGCCATCTACGAGGTGGGCCGGGCCACGCTGGCCCAGGCGCATGCCTGGTGCACGGACCTGCAGCTGTCGGGCGCCAAGGCCGAAATCGCGGACAAGGTGGTGCGCGAGATTGCATCGCGCCTGCTGTTCCTCAACGATGTGGGCCTGAGCTACCTGAGCCTGGACCGTGGCGCCGATACGCTGTCGGGCGGCGAGGCCCAGCGCATCCGGCTGGCCAGCCAGATCGGCAGCGGCCTGACGGGCGTGATGTATGTGCTCGACGAGCCCAGCATCGGCCTGCACCAGCGCGACAACGACAAGCTCATCGGCACGCTGCAGCACCTGCGCGATATCGGCAATAGCGTCATCGTGGTCGAGCACGACGAGGACATGATGCGCGCCGCCGACCAGATCATCGACCTGGGGCCGGGCGCGGGCGTGCATGGCGGGCGCGTCATGGCGCAGGGCCGCTACGAAGAGGTGCGCGCCAACCCCGACTCGCCCACAGGCCGCTACCTGGCCGGCACGCAGCGCATTGCCGTGCCGGCGCGGCGCACACCCTGGCAACCGGCCCCCGGGGAGCAGGAGGACACCAGGGCGCGCACCGCCAGCCAGGGCTTTGCGTCGCTGCACGCCACGCCATGCGCTGCGCCGCAGCTGCAGGCTCTGCGCGTGGCCGGCGCGCGCGGCAACAACCTCAGGAATGTGACGGTGGACTTCCCCGTGGGCCTGCTGACCTGTGTGACCGGCGTTTCCGGCTCGGGCAAAAGCACCCTGGTCAACGACACGCTGTATGCCGAGGCTGCACGCCTGATCCACCGCGCTGGCGGCGAAGCCGCGCCGCATGACGAGATCGTGGGCATGGGCTATTTCGACAAGGTCATCAATGTGGACCAGTCGCCCATCGGCCGTACGCCGCGCAGCAATCCGGCGACCTACACGGGTCTGTTCACGCCCATCCGCGACCTGATGGCCGAGACCCACACCGCCAGGGAGCGTGGCTACGGTCCCGGACGCTTCTCGTTCAACGTGGCCGGCGGGCGCTGCGAGGCCTGCCAGGGCGACGGCATGGTCAAGGTGGAGATGCACTTTCTGCCCGACGTCTACGTGCCCTGCGATGTCTGCCACGGCCAGCGCTACAACCGCGAAACGCTGGAGGTGCAGTGGAAGGGCCGCAACATCTCCCAGATCCTGGAGATGACGGTGGAGGACGCGCATGCCTTCTTCAAGGATGTGCCGGCCATCGCGCGCAAGCTGCAGACCCTGCTGGATGTGGGTCTGTCCTATATCCGCCTGGGCCAGAGCGCCACCACGCTGTCGGGCGGCGAGGCCCAGCGCGTCAAGCTGGCGCAGGAGCTGTCCAAGCGCGGCACCGGCCGCACGCTCTACATCCTGGATGAGCCCACGACCGGCCTGCATTTCGCCGATATCGCACTGCTGCTCAGTGTGCTGCAGCAGTTGCGCGACGCGGGCAATACCATCGTGGTCATCGAGCACAACCTGGATGTGATCAAGACGGCCGACTGGATCATCGACATGGGGCCCGAAGGCGGCGCAGGCGGTGGTCAGGTCGTGGCCACAGGCACGCCTGAGGACATCGCAGCCCACCCGGACAGCCATACAGGGCGTTATCTGCGGTCCTATCTCCAGACCCGGGCCGCCTGACGGCCCGGGCAGGCTCAGAGCAGCGAGCGCCTGGCAAAGCGCACCACCGTCACGCCCGCGCGCGCCTGGCGCACCGAGGGCATGACGAGCACGCAGTCGTCATAGGGCGTGAGCACAGGCTCGCCATCGTTGTCGCCGATCACGGTGCCGGCCTTGTCGAACCGCTCCAGGCCGGTGAAGGGCGCATGGAAGCGAAAACCGCTGCTCTTGGCCACCACAGGCGCCGTGACCTCCAGGGCCCACTGCGCGGGCGCGTCGGCCTGCCGCCACCCCGGCAGGGCCTCGTGCAGTGCAGCTGGAGCGAAGATGGACGCCACCTCCAGAAAGCGCAGGCACTGGTCGCGCGCCACATCGCGGCTGGACGGGTCGCCGTGAAAGCCGCACTCGATCAGCAGCGAGCGCGAATCGCCCGCCTCTTCGTCACCCAGACCGAAGCGCCCATAGTCGCGCAGCCGCGTGCCGTCCTTGTGGCCGGCGTCCACGACGATGTGCATGGGCGCCCCCATGCGGCGGGCCAGATCACGGTTGCGCGGCTGCACGCCGGTCAGCAGCAAAGGTGCCGAAGGCTCGTGCATGGAATGCAGGTCCAGCAGCCAGTCGGCCTGGCGCACGAAGGGGCGCAGCGCGGCGGCGCGGCGGCGCTCGCGCGTGCCGCCCTCGTCCATGCGCGCATCGATCCACTGGCGGTTCATGTCTTCGTCCACGAAGCGCGAGGCATCATGGTTCGCCGCATCGAAGCGGTCAAAGGCTTCGAGATTGGCCAGCACCAGGGTCAGGCGTCCGTTGTCCAGCGCCAGGCCCTGGTGCAGCGCCTGCAGCAGGCCGGCAATGGCCCAGGCGCCGCAGATTTCATTGCCATGTACCAGTGCCGAGATCATCACATGGCGGCCCGGACGGCCCGAGTCGAATTGCCACACCCCCTCGGTGCCAGTATTGCCCGCGCGCCAGGCGCTCAGGTCGGGCAAAGGAAGGTCAAATTGAAGAATATCCATCACTCACTCCGTTATCTACAACCCTGGTGTAATGCGCGCTGCCTTTGGAACTGGCGTGACCCAAGCGAGGGACAGCGAGCAAGGGCCTCAGCCGGCCGCGCCGCCCCGCCGCGAGGCTGTCGTCCCCTGGGGGAAGGCGCGAAGCGACTCAGGGGGGGCAATTCAATTTTCGATGTGGGCAAATTGCACGATCTTGGTGTACTTGGCGATTTCGGCGTTGATGTACTTGCCGACATCGGTCTTGGGGTCGGCAACCACCGAGCCGGCCTCTTCCATCTTCTTGCGGAACTCGGGCGAGGCCATGGTCTCGTCCAGCGCTTTCTTGACCTTGGCCGCGATGGGCGCGGGCAGGCCCTTGGGCGCCATCAGCGCGAACCAGGAGTTGATGTCCACGTTCTTGTACTGGGGCAGCTCGGACAGGGCCGGGATGTCGGGCGTGATGGCCGAGCGCCGGGCTTCGGTCGTGCCCAGGGCAATGACCTTGCCCGCGCGGATCTGCGGCAGGCCCGAGGACAACACGAACATGCCGAACTCGATGTTGTTGCCCACGAGATCGGTGGTCAGCGGCGCCACGCCACGGTAGGGAATGTGGGTCATGTGCAGCCGGCCCTGCTCCTTGATCATCTCGCCGGCCAGGTGCAGCGCCGTGCCCACGCCCGAGCTGCCATAGCTGAACTTGCCAGGATTCTTGGCCACCAGGGCCGTGAACTCGGCGGCGTTCTTGACGCCAGCCTTGTGCGAGGCCACCAGCACCATGGGCTGGGAGCCGATCAGGCCGATGGGCGTGAAATCGCCGATGGAGTACTTGACGCTCTTGTTGATCAGCCTGGCGATGGCCAGTTCATTGTTGGCGCCCACGAACAGCGTGTAGCCGTCGGCTGGCGCCTTAATGGCCTTTTGCGCACCGATGGTGCCGCCTGCGCCACCGACATTCTCGACCACCACGGGCTGGCCCAGGCGCGCGGCCAGGCCATCGGCCACAAAGCGGCCCACGAGGTCGGTGCTGCCGCCGGCCGGATAGCCCACGACCATGGTGATGGGCCGGCTGGGGTAGCTGGCCGTGTCGTCGGCGAAGGCGCTGCCGGCGGCGGCAAGCAGCAGGCCGCAGGCCAGAAGGGCGCGGCGCAGGGGTTGTGTGCTGTGCATGGGGGATCCTTGGGTGTGTGAAGAAGATTGTGCGAAGTCTGCCGTCAGCCTTTGGTGCTGATTCGGCACGAAGCCGGGCCATTGCGGCACCAGCCTCAGGCGCTGGTGATATTGGCCCAGAACTGTTCCGCAGCAGTGCCCAGGTGGCGCTTGGGGCGGTACAGCCGCACGTCGAAATGCACTTGCAGGCCGGGATCGCCCGCCACGGCCAGGCGCCCGGCCTGGCAGTCGGCGCGCACCATGGACCACGGCATCCAGGCCACGCCCAGCCCTCTGAGCACGTACTCGTAGTTGGCATCGGCCGAGTCGCAGTCCACGCAGCGGCGCAGGCGCGGCGCCTGCGGGTGCTGGGCCAGATGGTCTTCCACGAGCCGGCCCAAGGCCATGCTGCGCGAGAAGGCCAGGTAAGGCACGGTGCCGGGGGCCGACAGGCTGTGCAGGGGCCGGCCATCGGCATCGGTGCGGGTCACGGGCACGAGCTTGTCGTGCATGACCGTGAGATGGCCAAACTGGCGCCCGTCCAGGCGCACGGCAATCGCTGCATGGTGGTAGAGCAGCGAGAAGCTGACCTCGCCGCGCTGCAGCATGGCCACGGCTTCATCCAGGGTGCGCGTGATCACACGCAGCTCGGCGGTCTGCAAGACGGCAGCATGGCGCGCCAGCCAGTCGGCGACGATGGTGCGCGCCAGGGTGCGGCCCGTGGCCAGGGTGATCGCACGCGCCTGCCGCCCCGCCACGGCCTGCAGCTCGTCGTGCGACTGGGCCAGCATGCGCACCATCTGCTCGGCCGTGTCGCGGAAGGCTTCGCCCGCCGGCGTCAGCCGCACAGGGCCGCCGCCGGGCTCGACCAGTGGCGTGCCGGCCCAGGCTTCCAGCGCGCGGATGCGCCGCCCGAAGGCCGGATGGGTGACGTGACGCAGCTCGGCGGCCCGGGTAAAGCTGCGCTCCTGGGCCAGCAGCAGAAAGTCTTCCAGCCATTTGCCCTGCATGGCCGGCGTTCCTGGCGCTCAGGCCTGTGCGGCGGCCTGCTGCAGGGTCGCGCGCGTGGCCTGGGCTGCGGCACGCGCAGCCTGGGCGAAGTCATCGCCCTGCGAGGCATAGAGGATGGCGCGCGAGGAGTTGATGACGATGGGGCCGCCACCGATGCGCGCGGCCTTCACGGTGGCCACGGCATCGCCGCCCTGGGCGCCGACACCGGGGATGAGCAGCGGCAGCGAGGGCGCGAATTCGCGCACGCGCTCGATTTCCTGCGGGCGCGTGGCGCCGACGACCAGGCCCAGCTGGCCATTGGTGTTCCAGGGGCCCTGGGCCAGGCGCGCCACATGCTCGAACAGGTGGGGCTGGCCGGGCAGGTCGGCCAGGCGCTGGGCCTGCAGGTCATCACCGCCCGGGTTGGAGGTGCGGCACAGCAGGAAAGCCCCCTTGCCCTCGTACTTGAGGTAGGGGGTGATGGAGTCAAAACCCATGAAGGGCGACAGGGTGACGGCATCGGCGCCATAGCGCTCGAAGGCTTCCTTGGCGTACTGCTCGGCCGTGGAGCCGATATCGCCGCGCTTGGCATCCAGGATGACGGGCACCTGGGGCGCCACCGCGCGCATATGGGCAATCAGCTTTTCGAGCTGGTCCTCGGCGCGATGGGCCGCGAAGTAGGCAATCTGGGGCTTGAAGGAATTGACCAGATCGGCCGTGGCATCGACGATGGCCGCGCAAAAGTCGTAGATCTTTGCCGCATCGCCGCGCATGGCAGCCGGAAAGCGGCCGGGTTCGGGGTCCAGGCCCACGCACAGCATGGACTGGTTCTGGGCGGATGCATTGCGCAGCATGTCGATAAAGGTCATGGCGCGCGATTTTAGCGACCGGCCTATCTCAGAGCCGGCCGCCGGGCATCTGCCCCGCCCGGCCGGCACGCAGGCCCGTGGCCGGACCGTGCGGACGGTGTCAGCCGTTGGCGCGCTTTTCGAGGATCTCGAAAGCCGGCAGCGTCTTGCCTTCGAGCACTTCGAGGAAGGCGCCACCGCCCGTGGAGATGTAGCCCACCTGCTCCTCGATGCCGTACTTGGCGATGGCGGCCAGGGTGTCGCCGCCGCCGGCGATGCTGAAGGCATCGGATTCGGCAATCGCCTGGGCAATGACCTTGGTGCCGTTGGCGAACTGATCGAACTCGAACACGCCCACAGGGCCGTTCCAGACGATGGTGCCCGCCTTCTTGAGCTGCTCGGCCAGTCGGGCCGCAGTTTCAGGGCCGATGTCCAGGATCAGGTCATCGTCGGCGACCTCGGTGGCCTTCTTGACGGTGGCGGGCGCATCGGCAGCGAATGCCTTGGAGACGACCACATCGGTAGGAATCGGCACCTCGGCGCCACGTGCGGCCATGGCCTCGATCACGGCCTTGGCCTCCCCGACCAGATCGGCTTCGGCCAGGCTCTTGCCGATGTTCAGGCCAGCCGCCAGCATGAAAGTGTTGGCAATGCCGCCGCCCACGATGAGCTGGTCCACATTCCTGGCCAGCGATTGCAGGATGGTCAGCTTGGTCGAGACCTTGGAGCCGGCCACGATGGCGGCCAGCGGGCGGCGCGGGTTGGCCAGGGCCTTGCTGATGGCATCGATCTCGGCCGACAGCAGCGGGCCGGCGCAGGCGATGGGCGCAAACTGGGCGATGCCGTAGGTCGTACCCTCGGCGCGGTGGGCTGTGCCGAAGGCATCGTGCACAAAAATGTCGCACAGCGCGGCCAGCTTGCGGGCCAGATCTTCCTTGTTCTTCTTTTCGCCGACGTTGACGCGGCAGTTCTCCAGCAGCACGACCTGGCCGGGCGCAACCTGCACGCCGTCCACCCAGTTGGCCACCAGCGGCACCTCGCGGCCCAGCAGCTCGCCCAGGCGGCGCGCGACGGGGGCCAGCGAATCCTCGGGCTTGAACTCGCCCTCGGTGGGACGGCCCAGATGGCTGGTGACCATGACGGCAGCGCCCGCCTTCAGGGCCATCTCGATGGCCGGCACGGAGGCGCGCACGCGGGTGTCTTCGGTGATTTCGCCCGCATCGTTCAGGGGAACGTTGAGGTCGGCACGGATGAAGACGCGCTGGCCCTGGGCCTTGCCCTGGGCGCAAAGATCGGAGAAACGAAGGATGTTCATGGCGGCAGCGGCGCGATCGGGGACGATCGCCATGGAATTGAAACAAAAAGGGAGTAAATCACGGCCATTGTAGGCGGCGCACCCGGTCCGGCGAGGGGCAGCCATGGCGCCGGCATTGCCGAAGACCGTGGCAGCCAAGGCAGGCTGTAACCCGATTTCAGCCATCCAGACGGGCCTGCCCGGCCGACATCCGGCCGCGCAAGCCAGTCCCGGCAAGCCTGAGCGGCTACCAGCCCAGGCCGATGTGTAGCGGCAGATAGACCGCCATGCCGACGGCGATGGTTCCCATGATGCCGCGCTTGTAAAAAAAATACATGAGCGCGCAGGCCAGCGCAGGCAGGCGCGCGTCCAGCAGCGTGCCGATCAACTGGCCATTGGTCATCACGATCTCGGGCGCGATGACCGCTGCCAGTGCGGCCAGGGGCGCATATTTGAGCCCGCGCTTGAGCCATGGCGGCATGGGCACTTCGCGCTCGGGAATCAGAAAAAAGGCACGCGTGAACAGGGTGATGGCCGCCAGGCCCACGCAGGCCAGCCAGGGCCACAGCCAGGACAGGTCCATCAGCATGTCTCCTCTTCCCGGGCCCGTGCCTCTTCGCGCAGCGGCTGCACGGCATGGCGTTCGCCCTGGGTCGTATCGGGAGGACGGACCGGGGCAGGCCCGGGCAGGGCATTCAGGCTGCGCTGCAGGGTTTCGGCCAGCAGGCCGGCAGCCACGGCCGCAGCGATGGCCACGAGGATATTGAGCTTGAGCGGCAGCGCAAAGGCGGCCACGGCCGCGCTGGCGGCCACCACACAGGCCACCCAGGTGGCACGGTCATTGAGCATGGACAGCAGCACGCCGATCAGCGCCAGCACGCCCGCGAAGCCCAGGCCCCAGGACAGCGGCACCTGATTGGCCAGCAAAATGCCCAGCGTGGACGGCACCTGCCAGGCCAGCCAGTTGGTCATGGCCGCGCCCCAGTAATAGGGCAGTTGCTCGGGCTGGGGGCGGCCGTCGGGATAGCGCCTCATGAAGCTGACGAAAATCACATCGCCGCTGAAATAGGCAATCGCCAGCCGGTGGCGCAGCCGCAGGTGCGAGAAATAGCTGCGCCACATGCTGCTGAGAATGACGAAGCGCAGATTCACGCAGATGGCCGTGAACCAGACCACCCACAGTGGCGCGCCCACGGTCATCAGCGGCAGCACGGCCAGCTGGGCGCTGCCCGCATAGACCAGCACGCCCATGAACAGCGCCAGGGGCAGGGGCATGCCGCTCTTGATCATGGCCACGCCCGTCACCAGGCCCCAGGCGCCGATGCCCAGCGCCGTGCCCGACATGTCGCGCACGCCGGTCATGAACGCCGGGTCGCGCGCGATGCCGCGTGCCCGCTCCACCAGCGGTTGCAGGTTCATGGCGAGCCGTCGCCCGCCACACCATCGAGCACACTGCCTTCAGACAGCGCAAAGCCGCGCAGAAAATCGCCCGCTGCCAGCCGCTTGCCGCCTGCGCGCTGCAGCAGCGTCATGCGCAGCACGCCCTGGCCGCAGGCCACGCGCACACCGTCGGCCGATGCCGACAGCACGGTACCGGGCAAAGCGGACGCATGGGCCGGTTCGGCCTGGGCCTCCCAGACCTTGATGGCTTCCGTACCGTACTGCGTGGCGCCGCCCGGGAAGGGGTTGAAGGCGCGCAGGCGCCGGGCAATGGCCTCGGCGTCCTGGTGCCAATCGATCTGGCTTTCGGCCTTTTCGATCTTGTGGGCGTAGTTCACGCCTTCGGACGGCTGGGGCGTGCGCGGCAGGCCGCCGCAGGCAGCCATCTCCAGCGCCTCGACAATGAGGCGCCCGCCCAGTCCGGCCAGCTTGTCGTGCAGGCTGGCCGTGGTGTCGTCTGCGGCAATCGGCAAACGCTCGACCAGGCACATGTCGCCCGTGTCCAGGCCGGCGTCCATCTGCATGATGGTGACGCCGGTTTCGGCATCGCCGGCTTCGATGGCGCGGTGGATGGGGGCAGCGCCGCGCCAGCGCGGCAGCAGGCTGGCATGGATATTGAGGCAGCCTTTGGGCGGCGCATCCAGCACCCACTGCGGCAGGATCAGGCCATAGGCGGCAACGACCATGACATCGGCGTGGGCCGCCTCGATGGCGTCACGGGCGGCTGCGGCCTCTTCGGGGTACTTGCCGTCCAGGCGCAGGCTGCGCGGCTGGGACACGGCAATGCCATGCTCCTGCGCGCATTGCTTGACGGGCGAGGCCTGCAGCTTCATGCCGCGCCCGGCAGGCCGGTCGGGCTGGGTGAGCACCAGCGGAACGGAAAAGCCCGCGGCAAGCAGGCGCTCAAGGGCAACGCGCGCAAACTCGGGCGTGCCGGCAAAAATGACTCTCATGCAATCCAGTAGGGGGAATGGGCTCAGCGCCGTTTGTCGTCGTTGAGCACTTCGTCGGTGAACATCACACGGCGCACCACGCCGGCAGGGTCGATATGCACATGGGCCTGGCGGCGAATGCCATTGTCCAGGATACGGTAGGTCCAGATGTCGCCATCAAAGCTGGCAACCTTCTCGAACCGCGCCGGCGGGCCAAGCTGCCGGTAGACGCTGTCTTTGCCATCCTCGCCGTTGCGCAGTTCCTGAAATTTTTCGGGCGTCAGCACCTGCTGCACGCGAACCAGCCGCCGCCGGGCGTCGAAATCCATGTGATAGACCTGCTGGCCCGCAGGCTGGCGGCTGTAGACCAGGCGCATGCCGCCGCCATCGAGCGGCAGGGCCAGCGTGGGCCGTCCCATGGACTTCTCGATCTGCTCCTGCGGCGTGCCCGGCTCTTGCCACTCTGGCACGGCGCAGCCTGCCAGCAGCAGGGCCAGGGCAGCCATGCACACAGCCGCGCCGCCCTTCATCCAGCGCAGCCCGAAGCGAGGCGCTGGCGTGCGCATCATGCGCGGGCAGCCTGTTTCTGCTGCTTGACCAGCTTGGTCTTGATGCGGTTGCGCTTGAGCGGCGACAGGTATTCGACGAAGACCTTGCCCATCAGATGGTCCATCTCATGCTGGATGCAGATCGCCTTGAACCCCTCGGCCTCGATGATTCGCTCGTTGCCGTTTTCGTCCAGCGCCTTGACGCGGATGGCCGTGGAGCGTTCCACACCGTCGTAGATGCCGGGCACGGACAGGCAGCCTTCGTCGCCCAGCTGCTTTTCCTCGCTGGCCCACAGCAGCTCGGGGTTGATCAGCACAAAGGGCTCGTTGCGCGCCTCGGAGATATCGGCCACGACCACGCGCTCATGGACATTGACCTGCGTGGCCGCCAGCCCGACGCCGCTGGCGTCGTACATCGTGGCGAACATGTCCTCGACCAGCCTGCGGATGCGGTCATCGACCACGGCCACCGGCTTGGCCACGGTGTGCAGACGGGGGTCGGGATAGCAAAGAATGGGCAAAATGGTCATGGCTGGCTCGGTGAATGTCGTTATTTTCGCCACTTTTGAGCCATGGCGCAGCCGTGCCCTGCAATAAGCGTTGCCCTATCAAGGCCTTGCCCGCAGAATCCCTGCTGACTTGCAAGACCCGCCTGGCCGTTCGTGACAAGATCGGCCATGCCGCAGCGCCTGGGAGGGACGCTGCCTCACGCCACAAGAAGAGGATATCCATGACCGCATTTGCCACAGCTCGTGCCTGGACTGTCGGAACGGCCTTGATCGCAGCGCTCTCGGCGGCCCATGCGCAGCCCTACCCCGTGACCGAAGCGCAGCGCTCCGCCGCGCAGCAGGTGGCGCAGCAGGGTGTGCCCGTGGGCGAGCTGGCCCCCAATGCGCCTGACAGCTATACCGTCAGGCGCGGCGATACGCTTTGGGGCATTGCAGGCATGTACCTGCGCCGCCCCTGGCGCTGGCCCCAACTGTGGGGCATGAACCTGCCATCCATCGCCAACCCTCACCTCATCTACCCTGGCCAGGTGCTCTATCTGGACAAGCGTGACGGCTATGCCCGCCTGGGCACGGCACGGATGGCTGGCGACTCGGGCGAGCCCGAAACAGTGCGGATTTCGCCGCGCTCGCGCAGCGAGTCGCTGGCCGACGCGGCACTGCCCACGCTGCAGCCGCACCTGATCGAGCCCTTCCTGGCAGAGCCCCTGGTCGTCGATGCCGACACGCTGCTGCTGGCGCCGCGCATCATCGCCACCACAGACCAGCGCGTGCTCATGGCCAGCGGCGACCGCGCCTATGTGCGCGGCCCGGCCGGGGCGCCGCTGCTCAAGGACGGGGGCCTGCCGCGCCATTTCCGGCTGTTTCGCGATGCCATGGCGCTCAAGGACCCCGTGACCGGCGAAGTCCTGGGCTACGAGGCCAAGTACCTGGGCAATGCCGAGCTCATCGAGGGCGAAACCACGCTGGAGGGCGTTGACAGCAGTGGCAACACCGCCTCGCAGAACATTCCTGCGACCGTGGAGTTGTCCAAGGCCAAGAATGAAATGCGCGCGGGCGATCGCCTGCTGCCTGCGCCGGCACGCCGCTTCATCAACTACGCGCCGCATGCGCCCGCCAGTGCCGTGCAGGCCCATGTGGTGTCACTGTACGGCGACTCGGCCGTGCGCTGGGCCGCGGTCAACCAGGTCATCGCCATCAACAAGGGCATCAGCGACGGCGTGGACGAAGGCACGGTGCTGGAGCTGATCAGCCGTGGCATCAGCATCGTGGACAAGACCGGCGACCGCAAGGAGGTGGTGCAGCTGCCCTCCGAGCGCAATGGCTACGCCATGGTGTTCCGCACTTTCGATCGCGTGTCCTACGCGCTGGTGCTCGAAGCGCGGCGTGGCGTGGAAGTGGGTGACACCCTGCTCGCCCCTGCCCCCTGAGGCCCGCAGGCCTGCCCGCCCAGCCATGGCAGAAGCAGCCGCCGCAGGCACCGCGATGCCACCGGATGAACTGGCCGCCTGGCTGCGGCTGCTGCTGACGCCGGGGGTGGGCCGCACCACGGCGCGGCGCATGCTGGCAGCCTGTGGTGGCGCTGCGCAGATATGGGAGCAGACGCATGCCTGGAATGGCCTGACGAGTTCAGCGCAGGCCCAGGCCCTGCGCACCGTGCCTGCGCACTTTGCGCGGGAACTGGACGCCATGCAGCAATGGCTGGAAAGCCCCGCCGAAGGGCTGGCCCATGCGCTGCTGCCGCTGGGGCATGCGCAGTACCCCCCGTCCCTGCTGCACACCGAAGACCCGCCCCTGCTGCTTTTTGTGCAGGGCAGCGCCCGCTGCATGGCTCCCGGGCGCGCCTGGTTTCCGTTTCCCCAGGCACTGGCCATGGTCGGCAGCCGTAACCCCACGGCGCAGGGGCAGGCCAATGCGCGTGCCATGGGCCAGGCGCTGGCAGAGGCAGGGCTGTGCATCGTCTCGGGACTGGCCCAGGGCATCGATGCTGCGGCCCATGAAGGCGCGCTGCGCGCTGCGCCACAGGATGCGGGCACGCCCCTGACCATCGCCGTGGTCGGCACAGGGCTCGATCAGGTCTATCCCAGGCAGCACACGGCACTGGCGCGCGCCATCGCGCAGCAGGGGATGCTTGTCAGCGAATATCCGCTGGGCAGCGAGCCGCTGCCCTCGCACTTCCCGCAGCGCAACCGCATCATCTCGGGGCTGTCACAGGGCACCCTGGTGGTCGAGGCGGCCCTGCGCTCGGGCTCGCTGATCACGGCACGCATGGCATCCGAACAGGGCCGCGAGGTCTTTGCCATTCCGGGCTCCATCCACGCGCCCCAGGCACGGGGCTGCCATGCGCTGCTGCGCCAGGGCGCCAAGCTCGTGGAAACGGCGCAGGACGTGCTCGACGAACTGCAGGGACTGGCAGCACGCCTGCCGCCTGCGCCAGCCGCTGCCCCGGCCGGCACGGACATGGCGCTGGACAGCGACCCTATCCTGAATGCACTGTCCCACGACCCACTGCCGCTGGACACGCTGATGGACCGCACAGGCATGGATGCCGCCGCACTGCAGGCCCGCCTGCTGGAGCTGGAGCTCGAAGGCCGCGTCGAACGCATGCCGGGCGGCCTGTACCAGCGGCTGGCCCAGACCTGACCGGGACCTGCCGGCCCGCACGGCGGCTCAGGGGGAACTGAGCCTCTCGGGATTGGCCTGGATCTTCTGCAGCGCATCGCGCGTGGCACGCACGGTCAGCGCCTCCTCATCATGCACGGACAGCAGGCCGGACTGCAGGTAGGCAGCCATGCGCTTGAGCTGCAGCAGATGGCAGCTGCCATCGAGCGCCGCAAACAGGTGCAGCTGCTTGCGGCTGCTGCGCCAGACATACTGGACCTGCACGCGGGCGCCGTTGTGGTCCAGCGTGAACCAGCGACCAGGTTCCAGGGACTGGGCCCAGCCGAGCATGACCGCCTCGACCGGCGCATTCGTGTTCGGGATGACGTTGAGGCCCGCCGTGTCCACGCCCAGAATCATCTCGATGTTCTCGGGCGACAGCGGCATGTCCTCGTCCAGCTGGCCATCATCACGGATGTACTGCTCCAGTTGCGCGAGCCGCTGGGCCATGGCCTCGATGCGCGCAGGCGCGATGGCTGCGGTCTTGGACACGAAGGCCTCTGCCAGGGTATCGGTGACGCGCTTGATGCGCGCTGACTGCGCATCGCCGGTGACCCCGATCAGCGCCAGCCCCTCGCGCAGCGTCTGCAGCAGTGCGGGCAGCGTCTGGATCACGCGCGAACGCTCCTGGCGCGTGGGCTTGGCGCTGGCGGCCCAGACCAGCTCGCTGGCGGCCTGCTTGAAGCGCATGGTGCGCGGGTCCTTGGGTCCGTGGCGCACGGCGGCCAGGGCCAGCACCTCGGTCCAGGACTTGAACAGGAACTCGCGTATCTCCTCTCGCACCGGCATGTCGGTCAGCAGATGGCGCAGCTCGATCGTGTACTGGATGGCCAGGGTTTCCTTTTGCTCGACCTGCTGGGCCACGGTGGCAATGCGGGCTGCCGCCTTGGCCTGCGTCAGGTCGCGGGCCAGAAACTCTTCGAACTCACGCAGCACGAGCACGAACACCTTCTGGCCCGTTTCAGGGTATTGCTCGATGACCTGGACGATGCGCCGGATTTCAGCCTCCAGCGCGCTGCCGCCAATGGTGGCCGTATCAAAGCCCATCACGCACGAGCCCAGGCGGTCGATCAGCAGCCGGGCCGGATGGCGCAGATTGCTGAAGAACTCCGGCTCGGCCAGCGCCACGCGCAGCACCGGTACCTGCAGCCGGGCAAACCACACGCGTATCGATGGCGGAATGCGGTCTTCGCTGAGAATGCTCTGGAACATCAGCGCCACCACCTCGATGGTCGCCTTCTCCGCCGTCGTCGCGGCCTTGCGCTTGAGGTCCACCGCGCGCTCGCGCACCTGGACCGCCAGCTGGCCCAGCGCCGCGGGACTGTAGTCCATGGGCGGGGAGGTCAGCCCCTGGGCCAGTGCCTGCTGGTATTGCGTCTGGGCAACGACCCGCTGCTCCAGCAGGGCCTGGGCCAGCGCAGCAGAGGCTGGCGCCTGGGACGATGGCGCAGGCACACCGGGCATGAGCCCGGAAACGCCCACGCTGGGCTGTGTCAGCAGCCGGCGCAGCTGGTTGACCACTTCATGGGCACGGTGCCGGGCCCGGGCCAGACTGGTCATGCCTGCAGGCATCTGGGCTGCTGCGCCCTGCAAAGGAGCATCCCCGGCCGCCGCTGCATAAGCCGACGACACAGGCTCCGCCGACGGCGGGGCTGCTGCAGTGCCCCCGGAGCCGGCACTGGCGCCCAGCCCCATGGCACGGGTGGACAGACCGGTTTCGGAGCGGCGCACGCGCATGGCCACGTCCTGGGAGCGGGTAACGCCCTGGCTGTCGAGCAGCTCGTGGATGGACTTGTACTGGGCCACCAGCAGTGGCGCCAGCGCGAACTGCAGCGGGTCCATCACGCGCTGCAGGTCGCCGCGCAGCAGGCCGCAGGCCATCCATTGCTCGACCAGGCGCAGGCAGACAAATTCGCTGCGCAGGATGTCATCTGAGGCCAATTCGCGGCCTTCGACCAGTTGCAAGCGCAGGCGCAGCGTCTCGAAAGCGGCACCCGTGGATTCGCCCATGGCCAGCGCCATGCGCGACGCCAGAATCTTGTTCTCAACCACATCGTCGCCAAGCAGCTCGAAGCTCAGCGGTGGGGGTACCGAAGCAGGCGCCGGGGCGGCAGGCGCGGGCGCAGCCTGCCCCTGCTGCAAGGCTGCCTGCAACGCCTTCAGGCTGGTGCGCAGCCATTCGGACTGGCATTCACGGTAGCTGGTCCAGGCTTCACGGCGCTCCTGCATTTCGCGCTGGGTGCCGACCGCAGCCGCCTGCTGGGCCATGTATTCCAGCAACTGATCCGCCACGGCCGGCAGCCCGGCGCACAGGCCCTGGAGCCAATGCAAACGCGCCTGCAGACCCAGCGGATGCGGGGCGGCTGCAGGCGCGTTGGAGGGCAATGGCAACGAGGTCATGCCCATGAGTGTAAGCCGGCTATAACGAGTACATATGCTTACATGAAACGACCTCAGACCGTGGCCCCGGCATTGGGATCATTGGGGTCATGCGAGGCCTTGGGCGACTTGACCAGATCCTCGCGCTTGACGCCCAGCCACATGGCAATCGCGGCCGCCACGAACACCGAAGAATAGATGCCGAACAGGATGCCGATGGTCAGCGCCAGCGCAAAGTAGTGCAGGCTGGGGCCGCCAAAGAAGAACATGGACAGCACCATGGCCTCGGTCGAGGCGTGGGTGATGATGGTGCGGCTCATGGTGCTGGTGATGGCGTGGTCGATCACCTCGGTGGTGCTGAGCTTGCGGAACTTGCGGAAGGCCTCGCGGATCCGGTCGAAGATCACCACCGACTCATTGACCGAGTAGCCCAGCACGGCCAGCACGCCAGCCAGCACCGACAGCGAAAACTCCCACTGGAAGAAGGCGAAAAAGCCCAGGATGATGACCACGTCGTGCAGGTTGGCGATCACCGCCGCCACGCCGAACTTCCACTCGAAGCGCATGGCCAGGTAGATCACGATGCCCAGCACCACGAAGCCCAGGGCCATGAGGCCGTTGTGCATGAGCTCGTCGCCCACCTGCGGGCCCACGAATTCCGTGCGCCGCAGCGTGACCTCGGCATCCTCGGCCTTGAGCGCAGCGAGCACTTGCTCGCTTTGCTGCGCAGAGGTCACGTCCTTTTGCACGGGCAGGCGGATCATCACATCGCGCGAGGTGCCGAAATTCTGCACCGTGACGTCGCTGTAACCGAGCTTGGAGACGGTATCGCGCACCTTGGCGATGTCGGCGGTCTGCGTGTAGGCGACCTCCATCACGGTGCCGCCCGTGAACTCCACGGACAGGTGCAGGCCGCGCGTGACCAGGAAGAACACGGCCAGCGCGAAGGTAATGAAGGAGACCGCGTTGAGCACCAACGCGTACTTCATGAAGGGGATGTCTTTGCGGATGCGGAAGAATTCCATGGTGTTCTCCCTTTCAGTGGTTGGCGTCGGCGCTGCCGGCGGAGTTCCTGGTGGTCACGGAACGCAGCTGGCTGCTGTCCTCGGGCTTCCAGACCTGGCCGATGGAGACGCTCTTGAGCTTCTTGCGGCGGCCATACCAGAGGTTGACCAGGCCGCGCGAGAAGAACACGGCCGAGAACATGCTGGTCAGGATGCCGATGCAGTGCACGACGGCAAAGCCGCGCACCGGGCCGGAGCCGAAGGCCAGCAGGGCCAGGCCCGCGATCAGCGTGGTCACGTTCGAGTCCAGGATGGTGTGCCAGGCGTTTTCATAGCCCGCGTGGATGGCGGCCTGCGGCGAGGCGCCGCCGCGCAGCTCTTCGCGGATGCGCTCGTTGATCAGCACGTTGGAGTCGATGGCCACGCCCAGCGCCAGCGCCATGGCGGCGATGCCGGGCAGGGTCAGCGTGGCCTGCAGCATGGACAGAATGGCCAGCAGCAGCAGCACGTTGACCGACAGTGCCACCGTGGAGATCACGCCGAACAGCAGGTAGTACACGCACATGAAGGCGGCAATGGCCACCAGGCCCCAGACCACGGAGTGGATGCCGCGGTTGATGTTGTCGGCGCCCAGGCTGGGGCCGATGGTGTATTCCTCGATGATCTCCATGGGAGCGGCCAGCGAGCCGGCGCGCAGCAGCAGGGCCGTGTCGTTGGCTTCCGAGGTGGTCATGCGGCCGGAGATCTGCACACGCCCGCCGCCGATCTCGGTGCGGATCACGGGTGCCGTCACGACCTCGCCCTTGCCCTTCTCGAACAGGATGATGGCCATGCGCTTGCCCACGTTGTCGCGCGTGATGTCCTTGAAGATGCGCGCGCCCTTGGCATCCAGCACCAGGTTGACCGTGGGCTCCTGGGTCTGGCTGTCGAAGCCGGGCTGCGCATCGGTCAGGTTCTCGCCGGTCAGCACGACCTGCTTTTGCACGATCACGGCCTGGCCATTGCGATCCAGGTACTTCTCGGCGCCGAAGGGCACGGGGCCCGAGCCCATCTCGGCGCCGCGCGCCTCGCTGGACTCATCGACCAGACGCACTTCCAGCGTGGCCGTGCGGCCCAGGATGTCCTTGGCCTTGGCGGTATCCTGCACGCCGGGCAGCTGCACGACGATGCGGTCCAGGCCCTGCTGCTGGATCACGGGCTCGGCCACGCCAAGTTCGTTGATCCGGTTGTGCAGCGTGACGATGTTCTGCTTGAGCGCCTGCTCCTGCACCTTGCGCAGGGCCTCGGGCTTGATGGTGGCGCGCAGCTTGAAGCCCGAGCCATCGGGCTCGGCGGCGGAAGCCAGGTCCGGGAACTGGTCGGAGATCAGGTTGCGCGCGGCCGTCAGCGTGGCCTCGTCGCGCACACGGATCTCGACGGTGTTGCCGTCGCGCGAGACGCCGCCATGGCGGATGTTCTTGTCGCGCAGCGTGGTGCGCAGGTCGCCCGCAAAGGAGTCGGCCTTCTTGGTCAAGGCCGCAGCCATGTCCACCTGCAGCATGAAGTGCACGCCGCCGCGCAAATCCAGGCCCAGATACATGGGCTTGGCGCCAATGCCGGCCAGCCACTGGGGCGAACGCGAAACCAGGTTCAGGGCGACGATGTAGGCCGGATCGGAGGCATCAGGAATCAGGGCCTTCTGGATCACATCCTTGGCCTTGAGCTGCTCGTCGGGCGTGTTGAAGCGCGCACGCACGGAAGTGCCCTCCAGCGTCAGCACATCCGGCTTGACGCCTGCGGCCTGCAGGGCCGCCTCCACCTTTTGCAGCACCGCGTTATCCACCTTGACGGTGGCCTTGGCGGAGGAAACCTGTACGGCAGGCGCCTCGCCGAAAAAATTAGGCAGGGTGTACAGCACCCCCACCAGCAGCGCGATCACGATGATCGCGTATTTCCAGACCGGATATCGGTTCATGATCGCGCTCTTTTGCAGTCAGCAACGCACAAAGGGTATGCAGCCGCTGACGCAGCGCATACCCACAAGACAAAAGGAAGCGCTTACTTGAGCGTGTCCTTGGGCAGCACCTGCACCACGGCGCTGCGCTGGATCTGGATCTCGACGCCCGAGGCGATCTCGATGTGCAGGAACTGCTCGGACAGGCGGGTCACGCGGCCGATGATGCCGCCGGCCGTCGCCACTTCGTCACCCTTAGCCAGGGCTTCGACCATGGCTCGGTGCTCCTTCTGGCGCTTCATCTGCGGGCGGATCATCACGAAGTACAGCACCACAAACATCAGCGCCAGCGGCGCCATGCCCATCAACTGCGACATGAAGTCGCCACCGGCGGCGGCTGCGGGAGCGGTCTGGGCGAAAGCGGAAGAAATAAACACGGGCAAGACTCCAGGATCGGAAGGTCGGAAAGAGGGTCGCCGCGGGCTGCGGCACAAGGCCGGCCCGCTGGAGAACGGAGCATTGTATGCGTCAGCCCTGGCCCCGCCGGCTGCCGGGTTCCGGCGGCAACGGGTTTTTGGGCGACGATGGCTGCAACTGGCAGCAATCTGCCGTTTTTAAAGGGAGGGGGCGCGGTTTTTCGTGATTTTTGTGCCCGGCTTGCATGGCAGATGCAGGGGCGCGGGCCATGGGACCGCGCGCTTTGCGGCCCCATGGCGCCATCTTACAGGATGGCCTCTCAGGCGGACTGGGTGCTCCAGCGCGCCATCAGGGCTTGCCACTGGGTGCGGGCCGCCGCCAGGTGGCGCTCCTTGACATGGCCATAGCCCCGGATGCCTTCGGGGATGCTGGCGATTTCCACGGCCAGCGCCAGGCGCTCGGGCGTCAGTGCAGGCAACAGGCCCTCGATGCACTGGCGGTACTCCTGGATCAGGGCCCGCTCGGTACGCCGCTCCTCGGTGCGGCCGAAGGGATCCAGCGCCGTGCCGCGCAGGCCCTTCATCTTGGCCAGCACCTGCATGGCTTTGTGCATCCAGGGGCCGTAGGCCTTCTTGACCAGATGGCCCTGCTCATCCTTGTTCGCCGAGGACGGCGGCGCCAGATGGTGGACGACGCGGTAGTCGCCCTCGAACATGTCCTGCAGGCGCCGGGTGAAGGCCGGGTCCGTGTGCAGGCGCGCGACCTCGTACTCGTCCTTGTAGGCCATGAGCTTGAACAGGTAGCGCGCCACGGCCTGCGACAGGCGCGTGCCCTGACCCAGAGCGCGCTCGGCGGCCTCGACCTTCCCGACAAACGCCTGGTATTGGGCTGCATAGGCAGCGTCCTGGTAGCCCGTGAGGAACTCCACGCGCCTGGCCACCATCTCGGCCAGCGAGGGCTGCTTGAC
Organism: Delftia sp. PS-11; assembly: GCF_029870285.1. Taxonomy (GTDB): domain Bacteria; phylum Pseudomonadota; class Gammaproteobacteria; order Burkholderiales; family Burkholderiaceae_C; genus Comamonas. The sequence continues at coordinate 104,138 of NZ_JACSYA010000010.1, forward strand.
GATCTGAATGACCTGGGCTGTCTGGAACAGCGCGCGCACAGCGGCCAGGTCATGGGCGCAGCGCCGTCCCCATTCAAAGGCGGCCTTGTTGTTGTCGGCCTGCACGCCGTTGAGTTCGATGGCCCGCATCAGCGCGGCATGCGACAGCGGCACGCGGCCCTTTTGCCAGGCGTAGCCCAGAATCAGCGGATTGGTGTAGATGCTGTCGCCCAGCAGTTGCACGGCCACCTGCTCGGCATCGAAGCTGCCCAGCAATTGAGGCCCCACGGCCTGCACCAGCGCCTGGGCGCAGCGGTCATTGGGCGCCTGCCAGTCGGGGTTGCCCACGAAGGCGGCGGTCGGCGAGCCATGGGTGTTGAGCGCCACGAAGGTGCGGCCCGGCTGCATCACGGCCATGGTGGTGGGCGTGGCCGCGACGATGGGGTCGCAGCCGATGACCAGGTCGGCCTTGGCAGTGTCCACCTTGGTGGTGTAGATGGCATCGGGGCGGTTGGCGATCTGGATGTGGCTCCAGGTCGAGCCGCCCTTTTGCGCCAGCCCGGCTGCGTCCTGGGTGATCACGCCCTTGCCTTCGAGGTGGGCGGCCATGCCCAGCAGCGAGCCAATGGTGATCACGCCCGTGCCGCCGACGCCGGCCACCACGATGCCCCAGGCCTGCTCGGCCACGGGCAGCACGGGATCGGGGATATGGGGCAGCACCGACAGATCGCCCTTCTTTTCCTTCCTGGGCTTCTTGAGCTGGCCGCCCTCGACCGTGACGAAGCTGGGGCAAAAGCCCTTGACGCAGGAGTAGTCCTTGTTGCAGGTGTTCTGGTTGATGCGGCGCTTGCGGCCGAACTCGGTCTCCACGGGCTCGACCGACAGGCAGTTGGACTGCACGGAGCAGTCGCCGCAGCCTTCGCAGACCAGCTCGTTGATGACCACGGTCTTGTCGGGCGTGGCCATGGTGCCGCGCTTGCGGCGGCGGCGCTTTTCGGTGGCGCAGGTCTGGTCGTAGATGATGGCCGTGCAGCCCTTGATTTCGCGGAACTCGCGCTGGATGCGGTCGAGTTCGTCGCGGTGGTGCACGGTCACGCCTTTTGCCAGCGGCGCGCCGTCGTACTTGGCAGGCTCGTCGGTGACGATGACCAGCCGGACCACACCCTCGGACTGGAGGCTGTTCATGATCTGCAGCACGGAGTGGCCCTCGGGGCGCTCGCCCACGCGCTGGCCGCCGGTCATGGCGACCGCGTCGTTGTACAGCAGCTTGTAGGTGATGTTGACGCCCGCCGCGATGCTCTGGCGGATGGCCAGCAGGCCGCTGTGGAAGTAAGTGCCGTCGCCCAGGTTGGCGAAAACATGGGCGTCCTTGGTGAACGGCGCCTGCCCCACCCAGGTCACGCCCTCGCCGCCCATCTGTGTGAAGGTGCTGGTGGAGCGGTCCATCCAGACCGTCATGTAGTGGCAGCCGATGCCGGCCACGGCGCGGCTGCCCTCAGGCACGCGGGTGCTGGTGTTGTGCGGACAGCCGCTGCAAAACCATGGCACGCGGTCGCCCGTGGACTGCTCCTTCGCGGTCTTGAGCGCGGCTTCGCGCGCGTCCAGCACCGCGATGCGCTCGTGCATGCGCCGCTCGATGTGCTCAGGCACGCCCAGCTTGGTCAGGCGCTGGGCGATGGCGCGCGCGATGATGGCGGGCGTCAGGTCGGCGTTGGGGCGCAGCAGCCAGTCCTGGCTGGGGTTGGGCACGGACCACTCGCCGCCGTGCTCGTCCGAGAACTTGCCGACCACATTGGGCCGCACATCAGAGCGCCAGTTGTACAGCTCTTCCTTGATCTGGTACTCGATGACCTGGCGCTTTTCCTCAACGACCAGGATTTCCTGCAGCCCGCGCGCGAAGTCGCGCGTGATCGTGGCCTCCAGCGGCCAGACCACGTTGACCTTGTGCACGCGGATGCCCAGCTGGCGGCAGGTGTCGTCGTCCAGGCCCAGGTCGGCCAGCGCCTGGCGCATGTCGTTGTAGGCCTTGCCGCTGGCGATCAGGCCGAAACGGTCGTCGGGACCGGCAATGACGTTGTGGTTGAGCCGGTTGGCGCGCACATAGGCCAGGGCGGCATACCACTTGTAGTTCATCAGCCGCTGCTCCTGCTCCAGCGGCGCATCGGGCCAGCGGATATGCAGGCCGCCGGGCGGCATCTGAAAGTCCTCGGGCAGGACAATATTGACGCGGTCAGGGTCCACCGAGATGCTGGCAGAGGATTCGACCACCTCCTGGATGGTCTTCATGCCCGACCACAGCCCCGAAAAGCGGCTCATGGCAAAGGCGTGCAGGCCCATGTCCAGAATGTCCTGCACGCTGCTGGGAAAGAACACCGGCGTGCCGCAGGCCTTGAAGATATGGTCGCTCTGGTGGGCGGCCGTGCTGCTCTTGCTGATGTGGTCGTCGCCTGCCAGCGCGATCACGCCGCCATGCTTTGCCGTGCCGGCCATGTTAGCGTGCTTGAACACGTCCGAGCAGCGGTCCACGCCCGGCCCCTTGCCGTACCACAGGCCGAAAACGCCGTCGAATTTGCGGGCCTCGGGGTACAGGTCCAGCTGCTGCGTGCCCCAGACGGCTGTGGCGCCCAGCTCCTCATTGACGCCGGGCTGGAAGACCACATGGTTGGCCTCCAGGTGCTTTTTCGCGGCCCATAGTGCCTGGTCATAGCCGCCCAGGGGAGAGCCCCGGTAGCCGCTGATGAAGCCGGCGGTGTTCAGGCCGGCAGCGGCATCGCGCTGGCGCTGCAGCATGGGCAGCCGCACCAGGGCCTGGACCCCGCTCATGAACGCGCGGCCATGCTGCAGGGCGTATTTGTCGTCGAGAGTGACCGTCTCCAGGGCGCGGCGCACATCGTCGGGCAGGGGGGCATTCATGGCTTGTCTCCATCAGTGGTCGGTGCCATGTCATGTCTTGCCCGGAACGGAAAAGAGGCATGCGCAGCACTCGTTGTTGCAACCAAATCGCCTTTTTTCAGTGTATTAGCGCTGGCCTGATAGGTCTTTGCTTTCTTTGCGCCATTTAAGCTAATCTTGGCAAGAATCTTTCTCAAAAATGGTGATTTGTGGAAACTTTGGACAAATTCGACATTGCCATCCTTGCCCACCTGCAGGCCGATGCGCGCCTGACCAATGCCGAGCTGGCCCAGCGCGTGGGCCTGTCGGCAGCGCCCTGCTGGCGGCGCGTGCGCGCGCTGGAGGAGGCGGGCTTCATCCGTGGCTACCACGCCGACATTGACCGCCACAAGATCGGCCTGGGCGTGCTGGCCTTCGTGCGCCTGGATGCCGTGCGCACGGCCGGCACGCTGACGCTGGAGATGGAGGACGCCATCCGCAAGCTGCCCGAGGTCGTGACCTGCCACTACATCAGTGGCACAGGCACCTTCGAGCTGCAGGTGGTGGCGCGCGACCTTGACAGCTTTGCGCTGTTTGCGCGCAACACCCTGCTGAACCTGCCCAATGTGAAGGACATGCAGACCAGCTTTTCGCTGGGCGAGATCAAGTCCAGCCATGCACTGCCCCTGTCCCACCTGGGCGCCATGGCCGGCCAGGGGGTGCCCGGGCAGGGCTCCAAGCCCTGACGCCGCGTCGCGCAGCCGCGACAGCAAAGCTCCTGAAAAAGGAGCACCAGACTACCGCCCGACAATGATTGAAAAGGTATTGGCGGGGTATTACCCATCGCTGGCACAGACCCGCATTTGGACAGAGAATCAGGGCACATGGCCGCAGAACAACCTTCCAACAGCACCCCACCGCCCTCTCCTGCAAGCGACACGCCAGCCTCGGGCATGGGTGCGCCCGGCACATTGATCGAAGACCCGTCCGGCATGACGGACGCCGACAGAGCCGGCGCCGAGGCGGAGGGCAAGAAGGCCGCGCAGGCCCAGCAAGGCGTCTGGGCGCCTTTGTCCGGTCCCACCTTCCGCATGCTGTGGCTGATCTGGATGACGGCCAACACCTGCATGTGGATGAACGATGTGGCAGCCGCATGGCTCATGACATCGCTGACCACCTCGCCCGTGCTGGTGGCCCTGGTGCAGTCGGCCTCCACGCTGCCCGTGTTCCTGCTGGGCCTGCCCAGCGGCGCGCTGGCCGACATCCTGGACCGGCGCCGCTATTTCATCGTCACCCAGTTCTGGGTGGCGGCCGTGGCCCTGGTGCTGTGCCTGTTCGTGCTGTCGGGCTACATGACGGCCCACTGGCTGCTGGTGCTGACCTTTGCCAACGGCATCGGCCTGGCCATGCGCTGGCCCGTGTTCTCGGCGCTGATCCCCGAACTCGTGCCCAAGCACCATCTGCCCTCGGCCATGGCGCTCAATGCCGTGGCCATGAACGCATCGCGCATCATCGGCCCGCTGGTGGCCGGCGCCATCATCGCCAGCCTGGGCAGCGCCTGGGTGTTCGTGCTCAATGCCGTGCTGTCCATCATTTCGGGCGTGGTGCTGATCCGCTGGAAGCGGCGGCACATCGCCAATCCGCTGGGCCGCGAGCGCCTGCCCTCGGCCATGCGCGTGGGCCTGCAGTTCGTGCGCGAGTCGCCGCGCATGCATGCGGTGCTGGCGCGCACGGTGAGTTTTTTCCTGCAGTGCACGGCCGTCATGGCCCTGCTGCCCCTGGTGGCCCAGCGCCTGCATGGTCCGGCCGACAACGGCGGCGGCGCCGAAACCTTCACACTGCTGCTGGCCTCCATGGGCACGGGCGCCATCGTGGGCGCCATGTTCCTGCCACGGCTGCGCCAGGCGCTGCCCAAGGAAAAGCTGGTGCGCTCGGGCTCGGCCGTGCACGCGCTGGCCACGCTGGCCGTGGCCATGGCGCCCAATGTCTACATGGCGGTGCCCGCCATGATGCTGGCGGGCATGGCGCTGATCTCCACGGCCAACGTCCTGGGCGTGTCGGCCCAGATGGCCCTGCCCAACTGGGTGCGCGCGCGTGGCATGTCCATCTACCAGATGTCCATCATGGGCGGCACGGCAGCGGGCGCTGCGCTCTGGGGCCAGGTGGCCAGCATGGTGGGCGTGCGCGGCAGCCTGATGGTGGCGGCCGCCAGCGGCGTGACCTGCATGCTGCTGGTGCAGCGCCTGGTGCGTGACCGCCAGATCGAGGAGGACCTCAGCCCCTCCAAGGCTTTCAAGCGTCCCCAGGTCGACATCCCGCCCGAGGCCGGCCGCGTGGTGGTGACCATCGAATACGAGATCGACCCGGCCCAGGCCGAGGGCTTTCGCGCGCTTATGCAGGAAAGCCGGCGCAGCCGCATGCGCCAGGGCGCGCTGGCATGGAGCCTGCTGCACAGCATGGGCCACCCCGAGCGCTATGTGGAGCAGATCGTGGACGAATCCTGGACCGAACACCTGCGCCGCTTCGACCGCGTCACCGCCGCCGATGTTGCCCTGCGCGACCGCAAGCTGGCCTACCACCAGGGCAAGGAGCCGCCACGCGTCACGAGGTACTTTGATACCCCCTGAGCGGCTGCGCCGCTTCCCCCAAGGGGGACGGCGTCCTCGCCGCGAGGCGGCTCTTGCTCGGCGCCCCTGACGCTGGGTTGCGCCAGAGCGAGGAATGGCGCACAGGGCATGCAGCTGTCACAGCCGGCGCTCCAGCAGACATCGGAAGGGACAGAGTCAAGGCTTCCCCTGTCTGCATCTGGTCAATTCCAAACCTTGGCGCAAAGGAAAAAACGGGCACGGCCCAACACCAGAGACACCGAGGAAGGGCCTACGCCGGCCGCGCCGCCCCGTACCGAGGGTGTCGTCCCCCCCCTCCCGCGAAGCGAGAGGGGGAAGCGGCGTCAGCCGCTCAGGGGGCTCAGCGCAAGTTCGGTGCCTGGCTGGCCAGAGCGCGCGGCCAGAAGGCCCACAGGCGCAGGTTCTGCTTGACGCGGCCGGCCAGGTCTCCAGCTTCGGCGCCCCAGCCCATGAAGTAGTCGGCGCGCACGGCGCCAAGGATGGCGCTGCCTGTGTCCTGGGCAAAGACCAGGCGGTTGAGCGCCACCGTGGGGCCAGGCGTGGACAGCCACACGGGCGTGCCGTAGGGGATGCTCTGGCGGTCCACGGCGATGGAGCGGCCAGGCGTCAGTGCCACGCCCTGCGCGCCCTTGGGACCGAACTGCAGGTCCAGTCCTTCGAGCGGCTCCTCGCGGAAGAAGACATAGCGCGGGTTGCTCCACAGCATTTCATTGACACGGCCCGGGTTGGCACTCACCCAGGCGCTGATGCCTGGCCAGGTGGCATCGCGTATCAGGCCCTGGTCCAGCAGCCAGCGGCCCACGCTCTTGTAGGGATGGTCGTTGGTGCCCGCGAAGGCCACCCGGATCATGCGCTGCATGCCAGTGGGCTCGGTGATATTGAGCCGGCCCGAGCCCTGGATGTGCAGCACCAGCGCATCGACGGGATCGCGCAGCCAGGCGATGACCCGCCCCGCCAGGGCGGCCTGGGCCTCGGGCACGGTTTCGATCTGCTGGCGCGAGAACCAGGGTTTGCGGCTGCCAAAGCCCGCCCCGGCCGGTATCTTGTACAAAGGCACATTGAAGCCGTCGCCGGGCAGCCGGCGCGCCTCGAACAGCGGTTCGTAGTAGGCTGTCAGCATGCCGTCGGGACCGCCGCCCAGGGCTTCGATGCGGTAGGGCTGCAGGTTGGCCATCAGCCAGGCGCGCTGCTCGTCAGCCGTGGCAATGCTCAGCTGGCGCACATCGCGGCACATGCCGGCGAAGACAGTGCTGGGCCGTTCGCAGTTCTTGAGCCAGGCGTTCCAGGCTTCGTGCAGCGCATCGTTTTGCAGACCGGGCAGCTCGCTCCAGTCGGCGGGAATCCAGCGGCTCTTGGTCGGCATGGTCGGCGCCAGCGGCGGCCGGGGCGTGCCGGGCGTGCCAGGCGTGGCGCTGCCCCCCTGGGGCTGCAGCTCGGGTACAGGCGACGGGTCATGGACCGGCTTGGTGGTGGTCGTGCAGGCGACCAGCGTCCCTACAATCAGCGCCATAGCGGCATGGCGCAGGAGGTGGAAATTCATGGGATTGATTTTGCTCGAAGCACTGCTGGCCTTGGTGATTCTGGCCGCTATTGTGTGGTGGACCATGTTTTCCGGGCGCCGCAAGGGCGAGTTGCCCGTGGAGACGCAGCGGGATTGCAACAGCACCGGCCGGGACCGCAGCCCGCCATGACCGGACTGCACAGCCGGGCTTCGTCCTACGGACAGGCCCAGTGTGCGCTGATACCGCAATGAATTGCAGGTTTTCCATAATATGCACCTGCAGCGGGGCGCAGGCTCCGCACGGCGCGACCTCGAAGATTCACAAGGAGAGTTTCCCATGCGCAAGCACATCGTCCTGGCCACGGCCACAGCGGCTGCCCTGTTCATCTCAGGCTGCGCGAACATGAGCGATACCCAGCGCCGCACGGCCACTGGTGCCGGCGTCGGCGCCGTGGCAGGGGCTGTGCTCGGCTCGGTCACGGGCGGCAGGGCAGGCACGGGCGCCGTCATCGGCGCCGGCGTGGGAGCGCTGGGCACCTACATCTGGTCGCAGAACATGGAAAAGCAAAAGCGCGAGATGGAGCAGGCCACCCAGGGCACCGGCGTGGCCGTGAGCCAGACGGCCGACAACCGGCTCAAGCTCGATATTCCCAGCGACATCTCGTTCGATACCGGCCGCTCGGACATCAAGGGCAACTTCGCCCCCATCCTCGACCGCTTTGCCGAGGGCCTGCGCAACAACCCGCAGGCCGAGGTGCGCATCATCGGCCATACCGACAGCACGGGCTCGGATGCCATCAACAACCCCCTGTCGCTGGACCGCGCCAACAGCACGCGCAACTACCTGACCATGCGCGGCGTCTCGGGCGCGCGCATCGCCACCGAGGGCAGGGGCTCGCACCAGCCCGTGGCCTCCAACGACTCGGCCAGCGGCCGTGCCATGAACCGCCGCGTGGAGATCTTCGTCGGCGAGGTGCCGCAAACGCAGCAGCCGCGCTGATCCTGCAGACCATGCCCTATGCTGGCATCCTCTGACAACCGGGAGGTCTTATGAGTGAAGCAAGCATGGCGGGCGCGGCCGACAGGGTCAGCCCGCTGGACAAGGGATTGGGCGCGCTGCCTGTGGACTGCACGCCTGAGCAGGCGGTGGCGCAGCGCTGGAACCTGCTGCGCGAAGACCTGAGCCTGCCTGCGGCCGTGCTGTCGCAGCAGCGCCTGGAACACAATCTGCAATGGATGCAGCGCTTCGTTCAGGCCTATGGCGCCAAGCTGGCGCCGCACGGCAAGACGACGATGGCACCCCGGCTGTTCCGCCAGCAGCTCGACGCGGGCGCCTGGGGCATCACGCTGGCGACCGCCCAGCAGACACGCGTGGCCCATGCCCATGGCGTGCGCCGTGTGCTCATGGCCAATCAGCTGGTGGGCCGGCAGAACATGGCCAGCGTGGCCGCACTGCTGGCCGATCCGGGCTTCGAGTTCTTCTGTCTGGTCGATTCGGCCGATCAGGTGGAGCAGCTGGCGCAATTCTTTGGCGCGGCAGGCCGGCCCGTGCAGGTGCTGATCGAGCTGGGCCCTCCCGGCGGGCGCACGGGCGTGCGCACCGATGCGCAGATGCAGCCGCTGCTGGCGGCGCTGGCGCAAGCCGGCGCGGCGGTGCGGCTGGCCGGCATCGAGGTCTACGAAGGCGTGCTCAAGGACGAAGGCGAAATCCGCACCCTGCTGCGCCGCGCGGTGCATTGGCTGCAACAGCTCGCAGGCGAAGGCCGGCTGCAGCGCAGCCCGGCGGTGCTTACGGGCGCAGGATCGGCCTGGTACGACGTGGTGGCCGCGGAGTTCGGCCGCGCGGACATTGGCGGCCCGATCGATGTGGTGCTGCGCCCCGGCTGCTACCTGACGCATGATGCGGGCATCTACCAGGCGGCGCAGGTGCGCATCGACCAGAGCAACCCCGTGGCGCAGCAGATGCGCGCCAGCCTGCTGCCCGCATTGCAGGTCTGGGCCTATGTGCAGTCGCTGCCCGAACCGGGCCGTGCCATCGTGGCGCTGGGCAAGCGCGACACGGCCTTCGAGGCCGTGCCACCGCGCCCCGCGCTGCGCTACCGCCGAGGCGACGCCGCACCCGTGGCCGCGCCGGACCACTGGCAAGTCACGGCCATGATGGACCAGCACGCGTTCGTGCAAATCCGGGGCGACGAGGATCTGCGGGTCGGCGATATGCTGGCCTTCGATATCTCCCACCCCTGCCTGACCTTCGACAAATGGCGGCAGCTGGTCGTCGTGGACGAGCGCTATGACGTGGTGGATGTGATCACCACGTATTTCTGACAGCACAGGCGCTGTGCCTGCGGCGCCCGCTGTCAGCTGTGGGCGCGCAGCAGGTTGGCCAGCTCAACGGCGGACTTGACCTGCATCTTGTCGAAGACGCGGGCACGGTGGACCTCGACGGTGCGCACGCTGATGTCCAGCTGGTCGGCGATGAGCTTGTTGGGGATGCCTTCGACGACCAGCCGCATCACGTCACGCTCGCGGTCGGTCAGCTCGTCAAGCCGTGCGCGCACGGCTTCGCGGGCGCGCGTTTGCTCCTGATGCTGGGCCGAGCGCTTGAGCGCCTGCTCGATGCGGTCCACCAGGGCGTTGTCCGAGAAGGGTTTTTCGCAAAAGTCGAAAGCGCCGCGCTTGACGGTGTCCACAGCCGTGGGCACGTCGGCATGGCCCGTCAGGAAGATCACCGGAATGGCGTCGATCTGACCGCGTTCGAGCATGAGGTTGAACAGCTCCAGGCCACTCATGCCGCCCATGCGCATATCCAGCAGCAGGCAGCAGGGATTGCGCGGTGGCGGGCGCGACTGCAGCATGGCATCGAAGTCTTCTGCGCTGCCATAGCATTCGCTGAGCAGACGGCGTGAGCGCAGCAGCCAGGCCAGCGCTTCGCGCACATCGGCATCGTCGTCCACGATATAGACGGTGGCGTCGGGTACGGGTTCCATGCGCTTATTGTTCCACGGGTGCCGGTGTATGTGCCGGCAGCGTGAACGCGAACACCGTGCCATGGGGCTGGCGGGGGCTGTGCTGCAGATGGCCGCCGTGCTGCTCGACCACGGTGCGGCACAGGCTCAGCCCCAGGCCCATGCCTTCATCGCGCGTTGTGAAGAACGGCGTGAACAATTGCTCGGCCACATGCTCGGGAATGCCGCTGCCGCTGTCGATGACGGCAAACTCCACCCAGCTGCGGTGCGCGCTTGCCGCTGCGCGGCGCGCGCGCAGCACCAGATCGCGCTCCACGATTTCGGGCAGGTCCATGGCCTGCATGCCATTGCGCGCCAGGTTCAGCAGCACCTGCTCGATCATGGTCGGATCGCACAGCACGGATGGCAGTCCCGGCTCCAGCTCGGTGCTCACGCGCACGCCCAGCTTGCGCGCCTGCAGGTTGACCAGAGGCAGGACGGCATCCATCAGCTCGGACGCATGGGTGGCCACGCGCGACTGGTCACGCCGGCGCACGAAATCGCGCACGCTTTTGATCACCCGGCCTGCACGGTCGGCCTGGAAGCTGATGCGCTCCATGGCCATGCGCAGGTCCTGCAGCTGCAGGCGCAGCGCAGCCTCGCTGTCCTGCGTGGCCGACTGCCCGTCGGACAGCAGGTTCAGCGACCCCGTGGCGTAGCTGGAGATGGCGGCCAGCGGCTGGGTCAGCTCATGGCTGAGCAGGGATGCCATCTCGCCCACGGTGGCCAGGCGCGCCGTGGCCTGAAGCCGCTCCTGGGAGGCGCGGGAGATCTCCTCCATGCGCTTTTGCTCACTGATGTCGATGAAGGCGCTCATCCAGCCCGTGTGCTGGCCCTGGGCATTGATCAGCGGCGCCTCGAAGATCAGCACCGGAAACCGTGTGCCATCCTTGCGCATGAAAATGCTTTCGTGGCCTTCGCGCGGCGGTGGCGCGTTGCCCGACAGGCGCCTGTCGCGGCGGTGCGTGTAGACATCGGCCCGCTCGGGGGGCCAGTAGGGCGCGATGCTCTGGCCCAGCAGCTCCTCGGCCGTGAAGCCCACCATGGCGCAAAAAGCAGGATTCACATAGCTGATGCGGCCCTGCAGATCGCGCGCGCGCAGGCCCGTGACCAGCGAATCCTCCATGGCCTTGCGAAAAGCCAGAGCGTCGCCCAGGTCGCGCTCGGCGCGCAGGCGCCGGCGGTTGTCGCGCACCAGGACGGTGACCACGGACACCAGGGCAATCGACATCAGGGTCACCAGGGCCGTGAGCACATTGGGAAAGACGCTGGGCGCACGGTGCCAGCTGTCCATGCGCAGCACCAGGGTGCTGCCCGGCAGGTCCAGCAGCTGCTGCGCCGTGAACATGCGCGTGCCCCGCCAGGACGCGCCCAGCAGCGCCAGCCGCGTGCCGTCGGGCTCGGTGAACGAAACCTCCTGCGTGCGCGGCAGGTTTTTGCTCACCTGCGTCATCAGCAGGCTCTGCAGACTGTAGGTGCCGATGACGAAACCGGTGATGTGGCCGCTTTGCGTCAGCGGCAGGCACACCTCCATCATTTCCGTGCCCATGCCTTCGGCCAGCAGCTGGAAATAGCTGGGTGAGTAGGCAGGTCCGTTGAGCCGCCGCGCATGGGTGCAGGTGAGCACGGCCTCGGGGTGGGTGTTGGAGGTGCGCAGCTGGTCCTCCCACTGGACGCTGCGGTAGGGTGTCTCGGCATGGGAGCGCATGCGCAGGCTGGCATCACGCCATTCGATGCGCATCAGTTCGCGGCGCACCTGCAGCAGCTCGGCTGCGCGCACCTTCCATTCGGCAGGCTCGCCATCGACAGCGCTCAGAGCCTGCAGGTCCTGCAGGTTGCGGTTGAGCGCGGCGCGGATATCGGCCACGGCATTGGCCGTGTCGCGTTCGAGCTTGTCCTGGACCTGGGAAGCCTCATAGCGGCCGGCCAGCCAGACCATGGTGACCAGCGTGCTGGCGACCAGGGCGACCAGCAGAGTCCACAGCGACCAGCGCCGCCAGGCCGATCGCCACCGGCGCCACGGCCAGCGGCCCATCGCTACAGGATCGGCATCCACAGGCAAATCCATCGGATTCACAGTACGCGGTGCTCCAGCGCAGGCAACTGCTGGCGCACACTGGCCAGCCGCTCGCGCGACAGCTCGCCCAGCACGACGCCTGCCCCCTCTGCGCGCTGGGCCAGCAGTTCGCCCCAGGGGTCGGCCAGCAGGCTCTGGCCCCAGGTGCGGCGGCCGTTGTCATGCTGCCCGCCCTGGGCTGGCGCCAGCACGTAGGCCTGGTTCTCGACGGCGCGGGCGCGCAGCAGCACTTCCCAGTGGGCCTGGCCCGTGGTGTGGGTGAAGGCCGCAGGCACCAGCAGCAGGTCAGCGCCCTGCCCCGACAGCTGGCGGTACAGCTCGGGAAAGCGCAGGTCATAGCACACACTCAGCCCCAGGCGCCAGCGCTGGCCGTCGCGTGCGGTCACATCGGCCGTCACGGGCAGCGTGCCGGCCTGGACCACGGCGCCTTCCACGTAGCGCTCGCGGCCGTTGTCGTAGTGAAAGAGGTGGATCTTGTCGTAGCGTGCCACGCACTCGCCTGCGGGAGAAAACAGCAGCGAGCTGTTGAGCACATGCTGCTCGTCATCGGCCACCAGGGGCAAAGTGCCACCGACAATCCACAGCTGCAGCTCGCGCGCGGTGCGCGACAGAAAGTCCTGGATGGGGCCCTGGCCGAAAGGCTCGCGGCAGGCCAGCTTGTCGGTATCGCGCAGGCCCATGGCGCAGAAGTACTCCGGCAGTGCGGCCAGTTCGGCCCCCTGCGCGCTGGCCTCCCGCAGCAGGACCAGCGCCTGTGCGAGATTGGAGCGGACATCGGGCGTGGAAACCATCTGGATGGCGGCAACTTTCATGGTTTGTCTCCTGCAGCGGATGGCTGCGGCGGGGTGGAAGGCACATCGGCCACGCCTTCCTTGCGGCGCGGCAGGGCGGTGACCTGGGGATCGTCCCAGCTGCCGTCGATGCGAAACTCTTTGGTCGCGGCAGCGATCAGCGGGCCGCGCAGCAGCATCTGGGCAAAGAAACTGCCCAGGCCCACGACCGGATTGATGGCCGTGGCGACCAGGGAGGCGGTCATGGCATTGATCTCGGGAACGATGACGACATGCAGATTCTGCGTTTCACGGACCAGGTCGGCAGAGCCTTCCATGAGCACGGCGGCATTGACGCCCTTCATCTGCATATTGTTGGTGCGCGCCACGCCTTCGCTGATCTGCACATCGCCGCGCATGAAATCGAACGCAAAGCCATTGCTGAACACATCGCGAAAGTCCAGCGTGAAGCGGCGCGGCAGCGCCTGCAGGCTCAGCACGCTGAGCAGCTTGGCCAGGCCCGGCTCGGCCTTGAGGAACTGGCCATTTTGCACATCGAGCCGCATGGCGCCCGACAGGCTGCGCACATCCGGCGTGATAGGCGAGCCCGTCCAGCCGGCATCGCCCTGCAGCAGCCCCTTTCCGCTGCCCACAACGCCCGCCATGCCGAAACGGGTGAGCAGCCTGCCCACATCGCGCAGTTCCAGGGCGAACTGCAGCTGGGTGCGGCCCGGATGCTCGGCCTGGCCCTGCGGCAGCCGCCAGTGGCCGCTGGCCGACAGCGTGGCATCGGGCGTGGCGATGTTGAACCGCGACAACTGCCATTCGCGCGCCGAAGGCGTTCCGGGCACGGGCCGGTTGCGCGCCTGCACCTCCAGCCGGCCCAGGGCATAGCCCGACAGCTGGATGTCCTCCACACTGATCTGCAGCGCCGGCAGAGCGCGCGGCCCGGCGTTGAGCAGCGCATTCACACGCTCGCCACGCACCTCTGGCAGGGTCAGGCGTGACAGCCGGGCCATCAGCACACCGGCAGGCTCGGCTGGCGTGCCTTCGTGGTATTCGAGATGGCCGCTGAACTCCCTGGAGGACAGATCGCCCTGCCAGGCGCCGCCCTCGCGCGAGATGCTGCCCGCCAGCTCGTGCAACTGGCGGCCCTTGGCCTGCAGCTGCCCCAGGCGCAGGGCCAGATGCCCGGGCAGGTAGCCACGCAGGGCGTCATCCATGGACGCGGGCGGCTGGGTGCCGGACAGCGAGGGCGGCAGCAGGGCCAGCCAGTCATCGAGCTGGAGCGCGGCCAGCTGAACGCTGGCATGTACCCCGCTGGCCGGCAGCGGCACGGGTGCCTGGGGGCCCAGGGCGATGCTGCCGCGCAGCACCCGGGCCTCTTCGCCACTGACATCGCGCTCGTAAAGTACCGTGCCCACATCGGCAAGGCGCACGCTGATCTGATCGTGCAGCGGCGCACCGGCTGCTGCGAAGGCGGCAGGCGCCAGCTGGTGGCTCACGCTCAGCGGCAGGCTGGCCTCGGCTGGCTTGCCCAGTGGTGCAGGCAGAAGAATGCGCATGCCCTGCAGGCTGGACTGCACCTGGATTTCCGGGCGGCCACGGCGCACCCTGAGCAGCAGGCTATAGGGCGCCTGGCCTTCGGCATGGCGGGCCAGATCGGCGACCCAGCCCAGCTCGCGCGCCTCGCGCAGGCCCTGGGCGCTGGCCGTGCCCTGCACGCGGACCTTGACGGAGGACTCGGTCGCCGGCGCATTGCGCGCCAGCGCCTGCATGCCGCCATCGGCACGCAACTCGCCACCCAGCGCACGCCCCTGCACGCCGGCCAGGGAAAATCCCGTATCCGAAAACCGGACCGCGCCACGCAGCTGGCTCAAATGGGGCGTCTCGGCATCGAGCTGCAGCGAGTTGCCCGCCAGCGTGACCTGCCCATCGACCGTGCTGCGCTCCAGGTGATCGATGGGCAGGCGCAGCTGCAGCGCCAGCTGCGCCTGACCCGTGGCCTCGCTGGTATCGAGCACATGGCCGGTCAGCGCAGACAGTGCCGACGTGCGCACCACCCCCAGCATGTCGGCCAGCGGCCCCTGGCCCTTGGCCGATACCGCCACCTCGGTATGCGCCAGATGGGCGATGGAGGCCTGGATATCGCGCATGAGCAGCTGCGGATGGCCTGCGAAATGGCCGCGCGCATTGCGCACCGCCATGGAGTCCTTGTCGAAAACCAGATCCCCCGACAGCCCGGTCAGCGCGGGCCAGGGCGCATCGCCCGGCGCGCGCAGATGGGCCGGCACATAGTCGTAATGCACATCATGGAGCCTGGCGGCAATATGGAACTCGCCCTGGCCCGGCTTTTCGAAGGGCACGTGGCCAAGGTCGCCTCGCACCTTGAAGTTCACCGTGCTGGCACGGCCGCCCCGGATGGCCTCGCGCACATAGTGGCGGGCGTCGGCTGGAATCTCCAGCGGCAGATAGCGGTGCACGCTGGTGCCGTCGGCATCGTGCAGCTGGCCCTGCAGGTCCAGCACCCCCGGAAAGCGCGGCTGTCTGGCACTGCCTTCGCCTGTCCGCCACTGCGCGCGGGCCTCGCCCTCGGTATCGGCATTGGCAAAGCGCAGGCTGGGCACCTGCACACTGATGGCCTGCCCGCGCAGCTGCCAGCGCACGGTGGCCTGCAGCCGCTGCAGGGCAATGTCGGGGTCTTCGAACACGCCGGGAAAAGACAGCAGCGCGCTCTGGCGGCTGCCATCCATCTCCAGCTGCGCCTGACCACCGCCCTGGTCCATCGAAAACTGCATGTCCAGCCCCTGGACCCCTGGCGTGCCAGGCACGGCGGGGCCCCGTTCGGAGGGAATGCCGGCCAGCGACAGCTGGCGCAGCTGGCCGCTGCCCTGGTATTGCCGCAGCTCGTCAATCGGTCCGCGCCAGCTCCAGCGCAGATCGTGCAGCTGGCCTGCCGGCTGCAGCTGCGCGAGACGCTGGCGCAGCGCCTCGGGCGCAGGCAGGCGCTGCACCAGTTGCGCGAGGATGGCCAGGTCGATGCCATCGGCCTGCACCTCGCCCTGCTCGCCCAGCGCCCCCTGGCTGCTGGCACCCGCAGGGGTGTAGCGCGCGCGCAGGTTGCCCGCAGGCCAGTGCAGGCCATCGCCGGTGGAAAACTCCAGCCCCTGGGCTGCAAAGCGCAGCCCGTCCTGGCGCTGCAGGCTCAGGCGGCCCTTGAGGGATTGCAGCTGCAGCGGCTGCGGACTCTCGCGCCACTGCAGCTGCAGCGCATCCAGCGCCACATCGGCCACGGCAGCCAGTGGCTGGCCCTGGCGCAGATCGACCCAGGCGCGCAGCGCTCCCCGGCCCTGCTGCAGCCGCAGCGCGCCAGTATCGACATAGCGCCCCAGCCCAGACAGGTCCACCTCATGGAACAGCGCATACGCCTTGCCGCTCCAGCGCCGCCAGTTGCCCTCGTGCGTGGACAGCAGCGGCTCGCGGAACTGCCCCATCAGGGTGAAACGCCCACCCCAGCCCTCAGGCGGCGTGGCATCCAGGCGCATGCCGTGGCTCCAGCCCCGGTTGCGCAGCACCAGATCCACATCCCTCAGGGCCAGCGGCGGCGCCTGGCGCATGTCGTCCTGCCACAGCAGGCTGCCCCCGCGCAGCGCCAGCTCGGTCTGGGAGAACAGCCAGTCGGCCGCCGCGCTGTCGTCACCCGCAGAGGCACCTATTTCGATGCCCGCCACGAAAATGCGTCCATCGGCCGCGCGGCGGACCACCAGATCGGGCTGATCGACATGGATCTGCTCCACGCCCAGCCGCATCAGCGACCGCGCGGAAACCGCCACCGTCACCCGGGCCAGGCGCAGCGCATCCGCACCGCCATCAGGGTCTTGCAGCACCACGTCGGCCAGTTCGAAACGGGGCACCAGGCCCTCGCTGTGGGCCGTGATGCTGCCAATGCGCACGGGTATTCCCAGTGTGCGTGAGGCCAGCTCCTGCAGCTGCGGACGCCAGTCGCCGATTCGCGGCACAATCCATCCATGGAGCACCGCCCACACGGCGGCCATGGCCAGCCAGAAGGCAACAACCAGCCCCAGCGACCACCGCGCAAGGCCGGCCATGCAGCGGGTCATGCGTGTGGGGTGCGGTTTCGGTTCGATCATCGGCGGCTTGAGCAATGAAGGGAATTATGACCGGCCCCCCCGGCGCAAACGCGGTAACCAGGGGTTGCATCGGTCCCCTTCGGCGACAGCGGCCGCTTCCCCCTGGGTCCGTATGCAATCCTCTGAGCTCGCAATGGCAGACAAGGCCATGACTGTTCCCACGGCAGCCTATTCCCGCTTTCATCAGCGCCTGCACCGCCGCTATGCCGGCGAGATGGCCCTGCTGCCGCCCGGCCCGCCGGACCGCGCCCGCATGGAGCAGGCGCTTGCCGCACTGCAACAAAAAGGCCTGGACCTGTCGGCCAGCCTGCGCGTGCTGCGCCAGCTGGTCATGGAGCGCGCCATGGTGCTCGACTGCGAGCAGCAGGCGCCGCTGGATGTGGTCACGCGCGCCGTGACCGAGCTGGCCGAACTGACGCTGGAGCGCGCCTGCATCCAGGTGCGCGCCGAACTGGACGCGCGCCACGGCGCCCCCCAGGGCCCCGACGGCCAGCCGGTGCAGCTATGGATCATCGGCATGGGCAAGCTGGGTGCGCGCGAGCTCAATGTCTCCAGCGACATCGACCTCATCTACGTCTATGAGCAGGACGGCGAAACCGCCGGCCAGCCCGATGGCCGAGGCGTCATCTCCAACCACGAATACTTCGGGCGGGCCGTCAAGGGCATCTATGCCCTGATCGGCGACACCACCGAGCACGGCTTCGTGTTCCGCGTGGACCTGGCACTGCGCCCCAACGGCAACTCGGGCCCCGCTGCCGTGTCGCTGGCCTCACTGGAAGAGTACCTGCAGACCCATGGCCGCGAGTGGGAACGCTTCGCCTGGCTCAAAAGCCGCGTCGTGGCCCCCATGGACTGCGTGCGCACACCCCAGGTCCAGGCGCTGCGGGCCGTGGTCCTGCCCTTCGTGTTCCGCCGCTACCTCGACTATGCGGTTTTCGATGCGCTGCGCTCGCTGCACCGCCAGATCCGGGAGCATGCCGCCCGGCGCAGCGCAGGCCATCCGGGCCGCGCCAACGACGTCAAGCTCTCGCGCGGCGGCATCCGCGAGATCGAATTCACCGTGCAGCTGCTGCAGGTGGTGCGCGGGGGGCAGTTCCCCGAGCTGCGCTGCCGCCCCACGCTGGAGGCCCTGGGCCGCTTGGCGCGCGCTGGCCTCATGCGCGCGGAAGTCGCCGATGCCCTGGCGCAGGCCTATGTCTTCCTGCGCCGCGTCGAACACCGCATCCAATACCTGGACGACCAGCAGACCCATGTGCTGCCCACGCGCGACGACGACCTGGACTGGATCGCACGCACCATGGGCTTTGCCGACGCGCGCGCCTTCCTGCACCAGCTCGACGCCCACCGCGAAAAGGTGGCCGAGGAATTCGACACCCTGCTCGGCGGCTCGGAGCCACCGGCATGCGGCACGGGCCGCTGCAGCGGCACGGCAGCGCCCGGCCAGGGCATGCCACCGCGCGAGATCGAAGGCCTGATGGAGCAACTGCCCCAGGCCCTGGCCGCGCATGTGGCCGACTGGCGCGGCAACGCCCGCATCCTGGGCCTGCGCGACGAGGCGCGCGCACGGCTGTTCCGCCTGGTGCAGCGCACGGCCCAGTGGGTGACAGAACGCAGCGTGCCCGAAGACGCCGCGCTGCGCTTTCTGAACTGGCTGGAGCCGCTGCTGCGCCGCGAAAGCTATCTGGCGCTGCTGCTGGAGCGCCCCTCCGTGCACGAGCGGCTGCTGCACCTGCTGGGCGCAGCGCGCTGGCCGGCCCGCTACCTGCAGCAGCACCCGGGCGTGATCGACGAGCTGGCCAACGACGCCATGCTGGGCGAACGCTTCTCGGCCATGGACTTCGAGCACGAGCTGGCGCTGCGCCTTGCGGCGCTGCAGGCCACGGGCGAAGACGATGACGAGACCCTGCTCAACCTGCTGCGCCGCGCGCACCACGCCGAAGTCTTCCGCACCCTGGCGCGCGACATCGAAGGGCGCATCACGGTCGAGCAGGTGGCCGACGACCTCAGCGCGCTGGCCGACAGCGTGCTGGGCGTGACGGCGCGCTGGTGCTGGAGCCGGCTCAAGAACCGCCACCGCGAGTCGCCGCAGTTCGCCATCATCGGCTACGGCAAGCTCGGCGGCAAGGAGCTGGGCTATGGCAGCGACCTGGACATCGTCTTCGTCTTCGACGACGAGGACGATCGCGCGCCAGAAGTCTATTCAGCCTTCGTGCGCAAGCTCATCAACTGGCTCGGGGTCAAGACCAGCGAAGGCGACCTGTTCGAGATCGACACTGCGCTGCGGCCCAATGGCAACTCAGGCCTGCTCGTGACTAGCTTCGCCTCGTATGCCAACTACCAGCAGCAGCGCGGCAGCAATACCGCCTGGACCTGGGAGCACCAGGCCATGACGCGCGCGCGCTTCGTGCTCGGCAGCGACGACCTGCAGGCGCGCTTCGACGCCGTGCGCGATGCCGTGATCACGGCGCCGCGCGATAACGCATCGCTGCGCGACGAAATAGTGGCCATGCGCGAGCGCGTTCGCAGCGCCCATCCCGTGCGTGGCGGCCTGTTCGACGTCAAGCACAGCGCAGGCGGCATGGTGGATGTGGAGTTCGCCGTGCAATACCTCGTGCTGTCGCAGTCGGGCACCCACCCCGAACTGACGGCCAACGTGGGCAACATCGCGCTGCTGCTGCGTGCCGAAGAGGCTGGCCTGCTGCCAGCCGGCGTGGGCCGCAAGGCGGCCAGCGCCTACCGTGAGCTGCGCCGCCTGCAGCACGTGGCGCGCCTGGATGAGCGCTCGGCGCAACTCGATCCTGCAGAGGCAGAACCCCTGAGCGAAGCCGTGCTCACACTGTGGCAGGCCGTCTTCCAGGGCGTGCCACCCGGCTGAGTGCAGGCGGGACACAAGGCTTTTACGGGTAGGACAAGGCCTTGTGTCAGCATTGATGGAAACCGGCCTACAGTAAAAACACACCCGCCTAAAAAATGTTACATATTTATAGGCGCCAGGCCCTGGAACTTCTGTAAAAGTACCCCATCTACCAAGCAAGTTCCTGACGGGAGGCAGTTACAGAACCGAATTTCACGTTGCGAAGCCTCTGGGGCCACAGCAAGGCTGTTCCGCCCGAAGCGCTTCTCCTCCCTCCCTCTCTTTATTCGTTTCGGGACGCTTCGCAACTTTTTTATGCCAGCAAAAAGGCCACCCTCGCCGGTGGCCTTTTTTGCGCCCGCAGCCGCTGTGCCGGACACGGACCATGGCCCGATAGGCCGACCGTTCACACCGGACAGGGACGATGGGCGAAAATGGCGGGATTGCTTGCCCCCACAGTGCACCCCGTGCCCGACTACCCCACCACTGCCTCCGGCGCGTCCACGCCAGCCGACACCCCGCCAGCCCCCGGACGCATGAATGCCCATGAACGCCGCGCCAGCACCAGCCTGGCGCTGATTTTTGCATTGCGCATGCTGGGCCTGTTCCTGGTGCTGCCGGTCTTCGCGCTGGAGGCGCGCAAGTACCCGGGCGGCGACGACCCGGCGCTGATCGGCCTGGCCATGGGCCTGTACGGGCTGACCCAGGCCGTCTTCCAGCTGCCCCTGGGCCTGGCATCGGACCGCTTTGGCCGCAAGCGCGTCATCATCGCCGGCCTGCTGGTGTTCGCCGCAGGCAGCCTGCTGGCCGCCACGGCCGACTCGCTGATGGGCCTGATGTGGGGGCGCGGCCTGCAGGGCGCCGGCGCGGTGTCTGCCGCCGTGACCGCACTGCTGGCCGACCTGACCCGCGACAGCGTGCGCACCAAGGCGATGGCCCTGGTCGGCGGCAGCATCGGCCTGATGTTCGCCCTGGCCCTGGTGCTCAGCCCCTTGCTCGCGGCATGGGGCGGTCTGCCCGGCATCTTCGGCCTGACCTGCGCACTCGCGCTGGCAGGCATTGCCGCCGTACTGTGGGCTGTGCCGCCCGAGCCTGCACGCCAGGCCGGCCAGCCGCGCGGGCGCATGGCCGATCTGTGGCGCCATGGCGACCTGCTGCGCCTGAACGCAGGCGTCTTCGTGCTGCACACGGTGCAGATGGCCATGTGGGTGGCCGTTCCCGCCATGCTGGTGCAGGCCGGCCTGGACAAGCCGGACCACTGGCATGTCTATCTGCCGGCCGTGGTGCTGTCCTTTGCCGCCATGGGCGGCCTGTTCGCTATGGAACGGCGCGGCCGGCTGCGCGCAGCGCTGCTGGGCGCCATTGCCATGGTTGCTGCCGTGCAGGCCGGCCTGGGCCTGCTGGCGGCCAGTGGCGGCCAGCCCGCGCTGTGGGCCATGGCCGTGCTGATGTTCATCTTCTTTTGCGGCTTCAACGCGCTGGAAGCCACCCAGCCCAGCCTGGTCTCGCGCATGGCGCCGCCCCAGCTGCGCGGCGCGGCGCTGGGCGCCTACAACACGCTGCAGTCGCTGGGCCTGTTCGCAGGCGGCGCGCTCGGCGGTGCCGTGGCCAAATGGGCCGGCACGCCCGCACTGTTTGCGCTGACGGGCCTGCTGGCCCTGTGCTGGCTGGCCTTGACCTGGCCGCTGCGGCCCGTAGGCCGCCACGGCTGAGCCTGCCGGCATTGCAGCGCCTGTTTTGCAGGCGCAGCATCGATATCCGCCCCCATGCCCATCCGTGCCCGCTTGCGGCACAATGGCGCGTCTGGCCCGGGATCCCTCCTTTTTATGCCCGGGCCATCCATCCGAGTAAAGGTTTTTCACACATGGCATCCGTCAACAAAGTCATCATCGTCGGCAACCTGGGTCGCGACCCTGAAATGCGCACCTTCCCCAGCGGCGACCAGGTGGCCAACGTGACCATCGCCACCACCGACCGCTGGCGCGACAAGAACACCGGCGAGAACAAGGAAGCCACCGAGTGGCACCGCGTGGTCTTCAATGGGCGCCTGGCCGAGATCGTGGGCCAGTACCTGCGCAAGGGCAGCCAGGTCTATGTCGAAGGCAGCCTGCGCACGCGCAAGTGGACCGACCAGGCCTCGGGCCAGGAGCGCTACGCCACGGAAATCCGCGCCGACACCATGCAGATGCTGGGCAGCCGCCAGGGCGGCGGCGGTGGCCAGCAGGGCGGCTATGGCGACGAAGGCTACGGCGACAGCGGCGGCTACGAGGCCGCTCCCCGCCGCGCCGCGCCGGCACCGGCTCCGCGCCAGGCAGCCCCTGCACCGCGCCCCGCGCCCGCGCCCATGGCACCGCCGCCCCAGCGCGCGGCCTCGGGCTTCGACGACATGGATGACGATATTCCGTTCTGAGCCGGAACTTTTCAGAGATGTCAAAAAAAGCCCCAAGTGCCTGTCACTTGGGGCTTTTCTCTTGTGACCGTGGCTCTTGGGACTTGGAGTCCTGTCCCATGGCCTGCTACTGAACCCACTCTTGCCCAATCGTCTCAGCCTGTTCCAGCACCAGCTCCACAGCTGCATCAGCCAAATCAGGCGGGTACTTGTACTTGCGCAAAATCCGCTTGACCATCAGCCTCAGCCTGGCTCGCACGCTTTCGCGCTGCGCCCAGTCCACGCTGATGTTCTGCCGCAGACTTTCGGTCAGCTCGTGAGCGATTTTCTTCAGCGTCTCGTCACTCAGTTCACGCACCGCTGATTCGTTGATGATCAGCGCATCGTAGAACTTCACCTCGTCATCGCTCAGGCCAAGGCTCTCGCCGCGTGATGCGGCCTCGCGGAATTTCTTGGCCATCTCCACCAGCTCTTCCATCACCTGCGCGGTTTCGATGGAGCGGTTCTGGTAGCGTTTGATGACATTGCCCAGCAGCTCGGAAAACTTGCGCTCTTGCACCACGTTGGTGGCAAAGCGGCTCTTGATCTCGCCTTCCAGCAGGCGCTCCAGCAGTTCCACGGCCAGGTTGCGCTCTGGCAAGTTCTTCACCTGCGCAAGAAACTCGTCGTCCAGCAGGCCGATATTGGGCTTGTCCAGGCCCACGGCGTCAAAGATGTCCACCACGCGGCCAGACGCCACGGCGGAGCTGATGATCTGGCGGATGGCCAGCTCGCGTTGCTCGTCGGTCTTTTTCTGCTGGGTGATGTCTTTCTTGGTCAGGATCACCTTCACTGCCTGCATGAAGGCCACCTCTTCACGCACCGCCTTGGCTTCGTCCAGCGTGCAGCACAGCGTGAAGGCCTTGCTCATGGCCAGCGCCGTGTCGGCGAAGCGCTTCTTGCCGTCGCGCTGGCCTTCGCTCTTGAGGCCAAGGACGTGGTTGGCCGCACCGGCCAGCACCTTGTACCCGCCCGTGAGAAAGCCGCTGTAGTCAAGGCCATGCAGCATGGCGCGCAGCACGTCGAGCTTTTCTTCCAGCACGGCGTAGGCCTCATGGGCATCGACAGTGGGCTTGCCCCGGCCTTTGCTGGCCGTGTATTCCTTCATGGCGGCCTTCAGCTCATTGCCGATGCCGATGTAATCGACCACCAGGCCACCCTGCTTGTCCTTGAACACACGGTTCACGCGGGCGATGGCCTGCATGAGGTTGTGGCCCTTCATGGGCTTGTCCACGTACAGGGTGTGCACGCAAGGCGCGTCAAAACCGGTCAGCCACATGTCGCGCACGATCACCAGGCGCAGCGGGTCGGCCGGGTCCTTGAAGCGCTTTTCCAGCCGCTTTTTGACCTGGCCGCTGTAGATGTGCGGACGCAGCAGGGCCTTGTCGCTGGCCGAGCCCGTCATCACGATCTTGACAGCCCCCCTCTCCGGGTCTGCGTCATGCCACTCGGGGCGCAGCTTGATGATCTCGTCATAGAGGTGCACGCAGATGTCGCGGCTCATGGCTACGACCATGGCCTTGCCGTTCTGGGCCTTGTTGCGCTCTTCAAAGTGCTTGACCAGATCCGCCGCCACAGCCGCCACGCGAGGCTCGGCGCCTACCACCTTTTCCAGGGCGGCCCAGCGGCTCTTGAGCCTGGCCTGGGTGCTTTCCTCTTCGTCTTCGGCCAGCTCGTCCACCTCTTCGTCGAGGTGGGGCAGCTCGTCTTGCTTCAGGCTCAGCCTGGCCAGGCGGCTCTCGTAGTAGATGGCCACGGTGGCGCCATCTTCCTTGGCCTGCTGCATGTCGTAGACATGGATGTAATCACCGAACACAGCACGCGTGTCACGGTCTTCGCTGGACACAGGCGTGCCAGTGAAAGCCACGAAGGTAGCGTTGGGCAAGGCATCTCGCAGGTGCTGTGCGTAGCCAGCCTGGTACTTGTGCTCCACCTCATACGCGGGCGGCACGAAGTTGGCGGGCAGCGCGCAGCTGGTCCCATCACCCGTGGTCAACGCTGACACTGTGCCATCGGCCTGGCCAGCCTTGCGCTTGATGGTCTTGAGCTTGGCCTCGAAGCCGTACTGCGTGCGGTGTGCTTCATCAGCGATCACCACGATGTTGCTGCGGTCTGAGAGCACAGGGAAGCTGTCTTCGTCTGCGCCCGGCATGAACTTCTGGATGGTGGCGAACACGATGCCGCCCGAAGGCCGGTTGGCCAGCCTGGCGCGCAGGTCCTGCCGTGTTTCCACCTGCACAGGCTGCTCGCGCAGCAGGTCTTGCGCCAGGCTGAACACGCCGAACAACTGGCCGTCCAGATCATTGCGGTCTGTGATCACCACAATGGTGGGGTTGGCCATGGCGGGCTCTTGCATCACCCGCGCGGCAAAGCAGGTCATGGTGATGCTCTTGCCGCTGCCCTGGGTGTGCCAGACCACGCCGCCCTTGCCTTTGACTGAAGAGGTGCCACCTGGGCGGGAGGCAGCCACCACATGCCCGATGGCCGCACACACCGCATGGAACTGGTGGTAGCCAGCGATCTTCTTGATCAGGCCACCGTCGTCCTCAAACAGCACGAAGTAGCGCAGGTAGTCCAGCAGGTAAGCCGGGGTCAGCGCGCCGCGCACCAGGGTTTCCAGCCCGTTGAACTGGCCCAGCGGGTCCAGCGTCACGCCATCAATGGTGCGCCAGGCCATGAAGCGCTCCGCGTTGCTGGACAGCGACCCCATCAGGGCCTCGGAGCCGTCCGACACCACCAGCACTTCGTTGTACTGGAACACGTCGGGGATCTGGGCCTTGTAGGTCTGAATCTGGTCGTAGGCCTTCCAGAGGGTGGCGTTTTCATCGGCCGGGTTCTTCAACTCCAGCAGCACCACGGGCAGGCCGTTGAGAAACAGGATGATGTCGGGGCGGCGGGTATGGTGCGGACCCTTGAGCGAGAACTGGTTGACGGCCAGCCATTCGTTCGCTGCCGCATTGCCCCAGTCCACCAGGCGCACGAAGTCGCCACGGGTTTCGCCATCCTTTTGATACTGCACCGGCACGCCACCCAACAGCAGACGGTGGAAATGCCGGTTGGCCGACAGCAGCACCGGGGTGCCCAGGTCTTGCACCTGCTTGAAGGCGTCTTCGCGGGCCGCCAGCGGGAGGTGCGGATTCAGGCGGGCAATGGCGGCGCGCAGGCGCTCGGGCAGCAGCACCTGGCGGAAGTGCTCGCGCTCAGGGGCGGGGCCATCAGGGGCGATGTCGTAGCCGCACAGGTGGGTGTAGCCGACCTCGACGAGCCAGCTCAGCGCATCCTTTTCAAGTTGGTCTTCGGTCATAAGCTCCCCAGCTCCTCCAGATACCCAAAAGCAGGTGTATCGATTGGAATTGATACAGAAGAGGCGCGGAGCCAGCCATCCAATTCATCGACAAACCTCGAGAAGAGACCGGAAACATTCAACTCTGCCGAGGGAGCCCTATTAAAAGTCACCTTATCCATTTGGCGCTCACTCACCATACGCGGAGCCGCGAAATCAGTGGTTTCGTCCTTGGCTGCAAGAATCGTCAGAGCCATGCCCGAAATGATTTCGCTGCAATGTAGCACACCGGCGCTCATGGTGTAACTGGTTGGCGTTCCTCAGTAATCGATCCGTGATGGAGCCAGGAGCCAACTCAATGACTCGATCACCCGGATCGATCCAACTGACGATCCAGCGATACGCCAGCGCAAAAAGAACCGCTGCGACCGCGCCTGCTATAAGGTTCTCAATGATCGACTTGACAATCGTGATGTACGGCTTCGCCGATGATGAGACACCCGAAGCCTCTGCCACGCTCGTGAGGAAGCTATCCGCAGCGTAGAGCACCGCACAGATGATGATCATCACCAGGACGAAAACTCGTCGGTGATTGGGACTTTGGGGTAAGTCGTCAGTAGATTGGTTCATGGGGAAAACTGAGGTGAGCGGTATCGGTGCTCAGCGAAGCTCGAAGCCGGGCCATCGGAAGCGTCAGCTGCGAGGACTCGATCAAGTGATCTGCTTCCAGATCAAACGGCACTACGTGCAGCCGTAGTTCATCCGAGAAGCTGAACGGCTGTAAGGGCTGGCGGAATTTTGGGCTCATGGGGTAGATCAGCGCCATGTCGCCCGCACCGCCCATGTATTTGTGCCCATAGGCGAACAACTGATAGAGGTCCGCCTGAGACATCCCGTATTTGTCATCGCGGTCGGTTTCATCCAGCACCTTCCACTTAGCATCGAGCACCCATTTGCGCTGCGGGCCATGCTCCAACAGGATGTCTGGCTCTAGGCGAAACATTTGCTCGCCGCCTTGTCGGCAAAGGTATTCGCTGGCTGCCGGGGTTCGGATGCGGCAGGCACCATCCAGCCGGTTGCGCAACCAGGTTGCCACATGCCGCTCAAATAGCTTATCCATGGAGAACAGCAAACTCATGCCCTGGGTTGGCCCATGTACCGCCAAAGGCATCATTTGTCGCAAGATTAGCTCGCACCACGGCCGCGCGGCCTGGTAGTGCGCCACCAAGCGGTCATTGCGCCAAGCGTTGAAGTCGGCTTCGATTTGGGCGCTAATGGGGATGTCCACCAGCCTCAGGCTGAGTTCTTGTGCCAGCCGCCAGGTATCGGGCTGCTGCGTCAGCTTGCGCACGCGCTCCAGTGCGGCTCGCAGCAAACGGTTTTCAGGACGGTCTGGTGTGAACACGTCATGCCGAATCTGAAAGTAGTGAGCACGCCCAGGTGGCTGGCGCAACTGGGCCACCACGTTCAATTGCCCGCGCAAGAAGGGCTGCTCTTCTTCCACGCGCTGGTAGCTGAAACGCACCCCACGTTGCACGATGCGGTCCAGCTCTTCCACAAAACGCTGCATCAGCCACTCGTGCAGCGGGAGCTTGAAGGTTTCCAGACTGGCATCACCCACCTCGCGGCTGGGCACATCGAAGAACGACTGAATCAGCTTGCGCAGAAGCCGACGGCATGCCGGCGCGGCTTCGGGGGCCTCTGCGTCCATGTGTTTGGGCAGCACCTCCACCGTGGTGCCGCATGGGGTCTGAATGACGCCCACATAGCCATCCAGGCGCAAGCGCCGCTGGCCCTCGATCTGCAACAGGGTCGCACCACTGCGCTTGAAACCTTCACTGAGCTGGCAGAGGTATTCAAAGGCCGTGGCTGAAACCTTGGCCAGGCTCAGCGTGGGCGAACACGCCTCGGTCGTCAACGAGGCATGCTCGTAGACGATGACGTGGCTCACGGCGCGTCCTCAGCCTGTGCACCAGCCTCTTCGGCTGGAGACGCGGGGCTGCTGATCACGCAGGCATACGCCTCGATGTTGTCGAACGCCGCTTCGTTGATTTCCCACAAGGGGCGGGCGGACACCTGCACGTTGGCGCCGAACAGATCCGCCACCTTCACCGGGCTTTGACGCACGAACTGCAAGGGCTTGGGTTTGCGGTGGTCGTTGAGCACCCACTGGATGCGCTGCCAGTCTTCAAAGAAGTACTCTTGCAGCAAGGGCAGCACTTGGCGTCTGAACACTTCGGCCAGCTTGGGCAAGGTGGGCTCGGCCACCAGTGGCATGAAGCTGGCGTGGCCGATCAGGTGATCGCGGTCCAGCAGGGCCTCGATGCGCTGGTTCATCACCGACAGCAGTGCATCGACCCGCACGCGATCTGCCACCTTCGCCCCATTGAGCAATGCAGGCTCAGGGGGCAGTTCTTCAAACACGAAGCGACGGCGCAAGGCCACATCCATGCTGGCCAGCGAGCGGTCGGCCGTGTTCATGGTGCCAATCAGGTAAACATTGTCAGGCACGCTGAACGACTCGCGCGAATACGGCAAGGTGGTGGACAAGGTCTCAGCCTGGCCGGCACGCTTGGAGGGCTCGATGAGGGTGATCAGCTCACCGAAGATCCGCGACACGTTGCCCCGGTTGATCTCGTCGATGATGAGCACATGAGGCTGGCGCACCTGTGCCGTGGCACCGTTGGCCGGCAGCTTGGGCTTGAGGTGGTTCGCGATACCCAAGACATAGCTTTCGCAGTAGATCTTCTGCGGCGGCTGCCCCCTGAGCACTTGCTTAACGGCATCAATGTTTGCGGGCAACGCCTTATTGGTGGTAGACGAAGCCGGCAGGCAAGCCACTGTTTCATTGCCTTCTTGATACGTCACAGTGAATGGCTTACCTTTGGGCGTCGTCAAGGACTGGGCCTTGTCAGCGGCATCGTCCAGGAACTGCTGGATGATCTGGTCCACATCGGGCATGTCGGCCGCGTCCTGGCACATTTGCTTGAATACGCCGGGCTCGACGCTGTAGAGCAGCCCCTCCGGAGCTGACTGAGCACGAATGCCCTCCACAAAATCTTCATAGCTGAAGCTTTGGTGGAAGGTGACGAACCGCACACGGCCAGCCGCTCTCAGCGCATCAAACCGCGCCTTCATGGCTGCGCGACGCTGCTCAGGATTGGCCTCGGCCTTGAGCGCGGCCAGCAGGGCTGGGTCCAGAATGCGCAGGGCGCGCTCGATGGTCGCATAGGTTTTGCCGGTGCCGGGCGGACCATAGAGGATCTGGTTCAAGGGTTCAGAGCTCATGGTGCGGCCTTGCATGGGTGTCGATGTAGGCGATGCGCTGGCCGCCGCCTCGTGTGGGGTGGCGTTGATCAGCAGGCGGTAGATGCCGTCAGTTTCTTTTTGAATCACCGCCCGGTCGCCTTCTTGCACGCCGAGCTGGTTGAACAGACCATTGAAGCGCGCCTTGATCCGACCACGGTTGGCAAGCAAACAGGTTTCTACCTGCGTCCCGTTGGGGAGGATGAGCTGGAATGTGCCAGAGGTCGCCTTCTCGTCAGCCGCGATGACTTGCGCAGGGAACAGTGCCTGCAACTTGGGCACCTTGATGTAGCCATTCCGCACCGCGCCACCGCTCAACAGCACCGATAGGGTGGTGCTGGACTGGTTGTAGTCGTCAGGCCAGCAGGCTTCACGGCCAGACAGTTCGGGCACGCGGCTGTCTGCGGCGGCCTGTTCGGCCCAATGCTCGACCAAGGTGCTTTCCAACATCTGCCAAGCCAGCGGCGATGCTCCATCGCCCAGTGTGTTGAGCCGCCCTCGCAGGCCTTGCGCAGTGCATTCCAGCTCCAAGGCTACGGGGGGTTGCCACACCTTGGGGTCGTCGGTGCGACCGGCATGCATGGCCTGTGTACCCGTGATCCACCAGTCCAGCCCGGCTTCATTCAAGGCCAGGGCTAGCCGGCAGAAGGCCTCGGTTTGCCCAGCGGCTTGCAGACGATTTGCAAAGTCGGGCAAGGCGGCAAAGTGTGACAGCACTTCTGACGCCTGCGCGGTGGCTTGCTGTGCCTGCGCGGCCTTGATGTGCACCAGCAGGTCTTGATAGAACGCTATCAATCCCCGGTTGTCTCGCTGGGCCATGATGCCGCGATATAGCGATGCGGCATCTTCGGGCGGATCGGTATCGCCCTGCCAGGCCAACTGCAGCATAGGGCGCAGGTAGATGGGCAACAGGCAGGGGTTTTGCCGGTCTTGGTACAGGAATGCAATCTTGCGGCGGAAGATGGGCCACAGGTCGATGCTTTCCACCTCGTCCAGGCGGCCCGCACGAGCTGCTTGCGCGGTTTGCACAATCAACTGCCGGACCTTGGAAAAGGCTTCGCCAGGGGTGGCGCCGTACTTGGCGTACCAGCCGTAGTGAGCATCTTGCAGCACGCCCTTTTGGGCCGAGGGCTCTTTGGAGGCCGTGCCACTGCGCGAGTAGATGCCGAACTTCAGGGAAGAGCCACCCCAGATGGAGCCCAAGGCCTCAGTGTGCTTTTCAAGCCAACGGCAGAAGTGATCGTCATCACCCGCCTGGTTGTACTGCTGCAGCGTCGTACCTAAGAGACGCTCCAAAGGCCAGCGCTCCAGGAACTGTGTCCACAAGGCCTCACATTCCTCGGCCGTTGGCTCGTTGTGATGCGTGCTCATGCGGCAGCCTCTTCAGCGATGTCGGTGATGCGAAGTTGGCCGGAGATAAGGCGGGGAAGCAGCGTGTCGCGCATAGATGCCAGGGTCTTAGCATGTTCGTCATTGGCGGCAATGCTGGATTGGACGGACGCAACCACTTGACCGAAGGCCAATGCAATGACCTCTGGCGGCACAGCAATTGGATAACGGCCAAGCGCCTCGTTTTGAATGCGCTGACGACCGCTTGTGCCAACCATGCTCTGGATCGCAAAGTCCAAGAAGGGCTGGTGTTTGCAGAGCAGGTAAGAAAAATAGTCCGGCAGCGATCCCTTGGGACGCATCACCAAGAACTCGGTCGACCCCCAGCCAATCTGCTGGTCCGCGAGAAAGTCCACGAATGCAGCCTTGCCGTTCTCCAGGCACGGTGTGATGCGTGCAAGCAGCGTGTCGCCATTGCGGAACTTGGTCCCGGATCCCAGCTCTCGCATGACGGGGGCATCGGTGCGATGCCCACTGGTAGCCACACTGGCCATGTCCAGATAGGGTGCCAGCATCCCCTTCTTCAACGGCCGGGATGGATTGAACTCGAAAGCATCGGCAAGTGGCATGAGTTGCCACCCCTTCGGCACCAACCCCAACTCCGTCTCTTCCAACGCATCAGGGAACAGCGCGGCTGTGGCCTCGTCCATACCTTCGGGGGCGCGGCCTGCCATCTTGGCGCGCACGGGGTCGAAATCGACGAACCACGACTTGAACAGCGCCTGGGCGATGGCTTCGAGGGTGGCGTTGGTCTCGCGCAGGAGGGTGATGCGGTCGTCGATTGACCTAGCAACGCTAATTATCTCGTCCTGTTCAGGCAATGGGGGAAGAGCCAGTTCAAGCGCCTGCATGCGCTTTGTGTCGAGCTTGCCCGCGCCTATTCCAGTGTATTCAACAACTGATTCGAGGAGGAATCGTTCATGCCCCATTAACCAGTACAAGAGGTACCAAGGACGGATGAGGTTTTCCCTTGCAATCAAGGCTTTTACGTCTTGGTTGAATGCAACAGAGCGCGTCGTAATGCCAACAGGAATTCGGGTGTGCAGGGCCCCCCCTCGAACGAGCAGAAGCACTGCATCAGTAGGCGCAAGGCGAGAGCCATTCGCTAAGCCTGCCGAGGTCAGTTTTAACTCCGAATCGGAGTATCTGGTGCCATACATTGAGTTGGCGCTGATCCAAGGAATGTCGCCGCCCCAGTAACTCGTCTCGTCCTTCTTGGGCGTCCCGCCGGATGCCCACTCGGTAACAGCGCCGAGCGTTGTTTTTGGCCACTCAGAACTCATACCCCAGCCCCCCCAGCTTCTGCCGGATCAACGCATCCAGCTCAGCGCCCTTGGCCATCTGCTCGCCCAGCTTCTCGGTGAGCTTCTGCATCTTCTCGGCAAAGGCCTCGTCGTCGTCTTCCACGGCTTCGGCGCCCACATAACGGCCCGGCGTCAGCACATGGCCGTGCTGCGCAATCTCCGGCAAAGGCACGCTGCGGCAAAAGCCCGGCACGTCTTCATAGCTGGTGATGCTGGCACCCGCCTCCACCTCACCACGCCAGGCGGCTACGGTCTCGGCAATGCGCTTGATCGCGGCATCGTCCAGTTCGGCCTGCACGCGTGAAATCATCTTGGCGCACTTGCGGGCGTCGATGAACAGCACTTCGCCCTTGCGCTTTTTCTGCTTGGCCAAAAACCACAGGCAGGCGGGGATCTGGGTATTGAAGAACAGCTGGCCCGGCAGGGCAACCATGACCTCCACCACGTCGGCATCGACCATGGCGGCGCGGATCACGCCTTCGTTGTTCTGGCTACTGGACATGGAGCCATTGGCCAGCACGATGCCGGCGCGGCCCGTGGGCTTGAGGTGGTGCAGCATGTGCTGCAGCCAGGCGTAGTTGGCGTTGCCCTGCGGGGGGTCGCCATAGTGCCAGCGTGGGTCGCCTTCCAGGCTGCCGTGCCACCAGTCGCTGATATTGAAAGGCGGGTTGGCCAGGATGTAGTCGGCCCGCAGGTCGGGGTGCTGGTTGCGGGTAAAGGTGTCGGCAGGCTCGCGACCCAGGTTGTAGTCAATGCCACGAATGGCCAGATTCATGGCGGCTAGGCGCCAGGTGGTGGGGTTGGCTTCTTGCCCGTAGATGGACACATCGCCCATCTTGCCGCCGTGGGCTTCGATGAACTTCTCGCTCTGCACAAACATGCCACCCGAGCCGCAGCACGGGTCGTACACCTTGCCGTGGTGCGGGGCCAAGATGGCGACCAGGGTTTTGACGATGCTGGCGGGCGTGTAGAACTGCCCGCCCCGCTTGCCCTCTGCATTGGCGAACATGCCCAGGAAGTATTCGTACACCTGGCCCAGTACGTCGCGGGCGGTGCTGGCGTTCTCGCCAAAGCCGATGGTCGAGATCAGGTCCACCAGTTCACCCAGCTTGCCATCGGGCAATTGCGCGCGGGCGTAGCGCTTGTCGAGAATGCCTTTGAGCTTGGGGTTCTCGGCTTCGATCAGACTCAGCGCGTCGTCGATGTGCTTGCCGATGGTGTGCTGCTTGGCGGCGGCGCGGATGGCTTCCCAGCGGGCAGCTTCGGGCACCCAGAACACGTTGGCCGAGGTGTAGTAGTCGCGGTCCTCCAGTTCGGCGGCGATGTCTTCGTCGCAGGCATCGCCGTAGAAGTATTCGTCGTCGGGGTCACGCAGGCGCGCCGCCAGCTCGGCGGTGCGGGCGGTGAAAGTGTCCGAGATGTACTTGATGAAGATGAGGCCGAGCACCAGGTGCTTGTACTCAGCGGCGTCCATGTTGGCGCGCAGCTTGTCGGCGGTGGCCCAGAGGGTCTTCTTGATGTCGTCGAGCATGTGTCCCGTGAGCTGGATTTGTTGTTGACTGCAAGGTGGCAAGGGTGTTTGCCAAACCTGTTGATCTTAATTTGCAGCTCCGGTCGGAATCTCTGTCGGGAGGGAATGTCTTCCAGTGGACCCAAAGACTGCTCAGTCTCCGGGTGCCTCACAAGTTCCTACCGGCATCGTTGCCTACGTTGGAGGAACGCTGACCACGCCCGTCCCAAAGGGCAGGCGACGAGGAAAGAGCGCCTGAGGCTTGATACGGAACTGTTGTCAAACTTTACGCGCAATCCGTCGCAAGCCAATGATATGCCTTGACTTTTTGCTTATTGACGCCACAAAGGCCAACACAGGCGCGCTGATTCAGCTGTACGTCCCTCCTGCGGGCCTTTTGTTTGTGGGAGCCCGGGAGGTGGTATACCTTCAGCGAGGAGACACCCATGAAGACCACCATAACCGCCCTGGCGCTGACCGGCGCCTGCCTGTGCACGTCCGCAGCGATGGCGGGCCCGCTGGACAAGACGGAGTGCGTGGTGCCCGCGAAACCGGCAGGCGGTTTCGACCTCACCTGCAAGCTGGTGCAGACCGGGCTTCTTGAAGGCAAGCTCATCACGGAGCCCATGCGCGTGACCTATATGCCGGGCGGCATCGGGGCTGTAGCGTTCAACACGGTCATTGCACAGCGGCACAGCCAGGCCAACACGATTGTGGCGTTCTCCAGCGGCACGCTGCTGAACCTGGCGCAGGGCAAGTTCGGGCGCTATGGGGAGAACGATGTGCGCTGGCTCGCGGCCGTGGGAACGGACTACGGCGCTGTCGTGGTGGCGGAAAATTCGCCGTACAAGACCCTGGCCGATGTGATGAAGGCCATGAAGGCCGACCCGTCCAAGGTGGTGCTGGGCGCCGGAGGCACCATTGGCAGCCAGGACTGGATGAAGGCGGCGCTGCTGGCACGGGCGGCTGGCGTCAGTCCCAAGCTGATGCGGTTCGTGGCCTTCGAGGGCGGCGGCGAGGCCATGACGGCCTTGCAGGGCGGCCACATCCATGTGTTCACCGGCGATGCGGCCGAGACAGGCCAGCAGCAGAGGGCCGGGGCCAGGGTGCGCATGCTTGCCGTGATGTCCGGCCAGCGCCTGCCCGGCGACTGGTCCAGCGTGCCGACCGCCAAAGAGGCCGGCGCCGATATCGAGTGGCCGATTGTGCGGGGCTTCTACCTCGGCCCGAAGGTGTCCGATGCGGACTATGCGGCCTGGACAGCCGCATTCGGCAAGATGATGGGCACGCCCGGGTTCGAGCAGCTTCGCGCGCAGCGGGGGCTCTTTCCGATGGCGCTGGCGGGCAAGGAGGTCGATGCCTATGTCCATCAACAGGTCGCCCAGTACCGCAGGCTGCTCCAGGAGTTCAGGCTCGGCGCCGCACGGTGACGCCGTGTCAGCCGCCGTTCGGGCCTGAGGGCGCCTGCCACAGCATCGGCAGGGCCAGGCAGGCGAGAAGTCCGCCCTCGTCGGGCTCCTGCATCAGGTAAAAATTGCCATGGTGCCGCCTGGCAATCGACTGGACGATCGCCAGCCCGAGGCCTGAGCCCGAACCCTGCGAATTGCTGGCGCGGAAAAATCTTTCGGTGGCACGGTGCATTTCCTGCGCCGGGATTCCGGGGCCGTTGTCGCCGACGGAAACCACGGCGCAGCCTGCATCCGCAGAGACCTTGACCGTGACACGGCCGCCGCAAGGGGTGTATTTCAGGGCGTTGTCGATGAGATTGGAGAGGGCCTCGTCCAGCAGCCCCCTGTGCCCCATGGCGGCGGCTGACGGGAGGTCCATCTCAAACCCCAGGTCGATGCGCTTGCTGCGGGCCTGCGTCCACCAGCGTTTGGTCACTTCGCGCGCCAGCTCGCCCAGCTCCAGCCGCTGCATGGCGATGTCCAGTGTGTCGGCACGCGCCAGGGCCAGCATCTGATTGGTCTGCCGCACGGCATGCCTGAGCTGCTCGTGCAGCGCTGCCAGCGCATCACGCATGCTGGCGATGTCAGGCGCTCGCTGCACGAAGGTGACCTGGGTCAGCAGCGTGCTCAAGGGCGTGCGCAACTGGTGGGAGGCGTCATCAATGAACCGGCGCTGCCCCTGCAGCAATTCGCGGTACCGGAAGATATGCTGGTTCATTGCATCGACCAGGGGCAGCACATCCTTGGGAACGCGGCTGGTATCGATGGGCGACAGATCCGCCGGAGCCCGCGACTGGACTTCCTGGCGCAACTGCTGCAGCGGCCGAAGCGCCCAGGCCACGGCGGCAGCCACCATGCCGGCCGCCAGCGCCGCCAAAAGCGCATCCCGCACCACGGCGCTGACGATGAACTGCCGGCTGAACTGGTCGCGTGACGAGAAAGGTTCTGCGACCTGGATGACCAGCCGCCGGTCGCTGCTGCCGCCCACCGGGTTGTGCAGGGGGCGGACGTAGGTGCCTATGCGGACCCGCGTGCCCGCATACTCGACCGTATCGAAGTATGGCTGGCGGTCTTGCAGCGCTTGCCGGGGCAGCGGCAGATCCGGGTTGCCGATTTCAACCAGCCCGTCCATCGTCGCGACACGGTAGTACACCGGCCCGCTGGCCGTGAGTTCGAAGAACTCGAAAAGCACGTAGGGCAGTTCGATGGCCAGGCCGCCGCTTTCCGTGGATACATTGGCATCTATCGCCTTGATGGCGCCAAAGAGCGAGCGGTCAAACGCCGCATTGACCGCAGAACTGGCCGTATGCCAGGTCAGCCAGAGCTGCACGACGCTGCCCGCCGCCACGCCGGCCAGCAGCACCACGATCAGCATGCGGCGCAGGCTGACACGGTGCAGCGCATCCAGATTCATGCCGCCGCCTCAAGCAGGTAGCCGATGCCGCGCAGCGTCGTGATCTGCACCCCCGTGCCGTTGAGCCGCTTGCGCAGGCGGTGGATACAGACTTCGATGGCCTCGGGATGCACATCGCTGTAATCCGGAAAGACTTTGTCCAGCAATTCGCGCTTGGTCAGCGGCTCGCCGCCACTTTGGATCAGCGCGCGCAGCACCGCATGCTCGCGCGCCGTGAGCGGCAGAGGATCGTGCCCCACCTCGAACCGCCTGGCCGCAGCATCGAAGGACAGCGCACCGCACACATACCGGGTCTGCTGCCGGCCCCTGGCGCGCCGCACCAGGGCCAGCAGCCGGGCCTCCAGCTCTTCCACCTCGAACGGCTTGGCCAGGAAATCATCGGCGCCGGCCCTCAGGGTGGACACCTTTTCGGCCAGCGTGTCCCGGGCGGTGAGAATGAGGATGGGCACCGGGTCATCCTCATCGCGCAGGCTTTGCAGCACCTCTTCCCCGCAGAGGCCGGGAAGGCCCAGGTCCAGAATGAGTGCATCGTATGGCGCGCTGCGCAGCGCCCTGCGCACCAGACGGCCATCGGCCACCCAATCGACCTGATTGCCGCCCTGCGCCAGGGTGCGCACCAGCCAGTCCGCCAGGGCGGATTCGTCTTCTGCCAGTAGGAGTTTCATGCGTGTTCTGCCCCGTTACGGGTATCGCTCGGCCTGATTGTCAAGAAACTGCCCGAAAGCAGCCAGCCAGCAGGAAACCCGCGCCCGGAACAGCGCCTTCGCCAGATGGCCAGAGCCATCTGGCGGACCTCTGACGAGCCGCTCAGTCCGGCTTGATCTGCGCGCGCGCAATCACCTTTTTCCACCGCGCCTGCTCGTTCGCGATGAACTGCGCAAACTCCTGCGGCGTGCTGCCAATGGTCTCGGCCGCATCCGCCGTCAGGCGCCGCAGCGATTCCGGCGCCTTGACAGCCTTCATGGTTTCGGCGGCCAGTTTCTCAAGGTTCGGCTGCGGCAGGTTGGCAGGCGCCATCATGCCGTACCACTGGGTCATCTCGAAGTCGGGGAAGCCTTGCTCCGCGACGGTCGGGACATCGGGCAGCTGCGGCAGCCTCTTGGATGAGCCTGTGGCGATGCAGCGGACTTTACCGGATTTGATGAAAGGCAGGATGGCGGCGGCGCCGATGGCGGAAGCATCCACGCGGCCTGCCAGAAGGTCCGTCAGCAGCGGACCGGTGCCCTTGTATGGAATATGCAGCATGAACACATCGGACGCCATCTTGAGGTACTCGAACGCCAGATGTCCCGCGCTGCCGTTGCCTGCGGACCCGTAGGTCAGCTTGCCGGGGTTGCGCTTGGCGTATTCGATGAAATCACGCAGGTTCTTGACGGGCAGCTGCGCGTTGACGACGTACAGGCTGGGCACCTTGGCCAGCAGGCTCACGGGCTTGAAGTCCTTGGGCGCCCACGGCAGCTTGTCGAAGATGAACGGATTGACGGCCAGCGTGCCGATATGGCCCAGGATGACCGTGTGCAGATCCTCCGAGCGGGAGACCTCCGACATGGCGATATTGCCGGCAGCACCGGGCTTGTTATCGACGAAGACGCTTTGCCCCAGGGTCTTGGACAGCTCGGCGGCGGTGGACCGGGCCACGATTTCCGAGCTGCCGCCAGGCGCGAACGGCACGACGAAACGAATCGAGCGG
This sequence comes from Delftia sp. PS-11, assembly GCF_029870285.1. GTDB lineage: Bacteria > Pseudomonadota > Gammaproteobacteria > Burkholderiales > Burkholderiaceae_C > Comamonas. The sequence continues at coordinate 141,745 of NZ_JACSYA010000010.1, forward strand.
GCAGGCCACGCCGGCTCTGCGAAGGCCATGCCAGGCACCAGCCCGGCCAGGCCCAGCGCGCCACCGGTGCGCAGCATCTGCCGCCGGCTGGCAATGAACGGGGCGCGAACGATGTGGGGGTTGATGTTGGTCACAGGTGTATCCACAGATTGAACAGGAACGCGATGATGTCGAGGCCGTGCTTTCAAACGGCTTTCACACAACCACTGGTTAACCCTAGGGCTCGCACTGTTCTGGGGATGGCAGCGCTTACCACAGCCACTGTGCAATGCACCACAGCCGCCCCTGGCGCACCTGCATGGTGCATTTCTGAAGCAAAAGCGCCGTTTTCACCACGAAACGATGCACATCATTTTTGTATACGTTCTTTGAATGCATTGGCCCGCAATTTGCTAGGAAAGGACATCCGGGCTTATCACTAGATCCGCCGGCCTGTGCGGCCTTGTTTTGCACCCATGTTTTGCATACAAATATGGAGTCCAAAAAAAATGCCACGCCTCCGACGACAGCCCAAGCCCTCCGACACCTTCACCTGAGGAAACATCCATGCCTCCTACCGCGACTGGTTCCGTGTCCGCCCCGCTGATGCCCGCGCAGCCCGCTTCCTCGCCGCACCATGGCAACGCGCTCATCAAGCCGGGCTATGACCCCCGGCTGACCAACGAAGACCTGGCCCCCCTGCGCAAACAGACCTGGGGACGCTACAACATCTTCGCATTCTGGATGTCCGATGTGCACAGCGTGGGCGGCTACATCACTGCAGGCAGCCTGTTCGCGCTGGGCCTGTCGAGCTGGCAGGTGCTGGTGGCGCTGCTGGTGGGCATCTGCATCGTGCAGTTCTTCTGCAATCTGGTGGCCAAGCCCAGCCAGGTCACCGGCACGCCCTACCCTGTCATCTGCCGCGCATCGTTCGGCGTTCTGGGCGCCAATATCCCGGCCATCATCCGTGGTCTGATCGCCGTGGCCTGGTATGGCATCCAGACCTATCTGGCCTCGGGCGCCTTCATGATTCTGGCGCTGCACTTCTTCCCGGCCCTGTCACCCTACGCCGATGTCGCGCAGCATGGCTTCGTGGGCCTGTCGGCGCTGGGCTGGCTGTCGTTCATGGTGATGTGGGTGCTGCAGGCGCTGGTGTTCTGGCACGGCATGGAGGCCATCCGCAAGTTCATCGACTGGGCCGGCCCCGCCGTGTACGTGGTCATGGGCGTGCTGTGCGCCTGGCTGGTCTGGAAGGCTGGCGGCTGGAGCAAGATCGACCTGAACCTGGGCGGCATCAAGTTCGAGGGCTGGGATGCCCTTCCCGTGATGCTGTCGGCCATTGCGCTGGTGGTCAGCTACTTCAGCGGCCCCATGCTCAACTTCGGCGATTTCTCGCGCTACGGCAAGGACTTCGAGTCCGTGAAAAAGGGCAACTTCTGGGGCCTGCCGGTCAACTTCGTGTTCTTCTCGCTGCTCACGGTGATCACCACGGCCGCCACGCTGCCGGTGTTCGGCGAGCTGATCACCGACCCCGTGCACACCGTCGGCAAGATCGACTCCACCATGGCCGTGGTGCTGGGTGCGCTGACCTTCATGATCGCCACCGTGGGCATCAACATCGTGGCCAACTTCGTGTCGCCGGCGTTCGACTTCTCCAACGTGGCGCCGCAGCACATCAGCTGGCGCATGGGCGGCATGATCGCCGCCGTCGGCTCGATCTTCATCACGCCCTGGAACCTGTACAACAACCCGCAGGTCATCCACTACACGCTGGACATCCTGGGCTCCTTCATCGGCCCGCTGTTCGGCATCCTCATCGCCGACTACTACATCGTGCGCAAGCAGCAGGTGGTGGTCGATGACCTCTACACCATGAGCCCGCAAGGCCGCTACTGGTACCGCAACGGCTACAACCTGCGCGCCGTCTGGACGATGCTGCCCTCGGCGCTGATTCCCGTCCTGTGCGTGCTGGTGCCGGCCTGGCGTGGGGCGGCCAACTATGCCTGGTTCATCGGCATGGGCCTGGGCTTCGTCATCTACGCTGCCTTGAACCGCAAGGCGTGAGCGCCGTGGCAGGCCGGATGGCACCACAGGCATCCGACTGCGGTGAGCGGCCGGGCACAACACGGCACAATGCCGATATGCCACGCGCCGCCCGTCTTTCCTCTTCACCCGCTCCTGCGCCTGACAGCCCGCAGGCCACCCCCAACAAGCTGGCCTCCACGGAAAGCATTGCGCAGGACCTGGCCACCGCCATCGTCGAAAAACGGCTGCCGCCCGGCACCTGGCTGCGCGAAGAGGCGCTGGGCCGGGTCTATGCGGTCAGCCGCACCAAGGTGCGCGCGGCGCTGGTGATGCTCTCGCGCGACCGCCTCATCGAGATCATTCCGGACAAGGGCGCTTTCGTCAGCCGCCCCAGCGTGCAGGAAGCGCGCGAGATCTTCGGCGTGCGCCGCCTGCTCGAAGCCGAGGTGGTGCGCCTGTTCGCCGATGGCGGCAAGCCTGCGGACTACCAGCTGCTGGAGCAGCACATCCGGCTCGAACGCTCGGCGCTGAGCGGACGCAGCACCACGGGCCGCGTGCAGGAAAAGCTGCTGGGCGACTTCCATGTCGCGCTGGCCGAAGCCACCGGCAACGAGACCCTGGCCCAGCTGGTGCGCGACCTGGTCGCGCGCAGCTCGCTGATCTCCATGCTCTACCACTCGTCCAATGATCCGCAATGCTCCTGCGACGAGCATGCCGACCTGCTGCGCCTGTGCCGCAGCGGCGACGCGCAGGCAGCTGCGCAATGCATGCGCCTGCACCTGGAGCGCATCGAGGAAAGCCTCACGCTCGATAACGAGCGCACCGACCGCCAGCTCGATCTGGTCAAGGCCCTGCTGGCCTGAGCCCCCATGGCCCAGGCCGGCAGGCACGGGCTTCAGCGCTCGTCGAACGAGAGCACCACGCGCTCGGTCAGGGGGTGTGCCTGGCAGGTCAGGATGAAGCCGCAGGCCACCTCGTTCTTGTCGAGGGCGAAGTTGCGCTCCATGCGCACCTCGCCCTCGACCACCTTGGCTCGGCAGGTGCCGCAGACGCCCGAGGTGCAGGAATAAGGCACCTCCAGTCCGGCCGCGCTGGCGGCATCCAGGATGCTGGGCTGGCCGCGCGTGAAAGCGATCTCGCGCGACAGGCCATCGCGCACCAGCACGATGCGCGCAGCCTCGGCGTCGCCGGGCTGGGGCGCATGCACCACGGCTCCGGCCGCTGCGGATGCGCCCTGGGAGGGCGCCAGGCCGAAGCGCTCGATATGGATGCGCTCCTCGGGCACGCCGGCGGCCAGCAGCGCGGCCTCGGCCTCGTCGTTCATCTGGAAGGGGCCGCAGATGTAGACATGGTCGATCTGCGCCGCAGGCACCAGGCCCTGCAGGAACTCGCCGATCTTGGAGCGGTCCATCACGCCCATGTTCAGGGGCAGGTCGGTGTGCTCGTCCGAAAACACATGCTGCAGCGACAGCCGCGACATGTAGCGGTTCTTGAGATCCTCGATCTCCTCCTTGAACATGGTGGACTGCAGCTGGCGGTTGCCGTAGATCAGCGTGAAACGGCTGGCCGGCTCGCGCGCCAGCACCGTCTTCATGATGGACAGGATGGGGGTGATGCCGCTGCCGCCCGCGATGCCCACATGGTGGCGCGCGGCCTGGGGCTCGATGGGCACGAAGAAGCGGCCCTGGGGCGCCATGACCTGCAGCGTGTCGCCTGCGCGCAGGTGCTCGTTGATCCAGTTCGAGAACTGGCCGCCGCGCACCTTGCGCACGCCCACGCGCAGCTCGCCATCATCCACGCCCGCGCAGATGGAGTAGCTTCGGCGCAGGTCCTGGCCGCCGATTTCGTGGCGCAGGGTCAGGTACTGGCCCTGGGTGAAGCCGAAGACCTCGCGCAGCGCAGGCGGCACCTCGAAGCTGACGACCACGGCCTCGGCCGTGTCGGGCGCAATGCTGCGCACGCGCAGCGGATGGAACATCGGGGTCGTGGTCATATCGGTTTGAAGTGTTCGAAGGGTTCGCGGCAGTCCAGGCAGCGGTGCAGCGATTTGCAGGCCGTGGCGCCGAAGGCCGACAGCCGCTCGGTGTGCACGCTGGAGCAGTGCGGACAGGGCACGGGTGCTGGCGCAGGCGCCATGCCCCGGCGCACCAGGCGCACCAGGCGCACGGGCGCGGTGCCGGCCGGCAGACCCGTGGGGCCTGGCGGCGCAATGCCGTATTCGCGCAGCTTGCGCCGGCCATCGGCGCTGATCCAGTCCGTGGTCCAGGCCGGTGCGCGGCGCAGCACCGCCCGTGCAGGGCCCAGGCCTGCGGACGCGATGGCATCGAGCACGCTGCGCTCGATGACTTCGGTGGCCGGACAGCCGGAGTAGGTGGGCGTGAGCACGATCTCCAGGCCCTCGCCGCCGGGCAGGGCGCGCACCTCGCGCACGATGCCCAGGTCGCAGACCGAGAGCACGGGCACCTCGGGGTCGGGCACCTGCTCCAGCGCGGCCCAGGCCAGGCGCTCGCGCTCGGCCAGCCCGCAGGGAATATGCGGCACGGCGCCCATCACCAGGCTCCGCCCGGGTAGGCGCGCTGCAGGTATTGCATCTCGGCCAGGATGCGGCCCATGTGCTCGCTGTGCACGCCGTTGCGGCCCGTGCTGCGAAAGGCCGACTCGCCCGGCAGCGCCAGCGTGGCTTCGTCCAGCAGCGCGGCGATTTCGGCCATCCAGGGCTCGCGCAGCTCGGACCAGGCCGGCCCCAGGCCGCTGGCGCGCGCAGCCGCATCCGCCGTGTCATCCGCGAACAGTTCGCCCGCGTAGCGCCACAGCTGCTCCAGCGCAGCCTGCATGCGCTGGCGCGATTCGGCCGTGCCGTCGCCCAGGCGCACCACCCAGTCTCCCGCATGCTGGGCGTGGTAGCGCGCCTCCTTGAGCGCCTTGGCGGCAATGGCGGCCAGCTCCGGGTCGCTGGAGTCCAGCAGGCGCTCCCACATCAGGCGCAGCCAGGTCGCGGCCATGGCGTTGCGCAGCACGGTGAAGGCAAAGTCGCCGCGCGGCAGCTCGGCCAGCGTGGCATTGAAGTAGTCGCGCTCGTCGCGCAAAAAGGCCAGCTGGTCCTCGTCGTGCGAGCGGCCTTCGAGCTGGCCGGCGCGCGTGAGCAGGGCCCGGGCCTGGCCCACGAGGTCCAGCGCCATGTTGGTCATGGCGATGTCTTCTTCCAGAATGGGCGCGTGGCCACACCACTCGCCCAGGCGCTGGGCAAGGATCAGGCAGGTATCGCCCAGGCGCAGCAGGTACTGCACATCGGGGCGGGCGTCGATGGCGATGGAAGCGGCTGTCATGGCGTGCCTGCGCTCACATGTGGTCCACCGAGGACGGCAGCTGGTAGAAGGTCGGATGGCGGTAGACCTTGTCCTGCGCGGGATCGAAGAACATGTCCTTGTCGCCGGGGTCGCTGGCCACGATCTGGTCCGAGCGCACCACCCAGACGCTCACGCCCTCCTGGCGCCGCGTGTAGACATCGCGCGCCATCTGCAGCGCCATGCGCGGGTCGGCCGCGTGCAGGCTGCCGCAGTGCTTGTGGTCCAGGCCGGCCTTGCTGCGCACGAAAACCTCCCACAGAGGCCACTCGCTGCCGCAGGGGCCGGCGGCTTCGCCGGCGGTGTTGTGTTCGATGGCGCTCATGCGGCCTCCTTGAATGGTTGCTGTTGCTGCTTGCGCGCATGGGCCAGCGCGGCCTCGCGCACCCATGCGCCGTCGTCCCAGGCTTTGACGCGCGCGCCCAGGCGCTCGCGGTTGCAGGGGCCATCGCCGCCGATCACGCGCCAGAACTCGTCCCAGTCGATGGGGCCATGGTCATAGGCCTGGCGCGCTTCATTCCACTTCAGGTCAGGGTCGGGCAAGGTGATGCCCAGCACCCGGGCCTGCTCCACGGTGGCGTCGATGAACTTCTGGCGCAGCGCATCGTTGGACACGCGCTTGATGCCCCAGCGCATGGACTGCGCGCTGTTGGGCGACTGGTCGTCGGGCGGGCCGAACATCATGATCGAAGGCCACCACCAGCGGTTGACGGCATCCTGCACCATGGCCTTCTGCGCCTCGGTGCCCTGCTGCATCATCACCAGCAGGCTGTCGAAGCCCTGGCGCTGGTGGAAGCTCTCCTCGCGGCAGATGCGCACCATGGCGCGCGCATAGGGCGCATAGGAGCAGCGGCAGATGGGCACCTGGTTCATGATGGCCGCGCCATCGACCAGCCAGCCGATGGTGCCGATGTCGGCCCAGGTCAGCGTGGGGTAGTTGAAGATGGAGCTGTACTTGGCCTTGCCTGTGTGCAGCGCATAGAGCATCTGGTCGCGGCTGCTGCCCAGCGTCTCGGCAGCCGCATATAGGTACAGGCCGTGGCCGCCCTCGTCCTGCACCTTGGCCAGCAAGATGGCCTTGCGCTTGAGCGTGGGCGCGCGGCTGATCCAGTTGCCCTCGGGCAGCATGCCGACGATCTCGCTGTGCGCGTGCTGGCTGATCTGGCGCAGCAGCGTCTTGCGGTAATGCTCGGGCATCCAGTCCTTGGCCTCGATGAATTCGCCGGCATCGATGCGCTCATCGAAGCGCTGCTGCAGGCGCATTTCCTCGGCCGAGCGCACCGCCCTGGCGCCGTCGCCCGCTTCCTTGCCCATGGTGTCCATGGCCTGGGTATACATGCTTGACTCCTTTGCTGTGGGGCGCGCGCCTAGCGGGCGCGCCGGTCGAACACGCGCCGCGCCTTGCCGGTCTGCGTGCGCTCTATCGTGTCGGGATCGAAGACGCGCACCGAGGTGGAGATGCCCACCAGGGTCTTGATGCGCTGCTGCAGCCACTGCGCGATCTCTGCGCGCTCGGCCTCGGCCAGGCCGCGCTGCTGGGGCTGCAGTTCGCAATGCACCTCCACCGTGTCCAGCAGCCCTTCGCGGCTGACATGCATCTGGTACAGGCCGCTGAGCCGGCCATGGGCCAGCACGATCTCCTCGATCTGGGTCGGGAAGACATTGACGCCGCGAATGATCATCATGTCGTCGCTGCGGCCCACGATCTTGCCCATGCGCCGGAAGCTGCGCGAAGTCGGCGCCAGCAGCCGCGTCAGATCCCGCGTGCGGTAGCGCACGATGGGCATGGCCTGCTTGGTCAGGGAGGTGAACACCAGCTCGCCCTCGCTGCCATCGGGCAGCACCTCGCCCGTCTCCGGGTCGATGATCTCCGGGTAGAAATGGTCCTCCCAGATCACCGGCCCGTCCTTGCTCTCCACGCACTCGCTGGCCACGCCCGGGCCCATCACCTCCGACAGGCCGTAGATGTCCACCGCATCCAGCCCGGCGCTGCCCTCGATCTCGCGGCGCATGGCCTCCGTCCAGGGCTCGGCGCCAAAGATGCCCACCCGCAGCGAACTGTCGCGCGGCTCCAGCCCCTGGCGCCGCATCTCCTCCACGATCACCTGCATGTAGCTGGGCGTCACCATGATGATGTCGGGCCTGAAGTCCTGGATCAGCTGCACCTGCTTTTCGGTCTGCCCACCCGACATGGGCACCACGGTGCAGCCCGCACGTTCGGCGCCGTAGTGCGCGCCCAGCCCGCCCGTGAACAGCCCGTAGCCATAGGCCACATGCACCATGTCGCCGGGGCGCCCGCCTGCGGCGCGGATGGAGCGCGCCACCAGATTCGCCCAGTGGTCGATATCCTGCGCCGTGTAGCCCACCACCGTGGGCTTGCCCGTGGTGCCCGAGGAGGCATGGATGCGCGCCACCTTGTCGCGCGGCACGGCAAACATGCCAAAGGGGTAGTTCTCCCGCAGGTCCTTCTTGGTGGTGAAGGGAAAGCGCGCGAGATCGGCCAGGGTGCGCAGGTCCGAGGGATGCACGCCCTTGTCATCGAAGGCGCGGCGGTAGTGCGGCACATGCTCGTAGGCGTGCTGCAGCGACCAGCGCAGGCGTTCGAGCTGCAGCGCGCAGATTTCATCGCGGCTGGCGGTTTCTATGGCTTCGAGGTCGCCGGGGGCGGGGCGCTGGACTGGGTTCATCGGGGCCTCTTGAGTATGGGAAGATCGATCACAATAAATTGACCGACCGGACGGTAGGATTATAAGATTCAGTTTTCTTGCGCAACAAGGCTTGTCGTCCGGTACTAACCCTGATAGCAGCCCGCGCCCTGCCTCACCCCACCAAGGAGACAACCGAGTGACTGCCCTGTTCGAACGCCACCGCCCCCTGCTCGACGACGCCCTGAACGCCCTGGCCCGGCGTGGCCACTGGTCCCCTTTCCCCGAAGCCCCCTCCCCCAAGGTCTATGGCGACACCGCCCAGGCCGAAGGCCAGGCCGCCGTGCAGGCCCTGTTCGGCAAAGACTATCCGATCGCACAGCCCGGCGAACGCGCCCGGGTCGCCACCGAGCGCTCGCCCTATGGCATGGCGCTGGACATCCGCTACCCCGAGTGCGATGCCCAGGCGCTGGTGGACGCTGCCCAGGCGGCCGAGCCCGCCTGGCAGGCCCTGGGGCCCCAGGGCCGCACCGGCGTGCTGCTGGAGGCGCTCACGCGCATCCACCGGCGCAGCTTCGAGATCGCCCATGCCGTGATGCTGACCACCGGCCAGGGCGCCATGATGGCCTTCCAGGCCGGAGCCCCCCATGCTCAGGACCGTGCGCTGGAAGCCATCGCCGTGGCCTGGAAAGCCATGGCCGATGTGCCCGCCGAGGCCATCTGGGAAAAGCCCCAGGGCAAGAACCCGCCCGCCGTGCTGCACAAGCGCTTCGAGATCGCGGGCCGGGGCGTGGCACTGGTCATCGGCTGCGCCACCTTCCCGACCTGGAACACCTATCCGGGCCTGTTCGCCGCGCTGGCCACGGGCAATCCCGTCATCGTCAAGCCCCACCCCAACGCCGTGCTGCCTGCGGCGCTCTCTGTCAGCATACTGCGCGACGTGCTCTGCGAACAGGGCCTGGACCCCAACCTGGTGACGCTGGCCGTGAGTGCCGAGCCCGAGCTGGCCCAGGCGCTGGCCACCCACCCGGCCGTGGCCTCCATCGACTTCACGGGCGGCAACGCCTTCGGCCAGTGGCTGCAGGCCCATGCCCCCCAGGCCCGGCTGTACGCCGAGATGGCCGGCGTGAACCTAGTGGTGATCGAATCGACCGATGCCTATGCCGGCATGCTGCGCAACCTTGCGCTGTCGCTGTCGCTGTACAGCGGGCAGATGTGCACCACCACGCAGAACCTGTTGATACCAGCGGACGGCATCAACACGGACCAGGGCCGCAAGAGCTTTGAGCAGGTGGGCGCCGACCTGGCAGCGGCCATCGACCAGTTGCTGGCCGAGCCCAAGGTGGCCTTCACCGTGCTGGGCGCCATTGCCTCTGCCCAGACCGTGGAGCGCGTGGAGCAGGCCGCCAGCGTGGGCCGCGCGGTGCGCGCCTCGCAAAAGCTCGTCCACCCCGACTACCCCCAGGCCGAAGTGCGCACGCCCGCGCTGCGCGCGCTGGATGCGGCCGATGCCGCCATCTACGAACGCGAGTGCTTCGGCCCCGTCTCCTACCTGGTGGCCGTGCCCTCGGCCCAGGCCGCGCGCGAACTGGCCGAGCGCAGCGTGCGCGCGCATGGGGCGATGACGCTGGGCGTGTACTCCACGGACGCGTCCTTTGTCGATGCCATGGCCGCCACGGCGCTGCGCGCGCGTGTGGCGCTGTCCATCAATCTCACGCAGGGCGTAATGGTCAACCAGTCGGCCGGCTTCTCGGACCTGCACGCCACCGGTGGCAACCCGGCAGCCAACGCCAGCTACACCACGCTGGCCTTCGTGGCCGACCGATTCGTGGTCGTGCAGCGCCGGTGGTAGCACCTGAGGACGCTCCTGCAATGGCGCACGCAGTGGCGTACGCAGTGGCGCACAGCCCGGCCTGAGCGCCATTGACGCCATCCCAGCCTCTCTTGGCGGCGCCTGCATGCAGTCCGTCGCAAGAGGCTGGCCCCCCAGAGGCAAGCTTCCTAAAGTGCAGGCAATCCGCTGACCCAGCGGGCACAGGAGCTTTCCATGACATTGTTTCGCCGCCTCGTTCGCCACGGCGCTCTCGCCACAGCCGCCTTTCTTGCCCTCGCCAGCGCAGCGCATGCGCAAAACGCAGGATTTCGCACGCTGACCGCTGCCGGGGAAATTCCCGTGACGGCCGCCCTGTTCTACCCGACCAAGGCAGCCGTCAGCACCATCCCCATGGGCCCCTGGCAAATCTCGGTTGCGCCCGGCTCTGCGGCGGATCAGGCGCCGTTCAAGGGTCTCATTCTCATCTCGCATGGCACTGGCGGCATGGAGCTGAACCAGCACAATCTGGCGACGCGCCTGGCCAGCGATGGCTACCTGGTCGCGGCTGTGCGCCACCCGGGGGACAACTGGCAGGACCGCTCGATGATCACCTCGGGGCGCTACTTCAGCGAGCGTCCGCGCCAGCTCACACAGGTGCTGGACACCCTGCTGGCCGATCCGCAATGGGGCCCCCGGATTCCCCTGGAGCGCATTGGCGCCGTAGGCCACTCTGCTGGGGGCTACAGCGTTCTGGCGCTGGCGGGCGCGCAGGCCGAGCCACAGCGCGCAGTACGGCATTGCAGCATGGTGCAGGATGATCCCGGCTTTTGCGCGCTGGCCAAGGACTCCTCCCCGGCACAGTCTTCCGGCGGGCAGCCGGCCTACGCGCCCGGACACATGGCACCCATGGAGCTTGTGGCAGACCACCGCATCCGGGCCGTGGTGGCGCTGGCGCCCATGGCCGTCGTCTTCACCCCGGAAAGCCTTGCCGCCATCACCGTGCCCGTCAAGCTCATGATGGCCGAAAAGGACGACGTGCTCAACGGCAAGTACCACGGCGGCCATGTCGCGGCGCACCTGCCCGGGGCACAGACAACCGTCGTGCCCGGCGCAGGCCACTTTGCGTTCATGGCTTCACCCGGCGTGCCGCTGCCATCCGCAGCGGGCGATGCGGCATCCAACCCGCCGGGCTTCGACCGCCAGGCCTTCCTGCCAGAACTGGAAAACCAGGTCGCCGCATTTTTTGCGCAGCAATGGCGCTGAGCGCTGCCACTTGCCTTCTGCAGGCAGGCGGGCAGGCCACAGGCACCACGCCTATGCGCGGGACGGACGGGATTTCTTCCTGGCAGGAACCGCCACCGCGCGCACGCCGCCGAAGAACAGCTCGGACACCATGGTGCCGATGGCGTCATGGTCCAGCGCACCGCCGGGCTTGAGCCAGGTGAAGGTCCAGTTGATCATGCCGAACAGCAGCATGGCCAGGGGCTTGCCCAGCGCGCTGTCGGCGGGCTCGCCGCGCACTTCGGCAATCGTCTGGGCAAAGGCGGCGACCACGCGGCGCTCCACATCCAGAATGCGCTGCTGGTCTTCCTCTCGCAGAAAGCGCACGTCCTCGGTCAGCACGCGGTGCGCGTTCTGCGCCTGCGCATACTCCTGGCCAAAGCCCCGGATCAGCGCCTGCAGGCGCTGCGCGGGATCGGCATGGGCGCACAGGGTTTCATCGACCAGCGCCTCCAGGCGCAGCACATGCTCCTCCGCGATGCGCACAGCCAGATCATGCTTGTCGCGCACATAGTGGTAGAGCGTGGCCTTGGAGACACCGCAGGCGGCAGCCACCTCGTTCATCGAGGTGCCGGCATAGCCGCGCTGCGCAAACAGCTGCGCGGCATGGGAGAGGATCATTTCGCGCTGGCCATCGTAGCCAACGGGGTCACGTACGCGGGCCATTCGGCGGCGTCCTTTCGGTGCTGTTCATTGCCATCTGTAAAAGAGGCGCCGCCGGGCAGTGCGCGGCGGCGCGGGCATGGATTATCGAGGGCATGCCGCCTGGCGGCGCAGGCCCGTCAGTGCGGGTCCACCGCTGCGATGATGCCGCCGCCCAGGCAGACATCGCCGTCGTAGAGCACGGCCGACTGGCCCGGCGTGACGGCCCATTGCGCCTCGGGGAAATCCAGGCGGAAGCCATCGGGCGTGGCCTGCGAGATCAGGGCCGGCGAATCGGGCTGGCGATAGCGCGTCTTGGAGCCATAGGCCGGCCCTTCAGCCGGCGCATGGCCCGCGACCCAGCTGACCTGATCGGCCAGCAGCGCGCGCGACAGCAGCCAGGGGTGGTCATGGCCCTGCACCACGCGCAGCGTGTTGCGCTCCAGCTCCTTGCGCGCCACGAACCAGGGCGCATGCTCGCCGCCGCCGCGCGGCGCGCCCTTTTCCTTGACGCCGCCGATGCCCAGGCCCGAGCGCTGGCCAAGCGTGTAGAACGACAGGCCTACATGCTGGCCCAGCTTGCGGTTGCGGTCGTCGAGGATGGGGCCGGGCTCCTTGCTGATATAGCGGTTCAGGAAGTCGCGGAACGGCCGCTCGCCGATGAAACAAATGCCCGTGGAGTCCTTCTTCTTGGCGTTGGGCAGGCCGATTTCCTCGGCAATGCGGCGCACCTCGGTCTTGTGCAGCTCGCCCACGGGGAACATGGCCTTGGACAGCTGCGCCTGATTCAGGCGGTGCAGGAAATAGCTCTGGTCCTTGGCCGGGTCCAGCCCCTTGAGCAGCTCGAACAGCTGCGTGCCGGGGTTCTGGCGCACGCGGGCATAGTGGCCCGTGGCGATTTTCTCGGCGCCCAGGCGCATGGCGTGGTCGAGAAAGGCCTTGAACTTGATCTCGGCATTGCACAGCACATCCGGATTGGGCGTGCGGCCTGCCTGGTATTCGCGCAGGAATTCCGCGAAGACGCGGTCCTTGTACTCGGACGCGAAGTTCACATGCTCGATCTCGATGCCGACCACATCGGCCACGGCGGCGGCATCGACGAAATCGATATTGGACGAGCAGTACTCGCTGTCGTCGTCATCTTCCCAGTTCTTCATGAAGATGCCGACCACTTCATGGCCCTGCTGCTTGAGAAGGTGGGCCGTGACGGCGGAATCCACGCCACCCGACAGGCCCACCACGACGCGGTGTTTAGTCATGGGGGCGATTATCCCCGCGCCCTTCAAAAGCTGCGCGCCATGGACTTTCCGGGGCCCCGCCATCAGGCCGCAGGCATCGCATGCTCCACGGTCTCCCAGATGAAGCGTCCCGACGGGCTTTGCTGCTCCTCGACCACATGCGCCAGCAGCCCGGCCGCGCGCGAGACCACCGCGAAGCCGCGCATCACGGCGGTGGGCACGCCAATCTCGCCCAGCAGGGCCGCCACGGCGCCGGTGGCGTTGATGGTGATGGGCCGGCCTGCTGCGGCATCCACGGCTGCGGACAGGGTTTGCAGCGCGCGGACCCGGTCACCGGGCAGCTCGCTCTCCGCGCGCGCCAGCTCCAGCAGCTTGTAGGCGCGCGGGTCCACGGGCTTGTGCAGGTGGTGGCCGAAGCCGGGCACGGGCCTTTTGCCGGACAGGTGGTGCTGCGCAATCGTGCGGGCCTCGGCCTCGGGGTCATCGGCCGCAGCGATGCGGTCGAGCAGCACGGAGCAGTTCTCCATCGTGCCCACGAAGGAGCTGCCCACGGCCAGCAGGCCGCTCGCGATGGCGCCCTGCAGGTTCTCGGGCGCGCTCATGTAGACCAGCCGCGTGGCGATGGCGCTGGGCGTGAGGCCATGCTCCATCAGCACGATCAGCACCACATCGGCAATGCGCAGGTCCACGGGACGCGGCGCGCGGCCCAGGACCTGCATCAGCATCACCTCGGTAAAGGTTTTTTGGCCCATCAGGTCTTCGACCAGATCGGCATCGCGGTAATGCAGGCTGGTCAGGGTGTGGGAACACAGGCGGGTGACGGGGGGCTGGGGGCTGGACATGGAACAGGTCTCCTTGCAGTGGTCGGGTGGTTTTCGCGGTCAATGCGCAGCGGCCAGCGCCATCTCGCGCACGGCACTCTTGAGCACCTTGCCCACGGGCGAGCGCGGCAGGCTGGCATGCAGGTGGATGCGCTTGGGCGTCTGCACGGGCCCCAGGCGCTGGCGCACGAAAGCGATGAGCTGGGCCTCATCGGCCTGCTGGCCGGGGCGCAGCTGCACGGCAGCCTGCACCGCCTCGCCCCAGTGCGCGTCGGGGATGCCGAAGACCGCGCATTCCTGCACGGCAGGGTGCTGGCTCAGGGCGTTTTCCACGTCCACGGGGTAGACGTTGAAGCCGCCCGTGATGACCAGATCCCTGAGCCGGTCCTTGAGGTGCAGGTAGCCGCGCGCATCGATCAGGCCCCGGTCGCCGGTGTGCAGCCAGCCGTCCACCAGCGTGGCGGCCGTCTGCCCGGGCAGGCGCCAGTAGCCGCTCATCAGCAGGTCGCCGCGCGCCACGACCTCGCCCACCTCGCCGCGCGGCAGCAGGCGGCCATCAGGCGCCATGATGGCCAGGTCGCTGAACCAGGTGGCGCGGCCCACGGCGCTCCACAGGGATTCATCCTCGAAGTCCTCGGGCCGCATCACGGTCAGGATCTGGGGCGCCTCGGTCTGCCCGTAGGTGGTGCACAGCACAGGGCCGAAGAAGGCGCGCGCCTTGCGGATTTGCTCCGGCGGCATGGGCGCGCCGCCGTAGATCAGGCGGCGCAGCCGGGGAAAATCCTCGCGGCTGGCGCCCGGCAGCGCCATCAGCATGTAGATCAGGGTCGGCGGCATGAAGCACACGGTGCCGCCGCGCTCGCGGAATGCGGCGCGCACGGCCTCGGCCCCTGTGCCATCGAGCACCACGAGACAGCCTCCCTGCGCCAGAATGGGCAGCACATAGGTGGAGGTGCCATGCGTGATCGGGGCGGCCATAACGTAGCGGTCGTCCGCATCCAGGCCCCAGGCCTGGATCTGGTTGGCAATGGCGGCCATCCAGGCGCGCACCGGCTGCATCACGCCCTTGGGCGCGCCTGTGGTGCCGCCCGTGAACTTGATGGCCTGGACCACGTCAGCGGGCAGCTCCAGCGCCGGGCGCAGGACATCGGCATGGGCCTGCTCCAGCGCCGCCACACCCTCGCCAAACGCCAGCGGGCTGACGGCGGCGCCTTCCAGCAGCGCGGCGCCACCTGCATCGCACAGCAAAATCGAGGGCTCGGTGGCATCCAGAATGCGGCCGATCTCCGGCTGCGTGCTCTTGGGGTTGAGCGGCACCCAGACCTTGCCGCAGGCCAGCACGGCCAGCAGTGCGGCAATATGGTCCGCGCTGTTGCCGGCGCAAATGCCTACGCGGCTTTGCGGCGCGGCATCCATGGCCTGCAGGCCGGCCGCCAGCGCGGCCACCCGGCGGGCCAGCGCGTCATAGCGGATGCCGCCTTGCGGCGTGTCGATGGCGATGCGCTGCGGCCAGCGCTCGGCCGCGCGCCAGAAAAAATCAATCGGATGCATGGGCTTTCTTCTCCTGATGGGACTGTTCAGCTGGCCGTGGCGCCCGACGCCTTGACGACCTCGCGCCAGCGGCTGATCTCCGATGCGGCAAACTGGCGCATCTGCTGGGGCGTTGCGCTCTCGGGGGTGGCGGCCATGTCCCGCAGGCGCTGGCGCACCTCGGGCACGGCCAGGGCTGCAGCCAGGGCGGCATGCAGGCGCTCGATCACGGCCTGCGGCGTGCCCGCTGGCGCAGCCAGGCCAAACCATGACTGCACGTCGAACCCCTCATACCCCGACTCCGCCAGCGTGGGCACATCGGGCAGCAAGGCCAGACGCCGGGCGCTGGTGACGGCGAGGGCCCGCAGCTTTGCGGACTGCACATGGGGCAGCGCCGAGGGCGCGTTGTCGAACATGGAATCCACCTGTCCACCCAGCAAATCGGTAATGGCCGGAGCGCTGCCCCGGTAGGGCACATGCAGCATGCGGATGCCGGCGCGCCGCTTGAACATCTCGCCCGACAGATGGATGGACGAGCCGCTGCCCGACGACGCGAAGCTGACGCCGGCTGCGCTCTGGCCGGCCAGGCGCACATAGTCGGCCACGCTGTGCACGGGCAGGCGCGGATTGACCACGAGAATATTCGGAATCTTGGCCATCAGGCCGATGGGCTCGAAGTCCCTGACCGGGTCATAGCCCAGGCGCGGGTAGAGCGAGGCATTGATGGTGTTGGCGATGGTGTAGACGTACAGCGTGTAGCCGTCGGCAGGCGCACGGGCCACGGCCTCGGCGCCCACATTGCTGTTGGCGCCCGTGCGGTTGTCCACGATCACGCTCTGGCCCAGGTTCTCGCCCATGCGGGAGGCCACCAGACGAGCCACCACATCCGTGGCGCCGCCCGCCGCATAGCCAACGACCAGCCTGACAGGCCGCGCCGGCCAGGGGGCCGGCTGCGCGAAGGCCGGCGCCAGGGCCGAAGCCGAGGCCGTGGCCGCACCGGCCAGCGCGCTGGCCAGCAGGCGCCGGCGTGACACCGGCATGGGAAAAGTGACTGGGTGCATGTCTTGTCTCCTGTTGCTCGTCATGGCTCTGCGGCACACTGCGCTGCCCGGCAGCGCTTAGCGCTTTGATGGCATCGACCGAGAAATTCTTTCCCATGCCTTCGCACCACACCAATCCAAACGTCCGGCCAGCGGACATTTCATTGCCAAACGATGACCCAGGCAGCCGCACGCTGCGCCGTGGCCTGCAGGTGCTGGACGCCGTGCTGGCGGCAGGCGGCGAGGGCCTGCGCGTGGTGGACCTGTGCCAGGCCACGGGACTGGAGCGCGCGCCCGTGCACCGGCTGCTTTGCACGCTGCTGGACAGCGGCTATGTGGCGCGCCACGGGCGGTTCCGCTATACGGCAGGCCCACGGCTGGCGGCAATGGCCGGCGCCGCAGGCCTGCCCAACATGGCCGTGCGCCTGCAGCCGGTGCTGGAGCGCGTCAGCGCGGGCTGCGGCGACGCGGCCTTTGCCATCGTGCGCGAGGGCGCGCAATCGCACTGCATCGCCCGGCAGGTGGGCACGCATCCGGTGCAGATCCTGGTGATACAGGTCGGCACACGCCAGCCGCTGGGCGTGGGCGCGGCAGGGCTGGCCCTGCTGGCCGCCCTGCCCGATGCTGAGGTGCAGGCTGCCATGGCGGCCAACGCGCCCGTGCTGGCGCAGTACGGCGGCATGACGCCCGAGCGCATGGCCCTGCTCGTGAAGGCCACGCGCGAACGCGGCTGGTCCGTCATCGGCAACCACGCCACACGCGGCGTACTGGCCGTGGGCATGGCCGTGCGCAATGCTGCAGGCGAGCCGGTGGCCGCCGTCAGCGTGGCCTCCACCCTGGAGCGCATGCCCGGCGAACGCCAGAAGCTGATTGCCCGCTCCATCGGAGATACCCTGACAGCCCTGCTGCCGGGCGGCCTCTGACGGCATCCTTTCTGCGCACGCCATCGGCCAATGCTCCGGTGCACCGACAATCGCCGCTGCAACCCACAAGCGCCACATACCCCATGGAACTGAGACAACTCCGCTACTTCGTCCGCATCGTCGAACTGGGCTCCATGAGCCGTGCGGCACTGGATCTGGACATGGTGCAGTCGGCGCTGAGCCAGCAAATCAGCCGGCTGGAGAGCGAGCTGTCCACGCGGCTGCTGCAGCGCACGCCGCGCGGCGTGGTGCCCACCGAGGCGGGCGCGGCCTTCTTCCGTGAAGCCCAGCTCACGCTGCGCCATGCCGAACAGGCCGTGCGCAGCGCCCAGCAAGCGCGGCTGTCGGGAGCCGTCAGCATCGGCCTCTCGCCCACCATCGCCTCTGTGCTGGGCCTGCCCCTGATGCGCGCGTTGCGCGAGCGCTATCCGGATGTGCGGCTGCACATGGTCTCGGCGCTGTCCGGGCACCTGACAGGCCTGCTCAACGCCCGGCAGCTGGACCTGGCCATTCTGTTCGATACCCACTCTGCGCGCCGCTGGAGCGTCGTCTCCCTGCTGGAGGAGCGGCTGTTCCTGATCCAGTCGCGGCACCAGCCCGTGGCGCCAGGCATCACCCACGAAACGCCGGTACACCTGTCCCAGCTGCAGGAAGCGCCGCTGATCCTGCCATCGCTCAGCCACGGCCTGCGCAGCGCGGTGATGGCATCGTTCACCAATGCAGGCGTGCAGCCGCCGATTCCCATGGAGATCGACTCGCTGCCCCTGCTGATGGAAGCCGTGGACGCAGGCCTGGGCGCCACGGTGCAGCCCTGGTCGGCAGTCGCCATGTACAAGGACGCTGCAGAGCGCTTCCAATGGTCGGAAATCGCCGACACACAGGTGCGGCGCAGTGCAGCGCTGTGCAGCCTGTCCGAAGACGAACTGTCGCCAGCGGCCCTGGCGGCACGCGTGGTGCTCCTGGACTGCGCCAGGCGGCTGGTGCAATCCGGCGCCTGGGTCGGGGCCAGACTGGTGGAGTAGTTGGCTGCGCGGCGCTGCACAGTGCTGCGTGGCACCAGTGGCCCACCAGAGGACATGTTTCACTGCGGCCAGGGCAGATATTTTTTTGCGTTCACCCAGAGTGAAACGCCATAAAAATGTTTCTGAGAATTACAAAACAGACAAGTCTTATTTAATAGGACTTGTCTTAAGACAATTCTGATTTTTCATGATTTCATGAAAAACACATTCACAGAATCCTCTATGCATGCTAAAAACGCATTGCAAATCTGCACATTCCGCACGTAAAACGAATGATCTGATCTGCCCATAAATTCAAAAAATACGCAGAAGACCGACACGGTTTTGCACAAGCCGAAAATCGGGAAGATCCCACGACACCACGAAGCGGATAAGCAGCATCACCTGCCCTCTTCATTGCCTCAAACAAATCATTCCTGCTCGGGGTTCACTGAACTTCGGCGGAGGCTGCCCTCTGTACTGCTAGCGAATGGCATTGAAGACCAGTGATGCATTTCAAGCGCATTTCTGAAGTGCACGGCCGGTCACACCACCGTGCAGACGATTGAAGAGGTGGGGCATGCCAGGGGCCCCCGAGGGGGCCCCAGCGGTCCGTGGGAAAGCACAAAAATGACGCAGGCACTGAAACATCTGATTGAACCGCTCCCATGCACAGGTGGGCGCGTGACAGCACA
>NZ_JACSYA010000011.1 GCF_029870285.1 Delftia sp. PS-11
CATCTCCAGCACCTGCAGCGCAGCAGCGCCGGGAATGCGCTCACGCACCGCCGCCTGCGTCAGCACCAGAGAGATCCCGCTGTCGGCCACCATGTGCGCCAGCCGCTTGGCCGGGTAGTCCGGGTCCAGTGGCACATAGGCGCCGCCGGCCTTGAGGATGGCCAGCAGGCCCACCACCATCTGCACCGAGCGCTGCATGGCGATGCCAACGCGGGTCTCGGGGCGCACGCCCAGGGCGATCAGGCGGTGGGCCAGGCGGTTGGCGCGGGTGTTGAGTTCGGCGTAGGTCAGCTGTGCGGACCCGCAGGTCAGCGCCAGGGCCTGGGCCTGCTGACCAGCCACTGTGCCGAAGCGCTCGTGCAAAAGCGCTGGCTCGGCAAGTAGAGGCCTTGACCTACCGCGCTGCGTAAGCTCCAGACCCTCGTCCACGCCGGCGAGCACTACATGACCCACACAGCCTCCTGGCAATGCAGCAAGTTGCAGCAGCAGGTGCTCGAAACGAGCGGCCAGCAGCCGGACCTCTGCATCGCTGAAATGCGTGCGCGCATATCCAAAGCCCAGGCGTAAACTGGCCCCCTGGTGCACGACCACGGTCATGCCATAGTTGGTTTGCTCATGGCTCAGTACGCCATGAAGAACGATGCCAGCCGGCGCGGCCTGTGCCAATGCATCGTCCAGCGGATAGTTCTCGAAAACAACGATGCTGTCGAACAAGCCCTGGGCACCTGCTCCCGCCCATTGCTGTATCTCGTACAACGGTGTGTGCTCATACTCGCGGGCGGCCATGGACTGCGCCTGCACTGCACGCAGCCATTCGCCGATCGGCTGACCCGCATCGACCTCAACCACTGTCGGCAACGTGTTGATGAACAGACCCAGGATCCGCTCAGCACCATCAAGATCGGTGGGACGGCCCGCCACAGTCGAGCCAAAGACCACGGTGCGCTGGCCCGTGCTGCCAGACAGCAGCAGACTCCATGCAGCCTGCACCAGCGTATGGAGCGTGACGCGTTCGGTACGGGCAAAGTGCAGCAATTCCTGCGTGGCCGCCCCGGCCAGGGACAGGTGGTACTCGCTATGGCCCTGGAGCGAAGCCTGTGCTGCGGCGGTGCGCGGCACGGCTGCCAGATACGTGGGGGCTTCCAGCGCCGCCAGTTGCTGTCGCCACCAGCCCCGGGCGGCCCGTGTGTCACGCATCCCCAACCAGCCGATGAAGTCACGGTAGCGCCGCGTGGGGGCCGCAGGTGGGCATCCTGCATAGTGCTGCAGGATCTCGGCCAGCAGCAGCGAGGTGCTCCAGCCGTCCAATAGCAGGTGGTGCCGGGTCCAGATCAGCCGGTGCCGATGCGCGGACAAGCGCACAAGCGCGAAACGCATGAGCGGAGGCCGAGCCAGATCAAAGCCGCGCTCACGCTCGTGCTGCGCGAGCGTGATCAGGGCGGGCCCTGGATCGTCCTGTGCACTGAAGTCATGCTCTGTCCAGGGCAATTCCACACGGCATGCCACCCATTGCAGCAGATCCTGCCCGTCCAGGAAGGCTGTGCGCAATATGTCGTGCCGCTCGCTGGCCGCCTGCCAGGCCGCGCGCAGACGCGTCGGGTCCAAGTGTCCCAGGTCGAGTTGCAGCTGGTTCACATAGGCCATGCGGTGATCGCCAGAGAGACTGTGGAACATCAGACCAGCCTGCATTGGCGTCAGCCGGTACAGGTCTTGCAGGTCGTCAAGAGGCAGCGCGTCCAGCCGCTGCTGCGACACCCCGGCCAGAGGAAAATCGCTGGGTGTCACGCCGCGCCCGCCGTTCACGCAGTGGGAAATCAACGCCTTCAGTTCGTGATGGAAACGGTCTGCCAGGCCCTCGACGGTGGCTGCATCGTGCACGGCTGCGCTGTAGTGCCATTGCAGCACCAGCTCGCCGCGCTGTATGCAGGCCACCACTTCCAGCCAGGCACGCCGCATCGATTCCGGCGCACGCTGGCCGGTCACCAGTTCGCGCGCCAGCCGCCAGCCCAGGCCACCATCCAACGCCTGGTCCAGTTGCCCCAGGTAGTTGAAGGTCAGCTGCGGCTGCACCCGCGGCAGTTGCCTGCCTTCAGGCGCCAGATGGCGCAGCAGTCCGTAGCCCAGGCCGTTGCCGGGGACGGCGCGCAGTTGCTCCTTGATGGCCTTGAGGCCAGCCCCTGGATTGACGTCGGCGCCCGGTCGCAGGCAGACCGGGTACAGCGTGGTGAACCAGCCCACGCTGCGGGCAAGGTCCATGTCCTCGCTCCAGGGCTCGCGCCCGTGGCCTTCGAGTTCGACCAGCACGCGGTCACGCCCGCCCCAGGCGCACAGCGTGCGCGCCAGTGCCGTCAGCAGCACGTCGTTGATCTGGGTGCGGTAGGCCGGCGGCACTTCGCTGAGCAACTGTTCGGTCAGTTCTTCGCCCAGCCGCCGTTCCACCGTGGCCGTATCCGCAACCGTGTTGCTGCCAGTTGCCCGGCCGGGCAGCGGTGCGCCGGCCTGCGCCAGCGTGTCGCCCCAATAGGCCAGTTCGGCATGCACGGCGGCCTGTGCGGCGCGCGACTGCAGCGCCTGCGTCCATTCACGCAAAGTGCTGGTCCGCGGACCGAGATCGACGGCCAGGGCCTTGCCAAGCTGCGCATAAGCGGTCTGCAGGTCATCGACCAGAATGCGCCAGGAAACGGCATCCACCACCAGATGGTGGGCGATCAGCAGCAACCGGCCCGAGCGCGTGCCGCCCAGATCCAGCCACACGGCCTTGAACGGCCGCTCCAGGCTCAGCGTCGTCTGCAGCGCTGCGGCGGCGTGCGCGATGGCAGCGCCCGCGTCATGTTCGGCCGACAGGTCCTTGGTTTCGAACGGCGGCTGCGCGGGGGAAGCTCCCACGCGCTGCGTCCAGCACCCATTCTCGCAGGCGAAGCGCAGGCGCAGCGCCTCATGCTGGGTGACCACGGCATCGACCGCTGTGCGCAGGCGCGCCAGATCAGGCACCTCGCCCAATGTCAGCAGCAGAGACTGGTTCCAGTGGTGGGGCTGGGCAAAGGTCTGTTCGAAGAACCAGTGCTGCACAGGCGTCAGGCCAAACGCTGCGCCGGCTTCGGCGGCAGGCGTTGCCGTGGCGGCCGGCACGGTCGCCACGGCACCATCCGTGACTGCGGCCAGCGCGGCAATAGTCTGCTGCTCCATGAGCTGCCTGGGCGTGAGCTTGAGGCCGCGCTTGCGCGCACGCGCCACGATCTGCAGCGCCAGGATGGAGTCGCCGCCCAGGCTGAAGAAGTTGTCGTGACGGCCAGGTGCCTCGGTGCGCAGCACCTGCGCCCAGATCTCGGCCAGCAATTGCTCAGTTGCACCCTGGGGCGCCTGGCCCAGGCCGGTGGCCGCCGTGGCGGCCTGCAGCACAGGGGCCGGCAGCGCGCGGCGATCGAGCTTGCCGTTGGCCGTCAACGGCATGGCTGGCAGATCGACGAAGTACGCAGGCAGCATGTAGTCGGCAAGGCGCGTGCCCAATGCGGCACGCAGGCCGTCGTGGTCGCCCGGCTGGCCGGGATCGCGCACCAGATAGGCGCACAGCCGCAGCTGGCCATCCTCGCCCGGCAAGGCCAGCACCTGGGCCTCGCGCACCGAAGGCTGTTCGCGCAGCGCCTGAGCGACTTCGCCAGGCTCCACACGAAAGCCCCGGATCTTGACCTGTCCGTCGAGCCGGCCCAGAAACTCCAGGCTGCCATCGGCCCGCTGGCGCACCTGGTCGCCCGTGCGGTACAGGCGCTGGCCGGGCTCGAAGGGACTGGCCACAAAGCGTTCTGCACTGAGACCAGGGCGATCCTGGTAGCCGCGCGCCAGGCCGGCGCCGCCGATGAACAACTCGCCCGGCAGGCCCTGGGGCACAGGCTGCAATGCGGCATCCAGCACATGGGCACGCATGCCAGCCAGTGGCCTGCCGATCGGCAGGCTGGCAGCGGTGCGGTCGGCAGGCCCGGCTTCCTGGGTCAGCATGCCCACCGTGGTTTCGGTGGGGCCGTAGTGGTTGATCACACGGCAAGCGGGCTGCAGCGCGGTGATGCGCTCCAGCAGCGCCCACCCCGTCACCTCCCCGCCCAGCACCAGGCAATGGCGCGGCAGAACCTGTTCAGGCCGGGCAGCGTTCAGCAGGGCCTGCAGGTGGCTGGGCACGATCTTGAGCACATCGACCTGGTGCGTGTGCATGTAGTCTGCAAAAGCATCGGGATCGAAGGCGCGCTCGGGGGATATCAGGTGCAGCAGGCGGCCGGAGCACAGCGCGCCGAACAGCACCGTGTGGCCCAGGTCGGCAGCCACCGTGGACACCATGGCCATGCTGCTGGCCTGCTCGGGCAGGTCCATCCGGGCCAGAACGCCCTGCACATAGTTGGCCAGCGCGCCATGGCTGATCACCACGCCCTTGGGCTGGCCTGTGGAGCCCGAGGTATAGATGACATAGGCAGCCTGGTCCCGATGGGGCGCCCTGGTCTCGCAAGGCCCGCAAGAAGCTCCGTCCTCCGGGACCTGCCCGGACAGCGCTAGGGGCCAGGCAGGTACTTCGGGCGCCCATGCCGGCGCCTGTGCTGCCAGCAGCAGGCGGGCGCCGCTGTCGCGCAGCTGATAGGCCAGCCGCTCGGGCGGCAGCTCGGGGTCCAGTGGCACGTGGACGCAGCCGGCCTTGAGCACGGCCAGCATGCCCAGCAGCATTTCCGGAGAACGTGGCGCCAGCACCCCGACGCGGTCTTCCGGACCCAGCCCTTGCGCACGCAGCCGGGCTGCGAGATGACTGGCTTCGGCATCCAGTTGCATGAACGATGCGGTGCGCGACTCGGCGCGTACCGCCAGGCCCTGGCCCTGCCGCGCCACGGCGGCGTCCCACAGCGCCAGCACATGCGCCGCCTGCGGGCCTGCGGCTTCATGGCCCAAAACCGGTTGCGGCGCTGGCAGCGGTTCGGCCAGCGCCATGGCCGCCAGCGCAGCATCGGGCGCGGCCACCACCTGCTGCGCGCAGCGGGTCAGGCTGTGCGCGAAGACAGCGATGCGCTGCGCATCGAACAGGCCCGTATCGTAGATGAACACGCATTCGATGCCTTCGGCCCGGTCGGTGAAATCCAGGCTCAGGTCGAAATGCGCCGGGCCTGCCGTCAATGTCTGCATGTGCACGCGCAGGCCGGCAGCGCTGCGCTCGCGCTCCATGGCGTCCTGCTGGGTGCACTTGACCTGGAACAGCGGGTGCACTGCATGCTGGCGCTCGGGCGCCAGCGCCTCGACCAGCATGTCGAACGGCAGGTCGGCATGCTGCTGCGCATCCAGCACCGCCTGGCGCACCTGATCCAGCAGTTCGCCAAAACCCATCTGGGGCGTGGCATCGACCTGCAGCACCTGCAGGTTGAGCAGGTAGCCGATCAGCCCATGGGTCTCGGCCTTGCCCCGGTTGGCAATGGGCGTGCCCACGCGGATGCGGCGCTGGCCGCTCAGGCGGTACAGCAGCAGGTCCAGCAGGGCCGTCATGGCCATGAACAGCGAAGCGCCGCGCGCCCGCGCCAGAGCGCGCACCGCGCCGGACAGCTCGGCGGACCAGACAAAGCAGTGCCGGCCCTCGGCCGCGCCCGGCACAGCGCCGCGCGCATGGCTCAGGGGCAGCTCCAGCGGCGCGTGCTCCCGGCCCAGACGATCGCGCCAGTAGCGCAGTTGGCGTTCGCGCTCCCCGCCGTCCAGGCGCTGGCGTTCCCAGGCCGCGTAGTCGGCGAACTGGATGGGCATGGGCGCCAGCGCGGGGGGCTGCGCGCGCAATCGGGACTCGTAGCAGTGCAGCAACTCGTCGACCAGGATGCGCAGCGACCAGCCATCCGCCGCGATATGGTGCAGCGACAGGGCCAGCACATGGCGCTGCGCATCCAGGCGGTACAGGCAGGCGCGCAGCGGCGCCTGGCGGTCAAGGGCGAAAGGCGTCTGCGCAAAGCCTGCCAATGCGTCCTCCAGCGCGGCCTGCGCCGGCATATCGACCACAGGCATTGGCAACGACATGGCCCCGTGCGGCTGCACGGCCTGCAGCGCCTGGCCATCCTCGCCTGCCGTGAACAGGGTGCGCAGGATGTCATGGCGCGCCACCAGATCGCCCAGGGCCGCAGCCAGAGCCGCTGCATCAAGCGGGCCTTGCAGCTCCAGGCTGCCAGTCAGGTTGTAGGCCGGACTCTCGGGCGCGAGTTGCCATGTCAGCCAAAGGCTGCCCTGGGCGTGGGAAAGCAGCGCGGGGGCGGATGGATCGCGCCGTGGTATGTCCTGGCCGCCGCTCGGCGCCGCAGTGCCGCCGCCGCGCAGGCGGGCTTCGAGTTGGGCACGCTGCACGGGGCTGAGGCGGGCGCGCAGGGACTGTATATCTTGCGGTGCTGTCATGGCGGTGTTCACGGATAAAGCGGCGAGACGGATGCGGGTTCGGGCGCCGTATGGGACGTGGCCCCGGCATCCAGGGACTGGATTTCCTCAATCAGCCGGGTTTCAACCAGCTCGGCCAGGCGCCGCACGGTGGGCGTGCGCAGCATGGCTGCAGGATGGATTTCGACGCCATAGGCCTGGCGCACACGCGCCAGCAGCTGTATGGCCATCAGGGAGTCGCCGCCGAGTTCGAACAGGTTGTCCTCGGCGCCCACGGGATCAACGCCCAGGAAGCTGCTCCAGAGCGCGGCCAGCCCGGTCTCCAGGTCTCCCTCAGGGGCCACGAAGCTGGCCAGGCTACCGGGCCGCGCCTGGGTGGGCAGCGCCCCGGCCGTCGCTGCCAACACCGCAGGCAGCGCCTGGTCCAGCAATTGGGCAAGGTCGGCATGGCGGCGCGCTTCCAGGTCGGTGGTGGACACGCAGACATGAGGCTGCACAGGGCCGGACAGGATGCGCTCGAACAGATGCGCGCCCTGCTCTGGTGCGATGCCCACACCTTCGGGCATGGGCGTGCCTGCCGCCATGCCCAGGCCGCGCCAACCGTCCCAGCCCACGGAAATCAGCGGCCAGCCGGCCGTGTGGCCATGGGCCACAGCCAGCGCATCAAGGCAGGCATTGGCGGCCGCATAGTCGATGCGGCCCAGGCCGCCGGCCACTGCCGCCAGCGAGGAGCACAGCAGCATGAAGTCCAGCGGCTGGCCATCCAGGGCGGCCAGCAAGGCCCGCGCTCCCTGCAGCTTGGGAGACAGCACCTGCAGCACGCCAGGGGCCTGCTTGTCGGCGAGCATGCCTTCGCCAGCCAGTCCTGCCGCATGGATGACGCCATGCACTTCGCCGAATTCGCGCCGCACCGCACCGAATGCATGGCGCATTTGCGCCTCGCTGGCTGCATCGGCCGCCAGAACGCACAGTCCGCCGCCCAGGCGTTCGATGTCCAGCAGCTGCCGCAGCCTATCGCGCAAACCATGCCCGGTCTGCGCATCCTGGGCCAGCGCCTGCCATTGGCTGCGCGCGGGCAGCGGCGTGCGGCCCAGCAGCACCAGCCTGGCCTGCCAGTGCTCGGCCAGATGGCGCGCCAGCGCCAGCCCCACACCGCCCAGGCCACCCGTGATCAGATAGCAGCCGCCACGGCGCAGGCGTGGCGCAGCCGGCGCCTGCGGTTGCACGCGTTCGTAGCGCCGGCTCCAGCGGTGCGGGCCGCGAAAGGCCACGCCAGCCTGTGCGGGCGCATCGAATTCGGCGAGAAGGCGCTGCGCCAGGGCCTGCGCCTGGCCGTCCTGCGGCGCCAGCAGATCGACGATGCGGCAGGCCGTACCTGGCAGCTCCTGCGGAATCACCAGACAGGGTCCATGCAGCATGGCCTTGGCGGGCTGCAAGGCCTCGGTGCCCGACACATCCTCCAGCCCATCGGTGACCAGCAGCATGTCCAGCCCCTGGGGCGCAAGCGCAGCGGGCAAAGACTCCAGGGCCTGAGCCAGTGCCAATGGCCCCAGCAGGCAGCGCTCGGTGGCCTGCGCGTCATCGAGCACACCCAGGCTCCAGAGGTGGCAGATGCGCGCCACAGGCCCGGCCTCTGCGACGATCTGCGCCAGCGCACTCGCCCAGTCGCCGCGCTCTGTCATGCGCAGCGCATGGCGGCCGGCATCCAGGCGCTCATGGCACGGGCCCGGCTCGATGCGAACCAGGGGCATGGACTGGCTCGCGGCCCAGGCACGGGCCAGCGCATCTGCCAGCTCAGACCCGGCATCGGCCAGCAGCAGCATGCAGCCACGGGACGGCGCCCCCACGGCCGGCGTCTCTGGCGCGGTGCGCTGCCACACGGGGGCATACAGCCAGTCACCAGGATCGCCGGATGGCGCTGGCACAGAAGGCAGTGCGGGGGCAGGCCCGGCCGCAGGGATCCAGTGCGATGCGCGCTCGAACGGATAGCCAGGCAAGGGCACGCGCCGTGCACCCGGAGCGCTGCGCAGCAGCGGCGCATCGGCAGCCTCCAGCCCTGCGGCCCAGAGCTGGGCCAGGCAGTGCGCGGGCTGGCTGTGCTGCTGCGCATGGCCGGCGCCTGCCAGCGAAGCCAGTACCGGGCGCCCCCCGGCCTGCGGATGGCGCCGGGCCAGGCTGCTGAGGCTCTGGCCCGGCCCGACCTCCAGCAAGATGCGGTCGGGTTTTTCGAGCAGCGTATCGAGCCCCTGGGCAAAGCGTACCGTCCCGCGCATGTGCTGCAGCCAATAGGCCGGATCCATGGCTTGCTCACGGCGGATCCAGCGGCCACTGAGATTGGAGACAAAGGCGATGGCAGGCGGATTCAGCGGGATGCCACGCAGCTTGTGTCCGAAGTCTGCAAGCACGGGATCGAGCAGCGAGCCATGGAAGGCATGGGAGACCTGCAGCCTGCGCAGCAGCACGCCCGTGCCTGCCAGCCCCTGCTCGGCAGCGGCAATCGCGGCCGGCCTGCCGGAAAGCACGCACAGATCGGCTGCGTTGACGGCAGCGAGGTCGCAGCCAAGGCCCAGCCAGTGCTGCAGCGCGGACTCGGGCAAGCCGACCGCGAGCATGGCACCGGGTTCGGTGGACTGCATGATGCGGCCACGCGCAACTACGAGGTCAAGCGCATCATCGAGCGTGAACACCCCCGCCAGGCAGGCAGCCACATACTCGCCAATGCTGTGGCCCAGCATGGCATCGGGCCGCAGGCCCCAGGACATCCATAGCTGCGCCAGCGCGTATTCGACAATGAACAATGCCGGCTGGGTGGCCTGCGTCTGGGCCAGCGCCTGCGCCGCCTGGGCATCGGACGCATCGGCCAGCAGCCAGGACCGCAGGTCCATGCCCGACAGAGCCCTCACCGTGTCGCAGCAGCGGTCCACGATTGCGCGGAACACGGGCTCGCGCTCGTGCAGGCTGCGCGCCATGCCCGGATACTGTGCGCCCTGGCCCGGGAAAAGAAAAGCCAGGCTGGGCTGTGGCGACAGCACCGTGCCTGTGAAGCGCGCCGGACTGGCCGTCTGCTCAAGCGCAGCGATCGCCTCGGGCAGCCCTTCGGCGAGCACGGCCAGCCGGTGCGCATGGCGCTTGCGTCCTGCGCCCAGCGTATGCGCGACATCGGCCAGATCCAGATCGGGACACTGCTGCAGGTGCACTGCCAATTGGCTGGCAGCGGCCTGCAAGGCCTGGGGCGTGCGCGCCGACAGCTGCAACAGCCGCTGGGCTGGCGCGCAAGGCGCGGATGGCTGGGACCGCACCGGGTGCGGCGCCTCCTCCAGCACCATGTGCACGTTGGTGCCGCCCATGCCGAATGAACTCACGCCCGCCCTGCGCGGCCAAAGGGATGCCGGCCATGGCCGGGCCTGCGTGTTCACATAAAAGGGACTGCCGGCGAAGTCGATCTGCGGATTGGCCGACTCGAAATGCAGGCTGGGCGGCAGGGTGCGGTGTTTGAGCGCCATGACCGCATTGATGAGGCCGGCGATGCCCGCAGCCGCATCCAGATGGCCGATATGGGTCTTGACCGAGCCCAGAGCGCAATAGCCGCGCTGCGCAGTGCTGCTGCGAAACGCCTGCGTCAGCGCGGCGACCTCAATGGGGTCGCCCAGCGTGGTGCCCGTGCCATGGGCCTCGACATAGCCGATGGAGGCGGCATCGATGCCAGCCATGGCATGGGCCGCGCGTATGGCCTCAGCCTGCCCGTCCACGCTGGGCGCGTTGTAGCCGATCTTGCGCGCACCGTCGTTGTTGACCGCGCTGCCCCGGATCACGGCATGGACGGTATCGCCATCGCGCAGCGCATCATCCAGGCGTTTGAGCACGGCCACGCCCGCACCACTGCCGAGCATGGTGCCATCGGCGCGGCCATCAAAGGCACGGCAGCGCCCGTCAGAGGAGAGGATGGCGCCAGGCTGGTGCAGATAGCCTGCGCCCTGCATCAGATTGAGCCAGACGCCACCGGCAAGGGCCATGTCGCATTCAAGCCCCAGCAGCGACTGGCAGGCCATATGCACCGCCGCCAGCGAGGTCGAGCAGGCCGTCTGCACCGTCACGGCCGGGCCACGCAGATTGAGTTTGTAGGCCACGCGCGTACACAGCGCATCGGCTGCATTGCCGTTGAGCAGGGCAATCAGCCCAGCAATGCCGCCGCTCCATTGCGCGTGCGGCAGCAGATGGCGCATCAGGTAGAGATTGGCCCCTGCGCCAGCAAACACGCCAGCGGGCACCTCCAGCCGCTCGGCGTCGTAGCCCGCGTTCTCCAGCGCCTGCCAGGCGCTTTCGAGAAAGATACGCTGCTGAGGGTCGATCTGGCTGGCCTCGCGCGGCGTGTAGCCGAAAAAACCGGCATCAAACCCGTCCATGCCCTCGAACACCACGCCCGACTTCACGCAGGCCGGATCGCCCAGCAGGGCCGCAGCCGTTCCCTGGGAGCGCAGCGCCTCGTCGCTGAAGTCGGCCACGGCCTCGCGGCCTTCGCGGATATTGCGCCAGAACATCTCCACGCCGTCCGCGCCAGGAAAGCGCCCGGCCATGCCGATGATGGCGATCTCCACGCCGCTGTAACCCGGATCCTGAGCACGCATCAATTCACCTCCTGGACCATTGCCCGGCGCCCCAGCAGCGCGGCACGGCGGCGCTGGGCACGCTCATCGGCCTGCAATGCTGGCGATTCCACGGCTGTGCCAGCCATGCCCTGCGCCTCGATGCGGCGCGCCAGCGAGGCAACGGTCGGGTGCTGGAACATGTCGATCACAGACAGCCCGCTGCCCAGCCTGTCTTCGATCAGCCGGTGGGCGCGTATCAGCAGCAGCGAATGCCCGCCCAGATCGAAGAAGCTCTCGTTGGCGCCCACGCGCTGCAGTTGCAGCAGGTCGCGCCAGATGGCGGCGATGGCTTCTGCCACGCTGCCCTCGGGCGCTTCGAAAGAGCCCTCGCCGCCGCCGAATACAGGCGCTGGCAGCGCCTTGCGGTCCACCTTGCCGTTGCTGTTGAGCGGCAGCGCATCCAGGCGCACGAACAGGGCCGGCACCATGTAGTCGGGCAGGCTGCAGGCCAGCCGTGCCCTGAGCGCAGCCAGATCGTCCAGCGCCGGCCCATCGCCAGCCAGATAGGCCACAAGCCGGCTGGCGCCATCGCCCGGCGCAGCGATCACCACCGCCTCACGCAGGCCTCGGGTAGCCAGCAGGGCTGCTTCGACTTCACCCAGCTCGACCCTAAACCCCCGGATCTTGACCTGGTGGTCCAGGCGGCCCAGATACTCCAGTTCGCCGTGCTCGTTCCAGCGCACCAGATCGCCCGTGCGGTAGGCACGCTCGCCGGCCTGCGCCGAAGGGCTGGCCACAAAACGCTCTGCCGTCAGCGCAGGCCGTCCCCAGTAGCCGCGCGCCAGCGCGAGGCCACCCAGCAGCAGCTCGCCGGGCACGCCGCGCGGCACGGGGTGAAGATCGCCATCGACGACATCCACCTGCACATGATCCAGGGGGCGCCCGATGGGCACGGACTGCGGGCAGGACATGCGGCAGCCGTGGTAGGTGACCTCGATCGCCGCTTCGGTGGGGCCATAGAGATTGAGCAGACTGGCACGGGGCAGCAGGGCCAGCGCGCGGTCGCGCAGCTCGGCCGGCAACGCCTCGCCGCTGCAGACAATGTGCCGCAGACCCGTGCAGGTCTGGGCATGGCCGCTGGACACAAATGCCTGCAGCATGGAAGGCACGAAATGAATGCAACTGACGGCATGGCGCTCGACCAGGGCTGCAATGCGCGCTGGATCGCGGTGCTCGCCAGGCCCCGCCAGCGCAAGGCGTGCGCCCGTGGTCAGCGGCCAGAAGAGCTCCCAGAATGAAATATCGAAACTGAAGGGTGTCTTTTGCAGCACAGTGTCGCCTGCGCCCAGCGGCTGGTGGCGCTGGCCCCAGGCCAGGCGGTTGCACAGCGCGCGGTGGCAGTTGCCTGCACCCTTGGGGCGGCCTGTGGAGCCAGAGGTGTAGATGACGTAAACCAGGTGATCGCCATGCATGGCCACGCAGGGATCACGGGCAGGCTGCGCGCCAAGATCCAGGCCGTCCACGGCCAGGCACAGCGCCTGCAGCCCGTCCGGCAGCCGCGCCATCAGGTGCGACTGGGTCAGCAGCACGCCAATGCCGCTGTCCTCGGACATGTAGCACAGGCGCTCGGCCGGATGCTCGGGATCCATGGGCACATAGGCGCCGCCGGCCTTCATGATCGCCAGCAGCGATACCACCATCTCCAGCGAGCGCTCCATCGTGATGCCGACCTGCACCTCGGGCCGCACGCCAAGCGCGATCAGGTGGTGTGCCAGGCGGTTGGCCCGCGCGTTCAACTCGCCATAGCTCCAGGCGCCATCCCCGAAAACCAGCGCCGTGGCCCCGGGGTTGCTGCGCGCCTGCTGCTCGAACTGGGCGTGGACCAGATCCGGCACGGCATGGCCGCCCTGCCCCGTCTGCCACGACGCGAGCTGTTCCCGTTCGTCCTCCGACAGCAGTTGCACCTCGCCCACCGCCATCTGCGGCCGCGAGGCCAAGGCGGCAAGCATGCGCAAATAGTGCCGGCCCAGGCGCTCCATGGTCTCGGGCAGAAACAGCTGCTGCGCATAGTCCATGCCCACGCGCACGGAGCCGCCCGCGCGCTCCAGCACCTGCAGCGACAGCTCGAACTGGGCCGCGCCTCCTGGCACGGCTGCTGTCTCGGCCATGCACCCCGTCATGCGCTCGAAACCACGCAAATCCTCATGCACATGGTTGAACAGCAGCTGGAACAGCGGCGGATGAGCAAGGCTGCGCTGCGGCTGCAAGTCCTCCACCAACTGCTCGAAAGGCAGATCCTGATGCGCCTGCGCCTGCAGCGTAGCGCGCCGGGCGGCAGCAAGCACCCGGGCCAGCGGTGTGCGGCCATCCATCTGGGCCTGCAGCACCAGGGTGTTGACAAAAAAGCCGATCAGGCCTTGCGTGCCTGCATGCCGGCGGCCCGCCACGGGCACCCCCAGCCGCAGAACCTTCTGGCCCGTGTGGCGGTACAGAACAGCCTGCCAGCCTGCCAGCAGCACCATGAACAGACTGGCATCGGCCTGTGCTGCCCGCGCGCGCAGCGCCTGCACCAGCGCAGCGGGTAACTCAAACCCGTGGTGCGCAGCCATATGGCTTGCGACGGCGGTGCGCGGCCGGTCGCTGGGCAGGGCCAGCACGGGATGCTCGCTGCCCAGCTGGCCACGCCAGTAGGCCAGTTGCTGATCGCGCACGCCACTGTCCAGCCAGGCGGCATGCCAGGCCGCGTAGTCGGCATACTGCAGGGTCGGCACGGCTGGTTCGCTGACGGCGGCAGGATCGCCAAGGTACAGGTACTGCTGCGCAAGCTCGTCCAGCAGGTTCTGCAGGGACATGCCATCAGATACGATGTGGTGCATGACCAGCACCAGGCGGTGGACCTCTGGCGCGAGCCGCATCAGCAGTACGCGCAATAGCGGGCCCTGCCCCAGGTCAAAAGGCCGGATATGCAGACTGCGCGCCTCGTCTGCGGCAGCAGCATCCGCGCGCTGCGGCTCGGCAGCCAGATCCAGCAGGCGAAACTCCAGCCCCCCCGCATCCAGCACATGCTGCTGCGCCATGCCATCGGCTGCAGCACGGAATACTGTGCGCAGCGACGCATGGCGCGCGACCACACGCTGCAAAGCCTCGTGCAGCCGCTGCGCATCCAGCCTGCCCGCCAGACGCAACTGCACAGACACATGGTAGGCGCTGCCCGCAGGATCAAGGTGCCAGAGGAACCACTGCCGCTGCTGTGCATGGGACAGTGGCGCGGCCACGCCATGCGGGCGCGCCATGGGCCGGGGGCCCTGCACGGCAGGCACGCCAGCCTGGCACAGTGCCCGCAGTGCCGCTGCGCACTCCGACAGCCGTGGCTGCTCGAACAGCAGGCCCGGGGCGAAGTCCACGCCCCAGTGCGCCGATACGTGCGCAGCCAGCCGGGCTGCCGCCAGGGAATTGCCGCCAGCCCGGAAGAAATGCGGATCGCCCGGGGGCAGCTCGCTGCAACGAAGCGCCTCGCACCACAAGGTGGCCAGGGCAGCCTCGGTCTCGTCACGCGGCGCCGCCGCAGCGCCGGCCGCATCGGTGGCCATCCCCGTGCCCGGGCCGCTCTGCACGAAGGCGCCATGCTCCCAGATCGCATAGGCATCCAGGCTGCGCTGCGCCCAGCCTTGCCTGCAGGCCTGGCGCTGGAGCTTGCCGCTGGAGGTCTTGGGCAAGGCCCCCGGCTGGAGCAGGAGCACGACGGCAGGCGCTTCGCCGAAGGCTGCGGCAATGGCATCGGCCAGTGCATCCACCAGGGCCTGGGGCAGCACCCGCCTTTGCATGCCGCGCGAAACCTCGGCCGCCACGCCGATGGCCTCGCCCTCAGGCCCTGGCACGGCGAAAGCGGCGACGCGGCCCTTGCGCACGGCCTCGACCTGCGCCTCCACCCACTGCTCTACGTCCTGGGGATAGAGGTTGTGCCCACGCACGATGATCAGGTCCTTGATCCGGCCCGCAACGAAGAGCTGCTCCCCATGGAAAAAGCCCAGGTCACCCGTGCGCAGCCAGCGCCGGCCATCGCGCTCGACAAAGCTCTCACGCGTTTGCTGCGCACGCCGCCAGTAGCCCTGGGCAATGCTGGGTCCCGCAGCCCATATCTCCCCGATGCGGCCTGCCGGCATCGGTGCCAGCGTTGCGGGATCGATGATGCAGACCGCATGGCCGGGCACGGCTGGACCGCAGCCCACCAGTTCGGTGCCGCCGCTGCCAGACTCCACGCATGCCTGCCCAAGAGCCAGCGCGGCGGCCGAGAAGCGGGTGGCAGCCATGCCGGCACCGCTCTGCCCGCCCGTGATGAACAGCGTGGCCTCTGCCAGGCCATAGCAGGGATAGGGGGCGCCAGCATCAAACCCCACGGCTGCGAAGCGCTCCATGAAGCTTTTTTCGGTATCCGCACGCACAGGCTCGGCACCTGTGTAGGCAATGCGCCAGCTCGACAGATCAAGCAGCGCCAGCTGCGAATCCTTGACACGCTCCAGGCACAGCCGGTAGGCGAAATCAGGCCCTCCGCTGATGGTCGCGCGGTGGCGCGAGATCAACTCCAGCCAACGCACCGGGCTTTCGAGAAACACACGCGGCGAGGTCAGCACCAGCGGCAGTCCGCTGAACAGCGGCTGCAGCAGCCCGCCGATCAGGCCCATGTCATGGTAGAGCGGCGCCCAGGAAACAAAGCGGTCGCCGGGCCCTATGGCCATGCGCTGCTGGATGGCCGCCTCGTTGGCGATCAGATTGCCGTGGCTGACCATCACGCCCTTGGGGGCAGAGGTTGATCCCGAGGTGTACTGCAAAAAGGCGATGTCCTCGGGCCGGGGCTCATGGCAAACCCAGGCATCGGCCTCGGCCAGATCGACCTGATCGGCGGCGATGGCCACAAGCTGCGCAAAACGCGCATTGCCGCCCGGCAAGGCCGCAATGACCTCGGCCGTGCTCATCACACAGTCCGCCCCGGCATCCTCTGCGATGCCCAGCAGCCGCTGCAGATGCGGCTCGCGCAGCGACTCCAGCGGCGGCACCGGCACCGCGACCACGCCCGCATAGAAGCAGGCGAGCATGCTGGCTGCGTAGTGCTCGTCGTTGTCCATCATCACCAGGGCGCGGGCGCCCACCGTGCAATGGCGCTGCAGCCGCGCGGCCAGCGCACGCACCCGCCGCTCGAAAGCGCCGAAGCTGTAGCTGCGCTCGACCAGGCACCCCTCCTGAACCGCAGCCACCGTGAGCCAGATACTGTCGGGCCGCTGCTGCGCCAGCCACGCCAGATGGGCAACAAGACTGGCGGGAGCCTGAGCGGCTGCCCCGATCGCGGTTTGTCCACTTTGCATATCGCCTGCCTCCGGGTTCTCAGAAACGGTCCAGATTGCCGCAGGGCTGCGCCATGGCCACGATGACCTTGCGCGGTCCCTTGAAGGGCGCGCGCGCATGGGCCACCAGCATGTTGTCCAGCATCAGCACATCGCCCCGCTCCCAGGCAAAGCTCACGGTTTGCGCGTCGAGCGCGGCGCGCACCTCGGCGAAGATCTCGTCGCCGATCGTGGAGCCGTCGGCGAAGAAGGTATTGCGCGGCAGGTTGTCGATGCCGTAGACCTCCTGCAGCACCTCGCGCTCCTCGGGCTCGCGCGCCGAGATATGGAACAGATGGGCCTGGTTGAACCACAGCAGCTCCCCAGTCACCGGATGGCGCTCTATCGCCTGGCACAACTGGCGTGTGCGCAGGCCACCGTCCTCTTTCCATACCCAGTCCATGCGTGCACGGCGGCAGAACGCCTCGACCTCGGCACGGCTGTCGGTGTTGAACACCTTCTGCCAGGGCACATCCATCTCGCCGAAGTTGCGCACATACAGAATGCCGGGCTCGAACAGCGCACGGATGCGCGCCGGGATGCTCTGATAGACCGCACGGCTGTCGGCAATGGGCGTCTCGCCGCCCTCAGGCGCAGCCGTCACGCAGTGAAACCAGATCTTCATCGGCCATTCGCGCGTGTAGGCCTGCTCGTTGTGCAGCGGGATGCTCTGGTGGGCCGGGTATTCGGTAGAGGTATAGACGCCCGCACCGCTGGAAGCTTCGACAGCGCTGCGCGGCGTCGAGGCGAACTCGTACTTGAGCAGCGGGTGGCCGAACGCGCTGGCAAAGCGCTGAAAGGTCTCCACGTCAGGCACGGAAAAGCCGCGCAGCAGCACGCCGCCGACAGTCAGCAAGGCTTCATCGATATCACGGCGCAGCGGCGGCAGCGCGGCCAGCAGGTTTTCGCCCGGCTGGGCCGGCGTGATGAGCTGGGGAAGCAAAGATCCGGCAGGTGCCTTGCGCTCGAAGCGCTGCAGGGTTTCGTTCATATCGACTCCTTGGTGCGCCACGCAAGAGCTGCCGCGTAGCCCGGCGGCGCCGGCAGCGCCATCGCTTGATAACCACTCCATTCGGCAACGGCGCTGGCAATGCCCAGCCGGCCGTCTGCGTGCGGACTGATGCCTATGGAGCGCAGGTGCTCGGCCACGCCGATGCCGATGGCCTTGAGCACAGCCTCCTTTCCCACCCAGCGCTGGTAGAACGCCGCAAGCCGGTCCGGCGCGCTGCGCACGCTGGCACACTCCTGTTCCGTACAGACGGCTTTGAGCATGGCCTCGGTATCGAGATCACAGCGGTGCTGCTCGATGTCCACGCCCAGGTGCAGCACGCCGCCGGGCTCGGCCAGGGCGATCAGCGCGTGCCGGCCCGAATGCGAGACATTGAAGACGGGCGCGCAGCGCGGATCCTCGTCCACGAAAGGCTTGCCATGCGCCCCCTCTGCCAGGGGAACATCGGCAGGGCAGCAGCCCAGCCTGCGCCCCAGCAGGCGCCGGGTGGCAGCACGGGTCTGGGCAAAGCGCAGACGGTCGGCAGGCCGCAGGAAACGTACCGCACGCCCGCGCTCGCCAGGGGTCAGATGGACCAGGCTGTCGGCCAGTTCAGCCGCCAGGTCCAGATCCAGCCGCAAGACCTCCACCCCCAGGGGCAGGCTTTCACGCAAAGGCACGAGCCGCATGAGCCTCTCCCCGTGGCACACCGGCCAGATGCCGGACCAGCACAGACAGCACCTCGGCCTCGCGCTGCTTGATGAAAAAATGGCCGCCATCGAACCAGTCCAGCGAAAAGCCCTGCGCCGCCTCGGCAGACCAGGTCTCGATGCGCTCGGCAGCAATCTCATCCTCACGCCCGGCGAACACATGCAGCGGCATGGGCAGCGGCGGCTCGGCCGCATGCACAAAACTCTCGCAGACGCGGTAGTCCGCGCCCAGCACATCCAGCGTGATGCGCATCAGCTCGGGACTGGCAAAAACCTCTTCGGGCGTGCCGCCCTGCCTGCGCAGATCGGCAATCAGCGCCGCGTCATCACCCTTGTCGGCGAAGCGTCCGGGATCGCGGCGCGAAGGCGCAGCACTGCCAGAGGCAACCAGCGCCAGCGGCAGATGGCGCCCCATGGCACGCAGATGCCTGGCCATGCCGAAGGCCAGCAAAGCCCCCATGCTATGGCCCAACAGGACAAAGCGCCCCTGCATGGCGCCATGCTGCTCATAGCACAGCTGCGCCACCAGCTGCGCGAAGTCCTCAACCGGCGGCTCGCACAACCGGCCGCCACGCCCCGGCAACTCCACGGGGGCCAGATGTATCCATTGCGGCAATTGCCGGCGCCAGCGCAGGTACATCGTCGCGCTTGCGCCTGCACAGGGCAGGCACAGCAGGGTCAGGGATGCGGCCATGCCCGGTCAGCCCGCAGCAGCCTCGGAGCCCTCCAGCCGAGGAGCACCGGACTGCGCGCGGGCCTGTTCCTGCTGCTCCATCCATACACGCAGGGACTTGGGACGCATATCGGTCCAGGTCCGGTCCACGTATTCGAGCACGGTCTTCTTGTCGCCCTTGACCCCCTCGACTGCGGTCCAGCCGCCGGGCACGGCCTTCCAGTGGGGCCAGATGGAATACTGTTCCTCATGGTTGACCAGAACGATGAAGGTTTCGTCTTCGCGGTCGAAGCAGCTCGTAGACATGGTGGCGTCCTTATGCAGTTGAACAAAGGGGAAAAACCGGTGGCCGGCTCAGATGGGGTATCAGGCGCTGCACCTCTGTCCAACATGACGCTTGGGACACAGATCTGTTCATGCACAGTGCCAGAAACCACCACACCAGTCAGTGGTCCAGCAGACTGCGGTGCACGGCAATGGCCTGGCTGGCATCGGCAATGCGGGAATTGACCAGCCCCAGCGCACACTGCATGTGCTCGGCGATCTGGCGCTGGGTCAGGCCCTTGATCCGGTACAGCTCGAAGGCCTCGCGGGTCTTGGGCGGCACCGTATCCAGAGTCTGGTCGATCAGGCGTATCGTCTGAGACTCGAACAGGATGCGCTCGGGCGAGCGGCTGTCCGGTATCTCGATGGCTTCCACATCCACGCCATGGATGCGGTAAGCGTTCTCGCGCTCCTGCCGGCGCAGATAGTCCAGCGCCATATTGCAGACAGCACGGCTCCAGTAGGCCAGCGGCCTGGCCACGCCAGGCTCCATGCGCATTTCAGCGATGCGCAGATAGGTGTCCTGCACAGCCTCGTCGGCCAGCTCCGGGTTCCTGAGAATTCTTCGCGCAATGCGCACCAGATGGCCCCGCGAGGCGATGAAGACCTCTTCCAGTGAAGATTCCGTTGTGATCAATGACACGATGCAATTCCTGATGCAGACATGGCGAAAACATCCAAACCATCCGCTCCACAGCCGGCAGCAGCGGCACTTCATGGAGCAGCCACAGGGCCGGTCATTCAGGGTGGAGGCCGCCCACGGATCACAAAAGCAGAGAACAATGCAAAGGGAAAAAGCGTCGCGGACTGGCCGGCGTGCTGTGGCATGGGCATGAACCCTGGCATGCAGTGGCGCTCCTGTCGTCAATAGAATTTCTCAACCAATTGAATGAGAATCATTAACATTGATGCACAAACAAATCAATGTGAATGCTTCTCTTTCTCATTGTCTATAGACGTGCACAGGCCGAAAACAGAGACATCGCGCCGCGGCGTGTCCATGCGTGCCACAGAGAAAATGTATTGACACGGCCTGCGCAAGCCAGGCCGCTCATGCAAATACTGCAGCGGGCATACGCATGCGGGTCGTCTGTGGCGGGTGCCAGTGGCCGCAGAAACAGGCGCGCGTCAGGCCCAGCCATTGGCATGGCTGCACGCGGCTCGAAACGGTGCCGATCAGTGGGGCGCCCGGCGCCCTCCGCGTGATCGGCGCATGCTCACCTTGCCGAGCTGCTGGCGGACGTGCGAGGGCGGCCCACCACAATGTCCCAATCGCCGCCATGAGGATGGAACTTTGCGGCCCCAAAGCTGAAAGCCGCCCCCTTGATGTGGCCCTCGCCATCCGCGTAGAAACGCATGTGGCCACGCCCGACGCCTTTGTAATTGCGGCTGACCATGGTGCCGCGCTCCTTGCCTCTGGCCTCATTGGCATCGCGCAGCGCTTCATCGCTCACATACCGGGTGTCATCCCTGCTCTTGGCTTCCTGGGACGTATCGATCAGCGCGAACTCGTATTGATCCAGACCGTCCACATGGGGCTTGCGCGGCTTGATTTTGACCGGTGCGGAATCCACAAAGAGGATGTGCCCCGACAACTGGTGGGCTGCCATGTCCAGGTAGCGCCATGCGGCCACATCGCCAGGCTGTATGTCTGTCACCTTCATGATCCGGGTGAAGGCTTCTTCGCGCTGGATGCTGGCGTG
Organism: Delftia sp. PS-11; assembly: GCF_029870285.1. Lineage (GTDB taxonomy): Bacteria > Pseudomonadota > Gammaproteobacteria > Burkholderiales > Burkholderiaceae_C > Comamonas. Next base: position 20,735 of record NZ_JACSYA010000011.1, read on the forward strand.
GTAGTCCAGAAGGCTGTGCCGGGTTTTCAGCTTCTGGGTTTTCAGCTGGCCCACCACCCCATCCCCTGCACGGCGGAACATGTCCTCGACAAAGCCGGAGCAGTCCGTGGACACAACGTATTCACTTGCCAGCAGGTCGCCCGGCATGCGGGTGTACGCCTTGCTGTTGCTATAGGCGTTGTTCTCGGGCCTGGTGTTGGCCACGAAGTCACGGGCCAGTTGCAAATACCTGGGCACGGCATTTTCCTGCCCCCAGGCTGGCACGATGGCCGCAAGCAGGATGGCCGCAGCAGCCAGTGAGTGGGATAATTGTTGTTTCATGCCCGCATCTTGCCTCACCATCACGGTTTGCCATTGTGCATGCGACGACACAAACAAAAACGCCGCAAACGTTGACCGTTGCGGCGTTATGCTCTGACTTTTCAGGCGCTGTCTTGAAGATTCAATAATCTTTCAAACCAGCGACTTTCATAATCTGTGGCGGAGTGGACGGGACTCGAACCCGCGACCCCCGGCGTGACAGGCCGGTATTCTAACCAACTGAACTACCACTCCTGGCAGACAGCTTTTTCGCTCTTGCGAGCCAAGTGCTGCAAACTTGGCGACCCTACGGGGATTCGAACCCCGGTACTCACCGTGAAAGGGTGATGTCCTAGGCCTCTAGACGATAGGGTCAATTCCTAGAACTTGCGTAAAACTCAAGTCTCAAATTTTGGTGGAGGTAAACGGGATCGAACCGATGACCTCTTGCATGCCATGCAAGCGCTCTCCCAGCTGAGCTATACCCCCTTGCTGCAACGTTGCACTGCTTCGTTGCTGCGATACAAAAATTGTAGCACAGCATTTTTGGCCCAAATCCGGAATGCGTGACTTTTTTGTGTCGCCACGCATTTCGCGGCACCAAGGCGGGTCAGGCCAGGCTTTGCCCATCCCGTATGCGGTGGATCTCGGCAATGTCCACCACCCAGACCAGGCCATCGCCGACCTGCCCCGAATGGCAGGCGGCAACGATGGCCGCGCGGATGGGCTCGACCATGGCTTGCTCGGCCAGCACGCAGACCATGAGCTTGTCGGAAAAATCGGTCAGCTCCTCCTTGACGCTGCGCTTGTCGATGGCTGCCGGAGCCGTGAAGCCCTCGGCGCGGAACAGCGTGACGCCCGGAAAGTTGGGAATGGCGCGCAATGCGTCGCGCAGGCGCTCCAGGCGGCTGGGGCGCACGATGGCGCGGATTTCTTTCATGGTCATGTCACGACCTCCTTCAAAAGATGGGGTTCGCAGCCGCCGCAATCGGTGTGAGGCGAATGCGGCGGCTGGGCAAACGCCTGGGCTGCCGGCCGGCCGCCCAGGCGGGGAGCGGGCTTACGCCTCCGCAGGCTTTTCGTCGAACCAGCGGTACAGCGTGGGCAGCACCACCAGGGTCAGCAGGGTCGAGGAAATCAGGCCCCCGATCACCACGATCGCCAACGGGCGCTGCACTTCCGAGCCGGGACCGGTGGCAAACAGGAAAGGCACCAGGCCCAGCAGGGCCACGGTCGCCGTCATCATCACGGGGCGGAAGCGCTGCACGCAGCCTTCGCGCACGGCCTGGGCCACATCCATGCCGTCCTCGCGCAGCTTGCGGATGCAGGTGACCAGCACCACGCCGTTGAGCACGGCAATGCCCCACAGCGCAATGAAGCCTACCGAGGCTGGCACGCTCACATACTCGCCCGTGACGAACAGGCCGATCAGGCCGCCGATGGAGGCAAAGGGCAGCACCAGGATGATGAGCCCGGCCAGCTTGACCGAGTTGAACAGCAGGAACAGCAGGAAGAAGATGGCCACGATGGTCAGCGGCACGATGACCTGCAGCGTGCCCATGGCGCGCTCCATGTTCTCGAACTGGCCGCCGTACTTGAAGTAGTAGCCTTCAGGCAGCTGCACTTCACTGTCGATGCGCTGCTGCACCTCGGCCACGAAGCCGCCCAGATCGCGCCCTTCCACGTTAGCGCCCACCACCACGCGGCGCTTGCCGCCCTCGCGGCTGATCTGCGCCGGGCCGTCCATCAGCTCGATGCGGGCCACGCTGCTCAGCGGCACCTGAGCGCCGGTGCTCGTACTCAGCAAGGTCGCGCCGATGGCCTCGGGCGAACCACGGAAAGGCTCGGGAAAGCGCACGACTACGTTGTAGCGGCGCTCGCCCTCGTAAACCGTGGTCACATCCTTGCCGCCGATGGCCGACTCGATCACGCCCTGGACATCGGTGACATTGAGGCCGTGGCGCGCGATCGCCTTGCGGTCAATGTCCACCGTCAGCGCCTGCTGGCCCGACAGACGCTCGATCCGGATGTCACTGCTACCCGGCACGCTCTTGAGAATCCGTGCCACCTGCTCGGAGACTTCGCGCAGCTCTCCCAGCTCGTCGCCGAAGACCTTGATCGCCAGTTGCGAGCGCACGCCCGTGACCATCTCATCCACACGCTCTGAGATCGGCTGGGACAGCACGATCTGCACGCCGGGGATGGAGGACAGGCGCTGGCGGATGTCTTCGTCGATCTCGTCCTGGGTCCGATCGGACTTGGGGTCCAGCAGCACGATGGGATCGGACTCGTTGGGGCCTGCAGGGTCGGCAGGCGACTCGCCACGGCCCAGCTTGGAGACCACACTGAGCACGCCCGGCACTTCGGCCACGGCCTTCATGGCCGCCATTTCCATGCGGATGGACTCATCCAGCGAGATGCTGGGCACGCGGTTGATCTGCGGCGTCAGCGCCCCCTCCTTCATGGTGGGCATGAAGGACTTGCCCAGCAGCGGGAACAGGGCCAGCGAGCCCAGCAGCAGGCCCACGGCCACGGCCAGCGTGGCGCGGTTGCGCGCGGTGGCGCCATCCAGCAGCCGCAGGTAATGGCGCTTGAGGAAGGCGATCAGGCGCGTGTCGTGGTCCGCACCGCCCTTGAGGAAGTACGAGCACAGCACAGGCGACAGGAACAGCGAAACGGCCAGCGACACGGCCAGCGAGATCGCGATCGTCAGCGCCAGGGGCGCAAACATCTTGCCTTCGATGCCCTGCAGCGTCATCAGCGGCAGGAACACCAGGATGATGATGGCAATGCCGAAGATGGTCGGCGTGGCCACTTCGGATGTCGCCGACAGCACGGTGCGCACGCGTGCGCCCATGCTGTCGCCCGCCTGGCCGAGCTTGTGGAACACGTTCTCCACCACCACCACGGTGGCATCGACCATCAGGCCGATGGCAATCGCCAGCCCCCCCAGCGACATCAGGTTGGCCGAGATGCCCCAGCGGTTCATCATGATGAAGGTGGTCAGCGGCGTGATGATCAGCGTGGCCACCACGATCAGGCTGGAGCGCACATCGCCCAGGAAGATGAACAGCACCACGACCACCAGGACAATGCCCTCGATCAGCACCTTGCCCACGGTCCACAGGGCCGAGTCCACCAGATCGGTGCGGTCGTAGTAGGGCACGATCTGCAGCCCGCCGGGCAGCATGCCCTTGCTGTTGATCTCGTTGACGCGCTCCTTGACGCGGGTGACCACCTCCTTGGCATTGCCGCCGCGCATCATCAGCACGATGCCCGAGACGCCTTCGGTATAGCCACCCTTGATGATGGCGCCCTGGCGTACCTCGGCTCCCAGCTGCACCTCGGCCACGTCGCGCACGAACACGGGCACGCCGCCCTGCTGCTTGAGCACGATGTTGCCAATGTCGTCCAGCGACTGGATCAGGCCCACGCCACGGATCAGATACTGCTCGGTGACCTGGGGCAGGATGCCGCCGCTGGCGTTGGAGTTGTTGTCGGCAATCGCCTGCACCACCTGGCGCACGGACAGCCCGTAGTGGCGCAGCCGGCCCGGATCGACCTCCACCTGGTACTGCTTGACATAGCCGCCCTGCGAGTTGATCTCGGCCACGCCGGGAATGGAGCGCAGCAGCGGGCGCGCCACCCAGTCCTGGATGGTGCGCCGCTCGGTCAGCTCCTCGGGCGTGAGGGCGCGCTTGCCGTCATCGGGATGCTCCAGCGTGTACTGGTAGACCTCGCCCAGCCCTGTGGACACCGGCCCCAGCACTGGGATGATGCCCTCGGGCATGCGCGGCGTGACCTCCATCAGCCGCTCGGTGACGAGCTGGCGCGCGAAGTACACATCGGTCGCATCGGTAAAGACCAGGGTGATGATGGACAGGCCGCTCTTGTTGAGCGAACGCATCTCGACCAGCCCCGGCAGGCCGGTCATGGCGATTTCCAGCGGCACGGTGACGAAGCGCTCGATCTCCTCGGGCGAGCGGCCCGGCGCCTCGGTGGCCACCTGCACCTGCACATTGGTCACGTCGGGGAAGGCATCCACCGACAGTTTCATCGCGGCGCGCAGGCCGAAGCCGCACAGCACCAGCGCGAGCACGATCACGACGAGCCGCTGACTCAGGGCGGCCCGGATCATGGAAGCGATCATGGGCTTACTCCAGCTCTGCGCGCTTGCGCTCATTGTTCAGATGGAACGCGCCGGTCGTGACGATGGCAGTGCCTTCGGCCACTCCCTTGAGCACCGGACGCATGCCGCTGCTGGCAGCGCCCAGCTCCACCGCAGTGAGGCGGTAATGGTTTTCGCCCTTCTTGACGAACACATGGTCGCGGTCGTTCTCGCGCACCACCGCCTCGGCAGGCACCGCCAACTGCTGGCGTGACTCGCCCTGGATGCGCATGGTGGCCAGCATCTGGGGCTTGAGGTCGCGCTCGGGGTTGTCCACCTGGGTGCGGATGGTCACTGTTCGGGTTTCGGGCGAGACGGTATCGCCGACATGGACGATCTGGCCGGACAGATTGCGCTCGCCCAGTGCAGGCACCGTGATCTCGACCGCCTGGCCCGCGCGTACGCCGCTGGCCATCTGCTCGGGAATGGCGCCCACCACCCAGACCGTGGCGAGATCGGCCACCGTGAACAGCGGATCACCCGGCTGGGCCACCTGGCCCGAGCTGACCTTGCGCTCGATCACCACGCCCGCCCCGGTGGACAGCACGGCCGCATGCGACTGCAAGGTGCCCTTGTCGCGCAGCTGGGCAATGGCGCTGTCGGGGATGCCGATCAGGCGCAACTGGTCCCCGGCTGCGCGCTGCTCTGCGCGCGCAATCGCCAGTTCGGACTCCCGGCGCAGCAGCTCGGCCGAGCCGATGACGTCTGCCGCGATCAACTGGCGCGCGCGCTCCACGCCGCGCTCGGCCAGCATCGCTGCCGAATGCGCACGCAGATAGGACAGCTGGGCCGTGGTCAGCTCAGGGCTGGCGACACGGGCCAGCACCTGCCCGGAACGCACGCGGTCGCCGACTTCGACCAGCACATCGGTCACACGGCCGGTGACGGCGGCACCGATGCGCGTGACCTGGCGCTCATTGGCCTCGATGCGGCCAGACACCTCCTGCAGCGGAGCGATCTGGGCCATGCCCACAGGCTTGACCGCAAAGTTGGCCGCCATCTCGGGCGCGACACGCACTTCCAGCGGGTCCTGCTCCTGTGCAGCAGCCGCTGCAGCAGCGGCCTTTGCGGGCTCCTCCTTTGCGCCACAGGCGCTCAGCGCCAGGGTCGCTGCCAGCAGGCCCGCAAGGGCCAGCGCATTCATCAGCGCACCGCTGCCTGCGGGAGTTGCAATATTCTTTGAAGGCATATTCAAGGACATGTTCGTTTCTGAATTCGGATCGGGGGCTCGGACAGCGCGTGTCACAGCGCAGCGGGATCGGCGTAGCGGCCCGCGAGGTATTCGAGCTGTATGCGGGCGGACTGCAGCTGGTAGCGCGCATCGAGCAGGTCGGCGCGCACGGCGCGCAGCACGCGCTGGGCATCGAGCACATCGAGAATGCCGCGCTCGCCAAAGCGGTACGCAGCCTCGGCCACGCGCAGCGCCGATTCGGCTTCGCGCACCGCGCCCTGGCTCAGCGCCTGGGTACGCACACGTGCCATCTCTAGCTCCTTCCAGGCCTGCAGCGTCTGCTGGCGCAGCTCGATCTGCCGGCCTTCGAGCAGCAGGCGCGCACGCTCCAGCTCGGACGCCGCTTCATCAATCGGGCCGCGATGCTGGTCCAGCAAAGGAATCTGGATGCTCACGCCCAGCATGTTCTGGCGCACGTCGGGCTCGCGCGTCTGGCCGTAGCGCAGCTCCATTCCCGGCAGGCGTGCCGCCTTGGCGCCATCGAGGCGGGCCTGGGCACGCTCCACTTCGGCCTTGAGCTGGCGCAATTCGGGATGCTCCATGGGATCGATGTTGCCCAGCGCATCGACATGCAGCCGATCCTCCAGGGAAACATCCAGCCGGAACCGCACAGGCAACTGCCCAGCGGCCAGCCGCCCCAGCGCCAGCTGGGCCTGCTCGGCACGCAGCTTCGCCGTCTGCTGCAGCTGGCGCGCCTGGATGATTTCGGCGTCGGCCTTGATGATTTCATAGCGCGCGGCCTCACCGCTGTCCACGCGCACCCGCACACGCTCATGCGCCTGCTCCAGCAGACGCACTGCTTCCCTGGCGGCCTCGACTTCTGCCTCGCGCAGCACCATTTCATAGGCCCGCAGCCGTACCTGGGCCACCAGCGCATTGCGCATGTTGGCGACATGGTGGACAGAGCCCTGCTCGCCTGCCCTGGCCGCCTCGATGCGCGCACTGCGCAGCACTGGGTTTTCAATGGGCAAAGCCACCGCCCAGCCCTGGACCGAGCCGGACGCACCGGAGGGAACACGTGCGCTATTGCGGCCCTGGTTCCACTCCAGCTTGGGATTGGGCAGCGCCGATGCCGTCACCACGCCGGCGCGTGCCGAAACCTGCGACTGCTGCACGGCCCGCAAGTCCGGGTTGTGCTCCAGCACGGCCCGCACCACTTCGCCAAGGCTCAGCTGCGGCACTGCCTGGGCATTGGCAGAAGCGGCCTCGCCTGGGGCTGAAGCGGCCGGCACGGACTGCGCCTGTGCTGCCACGCCTGCGGCAGCACCCATCAGCAGGCAGCAGAGCGCGCTGCGCAATGCGGTGCGCGGCGAAAATTGAAAACGAGCGGGGGCCAGGCCCGCCAAAACCGTTCTAGATGCCATGGCATGTTCCTGCCGCGCTGCGGCAGTTGAGGGGTTGAGTAAGTGTGTTGGGCGGGCGCGCGCGCCTGCATGGCCGGGCCCGGCTGCACACGGCAGACGAACAGCAGCCAGGGCCTTGCACTGCACAAGTGCAAAGACCGCGAGTCAGTCAGTAGAAAATCAGCCTGCGCAGCGCACGCGGAGCCTGTCCGCGCGCCACAGCGCTCAGGCGAGCGCGGCAGGTCTTGGCGGGCGCAGCAGCTGGCCCGGAGCTGGAGACCGATGCACCAGCGTCCTGGAGGATGGGGGCGCCCAGATGGGCAAGACCTGGATGACGACCTGCTCGGGAGGCCAGTACATCTCGGAGGATCGGTCCTCGCCAGCCAGCCATACGGGCTGCTGCCTGGAATTTCCGCCGTGGACCGTGAGCTCGGCAAACTCGGTCTCATCATCCTCCTCCAGCTCGTCGAGGAAGGCTTCGTCGATGGTGACGATGGGATAGTGAATGCCCAGCAGGCCATCGGCCTCCATGCCGTCCACCGATGCCGTAGCCGTAGCCTGCCCCCAGATGACGGACATCAGCATCAGCAAGGAAAACAGGAACGATGGCGCAAGGCGCATGGGTCGTGGGCTGCGGGTATGAGTACGGAGCAATCTTCCGGATGGAGGACCTCTGTATTGTTACGAATATTGAGGCAAAGTTCCGGGTTTGTCCTTAATTTTTTCCGGCGTACTTTGCCGCGCCCTGCACACCAGGGGACAAACCGATAGAGCTACAGCGAAAATCCGCCCTGCGATGCTCTTGGCTGCGGTTGAGTCTGCGGGCTGCTGGCCTGCCTATGGATGCGCTGGCGTGCGCCGTGGTAGCTCGACGCGTACCACATGGCGGCCATCACGCTGCTCGAAGGCCAGGGTGCCGCCCATGCGCGCCACCACCCGTGCGACAACCGTCAGGCCCAGCCCGGCGCCTGCAGTGTGGCGGGCCGCGTCACCACGCGCGAAGGCCTGCAGCAACTGATCGCGCTGCGCACCGGACACACCTGCGCCGCCATCGCTGACTTCCATGACCACCAATGCGCCACGGTCTTCAATGCACAGCGCAACCGGCGCGCGGCCATGTTTGAAAGCGTTGTCCAGCAGGTTCGCGATCATCCGCTCCAGCAGCAGCGGATGGGCGCCCGGCAGCGGCAGGGTCGCGGGAGCCTGCACAGCCAGCGCGTCGCTGCCATGTCCGGTGGCGGCGGCCGCACTGCGGGCGATGGCGGCCAGGTCAACCTCCTGATCCAGTGCCAGCTCACCCGCGCGCACATGGTCGAGAAAGCTCTCGATCAGGCGGTCCAGCGCCAGGGTGTTGCGCACGATGGTGTCCCGCCAGGGCACGGACGCAGGTTCTTCAGGCAACAGGCTGGCCGCCATCCGGATGCGGGCCAGCGGGCCACGCAGGTCGTGCGAGACGCCCGCGAGCAGCAGCGCGCGTTCACGCTCGTGCTGTTCGAGGCGCTGCAGCAACTGTGCATAGGCAGACTCTATGCCTGCGACTTCAGGCGTGGGTCTGCCGCCAGGGCTCGGGGCAGCGGCAGGCTCCCCTGGCTGGTGGGAGCGGATGCGCTCATTCAGGCGGTTCAGCGGCTGGGTGAGCCCGCGCGTGAAAAGCCAGCTGACCCCGGCGGTCAGCACGACGGCCAGCAGCACTGCCGCCAGCAAGCCGCCAGGGATATGCGGCAGCAGCGCCGCATCCGAAAAGCCATACCAGGCGCTGGAGCCATCGGGCGAGCGCACCTGCAGCCAGACGACCGGGCCTGCGCGGCTGCTCCCGCCTTCAACCCGGGTGTCCTGCACGGGCATGCCGAGATGCCGCAGCTCATCGTCCAGCGCCGCCATGCGCGGCGTGGCCAATGGCGCATGCAGCCTCTGCGCAGGCAGGGTGTCTGCGCGCCGGACTTCATGCAGCACTTCGTGCGCCTGCCGGGGCCAGCCGGCGGCGGCACGCAGTGCCGGAGCCCAGCGCTCGGCCACCAGGCGTGCAACGGCCGCGTTGCGATCGAACTTGAAGAGGCTCGCGTAACTGGCCATCAGCGCGACCGCCAGCAGCAGCTGCACAAGCAGCAAGCGTGTGAAAAGGCTGTCCAGGCGTCTCCAGATCATTGCCATCTCCCGGTCCGTCAGTGCGGCACGAAAACATAGCCCTCGCCGCGCACCGTCTCGATCCAGGCCTTGCACGGACTGGCCTCATGCAGTTTGCGCCGCAGGCGTGCGACCTGCACATCGACTGTGCGGTCCAGCGGCCGGTAGCCACCGGTCTGCACGGCTTCATGGAGTGTTTCGCGGGACAACGGCTGCCCGGGCGCGCGCACCAGCGCGGCAAGCAGCTTGAACTCGATGCCGGTGAGCGCCACCACGCGCGACCCAGCCAGCACCGTGCGTTTGAGCAGGTCGATGGTCAGGCCGTCAAAACGCAAGAGCGCGGCATCGCCACGGCCAGGCGCCTGCCGCCGCAACAGCGCGCGCGTGCGCGCCACGAGTTCGCGGGGCTCGAAAGGCTTGGCCAGATAGTCGTCGGCACCGATCTCCAGGCCAAGCACCCGGTCCATCGGGTCGCCACGGGCGGTGAACATGATGATGCCCAGCCCCGGCTGCGCGGCGCGCCAGCGGCGGCACAGGTCGTAGCCATTGGCATCGGGCAGCATCACATCGAGCAGCACCGTGTCGGGCCGCGTCGCATCGAGGGCGTGCTGGCCGTCGCCACCGGTCAGGACGGTGCGCACGTCCCAGCCCTCGCGCTGAAACAGCACGGCCACCATGGCCGAGAGTTCGGCGTCGTCGTCAACGATCAGGATCAATGGCTTGCCTTGCATGGCTCTCCAGGCAATGAATGTGGTGATGACTGCATGCCGGTAGCGGCTGTGGCGGCAGGGCGCTGCCCATTACGGAGATATCGCCGGCATGCCGACGCTGCGTGCGAACGCATCCACCGACTGCGTGTAGCCACTGTCCAGACCCAGCTCGCCATTGACCTCTCCATGCGAAAGATCCACGGGCAGCACGGCAGCCCTGCCGCCCATGCCATGGACCCTGGCGGCAAACGCCCTGGCCTGCGGACAGGCGTCATCCCGGCGGCTGGAGCACACGAGCATCATGGGGATCGCAGGGATCGGGCGCAGGCGCGCAAAGGGCGATACCGACGCCCAATAGGCGGGATCCGATCCAAAGACACGGTCGTAGAACCGATAGTGCCTCTCTTGCATGGTGCGCGCCACATCCATCACGGCACTGTCGAGCGAGACGGTGCCCAGCCAGGGACGCGCGCCATGCGCTGCGGCCAGCACCGGATCAGCAGTCAGCAAAGACACCAGATGCGCGCCGGCGGAATGTCCCATGAGCACCATCCGGGCAGGATCGGCCCCCCAGCCGGCGGCATGCGCCTGCACAAAGGCCAGGGCGCGCGCGACATCGTCTGCCTGCTCCAGCACCCTGGGTGAGCTGGACATGCGATAGTTGATGGAGACAAAGGCAAAGCCCCTGGGCAGCCAGTGCGCGACCTTGTTGCCGACGACCTTGGACATCGCCTTGTCGCCCACCATCCAGGCGCCGCCATGCACCATGAAGACGATGGGAGCAGACCGGGCTTGAGGCGGCAGATAGACATCCAGCCGCTGCGCAGGATCGGGGCCGTAGGCCACATCTTTCTCCACCCGGCTGCCCGCTGGCATGCCCGGCCTGGCGTCGGCATCGCTATGGGCCTCCAGGAATTCCTGCTCCCCGCCGCCCTGGGCTGCCGCGCGTCTCGCCTTGATGGCGTCGGCAATGGGGCCGGCGCTGGCTGGCAGCGCAAGCAGCATCCCGAAAGCCAGCGAGGCCGCCATGGCAGCACGCGTTGGCAATACCCGTAGCTGACTGCGGATCATATGGCGCTCCCCTGCATGCCGGCCCATTGCCATTCAGGCGGCACCGGGCGCTTTCTGCGCGTCATGCTTTTGCCGGTGGACGGCGCGGCTGGCCCGGTTCTCTTCGTGCCGCAAGTGCGCGCGCTCGCTCTTCGTGACCGCTCCATCCGACTTGGCGGCGGCCTCGTCGGCGCGGATTCTGGCTTCGCGCCTTTCCAGACGGTCCGCTTCCCTGGCCGTCAACTGGCCAGAAGCCGTGCCGTTGGCGATACGCTGCTGCTGGCGGGCCTCGCGCTTGTCGATGCGCGGCGTCGCCATCGCATCGGCGGACGGAGTCTGGCCCATGGCGAGGCTGCCCATGGCACACAGGGCAAGGGTGATGGGCAGATGTCGGATTTTCATCGATTTCTCCTATGCATTGATGTGACGGGAAACAGGTCTGCGCACCTGTCGTTCGCGCCTGTCATGGGGCGCCAGTGTAGGCAGCAAAGGAGCCCGCTGCGAATCATTGCAAAACTGTCGCAATTCGTCGCGCAAGGTTGGCGCGCAACTGTCCTGCGGGTCCTACGATGGGTACATGTGCTTTCGGGTGGCGATGCCGCCAGGGCATATATCCGACGCAGCAACAGGAGTGAGCAACAGCATGCGCAAGCGCATTTTTGACCGATTCACATGGACCGGCGCCATGGCGCTCAGCGCGGCGCTCGGCCTGGCCGCCTGCGGCGGCGGGAGCAATGGCGAGACGCCGTCTGCCGCTGCCGCTGCAAAGCCCGGGCCCGTTGCGGTCGATCAACTGGTCACCACATCGGTGGCCGGCTATCCCCACCCGGTGGACATCTACAGCACGGCGGGTGCGACCCGCGCCATCGTGCTGTTGCACGGGGGCGCAGGCAACAAGAGCGCCATCGCGTACCAGGTCGGCCTGAACCGCAGTGCCGGCGCCACCACCTTCGGCACCATCAACTGGTCCTGGCTGGACACCCACAAGGTGATGCTGGTGGTGCCGCAGGGGCAACACATTGCCAGCGAGCCCAACGCCACCACCTGGAGCAACTACGCGATGACCTCCGGCCAGGACGACAAGGCTTTCCTGCAGGCCCTGGCCGCGAAAATCCGCAGCGAACATGGCATCGCCCACATCACCTTGATGGGCCACTCCATGGGTGGCGTGATGGCCAACCGGATGTGGTGTGAATCGGCCGGCAGCTTCGATGCCTACGTCTCGCTGGCGGGGCCGGCCTCATCGGAGTTCAGCAAAGCCGCCACGCCCTGCGCGCCGGGGAGCGCCGCCAGGCCTTACATGGGCATCATCGGCGACACGGACGACATCATGCGCACGGCTGGCGCCTGGGAGGCGCCCACCTGGACGCTGAACCCTGCCGTGGTGCAGGCTTCGGTGAACGCCTGGACCAACAACGTGGTCATCGGCGAGTTCAGGCAGCAACAGGCCCGTACCGCCATCGTCTGCAACGGCGCCCTGGCAAGCCAGGCCTACGCACACTCCGGCAATGTGGACACCTGGACAAGCTGCGGGGGCAGGCTGGTGCTCAAGCGCGTGTCGGGTGCCGAGCATGCGGTAGCGTCCATCGAGGCGCAGATGGGCTCCGCATCGGACATGGATGTCATGAACACGGTCATGGCCTTTCTCTCCGGTTTGTGACCGCGCAAACAAAAACGCCGCAAACGAAAAACGTTGCGGCGTTGAGTCTGATTTTTGGCCTGCTGCATTCAGAGTCAAAGAACTCTTGAAAACAATCAGCCTTGGAAATCAATGGCGGAGTGGACGGGACTCGAACCCGCGACCCCCGGCGTGACAGGCCGGTATTCTAACCAACTGAACTACCACTCCTGGCAGACAGCTTTTGCGCTCTTGCGAGCCAAGTGCTGCAAACTTGGCGACCCTACGGGGATTCGAACCCCGGTACTCACCGTGAAAGGGTGATGTCCTAGGCCTCTAGACGATAGGGTCAATCCTGGACTGATCCAACAAAAACGTCTTTAAAGAGACGCTTTATATTGAACAAAGTATGATGGCGGAGTGGACGGGACTCGAACCCGCGACCCCCGGCGTGACAGGCCGGTATTCTAACCAACTGAACTACCACTCCTGGCAGACAGCTTTGCGCTCTTGCGAGCCAAGTGCTGCAAACTTGGCGACCCTACGGGGATTCGAACCCCGGTACTCACCGTGAAAGGGTGATGTCCTAGGCCTCTAGACGATAGGGTCAATTCCTAGAACTTTCGTTCTTGTTTTTGGTGGAGGTAAACGGGATCGAACCGATGACCTCTTGCATGCCATGCAAGCGCTCTCCCAGCTGAGCTATACCCCCAAAAATCTGTGGCGGAGTGGACGGGACTCGAACCCGCGACCCCCGGCGTGACAGGCCGGTATTCTAACCAACTGAACTACCACTCCTGGCAGACAGCTTTTTCGCTCTTGCGAGCCAAGTGCTGCAAACTTGGCGACCCTACGGGGATTCGAACCCCGGTACTCACCGTGAAAGGGTGATGTCCTAGGCCTCTAGACGATAGGGTCAATTCCTAGAACTTGCGTAAAACTCAAGTCTCAAATTTTGGTGGAGGTAAACGGGATCGAACCGATGACCTCTTGCATGCCATGCAAGCGCTCTCCCAGCTGAGCTATACCCCCTTCATGCTGCAATCGCTGCTTCTTGTTAGTTGCTGCGTTTGCATCAGAGACTCGAATTATAGACAGGTTTTTTAGCGATTTTTCAAACGTGCAAGAATTTTTTCGCGACCCAGCAGTTCGAGCACCGCATCCACCGATGGAGTATGCGCCGTGCCCACGGTCAGCACACGCACGGGCATGGCCAGCTGCGGCATCTTCAGGCCCTGCGCCTTCAGGACTTCCTTGATCAGTGCAGCAATCGCTTCCTTGCTCCACTGCACCGTGGCGATGCCTTCAGCAAAGGCGTCCAGCGCAGGCGCCACGGCATCGGTCACATGCTTGACCAGGTCCTCGGCATTGCGGTCGAAGGCATCCACATAGAACAGGCGCGCCCACTGGGCCAGATCGACCAGGGTTTCGCAGCGGTCCTTGAACAGCGCGCAGATGCGCGGCAGGCGGTCGTCGGCATCGATCAGGGCCTGGTCCACACCGGCCTTGACCACGAAGGGACGCACCAGCTCTGCCAGGGCCGCATCATCGAGCGCCTTGAGATGCTGGGCATTGACCCAGCGCAGCTTGGCCTCGTCGAACTGGCCCGCGCTGCGGCCCAGGTGGTCGAGATTGAACCACTGCAGGAATTGGGCGCGGCTGAAGATTTCGTCGTCGCCGTGGCTCCAGCCCAGACGTGCCAGATAGTTGACCATGGCGTCGGGCAGATAGCCCTCGTCGCGGTACTGGGTGACGGCCTTGGCGCCGTTGCGCTTGCTCATCTTCTCGCCCTGCTCGTTGAGCACGGTGGGCAGGTGGGCAAACACCGGCACGCTGGCGCCCAGGGCCTCGAAGATGTGGATCTGGCGCGGCGTATTGTTGACATGGTCGTCGCCACGGATCACATGGGTGATGCCCATGTCCATGTCGTCCACGCAGACGCAGAAGTTGTAGGTGGGCGTGCCATCAGGGCGCGCGATCACCAGGTCGTCGAGCTCGCTGTTCTGGAACTCGATGCGGCCCTTGCACTTGTCTTCCCAGGCAACCACGCCGTCCCTGGGCGTCTTGAAGCGCAGCACGGGCTGCACGCCTTCGGGCACGGGCGGCAGCACCTTGCCCTCTTCGGGACGCCAGGTGCCGTCGTAGCGCGGCTTTTCCTTGTTGGCCATCTGGCGCTCGCGCAGCGCATCGAGTTCTTCCACGCTCATGTAGCAGGGATAGACATGGCCGCTGGCCTGCAGGCCGGCCAGCACCTGCTTGTAACGCTCCATGCGCTGCATCTGATAGAAGGGACCTTCGTCATGGTCCAGCTGCAGCCAGGCCATGCCTTCGAGGATCACGTCCACGGAGGCCTGGGTGGAGCGCTCCAGGTCGGTGTCCTCGATGCGCAGGATGAAATCGCCGCCCGTGGCGCGCGCAAAAGCCCAGGGATACAGGGCCGAGCGGATATTGCCCAGGTGGATGAAGCCCGTCGGGGACGGAGCAAAACGGGTACGTACTTTGTGGGTCATGGCAGGGTATCCAGTCCGCGGCAGAGATCGTTCTTGATGTCGTCCAGATGCTCCAGGCCGACGGAGATGCGCAGTAGGCCCTGGCCGATGCCGGCCGCCTGGCGCTGCTCTTCGCTGAGACGGCCATGCGAGGTGCTGGCCGGATGGGTGATGGTGGTCTTGACATCGCCGAGGTTGGCCGTGATCGAGCACACGCGCGTGCTGTCGGCCACGTGGAAGGCATGGGCGCGCAGCTGTTCAGCGCCCTGCCCCACCACATCGAAGGACAGCACGGAGCCGCCCATGCCGTTTTGCTGGCGCATGGCCAGCGCGTGCTGGGGATGGCTGGTCAGCCCGGGATAGTAGACACGGGCCACCTTGGGGTGTGACTGCAGCCAGGTCGCCAGCTGCAGTGCGGCGGCGCTTTGCGCCTTGACGCGCAGCGACAGCGTCTCCAGCCCCTTGAGCACCACCCAGGCATTGAACGGCGCCAGATTCAGGCCGCCGCTGCGCAAAAAGGTGCCCATGACCTTATCCACCAGCGCCTTCGTGCCGCAGACGGCTCCGGCCATGACGCGGCCCTGGCCGTCGAGCAGCTTGGTGGCGGCATGGACGACCAGATCGGCACCGAATTTGGCAGGCTGCTGCAGCACCGGCGAGGCGAAGCTGTTGTCCACCGCCAGCAGCGCGCCATGGGCATGCGCCAGCTCGGCCAGCTCGGCGATGTCGCACAGATCGGTCAGCGGGTTGGTCGGGGTTTCAGCGAACAGCAGCCGGGTATTGGGGCGAATGGCCGCCTTCCAGGCCTGCACATCTGTCTGCAACACGAAGCTGGTCTCGATGCCGAAGCGCGCCATCTCGCCGCCCAGCAGCTTGATGGTGGAGCCGAACATAGACTGCGAGCAGACCACATGGTCGCCTGCCTTGAGCGTGGTCAGCGCCACCAGCAGGATGGCCGACATGCCGGTGGAAGTGGCGATGGCGCACTCCGTGCCTTCCATGGCCGCCAGGCGCTGCTCGAAGCTGGTGACCGTGGGGTTGCAGGTGCGGCTGTAGGTATAGCCGAACTCTTCATTGGCAAAGCGCCGCGCGGCCGTGGCGCAGTCGGGCTGCACGAAGCTGCTGGTCATGTACAGGGCTTCGCTGTGTTCGCCCCACTGGCTTCGCTCCACGGCCACGCGCAGGGCCAGCGTATCGGGATGCAGGCCTTCGGGAAGTGTCTTGTTCGTCACGTTGCAATCCTAGGGAACCAGGCTGGCGCCGGGCGATGGCGCAGCCCAGAAAAAATGAGCCAAAACCGCCAGCCTCTGGCGGTCGGAACCTTCCAGCACCAGCGCTTTTCGCTCATCTGTCAAAAATGGGCGGACCACAGGCCCGCCCCCTATTGTCCTTCAACGGTCTGCCGCAAGCGGCAGGCGCGCACGCTCAGGCTTCCTGGGCGTTGGGCAGGGACAGGCGCGAGGCATCGCTGGCCTCTTCCTCGCCGCCACGGTTGCGGCCTTCGTTGAGGGCCGTCACTTCGTCTTCGGAGATATCGCCCGTGATATAGACGCCATCGAAGCAGGAAGCCTCGAAGCCCTTCACATCGGCATTGATCTTGCCAACGGCCTGCTTCATGGCGGCCACATCCTGGTAGATCAGCGCATCGGCGCCGATGACCTGGCGGATTTCCTCGACGGTGCGCCCGTGCGCGACCAGTTCGGCGCGGGTCGGCATGTCGATGCCATAGACATTGGGGTGGCGCACCGGCGGCGCGGCGGAAGCCAGGTAGACCTTGATGGCACCGGCGTCACGGGCCATCTGCACGATTTCCTTGGACGTGGTGCCGCGCACGATGGAGTCATCGACCAGCAGCACCTTGCGGCCCTTGAACTCACTGCCAATGGCGTTGAGCTTCTGGCGCACCGATTTCTTGCGCGAGGCCTGGCCCGGCATGATGAAAGTGCGGCCCACGTAGCGGTTCTTGACGAAGCCCTCGCGGTAGGGAATGCCCAGCAGCTGGGCCAGCTGCATGGCGCTGGGACGGCTGGACTCGGGGATCGGGATGATGGCGTCGATCTCGTTGGGCGGCACGGTGGAGACCACGCGCTTGGCCAGCGTCTCGCCCATGTTCAGGCGGGCCTGGTAGACCGAGATGCCGTCGATCACCGAGTCGGGACGTGCCAGGTACACGTACTCGAACACGCAGGGATTGAGAACGCTCTTTTCAGCGCACTGGCGGGTCTCGACCTGGCCATCGGTGTGCACGAACACGGCCTCGCCCGGCGCGATGTCGCGCTCGAGCTGGTGCAGCGTGCCCTCAAGGGCCACGGACTCGCTGGCCAGCATGACCGTGCCATCGGCACTGCGGCCGATGCACAGGGGCCGGATGCCGAAGGGGTCGCGGAAGGCCAACAGGCCATAGCCGGCGATCAGCGCGATCACGGCATACGAGCCCTTGATGCGCTTGTGCACTGCGCTGACGGCCTTGAACACATCTTCGCTCTTGAGCGGCGCGCCGCTGGTGGCACGCGCCAGTTCATGAGCCAGCACATTGAGCAGCACCTCGGAGTCGCTCTCGGTGTTGGTGTGGCGATGGTCCGTATCGGACAATTCCTCGCGCAGCTGCTTGGCATTGGTGAGGTTGCCGTTGTGCACCATGACGATGCCGAAGGGCGCGTTCACGTAGAAAGGCTGGGCTTCTTCCTCGCTGGTCGCGTTGCCAGCTGTCGGGTAGCGGACCTGCCCCAGGCCCACCGTGCCCGGCAGCGCGCGCATGTTGCGGGTGCGGAACACGTCGCGAACCATGCCCTTGGCCTTGTGCATGAAGAACTTGCGCTCCTGCTGGGTCACGATGCCGGCGGCATCCTGGCCTCTGTGCTGCAGCAGCAGCAGAGCGTCATAAATCAGTTGATTCACGGGTGTGGTGCTGACCACACCGACGATTCCACACATAGTTGCGTTCCATCCGTTTGCGAAGGTCGCCCTCCGCTGACTGGGCCGGCACGGCCACCCATTGGCCGCGCCTGCACCTGATCTCTTGTCAAACCGTTACAGCCTGCCGGCCTGTGCGCTGCTGCGCTTTTTATGCCGCCGGCAGATAGCGTCCCCACTCCTGCGGCAGCTGCGGCAATACAGCTGCCAGCGCCTGCGCCAGCCATGGCGCAAGGACCGAATCCTGCCACCACTGGCCATTGTGCAGCGGCGTGTAGCTGATCGCCATCGTCGCCACCAGGGCCAGAACCAGCCCGCGCAGCACGCCGAACAGCGCGCCCAGCGTGCGGTCCACAGGCCTGAGCCCCGCCACTTCAATCAATTGGCGCGACAGCCAGGAAACCAGGCCCCAGGCAAACAGCGCCAGCACAAACAGCAGCACAAAGCCTGCAGCGTAGCGCAGCTGCATGTCCCAGCCTTCCAGAGGCAGCCACCGGGCCATGTCGGCCGCCCACAGGCGGGCCACGGCAAACGCCACCAGCCAGCCCACCAGCGAAAGCACCTCGTAAACCAGCCCGCGCCACGCACCCAGCAGCATTGAGGCCAGCAATCCGGCCACCATGACCCAATCCAGCGTCGCCATCAACCGCCCCTGTGCACAGACAGTGTCAAGGCTTGAGCACCGAGGCCGGCAGTCCCTGCCCCTTCACCCGCGCGGCCGCCTTTTCGGCATCGGCCTTATTGTTGTAAGGACCGACCCGCACCCGCGTGCGCTTGCCATCCTTGGTATCCACCACCTGCGTGAACGTCTTGAGTCCCGCCAGTTCCAGCTTGGCCCGGATTTCCTGGGCCTTGCTGGCCTCGGCAAAGGCGCCGACCTGCACGATGAAGCGCTCATCGGCAGCGGCCGCTGCTGCCGGTGCGGGCGCCGCTGCAGGGGTGCTGCGGCCTTCCAGCAGCGCGCGCGCACGGGCGGCCTCGTCGGCCTTGGACGGCTCGGGCTTGGGCTGCGGCTTGGGTTCGGGCTTGTGCTCAGCCTTGGGCTCCGGTTTCGTTTCCGGTTTCTGCACTGGCTTGGGCTCGGGCTTCGGTTCCGGTTTGGGCGCAGGCTTGGGCTCCGGCTTCGGTTCAGGCTTGGGCGCCGGCTTCGGTTCCGGCTTGGGCGCAGGTTTGGGTTCGGGCTTCGGCTCCGGCTTGGGGGCAGGCTTGGGCTCCGGTTTCGGCTCCGGTCTCGGCGCTGGCTTGGGCTCCGGCTTGGGTGCCGGTTTCGGCTCCGGTTTCGGCTCTGGCTTGAGCGCAGGCTGAACCGGCTTGACCTCCGCGCGGCCGTCAGGGCGTGCCTGGGAGACAGCAGGTGCCGCCGGCAGAGATGGCAGGGTCGGCAATGCGGGCTTGCCCACGGCAAGCTCTTCCTCGCCAGCACCCAGGGATGCCTGGGGCGCGACGCGGCTGGATGCTCCCTGGGGCTTGGAGTCGACGGCGTTTTCGCCCGGCACGACCAGCGGGGCCACCTTGTCACGGTCAGGAATCTCTATCGGGATGTCCACGGGAACCGGCCGGGGCTGGGTATCGAACAGCAGCGGAAAGCCGAGCACTCCCCCAAGAACCAGTACCGCCGCGCCGATGAGCCGGTGGCGCGCACGGCGGCGCATGACTTCCACGCTCTCGGGCTGGCCCAGGCGCGAGGGCCGCCTCGATGCGGACGGCGAATCGCCGTCATCTTGCTTGCCGGGCCAACGAAATTTGAAAAGTGCCATGGAATGCGGGCTCGTTCAGACAGTGGGTCGCATGCAGCCACAATGGCGCAATGCAACACAGGTCGCTGGATTCATGTAGCCAGATGCTTGGCGTTCAGCCGGGGGGTGCCATCGAGCAACACTCCGCCCACTGTGTAGAACGAGCCAAAGACCACAATTCTATCAGCCGGGTCCGCTGCCGCGACAGCCGCATCGAGCGCCTGTTGCGGCGTGCCATGGATGGACAGGGCCGCATCGCGGCGCAGGCCGGCGCTTTGCTGCAACTCTTCGATCCTGGCACGCAGCGTGCTAGCGGATTCGGCACGCGGCGTGGGCAGATCCGTCAGGTACCAGCGGTCGATCAATGGCCCCACCTTGGCCAGCATAGGTGCCAGGTCTTTGTCATGCATGGCGCCAAACACGGCATGGGTGCAGGGAAAGAAGCCCATGGCATCGAGATTGGCCGTCAGCGCTGCCACGGAATGCGGGTTGTGCGCCACATCCAGCACCAGCGTGGGCTGGCCGGGAATGATCTGGAAGCGGCCGGGCAACTCCACCATCGCCAGGCCCGTGCGCACGGCCTGCGCTGTCACGGGCAGCCTGGCGCGGATGGCCTCAAGGGCAGCGAGCGCACCCGAGGCGTTGACCAGCTGGTTGGCGCCGCGCAGCGCAGGATAGGCCAACCCCGCATAGCGGCGGCCACGCCCCGCCCAGCCCCACTGCTGCTTGTCGCCGGAGAAATTGAAGTCCTTGCCAAAGCGCCACAGATCGGCTCCGATGGCTGCAGCATGGTCCAGCACGCTCTGCGGCGGCATGGGGTCGCTGACCACCACGGGCCGCCCGGCGCGCATGATGCCGGCCTTTTCGCGGCCAATGCTTTCGCGGTCGGGCCCCAGGAATTCCACATGATCGATGTCGATGCTGGTGATGACGGCGCAGTCGGCATCGACCACATTGGTCGCGTCCAGCCGGCCGCCCAGTCCCACCTCCAGGATGGCGACATCCAGCCGGGCCATGCTCATCAGGCGCAAAATGGCCAGCGTGGTGAACTCGAAATAGGTGAGCGCCACTTCGCTGCCCTGCACGCGCGCCTGCTCCACCGCCTCGAAATGCGGCAGCAGTTCGGCTGCCTTGACGATTTCTCCTCCCACACGGCAGCGCTCCTCGAAGTGCACCAGGTGCGGCGAGGTGTAGACGCCCGGGCGAAAGCCCGATTGCAGGGCCACGGCCTCCAGCATGGCGCAGGTCGAGCCCTTGCCGTTGGTGCCCGCCACCGTGATGACGGGGCATTCAAAGCGCAGGTCCAGGCGCTGCGCGACTTCGCGCACGCGGTCAAGGCCAAGGGCTATGTTCTTGGGGTGCAGGCGCTCGCAATATGCGAGCCATGCATCCAATGTGGGAAATGAGGTGTGCATACTGCACGCTATTGTCACCCAGGGGCAGTGCCCCCATGGGCCCCTCGCCATCCACAAACAGCACAACTGCAAGCATT
Organism: Delftia sp. PS-11; assembly: GCF_029870285.1. Taxonomy (GTDB): domain Bacteria; phylum Pseudomonadota; class Gammaproteobacteria; order Burkholderiales; family Burkholderiaceae_C; genus Comamonas. The sequence continues at coordinate 41,909 of NZ_JACSYA010000011.1, forward strand.
TATGACAATCGTGGCAACACCCATCCTGTACGGCATCCCCCATTGCGATACGGTCAAGAAAGCCCGCGCCTGGCTGGCGGACCAGGGCATCGCCTATGTATTTCATGATTTCAAGAAGCAGGGCGTGCCCATGGACCAGTTGCCCCATTGGATGGCTGCAGCGGGCTGGGACAAGGTGCTCAACCGCCAGGGCACGACATGGCGCAGGCTCGATGCCGCAACGCAGGCCAGCGTGCACGATGAAGCCAGCGCAGCAGCCCTGATGCAACAGCAGCCCAGCACCATCAAGCGCCCCATCGTGCAATGGCCCCAGGGCCGGATCACCGTCGGTTTTTCCCCCGAGGCCTGGGCAAGCCTTGCCAGCACAAGCGTGCGCTAACATTCCCGCAGGGCTTTACGCAGATTTACGAGGCCGCATTCCGCACGGACCGCCATCGGTCTACACTTGCGTGTGATCTGGCGCTTTCCCATTGCCAGCGCGACAGGAGTGCAATCATGAGATCCCTGGTTGTTTTGACGCTGGCAGCAGCGGCCGCCAGCGCAGCCCTGGCACAGGAACAGGGCCGGGTGCTGTCGGTCACACCGATCACCCGGCAGGTCGCATCGCCCCAGCAGGTCTGCCGCGACGAACAGGTCTACACGGGCCAGAGCACCTCGGGTGCGGGCGCCGCGCTTGGCGCGGTGGCTGGCGGGGTGATCGGCAACGCCATCGGCCACGGCGGCGGACGCGCTGCAGCCACGGCAGCGGGCGTGATCGGCGGCGCCATGCTGGGCAATCAGGCCGAAGCCTACGGGCAGCCGCAGTACCAGACCGTGCGCAACTGCACCACGCAGGTCGTCTACCAGAACCGCGCCGTGGCCTACGATGTGGTCTATGAGTACGCTGGCCGCAACTACACCACGCGCACCAGCCTGCCGCCCGGCGACTGGATTGCGCTGAGCGTGCAGCCCGCTGCCAACAGCGGCGCCTATGGCAGCAATGGCCTGTACGGCAGCGAACAGGCGCCGCAGGGCGCCTACTCGACCATGCCAGGCCCTGCGGCATTGGTCTATGAAGGCAGCAGCTATGGCGCAGGCTACTATGCGCCCCAGCCCATGTACTCGGGCGCCGACTATGTGGCGCCCGTGCTGCTGGGCGCGGCCATTGCGGCAGGCGCCTATTACGCCACGCGGCCAGGCCACAGCCATGGCGGGCGTGGCGGCGGCTATTCGCGCGGCGGGCGCCGCTGAAGCCGCACGGCGGCAGACGGGGCCCGGACTTGCCGCAGCGCGCGCCAGTGGCTGGGCCGTGGCCTAAAATGAGCGGTTTCGTCCTATCTCAGCCCAATCTTCCATGACCACCGAACACATCCCCGGCGTCACCCTGACCACCAAGGCCAACGTCTATTTCGACGGCAAATGCATCAGCCACAGCTTCACGCTGGCTGACGGCACCAAGAAGTCGGTGGGCGTGGTGCTGCCCAGCCAGCTGACCTTCGGCACGGCTGCTGCCGAGATCATGGAGTGCGTGGCAGGCTCGTGCGAGTACAAGCTCGACGGCACGGACCAGTGGCTGACATCCACGGCGGGCGAGTCCTTCCAGATTCCTGCCAACTCCAAGTTCGACATCCGCGTGGCCGAGGCATACCACTACATCTGCCACTACGCCTGATTGCGGCGCAGACACCCAAGCCGGGGCTGCGCCAGATGCGCCCCCGTGTTTTCCGGCTGCCGCAGGTGCTGCGCCAGCCGACATCGTTCCTAGAGAGAAGCATCGTATGGAAACCATCCTGCAAAACGTCCCCGTCGGCCAGAAAGTCGGCATCGCCTTCTCGGGCGGCCTGGACACCAGCGCCGCCCTGCGCTGGATGAAGAACAAGGGCGCCCTGCCCTACGCCTACACGGCCAACCTGGGCCAGCCCGACGAAGCCGACTACGATGCCATCCCGCGCAAGGCCATGGAATACGGCGCCGAGAAGGCCCGCCTGATCGACTGCCGCGCCCAGCTGGCCGGCGAAGGCATTGCCGCCATCCAGGCCGGTGCCTTCCACATCTCCACGGGCGGCATCACCTATTTCAACACCACCCCGCTGGGCCGCGCCGTGACCGGCACCATGCTGGTGGCTGCCATGAAGGAAGACGACGTCCACATCTGGGGCGACGGATCGACCTTCAAGGGCAACGACATCGAGCGCTTCTACCGCTACGGCCTGCTGACCAACCCGGCGCTCAAGATCTACAAGCCCTGGCTGGACCAGACGTTCATCGACGAGCTTGGCGGCCGCGCCGAAATGTCGGCCTTCATGACCAAGGAAGGCTTCGGCTACAAGATGAGCGCCGAGAAGGCATACTCGACCGACAGCAACATGCTGGGCGCCACGCATGAAGCCAAGGACCTGGAGTTCCTCAACAGCGGCATCCGCATCGTCAACCCCATCATGGGCGTGGCGTTCTGGAAGCCCGAAGTGGAAGTCAAGGCCGAGGAAGTCTCGGTGACCTTCGAGGAAGGCCGCCCCGTGGCCCTCAATGGCCAGGAAATCGCCGACCCCGTGGAGCTGTTCCTGGAGGCCAACCGCATCGGCGGGCGCCACGGCCTGGGCATGAGCGACCAGATCGAGAACCGCATCATCGAAGCCAAGAGCCGCGGCATCTACGAAGCCCCCGGCATGGCCCTGCTGCACATCGCCTACGAGCGCCTGGTCACCGGCATCCACAATGAGGACACCATCGAGCAGTACCGCATGAACGGCATGAAGCTCGGCCGCCTGCTGTACCAGGGCCGCTGGTTCGATCCCCAGGCCATCATGCTGCGCGAAGCGGCGCAGCGCTGGGTGGCACGCGCCATCACCGGCACCGTGACGCTGGAGCTGCGCCGTGGCAACGACTACTCCATCCTCAACACCGAGTCGTCCAACCTGACCTACGCGCCCGAGCGCCTGTCCATGGAAAAGGTCGAAGACGCGCCCTTCAGCCCCGCTGACCGCATCGGCCAGCTGACCATGCGCAACCTGGACCTGATGGACACCCGCGACAAGCTGGCCATCTACTCCAAGGCAGGCCTGCTGTCGCTGGGCACCAGCACCGCCCTGCCGCAGCTCGGAAGCAAGGAGTAAGGCCCTGCTCTGCGGCGCGCCATGCCGCAGATGCCATGCCGCAGCCGCCGCGAGGCGGCTTTTTTGCGGCCGGACGGCGCTGTGGCTACACCACCACGGGCTCCGGCTCCAGCCGGATGCCGAAGCGCTCATAGACGCTGGTCTGTATGGCCCGTGCCAGGGTCATGACTTCGCCGCCTGTGACGCTGGCATCCGTGCTGTGGCGATCGCCCCGGTTGACCAGCACCAGGGCCTGGCGGTCATACACGCCGGCGCGGCCCATGGACTTGCCTTTCCAGCCGCAGGCATCGATGAGCCAGCCGGCTGCCAGCTTGATCGAGCCGTCATCCATGGGGTAATGCACGATCTTGGGCTCGCGCGCAATGATGTCGGCACACTGCTCGGGTGTCACCGTCGGATTCTTGAAAAAGCTGCCCGCGTTGCCGATGCGCTCGGGGTCGGGCAGCTTGGCGCGGCGGATCTCGCAAACCCAGTCGAAAATCTGGTGCGCCGAAGGCTCGCTGACGCCAGCCTCGGCCTGTTTGCGCTGCAGGTCCAGATAGCCCAGGTCGGGCCTCCATTCCTTGGGCAAGGCCAGCCGCACGCGCAAAATCACGGCACGCCCCTTGAGGCCCATGCCGCGTGGCGGCAGGCCGCTCATGCGCGCGCGCGCCACAGGCGTGGGCTCGGCGGGCGCATGCTTGAAGACCGAGTCGCGGTAGCCGAACGCGCATTGCGCCGCATCGAGCGAGAAGACCTCGCCCGTGGCCAGGTCCATCGCATCGAGCGAATCGAACCGGTCCTGCAGCTCCAGCCCGTAGGCGCCAATGTTCTGCACGGGAGCGGCGCCCACGGTGCCGGGAATCAGCGCCATGTTCTCCAGCCCCGCATAGCCCTGGGCAAGCGTCCAGGCCACGAGGTCATGCCAGCGCTCGCCCGCGCCGGCCTCGACGATCCAGTGGCGCGCGGTCTCGCCGGCCAGGCGCATGCCCGGCACTTCCATCTTGAGCACCACGGGATCGACATCCCCCGTGATCACCACGTTGCTGCCGCCGCCCAGCACGAACACGGGCTGTCGGCCCCACAGCGGGTCGGACAGGAAATGGCGCACGTCCTGCTCGCTGCGGATGCGCACCAGGGTATGGGCACGCGCGGCAATGCCAAAGGTGTTGCATTGCTGCAGTGGAACATTTTTCTCGACTAACATCGGCCGGATTGTCGCACCGCCCACCGCTGCCGCCATGACAGGGCGCACATCGCCGGGCCGCGCGCTGCGATACTTCAATCGAACAACTTACAGGAAAGATTTGCCATGCCTTCTTTTGACACCGTTTGCGAAGCCGATTTCGTCGAAGTGAAGAACGCCGTGGAGAACACGGCCAAAGAAATCGGCACCCGCTTCGACTTCAAGGGCACGTCGGCCGCCATCGAGCTCAAGGACAAGGAAATCACGCTGTTCGGCGATGCCGACTTCCAGCTGCAGCAGGTCGAGGACATCCTGCGCAACAAGCTGACCAAGCGCAATGTGGACGTGCGCTTCCTGGACATCCAGAAAGCACAGAAGATTGGCGGCGACAAGCTCAAGCAGACCGTCAAGGTCAAGAACGGCATCGAATCCGATCTGGCCAAGAAGCTGCAAAAGCTGATCAAGGACAGCAAGCTCAAGGTCCAGGCCGCCATCCAGGGCGATGCGGTGCGCGTCACCGGCGCCAAGCGCGATGACCTGCAGGCCGCGATGGCGCTGATCCGCAAGGATCTGGCCGACCATCCCCTGTCTTTCAACAACTTCCGCGACTGAGCACCATTATGGGCCGCCTCTGCGCACCCTTGCTGGCCCTGTCCCTGCTGCTGCCACAGGCGGCAGGCGCCCAGTCGGTCGCGCTCAGCGGCGTGCTGGGCAGCAAGGCCCTGCTGGTCATCGATGGCGGCGCGCCGCGCGCCCTGGCTGCTGGCGACAGCCTGCAGGAGGTGCGGGTGGTGCAGGTCTCGGGCGATTCGGCCATCATCGAGATCAAGGGCCAGCGCCAGACGCTGCGCCTGGGCGATGCGCCCGTCAGCATCGGACGCTCGTCACCGGGCGGCCCGGGGTCCGGACGCATTGTGCTGAGGGCAGACAGCCGGGGGCATTTCATCGACCGCGGCCAAATCAATGGCAAGACCATGCTGTACATGGTGGACACGGGTGCAAGCTCGGTGGCCATCGGCAGGCCGGATGCCGAGCGCATGGGCCTGCCCTTTCTGAAGGGCCAGCCTGTGATCATGCGCACGGCCAATGGCGATGCCCAGGGCTGGCGCATGCGGCTCGACACGGTGCGCATCGGCGATATCGAGGTCCATGGCGTGGATGCCGTGATCGCACCCCAGCCCATGCCCTACGTGCTGCTGGGCAACAGCTTCCTGTCGTTTTTCCAGATGACGCGCCAGGGCAGCGAAATGGTGCTGGAGCGGCGCTGACGCCCCCAGCCGCACGCAGCAAGCGCACGAGCCACCAGCGATGAGCCAGCCGCACCACGACTCCTACGAAGACCTGCTGGGTCTGTGGTCCGACCTGGAGGCGGCGCTCTCGGTGCTGCTGTCGGCACCGCTGCGCGTGCAGGACTTTCTGGCCAAGCTGGAGCAAACCGAGCGCTGGCTGCAAGAGCTGATAGCGCACGACACCGATGCGGCGCTGTACCTCATGTTCCAGCGCGCCTGCTCCTCCACCGTCGGCTATGGCGCAGCCCACGCCCTGGTGTGCGCCTGCCTGTGCTATGTGCTGGGCCGCGAACTGGGGCTGCCGGCTGCAGAGCACCAGGCCCTGGTACGCGGTGCGCTGACCATGAACATCGGTATGAACGCGCTGCAAGATGAGCTGGCGCTGCAGCGCGAGCCGCTGACCCCGGCGCAGCAGCAGGCCGTGCAGCGCCACCCCCTGGAGAGCCAGGCCCTGCTGGCGCGGCTGTTCGTGACCAATCCGCTATGGCTGGAGCTTGTGGAATGCCACCACGACAACGTGCCGCACATGCCCCTGGCACAGCTGTCTCCCGTACACCGCCTGGTGCGCATTCTGGGCACCGTGGACCGCTATGCGGCCCTGATCAGCCCGCGCAAGTCCCGCGAAGGCCGCAACGCCACGGAATCTCTGCGCACACTGGCACAGCAGCCGCGCTACTCGGATGAAGTCAGCCACGCGCTGGCGCGCTGCGTAGGCATATACCCGCCAGGCACCTATGTGCGGCTGGACAACGGCGACATCGGCGTCGTGCTGCGCCGGGGCGATGAGCATGTGCCGCCCCAGGTGGCCAGCGTCGTCAATGCCCAGGGCTCCAGCCTCTACCCGCCCGTGGTCCACACAGCGGACAAAGGGCCGCGCATCCGCTCGGAACTGGCGCGGGCGGCAGTCACCCTGGAACTGGATCCGCGTGCGCTGGCGCAGTTGGGCATACTGGCAGCGCGTGGCAGCCAGGCGCTGTACGGCATGCTCAAGGTGCCCGGCACGCTCTGAACAGCTTACAGGTTCTCAGGCGCTGGCCCACAGGCCGGCATGGTGGCCGCGCGTGAAAGCCTCCTCCAGCACCGAATAGCCCGCCCAGTCGGCATGGGCGAACCACAGGCGCCGCGTGCCCGGCGTGGGCAGCAGGGCCACGCGCTCACCAGCGCACAGCGCATGGCCGTGGCGGTGCCGCGATGCCATGGCGATGCCGCTGAGCAGCCGCTGGTCGCCGGGCCGGGGAATGGCCATCGCATGGCCATAGCGCGTGATTTCCATGCGCGTGGCCTTGTGCAGCAGATCCGGGTGGGGCCGGGACAGGCTGGCCACGATGCGCTCGCGCCAGAAGTCAAAAGGCTGGGCCATCAACCGGGCGCGCCCATCAGGCCAGTCGCCCAGAGCCTGGTAGTAGCTGATCACCGTGGGCTGGGGCGTGAGGCGGTCCAGGCGCTGGTGGCCGGCATCGACATAGCCCAGGCCGCCCGCATTGGGGTCGGCATACAGCACATTGTCCCAGGCGGCTTCCGCTCCCGAAGGGTCGGCCAGAGGACGCCGCAGATGGATATTGGCCACCAGCCAGGGCGCCCAGTCCAGTTGGCCCGCCACGGCGCGCAGGAAATCGGGCGCATCGCGCAGGACACGGGCCGCAATGAAGGCCGGCAGGGCCACCACGCAGCGCGCGGCCAGCCAGCGCTCGTGCTGCTGGCGGCCATGGTGCCAGCAGTCGATCTCCACGCCATCGGCGCCTTCGACGATGGACAGCACGCTGCAATCGGTCTGCACATCGGTGGCCGCCAGCCCCGCCACCAGCTGGCGCGACAGCCAGCCATTGCCCTGGGGCCAGGTCAGCACGGCCTCGCCGGCTTCCTCGCCTGCGCGCTCATCCTGGGCGCGGGGCGCCGAAAAGCCGTGGCGGCTGGCGAAGTAATGCACGCCCGCCCAGGCCGATACACGGGCCAGCCCGGCACCAAAGTCGTCGCGGCAGCAATAATCCAGATACCACAGCAACTGCGCATCATCGAGCCCCTGCCCTGCCAGCCAGGCCTGCAGGCTCTGCCCATCCAGCGCCGCATGCGAGGCAGGCAGTCCCTGCTGGCGCTGCCAGACCCGGATCGATGGCATGGCAAAGCGCGCCAGACGCATCTCGCGGGCAATGCAGCGCGCAAAGCGCTCGTACTGCGCCAGCGTATGGGCCGAAACGCCATCGACAGGCAGCAGTCCCTCATGCCATGCGCCCTGCCAGAACAGCCTCTCCTGCGGGCTGTGGCACAGATGGCGCTCGTCATAGCGCCAGCGGCCCGATACGCGCTGGCGCAGGCCCAGGGCCTCCAGCCAGTCCTGGACCTCGGCAGCATCCTCACCAGGCAACGGCAGGTAGTGGGCGCCCAGCGGACAGTCCACGCCAGCGATAGCGCCGCCCTGGCTGTTGCCGCCCATGGCCGGCTGGGTATCGATCAGGGCAGCTGCCCGCACCCCCGCCAGCTCCAGCGCCCTGGCCGCCGCCAGCCCGGCCATGCCGCCGCCCGCGATCACCACGGGCGCACGATGCACCCGCGCTGGCGCAGGCAGCGCAATGCCTTGCGCAAGCCGCTGCCAGAAAGGCCGCAATGCATGGCCACGCTCCAGCAGGACACCGGCAAAGCCGCCCGGCAGATCCTGCAGGCGCGGCGCAGCGGGCGTACAGCCGCCCAGCCAGGCGGCGCCTGCGCCCATGGCCATGCCGCCCAGCCACTGGCGGCGGCTCCAGCAAGAGGCCGCAGGCATGCTCAACGGTCCACCCTGCCCCATTCGCGCTCGTAGGTGTTGACCAGCACCTGGTTGGACAGGCGGTTGACCTCGGCCGGCACACGCGCCATGTCCAGCGGGAAGTCGAACATCAGCGCCATGGTCTGCGGGCTCAGAAAACGCAGCCCCTGGGGCAGCGCATCGGGCTGGCGCCAGGGCCGGTGGCTGGCAATCACGAAGCCCCATTCGCCAAAACTGGGCACATGGGCATGGTAGGGCGTGGCCTGCAGGCCGACAGACTCGATGGTCTGCACCACGGTCCAGTAGCTCTTGCGTGCGATCAGGGGCGAGGTGGTCTGCACCACGGCATAGCCGCTGGCTGCCAGCCGCTTGTCCAGCAAGGCGTAGAAACTGTTGGTGAACAGCTTGCCGATGGCGAAATTGGTCGGATCGGGAAAATCGACGATGACCACATCGAAAGTGTCAGACGCCTGCTGCAGCCACTGGAAGGCATCCGTATTGACAATCTGCACGCGCGCATCGCCCAGCGCCTGCGCGTTGAGCGCACGCAGCATGGGGTTGTCCTTGAACAGTCCGGTCATGGCCGGGTCCAGCTCCACCAGCGTGACCGACTCCACCGACGGGTACCGGAGCACCTCGCGCACCGCCATGCCATCGCCGCCGCCCAGCACGGCCACGCGCCGGGGGGCGCCATGCGCAGCCATCACGGGATGGACCAGCGCCTCGTGGTAGCGGTACTCGTCGCTTTGCGCGAACTGCAGATTGCCATTGAGATACAGCCGGGCGCCCTGGCGCCCCTGCGTGACCACAATGCGCTGGTAGGGAGAGCTGCTGGAGAGCACAATGCGGTCCTGGTAGAAATGGTCGTCGGCCAGGCGCGTCAGGTGGTCGGCGCCCCAGATGCCGCCACCCAGCAGCGCCAGCACCACGGCGCAGGCCAGCGCATGCATGCGGGGCCGGCGCAGTTCATGGCGGAACAGCAGCAGCGCCCAGACCGCCACGGCCGCATTCATGAAGCCGAACAGCAGGCCCGTGCGTACCAGCCCCAGCTTGGGCACCAGCAGCAGCGGAAAGGCCAGCGACACGGCCAGAGCCCCCAGGTAATCGAAGGTCAGCACCTGCGACACCAGGTCCTTGAGGGCCACATTGCGCTTGAGAATGCGCATGACCAGCGGAATCTCCAGCCCCACCAGCGTGCCCACCACCAGCACCAGGCCGTAAAGCAGGATGCGGAAGGCCCCCGGCGCGTAGGCATTGGCGATGAACAGCACCGCTGGCAGCGCGCCGCCCACCAGAGCCACCATCAGCTCGATGCGCAGGAAATGCGCAGGCAGATGGTCTTCGAAGTAGCGCGACAGCCACGAGCCGATGCCCATGGCAAACAGATAGCTGCCGATGATGGTGGAAAACTGCAGGACCGAGTCGCCCAGCAGGTAGGACGCCAGCGCCCCTGCGGCCAGCTCGTAAAGCAGGCCGCAGGCCGCGATCACGAAGACGCTGACCAGCAGGGCGATGTCGATGGGGCGCGGCGGCTGGGCGCCGGCAAGAGAGGCGGAAGATGGCACGGCCGGTATTGTGCGCGATGCGACCCTGCGCCGGGCCGCCCGCCCCCCAGGAGATCGCTAGAACCGGTAATTCGCGCTTACCAGGACGCTGCGCGGCGCGCCCGGCATGGCGCTGGAGCGCCAGTACTGCTTGTCGAACAGATTGGACAGCGCCACCGTCACGGTCCAGGCATCCTGGCGCCAGCCCACCAGCGCATCCCAGCGGGTATAGCCGGGCAAAACGGTGGTGTTGGCGGCGTTGGTGAAACGGCTGCCTGTATAGGTCACGCCGATTTCGCCATACCAGGGCCCCTTGGGCGCATAGCGCAGGAACAGATTGCCATTGCGCCTGGCCGTGTCGCGCAGGTACAGGCCCACGTTGGCAGGCGCCTGGATGTCCTCGGTCACCTTGGCCTGCATGAACGCCACGCCGCCGCGCACATACCAGCCATCGGCCACGCGCCCGGATGCGCTGAGCTCCATGCCGCGCGAACGCTCCTTGCCGCGCACGGCCCAGGTGAAGGGATCGTTGTTGGGATCGGGGCGGTAGCGGATGTTGTAGTGCTCCAGCTGGTAGACCGCCACCTGGGTGGACAGATCGCCGCCGAGCCAGTCGCTCTTGACGCCGACCTCGGTCTGGCGCGAATACTGGGGCGCATCGTCGGGGACCGTCGTGACGCCCAGATCCACTCCCAGATTGCCACGGCCGCCGTAGGGCGAGTAGCTCTTGTTCCACGAGGCATAGAAGCTGTGCTCGCGCACCGGCTGCCAGACCACGCCGATGCGCGGGCTGAACCCGCTGCCATCGCTCTTGCGCGTGAAGCCCGTCAGGTTGTTGGTGCTGCGGAAATCGTAGCTGTCATGGCGCAGGCCCAGCAGCAGCTTCCACTGCTCGGACAGGCTGAGCAGATCCTGCACATAGAGCGCCTGGCTGCGGCCCCGGTGGTCGTTGTCCTGGGTCGGCGTGCCCCGCGCAGGGCGCGCGGGCCAGACCACGGGCTGGAACGGGTCATAGGCAAAGCTGCTGCCGGGCTGGCCAATGCGCGGCGCGCGCTCTTCCTCGCTGGCCTCCAGGCCCACCAGCAGGTCGTGCCGGACGCTGCCGGTGCTGAACCTGCCCGTCAGATCCAGCGTATGGGACAGCGTGGTGTTGCGGGTCTGCTGCCAGGCGTAGTTGGGCGTGATCTTGCGCGTCGCCGCAGAGTAGGTGCCCGCAAAGTAATGGTCGAAATCCTGGCTGGCCTCGCGCTTGCTGGCCACCCAGCGCAGGCTCCAGCGGTTGTTGAAGTCGTAGGACAGGTCGGAGCGCAGCACACGCAGGCGGTCCTCCACATAGTCGCCGGGCGCGGCAAAGCCCTGGCGCAGCGACACGCCGGCGGGCAACTGGTCATAGGCCGGGCCACGGTCGGGCACCCGCCAGACGTTGTCATAGGTGTACTGGCCGCTCCAGCGCAGCCCCGTGCGCGTGTCCACCAGAATGCTGGGCGAGACCATCTCGTTGCGGTTGCGGATGCCGCTGCGAAAGCTATCGGCCTGCTCACGGTCGGCGGTCAGGCGCACGGCCACATGCTCGTTGAGCACACGGTTGATGTCGATGGTGCCGCCCACGTTATCCCAAGAGCCGCCGCGCAGCGTGATGCTGCTGCCGGCATCGAAGCGCGCCTGCTTGCTCACCATGTTGACCACGCCGCCGCCCGCACTGCGCCCGTAGAGCACCGAGGCCGGCCCCTTGAGGATCTCGATGCGCTCCACATTGGCCGTGCTGCGGCGCACCTGGCCGCTTTCACGCACGCCGTCGCGGTAGATATCGCTCTCGTCGGCTTTGAAGCCTCGGATCAGCACGCCTTCGCCGCGCATGTCGTAATTGGTATTCACCCCCGGCACGCCGTCGAGCATGGTCGCCAGGTCGTTGATGCCGTAGCTCTTGTACTTGTTGACTTCCAGCGTATCGATGGTCTGCGGGATGTCCCTGGGCGCCATATAGGTCTTGGTGGCCGTGGTCACGCCCTCAGGACGCACATCATCAGGGTCGTATTGCGCACCGGTGACCTGCAGCATGGGCAGGGTCTGCGCCTCCTGGGCCTGGACGGCGCCAGCCAGCGCCGTGAAGATGAAGCCAGCGCCCACACCCGCCAGCGTTTTTGCCATGATGGCATCTTGGTTTTTTGTCACAAATCACTCCCACTCGATGAGCGGGTGATTGTATTTGTAATGCAAACCAATATCATTTGCATGCACAAAACAAGCAGGTTTGTTGCATTAAAACAACACACAATCCCTGCAGGCGTGAAAAGGACGATCCTGTGGCTCGGTGCCCGGCATGCACCGGGCCACCGGGCGGCTGCAACTTATTGGTTGCGCAGGTATTGCAGGGCGAAGTCGTCCTGATTCGGCGCGGCCTCGGACGTGGTGAAGACCACGGCATCGCCCTGGCGGCCCAGATGGAGCTTGTCGCCAAACTGGCAGCTGATGCGCGCCAGGCTGGCTGCGCGGGCCTTGAAGCCGGCATCGCTGCCGCACAGCTGTCGGCCGGCATTGGCCACGGCAGCGCAATAGCCGCCAATGCTCAGGCGCTTCATCTGGTCTTCGCTGACCGAGGCCCAGGCCACGCTGGTGCGCACAGGCACGCCGCAGGCCTGGGAGGCGGATTCATCAGCCTCCTTCAATTGCGCCTCTGCGCTGGCAACGGCCTTGGCGCGGTCGAACTGCGCCAGCTTGTCCTGCACGCCCTGGGCCTTCTGCTTCTGATAGCTTTGCAGCAGGGTGTTGAGCGCCAGCGCCTTGCTGCCCGCCTCGTCATAGCGCAGATGCACGCCATCGCGCAGCCCTGGCACATAGGCCTGGGTGGCCGCATAGCTGCCGCCCCAGCCGTCATAGTCCTGGGTGATCACCAGGCTCCAGGGGCGGCCATCCAGCGTGGTGCGCAGGCTCATGCGCCGGCCTTCAACCACCTTGTCCGCCAGGAACACCACATCGTCAATCGCATGGTTGACCCCTTTGATACGCACCAGGGCCGCCTTGTCATCCGCCGTAGGCGCCACCACCACGGACAGACCGCGCTCGCCCTTGAAGGCGGCGCCGTACTTGCCCAGGGCCTGTGCCATGGCGCCATGGCTGGCGGCAGCGAGTGCAATGATCGAAAGCGTGCAAGCGAAACGCGACATGAAAACCTTTCATCAAAAAACCCGCCGCATCAGGGCCGGCGATTGGAAAGCCGGATATGGCTCATCCGCAAATGCCAGAGATTAGCAGCACACCACCATGTGCCGCCTCCATATGGTGTAACTCTCTGTTGCAGCCACGGCTTGGCGCATTACTTCACAGATGCACGGCACTCAGCACTTGCGCCGCTTTGCCATGGCAACACAGGCGGCCGCCATGAATGGAAATGCCAGTGCCAGCGCATAGTTGCCAATGACAAGATGCTTTCTGATTTCGAAGAATCCATCACCCAAAGCCATGGCGTATTGGCTCCATCCGAACAGTGCCAGGAAGATACCCGCCATCAGCAAAGGTTCCAGGCTTTTGCCCAGACAGGCACGCACAATGGCAACGCAGGCCAGCGCGGCCAGCAGTCCCAGGACGAACACATTGAAGCCCCGCATGAACAGCGGCGGCAGCAGGTTGAAGATGCCCAGTTGGGCAAACTGAGGGGCATTGCGCATGCCTTTGCCCAGGCCATCAATCGCATGCCGCCCTTCCTGCAAGGCCACGCCAAGCATGCTGTAAACAATCGATGGATTGCGAACGAGCAGGCTCACAAAATCGCCATGGCGTACATGCGCATCCTGCAGGCACGCAGGCCCGGACGGCTCGAACGCGGAAATGCCGATGCACTCCTGCAGCACCGGCTTGCGCCCCAGGCTCTGCATCGCAGCCCGCTCCTGCGGCGGCAGCACCTTGAGCGCACCGAAATAAACCGAGTGATAAGCGTTGATGCCTGCGTACTTGCCCAGCGCGACAGGCGCGAAGGCCAGGAACTGGCCGGCGCACATGGCAGCGAACACCCAGCCCCTTGGCTTGTGCAGCCAGGGAAAAATGAACAGAAACACCAGCAGTGGCAGATAGAAATACGCTGTCTTGGTTGCGCCCATCAGGGCGGCGCACGCCAGCAGCAGGCACGCAGACCGCACCGTGCGCCGCTCCAGAAAGCGCAGCATCAGCAGCGCCAGAACCGGCAGCAACACCACGGCAATCTGCTCCTCGTAGAAGGAGTTCAGAAATGCCATCCAGCCGGAATCCAGAAGGACCGCAGCAGCCGGCAGAGCAAAACCCCAGCCCGCCAAGGCGCCATGGCGCGCGCGAATCCATGCCGCCAGTGCAACAAACGATGCAAACACCAGCACTCTGGATGGCAGAGAGCCCAGAATGACCGAATACTGAGTGCTGTCGCCACTGAGCAGCATGGAAACTCCAGCCTGCATCAGCAGATAGAGCTTGTAGAAAGACAGGGAGAAAAACCCGGACTGGAACCATTCGCTGGCAAAAACCCACCGGTCATGCCACTCGAAAAAGAACCGCCGCTTCCACTCCGCAGTCTCGCTCTCGGGCCAGTTGCTGAGGAAGCCAACGGGCTTGTCTATCAGAAAGCTGGTGCTTCTCCAGAAGTCTCCGTTGTCAGCATAGCCGGTGTAGATGTGCAGGCAGCTCAGTCCGAAAAAGGCGACCAGAAACAGCCTGTGGAGCCAGTGTTCATTTTTCTGGATAATCGCCTGCAGGCCATGTGCCGGTTGCCGCATCAGATATTGAGCTTGTGGAAAACCGCGCGCGGCAGCAGCCGGATGATGGTCATGATCAGCAGCCACTTGCCAGGAGCATAGACAACCGGCTTGCCGGCCTCCACAGCATTGACGATCTGCTGCGCCACGCTCTCGACCGATGCCAGCTTGGCACCCTGCCCCTTCAAATGCGCTGTCATGGGCGTATCGGTCGGCCCGGGCTTGACCAGCACGACCCTGACCTGCGTGCCGGCCAGCCGGTGCTGCAGGCCTTCGGCATAGCGCGTCACCAGCCCTTTGGCCGCTCCGTAGACGTAGTTGGACTTGCGCCCACGGTCACCTGCAACAGAGCCGATGATGGCCAATGTGCCATGGTTGGCCTTTTCCATGTGCCCCGCGAAAGCCTCGGCATACAGCACAGGGGACAGGCCATTGACCTCCAGCGCCTGTCGGGCGGCGGCAAGATCGCTCTGGCATTGCGCCTGGTCCGGCAGATTGCCATGCGCAATCAGCGCAATGTCGATGCGCCCCTGGGCAGCCAGGCTGTCCACAATGGCCGCAATGGCCGTGGAATCGAGAAACTGCGCCTGCACCACGCGGATGTCGGATTGCGGGCTGCGTGCCCGCAGATCGGCGGCAACCCGCTCCAGGCGCTGAGCATCGCGCCCCACCAGGGTCAGATCCGCAGCAGCCTGGGCCAGCCACAGTCTGGCGCAATGCTCTGCAATCGCCGATGTGGCACCGACGATGACGATGTTCTTTCTTTGACTCAATTCAATTTCCCATCAAACGGCGGGACAGGCCGGAGCTGATGCCAGGATCCCGGTACTTCTGAAATTCGGCCAGCCGTGGATAGCCGGACTCGAAAAGCGCACGCGGCATGCGCGCATCCTTGGCGGCGTAGATGCGCCCCCCGGCCGCCTGCACAATCGCATCCAGGCGCTCGAATAGCCGGTGCGTGCGGTCCCCATGGTTGGGGAAATCCAGCGCCAGCGTCACGCCAGGACGGGCAAAGCTCAGCATGCCCGGCGCCTGGCGATTGCCAAACGTCTTGAGCACCGCCAGGAAAGAGCCATCGCCGGACTGTGCAATCGCGGCGAGCATCTCGCGCACGGCATCCAGGCCCGCCTCACGGGGCACCACGCTCTGGTACTGGTAAAACCCTCGGGGGCCATACATGCGGTTCCACTGGCTCAGATTGTCCAGCGGGTAGAAAAACGACTCGTAGTGTGCCAGCGCCCTGCCTGCCTTCCATTGATTGAGATGGAAGTACGCCAGATTGAAGGGTCGCAGAGACAGCCGGTTGACCAGCGATACAGGCGGAACGAAAGGCATGGTCAGACGGCGGGCCCGGGGCAAGGGGCGCGGGCCTGCATCGACGGGGTTGGCACGCATGAACAGGCCACGGCCCTGGCCACCCGCCAGACAATCGATCCACGACACCGTATGCTCCCAATCCGCCTCGGATGCATCGGCCAGTTCAAAAAACGCCTCCAGCCCGGCATAGGCCATGGTTTCGGTATCGAGCCAGGGGCCGGCAACACGCCGCAGCTGGATCTCCGCCTGGACAATCACGCCAGTCAGGCCCAGCCCCCCCACGGTGGCGGCAAACCAGTCCGGCAACTCGCCAGGCCCGCAGTGCAGCACCTGGCCATCGGTGCGAAGCAGGGTGAGGCTGATCAGGTGGTCGCCAAAGGAGCCCAGCACATGGTGGTTCTTGCCATGCACATCGTTGGCAATCGCGCCTCCCACGGTCACCATCTGCGTCCCAGGCGTCACAGGCAATATCCAGCCACGAGGAATCGCCAGCCGCTGGATATCGCGCAGCAACACTCCTGCCTCGCATACCAGGCGCCCGGAGACATCATCGAAGGCAATCAGGTGATCCAGGCCCGCCGTCATCCACAGCGTGCCGCCAGGATTCAGGCAGACATCGCCATAACTGCGCCCCATTCCGTGGGCAACGCCAGGCAAGGCACTCTGACGCAGGCAGTCAGCAATACCGGCAGGGTCATTCACTGCCACTGTCTGGTGCGCCAGCGCAGTCAGCCGTCCCCATGAAGACACGGGGATCATGTCTGCTCACTCCGAAAGACATAGCGCCTGTCCAACTGGTATTTGGTCAGATAGCCGATGGCAAGGCCAATGACTCCCCCCAGATAGCGCATCTCGCGGCTCTCGAAAACATGGTGAAATCCGAACTCGAAGCCCCAGAAAATCACCGTGGTCGCCAACCCCATGATGCTGTAAAGTACAAAGACTTGCGTATCATGCGCGACACTGCGCGCCTGAAAACGAAAAATGTAACGTTTGTCGAGAACATACTTGACAACGAGCCCAACCGCAGTACCCACAATGATGGAAGCGGCAATATCGAAGGCTCCATGGTACATGCGCACGACGATGTCCTGGGCTCCGATATTCGCAGCGGTCGCCATCAGCGCAAAGGCGGCATATTTGACTGCCAGCTTGGTTGAAAAAAACATCAAATACTACACAGATCGAAAGCAATGAATGATACCGCAGCGACCCGATCGCACCCGGCGCAGCTGCTGGGGCTGATTCAGCTGATGAGGCCCAAGCAGTGGGTCAAAAACGGCTTTGTCTTCGCCGCCCTGGTTTTTTCCGGCGAATTCCTGGATGCCGATGCCGTCAGCAGCGTCCTGCTGGCAGCGCTGCTATTTTGCGTGGGATCGTCGGCGACTTATGTCATCAATGACCTCAAGGATATCGAGCGTGACCGGCGCCACCCCAAAAAATCCAAGAGCCGCCCCCTGGCTGCCGGCACGGTAACTGTGCCTGCCGCGCTGATGCTGCTGGCCGGCCTCTATGCCGTGCTGGCAGCTGGCTGGCTCATGGCGCCACGGGTGGTGGCGGTGATTGCCGGCTATCTGGTGCTCAACCTCGCCTATACCTTCGTGCTCAAGCACCAGCCCGTGCTGGACATTTTCACCATCGCCGCAGGCTTCGTGCTGCGGGTCTATGCCGGAGCCATGGCGCTGGACGTCCCCGTGTCCTCCTGGATGTTCATCACCACGCTGTGCCTGGCGCTGTACCTGGCTGCCGTCAAGCGGCGCCAGGAATTGAGCCAAAGCGGCACGGAAGGCCGCAAGGTTCTGGAAAAATACACGGTTTCGCTGGTAGACCGCTATGCCGAGATGTCGGCCACCGGGGCCCTTCTGTTCTACAGCATGTTCGTGGTGTCCTCCAAGCCGGATCTGGTGATCACGATTCCCCTGGTGCTGTTCGGCCTGTTCCGCTACTGGTTTGTGGTGGAAGCCCTGGATGGCGGCGAGTCCCCCACGGATGCGCTGCTGGCGGACTGGCAACTGCTGCTCACGGTGCTGCTGTGGGTGGCAGCGTGCGCCTGGGCGCTCTGGCCCGCATGAAGGTGACCATGGACTACTCTTACGCACTGACGCCATTCGCGGCCTGGCTGGTCGCTGGCGTGATGAAATTTGCCATCAACAGCCTCAAGGCCGGCAAGCCCGCATTCGGCCTGATCGGTTATGGCGGTCTGCCCAGCAACCACAGCGCCATCGTCAGCAGCATGGCTGCACTGATCGCCTTCAAGGAAGGCGTGGGCCACCCTGCATTCGGCGTGGCCCTCACGCTGGCTTTTATCGTGATGCTGGACGCCAACAGCCTGCGGCGCCAGGTTGGCAAGCATGCCCAGGCCATCAACCAACTGGCCGCTGGCGCGCAGCAGGATATTCCCGCACTGCGCGAACGCATGGGCCACACCCGCATCGAAATCGGCGCGGGCATTGCCGTGGGCATCGCGGTGGCAGCTGTTGTCAGCACGGTCCTCAAGACAGCCGCCTGAGATCACGAACCGAGATCAGCGCACCGGCACTGTGCGCTGGCGGCGCAACTCAATGGATCGCAGCCGCCACAATGATGCTGATGCCCAGGCACATGGCGGCCACGACCATGGCCAGCGCCTTGTTGTGCTTCTCGACGATCTCCGCCCACATGTCCACAGGCGTGATCTTGTCGATGATGATGAAGCACAGCCAGAACACCACCACGCCCACCAGCGCGTAGAGGATGGAGCCGAAAAAGGCGGCAGGGTTGAACCAGTCGAAATTCATGATGCGTTTCTCCGTTGTTTACTTGTGGCTGCCGCCCGAGGTATAGCCCCCCCAGGAGCCACCGCTGCTGCGTGAATAGCTGCTGCAGTTGGAATCCACATTGGGGTCGCAGCCCGGACGGGACATGCAGCTGCGCAGACCGGCAAACACCAGCCACAGGACGAGCAGTCCGATGAGAATGGTCCACAGGCCAAAGCGGCTGCCCGACAGCACCCCCACCTGGGAGCGGTCGCGCAACTGTTTAAGGCCGAAGGCCATGGCCAATGTGGTGGCCGACACCGAATTGCCATGCGTCCAGGTGGTTTCACCGTTCTCGGTCTCGCTGGCCAGAAAGGCCTTGTTGCTCTCGCCGGTGCCCAGATAGTCGGCATTGCGTGTCTTCTGGCCCCGGCGCACGGGCCAGTAGAACTCGCCCAGCGCATAAGTGGTTTCGGCCAGGTACTGGGATTCAAGGCGGTACTGCCGGCGCATGTACTTGGCAGTGGTGCGGTTGCCCGACAGCTTGGGCACGCCCGTGACCACGCGCGCCATGCTCCAGCCGTCGGTGGAGTCGATCAGGAACGCAAAGCCCGCCTTCTGATTGAACAGCAGGTACTCTTCCCAGCCAAAACTCTCGTCGTCGCCGGCCTCCTGGCCCATGCGGTGCTGAAAGCCCACCACCTGCCACTGCAGGCCTTCGAGCATGCCCTTGCTGCCCAGGGCAATGGAAGGACTCACCGGCTCGTTCTGTTCGGCGTAGGCCAGCTCCCCGCCCATGCCCTGGCTCAGATCCACCATCGAACCGCAGCTCGGACAGCTCAGGCTCTTGGTCGATGAAAAGCGCACAGGCACCACTGCAGCGCACTTGGGGCAGTTGAAATGGCGGCCTTCCTCGCGCTTGAGCGATGCGCCATCGCGCAGGCCCTGCATTTTCAGGTCGTCAAGCGCCACGCGCTCGCCCAGGCTCAGCTGCGGCGGCAGGGCCGAGAAATCCACGGACAGCACCTGCCCCTGCTCGTTGCGCAGCTCGACCAGCCCATAGGGTTGCCCCGGCTCGGGCAGTTGCATCAGCTCGCCCTGGGCCGATACCAGGCTGGCCATCTGGACACTGCTGACCGTAAAGGACTGGCCACCAAACGATCTGCGTGTGCCCAGCAGCCAGTCAGAAGCCTTGAACGCCCCGTCAGGAATCGGGGCCGGGTGCTCATGCCAGGGCCAGGACCAGACGAACTGGCCGTTGTCTTCGCTCAGAAAGCCCAGCGCCCCATCGCTGAACGCTGCGACCCACTCGCTCCAGGTGCCGGCGCTGCTCTTGAGCTGCAGCCGGCCCACCAGCGTGAAAGCATCGGGCCGGCCGCTGCGCAGCACGCTGCCCGTGGCGCCAATGCGCAAAGGACTGTAGTCCTCGAAGACCTCGGCCATGGAGCCCTTGCGCAGCAGCACATCGCTCTGGCGCAGCACCGTGCTGCGGCAGAACTCGCAGACCGCATAGCTGGCCTGGGCACTGGCGAACTCCACGGGCGCGCCGCAGCCGGGACAAGGTGCGCGGTAGACGCGCTGCGATGAACTCGAAGCCATAAAGTCGTCAGAGGATTGGGGGCAGATAGCAGCGCAGGCGCATCACGGGCACGAAGGGCCGTCCTGTGCCGCTGGTCAGCGCGGCTTGGCCGGAGGCTCTGTCGCGCCGGCCTTCTTCTTCTGGCCGATTTTGGATTCCTTGCCAGCCATCAGGCGCTGGATGTTCTCGCTGTGGCGCCACACCAGCAGAGCTGCCATGACCACGATGGCGGCCGTCACCGGCGCCTGCGCATCCCAGGCCAGGCCGCTGCACAGCAGGTAGTAGACCGGCGCCAGGGCTGCAGCCACCAGAGCGGCCAGCGAGGAGTAGCGGAAGATCACGGCCATTGCCAGCCAGCTCAGCGCCACCGCCAGCCCCAGCCAGCCGCTGATGCCCAGCAGCACGCCCAGGGCCGTGGCCACGCCCTTGCCCCCCTTGAACCGGAAAAACACCGGGTACAGGTGGCCCAGGAAAGCGGCCAGCGCCACGGCAGCCAGGGTGGCTGCGCCCAGCCCCAGGCTTTCGCCAAACCACTGCACCAGGGCCACGGGCAGCCAGCCCTTGGCGGCATCGAGCAGCAGCGTCACGGCGGCGGCCGCCTTGCTGCCCGAGCGCAGCACATTGGTGGCGCCGGGATTGCCGCTGCCATAAGTGCGCGGGTCGCTGAGACCCATGGCACGGCTGACGATCACGGCAAACGACAGCGAGCCGATGAGATAGGCCGCCACTGCGGCAATAAAGGGATGGAGGGCGTTCAATTCTGGTCCTTGACTGTGCTGGCCGCCAGCGCGCGATGCGGCCAGCCCTACAGGCATGCCCTCCCCGCAGCGCCAGCGGATGCCGTGGCGTTGTTCGATTTTCAGGGGGCTATTCTGCCAGCGCGCAATGCACGGGCTGCGCGGCCAGCAGTTGCACGCAGACCTGCGGCGCCATCTGCACCAGAAATCCGCGCCGCCCGCCATTGATGGCAATGCGCGGCAGCGTCAGGATGCTTTCCTCGATATAGACCGGCATGGCGCGGCGCGTGCCAAATGGCGATGTACCGCCCACCAGATAGCCGCTGTGGCGGTTGGCCACCTCGGGCTTGCACGGCTCCACGCTCTTGGCGCCGATCTGGCGGGCAAGGTTCTTGGTGGACACCTTGCAGTCCCCGTGCATGAGCACGATCAGCGGCTTGGCATCCTGGTCCTGCATCACCAGGGTCTTGACCACCATGTGCTCATCCAGCCCCAGGCTGGCCGCGCTGTGCTCGGTGCCCCCATGCTCCACATACTCGTAGGGATGCTCGGTGAACTCCACCTTGTGGGCACGCAGCAGCTGGGTGGCCGGTGTCTCGCTGACGTGAGAATTTTTTTTGGACATGTGATGAAACTCCCCTTCACGGGGGAGTTGGACAGATGACAGGCACCGGACGCCCGGTGCCGGACGGGCTTACTGCGCAGGATCGCGCGCCTGCCAGCGGATGGAGTCGATGTCCGCCAGCAGTTCGGGCGGCAGCTGCGTGCCCCAGGCGTCCAGGTTCTCGTCGAGCTGCGCCACCGATGTCACACCGATGATGGTGCTGGCCACCTGCCACTTGGTGTAGCAGAACGCCAGCGCCATCTGCGTGGGTGTCAGACCATGCGCGCGCGCTAGCCCGTTGTACAGGCGTGCGGCGGCCAGGGACTCGGGGCGGCCCCAGCGCTGCTTGCGTACCGACTCGTAGCGCGCAATGCGCGCCTGCTGCGGCGCCCCGGCGTCGGTGGGCGCGTGCGTGTCGAACTTGCCTGTGAGCAGGCCGAAGGCCAGCGGCGAGTAGGCCAGCAGCGAGACTCCAAGGCGATGGCAGCTTTCGTCCATGCCGTTTTCCCAGCTGCGGTTGATCAGGCAGTACGGGTTTTGCACCGATGCCACGCGCGGCAGGCCATGCTGCTCGGCCAGGCGCACGAACTCATGCACGCCCCAGGGCGTTTCATTGGACAGGCCGATGTGGCGTACCTTGCCTTCGCGCACCAGGCGCGCCAGCGCATCGAGCTGCTCGTGGATGCTGGTCTGGGAGGTTTCGCGGGCCGGATCGTAGTAGAGCTGGCCGAAGGCCGGCACATGGCGCTCGGGCCAGTGAATCTGGTAGAGATCGATGACATCCGTGCCCAGGCGGCGCAGGCTGCCCTCGCACGAAGCGGCGATGTCTGCCGCCGTCATGCCCTGGCCTTCGCGCACCCAGGGCATGCCGCGCGAGGGGCCTGCCACCTTGGTGGCCAGTACCACTTTGGCGCGGGCACCGGGGCGCTGCGCAAACCAGCGGCCGATGATGGTTTCGGTCGCGCCGCAGGTTTCGGCCCGGGCCGGCACGGAATACATCTCGGCCGTGTCGAAAAAGTCCACGCCGCGCTCCAGGGCGCGATCCATGATGGCGAAGGCCTGCGCCTCATCCACCTGTTCACCGAACGTCATGGTGCCCAGGCAGATGGGACTGACTCGCAAGGCGCTTTGACCGAGCGCCACCGGTTGCATGGTCTGAGAGTTCATGGCCCCAAGTGTAGGGGCCCTGCATGGCTCAAAGACCCGGCTGGCGCTCAGGCCTCCTGTGGCTCGACCTGCAGCACGCCCCGGTTGATCTGGTCGCGCTCCATGGACTCGAACAGCGCCTTGAAGTTGCCCTCGCCAAAGCCCTCGCGGTAATCGCCCTTGCGTTCGATGAACTCGAAGAACACCGGGCCCAGCATGGGTTCGGAGAAGATCTGCAGCAGCAGGCGCGGCTGGCCACCTTCCGTCGTGCCGTCCAGCAAAATACCACGCGCCTGCAGCTCGCCCACCGGCTGGCCATGGCCGGGCAGACGGGTTTCCAGATTCTGGTAATAGACATCGTTGGGCGCGGTCAGCAGCGGAATGCCGGCCATCTGCAACTGGTCGATGGAGTCGAGCAGGTTGTCCGTCAGCAGCGCGATGTGCTGGATGCCCTCGCCGTTGAACTGCATCAGGAACTCTTCGATCTGGCCGCCGCCCTGGCGGGATTCCTCGTTCAGCGGAATACGGATCAGGCCGTCCGGTGCCGTCATGGCCTTGGAGGTCAGGCCCGTGTACTCGCCCGAGATGTCGAAATAGCGGATTTCGCGGAAGTTGAACAGCTTGCTGTAGAAGTCCGCCCAATACGACATGCGGCCACGGTAGACGTTGTGCGTGAGATGGTCCACCACCTGGAAGCCATGGCCCTTGGGGTTGCGGTCCACGCCCGGCAGGAATTCGAAGTCGATGTCGTAGATGGACTTGCCTTCTTCGAAGCGGTCGATCAGATACAGCGGCGCACCGCCGATGCCCTTGATGGCCGGCAGGCGCAGCTCCATCGGGCCGGTGGGAATCTCGATCGGCTGCGCGCCCAGCTCCAGCGCACGCTTGTAGGCATGGTGGGCATCCTTGACGCGGAAAGCCAGGCCACAGGCCGAGGGGCCATGCTCGGCTGCAAAGTAGCCGGCCTGTCCTGGCTCGTTGTTCAGGATGAAGTTGATGCCGCCCTGGCGGTACAGCAGCACATTCTTGGAACGGTGCTTGGCCACCAGCGTGAAGCCCAGCTTCTCGAACAGCGGCTCCAGCACATTCGGCCGGGGCGAGGCGAATTCCACGAACTCAAAGCCCATCAGGCCCATGGGGTTGTCGAAAAGATCTGCCATGTTCTTTCTCCTTGAATTTCAGACAGGGGTGCGTGCGGCAGCCAGCGCTGACTTTGCCGCAGTTTCGGGGACGCAAAGGGAGCGCTGCCGGTCGATGATGCGATAGACGCCATAGACCAGCAACACCCACACCGGAATGGCCAGGGCCGAGGAGCGGATCGCAGGCGTCAGCAGCATCACGCCCACCACCAGTGCCATGGCAGCCAGGCAGATGGCGTTGGTCAGGGGCGCTGCAGGCGCGGGAAAGCCCAGCACCGTGCCGCGCGCCGCATGGGCGCGGCGAAAGCGCCAGTGCGCCACGATGATGATGGTCCAGGTGATCACCAGCGCCGCCACGATCAGCGACATCAGCAGCTCGATCACATTGGCTGGCGCCACGTAGTTCAGCACCACGCACAGCGCCGTGAAAATACCCGGATAGACGATGGCGCGCACCGGCACGCCGCGCTGGTTGACGGCAGCCAGCGACTTGGGCGCATTGCCTTCCTGGGCCATGCCATACAGCAGGCGGCTGTTGCTGTAGACCATGCTGTTGTAGACCGACAGTGTGGCCGTCAGGATCACGAAGTTCAGCAGATGGGCTGCCGTGGTCTCGCCAATGCCGGAGAACACCAGCACGAAGGGGCTGCTGCTGTAGGTATCGCCTCCCGCCTTGAGCTGGGCCAGCAGGTCGGTCCAGGGCGTGAGCGACATCAGCACCGCCATGGAGCCGATGTAGAACACCAGCACCCGGTAGATCAGTTGATTCACGGCCTTGGGGATCACGGTGCGCGGCTGGTCGGTCTCGGCTGCAGCAAAGCCCAGCATCTCCACGCCGCCAAAGGCGAACATGATGAAGGCAAAAGCCATCACCAGGCCCGACAGGCCATTGGAGAAAAAGCCGCCATGGGTCCAGAGATTGCGAACGGTCTGCTCGGGCCGGTCCGTGTTGACCAGCAGGTACAGACCCGCGCCGATCATGGCGACCACGGCCACGATCTTGATCAGCGCAAACCAGAACTCGAACTCGCCATAGGCCTTGACGTTGATGAAGTTCACGCCGTTGATCAGCACGAAAAACACCGCCGCCGTCACCCATGTCGGGATGCCGGGCCACCAGAACTGAATGAACTTGCCTGCCGCCGTCAGCTCCAGCATGCCCACCAGCACATACAGCGCCACGCAATTCCAGCCCGACAGAAAGCCCGCGAAACGGCCCACGTAGCGGTTGGCGAAATAGCTGAACGAGCCCGCATTGGACTCCTCCACCAGCATCTCGCCCAAAAAGCGCATGATGAAGAAAATGACCAGCCCGCCAATCGCGTAGCCAAGCAGGACCGAAGGGCCGGCCAGTTCGATGATGCCGGCCGAGCCCAGGAACAGGCCGGTGCCGATGGTGCCGCCCAGCGCAATCAGCTGGATATGGCGGTTCTGAAGCCTGCGTTCCAGGTGGCCCTGGGGGGAAGCGCTGTGCATGTCTCGTACTCCCCCGCTCTCAGTGGCTGGCACGGCGGTACGGTGGATGAAACGATGGGTGGGTCTTCACTGCAATGTCTCCTCGTGGGGGCTTGTTGGATGTGGGAAGTGCTTTGTGTGCCTTCCTTGGGTACAGGTATCAACTATAAAAAACAATAAATTATTATTTCTTGTAACTTATCCCTATGGACAATCACGAACAGAAGGAGTAGTGCTGCAATGCACCTGCAGGCGGCAGCGGAGTGCCCGCAAGCGGCAAAAACCATCTACTATCGATTTTTTGCCTCCGGAGTTCAGCACATGACGACGTCCGCCACGCAGCGGCGCGCACGCACGCCGCAGACCGAGCGTGTGGAGACAACGCAACGCAAGATCATCGACTCCGCGCTGACGCTGCTGCGCGAGGGCGGCTTCAAGAGCGCCACGCTGCAGGCCATTGCGCGCGGCGCCGACGTATCGCTGGGTGCGCTGCAGCACCATTTCGAGAGCCGCGATGCGCTGATGGAGCGGCTGGTCATCGAGGTCATGGAGCCGCTGAGCGACCAGGGCACGGTCTGGCCCGACAAGGCCCTGCCCATGCGCGAGCGCGCCCAGACCTTTGTCACCCTGGCCTGGAACAACATCTTCGGCGCCGCCAACTACCAGGCCGCATGGAGCATGTTCTTCGGCTGCAAAGCCTCGCCCACGCTGTTCGGCCGCGTCGATGCCCGGCGCGTGCTGGTGGACCATATGTTCTACGCACGCTTTCTGGACGTCTTCCCCGAAGTCCAGGCCCACCACCCCCATCCCCAGGGCGTGGCTGCCATGGCCTTTGCCACGCTGCGCGGCGCGGGCGTGCTGGAGCTGTTTTCGGTGGAGGCGCAGGAGCGCCAGTGCACCTTCTCGGCCCTGGTGGAAGCCATTGTCGATGCGGGCACGCCCAGACTGCGGGATAGCACCCACCTGCCACTGTCCCGCCCCTGACTGCTGCGCGGCAGCAAACCGGAATAATCGGTGCCATGCTGCAAGCCTCCCACCTCCCTGCCACGCCCGCCGACAGCGCCCCCTTCTACACCCCGGCACGCCCCTGGCGCTCGCGCATGGTTCCCGTGCGGACCCTGGACTACCATGTGCGCGAATGGGGGGCCGAAGAGGCAGGCCCTGCCCTTGCCCCTTTGGTTCTGCTCCATGGCTGGATGGATGTCGCGGCTTCCTACCAGTTCGTGGTCGATGCCTTCAGCGACGCTTTCCTGTCGGGTCGCCGCATCATTGCGCCCGACTGGCGCGGCTTTGGCCTGAGCCGCCCGGCAACGCCCTGCGACCGCTACGACTTCGTGGACTATCTGGCCGACCTGGATCACCTGCTGGATACGCTGGTGGGCAGCACCCCTGTCGATCTGGTCGGCCACAGCATGGGAGGCAATGTGGCGATGATGTATGCGGGCGCGCGGCCCGAGCGCATCCGCCGGCTGGTCAATCTCGAAGGCTTCGGCCTGCCAGCCACGCAGCCCCAGCAGGCGCCAGCACGCTATGCGCAGTGGATGGACGAAACCCGCCAGCTGCGCCAGGGCCAGATGGAGCTCAAGACCTATGACAGCGTGCAGGCTGTGGCGCAGCGCCTGATGAAGACCAATCGCCGGCTGCCCCAGGACAAGGCCTTGTGGCTGGCCCACCACTGGGCAGCGCCCAATGCGCAGGGCCGCTGGGAAATCCTGGGCGATGCCGCGCACAAAATCACCAGCGCCCAGCTCTACCGCCTGGACGAGATGCTGGCCCTGTACCGTGCCATCACCGCGCCTGTACTGTCCATCGAGGCCAGCGACGACAGCCTGGCGCAGTGGTGGAAGGAGCGCTACACCCTGGAGCAATACCACGAACGCATCCGCCAGGTGCCGGACTGCACGAGCGCCGTGGTCCAGGATGCAGGCCATATGCTGCACCACGACCAGCCTGTGCAGGTGGCCGGACTGATCGCATCTTTTGTCGGCACCCTGCCACAAGCGCAGGACAACTGAGGCAGAAAGCGCACAAAGTGCTAATCTGGCCTTTGTCTCCAAACGAAGGGCTCCGTATGAATCACGCACTGCTCTCCCGTAACAGGCAGGATGTGCTGCGCACCGCACTGCCTCGTGTCGCCGACCTGCTTCGTCACCGCCGGGCCAGCGAAATCGACGAAGACGTGATTGACGACCTCGTCACGCTGTCATGGCTGGAATGGGCAGGAGGCACGCTACAACTGACCCAGACCGGCAGCAACATCTGCCTGCAGCAGGACCGCTAGGGTGAATCGACATTCAGCACGAGGGCCTTGAAAAATGAGACGATTGTGGTAGGAGAAATCAAACCCAAATGTCTCGCCCAAGTCGCTACGAACTGACCGATCATCAATGGAGCCGTCTTGAGAGCCTGCTGCCCGGCAAGCCCTCAGACCCCGGGCGCAGCGGCCTGGACAATCGCGCTTTCGTCAATGGCGTGCTCTGGGTCCTGCGCTCGGGAGCCCGTTGGAGCGATCTGCCCGAGCGATATGGAAAGTACAAGACCGTGCACAAGCGCTTCACCCGCTGGGCGGCGGCCGGTGTCTGGGAGCAAGTGTTTGCAGTGCTGGTCAAGGACCAAGGCAATCAATACTTGTTGATAGACAGCACCATCGTTCGCGCACATCAGCAGGCCGCGACAGGAAAAGGGGGGGCCAAAACGCGTCTCTGGGGCGTTCCCGAGGTGGACTGAGCACGAAGATTCACATGGCCAGCGATGGTCATGGCAGGCCCGTGCGGCTGATCCTCACGCCGGGACAGGTCAACGATATTACTCAGGCGCCGGCGTTGATCAAGGGCTTCAAGCCGACGCATGTCTTGGCAGACAAGGGCTATGACAGCCGTGCCTTTGTGGCGCAAGTTGAGGCTGCTGGCGCACAAGCGGTGATTCCACCACGCAGTTGCCAGCAGGCCAGGCCCTTGGATGTCGAGGTGTACAGGGCGCGCAATGCCATAGAGCGTAGCTTTGCAAAGCTCAAGCAGTTGCGCCGCATTGCGACGCGCTATGACTGTAAGGCCAGTCACTTCATGGCTTTCCTGTGCCTGGCTGCAAGCATGGCCTGGCTACCAGCTTGGATGTCGATTCACCCTAGGGCGAACCAGCACTCACTCCTTCAGCCCGGCAGAGAAAGGCCATGACGTGGGCAGCCTGCCGGGGCCGTGGCGCGCAACAATACGGCGCAATACAGCGCAGCATCAAAAGGCTGGCGCTGTTGATGGCTGCGCGACGGAATCGCCGCTTGCGCAACTGCCGACCCGGCCTGGGTCATGCGCACCCGGCTGCCACAGCCCTTGTCCGCCGGTGCGTGCGGGTTTGGAGCGCCTGCGAACGGGCCGCAGGCCAGACCCTGAGCATCCCCCGGCCCACGCTCAATACCAACAACGCCGACACTTTCCAGCCATATGACCCCAGCCGTATCACCGGCAGCACAAGGCAACAGCGGCTGCGGCAGCCTGGGCAAGATCATCATGGTGGCCGTGGCTGTGGTGGCGGCCGTCTATACGGCCGGTGCCCTGGCTCCCGCAGCCGCAAGCGCAGGCACTGGATTCGGCGCCACGATGACCACAGGCGCATCGGTGCTGGGCGGCGGTGCCAGCCTGTCAACAGGCAGCGCCTTTGCCATCGGCGCCGCCAGCGGCGCAGCAGGCTCCATCGCCAGCCAGGCGGCCGGCAATCTGCTGGGCATGCAGGACAGCTTCAGTTGGAAGGGCGTGGCGCTGTCGGCGCTCAGCGCAGGGGTGTCCGGCGGATTGACAACAAGCAGCTTGCTGGGCGGCTCCTCGCTGGACAAACTGCTGCTGCGCTCCGTTGCGGGCAATGCATTGACCCAGGGAGCAGGCATCGTCACCGGGCTGCAAAGCAGCTTCGATTGGCGCGGCGTGGCCAGCAGCGCAGCAGGAACGGTTGCGGGCCAGGCAGCAGGCAAGCTGCTGGGCGATGCCGTGGGAGCCAGCAGCGGGGACCCATGGGCCAAGGAAATGCTCACCCGTACAGGGGCGGGCCTGGCAGCGGGCACCGTGGCCTCGATAGCGCAAGGCGGGCGGATCAGCCTGCAACAGGTGGCTACCGATGCGTTTGGCAATGCGTTGGGGTGGTCCGTGGCGGAGGCATCCTTGCCACCAGCATCACAGCGCGCCTCTGCTGACAGCAAGCCCGATTGGCTTGCGGACATGAAGGCTTGGAGAAGCGTTCCAGGTGTCCAGCTCGCACAAAACATGACGGGCGCCATGATCACAAGCCAGGACGACTCAGCCAGCACGCTGGGGATCACTCTTCCTCAGACAGCCCCCGTGCTGCCGGAAATCGTCGTGCGAGCCACCAAGGAAGAAGGCTGGAGCAATCCGTTTGCAGATCCTGCGCTCTCGGCAGCGCAGTGGACGGTCTCCAACATCACAAGCATTGCAAGAGGTACAACGGTCGAGCAGTTGGCATCCCCCAACCTTGACGCCAATGCACAGTTGATCCGCACGACACAAGGCCCCAGCAATGGCAACATTTTGCAAAAGGTGTGGAACTCACCTGATGTTCAGGGTGCAGCACAGCGTAGCGGCGTAGGCGCCCTGGCGGCTGGCGCAGTCCAATCCTTGGGAGAGGCTTGGGCAGGGGCTACGGGCTACAACCCTGTCAGCAATCAGTACTACAGTCCTCTGGAGCAGCAGCAGGCGATGTGGGGGACTGTAGCGAGCATTGTGCCTCTGGGGGCAGGCGTTAAAATCCTGGGTGCGGAGAAGGCGGTATTTGGCAATGCCGGAAGTGCTGCTCCGGTGGCCGGCGCGGTTGACGCCGCAGGGGAGACGGTGACAGTCTTCCGTGTCCAAGGTGGAACGCCGCCTCTCGCAAGCCGTCAGCTCATCACCATCGACGCCAATGGCAATCCGGTGATAAGCAAGACGACGCTGAACGTCAGTGTCGGCGACCCGGTGCATGCCGAGTATTTCCTCAGCAAGCGGCCAGGGGCGGACATCACGTCGTTCGACGTTCCGAAGTGGATGGGCGACTTCATCGAAGAGCAAGCCATCCCGCAGGTCGGCTACAGAACGAATCCGGCGAACCAAGGCGGCTTGGCTCCGAAATTGGTTGACCCGACGACCCCCGGTCGCTCGTATGAGCTGCCGGACGTCTGGGCAAAATGGCTTGAAGAGGTCGCAGTACCTGGGTCGGGCAGAGTTAAGAAAGGTGGTACTCCATGAGCACCATGGACGTTGAAAACGTTGTGGTCGCTGTTCGCTACGAAGGGCGTATTCGTTGGTTCCGGTGCGACCGGGACTGGTGGGTCATGGACGTGAACAAGTGGCGTAACGAGTTCATCCAAAACGGCTATGACGTGCCGGAGTTCAATGACGCCTATCGCTTCGGGTTCAAGGTCGTGAACGAGAAGAACGCGGGTGAATTCCTGGCGTGCTTGAAGGACTACGAGGTTGCGCCGGACGCGCTCGCTATGGAGCTGGCCAAGCGGTATCAAACGGCCCGTTCCTGGTGGGACGTGGGCGACCTGTTCCCGGTGATGTTCGTTGACTTCGACAGGCGCGAAGTTGGCGCGTTCTACTCCCAGGGCGCCGCGATGGAGCGCTATGTCCCGGATGGGTGGACTGGCCAGTTCATCGACTTCGCGACGGAATACCCTGAAGAGGTGTTCCCCACGTCCAGCAAGTTCTGGGTGAAGGGGGGCGCTGACTTGCTCGCGCTGCTGAACAAGCGCGGCGCCGAGGGCGGCTGACGCGCTGGCTTCGAGGCGGGCAGCCGAGTCCAGGCCGGCCATCGGCCGCCCGTGAGGGCTTGGCCTTGACGCGGTGGCGCGCCATCGACGCTCGCCGTGTGCGGTGCCTGCAGACGAAGTGGCTGGCAACGCTGACGGCAGAGGGCGACTCGCTCCCTTCTGAGAAGGGCGGGGGGATGGGTTGGAGCCGCTGCCGCAGGACAGCGGGCAGCAGAGGCAGGCGCCGATGCTGACCCGAAGGTGCGCCACGCCCCAGCGTGGCCGCCGCAGGGCCGGGGGAGCCGGTCAGGTCGAGGCGCGGTCCAAGCGCCGGTGCGGCCCCAGCCGCACGACTTGAGCCGGGACCGCAGCCGCAGGCGTGAGGTCCGCCGCTGCCGGCGCGCAGCGCAGGAAGCCACCCTGGATGGCGGCGAAGCGTCCAGCGCAGAGCCAGCGCAACGGCACGTTGCACAGGCGCCCGACAGCCGGGGTGGCTTCCTGCGCGACGCGCCGACGAAGGCGGTGTGGCGTGCAGGCAGCGGCGCTCCTGAGCCGCTGGGCGCGACAGCGAACAGAGGCGACGACGGGAGACGCTGGGCCTCCAAGCCCAGCGAGTGTGCGTGTGGCCCCTAGGCCACCGAAGAGCACACGGTCGCCCGCCCGGAGTTGGCGGGTGCTGGTGGCGTCTGCCACGAGCATCTGCCAGCTCCAGACGCCTCGGCAGAGGCGTCATCGCTACACGTCGCATCCGATGCGAGGTGTAGACCCATGCGACTGTCCCCCGATGCCCTGGCCGGCCTGCTGCGGCCGCCGCCCCCCAAACCCAAACAGCCCACGTCGCGCGAGCGCGCGGCGGCCAACCGCCTGGCGGTGCTGCGCGCGGTCGCCGCGCACGGCCACCTGCGCTGCGCCGACCTGGCCGTCGCCTGCTGGCCCGGCGCACGCTACGGCCTGCAAATGGCCCAGCGCAGCGTGCGCGGCCTGGTCGAGGCCGGCGAGCTGCTGGCGCGGCGCAACGCGCACGGGGGCACGAGCTATGCGCGTCTCATCGAGGCCGGCATCGAAGCCCTGCACGTCGTGAACCCCTACGCCGACCAACTGAGCTTCGGCGACCACCAGACGCGCACGCGGCGCGACCACGCGAAGTACCTGGGCCTCATCCAGTCGATTGCGCTGCTGCACCAGCATCAGCGCGAGGTGAAGAGCGTCGAGCATCGCGGCCATCCGAGGCCTGTTCAAGTGGCTCACGCGCTCGGGCGCCATCCCGGCCAACCCGGCGGCCGACCTGGACCTCCCGAAGCGCATGCGGCGCCTGCCGCGCGCCGTGCTCACGGCTGGCGAGATGGAGACGGTGCTCTCGCTGGCGGACACGACGACGCCGCTGGGCCTGCGCGACCGCGCGCTGATGGAGCTGCTGTACTCGTCGGGCCTGCGCCGCATGGAAGCCGCGAACCTGGAGCTGGGCGACATCGACCCGCAGCGCAAGGTCGTGCTCATCCGCGAGGGCAAGGGCCGCAAGGACCGCTTGCTGCCCGTGAGCGAGCGCGCCCTGTACTGGCTGCAGGAGTACCTGACCCGCGCCCGGCCGCAGCTCGCTTGGGACTTGCGCGAGAAAGGCGTCTTCCTCGCGCACGACGGCACGCCGATAGGCATGTCGTGGGTGTCGGGCAGCGTGAACTACGCGCAGTATCAAAGTAGTTTGGCCGCTGGGTTGGAGCCTGCGCAGTCGGCTCTGAATACGTGGACAGGGAAGTTGGCCCAGAGCTATGGCTATGGTCAAGTCGAGAGCATCACGGGCAGTAACTCGAACGTGTATGTGCTCTTCCGAAAGCCCGGGAGTGGAAGATGAACGTGCCCGCTGGGGACATTGAAAAGTGGCGTGCGCGCCTCGGCGCGGCAACTCCGTCCGTGGTTCTGCGTGAAATGGCTGAAGCCTACGGCGCGAATAAGAGTGCCTTGGGGTTCATGGTCGCGGACCTGTACCTCGATGTTGGAACGCCAGTGGTGCAGGCCGTCTGGAAGTGGGACATTAACCGGACGGGGCGTGGCCTGTCGGACGCAGACTTGGACGAACTCTTGTCACAGCAGAAGCTGTGACGAGGCAAGCAGCCGAGTCCAAGCCAGCCACCGGCCGCCAGCGAGGGCTTGGCCTTGACGCGGTTGCGTGCCCATCAACGCTCGACGTCAGCGGTGCTTGGCCGTTGATGGCCTGGCACCGCTGACGGCAGAGGTCGACTCGCTCCCTTCCCTGGGAAGGGCGAGGGGATGGGTTGAAGCCGCTGCCGAGATGGGTGGCAGCAGCCCGTGGTGGTGCATCGCACTGAATGAATGCACCCATGGCCCTGGTGCATCACTGCGGCTTGAGCACCACGCGGTGGCGCCATTGCACGGGCGCCATTTGCAGCGGCCGGTAGCGGCCGGCAGCCCACTGCCCGGCCATGTCGGCATAGCGCTGCGACAGTGCCAGCCCGCTTTGGCCGCTCTGGTAGATGAACAGTGAGGCCTCGGGCTGGGACAGGTCGTAGATGGCGCGCAGCGATGCTGCGTGGCGGTTGGCGAATGGCGCGTGGGCGTCACTGGCCACGTACTGGCCGACATTGACCGTATAGGCATCGCCGCCGGATGGCCGGCTGACATTGAAGATGCCGGCCAGCGCTGCCACGCTGCCAAACGGGCGATGGCTGCTGAGTGCCATATGCGCCTGCCCCCAGCGCCAGCGGCCCAGGTCCCGCCCGTGGGCCGACTGCAGCCGTGCCAGCGCACGGTCCAGCGCACGGCTGACCTGCGCGTTGCAGTCCAGAGGCGCACACCACCATGCGTCGCGCCGGGCGATGATGCCCTCGATGCCGGCGCGAAAATCACGCTTGCCGTAGGTGGCGCCAAAATTGGCAGCCCCAACGCGCGGCAGCACGATGGCGCGCGTCAGCTCATCCACCCAGGCCGCAAAGATCAGCGGAGCGGCCCGGTCGGCATGCATGCGGCCATCGAAGCCCTCCAGCGCGGCGCGGGCCTGGGGGGCCAGCGTGTGTGTGGGGGCAGACTCGTCGAGCGCGCGCAGCAGCAGCGGCAGCAATGCCCGGGCAGCCAGCGACTGCTGATCGTTCTGGATCTCGGCCATGCTGGCCACATCGTGCTGCGCACGGGCTTCGATCAATCCGGTAATGCGCTGGTGGCGGTAGGGCAGGCTCCAGTCCTGGGTCAGGAAGTGCGGGTAGCCGGGTGCCGTCACGCGCTGGTTGGCGGTGGCCACATAGCCGCGTGCCGCGCCATCGTCCTGAGGCGTCTGGTCATAGGGCAGCCAGCCCTGCCAGTCATAGCGGGCATCCCAGCCCGGCGCAGGCGCCACGCCGCGCAGATCGTTGTCCGGCGAACGCAACGGCACCTTGCCAGCCGCCTTGAAGCCGATATCGCCGTGGATATCGGCTGCGACAATGCTTTGCATGGGCGAGTGGTAGTCGGCAAAGGCGTCGAACAGCTGGCCTACGCTGTGCGCCTCGTTGGCGCGCAACCCGGCCAGCACCGTGCGGTTGTCGGCGTCCAGCGCCGCCCAGCGCAGCGCGACCGCATAGCGGCGCTTGTCCAGCACAGGCTCGTACTGCGGCTGCACATCGCTGATCACGGGGCCATGGCGGGTGCTGCGCAGCGTGATGTGCTCATCGGGGCGGCCCTTGACCTTGATGACCTCGCTGCGCTCGGCAAAGCGCTCCCATCCGCCTGGCGTACGGTACAGAGAAGGATCATTCGCATGGAGCTGCTCAAGATACAGGTCCTGCACATCGGGGTTGGTATTGGTGAAGCCCCATGCGACCTCGCGCGTGCGTCCCAGCACCACGAAGGGCAGGCCCGGCAGGGTCGCGCCGACCACATCGATGGCACCCAGCGCCGAGCCGTCACGGGCCTCGCCGCCAGCCGACTTGAGCCGCATGTAGTACCAGATTGCCGGGGCGCTCAGCCCCAGGTGCGGGTCGTTGGCCAGCAAGGGTTTGCCGCTGACCGTGCGGCTGCCCGCCAGGACCCAGTTGTTGCTGCCCAGCCCGTCGTGGGTTCCAGCATCGCGCACCAGGGCCTGCGCCCAGAGCGCCGTGCCGGACGGCATGCGCTGCGCGGCCTGCGTACCGGCCATGGCTTCGGGGCGGTATACGCCCAGTCCACGGTACAGCGCGGCAAGGTCGGTGGCCGTGGCAGGAACTTCCCCTGGGTACGGCGGCATCAGTTGCCACAGCTGTCCGGTTTCCAGCCGCGACAGCATGGCCAGCCGGGTGAACTCATTGCCCCAGTTGCCGCCCAGATCCAGCGCCATCATCAGCGCCCAGCCCACGCTGTCCTCTGGCGCCCAGGCCGAGCCATCGCGGCCCGGCCGTATGCCCAGCAGCAGGAACTCGGGCGCCGCCGGGTAGTGGCGCGCGGCCTGCGCGGCATAGTAGGCGGCAATGCCCTCGCTGTAGGCCATGAGCGCTTCCTGCGCGGCGGCGGGCAGCGATGCATACTGGCGCCGGGCCGTGCCGCGGATATCCAGCGCGCGCATGAGCCGGTCCACATCCAGCGTGGCCGGGCCGAGCACCTCGGATAGCGTGCCATGCATCAGGCGCCGGTTGAATTCGAGCTGCCAGCCACGCTCCTGTGCGTGTACATGGCCCAGCGCGCGCCACAGGTCCTGGGGCGATCCCGCCTCGATGTGCGTGACATCGGCCGCATCGCGGCGCACCTGCACGGGCTGCTCCAGCCCGGCCAGTATCAGTTCGCCATCCAGCACGGGCTGCACACGCACGGCATAAACCGCCACCCCGGCGCCTGCCAGCAAGACGGCAGCGACCGTGCCCACCAGGGCCGCGTTAATCCATTGCAAGCGCAGGCTTCGCATGATGTTCATGGAACTCCCCCTCCCCTTTCAGTTTTTGTCATATGGTTGCGTTGCAGTTTGTAGCATATGCGGTGTGCTTTCGCCGCAGGCACGGGAGCTGTTGCCTTCGCTGTCTCACCGCGCCAGCGACAATCGCCAGCGGTCCCAGGCGCATGCCCTGGAGCCATGAACAGGGAAACGAAGAAATGTGGCCTTTCAGCCTCTTGAAAAAAATCAGCCAGGACCCTCCCGTGGGCCAGACACGCGGCGACTATATCGGCTGCTACCTGCTGGGCACAGAGGCTCCGGGCCAGGCGGGGGTCAGCTATGTCTCCCTGGCCACCACACGCGAGCAGCTGCAGGCCGATGCGCGCACCTACCTGGAGGGGTTCATGCGTGACCACCCTCAGGCGGCCGACAGCGATCTTGCAGCCATCCAGGCCCTGCTGGACGATTTGCCGCAGCGCCTGGACGCGCATCTGGCCGGCGACATGCGCCAGCCGCTGGCAGAGCAAGGCGGCACCGTGCTGTTCTTGCGCACCGGCATGCGGGCACGCCGCAAGGAGCAGGGCCGCTACCTGGAGTGATACAGCCGGCGGGCCGCCAGAATGGATGGCCGTTTATTCGGCGGGCGGATGGTGGTGGACATCGCGCCAGCACAGCATGTCCGCCACGCGCGCGGCCTTGTCTTCGTCAAAGCCCAGGTGTTGCACGCGCTCGGGCGGATTGGCCCAGGTGCCGAACAGCAGGTCCCACAGCGGCAGGCCGTAGTTCTGCGCATGGTGGCCCCAGGCATGGTGTACGGTGTGCATTTCGGGCCGCTGAATCAGGAAGCCCAGCCAGCGCGGGGTGCGGATGTCGGCGTGCAGGAACAGGTCAAACCCGCCCGTCAGGCCGATGGCGATGGCCGCTGCCAGCGGACTGGCGCCCAGCACCCAGTAGCTGGACAGCGCGCTGAGCAGCACGGCGGCGGCCGTGTCCATGGGGTGGGCAAAGAAGGCAGTGAGGGCTTCGACCCGGCGCGCACTGTGGTGCAGCTGGTGAAACAGGCGCCACAGGGTATCGAAGCGGTGGGTGGCGCGATGCCACCAGTAAAAGACGAAGCTGGTGAGCAAAAAGCTCAGGCCGCCCACGGCCCAGGCGGGCCAGCGCTGGCCCACATCCAGCAGCGCATGGCGGCGGATGCTGTCGGACCACAGGTGGCCGAGCAGCAAGGTGGTGGCCAGGGTGGTCAGGCCCAGCAGGGTGGACAGGATCAGCCAGCGCCGGTCGCAGTGGTTGCGCGAGGCGGGCGCGATGACCTCGCGGGTGAACAGGCCCACGAACATCAGCGCCAGCAGCGGATAGGCCGCGAACTCCCACATGCCTGCCGCCCCCCCGGCTCAGTGGGTGTGGCCCCAGTAGATGAGCGCGTCGCGCCCTTCGACCGACAGGGAGACGGGCGCACCCACGGGCAGCAGCACCTTGGTCGGCACGTGGCCATAGGGCAGTCCTTGCAGCACGGGGCATGGCAGCTGGCTGCGCAGCCAGTCGATGACGGTCTGCAGCTTGAAGCCCTTGTCATGGGCGTGGAGCTTGAATTCGGTGAACTGGCCGAAGATGATGGCCTTTTGCTGCGCCAGCACGCCTGCGTGCAGCAGCTGGGTGAGCATGCGCTCGATGCGGTAGGGATGCTCGCCCACGTCTTCCAGGAAGAGCACGCCGCCCTGGATTTTCGGGAAATACGGCGTACCCAGCAGGGACACCAGCACCGCCAGATTGCCACCCCACAGGGTGGCATCGCCGCTGATGTAGAAGTCCTCGACGGCGGGCTTGCCATCGGGCAGCAGGCCGATCCTGGGCATTTGCCAGCCTGCGCCCTCGCCCTGACCGCAGAGCAGGTCATTGAAGCAGTCGAGCATGATGTCGTCCACGCCGCCTTGCGCGTCGGGCAGGCCGAAGTCATGGATCAGCAGCGGGCCGGCCCAGGTGGTGGCGCCAGTCTGGGCCAGCAGGGCCAGGGACAGGGCGGTGAAGTCGCTCAGGCCCACAAAGCGCGTGCCGCCTTCGATGGCTTTGGCCAGGGCCTTGTACTGGATGCCCGGCAGGATGCGCGTGAGGCCATAGCCGCCGCGCGTGGGCAGCACCAGGTCGGCGCCGCTGGCGGCCGCGCGGTGGATGGCAGCCAGACGCGTGGCGTCGTCGCCCGCGAAACGCTGGTGGCTGGCCAGGGCGTCGGCATCGATTTCGACCTGGTGGCCCAGGGCCTCCAGGCGGCGCACGGCGCGCTTGAAACCGGCCTTGTCGCGCACGGCGCCAGCGGGCGAATAGACGTAGATGCGGCGCGGCCCCTGGCTGTGCGTGTGCCCGCAGCAGTCTGCATCGCCGGCATGTGCATGCGTATGGTCATGCGCCGGGTCGTGGCAGTGGCCGTGCGCGCAGCAGCCGTCCTCGGCGGCATGCGCAGGCCCATGGTCGTGCGAATGATCGGTGGCGGCGGCGGGTGTGGCGGCTTTTTTCCGGGGGGTGCGCGAGGTGGCCAAAGGGGTTCCACGCCGGCCCATGCCGGCATGCTCCATATTGCAAGGGGAGTGAGGACAGGGCCGGCCGCCGCAGCGCCCTGGCAAGGGGCTGCAGCGCGGGCCTACGGGCAGAAGTATTCCACAGCCCCGGGCACCATGCCGGCTGCATGCAGCGGAACCCAATGGCCGCACGGGAATAGCGCGAGCTGCTGTGCATGCGGCTGCGGCAGGATCTGCTGCCAGGCATGCAGCCATGCCGCAGCGGGCAGAAGCGCATCGTGCGCGCCGCCATGCACCCACAGGCGCTGCTGGCGGCTCCATTGCGCCAGCAGTGCCTGAGGCACCGGCGGCAGCCCGGACTGCACCCGGGGCCAGGCCTGCAGGGCGGCGCGGTGCCCTGCCCTGGCAAACGGCAGGTCCCAGGCGGCCTGCTGCGCAGCCGCTTCGGCACCTGCTGCGGCCATGGCCCGCCCCACAGGCCAGGAGGGCTTGCGCGCAGCCTGTGCGAACCATTGCACGCAGGGCTCTGGCGGGGCGCTGGCGCCAGGCCAGGCGTTCATGAGCCAGGCGCCCGCGAAACGCTGCGGCATGGCCTGGGCCACGGCCAGGCCCAGGCGGGCGCCGTCATCGTGGCCGACCAGCACCACATGGTGCAGGTCCAGCGCCTGGACCAGTTCGGACAGCAGTTGCACATGCCATGCAGCGCTGTGCGCACGGTCTTTCTTGGGCTGGTCGCTGCGGCCGAATCCGGGCAGGTCGGGCACGACCACGCGATGGCCTGCCCGGAGCCAGCCGGGCACCATCGTGTGGAATACATGGCCCCATCCAGGACTGCCGTGCAGGCACAGCCAGGTCCGTGGCGCGTCGTGAGGCCCATCATCGGACAGCGCCAGGCGCAGGCCAGCCAGTGCGGGCAGGTCGCTGCGCCATTGCGGCGCGGCAAAGGCGGCGAAGTCGGCATCGGGGTTGCGCAGTGCCGTGTCCTTGAGCGGGTGCGGCTGGGCGGCGCGCTGTTCGGTGCGGCGGCTCTGAAAAAAGCCAGACATCAAGTCCGCGCATTCGCCAGCCAGCACGCCGCGCGTCACGCGGGTATGGTGGTTGATCTGCGGCAGCGCGAACACGTCGAGCACCGAGCCGGCAGCTCCTGTGCGCGGTTCGGCAGCGCCGTAGACCACGCGATCCAGGCGCGCATGCAGCATGGCGCCGCTGCACATGGTGCAGGGCTCCAGCGTGACATACAGCGTGCAGCCGTCGAGCCGGTAGTTGCCCAGCTGCCTGGCTGCATCGCGCAGGGCCAGCACCTCGGCATGGGCCGTGGGGTCGCCATGGGCCACGGGCGCGTTGCAGCCCCGGCCCACGATGGCGCCGTCCTTGACGACGATGGCGCCTACGGGCACTTCACCGGCGCGGGCAGCGGCGCGCGCCTGCTCCAGGGCCAGGTGCATCCAGGCTTCATCGCCAGCCTGCTGCGGCACGAACGGCCCGTCCATCACGGCAGCGGCTTGCGCACGCCTTGCTCGTAGTGGTAGAGGGTGACGGCCGGCTCCTGCAGCTCGCCTTGTGGCGTGAAGGAGATGGCATCGGTGACACCGTCATGGCGGGTCTGGCGCAAATAGGGAATATAGGCATCAGGCCGGATGGAGTCGGCGCGCAGCATGGCCTGGGCCAGCACCATGGTGGCGTCGTAGGCGTAGGGGCTGAAGACCTGGTACTGGCCGGCAAAGCGCTGGTCGTAGCGCTGCTTCCAGGCCACACCGCCGGGCATGCGCTCGATGGGGCTGCCGCCCATGGCACAGACGACGTTGGACAGCGTGTGGGCGTTGCCCGCCTGTTCGGGCAGGCGCAGCGTGCACTGCCCGTCGCCACCGAGCAGGCGCACATTGTTCATGGCCAGCTGCGCCATCTGGCGCAGCATGGGGCCGGCCTGTACATCCAGGCCGCCGAAGAAGATGGCATCGGGGCGCTTGCCCTTGATGGCCGTGAGCACCTGCGTGAAGTCGGTGGCCTTGTCGCTGGTGTACTGCTTGTCCACGATTTCCAGGCCCTGCTCGCGGGCTTCGGCCTCGAACAGGGCCACGACACCCTGGCCGTAGGCTGTCCGGTCATCGATGATGGCAACGCGCTTGACGCCCAGCTTGCCTGCCGCATGCGCGACCAGGGCATCGGCCACGGCGCGGTCATCAGCGATCACGCGGTAGGTGGTATCGTGGCCTGCCTGGGTGATGGCAGGGTTGCTGGCCGCTGGCGTGACGAGGGCAATGCCGCAGTCGTGGTAGACCTGCGAGGCGGGCAGCGTCGTGCCGGACTGCAGGTGGCCGACCACGGCCGCAACACGCCGGTCGCACATGCGCCGGGCCAGCGCGACGGCCTGCCCCGGGTCGCCGCCATCGTCGCCGGCCTCCAGCTTCCAGCGCACCCGCCGCCCTCCGATCTGGAGCCCTCTGGCGTTGAGGTCGTCCAGTGCCATGCGCACACCGTTTTCCTCGTCCTTGCCCAGGTCCGCGATCGGCCCGGAAATGGGTCCGGCATGGCCGATGCGCACCACCAGCGGCGCATCGGCAGCGCCCCCCGAAGGGCCGCTTCCCGGTTGCGCCCAGGCCGCTGCGCCCGCGCCCAGCGCAGCACACAGCAGGGCCGGGGCGGCCCATGGGAAATGGCGAATCGAGGCGTGCATGGCAACTCCCGCAAAAAATAGGTCAAAAAATAGCTACAGCTGGCGCAGTGCAACTGGCACAGTGCAACTGGCGCAGTGCAACTGGCGCAGTGCAACTGGCGCGGTGCAGCAGGCTGGCTGCTGCCTGCAGGGCGCTGCCTGTACGGCGCAGTGGCGGGTACAGAAGGCAGCGCAATGGGCCTGTGTCCGGGGCGCGGCAGACTCGGACACAGCACACACAACAGGCACGTGCCGAACGCTGGTGCGCCGTGGCGGCAAAACCTGGGCAGCGCGCATCCTAAAGGATAGGCAAAAACCGAAGTCCGTTGGCGGGGCATCGGCACATGTCCCCTGGCAGGCGGACTTTCGGTGCTGGGGCGATAATGCTGCGCCACACCGCAAGCGGGCTGCGCGGCATTGCCCATGGCCACAGGGCCAGTTCTCCCGCATTGCGCCCCACCCCCGGCGCACACCACCAGCGCGGGTATGACCACAGAACACTGAACCGCCCCATGTCTCTCCTGCCCCACCAGCTCGAACTCCTGTCCCCCGCGCGCGATGCGGATATCGGCATCGAGGCCATCAACCACGGCGCGGATGCCGTCTACATTGGCGGCCCGGCCTTCGGCGCACGGGCCACGGCGGGCAATGACCTGCGCGATCTGGAGCGGCTGATCCGGCATGCCCACCGCTTCAACAGCCGCATTTTCATCACGCTCAACACCATCTTGCGCGACGATGAACTCGAAGCTGCGCGCCAGATGGCCTGGCAGGTCTACGAGGCCGGCGCCGATGCGCTGATCATCCAGGACATGGGTCTGCTGGAACTGGACCTGCCCCCGATCCAGCTGCACGCCAGCACCCAGACCGACATCCGCACGCCCGAGAAGGCGCGCTTCCTGCAGGACGCGGGCCTGTCGCAGATCGTCCTGGCGCGCGAGCTGGACCTGCGCCAGATCGCTGCCGTGCGCGCAGCCACCGATCCGGCCCGCACCACCATCGAGTTTTTCATCCACGGCGCGCTGTGCGTGGCCTACTCGGGCCAGTGCTACATCACCCACGCCCACACGGGCCGCAGCGCCAACCGGGGAGACTGCAACCAGGCCTGCCGCCTGCCCTATGAGGTGCTGGACGCCAGCGGCCGCATCATCGCGCATGAAAAACATGTGCTGTCCATGAAGGACAACAACCAGAGCGACAATCTGCGCGCACTGATCGACGCGGGCGTGCGCAGCTTCAAGATCGAGGGTCGCTACAAGGACATGGGCTATGTGAAGAACATCACGGCCCACTACCGCAAGCTGCTCGACGAAATCATCGAGGAGCGCGAGTTCTCCGACGCACCGCTGGCGCGCTCGTCCTCGGGCAGCACCACGTTCAGCTTCACGCCCGACCCCGACCAGAACTTCAACCGGGAGTTCACCGACTACTTCGTCAACGGCCGCAAGGACGATATCGGCGCTTTCGATACGCCCAAGACGCCGGGCCGCGCCATCGGCTGGGTGACCAAGGTCGGCGAGAATTTCGTGGAGCTTGAGACCTCCAGCCGCGACACCGTGCTGCACAACGGCGACGGCCTGTGCTACTACGACCTGCAAAAGGAACTGGTGGGCATGCAGATCAACC
The DNA here is from genome assembly GCF_029870285.1 of Delftia sp. PS-11. Taxonomy (GTDB): domain Bacteria; phylum Pseudomonadota; class Gammaproteobacteria; order Burkholderiales; family Burkholderiaceae_C; genus Comamonas. The sequence continues at coordinate 84,520 of NZ_JACSYA010000011.1, forward strand.
GCGCCGAGTCCGTGGATGCCAGGAAGTCGCTGTGGCGCGTTTTCCCCAAGGACCCGGTGGCCGGTTTCAAGGACCTGCGCAAGGGCCTGGAGATCAACCGCAACCGCGACATGGACTGGGTGCGCACGCTGGACAAGAAGTCCAGCGACCGCCGCATCGGGCTGTGGGCCGAATTCAAGCAAACCCCGGACGGCTTTGCGCTGACGCTGACCGACGAGGACGGCTTCACCGCCAGCGCAGCCATCGCGCAGGCACACCAGCCAGCGACCGACGCAGCGCGCGCCGAGGCCACGCTGCGCGAGCAGCTGGGCCGCTTTGGCGCCACCATCTTCGCCGTCCATGACATCAGCCTGCAGCTGTCGCAGCCCTGGTTCGTGCCGGCCTCGGCCCTGAACCAGCTGCGCCGCGATGCCGTCGCCGCGCTGGAGGCTGTACGCGAGGCAGGCTTCGTGCGCCTGCCCCGCGCAATGCCCGTGGAGCCGCCTGCGCCCTTCCCCGAGGACACGCTGACCTATCTGGCCAATGTCTTCAACCACAAGGCGCATGATTTCTACCTCAAGCACGGGGTCAAGGTCATTGACGCGGCCTATGAGAGCAAGGAAGAGGAAGGCGAAGTCAGCCTGATGATCACCAAGCACTGCGTGCGCTTTTCCATGAGCCTGTGCCCCAAGCAGGCCAAGGGGGTGATCGGCGTCAAGGGCACGATCAAGGCCGAGCCGCTGCAGCTGATCAACGGCAAGGAAAAGCTCACGCTGCGCTTTGACTGCAAGCCCTGCGAGATGCATGTGGTGGGCAAGATGAAGCGCTCGGTGATCAACCAGCATGCCAAGGAAATGCAGGAGTTCCCCATGCAGTTTTACCGCACGCGGCCCGTGCCGTCGGCGTCGGCCTGACGCCTCAGTCCGAGAGCAAGGCCCGGGCCTGCGCGCGGCCCGCTTCGGTCAGCTGCGCCACCCAGCGCCCGTCTTCCTGCCACAGGCTGACCCAGCCCGGCCCCGGCATGCCGCCGATGGGGGCATCCCCCATCAGCGCCAGGCAACGCATGAGTACGCTGGCGCCCTGCCCCAGGCGCTTACCCAGCCGAGGCAGGGAGACCGGGCCGGGCTCGGCGGCCAGTTCGCGCAATACGGCAGCTGCCAGATCCTGCAGGTCTGCCGCCATGTCAGGCCACCGCTGCTGCCTGCGGCGCCTGCGCCTCGTGCGCCAGCAGTTGCACGGGGATGGACTTGGAGCTGGGCGTGCCGGCGACGATGGCCGTGGCCGACAGCGGCACCAGCGGGTTGGTCTCTGGGTAGTAGGCGGCGATGCAGCCGCGCGGAATGTCGTAGGCCACCAGCCTGAAGCGCTCGGCCCTGCGCGGCTGCCCGTCGTCCCACAGGGTCTGCAGATCCACCCAGTCGCCATTTTTCATGCCCAGGGCCCGGATGTCCTCGGCATGGATGAAGACCACGCGGCGCTGGCCGAAGACGCCACGGTAGCGGTCGTCCATGCCGTAGATGGTGGTGTTGTACTGGTCGTGCGAGCGCGTGGTGAACAGCGTGAACACGGGCGATGCGCCTGCGGGCCGGGCTGCGCGCGCACGGTGCACGGGCGTGTCGCGCGGCACGGCATGCACGAAGAAGGCTGCCTTGCCCTGGGGCGTGGCCCAGATGCGTTCGCTGGCCGTGTTGCGCAGCCTGAAACCACCGGGCACGGCCACGCGGGTGTTGAAGTCGTGGAAGTCATCGAACACCTTCTCGATCAGGTCGCGGATGCGCGCGTAGTCGCCGGCCAGCTCCAGCCAGGGCACGGGCCGGGACGCGCCCAGCGTGGCGGCCGCCAGGCGCGCGACGATGGAGATTTCGCTGAGCAGGTGGCCGGATGCGGGCGGATTGATGCCGCTGGAGATATGGACCATGCCCATGGAATCTTCCACCGTCACGCCCTGCGGGCCGCTGGCCTGCATGTCGATCTCGGTGCGGCCCAGGCAGGGCAGGATCAGCGCCTCGCGCCCGTGGACCAGATGGCTGCGGTTGAGCTTGGTGGTCACGTGCACGGTCAGCTCGCAGCGGCGCAGCGCCTGCCAGGTGGCCTGGGTGTCGGGCGTGGCAGCGGCAAAGTTGCCACCCAGCGCAAAAAACACCTTGCCCCGGCCTTCGAGCATGAGGCGGATGGACTGCACCACATCCACGCCATGGCTGCGCGGCGGCGCAAAGCCGAAGACCTGCTGCAGCCGGTCCAGCAGCGCGGCGGACGGCTTTTCCCAGATGCCCATGCTGCGGTCGCCCTGGACATTGCTGTGCCCGCGCACGGGGCAGGCCCCCGCGCCGGGCCGCCCGATATTGCCGCGCAGCAGCAGCAGGTTGACCAGCATCTGCACCGCTGCCACGGAGTGCATGTGCTGGGTGATGCCCATGCCCCAGCAGACAATGGTGCTCCTGGCGCCGATATAGACCTCGGCAGCCGTTTCCATCTGCGCGCGGCTCAGGCCGGACTCGGCCTCCAGCAGGCTCCAGTCTTCGGCACGCAGGTCATCGGCCAGGGCGTCGAAGCCGGTGGTATGGCTGGCGATGAAGTCATGGTCCAGCACGCCGCCGCGCGCATCCTCCTGCGCGATCACATGCTTCATGATGCCTTTGACAGCCGCGATGTCGCCCCCCACGCGCAACTGGAAGTAATGCGTGCTGATGGGCGTGGCACCCAGGGTGGCCATCTCCAGCTTGCTTTGCGGGTCCTGAAAGCGCTCCAGCCCGCGCTCGCGCAGCGGGTTGAAGCTCAGGATGCGCGCGCCGCGCTTGTGGGCCGCGCGCAGCTCGCCCAGCATGCGCGGGTGGTTGGTGCCGGGGTTCTGGCCGAAGATGAAGATGGCGTCGGCCTGCTCGAAATCGGACAGCTGCACCGTGCCCTTGCCCACGCCGATCTGCGGCTTCATGCCGCTGCCGCTGGGCTCGTGGCACATGTTGGAGCAGTCGGGGAAGTTGTTGGTGCCGTAGGCACGCACGAACAGCTGGTAGAGAAAGGCCGCCTCGTTGCTGGCGCGGCCCGAGGTGTAGAAGATGGCCTGGTCGGGATCGGGCAGCGCGTTCAGGTGGCGAGCGATCAGCGCGAAGGCATCGTCCCAGGCAATCGGCTGGTAGCGGTCGCTGGCGGGATCGTAGGCCATGGGCTCGGTCAGGCGCCCCTGGTCTTCCAGCCAGAAGTCGCTGCGCTCCATGAGTTCGGCCACCGTGTGCCGGGCAAAGAACTGCGGCGTGACGCGCCGCGCCGTGGCCTCGGCAGCCACGGCCTTGGCGCCGTTTTCGCAGAACTCGAAAGTGGACTGGTGATTGCGGTCGGGCCAGGCGCAGCCCGGGCAGTCGAAGCCGTCGGGCTGGTTGGCCGACAGCAGGGTCTTGGCGCCCTTGACGGCAATATCCTGGCGCATCAGGGCCTGGCTCACGCTGCGCAGCGCGGCCCAGCCGCCGGCGGCGCCTTGGTAGAACTCGATCTTTTGTTCAGACATGGCCGCAGGTTGCCCGTGTCAATGACCCAGGTCAAATCACATCGGCGAATGGCGGGATTCAGCAAAGATATGAGACCTCAGCGCAGCACCCGCAATTGCCGCGCCAGCGCCACGGCCTGGGTGCGGCTGCGCGCGCCCAGCTTGAGGTTGATACTGCGCAGGTGCGTGCGCACCGTGCTGTCCGACACAAAAAGCTTCTCGGCCATGGCCGCATTGGAGTAGCCCGAGGCCAGCAGCTCCAGCACACGCAGTTCCTTGCGGGTCAATGGCTCTGCCGGGCTGGCATGCAAAACGGCAGGGCCAGCGGTATCAGCCATGTCGTCCTGCAACGCCTCTCCCAGGGCAGCCAGCAGGCGCTGCGCATGGGCGCAAGCCTCGGCAGGCCCGGGCCGTGCCAGCACCTGCCGCAGCACGGGCACCAGCATGGGCCCTTCGTCGATCAGCAGCCGTACAAACCCCTCGCTGGCGCCATGGCTCAGCGGTACGGCCAGGGTGGCTGCTGCCTGCGGCAGGGCGCCGCAGCCGGCCTCGGCCAGGGCGCACAGCACCTGCAGCTTGAGTGCGCGGTGCTGGCGCCCCAGCGTGCGCGCCTCGTCCAGCATGGGAGCCACGGCCTTGCACACGGCAGCGCAGTCGCCAAAGCGCAGTTCCCAGCGCAGCCGGGCGATGGCGATGTCCTCGACCTCATGCGGCGGCAGGCGCAGGTGCTCCACACGCGGCCATACCGTGGGGTCATCGGCGCGCTGCAATGCCTCGGATGCCGCGCTGCGGTTGCCCTGCAGCACGAAGATGCGCGCCAGCTCCAGCCGTGCGCTGGCCGTCACGCGGGCCAGCTGGCGCTCGTGGCCCAGGTATTCCAGTTCGGTCAGCAGGCCGAAAGCCGCATCCACGTCGCCGCGTACAAAGGCGATGCGCGCGCGCATGCGGTAGCTTGCGATCACATGGTCGGGCAGGCCCACGTCGCGCGCCAGCGGCAGATAGACGTTGAGCAGGTGGTCGGCGCCGCCAAGATCGTTGGTCTCGTAGAGCACGCCCGCATGCAGCACACCGGCCCAGGCGTTGCCATTGGCGGGGTTGTAGGAGGCGCTGCGCGGGGTGGCTGCCAGTGCCACGCGAAAACGCGCTGCCGCCTGGCGCAGCCGGCCGCTCGACAGGTCCAGCACGCCTTCCATGGCCTCGGTGTACATGCGGCTGAACAGGCTGCCGGCCTGGGTGCTGCGCGCCGTATCCAGCAGGCGCCGGGCTTCGCCGGCGTCGCCCAGCACCGATGTCACGTAGGCCATGGCATTGGCCAGTGTGCTGTCGGCGAAAGGGCGGCAGGTGGGCAGGCGCGCCAGCGCCTGGCGTCCCAGCGGCGCAGCTTCCTCCACGCGGTCCATCATGGCCAGCAGCAGCGGGCGCAGGGCCGTGAACAGCGCGCTGGCGGCGGGGTCGCCGCACGCGGCGGCTGTCTCCAGCCGCCGCTGCGCCTGCCATGGCCCGCAGGTGAAGCAGTCGGCGCAGGCGGCAATCGCCTGCAGCATGGGCGCATCGGCCATCAGAGGCGCAGGCATGGCTGCGAACCAGCGCGACAGCAGGCGCATGCGGCCCTGCTCCATCAGGGACTCGGCATGGCGCGCGAGCAGGTTGCGGGCATGGGGCAGGTCACCGCCTTCGAGCGCATGCTCGATGGCTGGCACGGGACGGCCCTGGGACTCATACCAGCCGCTGGCCGCCAGGTGCAGGCGCGCAACCTCGTGCGGCAGTTCGCGCTGCAGCTGGGCGCGCAGGAAGTCGGCAAACAGGCTGTGGTAGCGCCAGCTTCGCCCGCCCGGGCTTTCGCCATCCAGCGGCGACAGGAACAGGTGTGCCTGCTCCAGCGCCTGCAGCATGGCCGTGCCGTCAGCGCGCGGCACCAGCGCCTGGCAGACGCTGGCGTCCAGGGTGCGCAGGATGCTGGTGCGCAGCAGAAAATCGCGCACGGGCGCGCTTTGCTGGGCGAGTACGTCTTCGGCCAGATAGTCGGCAACGGCGTGCTCAGAGCCCGAGAAACGCTCGACGAAATCGCTGTGCGGCCCATGGCGCTCCAGCGCCAGCGAAGCCAGCCACAGCGCGCCTATCCAGCCCTCGGTCCTGTCCACCAGCCGCACGACGGCCTCGCGCGCCAGCGGGCAGCCGCGCAGGCGGAAAAACTCCTCGGCCTCGGCTTCGGAAAAGCGCAGCAGCGCAGCATCGATCTCCAGCAACTGGCCGCTGGTGCGCAGCCGCCCCAGGCCCAGGGCCGGCAGGACACGCGAGCCGATGACCAGCCGTCCGCGCTCAGGCAGTTGCTCCGTGAGCTGGCGCACCAGGCCCAGCACGGCATCGTTGTGCAACACCTCGAAATCGTCGATGAAGAGCACGAATGGCCGGCCCTCGCTGGCCAGTGCCTGCAGCAGATCACCACTCTCAGGGTCCCGGCCTGCGTCAAGGCCACTCACGGCAGCGCCCAGGCATTGCAGAAAGCGCGCGACATCGTTGTCGGCCGCATCCAGCGTCAGCCAGGCCGTGGCCTGCCCTTCGGCCTGCAGGCGCTCGCGCATCTGCCGCATGGCCGTGGTCTTGCCAAAGCCGGCCGGCGCCCGCACCAGCACCACGCGGGCGCACTGGACATCAGGCCAGCGCGCAGCCACCGCCGAGCGCACCACCTGGGCAGCCACAGTGCGCGGCGGGCCCAGTTTGGCCTGCGGCACGTAGCCGGAGCCGGGGCGAGGTGATGGTGCGAGAAGCTGCATGCAGGGCGCAAGGGCGGACAGAAGCGGCACAGGACCGTACGCAGGACACTTTCGTCGGTTTCGACGATGGCGGCAATGCGGGGTGGTTCCTAGACTGGCGCTCCAAGAGGGCTTTCACATGCAGCTGCAGGCAAGTTCAATAGTAGCCGCTGCCGTGCATGTCGCCAGATGCAGGCGCCGGCGCAGGACGGCGCTGGCGGAGCACGACCCCCAGCTGCATGGTGTCTTGCACGGCTGTGCTCTGCACTTGCAGGTTCTTGCGCGGCTGCTCCACCAGTTGCTCAGGGTGCCATACGCGGGCTTGAGCCTTACCTTCTGGCACTGACGCAAACAGTGCCATGCCTTGCGCGTCGGTTTTCAGCGCCCAGGCGGAGTCACTGACAAACACATGCCCACGCATGGAACTGTGCAGGTGGCAGCCCAGCAGAACGGCTCCGGGCTGATCGAGCTTGACCTCGGCAGAGCTGACAGGATTGCCCTCCACCTTGCCAGCCAGGCGCAGTTCAAAGCCTGCAGGTGCGGCACCGACACCAGGCAGCGCACCAGGTACCACGGGGGTGCCGCGCACATGGTGGTCCCAACGGTCTTGATTGGTAAAGCGTACCGTGGTGCCTGGCGTAACCACTGTCACGTTGGGCAAAAAGCGCATTTTTTCTTGCTCGATCACCGGATTGGGAGCGATGAGTTGCGGGGGAGCGCTGGTTGTTTGCGTCGGGTAGAGCACCACCACTGCGTCAGATACGGGCTTGCCCTCTTTGTCTAGCACCTGTATCTGAACAGGGCCAGCAGCAGCCCATTGCGCCATCAGCGCAAGGACTGCGGCGGCAGCCAAGCCCCAGCGGGGACGCAAAGGAGAAAAAGCCAGAGACATGGTGACCTCTTTGTGATGATGTGGCAGTGCATGGCGCCAGTGGCGCCGGCAGATGGTTTCGCAGGGAAAGCGCAATATCGTGGATACCCATGTAGTTTGCAACACAGCATGGTGCGCCGCGCAACAGGCGATGCCGGGTTTGGGGCATGGCAGTTGCACAGGTGGCACTTTCGTCGGTTTCGACGATGGCGGCACTGCGGGGTGCTTCCTAGACTGGCACCCAAAGGAGACTTTCACATGCAGCTGGACGCAGGCATCAGTGCCGTCATCACGGGCGGGGCATCGGGGCTGGGAGCTGCCACCGCGCGGCGCCTGGCAGCCAGGGGTGTGCGCGTAGCGCTTTTCGACCTCAATGAAACGGCGGGGCAGGCGCTGGCGCGCGAGATCGGCGGCCTGTTCTGCCGTGTGGACGTCACCGACGAGGCCGGCGTGGACGCGGGCTTCGCCCGGGCCCGTGCAGCCCATGGACAGGAGCGCATCCTGGTCAACTGCGCGGGCACGGGCAACGCGGTCAAGACCGCCAGCCGCGACAAGGTCACGGGCGAGATACGGCATCTGCCCGTGGCTGGCTTCGATCGCATCATCCAGATCAATCTGGTGGGCACCTTGCGCTGCATCGCCAAGTCGGCGGCAGGCATGCTGGCGCTGGAGCCGCTGGCCGACGGCGAGCGCGGGGCCATCGTCAATACGGCATCGGTGGCAGCGCAGGACGGGCAGATGGGCCAGGCCAGCTACGCGGCCAGCAAGGCAGGCATTGTGGGCATGACGCTGCCCATCGCACGCGACCTCATGGGCGAGGGCATCCGCATCAACACCATCCTGCCCGGCATTTTCGACACCCCGCTGCTGCAAAGCGCCCCCGGGCATGTGAAGGCTGCGCTGGCGGCGTCGGTGCCTTTTCCCAAGCGCCTGGGCCGCCCCGAGGAATACGCCCACCTGGCAGAGACCATGATCACCAACGGCTATTTCAACGGCGAGAGCGTGCGCCTGGACGGGGCGATACGCATGGTGCCGCGCTGAAAGCACGGGTTCGGCAAACATTGCAGCAATCATCGCTTCAGGCAAACCAGGAGACACCGATGGCACAGGCATACATCGTTGCCGCCACGCGCACGGCAGGCGGCAGGCGCGGGGGAAAGCTTGCAGGCTGGCATCCGGCCGATCTGGCGGCGCAGGTGCTCGATGAGCTGGTCCGGCGCGGGCGTGCCGATCCAGGCCAGATCGAGGATGTGATCATGGGCTGTGTCAGCCAGGTGGGGCAGCAGGCGTCCAACGTGGCACGCAACGCGGTGCTGGCTTCGGGCCTGCCCGAGTCCGTGCCGGGCACCACGGTGGACCGCCAGTGCGGCTCGTCCCAGCAGGCGCTGCACTTCGCAGCCCAGGCCGTGATGTCGGGCGCGATGGATCTGGTGATTGCCGCAGGCGTGGAGAGCATGTCGCGCGTACCCATGGGCACCCCCAACGCCCTGCCCGCCCAGGCTGGCCTGGGCGTGTCCATGAGTCCTTCCATGCAGCGGCGCTATCCCGGGGTGGAGTTCAGCCAGTTCACGGGCGCAGAGATGATGGCGGAAAAATACGGTCTGTCCAGGGAACAGCTCGACGCCTATGCGCTGCAAAGCCATGAGCGCGCCGCGCAGGCCGTGCGCGAGGGGCGCTTTGACCGCGAGATCCTGGCCGTGCAGGCGTGTGGCGCAGAAGGCGGCAGCGAGGGCGGCAGCGAGGGCGGCAGCCTGCCCCATTCGGTGGACGAAGGCATACGCTGGAATGCCACGCTCGAAGGCATTGCCGGCGTCAGGCCCATCCGCGAAGGCGGCCGCGTGACCGCCGCCACGGCCAGCCAGATCTGCGATGGCGCCAGCGGCGTCATGGTGGCCAGCGAACGCGGCCTCAAGGCGCTGGGCGTGCAGCCGCTGGCGCGCATTCACCACATGGGCCTGCTGGCGCATGACCCGGTGATCATGCTGGAGGCGCCGATTCCCGCCACCCAGGCCGCACTGCGCAAGGCAGGCATGCGCATCAGCGACATGGACCTGTTCGAAGTCAACGAGGCCTTCGCTCCCGTGCCCCTGGCCTGGCTGCAGGCCACAGGCGCCGATCCGGCGCGGCTCAACGTCCACGGCGGCGCCATCGCGCTGGGCCACCCTCTGGGCGCCTCGGGCACGCGGCTCATGGCCACGCTGGTCCATGCCCTGCATGCGCGGGGCGGCCGCTTCGGCCTGCAGACCATGTGCGAAGGCGGTGGCATGGCCAACGTCACCATTGTCGAGCGGCTGTAACAGGCCTTTTGGGCATACGCACTGCCACACCACTGCAGGAGGGTCGGACATGGTCCAGCATGCCAGCCACCAGTCACAGCCGCTGCTGCGCATCGAGGGGATTACCCTGCGCTTTGGCGGCATCGTCGCGCTCGACGGCGTGAGCTTCGATGTCCAGGCGGGCCAGATCTGCGGACTCATCGGGCCCAATGGCGCAGGCAAGAGCAGTCTGTTCAACTGCCTGTCACGGCTTTATGCGTGGCAGGCGGGCCAGATCACCTTCGGCGGCCAGCCACTGTCTGCGCTGACGCGCCACCGCGTGGCCTGCCTGGGCCTGGGCCGCACCTTCCAGAATCTGGCTCTGTTTCCCAGCATGACCGTGGCCGACAACGTGCGCCTGGGCACGCACAGCCATGTGCATGGCGGCTTCGTGCGAGACGCCCTGCGCCTGCCAGGCGTACGCCGGCGCGAACGGCAGGCCGACGCCGAAGCGGGCGCGCTGATGGAACTGCTGGACCTGTCCGGCGTGGCAGGGCGCCGTGCAGCCGACCTGCCCTTCGGCACGCAAAAGCGCGTGGAACTGGCGCGTGCCCTGGCGTGCCGGCCGCGCCTGCTGATGCTCGATGAGCCAGCCTGCGGCCTGAACCATGAAGAACTGGAGGGCCTGGGCACGCTGATTCTGTCGCTGCGCGAGCGGCTGGCGCTGACCGTGCTGCTGGTAGAGCACCACATGGGACTGGTCATGCGTGTCAGCGACAAGGTCGTGGCACTGAACTTCGGCCGCAAGATCGCCGAGGGAACACCGCGCGCCGTACGCAGCCATCCCGAAGTCATACGCGCCTACCTGGGCCCGCAGGCGCAGGAGTGCGAGGAGCCGCAGCATGCAGGCATTGCTTGAAATCCGGGGGCTGCATGCCGCCTATGGCGCGGTGCGCGTGCTCGGTGGCATCGACATGGACCTGGCCGAAGGGCGCGTCACCGCCTTGCTGGGCGCCAATGGCGCGGGCAAGACCACCACCTTGCGCGCCATCTGCCGCCACCTGGTGGACACGCGCGGCGAGCTGCGGCTGGCCGGTGCGCGCATCGACCGGTGCAGCACCGAGCAGATCGCGCGCATGGGCGTGGGCCATGTGCCCGATGACCGAGGCACCTTTGTCCAGCTGAGCACCGAGGAAAACCTGTACCTGGGCGCCCATGCCCGCCCGGGCAGGCACGGGCGGGCGCACCGGGCCGGCGTGGCTGACGACATGGAGCGCATGTTCACCCATTTTCCGCGCCTGAAGGAGCGCCGCGCCCAGCAGGCCGGCACGCTGTCGGGCGGCGAGCAGCAGATGCTGGCGATTGCCCGCGCCCTCATGGGCCGCCCGCGCCTGCTGCTGCTGGATGAGCCCTCCTTCGGCCTGGCTCCGCTGGTGGTGCAGGATATCTTCGCCATCCTGCGCCGCATCAACGAGGAGCAGGGCATGACCATCCTGCTGGTGGAGCAGAACGCCCGGCTGGCGCTGGAGCTGGCGCACAGCGCCTATCTGCTGGAGACAGGCCGCATCGTGCTGCAGGGCCCCAGCAGCGAGGTGCGCCGCAACGATGCGGTGCGCCAGGCCTATCTCGGGGAATGACGCCATGGACGCCTTCATCCACCAGCTGCTGGCGGGCCTGGCCACCGGCGGCATCTATGCCACCATGGCGCTGGCTCTGGTCATGATCCACCAGGCCACGCACCACATCAATTTCGCCCAGGGCGAAATGGCCACCTTCTCCACCTTCATCGCCTGGGCGCTGCTGCAGGCGGGGCTGCCCTACGGGTGGGCATTGCTGGCCACCGTGGCCCTGTCTTTCGCCATGGGTGCGGCCGTGGAGTTCGCCATCATCCGCCCCATGCGCCGGGCTGCCGATCTGGCCCAGGTGGTGGTCTTCATCGGACTGCTGATCGTCTTCCACAGCCTGGCGGGCTGGCTCTTCGGCTACACCATCAAGGAGTTTCCCAGCCCTTTCCCTGCCGATGCCTGGCATGGCAGCCGGCTGATGTCGGCGCACGAGACGGGCACCATTTTCGTGACGCTGGCCATCGTGGCGCTGCTGTTCGCCTTCCTGCGGCTCACGCCCCTGGGGCTGGCCATGCGCGCGGCTGCGCAGAACCCGGCATCCGCGCGCCTGCTGGGTATTTCCGTGGGGCGCATGCTGATGCTGGGCTGGGGCCTGGCCGGAGCCATCGGCGCCGTGGCCGGGATGATGGTGGCGCCCGTGGTCTTCCTTGACCCGCACATGATGACGGGTGTGCTGCTTTACGCCTTCGCAGGCGCCTTGCTGGGCGGCATCGACAGCCCGGCCGGCGCCGTGCTCGGGGGCTTCATCGTCGGCGTGCTCGAAAACCTATTGGGCAGCTATGTGGTCGGCACCGAACTCAAGCTGTCGGTGGCCCTGGTGCTGATCGTGGCGGTGCTCATCGTGCGCCCGTCAGGACTCATGGGCACAAGAATCGTCAAAAGGGTTTGAAAAATGAGGCACCCCCTGAGTTCGGTGCTGGTCCTTATGCTGGCGCTCGGGGCCGGCTCGCTGGCCTTCGTCGCCCAGGGCTACCAGCTGTTCCAGGCCACCATGGTCCTGGCGTGTGCCGTGGCGCTGGTGGGCCTGAATATACTCACGGGCTACAGCGGGCAGATTTCGCTGGGCCATGGCGCATTCTTTGCCATTGGCGCCTATACGGCAGCCATCCTCATGGACCGCGCAGGCCTGGCCTACTGGCTGGCCGTGCCGGTGGCAGGCATCACGGGCATGGCAGCGGGCTACCTGTTCGGGCGGCCCGCGCTCAGGCTCGAAGGGCTGTACCTGGCTCTGGCCACCTTCGCGCTGGGCGTGGCCATGCCGCAGCTGCTCAAATCCCGCCACCTGGAGGCATGGACCGCAGGCGTGGGCGGGATCGTCCTGTCCAAGCCCGAGGCTCCCTGGGGGCTGCCGCTGGACGCGGACCAATGGCTCTACCTCTACACGCTGGCCGTGGCGGCGCTGCTGTTCTGGATGGCGCGCAACCTCATCGACAGCGGCAGCGGGCTGGCGCTGCGCGCCATCCGCGACCACGCCATGGCCGCCGAGGCCATGGGCGTGGACAACGCACACTGCAAGTCCATGGCTTTCGCCATCTCGGCTGGCTACACGGGCGTGGGCGGCGCGCTGTCGGCCATCGCGGTGCAGTTCGTGTCGCCGGACTCCTTCACCATGTTCCTGTCCATTTCGCTGCTTGTGGGCGTGGTGGTGGGCGGGGTGGGAACACTGTGGGGAGCGCTGTTTGGCGCGCTGTTCATCATGTTCGTGCCCAGCCTGGCCGAACAGGTCTCCAAGGCCGCGCCCTGGGCGGTCTACGGCGCCGTGCTCATTGTCTTCATGTTCGCCATGCCGGGCGGCGTGATGGGCCTGCTGCACAGACTGCGCCAGCGCATGGCCGGGCAGCGGCCATGAGCAGGTCCGGCCGGATGCTGCGCCCGCACATGCATTCGTCGGAAGCGACGATGGCCGCGCGCAGGGGGGCCTCCTACCATGGAGACGCCACCCCTGCCAATCCCAGCGGGCCTCGCCCGTGAGCCAGGAGACCTTCATGCGCACTGCATCCGTCCGCCGCTTCTGGGCTCTGCTCGCAGCCTTGGCGCTGGCATCGCCCACCGCCGTCCAGGCCCGGAAAAAATACGATCCCGGCGCCAGCGACACCGAGATCCGCATCGGCAACTTCGTGCCCTATTCCGGCCCGGTATCGGCCTATGGCACCATCGGCAAGGCACAGGCGGCCTACTTCGCCAAGCTCAATGCCGAGGGCGGCATCCATGGCCGCAGGATCACCTACCTGTCGGCGGACGATGCCTACAACCCTGCGCAAAGCGTGGAGCAGACCCGCAAGCTGGTCGAACGCGATGGCGTGCTGCTGATGTTCGGCACGCTGGGCACGGCACAAAACCAGGCGGTGCAGCGTTACCTGAACCAGCGCAAGGTGCCGCAGCTGTTCGTCTCCAGCGGCGCCACGCGCTGGGGCAACCCCGGCAACTTTCCCTGGACCATGGGCTGGCAGCCCACCTACCAGCTCGAAGGCAGCAGCTTCGCCAGGCACATCCTGGCCACGCGGCCGCAGGCCAAGGTGGCCATCCTCATGCAGAACGACGACTTCGGAAAGGACTACCTCAAAGGCGTGCTCGACGGCCTGGGCGAGCAGGCTCGGCAGCGCATCGTCTCGCAGCAGACCTACGAGGTCGGCGACCCCACGGTGGACAGCCAGATGGTGGCGCTCAAGGGCTCGGGAGCCGACACCTTCATCAATATCAGCACGCCCAAGTTCGCGGCCCAGGCCATACGCAAGGCTGCCGAAATCGGCTGGAAGCCCGAGCACTATCTGGTCAATGTGTCCATGTCCATCAGTTCGGTGCTCAAGCCTGCGGGGCTGGACCATGCGCGCGGCGTGATCACGGCCACCTATCTGCGCGAGCCGTCCGACCCGACCCACCAGGGCACGCCCGAGCTGGCCGGCTACCTGGCCTTCATGCGGCAGTACTACCCGGCGGGCGACCCCGATGACTCGCTCAACGTCATCGGCTACTCGCTGGCACAGACCCTGGAGCAGGTGCTTCGGCAGGCTGGCGACGATCTGACGCGCGCCAACATCATGAAACAGGCCGCCAGCCTGAAGATGCAACTGCCCATGCTCTATCCCGGCATCGACCTGCAGACCGGCGCGGACGACTTCTACCCTGTCGAGAAGATGCAGCTGGTGCGCTTCGACGGCAGCCGCTATGTGCCCGTGCAGTAGCAGGACGCATCCACGACATACCGAACAAGGAGACATGCCCCCATGCCCGCCATGCAAGGACTGATGCAGGACCGCCCGCTCATGATCTCGTCGCTGATCGAGCATGCGGCGCGCTTTCATCCGCACACCAAAATCGTCTCGCGTCTGCCTGAGGGCGGCATGCACCGCACCGACTGGGCAGGCATGCACCGCGCTGCATGCCAGGTGGCCAACGCGCTGCAGTCGCTGGGCGTGCAGCCAGGCGAGCGCGTGGGCACGCTGGCCTGGAACAGCTGGCGCCACCTGGCGCTGTACTTCGGCGTCTCGGGCAGCGGCGCAGTGCTGCACACCATCAACCCGCGCCTGTTTGCCGAACAGATCACCTACATCGCCAACCATGCCGAGGACAGGGTGCTGTTCTTCGACATCACCTTTGCGCCCCTGGTGGCGCAGCTCGCCCCCCACCTGAAGACCGTGGCCACCTATGTCTTCATGGGCGCGCGTGCGCACATGCCGGCTCTGGAGCTGCCCGGTCTGCTGTGCTGGGACGAGCTGGTGGACAGCCAGAGCGAGTGCTTCGACTGGCCCGAGTTCGACGAGCGCACGGCCTCTTCGCTGTGCTACACCTCGGGCACCACGGGCAACCCCAAGGGCGTGCTGTACTCGCACCGCTCCACCGTGCTGCATTCGCTGATGGAGCTGGCGCCCGACACCTTCGGCGTGAACTCGCACGAGACCATCATGCTCATCGTGCCCATGTTCCATGCCAATGCCTGGGGCACGCCCTATGCGGCGGCCATGGTGGGCGCAAGCCTGGTGCTGCCGGGCCCCCACCTGGACGGCCAGAGCGTCTATGAGCTCATGCGCGACGAGAAGGTGAGCTTCTCGCAGGGCGTGCCCACAGTGTGGCTGATGCTGTTCCAGTACCTGGACGCCCACCCCGAAATCGATCCGCGCGCACTGGGCATCAAGCGCATCGGCATTGGCGGCGCAGCGGTGCCGCGCGCCATGCTGGAGCGCTTCGAGAACCAGTTCGGCGCCCAGGTCGTGCAGGGCTGGGGCATGACCGAGACCAGTCCCATCGGCGTGATCAGCAGGCTGCTGCCCAAGCATGAGGCCCTGGCACCGGATGCGCTCATCCAGGTCAAGCTCAAGCAGGGGCGCGGCGTCTGGGGCGTGGACCTCAAGATCGAGGACGACGATGGCAGGCCCCTGCCCTGGGATGGCAGGACCTGGGGCCACCTGCGCGTGCGCGGCCCCTGGATCGCCAGCGGCTACTTCAAGGGCGAGGGAGGCTCGCCCGTGGACGAGCAAGGCTTCTTCGCCACCGGCGACGTGGCCACCATTGACCCTGACGGCTTCCTGCAGCTGGTGGACCGCGCCAAGGATGTGATCAAGTCAGGTGGCGAATGGATCTCCTCCATCGATGTGGAAAACGCCGCCATGAGCCACCCGGCCGTGGCAGAGGCTGCCATCATCGGCGTCGCCCACCCCAAGTGGCAGGAACGCCCGCTGCTGCTGGTCGTGCCGCGTCCGGGCCAGAGCGTGACACGCGAATCCATGCGGGAGTTTCTGTCCACGCGCATCGCCAGGTGGTGGCTGCCCGACGATGTGCTGCAAGTGGCCGAGCTGCCGCACACGGCCACCGGCAAGCTGCTGAAAACCCGGCTGCGCCAGCAGTACAGAAACTATCCGCTGCCCACCGCCTGAACACCCCAAGGAGACCTCCATGGCAGGACCGCTTGAAGGCGTGCGCATCGTCGAGTTTGCCGGCCTGGGCCCGGGGCCGTTTTGCGCCATGCTGCTGGCCGACCTGGGCGCCGATGTGCTGCGCATCGCGCGGCCCGGCACGCCAGTGGATGCGCGCGATGTCACCACGCGCAGCCGCCGCCAGATCGGGATCGACCTGCGCAGCGCAGCGGGGCAGGCCTCGGCGCTGGCCCTGATCGCACGTGCCGACCTGCTGATCGAGGGCTTTCGCCCGGGCGTGATGGAGCGCCTGGGCCTGGGGCCCGAGCCCTGCCTGCAGCGCAACCCGCGCCTGATCTACGGACGCATGACGGGCTGGGGCCAGCACGGGCCGCTGGCCCATGCGGCAGGGCACGACATCAACTACATCGCGCTGTCGGGCGCGCTGCATGCCATTGGCCGGGCGGGCGAGGCGCCCGTGCCGCCGCTCAACTACGTGGGCGACTTCGGCGGCGGCGGCATGCTGCTGGCTGTGGGCCTGCTGGCCGCGCTGCACGAGGCCGGACGCAGCGGCCAAGGCCAGGTCATCGATGCCGCCATGACCGACGGCGCAGCCCTGCTGTCGGCCTTCATGTACGGCTTCAAGGCCCAGGGACGCTGGAGCAGCCGGCGCGGCGAGAACATGCTCGACGGCGGAGCGCACTTCTATGACACCTATGCCTGCGCCGATGGCAAATACATCGCCATCGGCGCCATCGAGCCGCAGTTCTATGCCGAGCTGTGCCGGCGCTGCGGCATCCAGGACCCGCTGTTCGAGGGCCAGATGGATGCCGCGCGCTGGCCCCTGCTCAAGCTGCGCCTGGCCGACATCTTGCGCACGCGCACCCGCCAGCAGTGGTGTGAGCAGCTCGAAGGCAGCGACGCCTGCTTCGCCCCCGTGCTCGACTGGGACGAAGCGCCGCAGCACGCCCACAACCGCGCCCGGGCCACCTTCACCGAAGCCGGTGGCGTGATCCAGCCCGCGCCCGCGCCGCGCTTTTCGCGCAGCGCCCCCGATGCGCCGCAGCCGCCGCGCGCCGCCAGCCTCGACGAAGCGCTGGCCGCATGGGATACACCGGCCGCCGCCCACCCAGCCCACAAGGGAAAGCCATGCCCCTGCCAATGACGCGCTCCTGGAGCACCCCCGAACTGGAAAGCCTGCGGGCCACAGCCGTACGCTTCATCGAAACCGAGATGCAGCCACAAGACGAAGCGGCACGCCTGCGCGGCCATGTCGGCCATGCCCTCTGGCGCCGGGCGGGTGAGCTGGGCCTGCTGTGCACCGACATCCCCGAGGCCTACGGGGCAGGCGGCGGCGACTTCCGCCACGAAGCCGTGATCCACGAGGAAATGGCGCGCCGGGGCCTGACGGGCATGGGCAACTCCGTGCACTCCATCGTGGCCCACTACCTGCTCAACCACGGCACCGAAGCGCAAAAACGCCGCTATCTGCCGGCCATGGCACGCGGCGAACTGGTGGGCGCCATCGCCATGACCGAGCCCGGCGCGGGCTCGGACCTGCAGGGCATTCGCACGCGCGCCGAGCGCCAGGACGGCCGCTACCGCATCACCGGCAGCAAGACCTTCGTCACCAACGGACTGCTGGCCGGCCTGGTGCTCGTGGTCTGCAAGACCGACCCCACCCAGGGTGCGCGCGGCACCTCCATTGTCATCGTCGAGACCCGGGACTGCCCTGGCTTCAGCGTGGGCCGCATGCTGGACAAAATGGGCATGAAGGCACAGGACACCTCGGAGCTGTTCTTCGACGGTGTGGACGTGCCGCAGGATGCGCTGCTGGGCGGGCGTGAAGGCCAGGGCTTTTACCAGCTCATGGCTGACCTGCCCTACGAGCGGCTGATCATCGGCCTGACGGCCCTGGCCTGCATGGAGGGCGCCTATGAGGCCACGCTGGCCTATGTGCGCGAGCGCCGCGCCTTCGGACAGGCCATCGCCGACATGCAAAACACCCGCTTCAAGCTGGCCGAAGTGGCCACCACCATCACGGTGGGGCGCGCCTTCATCGACCGCTGCGTGGAGCAGCTCGTGGCCGGCACGCTGGACACGGCCACGGCCTCCATGGCCAAGCTGTGGTGCTCCGAAGCCCAGGGCCGCGTACTCGACGAGCTGCTGCAGCTGCATGGCGGCTACGGCTTCATGAACGAATACATGGTCACACGCATGTACGCCGACGCACGCGTGCAGCGCATCTACGGCGGCACCAGCGAAATCATGAAGGAAGTGATCTCGCGCGCGCTGTAGGGCCTGTGAACACCCTTGTATCTCGCGGGACAGACAGGCGCGCCCCGGCACCTGCAAGATCCGGCCATGGGCGGCCCGTCGCGCCGCCTGGACACAAGGCATCAAAGGAGACCAACCCATGAGTGAACCGCGTGTGCGCATCAGCGCCGGCCAAGGCGTGGCCGAAGTGGCCCTGAACCGCCCCGGCAAGATGAATGCGCTCGATCCAGCGATGTTCGACGCCCTGCTCGATGCCCTGGAGCAGCTGCAGGCCCAGCCCGGCCTGCGCGCCGTGGTGCTGCATGGCGAAGGCCGGGCCTTTTGCGCGGGCCTGGACATGGACAGCATGGCAGGCATCGCGCAGGGCCATCAAACGGCGGACATGACCGATCTGGCAGCGCGCACGCATGGCATGGCCAACCGCTTCCAGCAGATCTGCTGGGGCTGGCGCGCGCTGGCTGTTCCCGTCATCGCCGCCGTGCACGGCGTGGCCTACGGCGGCGGCCTGCAACTGGCCATGGGGGCTGACATGCGCCTGATCACGCCGGACGCCAGAATGTCAATCATGGAAATCAAGTGGGGGCTGGTGCCGGACATGGCTGGCTGCGCGCTGCTGGCGCCGCTGGTGCGCGGCGACCATCTGCGCGAGCTGGTCTATACGGGCCGCATTGTCGAAGGCACCGAGGCTGTGGACCTGGGCTTGGCCACGCGCATCTGCACAGACCCCTTGCAGGAGGCCCGCGCCCTGGCGCGCCAGATCGCAGGCAGCAGCCCCGATGCCATCCGCGCCGCCAAACGGCTCATGCACCTGACGGAAACCGCAAGCCCGGCGGACATCCTGCTGGCCGAGGCCCGCGAACAGCAGGCCCTGCTGGGCAGCCCCAACCAGGCCGAGGCCGTGCGCGCAGGCCTGGGCAAGCGCCTGCCCGTGTTCATCGACAGCGGCTGTGCACAGGGTGAAAACGCTGCGCAAAGCCTTCCAATCACCCGTGCAAACCCTTGATTCATGCCGGAGTGACACACCGCTGAAATTTTAGGCATTCCGTCGAAAGCCTTTGCTGGCGCGGTTCAGGCAAGTTACACCTGGACTTTTCCACAACTCCGTCCACACGGGCCGGGGATAAAAACCCCGCCCTGTTCCCGCCTGCAAAGCAGGCATACTCGCACGGATTTGCTGACCACTTTTGACCCATGGCCCGTTTGCGCGCTCCCAGCAAGGAAGACAGGCAGAAGCTGCCCCCCTTTGCCACACTGTCCGACCAGGCCATTCATATCCCTGCCAGCGATGCGCAGTTCGAAGAGGCGCGCGCCGCGCTGCGTGCGGCACGCGTGCTGGGCTTCGACACGGAAAGCAAGCCGCTGTTCGAGGCTGCGCAGACCGACACCGGCCCCCATCTGGTACAGCTGGCAACCTGCAGCGATGCCTGGCTTTTGCAGCTGCACCACCCCCAGGCGCTGGAGCTGGCCGCTGAGATACTGGGCAATCCGGCCATCCGCAAGGCAGGCTTCGGCCTGGACAATGACCTGCGCGCACTGCCCGCGCGCCTGGGCGTGGAGCTGCACCACGTCGTGGACCTGGACCGGACCTTCAAGCGCCACGGATACGGCAATTCGGTAGGCGTGCGCGCAGCGGCGGCCCTGGTGCTGGGCCGCAACTTCCACAAATCCAAGCGCATCTCCACCTCGAACTGGGCCGCCCTGCAGCTCAGCCAGGCGCAGTGCCGCTATGCGGCCAACGATGCCCATGCGGCCGCCATGATCGATGCCGCCCTGTCCGCCTGGGAGCAGCGCCAGCCCCCCATCGCCGAGCGCCAGCGCAGGCCGCGCACCGCTGCCGCCACGCCATAAAGCGCCAGGGCGACAGACGCCCGGCCTATGGCATGCACACCTGATTGCGACCGCTTTGCTTGGCACGGTACAGCAGCGCATCGGCCTGGGTCAGCGCTCTGGGCAGATCGGCAGGGGAAGTGGGCAGGGCGACACCAAAACTGGCCGTGATGCTGCCTCCAATGGCATCGATGTGCATGGCAGACAGTTGCTGACACATGCCCTGGGCCACCGATTGCGCATGCTCGCTGGCAGTATGCGGCAGCAGCAGCACGAACTCCTCGCCACCGAAGCGCGCGGCCAGCCCCCCTTCGCGGGCCTGCTCGGCCAGCAAGCGGGCCACCCGGCACAGCACCTCGTCACCGACAGCATGCCCCCAGTTGTCATTGACCTGCTTGAAATGGTCGATGTCGCAGGTCAGCAGCATCCATGGTCCCTGGCGGACGTCGCCCAGGCAGTGTTGCGCAGCCTCGAAAAAGGCACGGCGGTTGAGCAGTTGCGTCAGCGGATCGCGGTTGCGTTCCTCGCGCAGCGCGGCCATGGCATCGCGCACCACGCTGGCCACCAGCATGGCCGTGAACCACAGAGCAAACAGCAGGGAACCTGCCAGCGTGGCCAGCCAATAGCCCGACAGGGTCAACTCCATCGTCTTCGACAACGGCGCCACAGCAAGCAGCAGTGCAGGCCGGACCATGGTGTAGCAGGCAAATGCAGCATAGGACCAGCAGACAATGCGTCCCAGCCTGTCACCCGCCGGGATGCGCATCAGCATGGCGGGCACCGGCAGCACCTGCAACAGGCCCAGACCTACATTGATCAGGTGCACACGCGCCCACAAGTCTTCGTGAATGAAGGCGTAGTAGTACAGCAGGGCCAAGGTGCATGACGCGATGGCCAGCGCCGCCAGCGGATGGGCACTGACGCTGTAACGCATGCCCATGCCACGCGCCAGCGACCAGGCGCCTGCCAGATAGATAACGCCGGTGACAAGACACCAGCGCGTCAGATCGCCTGCAGGCATGACGCTCTGCCAGGCCAGACCGAATGCCGACAGGACATAGCCAGCCACCAGCCACAGCAGATAACGCTTGTGCCGCTGAACCAGCCAGCATGCGAACAGCACACCGCCAAGCACCAGCACATTCAACAGCACGCTCAACACCAGAAACTTGTCGGAAAACAGCAGCATGTGGGACAGGAGACGAAGCAAACCGCCGTCGACATTGACACAGAGCGTTACAGTTTATCCACACTGTCTCATCTGTGAACCTGAGTATTCGTGTGCACGCATATGTTCGTAACCAACGCATTGTTGGCTGCACTGCTCCGGCACGCCACAATGCCCCATTCTCAAGCCCCTCACAGAAAGGCAGCTCTCCATGCGCATTGAAACCCTGGCCGTCCATGCCGGCTACTCGCCCGACCCCACGACCAAGGCCGTGGCCGTGCCCATCTACCAGACCGTGGCCTACGCGTTCGACAGCGCGCAGCATGGCGCCGATCTGTTCGACCTCAAGGTGGCCGGCAACATCTACACGCGCATCATGAACCCCACCACCGACGTGCTGGAAAAGCGCGTCGCGGCGCTGGAAGGCGGCATTGCCGCCGTGGCCGTGGCCTCGGGCATGGCAGCCATCACCTACGCCATCCAGGCCATTGCCGAGGCCGGCGACAACATCGTCTCGGCCAGCACGCTCTATGGCGGCACCTACAACCTGTTTGCCCACACCTTCCCGCAGCAGGGCATCACAGTGCGCTTTGCCGACCCGCGCGACCCGGCCAGCTTCGCCAGCCTGATCGATGACAGGACCAAGGCCATCTTCATCGAATCCATCGGCAACCCGCTGGGCAATGTCACCGACATCCGCGCGCTGGCCGATGTGGCACACGCGCACGGCGTGCCGCTGATCGTGGACAACACCGTGCCCAGCCCCTACCTGCTGCGCCCTATCGAGCATGGCGCCGACATCGTCGTGCACTCGCTGACCAAATACCTGGGCGGCCATGGCAACAGCGTGGGCGGCGCCGTCGTGGACAGCGGCAAGTTCCCCTGGGCCGAGCACAAGGCGCGCTTCAGGCGCCTGAACGAGCCCGACGTCAGCTACCACGGCGTGGTCTACACCGAGGCCCTGGGCCCGGCCGCCTACATCGGCCGCGTGCGCGTGGTGCCGCTGCGCAACACGGGCGCGGCCCTTTCGCCGCACAACGCCTTCCTGATCCTGCAGGGCATCGAGACGCTGGCACTGCGCATGGACCGCATCTGCGAGAACACGCAAAAGATTGCCGAAACACTGCAGCAGCACCCCAAGGTCGAGTGGGTGCGCTATGCGGGCCTGGCCGACCATCCCGACCATGCCATCGTGCAAAAGCAGCTCGGCGGCCGCGCCTCCGGCATTCTGTCGTTCAGCCTCAAGGCAAGCGACGGCGATGCACGCGCAGCCGGTGCGCGCTTGCTGGATGCGCTGCAGCTGTTCACGCGCCTTGTGAACATCGGCGATGCCAAGTCGCTGGCCACGCA
Organism: Delftia sp. PS-11; assembly: GCF_029870285.1. Lineage (GTDB taxonomy): Bacteria > Pseudomonadota > Gammaproteobacteria > Burkholderiales > Burkholderiaceae_C > Comamonas. Next base: position 106,956 of record NZ_JACSYA010000011.1, read on the forward strand.
CCCGGCCTCGACCACGCACCGCCAGCTCGATGCCGCCGAACTGGCCAAGGCCGGCGTGACCGAGGGCATGGTCCGCCTGTCCGTGGGCATCGAGCACATCAGCGACCTGCTGGCCGACCTGGAACAGGCGCTGGACAAGGTCTGACGCAAAAAAATCCGGTACACCACATCTGCGGTGTACCGGACCAAGTACCCATCCTTGCCTCACTACGCGCTGCCGGATGAAGCAGCGCGTGCCTCGCTCATGATCCGAAGATCAGAAGCGATAGCCCAGTCCCACGCCGACCAGCACGGGGTTCACCTTGAAGGTGCCCACCTTGGTGCCGGCAGCGCTCACGTCGGTTTCGATGAAGACCTTCTTCACGTCGAAATTCAGCGACCAGTTCTTGTCCAGCGCGTAGTCGAAGCCGACCTGCAGCGCGCCGCCAAAGCTGTTCTTCTTGATCGAGGGGTTCAGCGCGGCCTGCACGGCCGGGTTGAAGTTCACGCTCGAAAAGCGGGTGTAGTTGATGCCGGCGCCCACATAGGGCTTGAAAGCGCCGAAATTGGTGAAGTGGTATTGCGCCAGCAGCGTGGGCGGCAGGTGCTTGAGGGTGCCGATCTGACCCAGGCCGTTGGCGCGCAGATCATGCTTTTGCGGGTAGGTCAGCACCAGCTCGGCTGCGAAGTTGGGCGTGAAGAAGTAGGACACGTCAACTTCGGGCATCCACTTGTTGTTGATCGACAGGCCCAGGCCCGTGCTGTCCTTGTTGGCGCTGTCCAGGTTCACGGCACGCACGCGCACCATCCAGGGACCTTCGGCCTGCTGCGCGAAAGCGGCGCCGGAAGACAGGGCACAGAGGGCGGCAACGGCCAGCAGAGTTCTTTTCATGATGGAGTGTCTTGGAGTAGCCCGGGGCAAATCCCGTAGATGTATTGCAACAGGGCCCGGCCCGGCCGGTCTTGTCCTAGCTCAAACCTGGGTGCGTGCAGGTCCGTGGGCACCCAGACCGTTGGCCGCATGCAACGCCATGGCTCCTTCAGGGCAGCGCATTCACCCGCGCCTGCCTGCGCGCGCAGTGCGCTGGAGCGGGGATACGGCATAAGCAAAGACGCAAGCCGTACTTGCGCAGCCGTGCTGCACGCACTAAGTTGGGGGGCCGGCCCGGCCATCGGCGCCGGCCGTGAAATCCCCCATTCCTACACTGCCTTCACCTTTTCAATGACCATGCTCAAGCTCTACTACGCCCCTGGCACCTGTGCGCTTGCCACGCGCATCGCACTGATCGAAGCCAATGCGCCCCATGAAGTCGTCACGCTCGACTTCTCCAGTGCCGAGCAGCGCAGCCCCGACTACCTGGCCATCAACCCCAAGGGCCGTGTGCCCGCCCTGGTGACCGAGCGCGGCGTGCTGACCGAAACACCGGCCCTGCTGGCCTACGTCGCCAACCGCTTTCCCGAGGCGCGGCTGGCGCCGCTGGACGACGCCTACGCCTATGCCCGCATGCAGGAGTTCCACGGCTACCTGTCCTCCACGGTCCACGTCGCCCATGCCCATGGCCGCCGCGCTGGCCGCTGGGCCGACGACGAGCAGGCCATTGCCGCCATGCAGCGCAAAGTGGCGGCCAACATGGCCGAGTGCTTTGGCGTGATCGAGCGCCACTACCTGGGCGACGGCCCCTGGGTGCTGGGCCAGCAGTACTCGGTGGCCGACGGCTACCTGTTCACCATCGCGGGCTGGCTGGAAGGCGACGGAGTGGATATGGCAGGCTTTCCCAAGGTTCAGGCGCATTTCCTGAGGATGCAGGAAAGAGCCGCCGTGCGGGGCGCGCTGCAGGGCTGATGCTCTGACATGCCACTCCTGAGCCCGGCCTCAGGAGGTGGCGCACACGGGCACGGTGCGTTCAGGCGCATGGACCACCGGCCTTGCTGACAAGCAGGCAAGCATCTGCCCTGCGTTTGCCTTCCCCACAGATCCACCTGCGGCAACCCTCCACAGGGTTGGCCCTAGCTTTTTGTGGTCATTTTTTGTATACGATTTATGCATGTAATAAGAAATACAATTTCTGCATCACCTCATGCACAAGGAGCCCACCAGGACCAGACCTCATCCAGCGCTCACCTCCTCCACCTCCAGGCGCAAGCACGATGCCCGCCAGGGCAGGCCTCTTGCCAGACCGCCATGCAGCACAACAAGAGACAAACGTGGCCTCTCTGCCCCCGAGAAGCCATAGGCGGAATGCAGGCAAAACGCATTCCGAAAAAGGCAGTACATGGAAAACACCGCAGCAACCCCATCGAGCCCCTTGATATTCAACGGCTCCAGCGAGAAAAAAACAGTCCACGCACCATTCCCTGCCGGGGTTTCTCCCGCCTTGTACAACCATGACCTGGCCCCCACCAAAAAAGAAGGACGCTCCTGGGGCGCCTACAGTCTTTTCACACTCTGGGCCAATGATGTTCACAGCCTGGGCAATTACGCATTTGCCATAGGACTTTTCGCACTGGGACTGGGTGGCTGGCAGATTCTTGCGGCCCTGCTGATAGGCTCCGCATTTCTGTTCTTCCTGCTCAATCTCTCGGGATTCATGGGACCCAAGACAGGGGTTCCTTTCCCTGTGATGAGCCGAATAAGCTTTGGAACACGTGGCGCGCAAATCCCTGCACTGATCCGTGGCGGAGTGGCTATTGCATGGTTCGGCATTCAGACCTATCTGGCATCCATGGTGCTCGATGTACTGTTGCTTTTGCTTTTTCCCGGTCTGGAAGCCCTCAATGCCCCATCCGTCCTGGGGCTTCCCATTCTCGGATGGATCAGCTTCAGCACCCTTTGGGTCATCCAGGTCCTGATCGCCTGCTGGGGCATGGAAAGCATCCGAAAATATGAGGCTTTTGCCGGACCCGTGATCCTGGCGACTTTCGTGGCCCTGGCGGGCTGGGTGCTCTACAGCAGCGCAGGCAAGATCCAGTGGGCCGCCCCCCAGGCCATCACCGGCACGGCCATGTGGGCGCAGATCCTGGGAGCGGCTTCGCTGTGGGTGGCCATCTATGGCACTTTCGTGCTGAACTTCTGCGACTTCACCAGGGGGGCAACATCACGCAGCGCCGTGGTCAAGGGCAATTTCTGGGGCATCCCCATCAACATGCTGTTTTTCGGCCTGATCGTGGTGATCCTGACCGGAGGCCAGCTCTCCATCGATGGCACGCTGATCAAAAGCCCTTCCGATATTGTCCAGAAAATCCCCAATACACCGCTTCTGGTGATGGCCAGCCTTTCCCTGCTGATTCTGACCATTGCCGTGAATCTGATGGCGAATTTCGTCGCCCCGGCCTTGGCATTGGCCAACCTGATGCCGCGCCACCTGAATTTCCGCCGGGCTGCCCTGGTCAGCGCCATCATCGGTTTTTGCATACTTCCCTGGAATCTTTACAATTCACCCCTGGTGATTGTCTATTTCCTGGGCGGACTCGGCTGCCTGCTGGGCCCTCTGTTCGGCATCGTCATGGCCGATTACTGGCTGATCCGCAAGCAGCGCGTGAATGTTCCGGCCTTGTACACACATGACCCTTCAGGGCCTTACCACTATCACAATGGCGTCAATCCCAGGGCTATCAAGGCTTTGATTCCTTCGGCACTGATATCACTGCTTTTTGCATTTCTTCCCGCACTGCATTCGCTTTCTCAATTTTCATGGTTCATCGCTGCAGGGCTGGGCGCCTTGTCATACTGGATGATTTCTCCGAAGGGATTGGTCTATGAAGATCAGGATGGCGAATCAATTGCCGTGAATGCGGCCACACACTGAACCGGAGTTTCTTGTACATGCGTATTTTGATTGTCAACGTCAACACCACCGAGTCGATGACCCAGGCCATCGGCGAGCAGGCACGCAAAGCCGCCGCGCCCGGCACGGAGATCGTCGCCCTGACGCCCCGCTTCGGCGCAGAGTCCGTCGAAGGCAACTTCGAGAGCTATCTCGCGGCGGTCGGCGTCATGGACGCCGTGATGCGCTACGACCAGCCCTTTGATGCCGTCATCCAGGCCGGCTACGGCGAGCATGGCCGCGAAGGCTTGCAGGAATTGCTGGAGGTGCCTGTCGTGGACATCACGGAGGCCGCTGCCTCCACGGCCATGTTTCTGGGCCACAAGTATTCCGTGGTCACCACGCTGGACCGTGCCGTGCCGCTGATCGAGGACCGGCTCAAGCTGGCCGGGCTGGATGCGCGGTGCGCCTCCGTGCGGGCCAGCGGCATGGCCGTGCTGGAGCTGGAAACCCAGCCCGAGCGCGCGGTGCAGGCCATCGTGGAGCAGGCCACGCTGGCGGTGCGCCAGGATCATGCGGAAGTGATCTGCCTGGGCTGCGGCGGCATGGCCGAACTGGAGGCCAGGATACGCGAGCGCACGGGCGTACCCGTGGTGGATGGCGTGGCCTCGGCCGTGACGATTGCCGAGTCGCTGGTGCGCCTGGGCCTGAAGACGTCCAAGGTGCGCACCTATGCGCCTCCGCGCACCAAGCGCGTGAGCGGCTTTCCGCTGCCGTAAGCCAGCGCTGGCCGGGCTACTTGCTGGTCTTGAAGCCCTGCCCCGCCGCCCAGGCGGCCACGTCGTCTTTGCGGATGGCCGCTGCCATCAGTTGCGGGAAGGCATCGGGCGTGCAGGCGAACGAGGGCACGCCCAGGGCCGCGAGCTTGCCGGCCAGTTGCGCGTCGTAGGCCGGAGCACCCTCGTCGCTGAGGGCCAGCAGGGTGATGAACTGCACGCCGGATTCCACCAGTTCCGAGGCGCGCCGCAGCAGGCCGCTTTCCACGCCGCCTTCGTACAGGTCGGAGATGAGCACGACGATGGTGTTGCGCGGCTCGCTGATCAGCTCCTGGCAATAGCCCACGGCGCCGTTGATGTCGGTGCCGCCGCCCAGTTGCACGCCAAACAGCACATCCACGGGATCGGACAGCTTGTCGGTGAGATCGACCACGGCGGTGTCGAAGACCACCAGTTTCGTGCTGACGGCCGGCAAGCTTGCCATGACGGCACCGAAGATGCTGGAGTAGACGACCGAGTTGGCCATGGAGCCGCTCTGGTCGATGCACAGGATGACCTCGCGCTGCGGCCTGCGCGCCTTGCGCCCGTAGCCGATCAGGGTCTCCGGCACGACGGTGCGGTATTCGGGCTGCCAGTGGCGCAGATTGGCGCGGATGGTGCGGTTCCAGTCGATCTCGGCATGGCGCGGTCGCCGGTTGCGCTGGCTGCGGTCCAGCGCGCCCGAGACCGCGCTGCGCATGGGCTCTTCGAGCCGGCGCATAAGGTCATCCACGACTTTGCGCACCACGATGCGCGCAGTTTCCTTGGTGTTCTGCGGTATGACCGAGCCCAGGGAGATCAGGTCGGCGACCAGATGCACGTCAGGCTGCACATGTTCGAGCATCTCGGGCTGCAGCATGAGTTCACGCAGCTTCAGGCGCTCCATGGCATCGTGCTGCATGACCTGCACGACCTGGCTGGGGAAATACTTGCGGATATCGCCCAGCCAGCGCGCCACCGAGGGCGAGGAGTTGCCACGGCCGCCGCGCCGCGAAAGGCTGGAGTCGGGCTCGTAGAGCGCAGCCAGGGCCTTGTCCATCTCGGCGATGGAGCCGCCCACGGCGCCGCAGCTGGCTTCGGCGGGCTGGCCCAGGACCAGGCGCCAGCGCTGCAGGCGCGTGGTGGGCGCGGGCTCGCCGTCAGCGCCTTCGGCGGATGCGGCGTCGGCGGACACGGTGTCCGGGGAAGTGTCTTGCAGCATGGTTCAGGCCTCCTGCGGATTCGACAGGCTCTGGGCTGGCAGCTCCAGACCCAGCAGCTCACCCAGCACGGGCAGGGCCAGCGCGGCGCGCTGCACGTCCCAGGGTTGGGCACCGGGTGTGCCTGCCAGGCGGGCCACGGGCTGGGCGCCCGCAGTCTGGGACTGGCGGGCCTTCTCACCCAGGCTCTGGCGTTCGTGCGTGGAAAACTCCGAAAAGCTGCGACGCACCAGCGGCAGGATTTGCACGAACTGGGTTTCGCCCAGTTGGGCCAGCCAGGCATCGACAGCGCCCCAGATGGCCTGGTCGTGCAGCAGCACCAGGGCCTGGCGGTTGAGGAAGCCGTCAAGCCAGGCGGCGGCGTCCAGCGGCGGCACGCCCAGCGAGAGGTTGCGCGACAGCTGGGTGGACACGCCGGCGGTGTCGAGCAGTTGGGCGTCAAGCAGCAGGCGGCAGGCCATGCCGCGCAGCAGTGCCGCCGCCGCATCGCCCAGGGCCAGGCTGCGCAAGGCGCCATGCCAGGCCTGCATCGGCTCGGCTGCTTCGCGCAGGCGCAGCGCCTCGTGGGCCTGGAGCACGGTGGCCTGCATGCTGCGGGCAGCGTCCTCGTCCAGCGACATGCAGGCTACGGGCAGGCCAATGGCCGCGCGCAGGGCCAGGCTGTCGATGACGCTGGCCAGCGCCTGGGTGTCGGTCTGGCGCACGCTGCCGTAGCGGTAGACGTTGGCCAGCGGCGGCAGCGCCTGCAGCAGCTGGGCGACATCGCCCGTGCTGGCCGAGCGCTCGGCCAGGTCGTGCATGAGCGCATCGACCAGCTGCGGCAGGTCGGCCAGCAGGGCATCATCCACCGCCTGGGCCATTTTAGGCAGCGGGGTGTCGGCATCCATGCTTTGCCGCACCTTGGCCGATGCGGCCTGCACCAGGGTGCCGCCGAAGCGGCTGGCCTCGATGATGCGCACGGCCAGCCCGGGCTCCCACTGCAGTTGCCAGCTTTCGCGGAAGGTGCCTCGGTTGCGCTGCTGGTCGGCGGCAAGGCGCCCCCAGTCGATGCCCAGCAGGCGCAGGCGGTGCAGGAACTGGCTGCGCTCGCGGTCGATGTCTTTGCGCAGGTCCAGGGCCAGCAGCTTGGCAGCGGCCTCGGGCTTGAGGCGCAGGCTTTTTTGCTGCTGCTCGATGTCGCGCTGCAGCGGTACCTGGGGCACGTCTGCGGGCACCGCGCCAATGCGGTCGCCCACGCTGAGTTCGCGCTCGATCAGGGCCAGGGGCGCGCGCTCGCCCATGCAGATGACGGTGACGATGGCCTCTTCCAGCTCGGGCAGGCCCGGGCTGGCATGGCCGCGCAGGGCGGCAAGGCTCTCGGCCAGACGCGTGGCTTCGATGATGTGGGCGCTGGAGCAGTCCAGGTCTTTGGAGCGCAGCAGCTGCGCCACGCGCGCCAGCCAGGCCACCGTGCGGCGGCGGATGTCAATGCCGCCATCCGCCACATGCTGCGAGGATTGCCACAGGTGCTCGTACCAGCCCGGCGAGTCCACGCCGGCGCCGTAGCCGCTGGAGGCACACAGGTTGCGGTAGGTCCAGGGGGCCCAGGTGGCCTGGACCTTGGCCTTGGGCAGGCCCTTGAGCAGTGCGGTATCGGCCTTGGCGGTGACCTGGGCCTTGAGCGCAGGCACGTGCCAGGCGCCGCAGACCACGGCGATGCGCTGGTAGCCGGCCTTGACGGCTTCGCGCATGCACTGGCGCATCCAGGCTTCGCGCAGGGCCTCGCGCCGGGCATGGCGCTCGCCGCGTGCCTCGTTGGGCAGCTCGGCGCGCACGGCGGCCATGGCCTCGGCGATGCCGTCGAACAGTGCCGAGCCGTCGCCACGCTCCTCGACCATGCGGTTCCACCAGCTTTCGCCATCGGCATGGCCGGCCGCATGGGCCAGCAGGTCCAGCGGATCGCTCCAGTCATGCACTGCTGCGGGCTCGGGCGGGTGCTGCGGCGCGCTGGCATCCATGGCGCCGGGTGCGGCATCGTCGTGGCCAGACGCATCTTCAGACGGGTCTGCAGGCAGCCCGGCTGTGGTGGACTCTTCGTCGCCGCCCGCGCCGCTGCACGCGCCGCTGCACGCGCCGCTGTCCGCCTCCTGGGCTGCGGCCTCGGCCTTCAGGCGCTCCTGCTCGGCCAGGTCCAGCGCCATGCGGTGGGTCTGAGGCAGGTCCATGAAGCGCGTGGCCACGCCCTGGCGCGCAGCCCATTGCATGGCTTGCCATTCGGGCGAGAACTCGGCAAAAGGATAGAAGGCGGCATGCGAGGGACTGTCCTGCACATAGACCAGCATGGCCACGGGCGGGCGCAGGTCGGCATGCCCGAGCATGGGCAGCAGGGCCTCGCCCTCGGGCGGGCCTTCGACCAGCAGGCAATCGGGCTGCAGCTGCTCCAGCGCGTGGAGCAGGCTGCGTGCGCAGCCGGGGCCGTGGTGGCGTATGCCGAAGAAGTGGAGCGTGTCGGCGGAAGTAGCCATGGGGTGCTTACAGTTGCTCGCGGCAGGCGCGGTACAGGTCCTTCCAGTCGCTGCGTTCCTTGACCACGGTTTCCAGGTATTCCTTCCAGACCACGGTATCCTGCACCGGGTCCTTGATCACGGCGCCCAGCAGGCCCGAGGCCACGTCGCCCGCGCGCAGCACGCCGTCGCCGAAGTGGCCGGCCAGCGCCATGCCGCTGTTGATGACCGAGATGGCTTCGGCCGTGGACAGGGTGCTGCTGGGCGACTTGACGCGCACGCTCTTGCCGTCTTCGGTCTGGCCGTTGCGCAGTTCGCGGAAGATCTGCACCACGCGGCGTACTTCCTGCAGCGCGGGCGGCTCGGCAGGCAGCGCCAGGGCGCGGCCCTGCTCGGCCACGCGCTTGGTGACGATCTGCACCTCCTCGTCCTGGGAGGCGGGCACGGGCAGGACCACGGTGTTGAAGCGGCGCTTGAGCGCGCTGGACAGTTCGTTGACGCCCTTGTCGCGGTTGTTGGCCGTGGCAATGACCGAGAAGCCCTGCACGGCCTGCACTTCAGTGCCCAGCTCGGGCACGGGCAGTGTCTTTTCGGACAGCACGGTGATCAGCGTGTCCTGCACGTCGGCGGGAATGCGGGTGAGTTCCTCGATGCGCGCGATCTTGCCCAGCTTCATGGCATGCACCAGGGGGCTGGGAATGAGTGCCTGCTCGGACGGGCCGTGGGCCAGCAGCTGGGCATAGTTCCAGCCGTAGCGCAGCTGCTCTTCACTGGTGCCGGCCGTGCCCTGCACCAGCATGGTGGAGTCGCCGCTGACGGCAGCGGACAGGTGCTCGGAGACCCAGGACTTGGCCGTGCCGGGCACGCCGTACAGCAGCAGCGCACGGTCGGTGGCCAGCGTGGAGACGGCAATTTCCATGAGGCGGGGGTTGCCGATGTACTTGGGAGTGACCTCAAAGCCGTTGTCGAGCTTGCCGCCCATCAGATACTGGAGCACGGCCCAGGGCGACAGCTTCCAGTTGGGCGGACGCGGACGGTCGTCCACCTTGCGCAGGGCTTCGAGTTCTTCGGCGAATTGCTGTTCGGCATGCTGGCGCAGGACTTGGCTCATGGTGTGGTTCCGGGATGAATGAGGGTGGTATTCGGGAAAAGACTGCGGGTCGGGATCACGCCGCACGCTGTACGGCAAAGGCCTGGTGCAGCCCCAGGCGCAGGCGGACGATGCGTTCAAGGCCGTCACGCACCCGGTCATCGTCCCAGGGCCGTATGCGGCTGCGATCGAGCATGGCCTGCTGCTCCGGCGTCAGCGCCGAGGCCGGATCGGCGGGCGTGGCAGGCACATCCGCTGGCGCGGCTTCATCTTGCGTGTCGGCCTGCAGCGCCGGCTGGCGCCACAGCGCGGCAAACCGCTGCAGCGAGGCGACATCCAGCATGCGGGCGCAGGACAGCAGGGCCTGATCGGCCTGCCAGCTGTGCCAGCTTTGCGTGGCATGCCGGCCGCCCAGCGCCTGGTGCAAGGCATCGACAAGACGCTCGGACAGCGCGGGCGACAGATATTCCGTATCGGGCATGGACTGCGCAATGCCGGCGATGGTGTCAACGAGCTTGCCCTGGTCGCGCTCGAACCAGGCCTGCCACCGCGCCTCGCGCTCGGCAGGCGGCAGCTTGGCCATGAGCAGTTGAACCAGCGTGTCGGAACGCATCTCGCGCCCCTGCGCCACCTCGATCCATCCGACATCCAGCTGGTGGTTCAAGGCATGCTGCAGCCCCTGGCGCAGCGACGCCTTCCAGTCGCTTTGGCGCACCCACTGCATCAGCTGCACCGGGGTCTTGCCCAGCGTCTGCGTCCAAAAGCCCAGCGGCGTGAGCTGCACCACCTGCTGCAGCAGCCAGGCTTTCTGGCCACCACGGAAATACGGGGAAGGCTGCGACACGACGCCATCGTGCGCCCAGTCTTCGGGGGCCTGCTCAGGCGGCTCGATGCTCCACTGGCCCTGCTCATCCTGGCGCAGCATGGCACGCATCCAGCCCGCCACGCGCTGGCTGTGCGCGCTGCCGGGCAGGCACGACAGCAGCTGGGCCGCATGTTCGCGCACCTCCCGGCTGCGGTCGCGCAGCAGTTTTTCGAGCAGGGGCTCATCCTCCAGGCTCAGGCCCACGGCCAGTGTCTGGACCATGAGCAGGCGCTCCTTGGCGCCCAGGTTCTTGAGGCTGGCTTCGAGGCGCTCGCGCGCCCCGGCGGCATCGGTCTGTCGTTCGCTGCGCAGCAAGGCCACGCGCTGGTCCACGGAGCCTTCCTGCCAGAGCTGCTCAGGGGATGCGGTTTCCTCGACGCCGCCTGCATAGGACCACTGGGGGTTGAGTGTGCCCAGCCACCGCCCGCGCTCGCCGAGCACAGGGTCCAGCCATGGCCGCAGCGACGTCGCCTGGCGGCCCTGCTCCAGGGCCAGTGCCAGCAGGTCATGGGGCAGGCGCAGCCCCGATTGGTCCAGAATGCGCAGCATGGCAGCGCGCAGGCTGAAGGGCCCATCGGCCAGCACTTCGCGCATCAGGGATTTGAGCGCCTCATCCTCAGGCGCAGGGCGCCGCTCCGCAGGGGCAGGCTGTGGCTCCGCCAATGGCGCCTTCAAGGTGATTTGCGACCCCGGCTGCCATCCCGCACGCTCGAAGACCGCTGCCACAGCGCTGGCGCGCAGCAGTTGCGCCGCTGCGGATTCAGCGGGCTGGACTATTGCCGCCAGCAGCGCCTGATGGCAGGGATCGGTGCCCATGGCAGCTGCCTGCACCAGTGCCTGCGGCACAGGCAGGCGGTCCGCACCGACCATGGCCGACTGCTGCAGCGCAGCCCAGATTTGTGCATTGCTCATACGATCTCACCCCGGTTGTGCCAGATGCAGTGCTGAACCTGCGTGTCCTGGCCCGTCTGCCAAGCGCTCAGCAGGCGCCAGCGGCCCAGGCCCGCCACAGGCTCCCATTCGCCAAACAGCTGCAGCGGCCCGCCTCCGGCGAGTGCCATCAGCTGCCAGGCATCGGCATCGTCGATCACGGCGGGAACCGGCTGGGCCGCCGCCTCGGCGCCCGGCCATGCCACCAGCCAGCGGCCTTCGGCGAAAACCAGCCGCGCCCCCGCCTGCCACAGCGGCTGAACGGACTGCAGCGGATTGCCCGCGATGCGCTGGCCCAGCTGCGACAGCGTGTCGCCCATGGTCTGCACAGTCAATGGCTGGCCCTGCTGCGGCTCCAGCGCAGCGCCGTTGCCCTGGACCGCGACGGCGCGCAAGGGCGCCTTGCCAGGGTAGAAGTGCAATGCGCAGCGGTAGCGCGCCCCTGCCACCCAGGCCGACTCGAAACCGCGCCCGCCCTGCGCATAGTCCAGCACCAGCGCCATGCGCCCGGAGCCCAGGCCCTGCAGCCAGACACGGCGCTCCATGAGCCGGCCTTCGCGCTCGATGGTGCGCAGGCCGGCCACCAGCCATTCATCGTCCACCTGCTGGCCCCTGGCCTGGACTTCGGCCTTGTCCATGGGCCAGCCCAGGGCGGCCATCACATCGGCGCGCACCTCGGGGCTCAGCTGGTCACGCCGCCGCACGGCGTCCACGATCAGTTGCCAGTGTCCCAGCTGTACCAGCAGGTCGCGCGGCCAGCCTTCGTGGCTGTCCACCAGTTCCCAGCACTCCCTGACGCGGGCAGCCATGCCCGTGGCCTGCGCATCCACCATGCGCGCAGACATGGTGCGCCAGCGCTGCTGCGCCTGCGGATTGCCGGCCTGGCTGGCCAGGCCGCTGCGCACCATATCCTGCATCCACAGCGACAGTTCCTGCAGTCCGGCCTCGATCTTGTCCCAGCGCTTGTCCTCGCGCCTGGCCTGCTGCCGGGCTGCGGCTTCGGCATCGGCCGGTGACGCGGCAACGGCAGCTGCGGCGGCGGCCTTGGCTTCCTTCTTCTCGGCCTTTTCCTGGCGGCTGTCCAGCCAGGACTGCACCCAGGCCGGCGGATCGCCCCCCTCGGGCACCTGGCCGCCAGCGCGCATCAGCATCAGCGCCAGGCCGTGCTTGCAGGGAAATTTGCGGCTGGGGCAGGAGCATTTGAACGACGGTCCCGACAGATCGACCTGGGTCTGGTAGGGCTTGCTGCCACTGCCCTGGCATTCGCCCCAGACCGCAGCGTCATTGCATCCCGTAAGCGGCCATTTGGATGGGGACAGCAGCCCCTTGGCAGCCTTGCTCGATGCGGCGTCCGGCGACAGCGCCAGCACTTCGCTTTCTGTTCCTAGTACACGCGACACCGAAGCTCCCTCTCCAAGTGTTGGTATTCGCCTGGCGCCATGAAGCAACGAACAGTGACGGCGCCAGACAGGTCCGAAAGCCTATCAGCAATAGGCTCTGGCAATTTGAAACAAATTACAACAACGCTGTAACGAAATGAATATGCCCGATGGTTTTTGGCTTTTCGCCATATCCCAAAGTACATCACGCATTTCACAGCATCAGAAAAATCAAGCACATCTCATTGAATATTTCTGGAATACGTCATTTTCCTTGCAGCACATCGTCAATCCATCGCAGCGAGTGCCCATTGACATGGCATGGCCTGCTCAACAGGCACACCTGTACCACTGTGCCGCGCATGCCTGGATGTGCAGATAACGCAAATATACTGTATATTTTCACAGTTATGGAGTTGAACCGCAAACTTTTCATCCTGGCCGATGCGGCCAAGTACGATGCCAGCTGCGCCTCCAGCGGGTCCACGCCCCGCAACTCACTGGACGGCCAGGGCATGGGATCGGTCACGGGCATGGGCATCTGCCACAGTTACGCGCCTGACGGGCGCTGCATCTCGCTGCTCAAGATCCTGCTGACGAATTTCTGCCTCTTCGACTGCCTCTACTGCATCAACCGCAAGAGCTCGAACGTGCAGCGCGCACGCTTCACGGTGGACGAGGTGGTGCGCCTGACGCTGGATTTCTACCGGCGCAACTGCATCGAGGGGCTGTTCCTGTCCAGCGGCATCATCCGCTCCAGCGACTACACCATGGAGCAGTTGATCGAGGTGGCGCGGCGCCTGCGCGAAGAGCACGATTTCCGCGGCTATATCCACCTCAAGACCATCCCCGATGCCGCCCCCGAGTTGCTGGCCATGGCTGGGCGCTACGCCGACCGGCTCAGCATCAATGTGGAGCTGCCCACCGAACAGGGCCTGTCGCGCCTGGCACCGGAAAAGAACGGGCAGCGCATACGGCTGGCCATGCACCGCGTGGACGAGCATGTGCAGGCCTGGCGCGCTGCCGTGCGCGGGCAGCGCCAGGCGCAGTCTCTGCCGGGGGCCCATGCGCGCCGGGCGCAGGTGCCTCGTTTCGCGCCGGGCGGGCAGAGCACCCAGATGATCGTGGGCGCGGACGCGGCCACGGATGCCGACATCCTCGCATCCAGCCATACGCTGTATGCAGGCTATGGCCTGCGGCGCGTCTACTACTCGGCGTTCAGCCCCATCCCTGATGCATCACGCGACCTGCCGGCGCAGGCGCCGCCGCTGATGCGCGAGCACCGGCTCTACCAGGCCGATTGGCTGATGCGCTTTTACGGCTATGAAGCGCGCGAGATCGCTGCAGCCGGCAGGCACGGCATGCTGGACCTGGAGATCGACCCCAAGCTGGCCTGGGCGCTGGCCCACCGCGCGCAATTTCCGGTGGACCTCAATCGCGCGCCGCGCAGCCTGCTGCTGCGCGTGCCCGGCCTGGGCACGCAGACGGTGGACCGGCTGCTGGCAGCGCGGCGCGTGCGGCGGCTGCGCCTGGATGATTTGCTGGGACTGCGCGCACCTGTGCACAAGGCTCTGCCCTTTGTGCAGGTGGACGGCTACCGGCACGCACAGGGTGAACTCGATTCGGCAGCGCTGCGCGCCCGGCTGATAGCGCAGTCGCAACGCAGCCAGGCGCAGGTCCGCCACAGCGGCCTGCAGGTGCGCAGCGCCACCCAGGCCAGCCTGTTTTAGCGATCCCGCACGGATGGAACATGCACGACGAAGCACTACTGATCGAACTCGATGGCCCCGACGACTGGCCGGGCTTTCGCGGAGCCTGCCGCTCCCTGCTGGCCCATGGCGCCGACCCTGGCGCCGTGCGCTGGCGCTGGCCTGACGCGCAGGGCGCAGTGCAGCGCGGCGAGGGAGTGGATCTGTTTTGCGGCCCGCAGGAGCAGGCACTGCCTGCTGCGGTGCTGGCGGATATGGCCGCCCCCGGCAGCGCAGGACTGGCATTGCCCGAGGCACGGCTGTCCACGCTGCGCCAGGCCTGCATGAACCGCGCGGCTGGCCGTTTCGAGCTGTGCCACCGCTGGCTGGCGCGCGTGCGCGCGCAGCCCGGCTTGCGCCTGGACCCGCTCGATGAGGACTGGCGCAGCATCGAGTCGCTGGCGCGGCCGGTTGCGCGCGAGATCCACAAGATGCACGCGTTTGTGCGCTTTCGCCCTACGCAGAGGCAGGACATGCCCACGCTGCACATCGCCTGGTTCGAGCCACAGCACCATATCGTGCGCGCAGCGGCACCGTTTTTCCGCAGCCGGTTCGCCAACATGCATTGGGCCATTCTCACACAGGACTGCAGCGCGCACTGGGACGGCCACGCACTGCGCTTCGGGCCCGGCGCCCGCCGCAGCGACGCCCCGCCAGCCGACGCGGGCGAGGCTCTGTGGCTGACCTACTATGCCAGCACCTTCAATCCGGCACGCCTCAAGGAACAGGCCATGCTGCGTGAAATGCCCCGCCGCTACTGGCGCAATCTGCCGGAGTCCGTGCTGATCTCCACCCTGGTGCAGCAGGCGCGTGCGCGCACGGGGCGCATGCTGCAGCCACACTGAAAGCCGCCCAAAAAACAAAGGCCCCGAAGGGCCTTTGCAGCAGGGGCTCAGGGCATCAGCCCAGCCACTTGCGCGCATTGCGCCAGACACGCATCCAGGGGCTGAACTCGGACTTGTCGCCACGGGTCCAGCTCATCTGCACGTTGCGGAACACGCGCTCGGGGTGGGGCATCATGGCCGTGAAGCGGCCATCGGCCGTGGTCACTGCCGTCAGGCCGCCAGCGGAGCCGTTCGGGTTGAACGGGTACTGCTCGGTGGCGCGGCCATGGTTGTCCACATAGCGCATGGAGGCGATGGCCTTGCCCGCGTTGCCACGGAAGCGGAAGTTCGCATAGCCTTCGCCGTGGGCCACGGCGATCGGCAGGCGGCTGCCGGCCATGCCCTGCAGGAAGATGCTGGGCGACTCCAGCACCTCGACCATGGACAGGCGGGCCTCGAAGCGGTTGCTCTGGTTCTGCGTGAAGCGCGGCCAGTCCTGGGCACCGGGGATGATGTCGGCCAGCTCGGCGAACATCTGGCAGCCATTGCACACGCCCAGGCCGAAGGTGTCGCTGCGACCAAAGAACTGCTGGAACTGCGCGGACAGGCGGTCGTTGAAGGTGATGGAGCGCGCCCAGCCGATGCCGGCGCCCAGCGTGTCGCCGTAGCTGAAGCCGCCGCAGGCCACCACGCCCGCAAAGTCCTGCAGCTGCGCGCGGCCGCTTTGCAGGTCGGTCATGTGCACGTCCACGGCGTCGAAGCCGGCCTCGGCAAAGGCATAGGCCATCTCGACGTGCGAGTTCACGCCCTGCTCGCGCAGCACGGCCACGCGGGGCTGGGCGCCCAGGTTCAGGAACGGCGCAGCCGGGTTCTCGGCCGGGTCGAACGTCAGGTGCAGGTGCATGCCGGGGTCAGTGGGCTCGCCTGCGGCGGCGTGCTCGCTGTCGGCGCAGGCCGGGTTGTCGCGCTGCTGGGCGATCTTCCAGCTGACGGCATCCCAGACCTGGTGCAGGTCGCTGAGCGAGGCGCCGAAGATGGACTTGGCATCGCGCCAGACCTGCAGCTCACCCTTGCCCGCATCGACCGGCGAGGAGGCCGGGCGCGTCTTGCCGATGATGTGGCTGCAGGTGGCCAGGCCGTGCTCGCGCAGGGTCTGCATGACGGCAGCACGGTCGGCCGTGCGGATCTGCAGCACGGCGCCCAGCTCTTCGTTGAACAGCGCGCGCAGCGTCAGGTCGTCGCGGCGGCCGCTGACCTGGGCGGTCCAGTTCTTGCCTTCGCCCGAGTCCATGCGGCTGTCGCTGATGCCATCGCCTTCGGTGACCAGCATGTCCACATTGAGCGCCACGCCCACATGGCCGGCGAAGGCCATTTCGGCCACGGTGGCCAGCAGGCCGCCGTCACCCTTGTCGTGGTAGGCCAGGATCTGGCCCTTGGCGCGCAGCGCGTTGACGGCATCGACCAGGGCGATCAGGTCCTTGGCATCGTCCAGGTCGGGCGTTTCATTGCCGCACTGGCCCAGCACCTGGCCCAGAATGGAGCCGCCCATGCGCATCCTGCCACGGCCCAGGTCCACGAAGACCAGGGTGCTGTCATCCTCGCCGGCGTCCAGCTGGGGCGTGAGCGTGCCGCGCACATCGTCGATGGAGGCAAAGCCCGTGATGATCAGGCTGACGGGCGAAGTCACCTTCTTGACCTGTCCGCCTTCGCTCCACTGGGTGCGCATGGACAGGCTGTCCTTGCCCACGGGAATGGAGATATCGAGCTGCGGGCACAGCTCCATGCCCACGGCCTTGACGGTGGCATACAGGGCCGCGTCCTCGCCGGGCTCGCCACAGGCGGCCATCCAGTTGGCCGACATCTTGACCCTGGACAGTTCGATGGGCGCAGCCAGCATGTTGGTGATGGCCTCGGCCACGGCCATGCGGCCCGACGCCGGGGCGTTGATGGCCGCCAGCGGCGTGCGCTCGCCCATGGCCATGGCTTCACCCTTGAAACCACGGAAGTCGGCCAGCGTGACGGCCACGTCGGCCACGGGCACCTGCCAGGGGCCGACCATCTGGTCGCGGTGGGTCAGGCCGCCCACGGCACGGTCGCCGATGGTGATCAGGAAGCGCTTGGAGGCCACGGTGGGGTGGGCCAGCACATCGATCACCGCCTTTTCCAGCGGCACGCCGGTCAGGTCGATGGGCGGCAGCTCGCGCTGCACGGTGGCCACATCGCGGTGCATCTTGGGCGGCTTGCCCAAGAGCACGTCCATGGGCATGTCCACGGGGAACTTCTGGTCGCCCGAGGCCACGGCCGTGTCTTCCAGCACCAGCTGGCGCTCCTCGGTGGCCGTGCCGATCACCGCAAACGGGCAGCGCTCGCGCTCGCAGAACGCGGTGAACTCGGCCAGCGATTCGGGCGCGATGGCCAGCACATAGCGCTCCTGGCTTTCGTTGGACCAGATTTCCTTGGGTGCCAGGCCCGATTCTTCCAGCTTGATGGCGCGCAGGTCGAAGCGCGCGCCACGGCCCGCGTCGTTGGTCAGCTCGGGGAAGGCATTGGACAGGCCGCCCGCACCCACGTCGTGGATGGCCAGAATGGGGTTCTTGTCGCCCTGGGCCCAGCAGTGGTTGATGACTTCCTGGGCGCGGCGCTCGATCTCGGGGTTGCCGCGCTGCACGGAGTCGAAGTCCAGCTCGGCCGCGTTGGTGCCGCTGGCCATGGAGCTGGCTGCGCCACCGCCCATACCGATGCGCATGCCGGGGCCGCCCAGCTGGATCAGCAGCGTGCCGGCCGGAAACTCGATCTTCTTGGTGAGTTCGGAATCGATCACGCCCAGGCCGCCCGCGATCATGATGGGCTTGTGGTAGCCGCGCGTGATGTCACCCACCTGCTGCTCGTACTCGCGGAAGTAGCCGGTCAGGTTGGGACGGCCGAATTCATTGTTGAAAGCCGCGCCGCCCAGCGGGCCTTCGGTCATGATCTGCAGCGGGCTGGCGATGTGCTCGGGCTTGCCGATTTCGCTGCCCCAGAGCTTGGAGACCGTGAAGCCGGTCAGGCCGGCCTTGGGCTTGGAGCCGCGGCCCGTGGCGCCTTCGTCGCGGATCTCGCCGCCCGCGCCGGTCGAGGCGCCGGGGAAAGGAGAAATGGCCGTGGGGTGGTTGTGCGTCTCCACCTTCATCAGCACGTGGTTGACCGCCCGCTTCTTCTGGTAGCTGGGCGCCTTGAGTTTGTCCAGCGCCGCCTCGAAGGTGGCGACAAAACGCTCGACCTCGTGGCCCTCCATGATGGAGGCGTTGTCCGAGTAGGCCACCACCGTGTGCTGGGGCGAGAGCTGGTGCGTGTTGCGGATCATGCCGAACAGGCTCTTGTCCTGGGCCACGCCGTCGATGGTGAACTGGGCGTTGAAGATCTTGTGGCGGCAGTGCTCGCTGTTGGCCTGCGCGAACATCATCAGCTCCACGTCCGTGGGGTTGCGCTGCAGGCCGTTGAAGGCGTTGACCAGGTAGTCGATCTCGTCGTCCGCCAGGGCCAGGCCCCATTGGCGGTTGGCGGCTTCCAGCGCCGCGCGGCCGCCCTGCAGCACATCGACGAACTCCATGGGCGCCGCATTGAGCGTGGAGAACAGGCGCTCGGCCTCGGCGCGCGTGGCAAAGACCGACTCGGTCATGCGGTCGTGCAGCAGGGCGGCAATCTGAGCGGTCTGCTCGGCAGACAGCTCGGGACCGCTGCCCAGCACATTGCCGAGCAGGCCGCTCTTGAGGCTGACGCGGTATTCGGTGATGCGCTCGACACGGAAGACTTCCAGGCCGCAGTTGCGCGCGATATCGGTGGCCTTGGAGGCCCAGGGCGAGATGGTGCCCAGACGGGGCGTGACCACCAGGGCGGCGCCGTCGGACGGGCCTTCGTAGGGGTCTCCATAGGTCAAGAGCGCCTGGAGGCGCTCTTGCAGTGCGGGCGTGGGTGCGGTGTCCGTGGCCACCAGGTGCACGAAGCGCGCGGCGATGCCGGTGATTTTGGGATGGATGGCGACCAGGTCGGTCAGAAGCTGCTGGGCGCGGAACGAGCTCAGGGCGTTTCCACCCTCAAACTGTGTCAGATGCAAGGTCACGTGGCGGCCTGTTGGATGAGGAGGCTTGTGAAAAGCGCCCTGCGGCCCCGCCCGGCGAGGGGCAGGCCGCAAGGCGCTGAATCGGTGAGGCCGCCATTTTACCGGGGCTGGCCGTCCCGGTGGCGACAGCCGCCGCTTACCCCTGCGCGTCCGAAGGCGCAATGGGATAATTGCTGGCATGAGCATCACCATCAAGAGCGCCGAAGACATCGCGGCCATGCGCGTGGCCTGCCGCCTGGCTTCAGAAGTGCTGGACTACATCACCCCCCACATCAAGCCCGGCATCACCACCGCCGAGATCGACCGGCTGGGCGCCGAATGCATGGCACAGCAAGGCACGGTCTCTGCCACCATCGGCTACCAGCCGCCGGGCTACCCGCCCTACCCCGGCCACCTGTGCACCTCGGTCAACCATGTGGTGTGCCACGGCATCCCCAATGACAAGCCCCTCAAGAAGGGCGACATCGTCAACGTGGACGTGACCGTGATCACCCCGGACGGCTGGTATGGCGACAACAGCCGCATGTTCCTGATCGGCGAATGCTCCATCGCGGCCAAGCGCCTGTCGGCGCTGACCTTCGATGCCATGTGGCTGGGCATACAGCAGGTCAAACCCGGCGCCACGCTGGGCGACATCGGCCATGCCATCCAGACCTTCGCCGAGGGCCACGGCCTGTCGGTGGTGCGCGAATTCTGCGGCCATGGCATCGGCAAGAAGTTCCACGAAGAACCCCAGATCCTGCACTACGGCCGCCCCGGCACGGGCACCGTGCTGGAGGAAGGCATGGTCTTCACCATCGAGCCCATGCTCAACCTGGGCAAGCGCGAGATCAAGGAACTGGGCAAGGACGGCTGGACCATCGTGACCAAGGACCACAGCCTCTCGGCACAGTGGGAACACACCCTGGTGGTGACCCGCACCGGCTACGAAGTGATGACCCTGTCGGCCGGCTCGCCCGCCCTGCCGCCTTTCGTGACCGCCACCTGCTGCTGAGGCATGTTTCTTGCGTGACGGGCCCGGCACAATCACAGGGCCTGCAGCGAATTCGCGCCGCAGGCCTTTCAGCCCCTGCAGCGCATGAAACAGACCACTGACACCCACTCTTCCCGCGCCGTACCTGCCGTTCCGGACAGCCTGGAGCAGCTGCGCGCGCAATACGCCCAGAGCCGCAGGCACTGGATCAACACCCTGCTGGCCCCCACCATGGGCCGGCGAGGCGTGCACCTGGTGCTGCAGCACCTGAGCGAGCTGGCCGATACGCTGCTGTGCGCGCTGTGGCAGCGCGCGGGCATGCCGCCCGACGCCTGCCTGGCGGCCGTGGGCGGCTTCGGGCGCGCCCAGCTGTTCCCCGGCTCGGACATCGATGTGCTGGTGCTGCTGCCGGCGGCCGGCGCCAGCGACGCGCAGTTGACGGCGCGCATCGAGACCTTCATCGGCAGCTGCTGGGACGCAGGCCTGGAGATCGGCTCCAGCGTGCGCACGGTGGACGAATGCGCCGAGGAGTCCCGGCGCGACCTGACGGTGCAGACGGCGCTGCTAGAGTCGCGCCGCATCTGCGGCAGCGCCAGCCTGTTCGACGAATTCCAGCAACGCTATCAGGCGCAGATGAATGCCCGCGCCTTTCTCTCGGGCAAGCTGCTGGAGATGCGCCAGCGCCACAACAAATACGAGAACACGCCCTATGCGCTGGAGCCCAACTGCAAGGAATCGCCGGGCGGTCTGCGCGACCTGCACACCATGCTCTGGCTGTCGCGCGCAGCGGGCCTGGGCAGCAGCTGGCAGGCCCTGGCCAGCAAGGGAATGATCACCGATTTCGAGCGCCAGCAACTGGAAGACAACGAAGCCCTGCTGTGCCTGATCCGCGCGCGGCTGCATGCCGTGGCGGGCCGCCACGAGGACCGCCTGGTGTTCGACCAGCAGACCGCCGTGGCCGAGGCCTTCGGCTACCGCTCGACCTCGGCCGAGGGCCGCAAGCTGGCCATGCGCGCCAGCGAAACGCTGATGCGCCACTACTACTGGGCAGCCAAGGCGGTGACCCAGCTGTGCCAGATCCTGCGGCTGAACATCGAGGAGCACCTGAACCCGCGCCCGACGCCGCGCATCCGGCTCAACGCGCGCTTCTACGAAAAGGCCGGCACCATCGAGGTCGCCAGCGACGACCTGTACGAGCGCGAGCCGCACGCCATCCTCGAAACCTTCCTGATGTACGAGACCCATGTGGGCCTGACCGACCTGTCGGCGCGCACGCTGCGCGCGCTGTACAGCGCCCGGGGCCTCATGGACAGCGACTTCCGGCGCGACCCGGTCAACCGCGCCACCTTCATGAAGATACTGCAGCAGCCCAGCGGCATCACCCATGCCATGCGGCTGATGAACCAGACCTCGGTGCTGGGGCGCTACCTGTGGCCGTTCCGCCGCATCGTGGGCCAGATGCAGCACGACCTGTTCCATGTCTATACCGTGGACCAGCACATCATGATGGTGCTGCGCAATGTGCGGCGTTTTTTCATGGCCGAGCATGCGCACGAGTATCCGTTTTGCTCGCAGCTGGCCAGCGGCTGGGACAAGCCCTGGCTGCTGTACGTGGCGGCGCTGTTCCATGACATCGGCAAGGGCCGTGGCGGCGACCACTCCATCATCGGCGCCGTCGAGGCCAAGCGCTTTTGCCGTGCCCATGCCATCGCGCGGCCCGACGCCGAACTGATCGAGTTCCTCGTACGCGAGCACCTGACCATGAGCCAGGTGGCGCAAAAGCAGGACCTGTCCGACCCCGAAGTGATCCAGGCCTTTGCCCGGCGCGTGGGCAACGAGCGCAACCTGACGGCGCTGTACCTGCTCACCGTGGCCGACATCCGCGGCACCAGCCCCAAGGTCTGGAGCGCCTGGAAAGGCAAGCTGCTGGAAGACACCTACCGCCTGACGCTGCGCGTGCTCGGCGGGCGGGCGCCCGACGCCGCCGCCGAGATCGAGGCGCGCAAGCGCGAGGCCCTGGTGCAACTGGCGCTCAGCGCCCCTCCCTTCGACTCGCACAAAAAGCTCTGGGACACGCTGGGCGTGGATTACTTCATGCGCCATGAAGCCGCCGATATTGCCTGGCATACGCGCCACCTGTCACGCCATGTCGGCACCAGCCGCCCCATCGTGCGTGCGCGCCGCTCGCTGGCAGGCGAAGGGCTGCAGGTGCTGGTCTACGCACCCGACCAGCCCGACCTGTTCGCACGCATCTGCGGCTACTTCGACCGGGCCGGCTTTTCCATCCTCGATGCCCGCGTGCACACGGCCCACAACAGCTATGCGCTGGACACCTTCCAGGTGGTGGCGCCCGCCATGCAGGAGCAATACCGCGAACTCATGCACATGGCCGAAAGCGACCTCGTGGCGGCACTGACGCAGGCGGGCCCGCTGCCCGAACCCTCGCACCGGCGCCTGTCGCGGCGCGTCAAGAGCTTTCCCTTTGCGCCGCGCGTCACCCTGCAGCCCGATGAAAAGGCCCAGCACTGGCTGCTGTCGATCTCGGCCACCGACCGCGCCGGCCTGCTCTACACGGTGGCGCGCATCCTGGCGCAGCACCAACTGAGCGTGCAGCTGGCCAAGGTCAGCACCCTGGGCGAGCGCGTGGAAGATAGCTTCCTCATCGCTGGCGCGGAACTGCAGGACAACCACAAGCAGCTGCGCATAGAAACCGAGCTGCTGCAGGCACTGGCCGTCTGACCACGCCAGCCCGGCGCCAGGGCCGGGCTGGCGTCAGTGTGCGGCTGCGGCAGGAGAAGGCACCGTGCCCACCTGCCTGCCGTCGCGGTCATAGAGCTTGCCATCGACCACGCGGTCGCCCTCGGCCAGCGCCGACAGCACGGCCTCGCTGAGCACACGCTCGGAGCCGGCGCCGAACACCGAGGGCTGCTCGGGATTGCCCTGCTTGAAGTGGTTGAAGACCAGATTCAGCAGCAGCACCGTCACCGCCGTCGAGCTGATGCCCGAATGGAACATCGTGGCGAACCAGTTCGGGAAGTGGTGATAGAAGTCGGGCTTGACCATGGGCAGCACGCCCATGCCGATCGAAGCGGCCACGATGATCAGATTCATGTTGTTGTGGTAGTCCACCTTGGCCAGCGTACGGATGCCGCTGGCGGCTACCGTGCCGAAGAGCACCAGGCCCGCGCCGCCCAGCACGGACGGCGGCACGCAGGCCACGATGCGGCCAATGACCGGCAGCAGGCCGAAGGCGATCAGAATCAGGCCGCTGAAGGCGACCACATAGCGGCTCTTGATGCCTGTGACCGCAACCAGGCCCACATTCTGGGCAAAGGCGCTTTGCGTGAAGGAGCCGAAGAAGGGGGCGACCGCGCTGGACAGCATGTCGGCACGCAGGCCATCGGCCAGGCGGCGCGAATCCACGCGGGTGCCCACGATGTCCCCCACGGCCAGGATGTCGGCCGAGGTCTCCACCAGCGTCACCAGAATCACGATGGACATGGAAATGGTGGCTGCCAGGCTGAAGGTCGGCCAGCCGAAGTGCAGCGGCATGGGCAGGGCGAACCAGGCGCCGCTGCCCACCTCGGAGAAATCGGACTTGCCCACCATGGCGGCCACCGCCGTGCCAATGACAATGGCCAGCAGGATGGACAGGCGCGAAATCATGGCATTGCCCAGCTTGCTCAGTGCCAGCACCACCACCAGGGACAGGCCCGCCAGGCCGATATTGCCCATGCTGCCATAGTCGGCTGCCTGGCTGTTGCCGCCCATGGCCCAGTGGGCGGCCACCGGCATCAGCGACAGGCCGATGATGGTGATCACGCAGCCGTTGACCAGCGGCGGGAAAAAGCGCGTGAGCTTGGAGAACACGGGCGTAATCACCAGACCGAACAGCGAGGCGAAAAGCACAGCCCCCAGCACGCCCTGCATGCCGCCGCCCGTGTGCAGGATGCTGACCATGGTGGCCACGCCAGCAAAGGACACGCCCTGCACCAGCGGCAGGCGCGAGCCGAAAAACGGAATGCCCAGCGTCTGCAGCAGTGTCGCCAGCCCGCCCATGAACAGGCAGGCCGTGATCAGCAGCCCCGTATCCGAGGCCGACATGCCCGCAGCATTGGCCATGACCAGGGGCACGGCCACGATGCCGCCATACATGGTCAGCACATGCTGCAAGCCATACAGGGCATTGGCCATCAGGCCCAGTTGTTCATCTTCGGGGCGGACATCGGCCCCCTGGGCCGGTGTCTTGGCAGAACTTTTTTCCATCGCTGTCTCCTTGTCCTCTGGTTCGCAGAACGCAGGACTGGCGCACAGCAGCCGGGCCACGGCTGGCAGGTGGCGCTCCCCTGCGCATTCCGCACCGTGGCGCCCGGTGGCTGATGGACAGCTCTTTACGGGCACGCACGCACGACTGCCGCGTTTGGCGGGCCATGCCACTGTACGGCGCTGGCGGGGAAAAATTGTCTACAGATTTGTATACAAAGACCTGACAGGAAATCCGGGAATAGCCCTGGCGTCAGTCGTCCTCGGCCGCCTGGATGCCCGGAAACAGCACCTCGGTAAAACCGAACTGGCTGAAGTCGCGCATGCGCATCGGGTACAGCTTGCCCCAGAGATGGTCGCATTCATGCTGCACCACCCGTGCGTGAAAACCGTCCACGGTGCGGTCGATAGGATCGCCCCAGACATCGAAGCCTGTATAGCGGATATGGTTCCAGCGCGGCACCATTCCGCGCATGCCCGGCACGGAAAGGCAGCCCTCCCAGTCCAGCTGCTCCTCTTGACCTATCGGCGTGATGACCGGGTTGATGAGCACGGTGCGCGGCACCACGGGTGCATCGGGGTAGCGCGGATTGGGCAGGCCCGAGCCGAAGACCACCACCTGCAGATCCACGCCGATCTGGGGCGCGGCCAGCCCAGCGCCATGGGCCGCATGCATGGTATCGAGCAGATCGCTCAGCAGCAGGTGCAGTTCATCGGTATCGAACTCGGTGACAGGCCGGGCGGTGCGCAGCAGGCGCGGATCGCCCATCTTCAAAATGGTGCGGACAGTCATGTGAAACCCATGGTGAGGCGGGTCTGCAAGCATAGCGGCTGCGGGGACAGGGCTGGCTGGCACAATCACGGCATGTCCAGGCCGTCTTCTTCTTCCAGCACCGCCCCCGAGGACCGCGAGGAAGCCGTGGCGCCGCCGGAACCCTCCAGCACGCTGCCCCCCGAGGAGCCTCCGCCGCTGCGCGCGCTGCCTGCGCGCCCCATCCGCTGGGCGCTGCAGGCGTTTGCCTGCCTGAGCCTGGCCACGGGCATCGCGGGCATCTTCATCCCCGGCCTGCCCACCACCGTCTTCGTACTCATGGCCGGCTGGGCGGCTGCGCGCAGTTCGCCGCGCCTGCACAACTGGCTGTGGCGCCACCGGCTGTTCGGCCCCATGCTGCGCAACTGGGCACAGGGCGGCCGCATGAGCCGCCGGGCCAAATGGAGCGCCACCGCCATGATGGGCCTGTGCTCCGCCATCCTGCTATGGGCGCGCCCTCCCGTCTGGGCCCAGGCGGTCTCGCTGACCTGCATGGGCTGCGTGCTGGTCTGGCTCTGGTTCAGGCCCGAGCCCTGATCAGGCTTCGGAAAAATCACAAAAATTTCAAAAAATTCCCCAAATCAGCCAGGACCCCATTTTTACGCCATATAATCTAGGTCTTCTTCCTCAATAGCTCAGTCGGTAGAGCGCCGGACTGTTAATCCGTAGGTCCCTGGTTCGAGCCCAGGTTGAGGAGCCAAGAATTCATCGGCCTTGCAATCGCACAAGGCCTCTGTCAACCGACATATTCCTCAATAGCTCAGTCGGTAGAGCGCCGGACTGTTAATCCGTAGGTCCCTGGTTCGAGCCCAGGTTGAGGAGCCAAAATTGAAAGACCCTGCAATCGCACGGGGTCATGTTGCCGACATTCCTCAATAGCTCAGTCGGTAGAGCGCCGGACTGTTAATCCGTAGGTCCCTGGTTCGAGCCCAGGTTGAGGAGCCAGTAAAAAGCCTGCATGCACCCGCATGCAGGCTTTTTTGTTTGCCGCATGGCAGGCTGCATCACTGCGCAGACGCTGCACTTTGTGCAAGACTGCGCAACCGGCCCCATCAGCCACCCGTTGCCACGCTCCATGCCACACCCTCTTCCATGGCTTGCGCCACAGCAGGACTTCCCGCCCGTCGAAACAACCTGGGGCGCCACAGACCCCATCCCCGGCCTGCTGGCCGCCGGTGGAACGCTGGACGCCCAGCGCCTTCGCAGCGCCTACAGCCAGGGCATCTTCCCGTGGTTCAGCGAAGGCCAGCCCACGCTGTGGTGGTCGCCAGACCCGCGCATGGTGCTGCAGACCGCGCATTTCCGCCTGCACCGTAGCCTGCGCAAGACGCTGCAGCGCTTTTGCGCCACACCCGGCTGCGAAATACGCATCGACAGCGCATTCACCACCGTGATGCGCCACTGCGCCCAAACGCCACGCCAAGGCCAGGATGGCACCTGGATAGTGCAAAGCATCATCGATGCCTACACACAGCTGCACCTTGACGGTGCAGCCCACAGCGTGGAGACCTGGGTGGATGGTCAGCTTGTCGGGGGACTGTACTGCGTGGCGCTGGGGCGGGCCGTGTTTGGCGAATCCATGTTCGCCCATGCCACCGACGCCTCCAAGATCGCGCTGGCCGCTCTGGTCGCCCTGTGCAGGGCACAGGGCGCCGTGCAGATCGACTGCCAGCAGGCCACGCCACACCTGGCCTCGATGGGCGCACGGGAGATGCCCCGCGAACAGTTTCTGCGCACCGTGGCAGAGCAGCGCGCCATGCCGCCGATGCGATGGCGGTTCGAAACCGTATACTGGAACGAACTGCTGCCGGCCTGCACGCAAGGCCGCAGCACTTCTCCGGCTGCCTCCCGCACACCATGACGCACCCGAACGACCTGCCGCTGCAAGCCCTGCAGTTCTATGCCACCGCAGCCTATCCATGCAGCTACCTGGAGGGCAGGCTGGCACGCTCGCAGGTGGCGACGCCCAGCCACCTGATACAGAACAGCGCCTACTCGGAGCTGGTGGCACGGGGCTTTCGCCGCAGCGGCATGTTCACCTACCGGCCCTACTGCGATGGCTGCCGCGCCTGCATTCCGCTGCGCATCATCGTGCAGGACTTCAAGCCGGACCGCAGCCAGCGCCGCGCAGCGGCACGCCACGCGCAGCTGACAGCATCGATCCAGCGCCTGCACTACTCCCACGAGCACTACCAGCTCTACCTGCGCTACCAGCAAAGCCGCCACAGCGGGGGCGGCATGGACCATGACAGCGTGGACCAGTACACGCAGTTCCTGCTGCAAAGCCGCGTCAACTCGCGCCTTGTGGAGTTCCGCGCACCCGCAACCGATGGCGGACCGGGAACACTCAAGATGGTCTCCATCCTCGACGTGCTGGAAGACGGGCTGTCCGCCGTCTATACCTTCTACGAACCCGATGACGCTGCCAGCTACGGCACCTTCAATGTGCTGTGGCAGATTGACCAGGCCCGCTCGATGAACCTGCCCCATGTCTATCTGGGCTACTGGATCGGCGACAGCCGCAAGATGAGCTACAAGTCACGCTTTCTGCCGCATGAAATCCGGGTGGATGATCACTGGCAGCGCGTGGACACCCCGCCGCGCTGAATGATATCGACGGCGCTTTGATGCGCTTATGCATCCAGACACCGTTTTCGCCGCGCACATATGCCGCGCCAGCATGGTGGGAGACGCCGGGCACCGCTAGAATGGCCTCATCCCGAAACGCCTCTCCGCATCATGAAAAAAGACGATAACGCGGCCTCCTCCAAGCCCAGCGTCCAGGTCCTGGAACGCATGTTCACGTTGATCGACGTGTTGGCCTCACGCGAGGAAGCGGTATCGCTCAAGGAAATCAGCGAACGCACCGGCCTGCACCCATCGACCACGCACCGCATCCTCAACGATCTGGCCATGGGCCGCTTTGTGGACCGTCCCGAGTCTGGCAGCTACCGCCTGGGCATGCGCTTTCTCGAACTGGGCAACCTGGTCAAGGCACGGCTGAATTTCCGGGAAGCCGCGCTGGTGCCCATGCGGCAGCTGCACAAGCAGATACAGCAGCCGGTCAGCCTCAGCGTGCGCCAGGGCGACGAAATTGTCTATGTCGAACGCGCCTACAGCGAGCGCTCGGGCATGCAGGTGGTGCGCGCCATCGGCGGCCACGCGCCGCTGCACCTGACATCCAACGGCAAGCTGTTCCTGGCCGCCGATGATGCCCAGCAGGTGCGCGCCTATGCCACACGCACCGGCCTGCCGGGCAAGACACACTTCAGCATCACCAGGCTGGCCGACCTGGAAAGCGAGCTGGCCAAGGCGCGCCAGCACGGCATAGCACGCGACAATGAGGAGCTGGAGCTGGGTGTGCGCTGCATGGCCGCAGGCATCTATGACGACCAGGGCAAGCTGGTCGCGGGCCTGTCGATCTCGGCCCCCGCAGACAGGCTGGACGAGAGCTGGCTGCCCAGGCTGCAGGCCACCGCGCAGGAGATCTCCAGCTCGCTGGGCTTCAACGCCACGCGCCCGGCAGCACCGCCTTCCAATCCCTACGCGCGAAGCCCTTCCTCCTGAAATCAAAAAGGCGCCCAGGGCGCCTTTTTGATTTGCGCATGCCACGAGCGCTCAGCCCTTGGTCCTGCGAGCCAGTGCATCATGCCCCATGGACTCCACCCAGCTGCGCACGCGCTCGGCATCGCCAAGGCGGCTGAACTTGCCCGCAGAGTCCAGGAACACCATGATGAGCTTGCGGCCAGCCACATGCGCCTGCATCACCAGGCAGCGGCCTGCCTCGGAGATATAGCCGGTCTTTTGCACGCCGATGTCCCACGAAGGGCTGTGCACCAGGCGGTTGGTGTTGTTGTATTGCAGCGTGCGCCGCCCCACGGCCACCTCATAGCCGGGCGAGGTCGTGTACTCGCGCACCAGCGGGTCGCTGTGCGCCACATTGACCAACACCGCCAGATCGCGTGCGCTGGACTGGTTGCGGCTGGACAGGCCGGTCGGCTCGACATAGCGGGTATCGGTCATGCCCAGCAGCTTGGCCTTGGCATTCATCTGCTGTACGAAGGCATCCAGGCCACCCGGATAGGTACGGCCCAGCGCATGGGCAGCACGGTTCTCGCTGGACATCAGCGCCAGATGCAGCATTTCGGCGCGCGTCAGCGTTGTGCCCACCGCTAGGCGCGAACTGCTACCTTTTTCGGTGTCCACATCATCCTGCGTGATGGTGATGGACTCGTCCATGGGCAGACGCGCCTGGGAGATCAGCAGCCCCGTCATGAGCTTGGTCAGCGAGGCGATTGGCAGCACGGCATGGTCGTTCTTGCTCAGCAGCACCTCGTGCGTGTCCTGATCCAGAACCAGTGCCACACTGCTCTTGAGATCCAGAGGGTCGGCAACGGCATGCAGGCCCGCCATCTGACCGAAGGACAGGCGCGGCTCGCTGGTGGCAACGGCCCGCACCGGGCTGGCCACGCTGCGCGCTGCCACGCGGCTGGGCTGGCGCGCGCTCTTGGCAACGCGCTTGGCCGCAACCGCAGCCGTGGGTCGCTCCTTCACCACTTTTTTGCTGGTGGACGCCGCCACCGGCTTTTTGGCATCTTTCTTGGCTGGTGCGGCATGGACACCCTGCGAAGCCAGGGTGCAGCTCAGTGCCAGGAGGGAGAACACCTGGGCGAATCGACCCAGGCGGGCGCGGCGGAGGGGGGGCATGGGGAATGCTCCAAGCGGCAAGAATTGTGACTAGACCTTACATTAATCGAAAAAGTCGCACCGTGACAACAACTTGTGCGACTTTTCGATAATTCGGATGAAATTATAAGGCGAGTACTTATCCTTGTGCTGCCACCACCTCTGCATTGCCATGCAATTTGTTGAGGGCACTCAGGTAGGCCTTGGCCGAGGCCACGACGATGTCCGGGTCGGCTCCCACGCCATTGACCACGCGGCCACTGCGCTGCAGGCGCACCGTCACCTCGCCCTGGCTTTCAGTGGAGCCGCTGATGGCGTTGACCGAATACAGCAGCATCTCGGCACCGCTTTGCACCTCGGACTCGATGGCCTTGAACGAGGCGTCGACCGGGCCGTTGCCCTCGGAGTGTGCCTTGATCTCACGCCCTTCACGGCTGAAAACCACGCTGGCATGCGGGCGCTCGCCCGTCTCGCTTTGCTGTGCCAGCGAAATGAACTGGAAGGGGTCTGCCTGCTGGTGCGCGCCCTGCTCGGTCACCAGCGCCAGAATGTCCTCATCGAAGATTTCGCTCTTGCGGTCGGCCAGCTCCTTGAACGCCGCGAAAGCCGTATTGATCGCGGCTTCGCTGTCAAGTTCCACGCCCAGCTCCTGCAGACGCTGCTTGAAGGCATTGCGGCCGCTGAGCTTGCCCAGCACGATCTTGTTGGCGCTCCAGCCCACATCCTCGGCGCGCATGATTTCGTAGGTGTCGCGCGCCTTGAGCACGCCATCCTGGTGGATGCCCGAAGCATGGGCGAAGGCATTGGCCCCCACCACCGCCTTGTTGGGTTGCACGACGAAGCCCGTGGTCTGGCTGACCATGCGGCTGGCAGCCACGATGTGCTGGGCATCGATGTTGACGTTCAGGCCGAAGTAGTCCTTGCGCGTCTTGACGGCCATCACCACCTCTTCCAGCGAGCAGTTGCCGGCGCGCTCGCCCAGTCCGTTGATGGTGCATTCGATCTGGCGCGCACCGCCGAGCTTGACGCCCGCCAGCGAGTTGGCCACCGCCATGCCCAGGTCGTTGTGGCAATGCACGCTCCAGATGGCCTTGTCACTGTTGGGCACGCGCTCGCGCAGGTTCTTGATGAAGGCGCCGTAGAGCTCGGGAATCGCGTAACCCACCGTGTCGGGCACATTGATCGTGGTCGCGCCTTCGGCGATCACCGTCTCGATCACGCGGCACAGGAAGTCCGGGTCGCTGCGGTAGCCGTCCTCGGGGCTGAACTCGATGTCGGCAATCAGGTTGCGCGCAAAGCGCACCGACTGGCGCGCCTGCTCCAGCACCTGCTCGGGCGTCATGCGCAGCTTCTTTTCCATGTGCAGCGCGCTGGTGGCGATGAAGGTGTGGATGCGCGCGCGGTTGGCATCCTTGAGCGCCTCGGCCGCACGCGCGATGTCGCGGTCGTTGGCACGGGCCAGCGAACAGATGGTGGAGTCCTTGATGGCACGCGCGATGGCCTGCACCGACTCGAAGTCGCCGTTGGAGCTGGCCGCAAAACCGGCCTCGATCACATCGACCTTCAGGCGCTCGAGCTGGCGGGCGATGCGCAGCTTCTCGTCGCGGGTCATGGAGGCGCCGGGCGACTGCTCGCCATCGCGCAAGGTGGTGTCGAAAATGATCAACTGGTCGGTCATGGGGTGTCTCGTCTTTCTTGTGGATACGATACGCCTGCCGGGCAGGCGATAAAAAAACCGGTGCGCTTGTGGCAGCACCGGCTGCACTGCAGGCCGTCAGGCGACAGCCGCTTCTTCGTTCACGGCTGCCTCGGCAGCAGGCACCCGCCGCAGACCCGACATGATGGCCCGGAACGAGGCGGAAACGATGTTCGCATCGACGCCCACGCCGTAGCAGACATGCGTCTCATCGATGCGCAGTTCCACATAGGCGATGGCCTTGGCGCTGGCGCCTTCACCAATCGCATGCTCAGTGTAGTCGAGCACCCGCACGGCGCGGCTGGTATGCGCGCCCAGCGCCTGCACGAAGGCATCGATGGGACCTGTGCCTTCGCCATGCACGGTGCGCCGCTCCTGGCCGGCGCCGAGGTCGGCGGACAGGCTCACCACGCCATCCGCTTCGCTCAGGCGGTATTGCGGCGCCTGCACAGACTGCAGTCCGTATTCGCGCTGGAACAGGCTCCAGAGGTCGGCAGCCGCCAGCTCCTTGCCGCTGGCATCCATTTCGCGCTGGACCACCTGGCTGAACTCGATCTGCAGGCGGCGCGGCAGTTGCAGGCCATATTCGCTTTCGAGCAGATAGGCAATGCCGCCCTTGCCGGACTGGCTGTTGACGCGGATCACCGCCTCATAGCTGCGGCCCAGGTCCTTGGGGTCGATGGGCAGGTAAGGCATGTCCCAGATATCGCCCTCCTTGCGGTCGGCGAAGGCCTTCTTGATCGCGTCCTGGTGCGAGCCGGAAAACGAGGTGTAGACCAGATCGCCCACATAGGGGTGGCGCGGATGCACGGGCAGCTGGTTGCAGTGCTCGACCGTGCTGCGGATGCCGTCGATGTCAGAGAAGTCCAGACCCGGCGACACACCCTGGATGTACATGTTCAGCGCCACATTGACGATGTCCAGGTTGCCCGTGCGCTCGCCATTGCCGAACAGGCAGCCTTCCAGGCGGTCCGCGCCAGCCATCAGGGCCAGTTCGGCCGCTGCCGTGCCGGTGCCACGGTCATTGTGGGGATGGACCGACAGCACGATGGCATCGCGGCGCGCGATGTGGCGGTGCGTCCACTCGACCATGTCGGCAAAGATGTTGGGCGTGGAATGCTCGACCGTGGTCGGCAGATTGATGATGCACTTGCGCTCGGGCGTGGGCTGCCAGACTTCGGTCACGGCATCGATGACGCGCCTGGAGAACTCCAGCTCCGTGTCCGAATACATCTCGGGCGAGTACTGGAAGGTCCATTGCGTCTGGGGGTAGCGCGCGGCGATGTCCTTGAACATGCGGGCATTGGTGGTGGCCAGCTCGACAATCTCGTCCTCGCTCATGTTCAGCACCACGCGGCGCATCACGGGCGCGGTGGCGTTGTAGAGGTGGACGATGGCGCGGGGCACGCCTTCGAGCGCCTCGAAGGTGCGGCGGATCAGGTGCTCGCGGGCCTGGGTCAGCACCTGGATGGTGACGTCATCCGGAATACGGTTTTCCTCGATGAGCTTGCGCATGAAGTCGAACTCGACCTGCGATGCGGAGGGAAAGCCGACCTCGATCTCCTTGAAGCCGATCTTCACCAGCTGCTCGAACATGCGCATCTTGCGCTCGATGTCCATGGGCTCGATCAGTGCCTGGTTGCCGTCGCGCAGGTCCACGCTGCACCATACCGGGGGCCTGGTGATCACCGCATCGGGCCAGCGGCGGTCCTGCAGGCGCACCGGAGCGAACGGACGGTACTTGGTCGAAGGGTTTTGCAACATGGCTGAAGTGCTTTCTATGGTCTAGGTAAAAACTGAACCCACCTGCTCCAGCGACCCCACAAACGCAAAAAGGCCCGTCGCTGGTGCAAACGGGCCGTGAAAGTAGGAATGTGCGCGCGCGCTACTGCCTCTGCCCGTTGGACATCAGTAGTAGAGCTAGCGACAGGTATTGCATGCGGCCCACTTTAGCACAGGTTCGCGGGCGCTGTGAAGATGCGGCAGTGCATCATTTGTGCAGGCCACGCTCTTCAGGCTCATCGGTCGAGGTACTGATGACGCTGGTGCGCTGCCCCTTGGCCTTGCGCCAGAGATAGACCCCGTAGCCCGAGAAGCCGTAGAGCATGAACACGCCGAACAGCACGATGGGCGGATGGATGTTGATGATGGCAATGCCCAGCGCGATCAGCACAATGGCGGCGAACGGCACGCTTTTCTTGAAATGCACGTCCTTGAAACTGTAGAAAGGCACATTGGTGACCATGGTCAGGCCGGCGTACAGCGTCAGCAGGAACATGATCCAGGTGATCTGCGGCCAGCTCAGCCAGGCATCCTGGCCGCGCAGCAGGCCCGCCTCATCGAGCAGCCAGATGAAGCCAGTGACCAGCGCGGCGGCCGCCGGGGACGGCAGCCCCTGGAACCACCGCTTGTCCACCACGCCCGTGTTGACGTTGAAGCGCGCCAGACGCAGCGCGGCGCAGGCGCAATAGACGAAGGCTGCAATCCAGCCCCAGCGGCCAATGCCCTTGAGCGCCCATTCGTAGGCGATCAGCGCAGGCGCTGCGCCGAAGGACACCATGTCGGACAAGGAGTCCATCTGCTCGCCAAAGGCGCTTTGCGTATTGGTCATGCGCGCCACGCGGCCATCGAGGCTGTCGAGCACCATAGCGCAGAAGACCCCTGCCGCAGCCAGCTCGAAGCGGCCGTTCATGGCCATGACAATGGCGTAGAAGCCACCGAACAGCGCCGCCAGCGTGAACAGGTTGGGCAGGATGTAGATCCCCTTGCGGCGCTTGCGCACGACCACGCCCCCGGCTTCCATGGACTCATTGTGGTTTTGCATCAACCCGACCTCCAGAACAGCGCCTGCAGAAGCAGGCAGCTATTGAAATGATAGTATTCAAGAGGGCGGACAGGCTCCGCCCCAAAGGGGGCAGTGTACCCGCGCGCCGCCCTTCAACGACAAAGGCCACCCTGGCGGGTGGCCTTGTGTGCGCCCGGACACGGACTGCGGACGCAGCCGTGCGCAGGCAGCAGGTCGATCTCAGTTGCGGGTCTGGTCAACCAGCTTGTTCTTGGAGATCCAGGGCATCATGGCGCGCAGCTGGCCGCCCACCTTCTCGATGGCGTGGTCAGCGTTCATGCGGCGGCGGGCCGTCATGCTCGGATAGTTGGTGCGGCCTTCCTGGATGAACATCTTGGCGTATTCGCCGGTCTGGATGCGCTTGAGGGCGGCGCGCATGGCTTCGCGCGACTTGTCGTTGATGACTTCCGTGCCGGTCACGTACTCGCCGTATTCGGCGTTGTTCGAGATCGAGTAGTTCATGTTGGCGATGCCGCCTTCGTACATGAGGTCCACGATCAGCTTGAGTTCGTGCAGGCACTCGAAGTAGGCCATTTCCGGCGCATAGCCGGCTTCGGTCAGGGTTTCGAAGCCCATCTTCACCAGTTCAACGGCGCCACCGCACAGCACAGCCTGTTCGCCGAACAGGTCGGTTTCGGTTTCTTCCTTGAAGTTGGTCTCGATGATACCGCCCTTGCCGCCGCCGTTGGCCATGGCATAGGACAGGGCCAGGTCACGCGCCTTGCCGCTCTTGTCCTGGTAGACAGCGATCAGCGAAGGAACGCCGCCGCCCTTGAGGTATTCGGAGCGCACGGTGTGGCCAGGGCCCTTGGGGGCAACCATGATCACGTCCAGATCGGCACGGGGCACGACCTGGTTGTAGTGCACGTTGAAGCCGTGGGCAAAGGCCAGCGTGGCGCCTTGCTTGATGTTCGGGGCCACGTTGTTGTTGTAGACCTCGGGGATGTTCTCGTCGGGCAGCAGGATCATGACCAGATCGGCAGCCTTCACGGCTTCATCGACTTCCATCACGGTCAGGCCGGCCTTGGCCACCTTGTCCCAGGAAGCGCCGCCCTTGCGCAGGCCGACCACGACCTTCACGCCGCTGTCGTTCAGGTTCTGGGCGTGTGCGTGGCCCTGGCTGCCGTAACCGATGATGGCAACGGTCTTGCCCTTGATCAGGCTCAGGTCACAGTCCTTGTCGTAGAAAACTTTCATGTTGGCTCCAGGTCTCTTGGTGTCTAGGGGTTGGAAAGGGGAAGGGGTTGGGGTTTGCACGCCAGCTCAGACGCGCAGGATGCGCTCGCCGCGACCGATGCCGCAGGAGCCCGTGCGCACGGTCTCCAGGATCGCCGTGCGGTCCAGGGCCTGCAGGAAGGCATCGTTCTTGGACTGGTCGCCGGTCAGCTCGACCGTGTAGCTCTTTTCGGTCACATCAATGATGCGGCCGCGGAAGATGTCGGCCATGCGCTTCATCTCCTCGCGCTCCTTGCCCACGGCGCGCACCTTGACCATCATGAGTTCGCGCTCGGTGTACGAGCCTTCGGTCAGGTCCACGACCTTGACGACCTCAATCAGGCGGTTCAGGTGCTTGGTGATCTGCTCGATCACGTCATCCGAGCCGTTGGTCTGGATCGTCATGCGCGACAGCGATGCGTCCTCGGTGGGCGCCACGGTCAGCGATTCGATGTTGTAGCCACGGGCCGAGAACAGGCCCACGACGCGCGACAGTGCTCCCGGCTCGTTTTCGAGCAGCACGGCAATGATGTGTTTCATGAGAGAGAGATTCCTCTTTTCGCTGCCCTCCCCCGGCGCCGGTAAGCGTCGGGCTCGGCAGGCAATAGATTCGTCAAAAGCCAGCCCGCCCGCAGGCGAAGCTGATGAAGAGGCAGGGCATGCGCCCTGCCATGCCCTGGAGGCGCAGGCTCAGAGGTCGTCGGCTCCCAGCAGCATTTCGGTGATCCCGCGGCCAGCCTGCACCATGGGGAACACATTCTCGGTGGGATCGGTGCGGAAGTCCATGAACACCGTGCGATCCTTGAGCTTGCGTGCCTCGCGCAGCGCCGGCTCCACGTCTTCGGGGCGCTCGATGAGCATGCCCACATGGCCATAGGCCTCGGCCAGCTTCACGAAGTTGGGCAGCGAGTCCATGTAGCTGCTGCTGTAGCGGCCCGAATACTCGATCTCCTGCCACTGGCGCACCATGCCCAGGTAGCGGTTGTTCAGCGACACAACCTTCACCGGCGTGTTGTACTGCAGGCAGGTGGCCAGCTCCTGGATGTTCATCTGGATCGAGCCTTCACCCGTAATGCAGAACACCTCGGACTCGGGCTTGGCCAGCTTGATGCCCATGGCGTAGGGCAGGCCCACGCCCATGGTGCCCAGGCCGCCCGAGTTGATCCAGCGGCGCGGCTCGTCGAAACGGTAGTACTGCGCAGCCCACATCTGGTGCTGACCCACGTCGGACGTGATGTAGGCATCCGCATCCCTGGTCATGTTCCAGAGCGTCTCGACCACGTACTGAGGCTTGATGACCGAGGTGTTGCCACGGTCGTACTTGAGGCAGTCGCGGCTGCGCCAGCCTTCGATGGTCTCCCACCACTGGCCCAGGGCTGCGGCATCGGGACGGGTGGTGGCTTCGCGGATCATGGCGATCAGCTCGGTCAGCACTTCCTTGACATCGCCCACGATGGGCACATCCACCTTGACGCGCTTGGAGATCGACGAGGGATCGATGTCGATATGGATGATCTTGCGCTCCACCGACATGAAGTGCTTGGGGTTGCCGATCACGCGGTCATCGAAGCGCGCGCCCACGGCCAGCAGCACGTCGCAGTTCTGCATGGCATTGTTGGCTTCGATGGTGCCGTGCATGCCCAGCATGCCCAGGAACTTGCGGTCGCTGGCAGGATAGGCGCCCAGACCCAGCAGGGTGTGCGTCACCGGATAGCCCAGCATGTCCACCAGGGTGCGCAGTTCGTTGCAGGCGTTGCCCAGCAGCACGCCGCCGCCCGTATAGATATAGGGACGCTTGGCGGCCAGCAGCAGTTGCAGCGCCTTGCGGATCTGGCCGGCGTGGCCCTTGCGCACCGGGTTGTAGGAGCGCATCTCCACCTTTTCGGGGTAGCCGGTGTACAGCGCCTTCTTGAAGGACACATCCTTGGGGATGTCCACCACGACCGGGCCGGGGCGGCCGGTGCGCGCAATGTGGAAGGCCTTCTTCATCGTATCCGCCAGATCGCGCACGTCCTTGACCAGGAAGTTGTGCTTGACGATGGGGC
The DNA here is from genome assembly GCF_029870285.1 of Delftia sp. PS-11. Taxonomy (GTDB): domain Bacteria; phylum Pseudomonadota; class Gammaproteobacteria; order Burkholderiales; family Burkholderiaceae_C; genus Comamonas. The sequence goes on from NZ_JACSYA010000011.1 coordinate 144,665, forward strand.
GGGTGATGCCGACGGTGTCGCACTCCTGGAATGCGTCGGTGCCGATGTAGGCCGTCGAGGTCTGGCCGCTGATCACGACCAGGGGAATGGAGTCGGTATAGGCAGTGGCAATGCCGGTGACAGCGTTGGTCAGGCCGGGACCGGAGGTCACCAGGGCCACGCCGACTTCGCCGGTGGCACGCGCAAAGCCGTCCGCCGCATGCACAGCCGCCTGTTCGTGGCGCACCAGCACGTGCTGGATGGAGTCCTGCTTGTACAGCGCGTCGTAGATATAGAGCACTGCGCCGCCCGGATAGCCCCACAGCTGCTTGACGCCTTCGGCCTGCAGGGACTTGACGAGGATCTCGGAACCCATGAGTTCCTGGTGAGCCGACGCCGGAGAAGCCTTGGATTGGGATGCCGCTGCAGCTGCGCTGGAGTATTCGGCCTTGGAGATTTCCATGATCAACCTTTGTGAATTTCTCTAACGAAAAACCTTGGGTGCCCCTTGCCTGGTAGCCCTTGTGAGGCCGGTGCGGGACTTAGGACCAACAGACATGGGCGAATGAGTGAACGCCGGACCGTGACCCGTTTGCCTTTTTGAATTGCAGCGCACATTATCGCACTGCAACAAGCTTGTGCGACATCCCGCGCAAAAAATTGACAAGCCGATGCGATAATCGGGCTCCTGCATCCGTTTGGCCCCTCAACAAGCCCCTCGCCGGGCCTGACGTTCCTCTTGGCTACCGAACAAGAACTATCCGACTTCCTCAAGAGCGTAGAAAAGCGCGCCTTCAAGCGCAGCCTTTTCCACGTCCGGGATGAGGAGGCGGCGCTGGACATCGTGCAGGACAGCATGCTCAAGCTGGCACAGCACTACGGCGACAAGCCCGTCGCAGAGCTGCCCATGCTGTTCCAGCGCATCCTGTCCAACAGCACGCTGGACTGGTTTCGCAGGCAAAAAACCCAGAACGCCGTCTTCACGCGCATGAGCGACCTCGAAGCGTCGGCAGGAGAGGATGCGGAGTTCGACTGGCTGGAGACCTACGCGCAGTCCAACCCCGATGGCGAGACCGCCAGCAGTGCCCAGGATCTGACGGAACGGGCACAGATATTGCAAAGTATTGAAAAAGAAATCCAGGAGCTGCCGCCGCGTCAACGGGAAGCATTCCTGATGCGTTACTGGGAAGAGATGGATGTCGCGGAAACCGCCGCCGCCATGGGGTGTTCGGAAGGGAGTGTAAAAACACACTGTTTCCGCGCCATCCAGACATTGAGCAAGGCACTGAAGGCCAAAGGAATCGAGCTATGAAGACCGCGCCCACACTCCAGGCAGAAATGGCAGCAGACCGCATCGCGCGCCAGATCACGGCGCGACTGAGCGACGGGGAGGCGCTGCTGCCCTATGACATTACAGAGCGGCTGCGCGCCTCGCGCGAGCGCGCACTGTCCGAGCGCCGCCGCGGGCTGCGCGCAGCCCCTGTGCAGGCGGCGCAGGCCAGCCACGCCCAGAATGGAACGCTGACCTTGGGATCGGGCGACGAAGGCGGCAACTGGTGGCGCGCTCTGATCTCGGCCATCCCGGTGCTGGCGCTGATCGCCGGCCTCGTGGTGTTCAACGCCAGGACCGACCAGGTGGGCCTGAACGAGGTCACCGAAGTGGACACCGCCCTGCTGACCGACGATCTGCCGCCGGCTGCCTATGCGGACCCGGGCTTCATCCAGTACCTGAAGACTTCGGCAGCCCCTGTGGAACGCTGATCGCCTGCATGCCCACTGATTCACGCCAAGCCGCGCTCCAACGCCATGCCGCCGCCATCCTGGCGGCGGTGCTGCTGATGGCGCTGGCCTGGACGGGCTGGCGCGTCGTGCAGCAGGTACGGCTGGCTCCCAGCACCGTGCCTGCGGCCACCATCGCGGCATCCAGAACCGTGCACGGGGACGCTGCCACGCGCCAGCGCGCAACGGCACTCGCATCGGGCCCGCGCTGGGGCGAACTGACGCCCGGCCAGAGCGATGTGCTGGAGCCGCTGGAGGAACGCTGGTCGCTGATGGACGCACTGCAAAAGCGCCGCTGGATCGCCCTGGCAGAAGGCTATGACAAGCTCAGCGAGAAAGAGCAGGAGAAACTGCGCAGCCGGATGCAGGACTGGTCCAGCCTGAGCGCGCAGCAGCGCAGCCAGGCACGCCTGAACTTCGCGCTGTCCAACCGCTTCGCCACCGACAAGCGCGCCCAATGGGAGGCTTATCAGGCGCTGAGCGACGAAGAAAAGCGCCTGCTGGCGGCACGCGCCGCGCCTAAGCCGGCAGGTGCCGCAACCGCCATCCAGCCCGTGGCGCCAAAGCGCCTGGCCCGGATTCCGGCGGCAGCGGTAGCACCCAGCACGGTCCCCAACCTGCCCAAGATTCCACCGGCCACCATTCACCACCCGCCGCCGCCTGTTCCGGCCACTCCCGCCATGGTGGAAACGAGCCCGGTGCGTCCGCCAGCGCTGGTCGAGACGTCGCCCGTCAATACGCCGTCCGCCACAGCCTCCCAGCTGCCGCCCCTAGACCACCATGAAGGCCCGGAGCAGGCAGGCGAGTCGTCCCCGCACACTGCCCCCTGATACGCGCGCTGCATGACAGTTTCGACCCCGACTCCCGCCACCGAGCACCCCCGCGCGCCACGGCTGACACGGCGCATGGCCTGCTGGCTCTATGAAGGCATGCTGCTGTTCGGCGTGGTTTTCATCGCAGGCTATCTGTTCGGCACCCTGTCCCAGACGCGCAACGCACTGGACAACCGCCACGCGCTGCAGGCTTTCATGTTCGTGGTGCTGGGCATTTACTTCGTCTGGTTCTGGTCCAAGGGGCAGACGCTGGCCATGAAAACATGGCATATCCGTGTCGTGGATCTCGCCGGCAGGCCGGTGAGCCAGACCCGGGCGCTGGCACGCTATGCCTTGAGCTGGATCTGGCTGCTGCCGCCGCTGGCGGCCTACGCAGTGGGCGTGCCCGCACTGACCACTCTGCTGCTGATGGCCATGTGGGTGCTGCTCTGGGCGCTGCTCAGCCACCTGCACCCCAGGCGCCAGTTCTGGCATGACGCCTGGGCAGGCACCCAGCTGATCCACCAGCCCCCACCCGCCAGACGCTGACGCGCGCCAGCAGATGCAGCAGATGCGCAAGCCCTGGCACGCTGTCATGCGGACAGGCACCCACAGGCCCTAAACTCGGCTGCATGTCTTCCCCCAACCCCGTCAACCCCCAGAAAAGCCGCACCGGCCTGTCCCGCATCTGGCATGCCGCAGGCTACTCCCTGTCAGGCCTGCGCGCAGGCTGGAACGAGAAAGCCTTCCGCCAGGAGGCCGTGGCCGCCATCTTCCTTGTGCCCGCCGCCTTCTGGCTCGGCCAGGGCTGGACCGAAACCGCCCTGCTGGCAGGCTCGGTCATGCTGGTGCTGATCGCAGAGCTGCTCAACAGCGGCATCGAAGCCGTGGTGGACCGCATCGGCCCCGAATGGCATGCACTGTCCAAGCAGGCCAAGGACATGGGCAGTGCGGCGGTTCTTCTGGCACTGCTGCTGTGCATGGGCATCTGGCTGGCGGCGCTTTACCAACGGTTTTTCGCATGACGACAACACCCCCCGCTTTTTCCCTCTGCGTCTATTGCGGCTCGCGCCCCGGAGACAATCCCCGCTTCATTGAGGCAGCCCGTGCAGCCGGCCACTGGATCGGCGCGCATGGCGGCCAGCTGGTCTATGGCGGCGGACGCAGCGGCCTGATGGGCGAGGTGGCAGAGGCCACGCGCCAGGCCGGCGGCCGCGTGGTGGGCGTCATCCCCCAGGCGCTGGTGGACAAGGAGCTGGCCAACCATGCCTGCGACGAGTTGCATATCGTGCAGACCATGCATGAGCGCAAGGCCATGATGGCCGAGCGCAGCGACGCCTTCGTGGCCCTGCCTGGCGGCATAGGCACCTTCGAGGAACTGTTCGAGGTCTGGACCTGGCGCCAGTTGCGCTACCACGACAAGCCCATCGGCCTGCTCAACGTGGATGGCTACTACGACAGCATGCTGCAGTTCCTGCAGTCCTGTGTCGGCCATGGCTTCATGGGCGAGTGGCAGATGGGATTGATCGACAGCGGCAGCGAGGTGCCGCCCCTGCTGCGCTCGCTGGTGGAAAATGCAGGCACAGCGCTGGAGACGTCACCGCTGCGCGCAGTGATCTGAATACCTGGCACGACAAGGAAAGGCGCCCCCTGGAAGGGGGCGAAAACTCCCTGTCACGCCAAGGGCGCTGGCGCGCCCTGGGGCTCAGATGGCTCCGTCGTCGAGTTCGCCCGTGCGGATGCGCACCACGCGCTCGACGGGCGTGACAAAAATCTTGCCATCGCCGATCTTGCCCGTGCGCGCCACGTTGACGATGGCGTCCACGCAGCGGTCCACATCGTCGGAGCGCACCACGACCTCGACCTTGACCTTGGGCAGAAAATCCACCACGTATTCCGCGCCACGGTACAGCTCGGTGTGGCCCTTCTGGCGGCCAAAGCCCTTGACTTCGGTGACGGTCAGGCCGTTGACACCGCATTCGGCCAGGGCCTCGCGCACCTCCTCCAGTTTGAAGGGCTTGATGATGGCGGTGATCATTTTCATGGGCGAACTCCTCAGTACATGCAATACGGTGCGGGGACTGCCGGGGCGGCAGGACCGCCGCCTTCAGGCGCGGAAACGGTTGGTGATCGGATAGCGCCAGTCCTTGCCAAAGCTGCGGCGGGTTACGCGCGGCCCCACAGGGGCCTGGCGCCGCTTGTACTCGTTGATCTGGATCAGGCGTGTCACACGCTCCACATCGGCGCTGTCATAGCCTTCGGCTACGATGGAACTGATGCTTTCGTTATTTTCCATGTATCGGCGCACGATGGCATCGAGCACCTCATAAGGGGGCAGACTATCCTGGTCTTTCTGGTCAGGACGCAGCTCGGCGCTGGGCGGGCGGGTGATGATGCGCTCGGGAATGGGGTTGAGCCCCGTGCCGAATGGATCATTCTCATTGCGCCAGCGCGCCAGTGCAAACACCTCGGTCTTTAGCACATCTTTGATGACCGCAAAGCCGCCCGCCATATCCCCGTAGAGCGTGCAGTAGCCGGTGGACATCTCGCTCTTGTTGCCCGTCGTCAGCACCACCGCGCCGAACTTGTTGGACAGGCCCATCAGCAGGGTACCCCGGATGCGGGCCTGCAGATTCTCTTCGGTCGTGTCCTCGGCGCGGCCGGCAAAAGCGGTCGCCAGCGCAGCCTTGAAAGCCTCGAACTGCGGCGCGATCGAGATTTCGTCATAGCGCACACCGACGCGCTCGGCCATGTCGCGCGCGTCAATCCAGCTGATATCAGCCGTGTAGGGCGAGGGCATCATCACCGTATGCACCTTGTCCGCCCCCAGCGCATCGACCGCGATCGCCAGCACCAGCGCCGAATCGATGCCGCCCGACAGACCCAGCAGCGCGCCGGGAAAGCGGTTTTTGCCGACGTAATCGCGCACGGCCAGCACCAGGGCCGACCACAAAGCGGGCAGATGCGCCTGCAGATCGGCGCATTCGCCGGACAGCGCCACGCCTGCAGGCGATGCCTCGGCATGCACCAGGGCAAGGGTTTCGGCAAAGGCAGGGGCCCGTGCCGCCACGCAGCCATCGGCCTGCATGGCGAAGGAGCCGCCATCGAAGACGATCTCGTCCTGACCGCCGACCAGGTGGGCATACACCAGGGGCAGACCCGTTTCGCGGGCACGTTCGGCCAGCACGGCCTCGCGCTCGGCGGGCTTGCCACCATGGAACGGCGAAGCATTGATCACCGCCAGCAGTTGGGCGCCCGCAGCCGCCGCTGCGCGGGCCGGCTGAGGATACCAGGCGTCCTCGCAGATCAGCAGCCCGACACGCAGGCCCTGGACCTCGATCACGCAAGACTCGCTTGCTGCTTTGAAATAGCGCTGCTCGTCAAAAACATCATAGTTGGGCAGGCATTGCTTGTCATAGCTGCATTCGAGGCAGCCATCGCGCAGCACACTAGCCGTGTTGCGCAGCACTCCCGCCTCGCTGCGCGGATGACCAAGCACCAGCGCCAGCCCCGGCCACTGCGCCGTTTCGCGCGCAATCTGCTGCACGGCAGCATCGCAGGCCTGCACGAAAGCAGGTCGCAGGTACAGATCTTCAGCCGCGTAGCCGCTGAGGGCCAGCTCAGGCGTCAGCAGCAGGCGTGCGCCTTTGGCATAAGCTTCACGGGCCGCGTCAATGATCTTCAGGACATTGCCGGGCAGATCACCCACGACAAAGTTGAGCTGGGCAGTGCAAATGGAGAGCGTCATGGAATCCAATGGAGCCGACAAGGCCAATACAACAACCCACGGGCAGCCTGCCCCGGCATCCGCCGGGCCAATGCGCAAGGGGTGACATGGCTGAAACTGCAATTATCACCCGCGTACTGGACAGCGTGCAGCAGCTGGCCGCCAGCGAATGGAACACATTGCTGGCCCTGCAGCCGGCGCCCACCCCCTTCATGCGCCACGAATACCTGGCGGCGCTGGAGTGCAGCGGCAGCGCCACACCCGCCACAGGCTGGCAATGCAAGGTAGTCACGCTGTGGCAGGATGGCTCCCTGGTGGCTGCCTGCCCGCTGTACGAGAAAGAACACTCCTACGGCGAATACGTGTTCGACTGGGCCTGGGCCAGTGCCTATGCCAGGCATGGACTGGACTACTATCCCAAGGGACTGCTGGCCGTGCCTTTCACGCCCGTGCCCGGCAGCCGGCTGCTGGCACGCACACAGCCCTTGCGCCAGGCTCTGGTACGGGCCGTGCGCGCCTGGGCGCAGGAGCGGCAGCTGTCTTCGCTGCACCTGCTGTTCAGCGATGCGGCCGATCTGGCGGCCTGCGAGGCAGACGGCTGGCTGCTGCGCAGCACGGTCCAGTTCCACTGGCGCAATCGTGCCGATGGCGCCGCAGGCTATCGGGATTTCGACGACTTCCTTGCGGCGCTCAACCAGGAAAAGCGCAAGAAAATCCGACAGGAGCGGCGCAAGGTGCAGCAGGCCGGCGTGCGCTTTCGCGCGCGGCACGGCATGGATATCTCGCCCGCAGACTGGGCATTTTTCTACCGCTGCTACGAGCGCACCTATCTGGAGCATGGCAACGCGCCCTATCTGTCTCCCGCATTCTTTGAGGCCATGGCGCAGGAGATGCCACAGGCATGGCTGATGTTCATCGCCGAACGCGAAGGCCGGCCCATGGCCTGCAGCCTGGTGGCACTGAGCGCCGATGCCGGCCAGGGGTGCGCCTTGCGGGCGCCACGGGGCACGGCCTATGGCCGCTACTGGGGCGCGCTGGAGCGCGTGGACTGCCTGCACTTCGAAGCCTGCTACTACCAGCCCATCAAATGGTGCATCGCGCAGGGCATCGCCTGCTTCGAGGGTGGCGCGCAGGGGGAACACAAGATGGCACGCGCCCTGCTTCCCGTGGAAACCCCCAGCGCCCACTGGATTGCGCACCCGGATTTTGCCGATGCGATCGCACGATTTCTGGAGCGCGAGGGCGACGGCATGGCCCGGTATATGCAGGAGCTGCAGGCCCATAGCCCGCTGCGCAAGCCGGCAGACGGGCCTGCGGGCTGCGGATCAATCCCGGACGATCACGCAGCAGCTCCTCAAAAAGACTCCCAGTCCCCTTCCTGACCGCCCTCCTGAGGCCGTGCCCTGGTGTTGCCGATGGCTGTCTGGCGGCCAGCGGGCGCAGCCGCCTTTGGCAATTGCCGCGCTGCTGCCGGCTTGCCGGCAGTGCCAGCCTGGGCGATGGTCCGGGACGCTGGCGCTGGCGCACGCGCAGCCCTTGCGGGGGCACCAGCAGCCTGCGCGCCATGGGGCAGCCGGAAGACGGCCACGGCAGCCACCAGGTCCTGGGCCTGGCTGCGCAGCGCGTCGGCAGCTGCGGCACTTTGCTCGACCAGGGCGGCATTTTGCTGCGTGGACTGGTCCATCTTCGCGACGGCTTCGCCCACCTGGCCCACGCCCGTGCTCTGTTCGCTGCTGGCGGCACTGATCTCGCCCACGATATCGGCCACCTTGCCAATGGCGGCCACCACCTCGGTCATGGTCTCGCCTGCGCGATCCACCAGTTGCGAGCCCTGTTCGACGCGCTCCATGCTGGCGGTAATCAGGGTCTTGATTTCCTTGGCGGCTTCGGCGCTGCGCTGGGCCAGCGTGCGCACCTCGCCGGCCACCACGGCAAAGCCCCGGCCCTGCTCGCCAGCGCGGGCAGCCTCGACGGCGGCATTCAGGGCCAGGATGTTGGTCTGGAAAGCAATGCCATCGATCACGCCAATGATGTCGCCGATGCGCCGGCTGCTGTCATTGATGCCCTTCATGGTCTCCACGGCGCTGGCCACGACTTCGCCGCCACGGCGCGCGACACTTGACGCTTCGAGAGCCAGCTGATTGGCCTGGCGGGCGTTGTCGGCATTCTGGCGCACGGTAGAGCCCAACTGCTCCATCGAGGCCGCAGTCTCCTCCAGCGCGCTGGCCTGCTCGTCGGTGCGGCTGGACAGGTCGGCATTGCCGGAGGCAATCTGCGCACTGGCCGAGGCCACGCCCTCGGCATTCAGGCGCACGCTGTGCACCGTGCTGACCAGACTGGCCTGCATGCGCTGCAAGGCGCCCAGCAGCAGACCGGTTTCATCGCGCCGGTCCACCTGGATGGTATGGGTCAGATCGCCATTGGCCACGCGGTCCGCCGCATCGACGGCCTGCTCCAGCGGCGCCTGAATGGAGCGCGACAGCCAAAACCCTGCAAACGCGGCCAGCACAATAGCCCCCAGGGTCGCGGAGCCGAGCACGGCGAGCGAACGCCCATAGGCTGCCTCTGCATCGCTGCTGGCGCGCTGGGCGGTATCGGCATTGAGCCGGACCAGTTGCTCGAGTGTGCGTGAGGATTCGTTGTAGAGCTTGAGCGACTCACCGCCGAGCAGCGCCAGAGCCTGTTCCTTCTGGCCCTGGCTGGACAGGTTCAGCATCCGGATGGTCAGTTGATGGTAGCTGTCGCGCTCCTGGAGAAACACGGCATACAGCCTGCGCTCTTCGTCGGAAGACAGCAAAGGCTCATAGGTCTTTTTGCGCTCGGCCAATTGCTGCAGCAGCCCATCGAGCTCCTTTTGGGCTGCGGCCTTGTAGCTGGGGTCGTCATTGCTCACATGGCGCACTTCCTGCAGCCGGGTGCGGACCAGATCGGTACCAATCTGGTTGATCACTTCAACACTGGGCAGGGCGTTGCCAGCGATGGTGTCCAGGCTCATGCGAAGGGAGCGCAGTTGAGTCAGGGCGGCAGCCACCACCACCAGCAGCAACGCGATCAGCAGGCCAAAAGTGGCCAGCATGCGCGTGGATATCTTGAAATTCTTCACAGTCGTCATCCTCTCTTTCCCATACCGCCATGTATTGCGACACACGGCGCCAGAGCATACCCGGCACCGGGCATGCGCAAGTTATCGGAACAAGGGACGATTTTCTGGAGGATTTCCCGCTTGCTGTCCGGCGCTATGCGCCAGCAGGCCGGGGCGCTGCCAGCGCAGGCACAGGCGTACCAGAGGAGCTGCCTGCCGTGCGGAACACGGCCGCCGACTCGACCAGGGCCTGGGCCTGGCGCTGCAGCGACTGGGCGGCAGCGGCGCTTTGCTCGACCAGGGCCGCGTTTTGCTGGGTGCTGCGGTCCATCTCTGCGACCGCGTCGCCTACCTGTGCAACGCCCGCGCTTTGCTCGCTGCTGGCGGCGCTGATCTCGCCCACGATATCGGCGACCTTGCCGATGGCGGAGACCACCTCGGCCATGGTCTCGCCTGCGCGGTCCACCAGCCGCGAGCCTTGCTCCACCCGCTGCTCGCTGGCCTGGATCAAGGCCTTGATTTGCCGGGCCGCATCTGCGCTGCGCTGGGCCAGCGTGCGCACCTCGCCGGCCACCACCGCAAAGCCCCGGCCCTGCTCGCCCGCACGGGCAGCCTCGACAGCGGCATTCAATGCCAGGATGTTGGTCTGGAAGGCAATGGAGTCGATCACGCCGGTGATGTCGCCGATGTGTCGGCTGCTTTCGTTGATCTGGCGCATGGTGTCCACCACCTCGGCGACGACCGCGCCGCCGCGCACGGCGATACCAGAGGCATCCACGGCCAGCTGGCTGGCCTGCCGGGCGCTGTCGGCGTTCTGGCGCACCGTGGCGCCCAGCTGTTCCATCGATGCCGAAGTCTGCTGCAGGGCGCTGGCCTGGTTTTCAGTGCGCGCCGACAGATCCGAATTGCCCTGGGCGATTTCGCTGGCTGCCAGGGCCACGCCCTGGGCATTGCCGCGCACAGCGCTGACCAGCGACGAGAGCTTGCAGCGCATATCCTCCAGCGCATCGAGCAACTGGCCCATCTCGTCGCGCCGGCCACGGGCGATGGGCGTGTGCAGGCTGCCCGATGCCACCTCCTGGGCCACGCGCACAGCCTGTGCCACCGGCCGGGTCACGGCGCGCGTGATGGCCCAGCCCACAAGGGCTGCCACTGCCACCACCACGACCAGCGTGCCCAGCACCCAGATGCGCGCCAGATCAAAGCCAGACTGGGTCTGGACACGGGCGGCATCGCCCTCCTCGCGCAGCATCTTCAGCAGCAGGCCCACACTTTCGGCCAGCTTGCCGAACTGGGCCTCGGACTCTCCCGCGAACATCAGCCCCATCTCATCGGCCATGAAGGCCTGCGCCTCCGTGGTGGCGTAGTCTCCGGCGCGCGCCCGCTCCAGCAGGCGCGCGTGCATGGACAGGAACTGCTGGCGCAGCGCCTGGTACCCGCCATAGGCGTTGCGCAGGGCGTCGCTGCCCAGCAGCGGCTCAAGGCTCTGCTCATGGCCGGCAATGGTCTTGAGGCGATCCTGGACCTGTTTGGCAAACCCCTCGACCTCGGCCAGGCTGCGCGCCGAGGCGATGCCCGCCTCATGCCTGCGCAAGCGGTTGTACTCGGAACGCATGGCGCCGATATGGAACATGCCCGGCAGGGACACATCGGCCAGCTGCATCGCATGCCTGTGCATCTGCGACAGTTGCAGCCACGCCACGGCCCCCAGCACAGCAGAGAACACCACCAGGGCCAGAAACCCCATTCCCAGCTTGGTGGCTATGCGCCAGTCCGCCCATTTCATCGACGTGCTCCTTGCAGGCCTTCGCAGCGGGGCCTGCCCACAGATACTGTTGGCTTC
>NZ_JACSYA010000012.1 GCF_029870285.1 Delftia sp. PS-11
AGTTCCTGGTACTCACAAACAAGGCCACGGGCGAGGTGGACCGTTTGAAGTCTATCGAGACCGTGCAATTCGACACCGGCCCCAGCCTCTACATCGCCGACAGCGATGCCGAGGCGGCGCTGGCCCATATCGCCGCACGCTGGCTGGGCCGTGCGCCCACGGCCGAGGAAGGCGCCTGGGCACAGCAAAACAGCCAGCTGACTGATGTGCAGGTGGCCCAGGCCGTGCTGCGCAGCAGCCAGGGCGCAGCGCTGCAAGGCAAGAGTGCCGAAGAATTGGTGGCAGGCTGGAAGGCCAATGCGCAGATCGTGCGCATGGACACCGCCCCCGAGCGGGTGCAGGGCACGGCCCATCTGGATGTGCAGCGCATGGCCTTGAACAAGGCCGATCTGAATCTGGCGCGCACAGGCCCGGACCGCTGGGAGACCACGTCGCTGACAGACGGCAATATGGCTGAATTCGTGGGTATCGAGCGGCTGCGCCTCAATGATGTGAGCGTGGCGCTGGACATGCAGGGCACGGCGGGCAAGGCGGCGGCGCTGCTGGCGGTGACGTTGGGCGCCAGTGCCCTCAATGACAAATCACTGGCCGGGCAGGCACTGGCCGCGCTGGATGCGGGCATGGGCCTGGGCGCTGTGGGCGATGTGGCGCTGCGCTATGCGCAGACCCAGCAAAGCAAGCAGTTCACGGCGCAGGAGACGGTGCAGTGGCTGTGGAAGAATGCCACGGGCAGCGAGGGCACGCAGGCGCAGTTGCAGCCGTATGTGCAGCAGCTGCAGGCCGGGCAGGTCAGTGGCGGCGAGCTGGTCAATGCGGCGGTGCAGCATGCGTTGGCGAATCCATCAGCCCAGCTGGTGGGGGTCATGGATTCGGGGCTGCTGTACGCTGCTGTGGCCTGAGGCGTCGCGCAGGGCGCCGAACGCGCTCTGGCGCTCAGAGTGCCAGCCCCAGATATCGCGTGCCCGGCACAGGATTGAAGCTCACGGGAGGCGCATCCACAAAGCCCAGCGATTCATACAGCCGCTGGGCGGCCTGGAATTCGGGCAGCACGTCCAGGCAGATGCGGGTGTAGCCGGCCTGCCGGGCCAAGTCCAGAACGCCTTGCACCAGCCTGCGGCCCAACTGCTCCCCACGGACTGTGGGGCGCACGTAGACGCGCTTCATCTCCGCCGTCTGCGCATCTACCGGGCGCAGCGCTGCGCAGCCCACGGGCTGGCCGTCCTGGCAGGCCAGCAAAATGCAGCCTCGGGGCGCCGCGTACTTGCCGGGCAGGGCGGCAAACTCGGTCTCGAAGTCCTGAAAGTCCAGGCTTACGGTGGGGCTGGCCACATATTCCCGGAAGATGCGGACCACAGCGTCGAGATCTTCGGGGAAGCGGGCAGGGCGGATGTCGGTCATGAAAGAAGGCTTTCCAGGCACAAGGCAAGGCTGCGTGGACTGGCGATTCACTGGCACAGCCTCAGATTGGTGCGCGCAGCCTTGAACATGGGCAGCATGGCGTCCGCGTCGGCCGGCGGGTAGTCCTCGCGCAGTTGCTCATCGGTCTTGCCCGCCTGCTCGGCCAGCGGCGCCAGAGTCTGGCGGCAGGCAGCCGCATCGCCGGCGCGCAGCTGCGCCAGCGCCAGGTCATTGCGCAGCCAGCCCTTGGTCAGGCTGGTCAGCACGGCATCGCAATCCTGCAGCACCGGGGCCAGCGTGGCGAGGGCCAGGCGGTAGTCCCTGGTGTCGTAGGCCCGCTTGAAATTTCTGCGCGTGGTGGCAATGGCTTTGTCCGTGCAGCCGGGCGTGGGCAGCAGGTAGTCGCCATCGAACCAGGCACGCATGCCGCAGAAATACTGGCATGCCTCGGTGGTGCGGGTCTGGACCTGCACGCGGCTGCCAGCGGGCGTGAAATCCACCACGCAGGCGGTATCTGCCAGCTTGGCATGGCCTGCGGCAATGGTGCCTTCCAGATCGCAGCTATGGCCGTTGCTGCCCATGGTCTGGATGTGGAACCTGCCGTTGGCGCGCACCACCAGATCGCCTCCGCCGCCTTGGCGTACATAGGTGCCGGGGGCGGGTGTCGCGTGTTGGGCATGGGCCAGCCCCAGGTGAAAGGCGAGGGCCAGGGGCAGCAAAGGCAGCAGGCGGGTGCAGGTGGGCATGGATGCAGTGGTGCAGTGCAAGAGGCATCCAGTGTATCCAGGGGGCATGGAGGTCAGGGCCATGGTGCCCTGTGCCGCTTACAGTTCCAGATGCAGTGCCTGCCCCGTATCCTGTGCGGGCACCGCGCAGCAGATCAGGGCCTCGCCCTCAGGTACGGCAAAGGAGGGCGGTGATGCATAAGTCACGCGGCCTTCCAGGATACGGGTGCGGCAGTCTCCGCAACTGCCGCCCCGGCAGCCAAAGGCCGGCTGCACGCCCCGGGCCTCGGCGACTTCCAGCAGATTGCCATCGCCGGGCTTCCAGCGTGCCTCTTTGGCGGAGTCGGCAAAGAGGATGCGCACCGGCTGCGTGGCGGGTGGTGCCAGTTTGGCGGCTGTGCCGCCATGGGTGCGTTTGAGTGCCGAAGGCCCGAAGGCTTCCGCGTGAATGCGCCCGTCTGGCACGTTGAGGCTGCGCAGGCCGTCGTAGATGGCCTGCATGAAAGCGTCAGGGCCGCACAGGTAGAAGTCGTAGTCGTCCCAGGGCAGCGTGGCTTTCAGCAGGGCCATGTCGATGTGGCCTTCGTGGTCGTAGTCACGGCCAGCCATTGCCGGGCCAGGCTGGCTGAGCGTGCGTATCCAGTGCAGACGGTCGTTGCTGGTCTTCATCAATTCTGCAATTTCTGCGTCAAAGGCCCGTTCGTCCAGCGTGCGTGCGGCCTGAAACAGCCAGGTCGGCCGCAGGTGGCGGGTGCGTCTGCCTTCATGGGCGATATGGCGCAGCATGGCCAGCAGCGGCGTGATGCCTATGCCGGCTGCCAGCAGCACGGCGGGCCGGCGCAGCGCCGCATCGGCGGTGAAGCTGCCAGTGGGGGCGCGTGCCTCGATCAGATCGCGTTGCTGCAGGCCATGCAGATGGCTGGACGCGCGGCCTTGCTTTTTGACGCTGATGCGGTAGCGCCCCTCCGAAGGCGCCAGCGACAGCGTGTAGCTGCGCAGCAGTTCGCTGCCATCCGCCAGCGTAAGCCGCAGCGGCAGATGCTGGCCGGCCAGCGGTGCCGCCTGGCCCATGCCGTCGGCAGGCTCCAGGTAGAGCGAGCGAATGGTGGCGCTTTCGTCCTCCATTTGCACCACGCAAAATGGCCGCCATTGCCGGCCCAGCTGGGCGACGGCCAGGCGCTGGCGGGCTTCAGCCCAGTTTCCTGTCATCTGCAGGTGGGGCGACCAGCCGTCGGTTGCCATGCTCCAGCGCATCGGCAGGGCGTCGGGCCTGCGCACGATGCGGCGTGGCTTGAAGGTCCACAGGCGCTCGGCGCCCTCGAAGGCTGCGATTTCCGGCGAGTCAAGGATGACGCTGACCTCGCCCGTCATCTGCAGCATCTCCCCGGTGCCGGAATCGATGAACAGCAGGCCCGCCTTGGGGTTGACCAGGAAGTTGCCCAGCGTCATGAAAAACAGGTTGCCCGAGAAGTCCGGGATGGTCAGTGATCCATCGCTGTTGATCCGTACAAAGCCTGGCTTGCCACCCCGGTGAGAGACATCGACCTGGCGTGAGCCATCCTCGCCATGTGCATAGGACGCCACATAGAAGGTGTCCGCCTGCGTGATCAGGGCCTGTGCACTCTCGTCCAGCGATGCCAGTTCGGCCACGGGCGCCTGCGTAGGCGCGCCTGCAGGCCGCACCCAGCGAAAGCTGCGGTTTTGTATGTAGCGCGGGCAGTTGCCAAAGCTCTGGACCACGCTGATATCGAAGGCGCCACCCGTTTCACCGCCTGCGCTGCGCCGCACGCTGCCATTGAGCCGGTTGCGCCGGCGCGTCATGAGGTCCACGCCCAGAAGTCCCACGGCGTTGCCATGCGCCAGACCGGGCTCGGCCGGATCGGCTGCATCCCGGCCTGCTGCCACATGCAGGGTCCATGGATCGGGTGAGTGCAGGAACCCCGGCTCGCCGCAGCGCACCGTGGCCCAGGCATCGCCTTGCGCATCCACGCTGCCCAGCACCACGAAAGGCAGCAGCGGGTAGAACTCGCGGTGCTGCTCCAGCAGGAAGGTGCGCACGAACTTGCGGCCCGGTATGTCCATGCGGTCCACTGCGCCAACGCTGTGCTGTATCGCCAGTTCGCCCGCATGCCATGGGGACGCAGGGTTTTGCAGAGGGTGCGGATGCATGGCGCCTTCCTTTGCGGTTTGGGTCAACGTATGGGGTTCAGGCCCGCAGGCCGGCCGGCGTCTGGGCAAAGGCCACAAAGCCGGGCAGTGCCTCGATGCGGCCCAGCCAGGCGCGGACCTGGCCGTAGGGCTGCAGGTCCACATTGCCTTCGGGCGCACTGGCGATGTAGCTGTACAGCGCCACGTCGGCAATCGTGGGCGTGGCGCCGGTGATGAAGGTGCGGCCGGCCAGTTGCGCCTCGATCTTGCCCAGGATGGCGTGGGCGCGGGCGATCACCTCATCGGCCCTGAAAGGGGCATTGAAGACCGTGATCAGCCGGGCCGCTGCAGGGCCGAAGGCGATGGGGCCGGCCGCGATGCTCAGCCACTTCTGGATCTCGGCCTCGGCCTGGGCGCCTGCAGGCAGCCAGTCCTGGCGGCCGAGCTTGCGCGCCAGGTAGACCAGGATGGCGTTGGAGTCTGCGATGACCGTGCCATCGTCGTCCAGCACCGGCACCTGGCCCAGCGGATTCAGGGCCAGGAACTCGGGCGTCTTGTGCGCGCCGTTGGCCAGATCCACGTGGACCAGTTCATGCCTCACACCCAGCAGGCTGAGCAAAAGGTGCGCGCGGTGTGCATGGCCGGACAGGGGGAAATGGTAGAGCTTCATTGCGGTTCCTTGGGGTTGATGAGGGCGCCATGTGTTGGCGCCACGGTGTGTATCCTCCTTGTCTGCACGCCTCTTTAGAATCCCCGGGGGCGGCAAGTCACTCTTGCCGGAACGCGAACAAAGCGGCTGCGCGCGGCAGACGCATGGCACAGGCAAGGCAGGCACAGATGGATCGCTTTCAGTCCATGACGGCATTTATCGCAGTGGTGGACACCGGTGGCTTCGCCTCGGCTGCACGTCGGCTCAAGGTCTCGCCCTCTGTGGTGACGCGGGCAGTTTCCGATCTGGAGGAGCGCCTGGGCGTGCGCCTGCTCACGCGCACCACGCGTTTCGTGCGCGTGACCGAGGCCGGCACTGCCTATGCCGATAGCTGCCGGCGCATCCTGGCTGAGCTGGAGGAGGCCGACGAGCACGCCGCCAGCGCCCATGCCGCGCCGCGTGGGCGGCTCACGCTGACGGCGCCGGTGAACTTCGGGCGCATGCATGTGCTGCCTGTGGTGCATGACTACCTGGGCCGGTTTCCCGAGGTGGACGTCAACTGCTGGTTTGTGGACCGTGTGGTTGGTCTGGTGGATGAGGGGGTGGACGTGGCTGTGCGCATCGGCGAATTGCCCGATTCCTCGCTGCAGGCGATTCGCGTGGGCAGCGTGCGCCAGGTGCTGTGCGCCTCACCAGGATACCTGGCCTGCCACGGCGTGCCGCAGCGGCCCGAGGAGCTGGCGCAGCACATGACCATCACTGCTGCGGGTCTGACCTCCACGCCAGAGTGGCGGTTTCTGGATGGTGGCCGGGCCCTGGCCGTGCGCCTGCAGCCCCGGCTGCTGTCCATGACCAATGAGGCTGCTGCCGACTCTGCCCTGGCCGGCCAGGGCATTACGCGCCTGCCGCTTTACCAGGTTGCCAAGCCGGTGCGCGAAGGCGCGCTGCGCCTGATTCTGGAGCCTTTCGAGCGTCCGCCCCTGCCCATCCACGTGGTGCACAGGCAAGGGCGGCATGCTGCGCACCGTGTGCGGGCCTTCATCGATATGGCGGTGGATGCGCTGCGCGATGCGGCGCAGCGATGGTAGCGGCCGCAGTGCCCGGGCTCTGCCGCTGCCTGCGGTCCTGATCGCATCAGTTCATCGCATTTTGATTCCGCCAATCACTCCGAAAAAGAATGCGATGAATCCACCACAAAGCATGCCTGTGAATAAATGGATAACATATACAATAAATGGATCCGGGCTATCCATGAATGAAAGGAAAAGTGCAATGCCTGTGTAAAATAATGAGCCAGTGGCAGATCCATACGCAGAAAGATTTATGGTGGTCAGCTTTCCTCGTTTGTGCAGCAAAAAAACTCCTGGCAGGCCTAGAGCAAAAAATCCAACGTAGCTGACTGCGCAGATGGCTGTAATAAAAAGAATGAGCCCTTCTCCCCACTGTGGTACGATACGCGTATAGAGAAAAATCAGTAATCCAGGTATTAATGGTGATGCAATAGATGCGGCCAGAATTCTGGGATTGAAGAATTTTATGGCGTAATCCATGGGCGAGCCATGGTTTTCTTGGGCGATGGCCTGGGTATTTTCTTGTTCCATTGGTTATGTGGAAAAGGAGGGGAGTGATGGCCATCGTATTTCCCCTGTGTGAAGTCAGTGAGAAGTGATCATCTTCATGATGACTCATTCATGGCAAGGGGTATGCTCGTTGCATGAGTACGTGTAAAACTCTGCTGATCGTCTATCACTCCATGACGGGAGGCACGCGCCAGATGGCCGAGGCTGCGCATGCCGGTGCGCAGGCCGAAGGCGGCGTGACAGTGCGGCTGCTGCAGGCGGCGCAGGCAGGGCCGCAGGATGTGCTGTCGGCCGATGGCTATCTTTTTGCCTCCCCTGAAAACCTGGCTGCCATCAGCGGCCAGCTCAAGGATTTTTTTGACCGCAGCTACTACCCGGCGCTGGACCGCATCAACGGCCGGCCCTATGCCGCCATGGTGTGTGCAGGCAGCGATGGCCACAATGCCGCGCGCCAGATCGCGCGCATTGCCACAGGGTGGCGTCTCAGGCCCGTGGCCGAGCCGTTGATCGTCTGCACCCACGCACAGACCCCCGAGGCCATTCTGGCTCCCAAGCAGATTGCCGTTGCGCAACAGGCCGCATGCCATGCGCTGGGCGAAGCCATGGCAGCGGGGCTGGCACTGGGAGTGTTCTAGGGTGAATCGACATTCAGCCCTTGATACGTCATTGTTGCATAGCGTTTTTGAGTCACGATGGCATGGCGCATAAAAGCCTAGCCCATGCGCCTGCGCAGCGCCGCGCTGGCCCAGTCCACGGCCACGGACAGTGCCAGCATCGCGAGGATGACGGTGCTGGCCTGTGCATAGTGGAACAGCGACAGCTCGAAGTACAGCAACTGCCCCAGCCCGCCTGCGCCCACAAAGCCCAGGATGGCGGCCATGCGGATGTTCATCTCCCAGCGGTACAGCGTGTAAGCCAGCAGTTGCGGTGCGGCGCCCGGCAGCGTGGCATAGGCAAAGGCCATGGCGCGGTTGCTGCCCGACAGGCGCAGCGCATTCGCAGGGGCGGCCGGCTGGTTTTGCAGCGCTTCGGCATACAGCCGTCCCAGCACGCCAGCCGTGTGCAGCGCCAGCGCCAGCGCGCCTGCAAACGGTCCCAAGCCCACGGCCAGCGCGGTGATGGTGGCCCAGACCAGTTCAGGCACGGAGCGCAGCAGGTTGAGCACCAGGCTCCAGGGTGCGCGCCAGCGCGGCAACGCCAGCAGCAGCCCCAGCAGGGCGGCCAGCAAGGTGCCGACGACGGATATGGCCAAGGTTTCCCACACGCCGATTGCCACCTTGCGAAGCCATTCGGTGCTGGTGTCGGGCGGAAAAAAGCTGATCACGAATTCCAGCATGGACCTGCCGGCAGCCCCGGTGAACAGGGATGGCAGGTCCATGTCCAGCAGCGTGAAGCTGGCGCACACTGCCAGCGCCAGTGCGATGCAGGCGGATGCGCTGCGCCAGCCCCAGGCGCTGGGCCGCGCTGCGGGCGGCGTGTCCAGCGCGCGGCGCAGGGCGCGCGAGAGCAGGTCGGCGCCCCAGACCAGCAGCATGAAGGTCAGCAAGATGGTGCTGGCCTCGCCGCCGTTGAGCATTTTCATTGCCTGGTCCATGAGCTGTCCCAGGCCGCCTGCCCCCACGAAGCCCATGACCACCGAGGCGCGTATGGCGCACTCCCAGCGGTAGACGGTGTACGAGGTCAGCTCGCGTGCCGCCTGGGGCAGCAGGCCGTAGAGCAGCGCCGGTGCTCTGCGCGCGCCGGCCTGGATCAGGGTGCGCGCAGGAACGGGGTCCACGGATTCGAGGATTTCCGCATAGACCTTGGCCAGCATGCCGCCATAGGTCAGGCCCAGCGCCAGCACGCCGGCTGCCGGGCCCAGGCCGAAGACGCGCACGAAGACCAGGGCCCAGACCAGCTCGGGCACGCCGCGCAGCAGGGTCAGCAGGCCGCGTGTAGCAGGGTTGAGCGCACGGCGCTCGCGGGCGGCTCCCGTGGCCAGGTAGGCCAGCGGCACGGCCAGTACGAAGGCCAGCGCCATGCCGGCTGTGGCGATGGCCAGCGTCTCCAGCGTGGCGCGGCCCAGGTAGCCGAGAAAATCGCGCCCGGTCTCGGGCGGCAGGAAGCTGCCCAGAAAGCGGCCGATGACCTGCAGGTTGCCGGGGTCGAGCAGGGCGCCCGGGCTGAAGCCGGCCGCCTGCAGCAGCGGCCACAGCACCAGGATTGCCAGCAGCACTGTGCCCAGCCTGCGCGGCGCTGCGGGGTCGCGCGGATCGGGTGTCAACGGCATGCGCTGGCGGACAAGGGCATGGCAAATGTGGCTGCTGCAGGTTGCCATGCAGGCATGCCGGGTGCGCTGCTGCCGTAGAGCGCCTGCAGCCTTGCTTCGGTGACTTCGGCCGCAGGCAGGTCAAAGGCGATGGCGCCATCGCGGATGCCGACGATGCGGGGAAAGCACGACAGCGCCAGTTCCACCGCGTGCAGGCTGGCCACCAGCGTTGCGCCGCGCACGGCGGCTTCACGGACCAGCAATTGCACGGTGGACAGGGCCAGTGCCGGGTCCAGTGCCGCCACGGGCTCGTCCGCCAGGATCAGTTCGGCCTTTTGGTAGAGCACGCGCGCAATGCCGACGCGCTGCAGCTGCCCGCCGGAGAGCTGATCGCAGCGCACGAACAGTTTGTCGGCCAGCTGCACACGCGCCAGCGCCTCGTGCGCGCCTGCAATGTCTTGCGGGTAAAGCAGCGAGGCCAGGGCCTTCCATGCGGGCCAGCGGCCGAGCGCGCCGGCCAGCACGGCCGTGACCACGCGCTGGCGCGGCGGTATGGGCGGTGCCTGGTGGACCGTGCCAATGCGCGCCCGCAGCGGCCTGGGTGCGCCCTCATGGCTGGCAGGCACGGCAGCGCCGAGCACGCTGCGCCGGCCCTGGCTGGGTGACAGTGCCGTGCCGATGACGGACAGCAGCGTGGTCTTGCCCGCGCCCGAAGGGCCGATCAGCGCAATCGCCTCTCCCTGGCGGGCGGCCAGGGTGATGCCGCGCAGCGCAATGCCACCGCCGGCATGGGCCAGTCCCACGTCCTCCAGCACAAAGCTCATGACAGGCGCCTGCCGCAGCTTATTTGAGCAGGCCGGCCGACCTGGCCGCTGCTTCGATGCCGTCGTAGTTGGACGACTGCGTGGGGATGAAGCGCGCAGCGCGCTGCAGCTCCAGGATGGCCTTGTGCTCGGGCTTGGCCGGGTCCAGCGCCAGGAAGGCGTCGGTCAGCTTCTTGACCAGTGCCGGCTCCAGGTCGCCGCGCACGGTCCAGTTGTAATCGTAGTAGGGCGCGGTGGTGGCGAAGACGCGCACTTTGCTGGTATCGACCTTCTTGCTTTCGACCAGCTTGTCCCAGACCGATGCGTTGAGCACGCCGGCCTCGGCCTTGCCTGCCGCGACGAAGGCCACGGTGGCGTCATGCGCGCCCGAAAAGGCCACGGTCTTGAAGTCCTTCTCGGGATTGATGCCTTCCTTTTGCAGGAAAAAGCGCGGCATCAGGCTGCCCGAGGTGGACGAGGGGGCACCGAAGGCAAAGCTCTTGCCCTTGAGGTCGGCCAGGCTCTGGATGGCAGGGTTGGCCGTGATGAATTTGGAGGTGAACTTGGCGTCCTCCTCGCGCTGCACGATGGGAATGGCCGTGCCATTGGTGCGGATGCGTGCCTGCACATAGGTGAAGCCGCCCAGCCACGCCAGATCCAGCTTGCGCGTGGCCAGCGACTCGACCACGGCAGCGTAGTCGGTCACAGGCGTGAAGACCACTTTCATGCCGGTCTGCGCCGAAAGGTACTTGCCCAGGGGCTCGAACTTGCGCTGCAGCTCGGTGGGCGCTTCGTCGGGGATGGCCGAGACACGCAGCACGGCAGGCTCTGCAGCCAGTGCGCAGAAGCTGGAGGCCAGGGTTGTGGCAGCAAAGGCACAGGCCGCAGCCTGGCGCAGCGCCGAGCGGCGAGCGGGAAGATGGTTCATGGGTTACGGCGGTTGAATGCGCGCCCGGGTGGGCCGGGCGCCTACGGTACGAGGGCGGCACACCAGCCGCCGAGGCCGCATTGTAGGGAGCCTGCTTTCCCGTGGGGGCGCGTCAGATTTGCGGCGTGCAGTCTGCGCGTGGAGCGGCTGGCGCGACCGGCATGCCTGTGCGCCCGATGTGTATCCGGCAATCCCTTTTGTTTTCATAATTGGTATGACCAATCATCAAAATGGTGCTATGTTTGCACCACTTTAGGTGTTTACCCTGTAGTTATTGGTGCGTATAAGCTCTGAGAATCGCACAACTTCGCTGAGTGGTCTGACAACGGTTTTAATTGGTATTACCAATATAAAAATGAAACCAGCTCCACCACGGGGGACACCTTCGCGCATCCGCCTGCAAGACGGCGTGGCGTGCTAGCGCTGATGAAGCGGGGGTGACCACGACAGGGCGCTTGCCGCGCCCTCCCAATGACTTTCGAGACATGGCCATGCAAACCCTCTGGCAACAGAACTACGACCCCGCCGGGAACATCTGGATCTCGGCGCTGGTCGCGCTCATTCCCATCATCTTTTTCTTCCTGGCACTGACCAAGTTCCGGCTCAAGGGCTACCAGGCCGGTACCGTCACCGTGGCGCTGGCGCTGGGCGTGGCCCTGCTGTTCTACAAGATGCCTGTGAGCGCGGCGCTGGCTTCTGCCGTGTACGGCTTTTTCTATGGTCTGTGGCCGATCGCCTGGATCATCGTGGCGGCCGTCTTCCTCTACAAGATTTCGGTTAAGACCGGCCAGTTCGACGTGATCCGCGCGTCCATTCTGTCGGTTACGCCGGACCAGCGCCTGCAGCTGATCCTGGTGGGCTTTTGCTTCGGTGCTTTCCTGGAAGGCGCGGCCGGCTTTGGCGCTCCTGTGGCCATCACGGCCGCGCTGCTGGTGGGCCTGGGCTTCAAGCCGCTGTATGCCGCCGGCCTGTGCCTGATCGCCAATACGGCTCCCGTGGCCTTTGGCGCCATGGGCATTCCGATCATCGTGGCCGGCCAGGTGTCGGGTGTGGATGCCTTCGCCATCGGCCAGATGGCGGGCCGCCAACTGCCCTTCATGACGGTGCTGGTGCTGTTCTGGCTGATGGCCATCATGGACGGCTGGCGCGGTGTCAAGGAAACCTGGCCTGCCGTGCTGGTGGGTGGCGGCTCGTTCGCCATCATGCAGTTCCTCACGGCCAATTACATCGGCCCCGAACTGCCCGATATCACCTCGGCCATCGTTGCTCTGGTGGTGCTGACGGCCTTCCTCAAGGTCTGGCAGCCCAAGCGCATCTTCCGCTTCGAGACCGAAGGCAGCAAGTCTGCCGCGCCGGCCTCTGCCGCTCATTCCGGCGCACCGCTGACGGCAGGCGCCGTCATCAAGGCCTGGTCGCCCTTCATCATCCTGACGGCGATGGTGACGATCTGGAGCATCAAGCCCTTCAAGGCATTGTTCGCCGCTGGCGGCCCGCTGGCTTCCACCGTCATCAACATCCCCGTGCCTTTCCTGCACAACCTGGTGGAAAAGGCACCGCCCGTCGTGGCCGCCGCCACGCCTTATGGCGCGGTCTACACCTTCAACTGGCTGCTGGCCACGGGCACGGCGATTCTGATCGCGGCCCTGATCACCATCACCTTCACGCGCCTGTCGCCCGCCAAGGCTGCCGCCACCCTGGGCGAGACCTTCAGGGAACTGGCCGTGCCGATCTACTCCATCGGCATGGTGCTGGCCTTCGCCTTCGTGGCCAACTACTCCGGCCTGTCGGCCACGCTGGCCCTGGCGCTGGCACATACAGGCCAGGCCTTCACCTTCTTCTCGCCCTTCCTGGGCTGGATCGGTGTGTTCCTGACCGGCTCCGATACCTCGGCCAATGCGCTGTTCGCCGCGCTGCAGGCCACGACAGCGCAGCAGCTGGGCCTGCCCCAGGTGCTCACCGTGGCGGCCAACACCACGGGCGGCGTGACCGGCAAGATGATCTCGCCCCAGTCCATCGCCATCGCCTGCGCAGCCGTGGGCCTGGCAGGCCGCGAATCGGACCTGTTCCGCTTCACGGTCAAGCACAGCCTGATCTTTGCGGTCATCATCGGGGTGATCACCACGCTGCAGGCCTATGTGTTTACGTGGATGATTCCGGGTCACTGAAAACAATCCGGGAGTTCCCCATGCGCCTAGCCGATCATGTTGTCGAGAAACTGCTTGCCCTGGTGCAGGCCCGCGGACTGCAGCCCGGACAGCGGCTGCCCGCAGAGCGGCAACTGGCCACCGAGCTGGGCGTCTCGCGCACTTCGGTGCGCGAGGCCATACAGAAGCTGACGAGCCAGGGTGTGCTGGTGGCCCGGCGCGGAGACGGCACCTATGTGCAAAGCTCTGCGGCGGCCGACTGGCTGCAGGATGCCATGCAGCCCCTGGCCGGCCTGATCGACTCCGATCCCCACTACCGCTACGATGTGCTGGAGACCCGCCACGCTCTGGAAACCAGCACTGCCTGGCTGGCCGCCCAGCGCGCCACCGCCCAGGACAAGGATCACATCCAGCGCTGCTTTGACGTGATGATCCAGCACCAGCAAAGCGGCCATGCCGAGCTGGCGGCACGTGCCGATGCCCAGTTCCACCTGGCCATTGCCGAGGCCTCGCACAACCTGGTGCTGGTGCAGGTCATGCACAGCCTGTTCACCGTGGTGCTGTCCACCGTGGAGCGCAACCGCCACGACATGTTCCGCCTCAGTGCGCCGCGTACCCTGCAGGCGCTGACGGTGCAGCACCAGAGCCTGATGCAGGCCATCCTCGACGGCGACCCGCAGCGCGCGCGCGAGTGCATTGGCGAGCATCTGGAGCATGTGCGCAACACCATCCAGCGCCTGGACGAGGACCGCGCGCGGCGCGAGCGCTCCATGCGGCTGCCGCTGGATGCAGCGCCTGCGCTGCTGCCTTCCGACCTGATACGAAAGACATGAGATATCCGTCATGATCATCTCCTCCACCTCCGATTACCGCGCGGCTGCGCAAAAGCGCCTGCCGCCTTTTCTGTTCCACTACATCGACGGCGGCGCCTATGCCGAGCAGACGCTGCGCCGCAACGTCGAGGACCTGGCCGCCGTGGCGCTGCGCCAGCGCGTGCTCAAGGACATGAGCCAGCTCGATACCTCGATCGAGCTGTTCGGCGAGAGGCTGTCCATCCCCGTGGCGCTGTCGCCCGTGGGCCTGACCGGCATGTATGCGCGCCGTGGCGAAGTGCAGGCAGCGCGTGCAGCCGATGCCCATGGCATTCCCTTCACCATGTCCACGGTCTCGGTCTGCCCCATCGAGGAAGTCGCGCCCAGGATCAAGCGCCCCATGTGGTTCCAGCTGTATGTGCTCAAGGACCGGGGGTTCATGCAGAACGCGCTGGAGCGCGCGCAGGCCGCTGGCTGCTCCACCCTGGTCTTTACCGTGGACATGCCCGTGCCCGGCGCGCGCTACCGCGATGCGCACTCTGGCATGAGCGGCCCCAACGCTGCGCTGCGCCGCTACGGCCAGGCCGTGACGCATCCGCGCTGGGCCATGGACGTGGGCTTGCTTGGCCGCCCGCATGATCTGGGCAATATCTCGGCCTACCGGGGCAGCCCGACTGGCCTGCAGGACTACATCGGCTGGCTGGGCGCCAACTTCGATCCTTCCATTTCCTGGAAGGACCTGGAGTGGATCCGCGCATTCTGGAAGGGGCCCATGGTCATCAAGGGCATCCTCGACCCCGAGGACGCCAGGGACGCCGTGCGCTTTGGCGCCGATGGCATCATCGTCTCCAACCATGGCGGGCGCCAGCTCGACGGCGTGCTGTCCTCGGCGCGCGCGCTGCCGGCCATCGCCGATGCGGTCAAGGGCCAGATCAAAATCCTGGCCGATTCGGGCATCCGCAACGGCCTGGATGTGGTGCGAGCCATCGCCCTGGGCGCAGACTGTGCCATGATCGGCAGGGCTTTCATTTATGCGCTTGCCGCAGCCGGAGAAGCCGGCGTCAAGCATCTGCTGGAACTGCTGGAAAAGGAGATGCGCGTGGCAATGACACTGACCAGCGTGGCCAAGGTATCAGACATCACCGGCGACCTGCTGGTGCGCCCGTCATGAGCGGGCCCACGTTCTCCCAGCGCACCGAGGTGTCGCGCGAAGAGCTGCTGCAGCAGCTGCGCGCAGCCGTGGGCCCGGCCCATGTGCTGACGGATGACCAGTCCACCCGGCGTTTCCGCAAGGGCCACCGCACAGGCGAAGGCCCGGTGCTGGCCGTGGTGCGGCCCGCCAGCCTGCTGGAGCAGTGGAAGGTGCTGGAGGCCGCCGTGGCGGCCGGGCGCATCGTCATCATGCAGGCGGCCAATACCGGCCTGACCGGCGGCTCCACGCCCGATGGCGACGATTACGACCGCGAAATCGTGCTCATCAACACCCTGCGCATCACCGGCGTGCAGGTCATCGCCGGCGGCGATCAGGTGGTCTGCCTGCCCGGTGCCACGCTGGACCGGCTGGAGCAGGTGCTGGCTCCGCTGGGGCGTGAGCCGCATTCGGTCATCGGCTCTTCCTGTATTGGCGCCTCAGTGCTGGGCGGCATCTGCAACAACTCGGGCGGCGCCCTGGTGCGGCGCGGCCCGGCCTACACCGAGCTGGCGCTGTATGCACGCGTGTGCGACGACGGCTCGCTGGAACTCGTCAACCACCTGGGCATCGCCCTGGGCCACACGCCCGAGGAAATCCTGACGCGGCTGCAAAACGGCGAATACACCGAGGCCGACATCATCAACGATCCGCAGCGCGCGGCCTCCGATCCGCGCTATGCCGATGCGGTGCGCGCGGTTGATGAGGACACGCCTGCCCGCTTCAACGCCGATCCCTCGCGGCTGTTCGAAGCCTCGGGCTCGGCCGGCAAGCTGTGCCTGTTTGCCGTGCGGCTGGACACCTTCCCCAAGGAGCCCAGCACTGTCTTCTACATCGGCAGCAATGCGCCCGATGACCTCACGGCGGTGCGCCGCCATCTGCTGACCGCGCTGGAGCGGCTGCCGATCGCGGGCGAGTACATCCACCGCACGGCCTACGACATCGGCGAAAAATACGGCAAGGACACCTTCTTGCTGATCGACCGCTTCGGCACAGCCAAGGTGCCGGCCGCCTTTGCCCTCAAGAGCCGTGTGGACGGCTTCTTCGAGCGCTGGGGCCTGCGCGGCATGACCGACCGCATCATCCAGGCGCTGACCAGCCTGCTGCCCAGCCATCTGCCCGAGCGCATGCGCCAGTGGCGCGACCGCTACGAACACCACCTGCTGGTGCGCGTATCCAACGACACGGCCGATGCCACACGTGCTTTCCTGGAGAAGCACTTCAGCGAAAGCAGCACGGGAGGCTGGTTCGAGTGCAGCGCCGACGAAGGGCGCAAGGCCTTTTTGCACCGCTTCGCCATTGCGGGCGCTGCCATCCGCTACCGCGAAGTGCACCGTGCCCAGGTCGAGGACATCGTGGCCCTGGATGTGGCGCTGCGCCGCAACGACCGCGAATGGGTGGAGCAACTGCCCGCCGAGGTCGAGCGCGACATGGTCCACAAGCTCTACTACGGCCACTTCTTCTGCCATGTCTTTCACCAGGACTACATCGTCAGAAAGGGCGTGGACCCGCTGGCCATGGAGCACCGCATGTGGGAACTGCTGGACGCACGCCGTGCAGAATACCCGGCCGAGCACAACGTGGGCCACCTGTACGTGGCCAAGCCGGCGCTGGCGGACTTCTACCGTGAGCTGGACCCGACCAATACCTTCAATCCGGGCATTGGCCATACCTCGCGCAAGCTGGGCTGGGAAGGCTGCTGTGACCGTCCCGGCGGCTGGCCCAAGGGGTATTCGGAACCGGGACCGGAACCGGAACCGGAGCCTCAACCCGCGCCGTCAGCCGAACTGCAGCCTGCGGCACCCCAGCCGATGCTGCCGCAGGTGCAGGGCCAGCAGGCCCTGCTGCAGGAGCAGGACTGATCGCGCACGCTCCGCCGTGATCCGCTGGGGTGGGGCAGGGCATGGCCCCAGAAGGTGGTGCCCAGGGGCGTGCTCTTTGCCTGTACCCGCCAGGACTTTGGCCGCAGCTCAGTCGAGCCGTATCTTTCCGGCCGTGGGCAGCACGCTGTCCAGCACCCAGGCCTTTACGGCGGCGGTATCAGCAAGGTTGCCGTCGAAGACGAACTGCGGCACGTAAGGCTGGCCTTCCTTGTCCTGGCGCCCATGGTTTTTCCAGACCTTGAGCGGGACGCGGAGCATGACGTTTGGTGACAGCGCCTTGCTGGCGGCTTCGGTGTATGGCGTGTCCGTTCTGGTAGGGCTGCCTACGTGCACGATGCCTGGAATCTGCAGTGCCTCACTGACGAAGTCCAGGCAGGCGCTCATGCAATTGGCATCGGTGACCAGCACCAGCTTGCCGCTGAAGCGGCGGGCGCGTTCCTGTGCAGCGTCCTGCTGGAACTCCGGGTGCGACTCTTCTCCCCCTGGCTGCTCGACAAAGTCCTGCCCGCGTGATGCGGCCTCTTTCATCAGCGAGGCCATCTGCTGCGCGAACTGGTAGGACAGACTGTCCTCACCCTCTGTTTCGCGGGAGTGGGCCTTGCCTTCCTCGAAAACCTCCAGCGCGAGCTGGGAAACACGCCAGTAGGCTCGGGGCTGCTGTGGCTGTGCCGCATCTTCCTTGAGGATGGCATCCGTCAGCAGGGCCAGCAGGATGCGGTAGCCAAGCAGGGAGCTGCCACCGCCATTGCCGCGCACATCGAGCACCACGGCCTGCGCATCTCCGGTCTGCCGGATTGCGTCCAGCATTTGCTCAAACCGGGCAACGGCCTTCCTGGAGCCTGGCTGGAAGTTGGAGGCATGGATCCAGTGCACGCCCGGCCGTACCTCTGTGATGCCCTGTCGCGGCCTGCGGTGCTGCGCCAGGGCCTTGGAGTCTTTGTCGGTCAGAGGCTGCCACGCCATGCCGTAATGGCGGATCTCGCCTGTGGCCGTGCGGGTTGCGCACTGCCTGACCCTGAGCGGCTCCCACAGCGGTGCCGTGGGCGATTCGTGGGTCAGATGCCAGGCCAGATGGGACTTGGTGGCCTCCAGATACGTGAGCCGGTTCACGAAGGGCGCCACTTTGTCCCCCAGCAGGTCATCGAGGGAGCGGCCGTCGCAGGACAGTACCTGCTCGCCCACCTGCGGCGTATCGACAAGCCATTGCGCGGCGCGGCCCGCAACCCGGTAGCTGCCGCCCTGGCGCTGCACGACCCAGCCCGCCCAGATGCTGACGTCCGAGTCGAAAGTGTTCCACACAGTCAGATGGTCGTCCCTGTAGCCGCTTGTGTAAAAGCGCAGCGCGGCAAAGGCCCGCTGCTGCGTCGTCGCGCGCCGGGCCAGCGCCATGGCCTGGTCGTAGCCCTGGCTGAACCATTGGTGTAAATCATGTGCACCTCGGATCGAGGATGGCGGGGTGCGCCTGCTCGATGATGCGGTGCGCGCGGCGGATGTGCTCTGCGGCGATGTGGCTCCAGTGCTGCGCCTCGTGGCGGGCTTGTTCGGGTGTGGGCCTTGGTGGCTGGCTGCCAGCCTGCGCATGGCTGGTGCAGGCCAGGAAAAGCAATGACAGCCCGGCGGCCAGTCGATGGTGCATGGTCTCCCTTTCTTTCTGGTACGCCGCAGCCCGGGCGGCATGGAAAGCGGGGAAGCTTGCAGGGTTTTGCAGCGAATGGATATCGGATTGGTCTGAATCTGTGCCACCGGAATAGTGGCCGCCGCTCTGGCAGGCATTACCTCAGAAGACCATGCCCAGGGTCACGAAGGCGGTGGCCCTTGTCGGGTTGGAGTAGTGCAGCCGGCCCCGGGTGTCGGGTGTTCCGGTGGTATAGGCATCGTAGACACCGTGGCTGTTGTAGGCACGGGTCACGCCGCCCACCAGGGTCCAGCCGCTGCCCAGGCTTTTGGACAGGGCCACGCGCACGTCCTGCCAGTTGAAGCGCGAGAAGCTGCGCACGCGCTGCCAGCCATAGTGCAGCTGCAGTTCGGTGCCCTGGGCCAGCGGCACGTTCAGGCCGATGTCCAGATAGCCGGAGCCGCGCGAGTGGCGGCCCGTGCCTTCGAGCAGGGTGCTGCTGTTGTAGCCGAAGTAGTCGCGCGTCACGGTCAGGGCGTATTTCACGGTCAGCCACTGGTAGTTGGCCGACAGCACGGCTTCGCCATAGTTGTAGCGCGTGCCCGTGGCCGCCATGCGCGCGCCCGGGTACATGTAGTAGTACAGGCCTGCGCTGTAGTTCAGTGGGCCGGCGCTCCAGCCGTACCCGCCGTACAGGTCCAGTTCCATATGGCCGCCGTCGATGAAGCGGGGGCTCAGGCTGGAGCCCCAGGCGCCCAGGAAAAATCCCTGGGGATGGCTGTAGTCGATACCGGCCTGCACCGCAGGCTGGCCCCAGGACTGGCGCATGCCCCGGGCCAGGTACTGGCTGGCGAGGGTGGCGTTGACGCTCCAGCGCCGGGCATCCGGCGCGCTGGCGGTGCCGGCGTCCTGGGCCTGCACCAGTGTGCCGGACAGCATCAGGGCGCTGGCGCACAGGCAGTGTCGCCATGGTGCGCGCGGCATGTGCATGGCGTGGCTTGTGTTGCGGGGGCAGGAGGGAGGTGGCATGCTTCGTTCCTTTGGAGGGGGCGCCAGCGGGCGCTGGCAAGATCTGGGGCGTGTTCTGTGCCTGTGCCCGCCAGGCCTTTAGAACTGCTAACACAACCCTTGATACGTCGTTGCTTCGCCTTGTCGTACGGGTTGTACTGCCTGCGGCTTCGCGCCTCGTCTCAACCGCAAATCTTCGATTTGCTGGGTCGTGTTAGCGGTTCTTAGCCGCAGCTCAGTCGATCCGTATCTTTCCGGCCGTGGGCAGCACGCTGTCCAGCACCCAGGCCTGCACGGCGGCGGTGTCTGCGAGGTTGCCGTCGAAGACGAACTGCGGCACGTAGGGCTGGCCTTCCTTGTCCTGACGGCCATGGTTCTTCCAGACCTTGAGGGGGAAACCGAACATGACAGTCGGCGAAAGTGCCATGCTGCCTACATCGGTGTACTGCGTGTCCGCTCCGGTGGGACTGCCCACGTGCACGATGCCCGGAATCTGCAGTGCCGCGCTCACGAAGTCCAGGCTGCGCCTCGTGGCGGGCTTGTTCGGGTGTGGGCCTTGGTGGCTGGCTGCCAGCCTGCGCATGGCTGGTGAAGGCCAGGAAAAGCAATGACAGCCCGGCGGGCAGTCGATGGTGCATGGTCTCCCTTTCTTTCTGGTACGCCGCAGCCCGGGCGGCATGGAAAGCGGGAAAGCTTGCAGGGTTCTGCAGCGAATGGATATCGGATTGGTCTGAATCTGCGCTGCCAAAACCGCATCAGCCGCTGGCCTGCAAGAAATGGGCAGGCCAGGAGCAGGTTCTTACAGATTGATGAACACCGACTTGGTTTCCAGATACGCATCCAGCGCGGTCTTGCCCATGTCGCGGCCCATGCCCGATTGCTTGTAGCCGCCAAAGGGCATGCCGGGGTCCAGGGTGCTGTGGCAGTTGACCCAGACCGTGCCGGACTGGATCCTGGGGATCAGGCGGTGGACCTTGGACAGGTTGTTGGACCAGATGCTGGCGCCCAGGCCGTAGGGCGTGTCGTTGGCCCAGGCGGCGACTTCATCCAGGTCGTCATAGGGCATGGCCACCAGCACAGGGCCGAAGATTTCCTCGCGCGCCACGCGGTGCGTGTGCTGTACGCCGGTCAGCACCGTGGGCTGCACGAAGTAGCCACGCTGGCCCGCGCGGCCGCCGCCCACCACTACCTCGGCGCCCTGGCTGCGGCCGATGTCGATGTAGCCGCAGACACGCTCCATCTGCTCCTGCGAGACCAGCGGGCCCATCTGGGCGCTGGGGTCCAGGCCGTGGCCCAGCGTGAGTTGGCTGGCGTGGTCGGCCACATCGGCGACCACGCGGTCGAACATTTTTTTGTGCACGTACAGCCGCGAGCCCGCGCAGCAGACCTGGCCGTGGTTGAAGAAGATGGCGTTGGCCGCGCCCAGGGCTGCCGTGGCCGGGTCGCAGTCGTCGAGCACGATGACCGGGGACTTGCCGCCCAGCTCCAGTGTCAGGCGCGTCATGTTGTCCATGCAGGCATGGCCGATCAGCTTGCCCACCTCGGTGGAGCCCGTGAAGCTGACCTTGTTGACCAGTGGATGCGATACCAGCGGAGCGCCCGTGCCGGGGCCGTCGCCGGTGACCACGTTGAAGACGCCGGCCGGAAAGCCGGCCTCCTGGATCAGCTCGGCCAGCATCAGCGCGGTCAGCGGCGTCTGTTCGGCGGGCTTGAGCACCAGGGTGCAGCCTGCGGCCAGCGCGGGCGCGAGTTTCCAGGTGGCCATGAGCAGCGGGAAGTTCCAGGGCACGACCGCAGCCACGACGCCCACGGGCTCGCGCCGGGTGTAGGTGAACATCTGGGCCTCGGGCGCAAAGGGCACGGAGTGCTCGTGCGTCATGCCTTCGATCTTGGTGGCCCAGCCTGCCATGTAGCGCACCGAGTCCACGGCCATGGCGATGTCCACGGCCCGTGCAATGGCGGCCGACTTGCCGTTGTCCAGCGATTCGACTTCGGCCAGTGCCTGGGCATGGGTTTCCATGAGGTCGGCCAGCCTGAGCATGAGCCGCTCGCGCTCGACGGGGCGCATGCGGCCCCAGGGGCCTGCATGCAGCGCGCGGTGGGCGGCGCGCACGGCCAGGTCCACGTCGGCCGGGCCGGCGCTGGTGACTTCGGCGATCACGGCTTCGGTGGCCGGATTGACGCTGCTCAGGTGCTGGCCGCTTTGCGCAGCGACCCACTGGCCGTCGATGAACAGGCCATGCCTGCCACGGTTCAGAAAGGCGCTGGCGCGCTCGGAGATCTGGTGCTGGATGTCGCTGAGGTTCATGCTGGGCTCCTGGGTTGAAAGCGGTGTTGCGGTGTGGGAATGGAGGCTGTGGCTGGCCAGCCGGCCAAGGCGCGGCCTGGCCCTGCCGCGTGGCGGCAGGGGCATCGGGCATGCGTGGGGGCAGGGCGCCTATTTGGGCCGGATCGCGTCGGCAGTGCCCTGGATGAAGGCTTTGATCTTCTCGACGTCGTCCATGCTCAGCTTGCCCGTGAAGTCGGGCATGCCGCGCGCCATTGCCGGGCCCTTGAAGATGAATTTATCCAGGTGCTCGATATAGGCCGGGTCCATGTAGCCGAGGTTGGGCAGGTTGCCGCCCCGGTCCACGCCGGGTACGCCATGGCAGAAGGCGCAGTTGCTCACGTACAGGGCCGTGCCTTCGGCGACCAGGCGCTTGTCGTAGGGCACGCCCTGCAGCAGCCGGCCCTGCTGGTAGGCCACGAAGGCCGGAGGCTCGGCCTTGCCGTCCAGTGCGAAGGTATAGACCGTGCCCGGGCCCTTGCGCTCGGTGTGGCGCGCCGCCAGGCCGTAGACGCCGCCCCAGCCCACGGCGATGGAGACGTACTGGCGGCCATCGACCTCGTAGGTGATGGGCGCGGCCACCACGCCCGTGCCCGTGGGCTTTTCCCAGAGCTTCTTGCCATTGCGCGCGTCATAGGCCACGAAGCGCCCGTCGGCCGTGCCCTGGAAGACCAGATTGCCTGCTGTAGCCAGCGTGCCGCCATTCCAGGGCGAGGCGTGCTCGACACGCCAGCGCTCCTTTTGCGCCACGGGGTCCCAGGCGATGAGCCGGCCGAAGGGCGCGCTCTTGGGCGGCTCCATGTTGACCAGCGTAGCCGTGTTCCAGCCGATGTTGCTGTGCGGCTCGGGCAGGGTGCCGGCATTGAACTTCCAGTTCTTGTTGTCCTGTAGGGTCAGCGGCACATGCTGGGCCGGCAGGTAGGCCAGGCCCGTGTCGGGGCTGTAGGACATGGAGTGCCAGTTGTGGGCGCCGAAGGGGCTGGGGATGATGTCGCGGGCGCGGTCGCCGCTGCGCGCAATGGGGGTCTCGATCGGGCGGCCCTTGGCGTCGTAGCCGCTGGCCCAGTTCACATCGACGAAATTTTTGGCCGAGATGAACTGGCCATTGGTGCGGTCGATGACGAAGAAAAACCCGTTCTTGGGCGCATGCAGTATGACTTTGCGCGGCTTGCCGCCGATCTTGAGGTCGGCCAGCACCATGGGCTGGGTGGAGGTGAAGTCCCAGTTTTCGCCGGGCGTTTCCTGGTAGTGCCAGACATATTCGCCCGTGTCGGGGTTCAGCGCCACGATGCTGGCCAGGTACAGGTTGTCGCCGCCTGCGGGGCTGCGCTTGGACTGGGCCCATGGCGAGCCGTTGCCTGTGCCGATGTACATGAGGTTGAGCTCGGGGTCGTAGGCCATGCTGTCCCAGGCTGTGCCGCCGCCGCCGGCTTCCCACCATTTGCCTGCGGGGTCCCAGGTCTTGGCGGCCCGGGCCATGGCCTCGTTCTCGAAGGGCTGCGACGGATCGCCAGGCACGGTGAACCAGCGCCACTGCTGGGCGCCGGTCGCTGCGTCATAAGCCGTGACATAGCCGCGCACGCCGTATTCGGCGCCGCCGTTGCCGATGACCACCTTGCCCTTGATGACGCGCGGCGCGCCCGTGATGGTGTAGGAGCGGCTGCGGTCGATGATGGTGTCCTGCTCCCAGACCTTCTGGCCCGTGGCGGCATCCAGCGCCACCAGCCGGCCGTCGAAGGCGGCCACGAAGACCTTGCCCTGGTAGACGGCCACGCCACGGTTGACCACGTCGCAGCAGCCCTTGAAGCCGCTGGCGCGGTCCACGCCGGGGTCATAGCTCCACAGCCGCTTGCCGCTGCGCACATCCACCGCGTGGACCACGCTCCAGCTGGCGGTCACGTACATGATGCCGTCCACCACCAGCGGCGTGGACTCCACGCCGCGCGTGGATTCCAGGTCGTAGGACCAGACCAGGCCCAGCCGCTTCACATTGGAGGTGTCCAGCTGCTTGAGCCGCGAAAAGCGCGTCTCGCTGTAGTCCAGTCCATGGCTGGGCCAGTCCCTGGAGGTGCGGGCGTTGGCCTGGATGCGCTGCGAGTCGATGCGCGCGGTGGCGGCGAGCATGTGTTCTGGCGAGCCCTTGGCCTGCGCCAGGGCCGTGCCTGAATGGGCCAGCGCCATGCCGGCAGCCAGCAGGGCACAGGAAAGCACGTGGGTCTTCATGGTGTCTTGTCTCCTTGTGGGTGTTCTTGCGTGCATGGCGCCGGCATGCAGGTGCGCCATGCCTTAGACGATAGGAAATGAACGCCCCTGTCACAACATTCGGATTTACCCAGGGGCGATGTGTACCGCGATGGAACACCTGGGGCGTGCTCAGAAGCTGCGGCTCAGTGTCAGTCCGGCAGACAGGCCGCGCCGCGCGCCCGGCTCGAAGTAGCGCTGGCTGCCTTCGTTGACGATGACCGAGCCCGCATAGCGCCGGTCCGTGAGGTTGTCCACGCGCACGAAGGCCTGTGCGCCCCACTGCTGCCATTGCCGCGACCAGCGCAGGCTGGTGCCCCAGACGGTATAGCCGCCAGCGTGTTCGGTGTTGCGGTCATTCACGGCCACAGGGCCGCTGTGCAGCATGTCCACTGTCCACGTCCATTTCGGCGACAGTTGCCAGGCCAGCTCGCTCCACAGGCGCCGGGGGGAGGTGCCTGCCAGGCGTGCGCCTGCGGGCACCGGGGCGGCGGGCGTGGCGCAGGGTGCGCTGTCGCAGGTCAGGAAGCCGTCGCGATAGCGCGCCTGCAGCAGCGTCAGCGCGGCGCTGGCCGACAGCGCGCCCCACTGGGCGTTGCCTCCGAACTCCAGGCCGCGCCGCAGCGTGCGCCCTGCGTTCTGGTAGGTGGCGCGGCCTGCGGTGTTGGACAGCACCGTGAGTTCGCGCTGGGTATGGGTCTCGAACAGGGTGAGGTTCCAGCCTGCGTTGCCATGGCGCCCGCGCAGGCCGATCTCGGCGGTGTTGTGGGCGCTGGCGGCAAGGCCGGTGTTGAGCCCGCTGCCGCCTCCTGGTCGGTAGGCCGCCTCGTTGAGCGTGGGCGTCTCCATGCCCCGGCCCACCGAGGCGTGGGCCACCAGGCCCGGGCCCAGGTTCACGCGCAGGCCCAGCGAGGGCAGCCAGCCGCGCCAGGCCATGCGGCCGCTGTCGTCGCCATTGCCGGGGACGATGAAATGGTCCTCGGAACGGTAGCGCACACGCGCCTGGCGCAGGCCGGCACTCAGCGCCAGGCGCTGGGTGCGCCACTCGGCCTGTACGTAGGGGTCGGCCGAGCTGGCGCGGTTGCGTTCGTCGCGGCGCAGCCGGCCCAGCACGCCCAGCTGGCTGCCGATGAAGTTTTCGTAGCCGCGCCGCGTCTCGGCCTGCCCGTCGTAAGCCAGTCCAGCCGACCAGTCCAGCTGGCCGCCCGCCACATCTTCGTGCGTGCTGCGCCAGCGCAGGTTCATGCCCGCGTAGTCCCGGTCCAGGTCGATCACGCCGCCCGAATGCGAGGGCGGCGCCTGCGTGGCCGCAGGGATGGACTGGTACTGCAGCACCGAGCGCGTGCCCGCATAGGCCATCAGCTCCAGGCGCCGGCCTGCCGCAAAGCGGTGCTGCCAGGCCGCGCCCAGCTGGCGCTGGCGCACGCTTTTGCGCGTGTCAAAGCGCAGCGCGCTGGCGGTGGTCTGGCCGGGGTCGGCATCGAATTCGGCGCGTGTCAGTCCCAGCGGGTCTTGGGCGTCGGAGCGCTGCTCCTGGTATTGCAGCAGCCACTGGTTGTCGCCATCCTGGCGCGAGAGCTTCATGTGGGCCGTGCTGCGGTCGGCAGCCGACTGGGGGCGCGTGCCGCTGGTGGCAAAGCGCTCGATATGGATGGCGTAGCGCCAGGGCGCGCCGCTGCCAGATGCCGCATCACCGCCCAGGGTGCCGCGCAACTGGGTGGACAGGCGCCAAAGCCCGTCCGGGCCCACGGCCATGCCGCTGCGCCACAGGCCTGGCTGCTGCCCCTCTTCGGTGTACAGCAGCAGGGCACCACCTGCGCCGTTGCCATACAGCACGGCAGCCGGGCCGCGCACCACATCGATGCGTTCGGCAGAGCCCAGCGGAAAATTCGCAGCCTGCCCCTGGCCATCGGGGGCGCTGGCGGGAATGCCGTCCACATACAGCCGCAGGCCGCGCACGCCGAAGGTGGAGCGCGCCCCGAACCCGCGCACCGAAATCTGCAGGTCCTGGGCGTAGTTCTGGCGGTTTTGCACCACGATGCCCGGCACGCGCGCCAGTCCTTCGGACAGGTTGATCTGCATCTGGCCTTCGCGCAGCAGGCTGCCGTCCACGCTGTCGATGGTGGCCGTGGCGCGCCATGGATCGGGGCCTGCGCCGGAATCGGCCTGCGTGGCGCTGACGATCACAGGCGCCAGCAGGGCCTCGCTGCGGTCTTGCGCCGCATCCGCAGCCTGCACCGGCAATGTCAGCAGCGCGCATGCCAGCGGGGCGCCCAGGGCGGCAAAAGGGACAGTGGTGCGTGTCATGGTGTGCGGGCAGAGGTCGATGCCCGCGAGGTTAGCGGGCGCAGGAAATCGCTCCAACACGGGTGATTTCCCTAGTGCTGACCTGTGCCGGTGTGGAACAACATTCGCGGCAACCCCGACTGCCGCCATGCCCCAGCAACCTGCCTGCCTTCTGCCATCCAACCTTTTCTATGCCTCACGGCAGGACCGGGTGGCGCTGGCGCGCGAGCGCTATTTCGAGCACGGCGAGCGTCCTTCGGGGCTGGTGCCGGAGCCGGTGCTGCAGTCCTGGACGCGCTGCCTGGGCGCCCGCCGCAGCCCTGATGAGAAAATCAGCTTCGACCCGGTCAGCAAGATCCGCACGGCCACCTTGCTGACGCACAACCGCGCGCTGATCGAGGCCGCCAGGGACCCCATCGCCGAGCTGGAGACCGTGATCGCGGGCAGCCAGGCGCGCGCCATGCTGACCTGCAGCGAAGGCGTGGTGCTCATCGCATCGCGCCCCACGCCCGGTGATGGCCCGCTGCTGCTGTCGGCTGCGCGCGTGGGCGTGAACATCGCCGAAGACGCTGTGGGCACGGGGGCGCCCGGGGTGGCCGTGCGCACGGGCGAGGTCTGCCATGTGCGCGGCGGCGAGCATTTTTTCCGCTGCCTGGCCTCGCTGCACTGCGCGGCAGCGCCTGTGCGCGATGCCAGCGGGCGTACCGTGGCCATGCTGGACCTGAGCAGCGAGGCCGGGCCTTTTCGCTTCGACGCTGGCGCCATGGCGCACATGTATGCGACCTGCATCGAAAACCGGCTGCTGGCGGAGGCCGCACGCATGCATCTGCTGCTGCGCTTTCAGTCCAGCAAGAGCATGTTCCACACGCCGCTGGAAGGGCTGGCGGCCGTCGATGGCGAGGGCCGTGTGCGCTGGTTCAATGGCGTGGGCGCGCAGCTGTTCGACAGCCCGCGCTGGCAGGCCGAGGGGCTGGATGCCGAGGAGGTGTTCGGCCTGGGTCTGGGCCAGCTGCTGGATCTGGCTCACCACGGCCAGGCCCGCCCGCAGATGCTGCCCACAGGACTGACGCTGTGGATGCAGGCGCAACTGGACGAGCGCCAGCCCCATGCCGTGCCGCAGCGGCCTGCCATCGGGGTCGAGCCACAGGCCGAGCCGCCGGCCGATGCCCCCTCGTCGCTGGGCGAGGCCAGCCGTGAACTGATCGAGCAGGCACTGGCCCGCTGCCAGGGCAACATCTCCCAGGCCGCGCGACTGCTGGGCGTTTCGCGCGGGCTGCTGTACCGGCGCCTGCGTGCCTGGGGGCAGCTGTAGCTCAGGCTGTGGCGGCCGGGGCCCGGTACACCAGCACCTTGAGGCTGCGCTCAGGGTCGATATCGGCGAAGGCGGCCGGATTGGCAACGCGTTCCACGAACTCCAGCGCGGGCGCCTGTTCGCGCATCTGCTCATGCAGGAAGGCTGTGCCCATCTCGGGCGCGTTCAGGCACAGCAGCACATGGCCGCCTGGGCGCAGCAGGTCGGGCAGACGGCGCATCAGCCGGGCATAGTCCTTGGTGGCGACGAAGCTGCCTTTCTGGTAGCTGGGCGGGTCCACCACGATCAGGTGGTAAGGTCCGCCGCGCGTGATCTTGCCCCAGCTGCTGAAGATGTCGTGGGCCAGAAAGCTGGCGCCGGACAGGTCGTTGAGCCGGTGGTTGTGCTGGCCGGTGGCCAGCGCGCCCTGGGCCATGTCCATGTTCACCACCTGGCGCGCTCCGGCCTGCAGCGCTGCCACCGAAAATGCGCAGGTATAGGCGAAGAGGTTGAGCACCTTGAGGCCGAAGCGGTGCTCCGGGTGGCTGGCGACATGTTCGCGCACCCAGCGCCGGCCTTCGGCCATGTCCAGGAAAAGGCCGTGGTTCTGGCCGCGCAGCACATGCACGCGGT
Source organism: Delftia sp. PS-11 (assembly GCF_029870285.1). Classification (GTDB taxonomy): domain Bacteria; phylum Pseudomonadota; class Gammaproteobacteria; order Burkholderiales; family Burkholderiaceae_C; genus Comamonas. The sequence goes on from NZ_JACSYA010000012.1 coordinate 27,908, forward strand.
AGCGGGCGCCGGCTTCGGTGACCACGTGCATATCCGGCACTTCGCCCGCCATGAGGCGGGTTTCTGCAGGGGCAGCGGGCTGGCGCAGCTGGCAGACCCAGTTCAGAGGCCATCCGGGTGCCAGTGCGCTCCAGCGCTGCTCCAGCGCATGGCCGATGGCAGCCAGCGCGGCATCATCGAGCGGCTGGAAGCTGGTGAGCACGAAAACCGGGGGATATGCATCCAGTGTCAGATGCTCACAGCCGGGGTGCAGTCCTCCCCGGCCATGGAAGATGCGTTGGGCATCTGAGGAGAGTTCCATCCGGGCGATGGCGTCGAGCAGGGCTTGCATGGGTCAGTACGGAAAAGCGGGGCTGCAAGTGTATGCAGTTTGTGCACTGTTGCCTGAACTTCAACCTGCTTGGATAGTCCGCCTTGCCCTTGCGTTTTGCAGCGCACGATGCTTGCCCCACCTTGGCATGCATTCCTCGGGCTTTGTGGATGCTCGGTCCAAAAATAGGATTATTCCTGTCAAATTTTCCATCAAATTCAGACCAGTCCTAATTATTGTTTTTCGAAAATATAACAAGATGCTCGCTTTAAATTCAGGAGGCATTGATGGATTCGGATCAAGGATCCATGTGGATCGTAATGACTGGGATTGGCCTGAAAATATAACTGCATCAACGCAAGTTGCATTGATTTCTTGCTTGTGATATCACCAAGTGGCTGAATGCGGTGGTGAGGTGTTTTTGTCAGGAACTAGAATTACATCGTCCAATTTTTTTGCTTGGCGTGGACAAGATCAACCTTTGGGGCGATTTGCCTGAAAATATAAATGATAAATCAATACTTTTCGGAATTTCTGGCACTTGCATCCATTCATCTTCTGGCAGTGATGGCGCCGGGGCCTGATTTTGCTATCACTGTCAGTCAGAGTGTTAGAAATGGAAGAAAGGCTGGTGTGTATATTGCCCTTGGCATTGGTGTGGGCATGTCTGTGCATATTATTTATACCGTTTTTGGTGTCGGTGCACTGATGTATTCATCGCCGGTATTGATGAATTTTGCACGAGTAGTTGGTGGGGGCTACATTTTTTATCTTTCCTGCAATCTTCTCAAGGCGAAAAAGTTTAGTGCATCTGATGCAGATGCTTCTGATAAAAGAGACGTTGCGCAAAGCTGGTCTAGGTTGTTTTGGACCGGATTTTTAACCAATGCAACAAATCCCAAGGCGACCCTGTTTTTTCTGGCTGTTTTTACAACAGTGGTCAGTGTAAATACTCCAATTTATGTACAGATTGGATATGGTGCATGGATGTGCTTTGTAAATACGCTTTGGTTTGTTTTGGTGGCTAATTTATTTACTCATCAAGGTGTCAGAAAGAGATTTCTCAGAATGGGACATTGGTTTGAGAGGCTGATGGGAGTGTTGCTGATGCTGTTTGCTATTCGATTGATGTGGGATATATTTTCCTGACTCCACTGTTTTTTTGAGGGTTTTGTATTTTTGCGCATGTCGCATCCCCGGCGATCATGCGACCGCTCGGGGCAGCTCGGTGGTCTTGCGCGCTCTTGACCGACGCCGATCCTCTGATCCGGCAGCCGGCGACCCGGCAACGGCTCAGTGCCGCCAGCGGCGCACCTCGAAAAAGCTGCATTCGCCTTCGCCCAGGCCCTGCATGCCGGCTTCGGCCGCAGCGCGGGCGGCCTTCATCCAGCGTGTGAAGGCCTGCTTGGCATCTTCGCTGACTTCTTCGGGAGGCGTGTCCTCCAGCCGCTGCACCAGCGACAGGGTCTGCGTGACCTGCTCGGCGCCGCCGAGCTGGCGTTCCAGCACGCGTGCGTAACGCGCCTCGGCCTTGTTGCGTTCCTGCTCGCTCAGGCCGGGGTAGTCGCACAGGGTGACGGTGAAAGTGGCTTCTTGCATGTCCATGGGATTCACAGTGTGAGGATGGTGACTGGGTAAATGTACAGCAATAACTGGCTGCGTGTACAGTATGAATACCGTATTTTTTTACAGTGTTGTCGCCGTGCTGCATGCAGCAGAGCCACAATCGGAGCCACCAGAGGATTGCGCGTAGACCATGCACCATGAACCACTGCCTGCAGGCCGGCCTGCACATCACTCCGACGGCACGGGCCATGCGTTGTTTGCCACGCGCCTGGGCGTGTGCGGCGTGGCCTGGGGTGCCTGGGGCCTGGTGGCCCTGCAATTGCCGGAAACCGATGGCCCGCAGGCCACGCGCGAACGCATGCTGCGCACCGCCCGCCAGCGCCGCCCCGGGGAATATGTGGGGGCCGTGAGCCGCGCCGGGGCGGCCCCGGCATGGGCCGCCCCGGCATGGGCCGCCCTGGCCGGCGCATTGCCGCAGAACGTGGCACAGGCGATTGCCGGTGTGCAGACCCTGATGGCTGGCCATGGCGACTGGACATGGCAGGCATGCGACAGTGGCAGCGATGCCGTGCTGCCCGATCTGCGGCCAGAGCGCTGCCTGCCCGCTGGCATGCCCTTGCCCGATCTGGCGCATCTGGTGCTGGACTGGCATGGCGTGAGTGCATTCCACCGCCGTGTCTATGCGCTGACGCGGGCCATTGCGCCAGGGCATACGCGTAGCTATGGCGAGATCGCCCGGGAGCTGGGCGATGTGGGCCTGTCGCGTGCCGTGGGGCAGGCGCTGGGGCTGAACCCCTTTGCGCCGGTGATCCCATGCCACCGGGTGCTGGCGGCGGGTGGGGAGCCCGGGGGCTTTTCGGGCGGGGCAGGGGCGCTGACCAAGCTGCGCATGCTGGAGATTGAGGGCGCGGCCTGGGGCGGCACGTGCTCGCTGTTCGGGGATTGACTGCATGGTGTGCCGCATGCCTGGACACGCAGGTGACATGCAGGCGCAGGCGTGGCTTGCACAATCGCCGCAGCCCATTCCAGAACACCATGGCCTGCATGCCGGGCCTGACCAGGAGACAGACAGATGACTCGCAATGTGCAGCAACTTTTCGACCTCACAGGCAAGACAGCCCTGGTGACGGGCGGCTCGCGCGGCCTGGGCCTGCAGATGGCCCATGCGCTGGGCGAGGCGGGCGCCCGCATCATGCTGACTTCGCGCAAGGCTGCGGATCTGGAGGAGGCGGCTGCCGAGCTGCAGGCCGCTGGCATCGATGCGCGCTGGATTGCCGCCGACTGCGCCAATGAGGCCGACATCGAGCGCCTGGCCGCCGAGACCCTGGAGCGCCTGGGGCAGGTGGACATTCTGGTCAACAACGCTGGCGCGAGTTGGGGTGCGCCAGCCGAGGACCATCCCACAGCGGCCTGGGACAAGGTGATGAACCTGAATGTGCGCGGCTATTTCCTGCTGAGCCAGCAGATCGCGCGGCGCAGCATGATTCCGCGCAAGAGCGGACGCATCATCAATCTGGCGTCCATCGCGGGACTGGGAGGCAACCCGGTCGGCATGAAGACGATTGCCTACAACACTTCCAAGGGCGCGGTGATCAATTTCACGCGCGCGCTGGCCGGCGAGTGGGGCGTGCATGGCATCACTGTCAACGCCATCTGCCCCGGTTTCTTCAAGACCAAGATGGCTGCCGTGCTGATCGAGACTTTGGGCGAGGACGAGATGAAATCCCATGCGCCGCTGCGCCGCCTGGGTGATGACGAGGACCTCAAGGGCATCACGCTGCTGTACGCCAGCGACGCGGGCAAGCACATCACCGGGCAGTGGATGGCCGTGGATGGCGGCGTCAGCGCCCTGGTCGGCGGCTGAGCGTGGCCTTGCTGCTGCCCAGGTGACAGTTTTTCCCACAGATCCTGCGGCCGCGCGCCGTGGCGCCTGCCGGCGCCCTTATGCTCGGCGGCATTGCGATCTGAACTGGAGATTTTCGTGCTCGATTTTGGCCATCCCATCCCCTTCGTCGACCATCTGGGCTTCACCCTGCACCATATGGAGGACGGGGAGTCCGAGTTGCGTTTCGAGGCACGGCCTGAGCACCTGAACACCTTCGATGTGACCCATGGCGGCGCAACCATGACCTTGCTGGATGTGACCATGGCCGTGGCCGCGCGCAGCCTGCAGCAGGACATGGGCTGCGTGACCATCGAGATGAAGACCAGCTTTATGCAGCCCGCGCGCGGGCCGCTGGTGGCCAAAGGCGTGGTGCTGCACCGCACGCGTAGCATGGCCTACACCGAGGCTAGGGTTTTCGATGCCTCTGGAAGGCTGTGCAGCCACGCCACGGGCACCTTCAAGTACATGCCGCGCGTGGCCAGGCCCGCAGCGACGGGCGCCGGGGATTCGACTCTGGCGACCGACTGAGCCACGCGGGGCAGTCCCCGGGCCGGGCCATGGCGGCGCAGTGCGCCGTGGCCCGGCGAGATTGTTTTCTTTTGCCATGCCACAGGAGATTTTTCCATGCCATTGAACCAGCAGATTCTTCTTGACAACCGTCCGCAGGGCGAAGCCGCCGAAAGCAATTTCCGTCTTGTGCAGGTTGAAACCCCTGCGCTGGCCGAGGGCCAGGTGCTGGTGCGCCACCATTACCTGAGCCTGGACCCGTACATGCGCGGACGCATGAACGAGAGCAAGAGCTATGCCGAGCCCCAGCCGCTGGGCGAGGTGATGATCGGCGGCACTGTGGGCGAGGTGGTCGAGAGCCGCCACCCCAGGTTTGCCGCTGGCGACAAGGTGGTGGGCATGGGCGGCTGGCAGGAGTACAGCGTGGTCGATGGCAATGCGCCGGGCATGCTGCGCAAGGTGGACACCACCCATGTGCCGCTGTCGCATTACCTGGGTGCCGTGGGCATGCCGGGGGTGACCGCCTGGTATGGCCTGGTGAAGATCATTGCCCCCAAGGCCGGTGAAACCGTGGTGGTCAGTGCCGCCACGGGCGCCGTGGGCAGCGCCTTTGCCGCCCTGGCCAAGGCGCGCGGCTGCCGCGTGGTGGGCATTGCCGGCGGTCCCGACAAGTGCCGCTACGCCACCGAGGAGCTGGGCTTCGATGCCTGCATCGACTACCGCGAGCACCCGGACACCAAGACCATGGCCAAGGCGCTCAAGGATGCCTGCCCGCAGGGCATCGACGGCTATTTCGAGAATGTGGGCGGCTACATCCTCGATGCCGTGCTGCTGCGCACCAACGCCTTTGCGCGCATTGCGCTGTGCGGAATGATTGCAGGCTACGACGGCCAGCCCCTGCCGATGACCAACCCCGCGCTCATTCTCATCAACCGCATCCGCATCGAGGGCTTCATCGTCAGCGAGCACATGGAGGTCTGGCCCGAGGCGCTGCAGGAACTGGGCACGCTGGTGGGCACGGGCAAGCTGCGCCCGCGCGAGAGCATTGCCCAGGGCATTGCTTCGGCGCCCTCGGCTTTCCTGGGCCTGCTCAAGGGCAGGAACTTCGGCAAGCAGCTGGTCAAGCTGGTGTGAGCCGCGTGCCGCGCCCTGGCGCGGCACGACATGCAAGGAGACAAGCCGATGATCAAGAATTTCCAAGGCAAGACGGCGGTGCTGACGGGGGCGGGTTCGGGCTTCGGGCTCGAATGCGCGCGCATTGGCGCCAGCCTGGGCATGAATCTGGTGCTGGCCGATGTGCAGCAGGAGGCGCTGGACAAGGCCGCAGCCGAGTTTGCCGGTCAGGGCGTGCGCGTGCTGGCGCAGCGCGTGGATGTGTCGGACGCCGGCCAGATGCAGGCGCTGGCCGATGCGGTGCGCCAGCAGTTCGGCGCGCCGCATTTCGTGTTCAACAACGCGGGCGTGGGCGCGGGCGGCCTGGTCTGGGAGAACACCGTCGCCGATTGGCAATGGGTGCTGGGCGTCAACCTCTGGGGCGTGATCCATGGAGTGCGCCTGTTCACGCCCATGATGCTGGAGGCCGCCAAAGCCGATCCGTCCTTCGAGGGCCATATCGTCAACACGGCCAGCATGGCCGGGCTGCTGGCGCCGCCCAACATGGGCATCTACAACGTCAGCAAGCATGCCGTGGTGAGCCTGACCGAGACGCTCTACCAGGATCTGGCCCTGGTTTCGGACCAGATCAGCGCCAGCGTGCTGTGCCCCTTCTTCGTGCCCACGGGCATCAGCCACAGCGAGCGCAACCGGCCTGCGCACCTGGCCGCGCAGCCGCTGACGGCCAGCCAGAAAATCGGCCAGGCCATGAGCGAAAAGGCCGTGGGCTCTGGCAAGGTGACTGCCGCTGATGTGGCGCGCAAGGTCTTCGATGCGATGGCCGCCAACCAGTTCTACATCTACAGCCACCCGCAGGCCCTGGGCTCGGTCCAGACCCGCATGGAGGATGTGGTGCAGGGGCGCAATCCGACCGACCCCTTTGCCCACAAGCCCGAGTTGGGCGCGAGCCTCAAGGCTTCGCTGCGCGCGGCCTGAGGCTGATCAGTCCTCGCCGCCGACCTGCCCGGCTTGCCCGGGCTCCTGCATCTCGGGCGGCAAGGCGCGCACCAGCCGCACCATGAGCTGGTTGCCCCGTCCCATGTCGGGGCGCACCTCCAGGCTGTCCAGGTCGATGGCCCAGGCCTGCTGGGTGGACAGCTGGGGGCCTGCGGTGCCCGAGATGGTGCCGTAGTTGTAGGGGTTGACGGCGCGCGCGTTCACTGCTGCCGTGCCCGTCCAGTGCCAGCCGCGCGGCGCACCCGGGAATAGGTCTGGCGACAGCCCATGGGGCTTGGTGTCGCGCGATATCAGCCGGCGCAGTTCGTTGACGCGCGGCAGCCGCCAGCGCACCCCTTCCTGCCTGGCGCGCTCTGCCGCCAGGGCATGGGCTTCCTTGTGTGTGAACAGCAGCGGCAGTCCTGTGCAGGTCTTGCCGTTCCAGTGCATGCCTTCCACGCAGCGCGGCCACAGCAGCTTGGCGCGCCGGTCGATCACGTACTTGCCATCTTCCGAGACTTCCAGCAGGGTGCTGCCAGCGCTTCGGCTTTCGGCAGACGGCTGCTGCTGCTGCTGCTGCTGTTGCTGTTGCTGTTGCGGCTGTTGCTGCGCTGCGTGGGCACCCGCCGCCAGGCTGGCACCGAACCACAGGGCGGCGAGCGGCATGGACAGGGATGCACAACGTACAAGGGGTATGGCTTGGCGCATGGTATGGATCACGAAGGAATGCAGAAATGCGGAAAGAGCCATCTTGGATGGCGGGCAGCCGCCCATATCCCCAAGCGTACCAGCATTGGCTGGCGTGGTATTGCGCTGCGACATGCCGTCTGCGCTGCAGGCGTGGGCAGCCTTGCCCAGTCACGGGGGCTGTGCCAGGCCGCCGTGCCCGCTTGACGCCAAAATGCGTTGTCATGCCAACCATTTTTTCTATCCGCCATTCCCTGCCGTGCCGCACCAGACGCCGCCATGGCCGCATGAAGGGACGGCCATGAGCATGGCCGCCGCAGATACGCCGCAGGAGAGCGGGCATCGGGATGGCCTGCCGCCCGGTCCGCGTGGGCAGGCCATGCTGGTCATCATTCTGGGGCTGACGCTGTCGGTGCTGGACAGCACTCTGGTCAATCTGGCCCTGCCGGCCATGGCGCGCGAGCTGCAGGCCAGTTCGGCCCATACGCTGTGGGTGGTCAATGCCTACCAGCTGGCCAGTCTGGTGCTGCTGCTGCCGCTGGCGGCCCTGGGCGAGCGGGTGGGCTATCGGCGGGTCTATCTCACAGGCATGCTGGTGTTTTCCGTGGCATCCCTGGCGGCCGTACTGGCCACGTCGCTGCCCACGCTGGTGGTGGCGCGTGCGCTGCAGGGAATGGGCGCCGCCGGCGTGATGAGCACCAACGCGGCTATGGTGCGGCTGGTCTATCCGCGTGCCCAACTGGGCCGGGGCATGGCGATCAATTCGCTGGTGGTGGCCACGGCGTCCATGGCCGGGCCTTCGGTGGCTGCGGCGATTTTGTCGGTGGCCAGCTGGCCCTGGCTGTTTGCGGCCAATCTGCCGCTGGGGCTGTTCACCCTGTGGCTGGGGCGCCGCGCGCTGCCGTTCAACCCGGTGTCCGGGGCAGGGCGTCCGCGCCTGGCGCTGCTCGATGTGCTGCTCAACATCCTGATGTTCAGCCTCATCTTCCTGGGCGGCGAGCAGCTGGGCGTGCGCGCCGGTGGCGCCGATGCATCCCTGCCTTCGGGCTGGTGGCTGCTGGGGGCCGGCCTGCTGGTGGGCGCCTGGTATGTGCGCCGCCAGTGGCGGCTGCCTGCGCCCCTGCTGCCGGTGGATCTGCTGCGCATTCCGGTGTTCGCGCTGTCCATGTGCGGCTCGGTCAGCGCTTTTTGCGCGCAGATGCTGGCCTATCTGTCACTGCCTTTTTTGCTGCTGGAGTCGCGCGGCATGTCGCCCATCGAGGCCGGTCTGCTGATCACGGCCTGGCCGCTGGCCACCGTGCTGACGGCGCCTGTGGCGGGCCGCCTGATCGGCCGCTATCCGGATGGGCTGCTGGGCGGCATCGGCATGGCGTTGTTCGCCAGCGGGCTGTGGCTGCTGGCTGCCATGCCGGAAGGCGTTTCGGCGGCGGGCATGGTCTGGCGCATGCTGCTGGCCGGTGCCGGCTTTGCGCTGTACCAGTCGCCCAACAACCACACCATCGTGACGTCGGCGCCGCTGGCGCGCAGCGGCGCGGCAGGAGGCATGCTCAGTTCGGCGCGGCTGACGGGCCAGACTCTGGGGGCCGTGGTACTGGCGACCATTTTCACGTTGACGGGCGGCCATGGCGGCCATGCCGAGACGGCGGCTCTGGCCGTGGCAGGCTGTTTTGCAGCGATGGCTGGCGTGTTCAGCGTGCTGCGCGTGCGCCGCGCACCGCAGGCGAAGCATTGAACCGGCTGGCAATGGCATTGAACTTGCATGCATTCGCGTACTCCGATGCCTGCATCATCCGGGGGGGGCTTGCCGAGCGCTATGCATGGCAGTGCCATCCGCTTTACAAACAAGAAATATGGGCGGCGCACAATGCGGCGGCGCCTTCAACGACCCCGCTGTACCTATGAATTCCGACGTGCCTTTTTCGCCGAGTCCACGCCTGCCTGCGTCTTCCGATTCCCCGTCCGGCATGGGGCGCGTCAACCCACTCGCCGCGCTCATGCGCGCCACGCTGTGCTCGCTGGCGGTGGCAGGTGCGCTGGCGGCCTGCTCCAGGCAGGAAGCGGCGCCTGCGCCTGCCGCCAAGGCGGCGCCTGAGGTGGGCGTGGTCACGCTGAAAAAACAAAGCCAGCAGCTCGATGCCACGCTGCCGGGGCGTACGCGCGCCTCGCTGACGGCCGAGGTGCGGCCCCAGGTTTCTGGCATCGTGCAAAAGCGCCTGTTCACCGAAGGCGCCATGGTGCGCCAGGGCCAGCAGCTCTACCAGATCGATCCGGCTGCATTGCAGGCCACGGAGTCCAGCGCCCAGGCTGCCCTGGCCAAGGCCGAGGCCATCGCGCGCACGCAGGAGGCCACGGCACGGCGCAATGCCGAGCTGGTCAAGATCGATGCCATCAGCCAGCAGGCCTTCGAGGAAAGCCAGGCGGCAGCAGCCCAGTCGCGTTCTGATGTGGCGGTGGCCAGGGCCAATCTGGAGACGGCGCGCATCAACCTCAAGTACAGCCGCATCGAGGCGCCGATCAGTGGCCGCATCAGCTTGTCTGCCGTGACGCCGGGCGCGCTGGTCACTGCCAACCAAGCCGATGCGCTGACCTCCATCGTTCAGCTCGATCCCATGTATGTGGACTTCACCCAGTCCAGCAGCGAACTGCTGCAGCTCAGGCGTGACCTGCAGGAAGGCCGCTTCCAGAAGGTGGAGGGCGACAAGGTGGCAGTGCGCATCCTGCTCGACGACGGCAGCGCCTACGCGCACCAGGGCAAGCTGCAGTTTGCGGGCGTGATCGTCAATGCGACCACCGGCACGGTGACCCTGCGTGCCACGGTGCCCAACCCCGACGGCGTGCTCATGCCCGGCATGTATGTGCAGGCCCTGCTGCCCACGGGCCTGGCGCCCGATGCGCTGCTGGTGCCGCAGCAATCGGTGACGCGCGATCTGACCGGCAAGGCCAGCGTGCTGGTGGCCAAGGACGATGATGTGCTCGAAAAGCGCGCGGTGCAGATTGACCGGGCCGTGGGCAACCAGTGGCTGCTGCAAAGCGGTCTGGCAGCCGGCGAGCGCGTGGTGATTGATGGCTTCCAGCGCATCAAGCCCGGCGACAAGGTCCGCCCGGTGGAGGTCGATCTGAACGCCAAGGCGCAGGCCCGCAAGGCCAAGGCGGCTGAATCCCAGGCCAAGGCGCCTGCATCCGATGCAGCACCCGTGCCCGCGCCCGCGCCTGCGGCGTCCGCGAAGTAAGCACCAAGGACGCGGTTCATGGCTCAGTTCTTCATCAGCCGGCCCATCTTTGCCTGGGTCATCGCCATCATCATCATGCTGGGTGGCGCGCTGTCCATTTTCACGCTGCCGCTGGAGCAGTACCCGGACATCGCACCACCGCGTGTGACCATTACCGCCCAGTACACGGGCGCTTCGGCCGAAACGGTCGAAAACTCGGTGACCCAAGTCCTGGAGCAGCAGCTCAAGGGCATCGACAACATGCTCTACATGAGCTCCACCTCGGATGCCTCGGGACGCGGGCGCACCACGCTGACCTTCGCGCCGGGCACCAATATCGACGTGGCCCAGGTGCAGGTGCAAAACAAGCTGCAGGCCGCCGTGAACCGGCTGCCCGACGCGGTCAAGAGCCGTGGGGTGACCGTCAACAAGGGCGGCCAGGATTTTCTGGTCACCTACAGCTTTTTCTCCAGGGACCCGGCGATGTCCGCGGTCGATATCGGCGATTTTCTGAGCAGCAATCTGATCGATGTGATCGGGCGCATGGATGGCGTGGGCGATGTCAACGTGTTCGGCACCAACTATGCGATGCGCATCTGGATGGACCCGGCCAAGCTGGAGAAGTACGCGCTGATGCCCTCTGATCTGGTCAATGCGCTCAACGCCCAGAATGCCCAGGTCTCGGCAGGCCAGCTGGGCGCATTGCCCGCCCGGGCCGACCAGCAGCTCAATGCCACCATCACGGCTCGCACCAAGCTCAAGACTGTGGAGGAATTCGAGTCCATCGTGCTCAAGTCCTCGCTGGACGGCTCGGTGGTCACGATGAAGGATGTGGCGCGCGTGGAGCTGGGGGCCGACAACCTGACCATCAAGGCCAAGCTCAACGGCCTGCCTGGCGCGGGCATGGGCATCGTGCTGGCTGATGGCGCCAATGCCATGAATGTGGCCGATGCGATTGCCGCCAAGCTGGCTGAGCTCAAGCCGTTCTTCCCCAACGAGATCGACTATTTCGTCAGCTCGGACTCCACGCCCTTTGTGCGCGCCTCCATCAAGGAGGTGGTCAGCGCCCTGGGCGAGGCCATGATCCTGGTGATCATCGTGATGTTCATCTTCCTGCAGAACCTGCGCGCCACGCTGATCCCCGCCATCGCCGTGCCGGTGGTGCTGCTGGGCACGTTCGGCGTGCTGTCACTGGCGGGCTATTCGATCAACACGCTGACCATGTTCGCCATGGTGCTGGCCATCGGCCTGCTGGTGGACGATGCCATCGTGGTGGTCGAGAACGTCGAGCGCGTGATGCACGAGACCGGCATGTCGCCCCGGCAGGCCACGCGTCAGTCCATGCGCGAGATCACACCGGCCCTGGTGGGCATCGGCGTGACGCTGTCGGCCGTGTTCGTGCCCATGGCGTTCTTTGGCGGCTCCACGGGGGTGATCTACCGCCAGTTCTCCATCACCATCGTTGCTGCCATGGCGCTGTCGGTGTTCGTGGCGCTGACGCTCACGCCTGCGCTGTGCGCCACGCTGCTCAAGCCGCCCGCAGGCGGCGGCGCCGGGCATGAGCGCCCCATCCGCCGTGGCCTGCTGGGCCTGAACGACCGGTTTTTCCGCTGGTTCAACCACCACTTCGATGCCACGTCCGCGCGCTACCAGGGCACGGTGGCCTATACGCTGCGCCGCACCAAGCGCATGGTGCTGATCTTCATCGCCATCTGTGGCGCGGTCTGGCTGCTGATGGCGCGCCTGCCCACCTCCTTCCTGCCCGACGAAGACCAGGGCTTTGTCTTCGTCAACATCAACCTGCCCTCGGGCGCGGCCGATGCGCGGCTGCAGGATGTGCTGGACCAGGCGCGCGACTACTTTGCCAGGCAGCCCGATGTGCTGAGCTTCTACCAGGTCTCGGGACTGAACGGCGACCAGGCTTCGGCGCGCGCCTTCGTGCGCCTGAAGCCCTGGGAGGAGCGGCCGCTGCCCAGCCAGTCGGCCGCGCAGATCGCACACCGCGCCACCAAGGACCTGTCGGCCATCCGCGACGCCCGCGTGCTGGTGGTGCTGCCGCCTGCCGTGCGCGGCCTGGGCTCCAGCTCGGGCTTCAACTTCATGATCAAGGACATGAACGGACTGGGCCACCAGGCGCTGCTGCAGGCCAAGGACAAATTCCTGGCCGAGGCCCGCAAGCGCCCCGAGCTGGCCAACCTGCGCATGACCAATCTGGAGGACGCCAGCGAACTGCGCCTGCGCATCGACGACCGCAAGGCCGCTGCGCTGGGACTGTCCTACGCTGACATCAACGGCGTGCTGTCCAGCGCCATGGGCGGCACCTATGTCAACGACTTCCTGAACAACGAACGCGTCAAGCGCGTCTATATCCAGGGGGATGCGCCCTACCGCATGCTGCCCCAGGACATCGCCAGGTGGACCGTGCGCAACAGCAAGGGCGAGATGGTGCCTTTCAGCGCCTTCTCCAGCAGCTACTGGGCCTATGGCTCGCCCCAGCTCATGCGCTACAACGGCAACCCGGCCTATGAAATCGAAGGCCGCGCGGCGCCCGGCGTCAGCTCGGGCACGGCCATGCAGATCGTCGAGGACATCCTGCGTACGCTGCCGGCAGGCATCGGCTATGAATGGACCGGCGCCTCGCTGCAGGAGCGCCAGTCCGGCGCCCAGGCGCCGTTCCTGTACGCTGTCTCCATTCTTTTCGTGTTCCTGTGCCTGGCCGCGCTCTATGAAAGCTGGACCGTGCCCCTGTCGGTGATGCTGGCCGTGCCGCTGGGTGTGGTGGGCGCGCTGGCGGCCACCTACACGCGCGGGCTGACCAACGATGTGTACTTCCAGGTGGGCCTGCTGACCACGGTGGGCCTGGCCTCCAAGAACGCCATCCTGATCGTTGAGTTCGCCGTGCAGCTGCAGGAGCAGGGCAAGAGCATCTTCGATGCCGTGGTCGCCGCCGTGCGGCTGCGCCTGCGCCCCATCCTGATGACATCGCTGGCCTTCGGCTTTGGCGTCATCCCGCTGGCCATCGGCACAGGCGCTGGCGCTGGCGGGCGCAACGCCATCGGCACGGCCGTTCTCGGCGGCACGCTGGCCTCGACGGTGCTGGGCATTTTCCTGGTGCCGGTGTTCTTTCTGCTGATCCGCAGCTGGTTCAAGAGCCACTCGCGCACGCAGGGGGATGACGACAGCCCGCAGACCGCGACCGATACACCGCATACCGCCAAGGAGAGCGCAGCATGAGGCGCCGCATGAACTCTGTCCCTGTGGTGGCCATATCCGCCGCTCTGGCTGCGCTGCTGGCAGGCTGCAATCTTGCGCCCGCACACCGCACGCCTGATCTGCCCGTGCCCGCAACGGTGGGTATGCAGGCCACCGACTCCGCACAGGCCGACGCAGCCAGCCTGCAGGCAGCGGCGGCGCTGGGCTGGGTGCAGTCGTCCCAGCTGCGCGAGGTGATTGCCCTGGCGCTGACCCACAACCGCGACCTGCGCGTGGCCGTGGAAAACATCGAAAAGGCACGTGCCCAGTACGGCATCACCCGTGCTGACCTGCTGCCCACGGTCAATGCCCAGGCCCAGGCCAACCGCACGCGCACGGCTGCTGCCATGACCAGCGCCACCCAGGCAGCGTCGGTCAGCACCCAGTACACGGCCCAGCTCGGCTTTGCCAGCTATGAAATCGACCTGTGGGGCCGCGTGCGCAACCTGAGCGAAGCCGCGCTGCAGCAGTTTCTGCAAAGCGAGCACAACCGGCGCAATGTGCAGCTCGGCCTGGTGGCCGATGTGGCCAATGCCTGGCTGACGCTGGCCACCGATCAGGCGCGACTGCAACTGGCCCGCGACACCCTGGCCAGCCGCGAAAAAGCCTACGAGCTGACGCGCCGCATGCACGCCATCGGCTCGACCTCGGGCCTGGTGCTGGCCCAGAACCAGACCACGGTGGACACGGCGCGTGGCGATGTGGCCAGCTTTACCGCCCAGGTGGAGCGCGACCGCAATGCGCTGCAGCTGCTGGTTGGCGGTCCGCTGCCGCAGGCCCTGCTGCCCGATGCACAGGTACTGACAGGCGCGCAGGCACCCGCAGCCCTGCTGCCCGTGCCGGTCCCCCTGCCATCCAGCGTGCTGCTGGCGCGGCCCGACATCCAGGCAGCCGAAAGCAGCCTGCGCGCCATGCAGGCCAGCATCGGCGCTGCGCGCGCCGCCATGTTCCCGACCATCAGCCTCACGGCCAATATCGGCACGGGCAGTCGCGAACTCGACAGCCTGTTCGGCGGCAGCAGCAGCACCTGGAGCTTCATCCCCCTGGTGCGCCTGCCCATCTTCGATGCGGGCCGCAACCGCGCAGGCGTGCAGGTGGCCGAGGCCAACCAGCGCATTGCCGTGGCCCAGTACGACAAGGCGGTGCAGACCGCGTTCCGCGAAACCGCCGATGCCCTGGCCGACCGCGCACAATGGCAGGAGCGCCTGGCCGCGCAGTCCAGTCTGGTGGCGGCCACGCAAAAGGCCTTTGACCTGTCCGAGGCCCGCTTCAAGGCCGGCGTGGACAATTACCTGACGGTGCTGGACGCGCAGCGCAGCCTCTATACGGCCCAGCAGGCGCTGATCGGCCTGCGCCTGTCCGAGCAGCTCAACCGCGTGACCCTGTGGAAGGTGCTGGGCGGCGAGCCTGTGCAGGCGCCAGCCGGCGGCTGAGGAACTGCGGTGTATTCTGTGGGGCCGGCCGATCCGGCCCTGCAATGCATTGCGCCCTGACCACGATGAGCCCCTTTGCCCACACTCCCGAACCCCCTTACTACGCCGTCATCTTCTCGTCGCGCCGCAAGGCGGTGGATGATGATGGCTACGGCCTCATGGCCCAGCGCATGATAGATCTGGCTGCCCGGCAGCCCGGCTTTCTGGGCGCCGAGAGCACGCGCGGCGAGGACGGATTCGGCATCACCGTGTCGTACTGGTCCTCGGATGAGGCCATCACGCGCTGGAAGCGCGATGCCGAGCACCTGGCAGCCCAGCGGCTGGGCAAAGACGTCTGGTACGAGCACTACGAGCTGCGCGTGGCCCGCGTGGAGCGCGCCTACGGCAAGCGCTGAGGCGCAGCCGCTGCCAGCTCGGCCACAGCCTGGGCCAGCAGGGCGATGGAGCGCGGCGCGCAACCCTCGGCATCGTTGCTGATGGTCACGAACGCCGGCTGCCCGCGCCCGGTGATGCCGGCAATGGTTTTGGCCAGCACGGCGCGAGTGTGCGGATCAGGGCTGCGGATTTCGTCGAAAGGCTCGTGCTTTTTCTGCGCATCCGGGTAGCCATAGGCGCCGAACTCGCGGTTCAGGTTCCAGCGGCACACCAGGGGCGTGGGCCACAGCAGGCGCAAGGTCTTGAGCTGTTCCTCGATGGGCGGCATCTTGCCGTGCAGGCCCAGGCACAGGGTGGCGCCGGCTGCGCGCAGGGTGGTTGCCAGGTGCGGTGTCAGCAGCTCAGGGTCGCGCACCTCGACGGCCACGATGACCTGCGGCCCTAGAGGGTGTGCCGCCAGCGCCGCGCGCACGGCCTCCAGCATGGCCTGCAGCCGTGCCAGCAGCTGCGCGGGACGGCTCAGCAGGCCCCAGGTCAGCGGACTGAGCTGGAACACCAGCGCCCCCAGCTTCTCGCCCAGTCCTTCGAGCGCAGGCCCGACGAAGCTGGACACGGCCAGTTCCGGCTGCAGAAAGGCCGGATTCAGCGACTGGCCCCTGCCATCCTCGCTGCGCACCTGGGCATCGGTCACGGCCGAGGGGCACTTGAGCACAAAACGGAACCCGGTCGGCACCTGCCCCGCATAGGCCGCGTACTGGCTGGCCGTCAGCGGCCGCCAGAAGCTGCGGTCCACGCAGACCGTGCGCATCAGCGGATGCTGGCCATAGGCCTGCAGGCCGTTCTTGGACAGCACGCTGGCGTCATAGGCGCCATCCCAGACCAGTCCCGCCCAGCCGGGGTAGGACCAGGTGGACACGCCCATGCGCAGGCCTGCCGGAAGCTGGCCGGCCAGCGCCTGCCATTGCAGGGCATCGGGGGCAAGCCGCACACCGGCACCCGCCTTGCCAGGGGCAGGACAAGGAGCCGGGGAGGGCGCAGCGCTGGGGGCAGGGCCGAACAGATCGTCTTGCATGGTCGGTAGTGGCCATTGTCCACGATGCGTGTGGCACACTTGACCGCTTTCCGGATTTCACGCCACGGGGCGCCTGTCGAATGCAAAAAATCATTGGCCAAATCGCCGCAGAACTGAATGTCAAGCCGCAGCAGGTGAACGCTGCGGTCGAATTGCTCGATGGCGGTGCCACGGTTCCGTTCATCGCGCGCTACCGCAAGGAGGTCACCGGCGGCCTGGACGATACGCAGCTGCGCCAGCTGGACGAGCGCCTGACCTACCTGCGCGAACTCGAAGACCGCCGTGTGGCGGTGCTCAAGGCCATCGACGAGCAGGGCAAGCTCACCGATGCGCTGCGCCTGGCCATTGCCCATGCGCCGACCAAGCAGGAGCTGGAAGACATCTACCTGCCGTTCAAGCAAAAGCGCCGTACCAAAGGCCAGATCGCCAAGGAATTCGGCATCGAGCCGCTGGCCGACAAACTGTTCGCCGACCCCACATTGGACCCGCACGCGCAGGCGCAAGCCTTCTGCAGGCCCGCCACCACGCTGGATGACGGCAAGCCCGGCCCCGACTTCTCGACCACCTTGGCCGTGCTCGACGGCGTGCGCGACATCCTGTCCGAGCGCTGGGCCGAAGACCCGGCACTGGTGCAGAAACTGCGCGAATGGCTGTGGCAGGATGGCCTGCTGCGCTCCAGGAAGATCGACTCCCGCAACGAGAACGATCCCGAGGTCGCCAAGTTCCGGGACTACTTCGAATACGAAGAGCCGATCGGCCGCGTTCCTTCGCACCGCGCGCTGGCCGTGTTCCGTGGGCGGGCGCTGGAGATTCTCGAAGCCAAGCTGGTGCAGCCCGTCGAGCCCGAGCCCGGCCAGCCCAGCCTGGCCGAAGGCAAGATTGCCCTGCACCTGGGCTGGAGCCACGCCAGGCGCGCCAGCGACGACCTGATCCGCAAGTGCGTGGCCTGGACCTGGCGCGTCAAGCTCAGCCTCTCGACCGAGCGCGACCTGTTCTCGCGCCTGCGCGAAGATGCCGAGAAGGTCGCCATCAAGGTCTTCGGCGACAACCTGCGCGACCTGCTGCTGGCCGCGCCTGCAGGACCGCGCGCCGTCATCGGCCTGGACCCCGGCATCCGCACAGGTGTCAAGGTCGCCGTGGTGGACCGTACGGGCAAGCTGGTGGATACGGCCACCATCTACCCGCACGAGCCGCGCCGCGACTGGGACGGCTCGCTGGCCGTGCTGGCGCGTCTGGTGGAAAAGCACCAGATCGGCCTGGTGGCCATCGGCAACGGCACGGCCAGCCGTGAAACCGACAAGCTGGCGGCCGACCTGATCAAGATCGCCGCCAAATCCGAGCGCAAGATCGAGAAGGTCGTGGTCAGCGAGGCCGGCGCCTCGGTGTATTCGGCCAGCGAGTTCGCCTCGCAGGAAATGCCCGATGTGGACGTGAGCCTGCGCGGCGCGGCCAGCATCGCGCGGCGGCTGCAGGACCCGCTGGCCGAACTGGTCAAGATCGATCCCAAGAGCATCGGCGTGGGCCAGTACCAGCACGATGTGAACCAGAACGAGCTGGCGCGCCAGCTCGATGCCGTGGTCGAGGATTGCGTCAACTCGGTGGGCGTGGACCTCAACACCGCCTCGGCGCCGCTGCTGGCGCGTGTCTCGGGCCTGTCTGCCAGCGTGGCCAAGTCGGTGGTGCGCTGGCGCGACGCCAACGGCTCCTTCCGCAGCCGTCGGCAGTTGATGGAAGTCTCCGGCCTGGGCGCCAAGACGTTTGAGCAGGCGGCAGGCTTTTTGCGCATCCGTGGTGGCGACAACCCGCTGGACATGACGGGCGTGCACCCCGAAACCTATCCGGTGGTCGAGCGCATCCTGACCGCCACGGGCAAGACCGTGGACCAGATCATGGGCCGCGCCGAGGCCATCAAGACGCTGCGGCCCGAGCAATTCGCCAGCGAGCAGTTTGGCGCCATCACGGTGCGCGACATTCTGAGCGAGCTGGAAAAGCCCGGCCGTGACCCCCGTCCCGACTTCGTGGTGGCCCGCTTCAATGACGGCGTGGAGGATATCCAGGACCTCAAGGAGGGCATGGTGCTCGAAGGCACGGTCAGCAACGTGGCCCAGTTCGGCGCCTTCGTGGACCTGGGCGTACACCAGGACGGCCTGGTCCATGTCAGCCAGATGAGCCACAAGTTCGTGGAAGACGCACGCGAAGTGGTCAAGACCGGCCAGATCGTCAAGGTCAAGGTGCTGGAAGTCGATGTGCCGCGCAAGCGCATCAGCCTGACCATGAAGCTCGATGCCGCGCCTGCGCGCCGCGACGGCCCGCGCGACAACCGCTTCGAGGGCGCAGGCCGTGGACAGGGCAGCCAGCGCCGGGCGCCCGAGCCGGCGCAGCAGTCGGCCATGGCCTCGGCCTTCGCGCGGCTGCAAGGGGCGCGCAAGCCGGGTTGATGCCATGAGGGAACACGCGCTGGATCTGCCGACCCTGGTGGCACTGCCCCTGGCGCTGCCATCGCAGCCGCGCGTCGTGGCCCTGCTGATGCGCGAACTGCTGCCCGAATTGCCCAATCTGCGCCGCCTGAGCCAGCTGTTCGCCGCCGACCCCGCTCTGGCCGCGCAACTGCTGGCCCTGGCCAACGGGCCATTGTTCGGCATGGCGCGCTGTGTCACGGGCATTCCCGAAGCGCTGGCGCTGGTGGCGCCTGCCCAGCTGCGCCCCATCGTGCAGACCGCGCCCCTGGGTCTGGGCGCGCATGCCGTGCCGGGCATGGTGATGGCCGCATTCTGGCGCTACAGCCTGGATGCGGCACGCATGGCACGGGCCCTGGCCACGACAGTGCAGGCCAGCCCCACGGCTGCCTATGCGGCCGGCCTGCTGCATGGCCTGGGAGAGCTGACCATGCACCTGGGCGACCCCGACCGCGCCATGGCCCTTTCCAAGCTCTTTGGCCCGCTGGACCCGCGCCGCGCCGACCTGGAGCTGCGCATGTGCGGCTATGCCTACAGCCATGTGAGCGCGGCGCTGGCCCGGCTCTGGAGCCTGCCGCCGCTGCTGGCCGATGCGCTGGAGCACATGCATGCGCCGATGGCGCAGCCGGTCTTCGATCCGCTGGCCGGTGTGCTGCATATCGCTGTCTGGCGCGCCCGCTCGCGTGAATTGCAGTGGGACGAGCGCGCGCTGGCCGTCTCCTTCCCAGGCGAGGTCGGCGTGGCCCTGGGCCTGGACATCGACATGGTGCTGCGCCAGGACCCCATCGACTGGCATGCCGACACGGGCCTGGACGTGCTGCTGTAGGGCCTGCTCACACTGCACTGATCTGAGGTCGCGAAGCAGTCTGCCAGCGTGCCAATCAAGGCGCGTGTGCGCCTTGCATCTGGCCCCGCTGCCGGGCAACGCGATCCCCAGATCAGTGTGAACAGGCCCTAATCTTTCTCTGCAGCCGTTTTTGCCAACCGTGCCTGTTCCCTGACCCATTCCCGGCTTTTGCCACGCACGCACCAGTCGGGGTTCTTGACCCAGTCCGTGAAATACATGTTGGGGTGGCCTTCAAGGATATTGCAACGGGTATAGCCGAGCTTGGGCATGGCGTAATATTGCAATGGAGTTGTAATAAAAATACAAAATAATAATAATATTAACCCAAGATATGTTAATCTGATTAAAATTATTTCAATTTTATTTCTATTGAAATTTTTAAAATTCATTGATCTGCAAATTAATCCATATATTAATATTGGGCAAAATATTATTACGTAAATTGATATTGGTGAAAAAGGTGTTATTCTTATTGAAGAATATCTTTTCGTAATTTCTATAATTGTTATTATTACTGAATCAATAAAAATGAATATTCCTGAAGATAAAAGAAAAATTAGTAAAGGTATTCCCCATAGTGACATGATCCTTATTTTCTTTAATTCATTCATATTGATTAATTTTTGATTTTGTAAATTCCCAATTCTTCATTTTTTGTATCTTTCAATGCGTTAACTACTCTTTGTTTAATTAGATGTTTTTGATCTATTTGATTTAATAATGATCCGGTGATAAATACCATTAACGCCATGGCCAGCAAAGGAGCAACAGCGACGGAAACAAAAGCACCAGTTATTGCACCAGCCCCCAACCCCACCATCGTCGCCAACCCCGCCTTCACAGCCTCCACCCCAATTCCCCCCACCAGGTCATGCATGGTCTTCTCGTCATTGAAGATGAAGTCCAGCGTTTCTATGCCCGCAGCGACCACGATGCTGAGCATGAAGCCGCCCTTGGCAACGTTTTGCAGGCCACGCATTCCCAGACCCATCTGGATCATCTGCGGGTTGGAGGCGAGGTAGCGCGTGCCCTGCAGCAGGTTGCGGCGCAGCCCGGGATACCCCTTGATGATGATGTAGGTGCCCTGTGCTGTGCTCTTGACATAGGAGCCGGCTCCGGCAATGCCCAGGGCAATCAGCGTTTTGGTGACCAGGTAGGCATCATTGACCATCAGTGCGGCGGGTGCGACCCAGGGCTGTCCCGCATTGGGGCTGGCCGTTTGGGCCCAGTATTTCCCCAAAGGGCTTTGGGCCAGGATGGCATGGAGCTTTGCTGCCAGACGCGGGTCCTGGCGCGCTTTGTCTTCCAGAATTCCCACGTACTCCTGTGGTGTGAGGACCAGTACATCCACCTGCTTATGCTCCATGGCACGGGTGATGTGCATGTCGAATGCCTTGGTGTAACTGATGTAGGGGCGTGTGTTGTCTGTGGCAGTTGTCATGGCCAGGGTGCGATTGACTGAAAGCTGCAATCATGGAGTGGTTTTGAAAGGAATTTCTAAAAACCCTTTGCATTGAAGGATTTCACCTGTGGAGTCTGAGAAGTTGCTGTATTGAAGAGTGTGAGTCTTAGGATATTTATCATGTGAAGCATGAGTCCTGTAATTTTTGGGATGGTTGAAAATATAATAAAATCAATGGGTTGCAAGGGATTTTTTCGGAATCTGTAATGCGTCTGCGCAATGATGTGTAAGATCATTGTCTTAAGAAAGCATCGCTTCCGTATGCACGAGGGATGGCCTTGGATTGCATCTGGAGCGCAAAAAATTTGACTGCTGCTGCAGACTCGCATACACCATGTTTTCATGGATTCCCAGGGAGATGAAAGGTGCATCTTGCAAGATATGAAGCATGCGTTCCATCTCCATTTCATTTGTAAAATTTGTAAATATAATTTTGAAAAGTCAAGAAATGTGAAAATTGCACGCCAACGCCAACGCCAACGCCAACGCCAACGCCAACGCAGGTGTGGCGTAGCCGGATCGGTGCTGTGCCTGAATTCGCCCGGCTTATGTGCGATCTGCAAAGCAGTGCGATGCAGGCCCGGCAACTGGGCACAATACATGCATGAGCCGTTCACCTGCTTTGCGCATTTACGCCGGCCCTGCCGCTCTGGCACGGATTCGCCGCCATGGCCTTTCGCCCGGGCAGGTGCGCGTGATTCCCGCTGCCGCCGGAGGCCCCAAGGGACTGATCCTGGGACCGCTGGACCGTTTTATTTTTGGCGAATGGCTGGCTCAGACGCGCCAGCCCGTGGATCTGGTCGGCGCCTCCATAGGCGCCTGGCGCATGGCCACGGCCTGTCTGGATGCGCCTGTGCAGGCGTTCGAACGTCTGGAGCGCGACTATATTGCGCAGCGCTTTGACCCACCCCCTGGCGCCCGGCGCATGCCGGCTGCCCAGGTCAGCGAGCGTTTCGCGGGCAGCCTGCAACGCTTTTATGGCGGGCGCGTGCCCGAGGTACTGGGCCATAGCCGCTACCGGCTGCATGTGGTGGCGGCGCGCGGCCGGGGGCTGCTGGCGCGCGAGTCGCGCTGGCGCACGCCGCTGGGCTATCTGGGGGCGTTTGCCAGCAATGCCATGCACCGCAGCGCCCTGGGCGCCTGGCTGGAGCGCGTGGTCTTCTCCAGCCCGGGCCCGGACGGCCCGGCGCCCATACCTTTCGGCACGGGGGATTTGCGCACGCGCCATGTCGCGCTCAATGAGGCGAATTTCATGCAGGCGCTGCGCGCGAGCTGCTCGATTCCTTTCGCACTGCAGGCGGTGCATGACATCGCTGGCGCGCCGCGTGGCGCCTATTGGGATGGCGGCATCACGGACTACCACATGCATCTGGCCTATGCCGACCAGGGGCGGCTGGGCGATGACGGCATCGTGCTGTACCCGCATTTCCAGCGCGCCGTGATCCCGGGCTGGCTGGACAAGGGGCTGCGCTGGCGCCACAGGCCGACCCCTGCGCTGGATGCCATGGTGGTGCTGGCCCCCGATCCGCAGTGGGTGGCAGGTCTGCCGCGCGGCAAGCTGCCCGACCGCCATGATTTCATGGACTATGACCACGAGACACGCGCCCGTGCCTGGAATGCGGCCACCTCGGCCAGCCAGCAACTGGCTGACGAATTCGCCCAGTGGCTGAGGCAGCCTGATCCAGCCAGGCTGCATGCGCTGTAGCTTGTGCTACAGCGAGTCCGCCAGCATCTGCTCGTAGTCTGCCGCGCTGGCCAGGCGCGGATTGGTGGCGTGGCAGTGGTCTTTGAGTGCGCCATCGATCACGGCGGCGAACTGGGAGCGTTCCACCCCCATGGCCGCCAGACCCGTGGGCAGGCCCAGGCGGGCGTTCATGTCGCGGATGGCCGGTGCAATGTCGTCGCCCGAAGCCAGGCCCATGGCGTGTGCCATGCGCTCCAGGCGCCGCTCGGCGCGCACGCTGTCGGCTTCGGCATTGAAGCGCACCACGGCCGGCAGGAACATGGCGTTGAGCGTGCCGTGGTGCAGGCGCGGATTCACGCCGCCCAGGCTGTGGCTGAGGCTGTGCACGCAGCCCAGCCCTTTCTGGAAGGCCATGGCGCCCTGCATGCTGGCGCTCATGAGCTGGCGGCGGGCCTCGCTGTCCTGGCCGTTGCGCGTGGCGCGCTCGATGTGCGCCCAGCCGCGCGCGAGCCCGTCCAGCGCAATGCCATCGGCAGGCGGGTTGAAGGCTGCCGCCATGAAGGTTTCCATGCAGTGGGCGATCGCATCCATGCCTGTGGCGGCCGTCAGCAGGGCTGGCAGGCCATAGGTCAGCTCGGGGTCGCAGATGGCCGCACGGGGCACCAGATGCCAGCTGTGAAAGCCCAGCTTGCGGTGGTCGTCCACGATGATGATGGCGCCGCGCGCGACCTCGCTGCCGGTGCCGCTGGTCGTGGGCACGGCGATCAGCGGGGCCACACGTTCGCTGATGCGCGGCGAGCCGCCTTCGATCGTGGCGTAGTAGGGCAGGGGCCCGTCATGCGTTGCGGCAATCGCCACGCCCTTGGCGCAGTCGATGGCGCTGCCGCCGCCCACGGCGATCAGTCCGTCGCAGCCCTGCTCGCGGTAGAGCGCTGCCGCTGCGCGCACGGCGGCTTCCGTGGGATTGGCGGGGGTCTGGTCGAAGATGGCGTGGGGCAGACCATCGAGCGCATCCAGCGCCTTTTGCAGCACGCCGGCCGCCTTGACGCCGGGGTCGGTGACCACCAGCGGCCGCGTGATGCCCACGCGCCTGCATTCCTGGCGCAGCAGGCGCACGGCGCCAAATTCGAACTGTATCTGGGTGACGTAGTTGATGAAGGCCATGGTCGATGGGCCACTGGGGGCCATTGCATGTGTCGAGTGCAGTAGTGGCCTGAATCTAGTGCGCGCGTGCTGCGCTGCAAACAAAGCAAACCCTGAGACAACAGCCGTACGGGTCACGGCGGTGACAGGTTGCGCGGCTGCCAGGAGGCTGCGCTCACGGCACAATGCCGGCAGTCCTGATCCCGGGATCACCTGTCCGCCAGTTCGTTTGTCCGTCTGAACGTGTCCCAGCCTGCCTCTTCTTCCCATGCCACGCCGCTGCCGGCGTCCCTGACCCCATCGATGCGCGATGTGCTGCGCCGCATGGAGCGTGCCGCGCGCACGCCCATGCACCAGCTGGGCGCCGATGGCGCCCGCGCCGCCTACGAGGCAGGTGCAGGCGTGCTCGAAATTCCCAAGCCCGCGTTGCCGCGTGTCGAGGACCTGCAGATTCCCGCGCGCGACGGCGCCCTGCTGCCAGCCCGGCTCTATGCCCCGGTGGAGCGCAGCCAGGCCCCTGTCACGGGCCTGCCCGTGCTGCTGTATCTGCACGGCGGCGGCTTTACGGTCGGCAGCGTGGAGACACACGATGTGCTGTGCCGCCAGCTGGCCCACCTGTCGGGCGCCATGGTGCTGTCCCTGGACTACCGCCGGGCGCCGGAGCACAAGTTCCCCACGGCCCACAATGATGCCTGGGATGCGCTGCAATGGCTGGCCGCCCAGGGCGCCAGCGTGGGCGCCGATACCGCGCGCCTGGCCGTGGGCGGGGACAGCGCAGGCGGCACCATGGCCGCGGCCTGCGCCATCCATGCGCGCGATGCGGGCCTGGCGCTGGCATTGCAGCTGCTGATCTACCCGGGAACGACAGCCCACCAGGATACCGCCTCCCACCGCCGCTTTGCCCAGGGCCTGGTGATCGACGAAGCCGCCATCACCTGGTTCTTTGCCCAGTACCTCAACGGTCCCGCCGACCGCGCCGACTGGCGCTTCGCGCCGCTGCTCGCGCCGGATGTGGATGGCGTGGCGCCGGCCTGGATCGGGCTGGCCGAGTGCGATCCGCTGGTGGATGAGGGCGTGGAGTATGCCGACAAGCTGCGCATGTCCGGCGTGCCCGTGGATCTGGAGATTTACCGTGGCGTGACCCATGAGTTCGTCAAGATGGGCCGTGCCATCCCCGAGGCGCGGCGTGCCCATGCCGATATGGCGCGCGCTTTGCGCGATGCCTTCGCTGCCTGAGCCGCTGCGGCCCATGGACCACTGAAACCGACTACAGGAGAGAGTCACCATGCAACGCCAGGATTTCCGCTGCCTGCACCGAATCGAGGTGCGCTGGTCCGAAGTGGACGCCCAGAAAATCGTCTTCAACGCCCACTACCTGATGTACGCCGATGTGGCGGTCACCGACTACTGGCGCCAGCTGGGCCTGCCGTACGAGGCTTCCTTCGCGGCCCTGGGCGGGGAGCTGTTCGTGAAGAAGGCCAGCGTCACCTACCGCGCGCCCGCGACGCTGGGCGATGTGCTGCACGTGGGCATCCGCTGCGTGCGCCAGGGCAATACCTCGCTGCAGTTCGAGGCGGGCGTTTTCCGGGGGCTGGATCTGCTCAACACTGTCGAGCTGGTCTATGTTTTTGCAGATGCCGCCACGCGCCAGCCGCTGCCCGTGCCGCAGGCGCTGCGCGATCTGCTGACGGCCTACGAGGCCGGCGAGAGCGTGGTGCGCACGCAGTCGGGGTCATGGAACGATCTGGGCCGCGATGCCGAACGCCTGCGCCTGGCTGTGTTCGTGCGCGAGCAGGGCGTGCCGCGCGAGATCGAAATCGACGAGTTCGACCCCGTGGCCCGCCATGCCGTGGTCTTCAATGGCCTGGGCCAGCCCATCGCCACGGGCCGCCTGGTCAGCGACGGGCCCGGCGTGGGCCGCATCGGCCGCATGGCCGTGGACCGCAACGTGCGCGGCGGCCGCTGGGGCCGCATGGTGCTGGACAGCCTGCTCGACGCCTCGCGCCAGCGCGGCGACCGCGAGGTCGTGCTGCATGCCCAGCGCCATGCCGAGTCCTTCTACCTGCGCGCAGGCTTCACGCCCGAAGGCGAGCCCTATGAAGAGGCGGGCATCCCCCACATCACCATGAGGAAAGTGCTCGCCTCCTGAAGCGTGCGGCGGCTACCTGCTGGCGCTCAGATGTCGTCGCGCAGCACATAGGGCAGGGGCAGCGGCTGCAGCGCCACAGCCTGCGCCGCATCGGCCTTTTGGCCCTCGCCCAGGGGCGCATGCGCCAGCAGCGGCAGGCCGTCCGAGGCCGTCTGCATGGAGATGATGGCGTCCCAGCCGCCGGCCGGGGCCGCAGCGGCCTGGACAACGGTGCCGGTGGCCTGCTCCAGCTCTTCCTGGGTGAAGACTTCCATGCCGGCGGCCAGCGGCTGCTGCGCGTGCACGAGATAGGCGCGGCGCTTGAGCGTGCCCCGGAACTGGCTGCGAGCCACGACCTCCTGGCCGGGGTAGCAGCCTTTCTTGAAGTTCACGCCGTCCACGGATTCGTAGTTCAGCATCTGCGGCACGAAGGCATCTGCCACAGGCGCAGACAGCGTGGCAATGCCGCTGGCGACTTCGCTCCAGAGCCAGTCGGCCGCATCGAGCGCGGGGCCTGCCGGGGGCGTTGCGCCCGCAGGCGCCACATGCAGCGCGCGCGGCTGGCCTGCAGCCGGGTACAGGGCGATGATGCTGGCGTCGCCGTCGTCTTTTTTCACCCACGGCTGCGTGGCGCCGCCCAGGGCCTGCACGGCGGCGTCGCCCGCGAGCCCGTGCAGCGCGAAGTCTGCCGTGGCATCGCTGAGCTTGCATTTGGCGCGCAGCACGAACATGGACAGCCGCTTGAGCGTGGCCGCCAGCAGGCTGCGGTCGCACAGCAGCAAAATTTCATGCGGGCCGCGCTTGAAGCCGATGAAGCTGGCCAGCATGCGGCCCTTGGCCGTGCAAAAGGCTGCCAGGCGCGCGTGCTGCGTGCCGAGCAGGACAAAGTCATGGGTCAGCTGCCCGTGCAGGAACTGGGCGGCATCTTCGCCAAGGGCGCGTATCACGCCAAGGTGGGTTACGGGTGCAATACCGTTCACAAGAGGCTGGGTCATGGCTGAATTATGATCAGCCGCTTTATTGCTTGCTTGGACCGAGGTTGTGCGCTTCATTTTCCGCGCTTTGATGATGTTGCTGGTGCTGGCTGCGGCCCTGGCGGGTGCCGGCTGGTGGTGGCTTCATCAGCCGCTGGCGCTGTCCCAGCCCACGCTGGAGCTGGAGGTGGAGCCGGGCACCACGCCGCGCGGCGTGGCGCGTGAAGCGGTCAAGGCCGGCATCCTGACCGATGCGCGGCTGCTGTATGCCTGGTTTCGCCTGTCGGGCAAAGACCGGCTGATCAAGGCGGGCAATTACGAACTGACCGAAGGCCTGACGCCTTATGCGCTGCTGCAGAAGCTGGCGCGCGGCGAGGAGTCGCTGAGGGCGCTCACCCTGGTCGAGGGCTGGAACTGGCGCCAGGTGCGTGCAGCACTGGCCCGCGAGGAATTCTTGCGCCACGAGGCCGCCGCCCTGGATGACGCGGCCCTGATGCAGGCACTGGGCCGGCCCGGCCTGCCGCCGGAGGGCCGCTTTTTCCCCGACACCTATACCTATGCCAAGGGCAGCTCGGACCTGGCCCTGCTGCGCCGCGCTCTGCATGCCATGGACCGGCGGCTGGCCGAGACCTGGGCGCTGCGCGCCGCGAACACGCCGCTCAAGAGCGCCGAGGAAGCGCTGGTGCTGGCCAGCATCGTCGAGAAAGAAACCGGGCAGGCCGCTGACCGGGCCCGCATCGCCGGCGTCTTCAGCAACCGCCTGCGCATCGGCATGCTGCTGCAGACCGACCCGACCGTGATCTATGGCCTGGGCGAAAAGTTCGACGGCAACCTGCGCCGCAGGGACCTGCAGACCGACACGCCCTGGAATACCTATACCCGCGCGGGCCTGCCGCCCACGCCCATCGCCATGCCCGGCAAGGCGGCGCTGATGGCTGCCGTGCAGCCCGAGCAGACCAAGGCGCTGTACTTCGTTGCCAAGGGCGACGGCAGCAGCCATTTCAGCGCGACCCTGGACGAGCACAATAGGGCCGTGAACCGCTACCAGCGTGGCCAGCGGCCCTGAACGGCATCCCGGCGCGGCGACCCGCGCCCCCTGACTTGTTTCTATGACCATTGCACATTCCGCCGGCCTGTTTCTCAGCTTTGAAGGCATCGACGGTGCCGGCAAGTCCTCGCACATCGAGACCCTGGCCCAGGCTTTTCGCGCCCAGGGGCGCACGGTGACGCTCACGCGCGAGCCTGGCGGCACGCCGCTGGCCGAAAAACTGCGGGCCCTCATGCTGCATGACGCCATGGACCCGCTGACCGAGGCGCTGATTGCCTTTGCGGCGCGGCGCGACCATCTGGTGCAGGTGATCGAGCCCGCGTTGGCCCGTGGCGATGTCGTGCTGTGCGACCGCTTCACCGATGCCACCTTCGCCTACCAGGGCGCGGGCAGGGGCTTCGATCTGGACAAGCTGGCCACGCTGGAGCACATGGTCCAGCGTGGCACGGCGCCCCAGCCCGGACTGCTGCGCGAGCCCCATCTGACCCTGTGGTTCGATCTGCCGGCCGAGGTGGCTGCCGTGCGTCTGGCATCTGCCCGCGTGCCCGACCGCTTCGAGTCCGAGCCCGGCAGCTTTTTCGCGCGCGTGGCGGCCGGCTATGCGGCCCGTGCAGCGGCTGCGCCGCAGCGCTTTGCTCGGATCGACTCGGACACCTCGCTGCAGCAGGTCTGGCAGCAGGTCGCCGATGCCCTGGTGGCGCGCGGCTGGCTGGCCGCCGCGCCGTACGGGCAGGGAGGGGCGGCATGAGCGAAGCGCAAGCCGCCCATACCGCTGCCGAAGCCGCTGCCCCCTGGATTGCTGCGCAGCGCACCCGGCTGCTGGCCCAGCGCGGCCATGCCTGGCTGCTGCAAGGGCCTTCGGGCCTGGGCCAGTATGCCCTGGCCCTGTCGCTGGTGCGTGCCTGGCTGTGCGACTCGCCCTCGGCGCAGGGCGCTTGCGGGCACTGCGGCAGCTGCCATGCCATCGATGTGCGTGCCCATGCCGATCTGTGCGTGCTCATGCCCGAAGTCCAGATGATGGCGCTGGGCTGGCCCTTGCCGGAAAAGGCCCAGGCCGAAATCGATGACAAAAAGCGCAAGCCCAGCCGCGAAATCCGTGTCGAGGCCATGCGCGATGCGGTGGAGTTCTGCCAGCGCACCAGCGCGCGCGGCCGTGGCAAGGCCGTGCTGGTCTATCCGGCCGAGCAGATGAACGCCATCACAGCCAATGCGCTGCTCAAAACCCTGGAAGAGCCGCCGGGCGATGCGCGTTTTGTGCTGGCCAGCGAAGCGGCGCACCAGCTGCTGCCCACCATCCGCAGCCGCTGCCTGACCCACACCATGGCCTGGCCCTCGCAGGAGCAGGCGCTGCAATGGCTGCAGTCGCAAGGCATGGCGCAGGACGCTGCTGCCGTGGCGCTGCGCGCAGCGGGCGGGCGTCCTGGCGATGCGCTGGCCATGGCCGGCACGGCAGGCGCCGCTGATGCCATGGTCGCCTGGCCGCAGCTGCCGCGCGCGCTGGCCAAGGGAGATGTGGCCGCACTGGCGGCCTATGCGCCGCCCGATGCGGTGGCCGTGCTGCAAAAGATCTGCCATGACCTGATGGCCCTGGCCTGCGGCGGTGCGCCGCGCTATTTCACGGCGGCCGACCTGCCATCCAGGCCCTTGTCCATGCCGTTGCTGGCCCGCTGGTCGCGCGATCTGGCCCAGGCCGCGCGCACGGCAGACCACCCCTTCAATGCCGGCCTGATGACCGAGGCGCTGGTGGCCGAGGCCCGGCGCGTGCTGCAGTCCGGCAAGGCAGCGCGTGCGCGCAAGAGCTGAACACGCCCGTGCGGCTTTTTCGCGCGCCGGGCAGCCAGCCTGTTAATCTACGGGTCCGGGCATCCTTTCGGACGCCGATCCACCGTCTGCCAACTGCCATGAGCACACCACCCACTACCCCCCGCCCCAGCGTGATGCAGCTGGCGATCAAGGAAAAGGCCGCGCTGTATGCGGCCTACATCCCCTTGTTCGCGGAAGGCGGGGTCTTCGTGCCCACCCAGCGCGAATACCGGCTGGGCGATGATGTCTACGTGCTGCTGACCCTGCCCGACGAGCCCCAGCGCTACCCTGTGGCGGGCCGCGTGGCCTGGGTCACGCCGGCGCGCGCGCCGGGCAACCGCACGCAGGGCATCGGCATCCGTTTTCCCAAGGACGAGAAATCGTCACAGCTCAAGGCCAAGATCGAAAACATCCTGGGTCCGGCCCTGGCCTCCGAAAAAGCGACCCAGACGATTTGACACCGGCGCGCCACATCGGGGCGCCCGGGCTGCCAGCCATGCCGACGGGCAGCGCAACTGCCGGGTCGGCATGGCTGTTTCTGAACCACGAGATTCCATGTTCACCGACTCCCACTGCCATCTGAATTTTCCCGAACTGCAAAGCCGGCTGCCCGAGATCCGCGAAGCCATGGCCGCAGCGCGCGTCACCCGGGCGCTGTGCATCTGCACGACCATGGAGGAGTTCGGCGATGTGCACGGCCTGGCCCTGCGCCACGACAACTTCTGGGCCACGGTGGGCGTGCATCCGGATACCGAGCACATGACCGAGCCCGGCGTGGCCGATCTGGTCGAGCGTGCATCCTTGCCGCGTGTCGTGGCCATCGGTGAAACCGGGCTCGATTACTACGGCATGGAAGACCGCAAGGGCGGACGCAGCA
Source organism: Delftia sp. PS-11 (assembly GCF_029870285.1). Lineage (GTDB taxonomy): Bacteria > Pseudomonadota > Gammaproteobacteria > Burkholderiales > Burkholderiaceae_C > Comamonas. The sequence continues at coordinate 58,714 of NZ_JACSYA010000012.1, forward strand.
TTGCCGATCTGGAATGGCAGCGCGAGCGCTTTCGGGTGCACATCCGCGCTGCGCGCCAAACCGGCAAGCCGCTGGTCATCCATACCCGCAGTGCATCGGATGACACCCTGGCGATTCTGCGCGAAGAGGGCGAGGACGGATCGTCCGGCCAGGCTGGCGGCGTTTTTCACTGCTTCACCGAGACCATGGAGGTCGCACGCGCAGCGCTGGACCTGGGCTACTACATCTCCATGTCGGGCATCATCACCTTCAAGAGCGCCCAGCAGCTGCGCGATGTCGCGGCTTTTGTGCCCCTGGACCGTCTGCTGATCGAGACAGACAGCCCTTATCTGGCGCCTGTGCCTTACCGGGGAAAAACCAACAACCCTTCCTATGTGCCCTATGTGGCCCAGCAGATTGCGCAGGTGCGCGGCATGGCCGTCGAGGAAATCGCCCAGGCGACCAGCGCCAACTTCGACCAGCTGTTCAAGGGGGTCTGCGCATGACGGCCATGGCGCGCGCACGCCGGCAGTGGCTGGCGCGCACCGGCCGGATGCTGCTGGCCGCTGGCGCGGTATCGGTGGCCGGCATGGCGCACGCGGGCAAGTACGAAGACTATGTGCGCGCCCTCATCAGCGACAACGAAAGCGTCATGATCAATCTGATCTTCCGGGGCTTCGATCCGAACACCCGCGATGAGCGGGGGCGGCCCGGCCTCGTGGCTGCGCTGCACCAGGGCTCGCTCGGCGTATTCGACGTACTGCTCAAGTCGCCGGGCATCCGCATCAATGAGGCCTCGCGGCAGGGCGAGACGCCGCTGATGATGGCGTGCATCAAGGGACATCTGGCCCTGGCCAGGGAGCTGATCCGCCGTGGCGCCGATGTCAACCGCGAGGGCTGGGCGCCGCTGCACTACGCGGCCTCGGCCGACACGCCACAGACGCTGGACATTGTCAGGCTGCTGCTGGAGCAGCATGCTTTCATCGACGCCGGCTCACCCAATGGCACCACGCCGCTGATGCTGGCGGCCCAATACAGCAGCGAGTCCGTGGTGGATCTTCTGCTCCAGGAAGGGGCCGACCCCTTGCTGCGCAACCAGCGCGGCTTCACAGCGGCCGACTTCGCGCGCCAGGCGGACCGGCAGTATCTGGTGGGCCGGCTGTCCAAGCCGCTCAAAACCGACCGCGCCCCGGCGGCGCCGCGCGGCAGCTGGTAGGCTCGGACAGCAGGCGAGCGGCCGCTATGGCCTGCGGCCGGGGCGCTGTCATTTCTGCGCGTGCAGCCGCGCATACAGTCCGTCACGGGCCAGCAGCTGGGCATGCGTGCCCTGCTCGGCAACGCGTCCGCGCTCCATCACGACCACCCGGTCCGCATGTTCGATGGTGGACAGGCGATGGGCAATGACCAGCGTCGTGCGGCCCTGCATCAGCCGCGCCAGCGCTTCCTGCACCAGACGTTCGGACTCGTTGTCCAGCGCCGACGTGGCTTCGTCCAGGATCAGGATGGGCGCATCCTTGTAAAGCGCGCGCGCAATGGCCAGGCGCTGGCGCTGACCGCCCGACAGCTGGCTCGCGTTATGGCCCACCATGGTGCGCAGTCCTTCCGGCAGGGAACGCACATGGGCCCCCAGATTGGCGGCATCGAGGGCCGCCCACAGACGTGCTTCATCCTCTTGCCCGCCCAGAGCCACATTGGCGGCGATGCTGTCGTTGAACATCACCACATCCTGGCTGACCATGGCGAACTGCCGGCGCAGCGCAGCCAGATCCCAGTCTGCCAGCGGTATGCCATCGAGCATCAGTTGCCCGCCCGAGGGTGACAGAAACCGTGGTAGCAGATTGACCAGCGTCGTTTTGCCCGCCCCAGAAGGGCCCACCAGCGCCACGACTTCGCCGGGCCGCACGGTCAGGTCCACATGCGACAGTGCCGGTGCGGCATCCTCGCCGAACTGCACCGACACATCGCGCAGCTCGATGGCACCATGTGCCTTGCCCGGCGCCAGCGTGCCGCCAGTCTCATCGCCCGAGCCTTCCAGCAGATGCAGGCCACGCTCCAGCGCGGCTACGCCGCGCGTGATCGGATTGGCCACATCGGCCAGCCGGCGGATAGGGGCAATCAGCATCAGCATGGCCGTGATGAAGGCCGCAAAACTGCCCACCGTGACAGCCTGGACATTCGCCGCAGCGGCCCCTGTGCCACGGCTTTGCCACAGCGCGATGCAGATCACGGTTGACAGCGCAGCAGCGGCCAGCAACTGCGTCAGCGGTGTCATCGCCGCCGAAGCAATGGTGGCCTTGATAGCCAGATGGCGCAGCCGGCCGCTCAGGCCGCTGAAGCGCGCCTGCTGCCCCTCTTGTGCGCCATGCAGCCGCACCATGCGGTGGGCCAGCACGTTCTCTTCCACAACATAGGCCAACGCGTCCGTGGCCTCCTGGCTGGATTTGGTGATGCGGTACAGGCGCCGCGACAGCGTCTTCATGATCCAGGCCACGCCCGGCACCACGGCGGCCACGACCAGGGTCAGCTGCCAGTTCAGGTACAGCAGATAGCCGAGCAGCGCGACCAGCGTGAAGCCATCGCGAGAAATGCCCAGCATGGCCTGCACCAGCAGCGTGGAGCCGGTCTGCACTTCATAGACCACCGTGTTGGACAGCGCGGATGCCGACTGGCGCGAAAACAGCGCCATGTCTGCGGCCAGCAGCCGCTCGAACAGCCTGCGGCGCAGTGCCAGCATGCCCTCGTTGGCGATGCGCGCCAGCGCGTACTGGCCGGCAAACTGCGCAAGGCCCCGGATAATGAACACGCCCATGATGGCCAGTGGCACCGACCACAGCGGCAGCGTTCCATCAGTGAAGCCATTGTCGAGCAACGGCTGCAGCAGTGCGGGAATCAGCGGCTCTGTCACGGCGCCCACCAGCGTCGCCGCAACGGCCAGGGCCCAGGACAGCCGCTGCCCACCAAAAAAAGGGGAAAGACGTCTGATCCGCTGCGACAGCGTCAAGGACTTCACGGAGTCTGCGGCAGCCTGCTGCTGCGAAGAGGATGGTTCTTGCATGAGGCGCGGATTTTAAGGCGCCATGCCACGCTGCGCATACGCCCGCCAAAACGGCGCTGACAGACCCTACAGCGCACGTTCTTACATTGTGAAGCAGCCAGTGTGTGTAACATTCGCTCTTGTGCTTGTACCGGGGTCTTCCCGTAGATATTGATGGATGCCAATGACTATTGACCGACTCCCCTCGTCCTTTTCCCCGGCGGCGGTGCCGCGTCCCTCGCGCCGCAGCCTGCTGGCCGCGCTCGCATCCACCCCTGCGCTGCCTGCACTGGCCCAGTTCCGTGTGGAAGTGACCGGCGTAGGTCTGACGCAATTGCCGATTGCCATTGCATCTTTCAAAGGCGAGGGCCAGGCGCCCGAGAAGATTGCGGCCATCATCCAGGCCGATCTGGAGCGCAGCGGCCAGTTCCGTGCTGTCGATACGGCGGGCGCCCAACTGGACGAAACCTCACGCCCTGACCTGGCCATGTGGCGCCAGAAAAGTGCGGATTCGCTGGCCGTGGGCAGCATCTCACGCCTTGCCGATGGCCGCTATGACGTGCGCTTTCGCCTCTGGGATGTGGTCAAGGGCCAGGATCTGGGTGGCCAGGGCTTTGCCGTCACCGCGGGCGATCTGCGCCTGGTGGCCCACCGCATCTCGGACTACATCTATGAAAAGCTCACGGGTGAGAAGGGCGTGTTTTCCACACGCATCGCCTACGTGACCAAGGCGGGCGCCAACTACCGCCTGTGGGTGGCGGACGCCGACGGAGAGAACGCCCAGTCCGCGCTGTCCAGCCCCGAACCCATCATCTCGCCGGCCTGGTCGCCCACGGGCACCCAACTGGCGTATGTGTCCTTCGAGTCGCGCAAGCCCGTCGTCTATGTGCACGAAGTGGCCAGCGGCCGCCGCCGTCTGGTGGCAAACTTTCGTGGTTCCAACAGCGCGCCTGCCTGGTCGCCGGATGGCAACAGCCTGGCTGTGACCCTGAGCCGCGACGGCGGCTCCCAACTGTACCTGATCAGCTCCCAGGGCGGCGAGCCCCGCCGCCTGATGCAAAGCAGCGGCATCGATACCGAACCGAACTTTTCCAGCGACGGCCGATCCATCTACTTCGTCAGTGACCGCGGCGGAGCGCCGCAGATCTACAGGGTGTCTGCCTCTGGAGGCAACGCAGAACGCGTGACCTTCTCCGGCAACTACAACATATCGCCCAGCGTCAGCCCTGACGGAAAGTGGCTGGCCTACATCTCGCGCGTGGGTGGCGGCTTCAAGCTGCATGTCATGGACCTGAGCACCGGCACAGCGAATGCCATCACCGACACGACGGCCGACGAAAGCCCGAGCTTCGCCCCCAACAGCCGCCTGATCGTCTATGCCACCTTGCAGCAGGGGCGGGAAGCCCTGATGACGACCACGCTGGACGGCAAGATCAAGGCCCGCCTGGCAGGACAGGGCGGAGACATCCGCGAGCCCGACTGGGGCCCGTTCCAGCGGCAGTGACATTCATCAGGCTTGTTTTTCAGTCAACTCAGTACGAAGTCCATCAGGACAAACGGAGCTTTTCTATGATCATCTTCAAACGACTTTCCCTGGCGATTGCCGTGGCCGCTCTGGTGGCCGGCTGCAGCTCGGGCGTCAAACTCGACGAAACCCCTGTCACTGACTCCAGTGCAGCAAGCACCGGCCAGGGCGGGGCAGGTTCTGGCGGCACCTCGCAAAGCGGTGTTTCGGGCGTGGACCTGAGCAGCTCCGCTGCTGACAAGGCAGGACCCCAGGGCGTCAGCCGCATCGTCTACTTCGACTTCGACAGCTATGTCGTCAAGCCGGAAGCCCAGCCTCAGATCGAAGCCCATGCCCGCTTCCTGAAGGCATCGCCTGCACGCAAGGTGCAGATCGAAGGCCATACCGACGAGCGCGGCGGCCGCGAGTACAACTTGGCTCTGGGTCAGAAACGTGCAGAGGCCGTGCGCCGCTCCCTGAGCCTGCTGGGTGTGAACGACGCACAGATGGAAGCCGTGAGCTATGGCAAGGAAAAGCCCGCTGCCGAAGGCCATGGCGAGGCTGCCTACGCCCAGAACCGCCGCGCTGAACTGTCCTACCGCTGATGAACATGTTGCGCTCCCCGATCCTGCACCGGACTGCGCTGCGCACGCTGCTCGCGGCTGGTTTGCTGACTGGCTATGCGTGCAGCGGACACGCTGCGCTGTTTGGCGATGACGAGGCGCGCCGCGCCATCCTTGAAATGCGCCAGCGCGTGGACAGCGTGCAGCAGACCCAGCAGCGCATGAGCGAAGAAAGCGCGCAGACGCGCCGCAGCATGCTGGAGCTGCAATCGCAGATCGAGCAACTCAAGTCCGAGCAGGCCAAGCTGCGCGGGCAAAACGAGCAGTTGCTGCGCGATGTGGCCGAATTGCAGCGCGGGCAGCGCGACATCGCCAAAGGCGTGGATGAACGCCTGCGCCAGTTCGAGCCCGTCACCGTGACCGTTGACGGGCAGGAGTTCGCTGCCGATCCCAACGAGAAGCGCGACTTCGAGGCCGCACTGGCCAAGTTCCGCAGTGGCAGCTTCCCAGAAGCGGCAACGGCCTTCGCCTCCTTCATGGGCCAATGGCCCAAAAGCGGCTACGGGCCGTCGGCACGCTTTTGGCTGGGCAATGCGCAATACGCTGCGCGAAGCTACAAGGAAGCCATGGCGAACTTCCGGATCCTGCTCAACGGATCGCCCATGCACGCACGGGCGCCGGAAGCTGCGCTGGCCATTGCCAACTGCCAGATCGAGCTCAAGGACACCAAGGCCGCGCGCAAGACGCTGGAAGACCTGATCAAGGCCTATCCGAACTCCGAAGCCGCTTCCGCAGGCAAGAACCGTCTGGCCAGCCTCAAGTGATGACCATGGTTTCTTCGCCCCTCTCGGGCACGGAACAGACAGCGCCTGCCACAGGCGCTGTTTTTTCTGATGCCGATCTGCAGCGCCGCTTTGGCGGGCTGGAGCGCCTTTATGGCGTGCAAGGCGCGGCGCGCATACGCGCCGCCCACGTCGTCGTCGTCGGCATCGGCGGCGTTGGTTCCTGGACTGCTGAGGCGCTGGCGCGCAGCGGCGTAGGGGAACTGACGCTGATCGACATGGACCATATCGCCGAATCCAACATCAACCGCCAGATTCACGCCCTCACCACCACCGTGGGGCAGGCCAAGATCGACGCTATGCGCGAGCGCATTGCGGCCATCAACCCCGCCTGCCGTGTGCACTGCGTTGATGATTTCGTGGATGCCGGCAACTGGAGCAGCCTGCTGCCGCAAGGCGCCGACGCCGTGATCGATGCCTGCGACCAGGTCCAGGCCAAGACCGCTATGGCAGCCCATGCCCGCGCCACGCGCCAGTGCTTCATCTCGGTGGGCGCTGCGGGCGGCAAGCGCCTTGCGCACAAGGTGGACATTGACGATCTCAGTGCCACCACGCACGACCCGTTGCTGGCGCAACTGCGCTACCGTCTTCGCCGCCAGCATGGCGCCCCCAGGGACGGCAAGCGCATCGGCGTGGCCTGTGTTTTCAGCCGTGAATCTGTCGCACCACCGGACGCCTCATGCGCCATCGAAGGCGATGGCACACTCAACTGCCATGGCTATGGCTCGGTGGTATCCGTCACTGCCACCTTCGGCCAGTGCGCAGCGGGCTGGGTGATCGATCAGCTGAGTCGACGTGATTCTTGCGGCACCTGATTTTGCTGCTATAATTTAATTCTTCGCAAAGCAGCGGTACGCTGCAATGTGTAGTCAGGGTCTTTAGCTCAGTCGGTAGAGCAGCGGACTTTTAATCCGTTGGTCGCGAGTTCGAATCTCGCAGGACCCACCAGTAAATACGCCCAAGCCGCGCTATCATAAAGGTAGCGCGGCTTTTGTTTTATTCTCAATTGCGAACGGGTTTGCAGTTCCTGCGAGCGCATAGATGCAGCCATCAAGGCCGCTGCATCAATCTGCGATGGCGTGTAGCACCAGTTCCACGGTAGTGGCAAAGCCATCGGCTTCGGCCACGGTTTTGACGTCTACGATGTCGAATTTTGCCCCTGACAGGTCGTTATCCAACTGGTGCAGGTATGCCGTTGCGCTGGCATCATCGCCGACCTGAACGAACAAAAACGTCAAGGCATCATCCGTTTCCTGGCGGTTGGCGGCATCCAGAATGACTTTTGCCGCTGCCTTGCTATCATCGGGGACGCCATCCGTAAAGATGAGCACGAAGTCTTTTTTGTCGCTTTTGCCTGCCAGCTTCAGCGTCTCTGACAGTGCTTCGGCAAGCGGCGTTGATCCACGTGGTGAAGTACTGGCAAAGGTTTCGCGTACTTTGTCGCTGCCGACGCCGTTGTATGTCCAGATGTTGCGGCCTCCGAACAAAACCAGTCCGATGCCATCAGCATCTATTTTTTCAAGATCACGGATAAATGTAAGGGCTGACTCCTGTACCGACTGCCAGCGAGTGACGCTGGAGCCGGCCTTGACAGGCTCACCCATCGAGCCGGAGGTATCTATCGCGACGATGAAGTCGTACTCGGACAGTCTTGCGAGCGCAGCCTGATGTTCAGACATGGATTTCCTTGAAGTGCGATGAAGCTGGTGCGACAGTATGAATGAAGCACTCCAACCAAAAAATTTCAACGCAGCTGGCAATGAAGCTTGGTAGGTTCCGGGGTCTGACTGCGCAGCAAAGCCTGCTGCGCTGACTGCGAGCAATCTGGTGCTGCCGCCTCTGGGTGGGTTATGTATGCCCCGTTAGTGCTGGTGTCTGATCAGGATTTCATGAGGCTGACCGAGTGGCCCGACAAGACCATGGCTGCAGCGGCGTTGGGCTTGGCAGTCATAGAATCAGGGGCTGTTTCTCCTGTTCCTCCCAGGCTTTCTTTTCCATGTCCAATCTCATCGTCCACGGTGGCACGCCCTTGCGCGGTCGCGTCGTTCCCTCTGCCAACAAGAACGCGGTACTGCCTGTGCTGTGCGCCACTCTGCTGACCGACCAGCCCCTGACACTGCGCGGTGTGCCGGACATCACAGACGTGCGCAAAATTCTGGATATCTTCCGCACGCTGGGCAGCGAAGTGCGCCTGGACGAGTCCACGCGTACTCTGGAGTTGCACCATCGCGATACGCGATTCGACGCAGCTCTGCACCGGCTGCCAGAAGAGATGCGCTCTTCTATCATGCTGGTGCCGCCTCTGCTGGCGCGTTTCGGTGTCGCCCGGTTGGAGGACAACGTCAAGGGTTGTACGCTGGGCGTGCGAGAAATTGATCCGCACGTTGATATCTTCCGCTCCTTTGGCGGCGAGGTGCAGCGCGAAAGCGGCTCGCTGCTGGTGCGCAGTGCTGGAGCACTCAAGGCAGTGCGCCACTGGCTGGATTATGCTTCCGTCACCGCTACCGAAAATTTCGTGCTGTGTGCTGCAGCTGCGCAGGGCGAATCCGTGCTGACCAATGCGGCTTGCGAGCCTCATGTGCAGGAGTTCTGCCGCTTCATGTCCATGATGGGGGCAGATATTGATGGAATTGGTACCTCGCGGCTGACCGTGCGCGGTGGTGTGCCGCTGTCCGGTGGGGAATTCACTTTTGAAGAGGACTTCCACGAGATCACGACTTTTCTTGCGCTAGGCGCCATCACGGGGGGGGAGGTGGAAGTCCGCAACAGCACGCCCGATAATTTTCCGCTGATCGACCGTACCTTCGCAAAGTTCGGTGTGAAGGTGGAGCACAGCGATGGGTGGTCGCGTGCGTTGCGTACAGGGCCGCTGAAAGTGCAGACGCCTTTCACAAGCAACGTGCTGACCAAGGTGGAAGCGGCACCGTGGCCTTATTTTCCCGTAGATTTGCTGCCCATTTTCATTGCGCTGGGAGTGAATGCCCAAGGCAATGCGCTGTTCTGGAATAAAATCTATGATGGCGCGCTGGGGTGGACCAGCGAGCTGTCCAAGTTTGGCGCACACGTGTTCTCTTCGGACCCTCACCGTGTCGTGACGTTTGGCGGTAGCCCCCTGGTTCCTGCTGTTGTCGAGAGCCCTTACATCATCCGTGTGGCGATTGCGCTGTTCATGGTGGCCAGCAGCATTGAGGGACGTTCCGAAATTCGCAATGCCACGCCGATCCGTCGGGCACATCCGCGGTTTGTTGAAAATCTGCGTAGCCTTGGTGCGCGGGTGGAGTGGACGAACGGGCAGTGACGGCACCGCTGCTGGTGTTTTGTGACTTGCAAGTCGACGAAGACGTTGGTGCCGGCACAAAGTGAAGTGCTGGCACCAAGTGCCTCATGTGGGCTGTGCCTGTCCTGCCAGCGATGGACGCGATGGCGCGCAAAATTGCGTCTGCTCGGCACGTGCGCGGTTCCATGTCAGACGCACATCGGTCTGCTCAGCTGATCGGTAGACGAAGCCGCGTGCCAGCAGACCACCGCCGCTGGGCAGTGTGGGCTGGCGCGAAGAGGTTGGCAGCGATTGATGCATACGGGCCTCCATGCTGGGGCGCTGGCTTGCAATTGCGCCCATGCCAATCTAGAAGATACACCTTCTGACAAGTCGCGTGTACTGTCGACTTGCATCAATTTGCGATTGCTGGTCAGTGTTTTCCTGGGACCGGGCATACAGCGTGTGGTTTTTGCCCCTGTTTAGGCCTTGTTGCACAAGCCCCGTTTGACACGGCCTGACCAACTCCTGACGAAGTTATGCCACGGCCACCGTCACCGGGCGACTACGAACTCAAGACGGCAGTGCTTGAGGGCGTAATCGAGGAATTTGAAAGGGGGAGTGCTACAGAAAAAGAAGCAGCAGAGGGGCTCAAAGTCATCCTCAAAGCATTCCCTGCTGGGAAGCTGGAGCGGGCGATGGGAATCGAACCCACGTCTTGAGCTTGGGAAGCTCAGGTCCTGCCATTGAACGACGCCCGCTTAACCTAAGTGCCTGCCGTGCTTCGATTTTTTGCTGCAAGTGGCTGATTTCCAAGAGGTTTTCAGCAGTTTTGCAGCTTGATTTCGATGTTTTTGGCTTACCGAAATCTATCTACACTTACGGCTTTGGCGTAGGTTCTGGCGTAAGTTTTTTGACCTACGCCGTCGAGGTGAAAAACCTACGCCTCAACATGTAGGAGATTGTAGTGCTATTTGATTCGCGGGCCGCAAAAATGCTGCAGCCAGGTGCGCACTTGCTCGTCCAGGGGTGTGATGGCCTGCGGCTGGTTGCCTCTCAAAGTCGCAAAACTTGGACGTATCGCTACAAGGATCAGGCAGGGCTGATGAAGCAAGTCCGGCTGGGGCACTGGCCAGAAATGTCATTGTCGGATGCGGTCTCTGCGTGGGGTGAAAAGCGGGATGGTCGTAGTGCTGGCGTGGATCCTGCAGCTGCTCGCAAGAAGGCAGCCCAGGCGAAGAGTGCGCCTGCAGTGCCGACGACTGTGCGCGAGCTGCTGGAGTCGTTCCGCGATCACCTGGCGGGCCTGCGCCAGGCCGAGGGCGCGGCCAGGGCATGGAGTGCGCTGGAGCGCATGCTCGATGAGGAGCCCGTGCTGTCCAAGACGGCGCCGCACGATGTGACCCGTGCTCAGGCTTATGAGGTGCTGGATAAGCGGCGAGACCTGCCAGCTGCTGCCAAAAAGCTGCGGGCCTTGTTGGGTCAGGCATGGGATTGGGGGTTGGATGCCGGCAAGATCGATGCGTCGGCGCACAACTGGTGGCGCAGTCTGCTCAAGGGGCAGCTGCGCTCAAAAGGCAAAATCATTGGGGGGGAGCATGTCGGGTTTCAGCGCCGGGTGCTGTCACAGGCAGAGCTTAAGAAGCTCCTGCCCTGGGCCCGGGCGAACATGTCGCAGAGCGCGTTGGATGGGCTGCTGCTGTATCTCTACACCGGCATGCGGGGTGTTGAGATTTTTGCCCTGCGCACTGAGTACGTGGCGCAGGAGGATGATGGATGGTGGATCACGTTCCCGGCCCATCTGCTCAAGATGGAGCGCGATGCGGATACGGTGGATCACCGGGTGCCATTGATTGGCGAGGCTCTTGAGATTGTCCAGCGCCGAATGGCTGGTGCCTGGGAGGGGTGGCTTTTTTATACAGGGCGGGGAGGCAAGTACCGCCCATACCATCGCAACACGTTTTCCAGCTATGTGTACTCGCTGATGCCTGATTCTGCGAAGGCAAAGCGCCGCGCCGGCGAGGGCTTGGTGTGTCCGGTCGTGGGTTGGTCGCCGCACGACTTGCGCCGCACAGCCCGAACGCTCCTCGGGGCGATTGATTGCCCCGAGGAGGTGGGGGAGGCCATCATCGGGCACAAGCAGCGCGTGATGGTGGCCAGCTACAACCTGCATACCTACGATGCGCAGAAGCGGCTGTGGGTGGAGCGTCTTCATCAAGCTCTGCGTAAAATTGAAGGCAATTTCATTTAGATTTTTTAAAATACCTTGAGATCAAGGAAAATGAAATATATAAATTTTTGAAATGACTTGCCTGAAAATTAAATAATTATTCGAGGTGTGCAGGTCTTTTGTTATTTATGGTTTCTTATTTTATAAAACTAACAATTTCAATTTGCTGAATAAGTATAAATCATAGGATATAGAATTTCATTGTCTGTTAAAATCTGCCATAAACTATGGCGGAGTGGTCATGAATTTTATTAAAAAATATGCTTCTTTATCATTTGTTGCTGCATTGCTAGCGGCTTGTGGTGGCGATGGCGTCAATTATGTGGAGGCCCCAAGGAGACTAGATTTTCGGCCACCTGATAATCTCAATAGTTTGGTGCCTGCTAGAGCGGTGCCGGCTTCTGCAGTGCCATTGGCTTCTTCTGGATATTCTGGTTTTACAGGTATCCATATGACAACGAATTTCAGTGAGTCTTCTGCAGATGGAATCAGAGGCGTAGTGCCTGGTCCATTCCAGGATGGTGGAACGATTTCTGCTGCGTCGGTTCAGGCTTTTGCTAATGTATCTTCTTATGTTCAGCCTGATGGAAAAAAGATAACTAATGAAATAGTTCAGGTTGCATTGCGTGATGTTAGATTGCAGAAATCAAATATATCTTTGGCTGGATTTTGGTTGATTCGTGATCAAAACTCTGGGTCAATAGCATTTCAGTTTCGTCCATCATTGGATGATAATTTGAAGGGGGTTCAGGGTTTCGCAGAAGATTTGACTTTTATGCTGCAGCCTGATGGATCACTTCAAATTCCAGACTCTAGAAAGGTTTCTGGGGTTGCGAAAGAATTTGTGGCTGCTGTGATTGAAAATGCACCTGCTTTGTTGGCAAGTGCTGTAATTGATAAGAACTCGCCAGCTGCTGTTAATGTTGTTGATTTGGTTGCTAATTCAAAAAAACTCAGTAGTGCTATAAAAAATTCTCCTGATCAGTACTTCAATGAACTGAGGAGTCTTAACGCTGGATGGATTGGAGTTAGCGTCGCTATGTTTGTTGATAGTGTGTCTGATCCGCGCATCAGATTGAAGTATCGCTCAACAGGTGTAGGCAGTCGGCAAATTGCCACTTGGGAAGATGCTGATCTAAAAGCATTTATTGCTAGAGCAAAAAGCCAAGGGTTCAAAATATATTTGACTCTTGCTTTTGAGGAGCCAGATGGGGATGCTTCAGTGAAGTTGCCTGATGGCGATCCAAGATGCTTAAGCTCAAGTGCTCCAATACCTCGATTCCTTTTTGGCAAGCCATACTTGCAAAAAGGGGAAGAGCTTGCTAAATGTCTAAGCGCTGATTATTACTGGTGGAATCCCACGCATCCTGAATATCAAACGAAGAAAAATATATTTTGGCAAGACTATGCTGATATCGCAGTGAAATATGCGCGTTTGGCAAAAGAGTCGGGTGCTGAGATGTATTCGATTGGGACAGAGACTGATTGGCTATTCAGAGCCAGAACGGCACCAAAGATGCCTAACCACTTTGGCGTGGAGTTGCAATCTGTGGTTGCTCAGGTGCGCAATGCCTACAATGGGATATTGACGTACGATCAGTTGATGAAAGTTCTGATGCATCCAGAACAATTTGATGGTGGGGAGTGGGCTGAGGGGTTGGTTGAAGACTTAGGTTTTGATGTGGTTGGAATTAGCGCATATCTTGATACGCTCTCTCAACACCCCGGAAGAGTGATGGCGGTGTCCGAGTTGGAGAGCCAGTTTTGGAGGCCTGCTTTTGATAAAGTAATAATGCCATTGAGATCTAAGTACCCAGGAAAACCAATTGTCTTTACTGAATATGGGGTTGTTAATGATGTTGGTGCTCCATTTAACCAGCAGTTCAATGTTTCCAGTCCTGTAGTCAACAAAGGTCCTGATGGAGTTTCTGATGGAATGTTGCAGCAGGCTAATATTTATGCATCTTTCTTTGGTATTAATGAGAGGTATGGTCGTCCAGTTTCGGGGGGATTTCTTTGGGCGCATTATATTAAGTCTCCGCAATCGTCAAACTACTACTGTGATTTGGTAACTCATGAAATTTCATGTAGTCCACCTGCGCAAAAATCTATTGCAAATGGATATGCATCTCTTTCAAGAAATCAGATAGATGTTTTTTATGATTTTGCAGAATCTAAATATCCTAAAATATTTGAAGGTGTGCCAGAGGCAGGAAACTATCTAGACTATTTTTATAGATATTATCCTAAAAGTAATATGTACCTCGCTGTCAGAGATGGCCGAGTGATTTTGCATAATAATTTTGATTATCGATTTTCAGATGTTGGAGCTGTCAACGATTATCTGGCGATAGCTGCTTCGTCTGGATTTAAGTGAGATTCTTATATTTAAATAAAATATTGAAGAATTTCAATCTGCAGGTGTCGGCGTACAGATCATGCCTGGTTTCCCTGCTCGGCCATAGCCGCTATCAGGAGGAGGCAGGCACGTTGATGTAGGCCGTGAGAGCACCCATGCCTCAACTTCGGCGACGATAAAGCCCACGCGCCGTGGGCTCAACTGCCTGGGACGTGGAAAATCGCCGCTCTGGACGAGCTTCTGGATCTGGGACTCGGACAGATCCACTGCACGCGCTGTCTCTTCCAGGCTGATGGAGATGGGGCGCATCGTCACGAGTGCAGTAGAGTCGTTTTCAGTTTTCAGTTTCTTGGACATGATCTATTCCTTGTGGTTCGCTGCCTCGGCGGCTCGATAGCCTGTCTCGAATGCATTGGCTATGGCTTCAGTTCCGTGCCCTGATAAGAAAAAACCCGCCGAAGCGGGGTGGGGTTGGGTGCCGGGCACTGTCGGCGGTAGGTTGAGTTACGCGGTGCGCTGCGTTGCGTCCACATGAGCACTGATGAGCGGGTGTGTCAGGTGGAGAATGACATTTGCCAGGCGGCGTGCTTCTGGCTGCTTGCGCGCCTGGGGCGTGGAGTTCACCCAGCGGGCGCACTCCACCAGCTTGGTTGCGATTTCGATGAAGTCCTGCGTTACCCGCTGCTGGTGATCGCCGCTGTCGTGCAGGGCGAGACTGCCTGCCTTCGGATAGTCGGCCAGCCAGCAGTGCAGCTTCGGCGGCCGGCGCAGTTCAGGAGTGCACGCCGGCTCTGTGCTGATGCACAAGGTCGTGGACAGCTGCTTGGCATTGCGTTGAGGTGCGATGCTGTTGAGGGCGTCCAGCAACTGATAGCCGTTCAAAGTGAGCTGCTGGGTTTGGTGCTGATTGGCAATTTCGGCCAGATCCGCCGCCATCGCATCCAGATCGGCATCCGGCATTTCATAGCGCTGAGCCAGGTAGGCCCGCATGGCCTTCATAGCGTTTGCCATATCAGCTTTTGATGCGGTGCCTGACGACTCGGCTGCCCAGCTGGCGCCAAGGGTGATCGGCCGCCGGGCCGGAATTCAATGCGGCATCCCTGCGTTCTTCCGCCGACATCGGCGCGGGCAACTGCTCGGTATCGGACGGCGCTGGTACAGACGCAGGGGAATAGGCACGCTCTGTGACATCCGCTTGATCTTCGATGAAGGGCAGCGTCACGGCACCCTTCATGACGGCAGCTAACTGAACCTCCACGCGCGCGCTGTCGATGATTTTCTCAGATACTTCGCACACCGCTTTGACGCGATTAAGGTCCACGGTCTTGCTCAGGTCGCAGAGCATATCGAGCTGGTCAAACAAATGATCGCGCAGATGACCTATGTTTCTGGTGATGCTCATTGCTTCTCCTTGTTGATGGTCGATTGATGTGCTTCGACTTTCAGTGAATCGATGATGTTTGAGGCGCTGGCAACGATTGCCCTGGCCCTATCGATTGGTATCGTGTTGGCGCTTCTGCGTAGAGTGTCCAGCGCCAAACGCAGCTTCTCTTCAGATTCATTGATCGCTGATGAAATATCTTTCATGGAGACGGCACTTTCTGGCGAACAAGAATGCCTAGTTCTTTCCTTTTTCTATTCACCATCGACAAAGAGCACCCGAGCGCCTTGGCTAACTCTGGATTGCTGCAGCTATGGTGCAAAGACTTCAACAGAGCGACCTTTTCATCATCCCAGAAGAACCGCTTTTTTGGCGAGAGAATGCCCATTCTATGTAGAAAGCCCCTCACGTTATACGCCGGCCGACCTAGCGTTGCAGCCATTTCAGCGATGGAAAGTGATCCGTAATTCTTGGATAGATATTCGACTTCTTGAACAGTCAACCCGTTTCTACGAAATCTGATAGTCTCGTCCGATGTGTTTTGTGATTTTTCGATCTTTGACAAAGTGAAACTGAACTGCGCCTTGAGCGCCTGCAACTTCCGAACATCTTTCGGTGCTCCAAGGGATCTAGCGAGCAAGTGGAATTCGCTAATTGGAACGAGCTGCATGTTTTCTACTGTTCTTGGCTTGCCACGCTCCTTAATCAACAACATCCCGTCGGGTACTGGCCCATGGATTGACTCCCACTCTAATACATCGATACGACGCCAATCGAGTTTTAGGTTTCCTGTATTGGCGATCTTTCTTTCTCTTAGTCCGTTGTTCACACGTTCGCTGCCAATAGGTCGGTGCTTCGAATAGTTAGCCAAGCCAAGTACTTGTGCGCGATGACAGACAGACTGCCAAGATCGTCCAATCTGGGTTGCTATTTCTAGGGCTGACTTCTTGCCATAGTTCGCTTTGATGTAATCTTCCTCTTCCTGTCGCCACAATCGACGTTTTCCCGTCGTCTTGCGCACCCTCTCCTTCTTTACGCGCGGCTTCCGAAGGCCGAGGTAATTCGCATATCCAGCAACTGAGCTGGTTGAGCGACCGAGGGTCTGCGCGATTTCTACATAACTAGATCCTGCAGCGAACATTTCGCGCAAAATCCTTCTGTCTTCGTCACTCCATTTGATGTTGATAGTCATGGCGGTTTTACGCGGTTAATCACACTGGATAGGCACGCACGCGAGCCTATGCGGTGGGGTGGGTAGAAAGGGGACTCGTCGGGAGCTGTGTTGCTCGGCGCCGGGACCTGGTGCTTTCTGGTTGAGTTGATTAGGTGCCGGGCTCGTCGTCACTGATGCGGTGCTGCCTGCCTGGCCATGGGCTGTTGGCGGGCAGGGCGGACACGATGCCGCTGCCATTTGCTGTTCGTTGGTGTTGAGCGTCTCCGGGCTTTTCCAAAAAGCCTGCTGACAGGCGCTTGGTGATCCGGGCATGCTCAATTTCGGCACGCGCGCTGCTGACCAGGGTGGCGCCGATTTCATTGATGGCTTTGGCCTGCTGCGGTTGCAGCTTGCCGGCGCGCACGTCACGGATCGATTCGAGCAGCAGCGTTTGCAGCTGGGACATGCCGCTTTCGGCGGTGCTGTGGGTATCGGTCTCTGTGGTCATGGTTGGGCTTTCTCCATTTCAGTGATCTCGCGCTGCAGCTGGCGCGTGAGCTGCCAGACGGGCAGCAGGTCGATAGGGATGTCTGCGCCGTTGCTGCACGACAGATCTGCGCGTGAGACGCAGCGCAGATTGCTGATATCAGTGTTGCTGGTGTCGCCGTCGTGGAAGATGACGACATGTCCTGGTGGTATGGGGCCGTGGTGCTGTTGCCAGACGATGCGGTGGACCAGCTCCCAGTGGTTGGGCTCGGCTACTTTGCGCTTGAGGTATCGCGTTGCATCCGGGCGGTTTGCGGGGGGCATGGTCCATCGCTCTGTGCCCACTGGCATCCAGGTGGGTGGCCTGTTGCCTTCTTTGAAATGACTGCGGCCCAGCTCTACGCTGTAGCCGCGCAGGCCTTTGTTCCAGGGCTGGGTGCCAGGTGCAAACTGGCCAGGGCGCTTGCCTTGGCGCTGCATGCAGATGCTGTAGGTTTGAGACATCACGGCAGGCGCTTTGTGTAGGCCCAGGCGGCTTGCCCTGGTGGCAATCTCTGCCATGGGCATGCCCAGCAGCTCGGAGAGATCCTCATTGAGCATGTCTGCATAGAGCAGCTGCAGCAGGTCATCCAGTTGCGTCCAGCGGCCTGTGCGCAAGGTCTTGGCGCCCGGGGCCTTCTTGATGCCGAGGTAGTAGGCGCGCTGCTGGACGTGGCGCTGCGGCCTGCCCAGGTGTTCGGCAATGGCTGCTGTGGGCTGGGTTGGGTAGTGCCCGCGCAGATAGGCGTCATCTGCGGGGCTCCAGGCTTTGGGCCTGCTCATGCTTGCAGTCCTACCTGCTTGCCCTTGATGTGCAGCACGCGGCGGGCATGGTTGCCCACCTCGGCAGTGACCGAATAGCCGTAGCCGTCGGGGTTGATCAGCTCGCGGATCAGCTCGAAAGCCTCGTCCACATCCGGCGCCAGATGGTTGGCGTCGTACTCGATTTTTTCCAGATTGGGCAGCTGCTGGGCCATGCGCAGCAGATCCAGTGCGGCGGTGGCCTCGGTATTCAGGCCCCGGCCAGGGGTGGGGCGGGGCATATTGGTGATGAGGCGCAGATTGCCGGTGCTGTCTGCCTTGATGGCGATGATGATTTGCTGTGCCATGTTGGGCTCCTGGGGGTGGTTGAAATAGGGTCAGTGGATGGCCTTGGCGGACACTGCCCGCGCTCGCGGGTGCTGCTCCAGTGCGTGGCAGACGGCGGCGCAGCTGCTGCGCGCCAGGGCGACATGCGAGACGCCGCCGATGGTGATCAGGTAGGGGCGCATGGGTGCTCCGGGTCAGAGGATGGGCAGTTGCAGCGGCACGGGTGCGATGGGGCTGCGGCTGATGGCCTGCGTGCGCCTGGTGCTGCGTTTGGGAGGTGCCGGCGCAGCCGCCGCCTGCAGCTGCTCGCGGGCCCGTGCAAAGGTGTCTGCCACATTGGTGGCTTCGCTACGGCGGTACACAAATGCTTTGTCTGTAATCGGCGTGCTGGGCCGCGTGATGCGTGCGTGTTGCATGTGCAGGTCTCCCAAAAAGCAATCGGCCCGCTCAGTGGCGGGCCGATGGGGTGTTGAAAAAGGTGGTTCCGGGCCAGGCATACAGCAGCATTCCGCTGTGCATGGCTTCGTCCAGGGCGGCATAGCCCGCATTGCTCAGGAGTGCGCAGGCGCTCCAGTGGTCAGCGGTGTGGTGGCCGTCGCATTCTTGCGCGGCGTTTTCGGCCAGGTCGCGGAAGTACAGGGCAAGCCAGAATGGTCCGGTCTGATGTACGGGCGGTACTTCGGGGTAGGGCGTGCTCATTGCGGCTTGGCGCTGTCGAAGAACTTCGTGCCGGGCCAGGCGTAGAGCAGCATCCCTGCATCCTGGGTTCGTGCTGCGGACGCTCTCGTTTCGTCTCTCTTACTGGTGCGTGCTCCGTAGAGGGCCAATTGGGTAATGTTGTCAGTTCCGGGGCCGCGGCTTGCATGGCTGCGTTTACAGAGCTGGTCCAAGGCTGAGGTTTCCGCTAGATCCCGAAGATAGGCGGCAAGCCAGAAAGCGGGATGGTCGGTTTCAGGCAAATCCGGGTAGGTCATGCACAGGTGCTCGGCCTTGGGCTTGCGCGGTTGCCGGGGGCGTTGTGCCGGATTGGAGGTGAGGGACTTCTGCATGGCAGTCTCCTGGGTGGGTGGAAAAAGCCGGTGCCGCTATTACTGCGGCTGCCTGGGTGATGGCAGTGGAGGGCGAAGAAGAAGAACCCAGGCCCGGCGCAAACCCAAGCGCCCTGCAAGTCAAGACGCTTGTGTTTGCCATGCCAGTGCAGAGTGGCATGGCGTAAGTTGTAATAACAAGTAAACTAGGGCCATCTCAAAATGGAGGTTTTATGTCGTTAAAAGCTATGAGCGGTGCCATTGCACTAACTTTTTTGCTGTCAGGGTGCGCTGTGAACTCAAGCTTTGAGGATCGGGCAATAAAGGCGAAAGACTACTCAGGAGCCTTGTACTCTGTGAGCATTTATAAAACTGGTGCAAGCTCGAAAGATATCGATAGGGTGGTCGCAAGAATTAAAGAAGATGCTGGTCCTCAATATAAAGAGAAGCTATTTGACGATACAAAAATTTTCATAAGCTATAAAGAGAAAAATAAGCCATTCTTCCAGGATATGCGACTTTATTTAAATAATGCAAAGCGAATGGGATTGCTGAATGATGAGCAGGCCCAGTTGGTTGACGCTCTGCTTTATAAAGAGCTTGCTTCTCAGGCTTTGGCTAGATCAAATTTTGTTGATGGTGACTTGAGAGGGTTATATCCTGATCTGAATAATTACATGGGCGCTGCAAGAGAAGTAGAATATCAGAGGGCGTTAAAAGGCGAGTTGCCTACGCTGGCTAGCTATGCTCTTGTTTATGAGTCAACGAATGCTGTTGACTCGGTAAAGGCGCAAGCACTTTTGCCTGTAATTCGTACGCGTCTGGCTGATCTCGTTAAAAATATGACGAAAGGCTCTGGAGGTGAGGTGTCTGCGGTTATTTCGATCTACAGTGTAGCCAAGGATTCTCAGGTCGAGCAATTGATGTTGCAGTTCCTGTCTAAGGTGGATCTTACGAAAGACCAGGTGAAGAATGAAGTGGCCGCAGTCAAGCCTGATTTTGCCGCAAAGATTCTGGCTCAGCGAGAGGTGAAGCTCAAGATAGTTTCTGATAGCAATGACCCATTTATCGATGAACTGCCGAAGGCTATTGAAGAATTGGACGAGTGGGTAACGATTGATGATGATTCTGATCGTCGGATTAATATTGCTCGTCTGCGATTTTCTGAAAGACCAAGTAGTCCGGTTGTCAGATCTCAAACACTAAGATTTCCTGATTTTGCAACGTTGTTGTTCATTCCAAAGAATGCAAGCGTGATTTACGATACGGTGACTACCGGCTACGATGTAAATTGGAGTATGAATGTCAGTGATTCTGCCAAAAAGGGATCAAAGGTAATTTCGGGCAAAAAATCTGAGCAGAAGGTCGAATGCTCAAACATCAGGTACAAAAACGTTTTTGGTGGCGAAGGGGCGCTGGGATTCGTTCCGGATGGCATCCAAGCCGAATGCTCTGCCAAGAGTAATATCGATTTTGATAATGTTAGAAAGAGTGCCGTCAAGGAAATCGCGACAGAGATTCTGCAGGTTGTCCGTAACGAGAAAAAATAGTAGAAATAGAAGGGCTTTGTACCCGACTTGCACGCAATGACTTGCAAAGTGAGAGCCGCCCGGCGTGTTTTTTAATGTGCCGGGCGGTTTTTTGTGCCCGCTGCTTTCCCGGGCTGGTCAGGTGGGGCGCATCAGCCCGATGCGCACCCGCCGTCCTGCAGTTACCTCGCCACTGCCGGTGGGCGCCGCTTTTTGAGCGAGCAGGCACTGTAGCGTCATCACGCGCCACGCAGCGCGCTCGACCAGGGAGGGCCAGATTTCGCGCACTTCCTTGTCTGCAGGCGCGGTCTCAGGTGCAGGGCGCTTTCTACAAAGTGGCGCCTTGGGTATCCGGCAACGGTGATAAAGACCGGGGCATGAGCCCCGGTCGATGCCGTGGCGCCCAACTTCCCCTGTCAGAGGCCCTGCGATAGGGCGGGGTGTTGGAACGAATTACACATCACGTGTATTTTTATGTCAACACAAATTGTGTAATTTTGCGAAATGAAGGTGCACCCTGTGCGGTGGTTTGATTAAAGCTCTGACTTGCAGCCATCCCGCATGCTGGGTGCAGGTGTGGATCTTGCCTACAGTTTTCGGCCATTCCATGCCCAGACGACTCGCCCGAGCACCCTAACCTCATGGTCTCCGTTGAGGACATCAACAGTTTTGATGTTGACGTTGTCGGAGCTGACTTCGAGGCTCCCATCCATGCGCATTCGCACGCGCTTGATGTAGTTTTTGCCGTGTACCTCTAGTACGTACACCCCTTCAAATGAGGCTGGATCGCGGGCACCAGCGTCGACCAGCAGCACATCGCCGTCGCTGAAGGTCGGAGCCATGGACTGCCCGCTGGCATGTATGAATCGCAACTCCCGGAAGTTCGTTGGTCTGATCTGCTGGTTGATCCAGTGTTTGGACAGGCTGAGGTTGCCGACCACAAAGTCGCAATCTAAGTTGTCTCCACCTGGGCCCATGCTCCCTGCATTTGCCAGCAGGGGTACTTCAACAACATCGTCGCGGTCGCGGGGAAGTACAAGCTCCTGTATCAGGTCTCCATGGTGTGGTGTGACAAAGCGGCTACCTTGCCCAGTAAGTACATAACTTGATGAAACGCCGAAGAGGCTCTGAGCTTTCGCTGCAGCTTTGGCGGAGACGCCTCTGGAGCCCCAGTTCGTCACGGTTTGTGGTGACTCGTTCATTGCGTCAGCGAGCTTCTGTGGTCCAGCGATGTCCGGGTTGGTCTCACGCACGGCGCTGAGCAGCCGCTCAAAGGTTTCGTGCTTCTCTTTTTTCATCGCCAGATTGTTTATAAATTACACAATTTGTGGTTACACATAAAGATTTCTCAGATTACACTTAATGTGTAATATTGAGTGATGACCGATCTTGAGCTCATCGCCTACTACGGCGGCCCATCAAAGTTTGCCCGGCTCCTGCGCCTTGATGGCGACAAGGGGGTGAGGCGTGTGTGCAACTGGAAGGTGCGTGGTATTCCTCCTGCCATCAAAGTGGCTTTCCCTGCGCTGTTCAAGATCCAGAACAGGCGTCGGTCTCAGTCCAGCAACGCAGCCGTAGCCCTGCACCAGGAGGTTGACCATGGCTGAGCACACTGCTATCCCTGGCGCAACCACACTGCTTGCGGCTTTTCCCGGTCGTGCAGGTTTGTCTGATGCCCAGATCCAGGCGCTTGAGGTGTCCCATGGTTGAGTCCCACAACCGTCCCGCGTCCATGGAGGGCTGACATGACTGCCTACCTCTGGTTCTCTCTGGTGATCTTTATCTTGAGCGCGTTTGCTCTGGCTATGGGGTTGACGCGAGGCGAATTTCCTCGGCGCACGCCTGGAGCGGCTGTGGTGGATCTGATCTTCAGCTTGGTAATGGTTATTTGGGCCTTGTTTTTGATACTGGAGATGCCCCATGGTTGACTCTTTAGTGTCGATTCTCGGCAAGAGGTCCTCCTGCCACATAGACCAACTGATCGCGCGCGTTTCACAGATCCCAACGTGGCAGTTGCACCCTCTGCCTGCGAGGGGCGGGCGTGTTCGGGGAGGGCTCAATGCGCACATATCGCTTGCAGGCGTCACAGTTCGCCGTGCCGGAGGTGATGCGCAGGATGCTCTTGTGCTTGCGGATATCGAGACAAGGTTGACACAGGTAGTGAGAAGGTTCGTCGGCGTGCTCCTCCAGTTCTGTAGAGGAGCGCAGCGCATACGCGTGGAAATCCCCGACGGAACCCACTTTGCTAAGGCGATAACGAGCTCTCTCGCGTTGATCGGCTTCCAGGGTGCGCACGCGCTCGCTGAGGGCCTGGATAAGTCCATCCTTTTCAATGACGGCTCCCAGTACTTGCGAGAGTTGAATCTGAACCTGAGTGAGCTTTTCTGTGAGTTGGCTCTCGATGAGTGCCGCTTTCTGGCTGTCGCGCTCTTTGACAAGAAGGCGTCCGAGTTCGATGGATCCGGTGACAGTGGTGACGAGTGCTGCAATGTCCATTTTTGTCCGCCCTCCTTGGCGTAGTTGGTGGTGGTGTGAGAGCTTCCATCGTACTCAAGGCAGGGGCGGGCGCCTATTTGCGTTCTCATGCCGTAGCCCTCGCTGCGATGCCACGCAGATGCGCAATCACTGCTGGCGGGGCGCTGCCGGTTTCTTGCATGCGCTGGGTGCACAGGTCACTCCAGCGCTGTAGTGCGTCCACTGTGAAGCCTTCGCGGCCTTCGCTTTCCAGCACCGTTGCCAGCTGGCCGATGAACAGCTCCATGGCCTGGGCCCATTCAGGGCTGCCCAGTGTTGTGGCGGCGGGGGCTGTGGTGGTTTCTTTCTTCATTTCTTCACTTCCTCAGGAGGGTTGCTGATGTCCCTTACTTTCTCAATTGGCGTCGCGCCTGGCTATGTCGAACCTGTACCCCAAAACGACATTGACGCAGGGATGGATGCGCTGGATGCCGCTGCGTACTTCACGGCTCAGGGGCATCCGGGTGGCATCGCGGATCTGGCGGAGCTCATGGGCATCAATGCCGGCACGCTGCAGCACAAGCTCAACATCAACAATGCAACCCATCATCTGAGCCTGCGCGAGGCCTTTCGCATGCAGGTCGTGACGGGCAATCCATCGGTGCTGAATGTCATGGCCAGTCGGATGGGTTTCGAGTGCTGGCGTGCTGTCCCCGACCAGGCCGAGGGCGACCCGGTCGAGGCGTTCATGCACTATCAGATGGCTGCAGCTGAGGTGACACGCGCTGCAGCGGATGTGCAGCGTCCTGAAGGGCGTGCATCCCTCAATGCAGTACGCCGCCTGGAGCGGCATGTGCAGGAGCTGAATGTGGCGGCCCAGTACCTGGCCCGTGCTGCACGGCAGCGTCTGGGTACTGGAGGGCTTGATGCGGCTTGATATCAAACCTGCAGGGGGTGAGCGCTTCAAGCAGGCGCTTGCCAGCCTGAACAGTCGCCAAGTTGCCCAGGTGACGGCAGAGGCCATCAACATGGGGGCAGGGCGCTTCAAAAACGCCATGCGGGCAGAGATGCAAAGCGTGTTTGACCGCCCGACCGGCTACATCCTGCAGGCCACCCAGGTCATCAAAAAGGCCAGCGCATCCGACCTGAATGCGCTGGTGGCGCCTACCTATATGGGCGGCAAGGGGATTGATCCCCAGCAGATCCTCGCGGCCCAGGAGATGGGAGGGCGCCGCCGCGACAAGCGCAGTGAGGTGGCGTTGCGTCGGGTTGGCATCTTGCCGAACGGATATCAGACGGCTGTTCCGAAAACACCTTTTCGCGGTAGCGATGACGGGCATGGGAATCTCAAGGGCGCATTCATCGCCCAACTGCTTGCCTACTTCGCTGCCTTCACCGAGCAGGGGTACAGGGCCAACATGACCGAGCGCCGCAAGCAGGCCATCCACCAGCGAGGCGGCAAGGGCGTGAAATTCGTTGGGCCAGTGCGCGGCCATCGCTTCTTCATTGCCTACGGATCCATGCGCGGTGGTGCTCGTTGGACAGCCAAGGGTGAGAACGATACACGCGCATCCAATCTGCCGCCTGGCATCTGGGCGGCCAGTGGCACGGGCGGCGTGAACATCGAGCCGGTGCTGATGTTCGTTCGCACGGCGACCTACAAGCCCCGCATCGGTCTCGATGCAGTGCGCCAGCGCTCTGGCGTCGATGAGCTGGTGCCCCGGTGGATCAGGGGGCGCATCTATGACGCAGCTAAGGCCAGTCTTGGCTGATATCAGGAGTTAACCATGCAAGACACACAGCATGTGACATCGCATGACACCAGGGCGGACAGCTTCGAGGCCCTGGGCAACGCAAAGCGCGCTCGTCTCAATGAGCGTCTGTACAACAGCCTGGCCGAGGCCCATCGCCGTGGCCAGCCGGCACTGAGCCGCCGCGAGCTGCGCGACTTCCACAACGACTGCACGGGTGAATGGCTGGAGATTTCCAGTGTTGCCAGCACTGTCAATGCGCTGATCGCGGCCAAGCGGCTGGAGGAGGTCGAGGCGCGCACCTGCTCCCTGCCGCCCCATCGTCTGGTCAAGCCAGTGCGCTGCTGCATGCAGCAGGCGGGTTTCGCTGTTTGATATCAAGGGTGGCCTGCAGATGAATCACTACCCCCATCACATCGGTGACTTCAACACCGCCACGCGCCATCTGTCACGGCTGGAGCGTGCCATCTACCGTGACATGCGTGACATGTACTGTGACACCGAGGCTCCGCTGGATGGCTCCGACATGGGGCTGCTGGCGCGGCGCCTGCTGTGCCGTGAGCCGGATGAGGTGGCGGCTCTGCAGTTCGTGCTGTCGGAGTTCTTTTCTCGTTTGCCTGATGGTCGATATCAGAATGCTGAGTGCGACCAGATCATTGCGCAGTTCCGTCAGCAGCAGCAAGGGCGCGATGAGGTCAA
Organism: Delftia sp. PS-11; assembly: GCF_029870285.1. Classification (GTDB taxonomy): domain Bacteria; phylum Pseudomonadota; class Gammaproteobacteria; order Burkholderiales; family Burkholderiaceae_C; genus Comamonas. The sequence goes on from NZ_JACSYA010000012.1 coordinate 84,090, forward strand.
GAGCAATGAGGTTGAGCGGCAAAAGCGCAGCCGGGCAAGGCGCAGCGCCATCTTTGCCGTGCTGCGCTCGCTGGGCGTGGTGCCTGCCGCCAAGGCCAAGGCAGCCGAGCTGATGGCACTGTGCCGTACCCATGGCGTCGTCGTGACAGATGCGGATGTTTTGCTCAATGGCGTGTCGTGGATGGGGGGTGATGCTGGCAATGTCACGCCGCGTCACGATGATGTCACGCGTGACAACGACGCATGTCACGGCAATGACACGGGTAACCAGAACCAGAACCAAAACCAATTAATACCCCCCAACCCCCCTGAGGGGGGTGCGAGCGGTGGAGAGGCTAACGCCATGGAGGCAGAGGGGGCCAGCGGTGGCTTGGCTATCGCCACGGCACTCTCGGGCTACTTCCCGGAGCAGCGCCGCACGCGGCTGATGCAGGTCGCAGAGGCGGTGGCCGAGGCCATCGATGTGGGTGTGGTGACGGCAGAGGAGCTGCTGCAGGCTGCGCAGCGTCAGCAGCCGGTGCTGGCGGACAAGGATGGCAAGGCCTGCCCATCGGTGCTGCGCTGGGTGCGTGAGCAGCGGTGGCGCGATGTTGTCGGCCTGGATGTTGCCGCAGCCTCTGGTGGTGCTGGTGGCGTGCCTGCAGGCTGGAGCAAGACCCGCAGCGGCGTCGAGGCCATGGCTGCCAGGCTGGGCATGGCTTGCTACGACGACTGGGCCGAGCGGCGCGGCAATGAGGGCAAGCGGCGCCTGTTCTCGGACTACGAGGCCGAGGTCACGGCGCTGCTGGCGGCGCAGGGGGTGTCGGCATGACGTGGTCCGTGGAATCTCTGGGGTCTGGCCGTCGGGTGGGCGTCTGCCTAAAAAATGGGCAGGATCGCGGGTCCTTCCTGGCTTCCTCCGAAGCGGGTAATTCGAGCCGCGATCGCGGACTGTTGCGCAACCTTGCTAGGGGGGTTAAGTGAAGGTCCTGCCTTACTTTGATGCTCCTATTTCGCAAGCAGAATTTGCTCAACTCATTGGCGTCAGCGAGGCCCGTGTGAGCCAGCTGGTTAGCGACGGCGTGCTGATCCGGGGTGATTCGGCCCATGAATGGCTGGTGGCCTACTGTGAGCGCTTGCGCGATCAGGCGGCGGGCCGTGCGTCGGGTGGATTGGGCGGTCTGGATCTGGTGCAGGAGCGGGCGGCGCTGGCGCGGGAGATGCGCGAGGGGCAGGCCATCAAGAACGCCGTCGCACGCAAGGAATTTGCTGAGGTCGGGTTGCTGGCCGATGTGCTCGGTATGGCCTCCAGCGCGGTGGTGGACCGCTTCGACCAGTTGGAGGGGGTGCTCAAGAAGGCATGTCCCGATCTGCCGGAGGAGGCCAAGACGGCGGTGCTGCAAGTGATTGCTGCCGCCCGCAATGAGTGGATCAGGGGCACCGGCCGCCTGGTCGCTGAAAGCGTGGATGCCATGCTGGCCGATGACGAAGCAGACGATGGCGCAGGGGAGCAGGCAGCATGACGACCATGGGCCAGTTACTGCACGCTGAGACGGCGGCCGCGATCAAGGCCGCTGTGCGCCTGGGCCTGGAAAGCCTGCGTGCTGAGTCGCCGCAGCGCTTGGGCGATTGGGCTCAGGAGCATTTCAAGCTCGCCGGGGAGAGCAGCCACCAGAAGGGCGCCTGGATTGCATGGGCGTTCCAGGTGGGCATCCTGGACTTCATGAGCGATGACCGCATCGAGGAGCTGGATGTGGAGAAGGCCAAGCGCGTGGGCTACACCAAGATGGTCACGGCCTATGTCTGCTACAACATCGCGCACCGCCGCCGCAAACAGGCGCTGTGGCAGCCCACGGATGATGACCGTGACAGCTATGTCAAGACGGAGATAGATCCGCTGCTGGACCCTGACACTGGCGTGCCCGCCGTCCACAAGGCGCGCAAGCGCGGAAAGGGGGCAGCAGAGGAAACAATCAAGTTCAAGCCGTTCCGGGACAGTGTGTTGCATCTGCTGGGGGGGAAGGCGGCCCGGGCATACCGGCGCATCACCGTGGCGGTGTCCATCCTGGATGAGATCTCCAAGTTCGATCAGAGCATCGAGAAGGCCGGCCCGCCCCGGGGTCTTGCCAGGGGGCGTCTTGAGGGCGCACCCTACCCGAAGCTGGTGTGCGGCTCCACTCCTTTGCTCAAGGGCCTGTGCCACATCGAGCGTGCCGTGGAGGAGGCCGAGGGGCTGGTGCGTTACCACATCGAGTGCCCGCACTGCGATGCCGAGCACCCGCTGATGTGGGGCGGCAAGGATAAGCCCTATGGGTTTAAGTGGGAGCGTGGTAATCCCGCCAGCGTGCGCCATGTCTGCCCGCACTGCCGCCAGAGCATCACCCAGGGGTACTACCTGGCGGGCGGTGTGCCTAAGGCGGGCGCCTGGGTGTGCGAACGCACTGGCAAACGGTATGGCGCTGATCGCGTCTGGCGTGACAGCGCGGGCAAGTCCTGCCGGCCGCCCCGCACCCTGGGGTTGCATGTCTGGACGGCATACAGCCCCCAGCGTGCCTGGTCCGACATCGTCGATGAATTCGAAAAAGCCCTGAAGGCGCTGGAGGCTGGCGACACCGGGCCGATGCAGCTCTTCGTGAACGAGACGCTGGGCGAGACCTGGGAACTGCAGGGCGACCGCACGGATGAGCATGCGCTTCAGGCGCGCGCCGAGCCCTTCAAGCTGGGCGTGGTCCCGCGCGGAGCCTTGTACCTCACGGCGGGCGTGGATGTGCAGCGCACATGGTGGCAGATCACCGTCTGGGCATGGGGCCGTGGCATCGAGAGCTGGCCCGTGGCGCGCATCACCATCGAAGGCAATCCGGCGGTGGACGAGGAGTGGGAGCCGGTTTCGACCTTCCTGCTACAGCGGTTCCCGCAAGCAGGCCATGGCCCCAGCCTGGGCATCAGTGCCACCAGCATCGACTCGTCGGACCAGACCCATGCCGTTTACAACTGGGTGCGCAACAACCAGGGCCGCATTCCCAACCTGCGTCCCATCAAGGGCGACGACAACAAACCTATCGTCGGCCCCAGCAGCCTGCAGGATGTGAACCACCGTGGGCGCAAGGTGCAGCGGGGCATCAAGCTCTTTCTTGTGGGCGTGGACCAGGCCAAGGACCTGTTGCTGGGCCAACTGGCCATCACCGCGCCAGGCCCTGGCTATGTGCATTTCAGCGCCGACCTGCCACGCGAGTTCTATGAGCAGCTCACTGCCGAGCAGCGGGTGCTCACCAAGGCCAATGGCCAGGATGCCTACAAATGGGTGAAGCGCCGGCCTCGCAATGAGGAGCTGGATATTCGCAACTATGCACTGCATGCGGCCATGGCCCAGGGCATCCACAAATGGACCGAGGCCCAGTGGCTGCGCCTGGAGCAGACCGTGCAGCCGCCCGAAGACCTTTTCAGTGCCCCGCCTCCGGCTGCCGCCGCCGTGGCGCCTTCTATCTCCGTGCCCGTTGCGCGCCCTGTGGCGCCAGTGCGTGTGCACGCCCCTCAACCTTCTTTTGCATCCGACGAATGGAGCAGCCGCCTATGAACACCCCCACACAAGTCACCCGTGCCCAGGCCGAAGATGCCGCACTGCAGCTGGAGCATGAAATGGTCGAGATCGTGCGCGCCGAGCTCAACATGCATGAGCGCGAGGCCTTTGAAATTGCCAAGGCCATCGTGCGTGGCTTGCGCAAGCGCTACGGTGGACTGCGTATTGGTGGGCGCGGCGCCGCCATTTACGTTCCCGCACCCAGCAAGGAGGAGCGCAATGAGGCCATTTGCAGGGAATACGATGGTACCAATATGGAGCAGGTGATGGCCAAGCATGGTATTCGGCGAACCCAGGTTTATCGTATTTTGAACAATCGCCCTGGTGCTGCTCGTATCGGTGTCTCTGCTGCTAAAAGTCCGGTTTCTCGGCATGAAATGGGACAGTAAACCAAGTAGCGTGAGCGGCACATTGATTCAAACGGAGCACCACATGGCCCTCACACAAGCCGACCTGGATGCGCTGGACCTGGCTATTGCCAGCGGGGAACTGACAGTTTCCCATGCCGGTCGCACAGTTACCTACCAGAGTACCGATAGCCTCTTGAAGGCACGCAAGCACGTGGCCGATGTGCTGCGCTCGCAGGCCGGCAGTAGCCGCCCCCCGACATTTGGTGGCCTGGGCTATGGCCTTGCCAGCTTCAACCATGGCGACTGAGGACGGCATGATGAACATCCTGGATCGAATGGTCGCCATCTTCGACCCTGTGGGTGGCCTGCGCCGCGCGCAGGCGCGCAAGGTGCTTGCGCACTATGAAGCGGCCAAGCCGTCGCGCCTGCGCAGGGACCGCAACCGCAACCATGCCCCCAACAGCTTGGTGGAGCGCAGTGCGGCTGCCCTGCGCAACCATGCGCGCTACCTGGAGCGCAATCACGACATCACGCGCGGCGTGCTGCGCACATTGGTCAACAACGTCATTGGTCCGGCAGGGCTGGGCATCGAGCCGCAGCCGCTGCGGCGTGATGGCACCATCCATGTCGAGTACGCGCAGCAGCTGCGCCGGTGGCGCCGCAAGTGGGCCAAGCGGCCAGAGGTCACGGGGCGCATGCACTGGTCCCAGGCCGAGCGCGCGGCAGCTTATGCATGGCTGCGCGATGGCGAGGTGTTCGCGCAGATGGTGATGGGGTGGGTTCCCGGGCTGGTGCATGGATCTGAAGTGCCCTTCAGCCTGGAACTGCTGGAGGCGGACTTTGTGCCCCTGGAGTATTCGGACTTGTCGCGCAAGATCCGCCAGGGCATACAGGTCAACGACTGGGGGCGTTCGGTGGCCTATCACGTCTTCCGCCGTGACCCGCGCGAAGCAGGGGCCTGGATCACGCCCGCAGACCTCAAGGCCATTCCTGCCGCCAACATGTTGCACCTTTCCACCCTGGACCGTCTGCACCAGTTGCGCGGCGTCAGTGAATTTGCCAGCGTGCTCACGCGGGTGGAGGATCTCAAGGACTACGAGGAAAGCGAGCGCATAGCTGCCAAGATCGCGGCCAGCATGGCGGCCTACGTCAAGCGCATCCCGGGAACCGATGGATTCGATCCTGCAAACGATGTGCGGCAAAAGGATACGGAGGGCAACCCCGTGCCGCGCAACCTGCGCATGCAGCCGGGCATGGTCTTTGACGGGCTTTCCGTGGGCGAGGAAATCGGGATGATCGACACCAACCGGCCCAACCCCAATTTGGTGGCCTGGCGGGCCGGACAGCTCAAGGCCTATGCGGCCGGCGTGGGCGCCAGCTACAGCAGCATCAGCAAGGACTACGCAGGCAGCTACTCCTCTATGCGGCAGGAGCTGGTGGAGCAGTGGGTGCATTACGCAGTCCTGGCCGACGACTTCGCCGGGCAGTTCAGCGTGCCGGTGTGGGAGCGCTTGGTCAGCATGCTGCACCTGAGCGGCGTGCTGCGCATTCCTGACGATGTGATGCCGGGCACCGAGGCGGATTGCCTGGTCGTGGGCCAGGCCATGCCCTGGATTGATCCGCTCAAGGAAGCCACGGCGTGGGAAAAGCTGGTGCAGGCGGGCTTTGCCAGCGAGGTCGAGGTGATCCGCCGGCGCGGTGGAAGCCCTGACGAACTCCTCGCGCAGATCAAGGAATGGCGCAAGCAGGTGGCAGAAAGCGGGCTGGTCTTCACCAGCGATGCCGCGAACACCGGTCAAACGGCGGTAGCTCCTGATCAACTGCGCAGCGAGGCGAGCGACGCCACGGTGTGATGCCCTGCAAATAGTCCCATTTCTCGGCATGAAATGGGACTGGGAAAAAAAGAAACTGCCTGCATTCCGTCGCAACCCGCGACATCAACGAATGCAGGTAGTTTCACATGAGCAATTCCCCGAAGTGGTTCGCCATCCGTCGCAAGACCGCCATGGCTGCAGCCGTGGCCGGTGCTGCGTCTGCTGCTGAGATTTTCATCTATGGCGACATCGGTGAAAGCTGGTGGGATGAAACCGTCAGCGCCCGCGATTTCGTGGCCGAGCTGCAGGCGCTGGATGTGGATCTCATCACCGTCCGCATCAACTCCGTGGGCGGCAGCGTGCCTGACGGCCTGGCGATCTACAACGCCATGAAGCGCCATAAAGCCACGATCACAACCGAGGTCGATGGCATGGCTTTTTCCATTGCCAGCCTGATCGCCATGGGGGGTGACACCGTGCGCATGGCCGAGAACGCGATGCTCATGGTCCACGCGCCGTGGACCTATGCCGCAGGCAACGCGGTCGAGCTGCGCGACCTCGCTGACCAGCTCGATACCTGGGCCGCCGCCATGTCCACCAGCTACGCGGCCAAGACCGGCGACCAGCCCGGCGCACTGGCGCTGCTGACCGACGGCAAAGACCACTACTACACGGCGGCCGAGGCCATGGCCGCCAAGTTCATCGACGAGGTCACCACCGCGCTGCCCGTGTCGGCCAGTGCCTTGCGTGACCTGCCCCTGTCCCGTTTTCGTTCTCTGCCCGCTGCCCTGCAGCAGGCAGCGGGCATTTCTGCGGCTGCTGCCGCGCCATCCGCTCCTGATGAGGATCCTATGAAGAAAAACCGCTTTGCACGCGCCGTGCTGCAAAACGCCGTTGGCGCATCCGGCGCAGGCTGCGCGGGCGGCGGCGGTGCCCCTGCCGCGCCCGACGCTGCCGCCATCCTGGCCGCCGACCGCACCCGCCGCGAAAGCATCCGTGCCCAGTTCGCCCCCTATGCTGCAGGCCCCGGTGTGGCCGAGCTTTTGCAGCAATGCCAGGATGATCACGCTATCACGCCTGAGGCAGCGGCATCCCGCCTGCTGGCCCACCTGGGCGCGCAGGCCACGCCCGTGGCCCGTGGCGTGTCCACCGTCGAAGACGAAACCGACAAGCGCCGCACCGCTGCAGCCACTGCCTTGGTCGTGCGTGCAGGCCACGGCACCAAGGAGCAGATCGCCGCCCACAGCGCCAACCCCTTTCGTGGCATGACGCTGCTGGAGGTGGCGCGTGCTTCGCTGGAGCGTTCGGGCGTGTCGGCGCGCAGCATGGACAAGCGTGAGCTGGTGGCTGCAGCCTTCACCCAGTCCACCAGCGACTTTCCGGTGCTGCTCACGGATGTGATGCACCGGGTGCTGCAAGGCGCCTATGCCGTGCAGGCGCTGACCTGGCAGCGCTTTTGCAAGCGGGGGCAGGTGTCGGATTTCCGCGCGCACCATCGTCTGCGCGTGGGTTCGCTGGGCAACCTGCAGCACAAGAACGAGGTGGGCGAATACAAGACCATCGCCATTCCCGATGGCGAAAAAACCAGCATCGCCGCCGCCACCAAGGGCTACATCATCAGCCTGTCGCGCGAAATGATCATCAATGATGACCTGGGCGCATTCACCGACCAGGCATCCGCTATGGGCCGCGCTGCTGCACGCACTGTCGAGGCAGATGTGTACGCGCTGCTGGCTCTCAACAATGGCCTGGGCCCTGTGCTGGAGGATGGCAAGACGTTGTTCCATGCAGAACACGGCAATGTCATTGCGCCAGCCGCAGGCCCCACCACGGAATCCTTCCAGGCTTTCCGCGTGGCCATGGCCAAGCAAAAGGATATCTCTGGCAACGACTTTCTGGACCTGCGCCCTGCTGTGTGGCTGGGCCCCATTGGCCTGGAGGCGACGGCCAAGCTCATCAATCAGGCGCAGTACGAGCCCAGCACCGGCAAGAACGCCCTGACCCCCAACGTCAGCCTGGGCATGTTCCGCGACATCGTCGGAAGCCCGCGCCTGGAGGGCACCCGCCATTACGCCTTCGCCGACGTGAACGAGGCCGCGGCCATCGAAGTGGCATTTTTGGATGGCGTGGACTCGCCCTACGTGGAGCAGGAAGACGCATTCGATACCGATGGCGCCCGCTTCAAGGTGCGCCTGGACTACGGCGTGGGCGGCCATGACTGGCGCGGCGCAGTGACCAACGCCGGCGCCTGACCGTCAGCCCCAAGCAGTTGCTATCAAAGGAGTAGCGGAAATGGCAAAAAATCATGTGCAGCCCGGCAAGGTGCTGGACTATGTGAACACCACGGGCGAGCTGATCAAGAGCGGCTCCGTGGTCGTGGTCGGCGCTCTGTTGGGCGTGGCTCTGGTGGACATCGTGCCCGGGCATGTCGGGTCGGTCGCCATCGACGGCGTGTTCGCCTTGCCCAAAGTGGCCGGCACTGCGGTCGGCCAGGGTGTGGCTGTCGTGTTCAAGGCGAACTCCAAGGCCTTCACGGTGGGTGGCGCTCTCGCTGCTGGCGACGTGAGCGGCGCTGCTGCAGTCGCGTTCATCGCTGCAGCGGCTGCTGACACGGTGATTGCAGTCAAGCTCACGGGCTGCCCCGGCACTGTGACCGCCTGATGGCTGCTGCCATGACACGCAATCCCTTCGCACGCATAGCGCAGCGCATTGGTGCAACGGTGGAGCGGCGCCTGGCGAATGCCGTTGCCACCTGGCAGGGGGGCGACCCGTTTGGCGTGCTCTTCGAGCGCCGTGCGCTGGGTGTGCTGGGCGATGCCGTTGGTGGCCATGTCGTCAGCTGCGGCCTGCAACTGCTCCATGCGCCTGGCATTTGCCAGGGTGCCATTCTGGAAATCGACGGTGTTGCGTGGCGTGTGACAGAGCCTGTGCAACCGGACGAATCCGGCTGGGCCACGCTCTCTCTGGGCGAGGTGATCCATGACTGAGCACATGCAAGAGCAGATCCTGGAGGCTTTCCGCCTGGACCTGGTGCTGGCTGGCACCAGTGCTGGCGACCGTGTCCGCGCCGAAGGCTTCAACAGCCGCCCGGTCGGCGAACTGCCTGCCATTGATATCGATGCTGGCGACGAAACCGCCGCCGAGACCACGCGCGGCCAGGGTGGGCAATCGACCCTGGTGCGCGAATTCATGGTCCATGTGTCTTGCATGGCCACGGGCAGCACAGGACGCGCTGCACGGGCGATGGCCATGGAACTGCAGGCCCGCGTCGAGGAGCGCATGGGCTCGCCGGTGCCGGGCCTGCTGTCCGGCCTGCTGCGCGAGCGGCCAAGGCTCAGGGGCGTGCGCCGGCAAACCGATGACGCAGGCGCCCAGCCCTTCTACACCGTGCACAGCGTCTGGCTGTGCCGCTACATCACAACCGAGGGCGCCCCGCGCGGTCCGGTGCCTTCTTCACATCCCTGAAAGGAATCATCGCCATGAGCAGCGAAAACGTTCGCACCTCGGCGGGCAGCCGGCTGTCTGTCTGCGCCGCGCGCCCCGCCACCTATGACATCGCAGGTTTCCAGGCGCTGGCCTGGACCGAGGTCGGCGAGATCACCGACCTGGGCGAGTTCGGCAAGGAATACAACCAGGTCACCCACCAGCCGCTGCGCACCCGCCGCGTGGTCAAGCGCAAGGGCAGCTTCAACGACGGCAGCATCACGCTGCCCATGGCCCGTGACTCCAGCGATGCCGGCCAGGCGCTGCTGAGCCAGGCAGTCGATGACGATGAGAGCTATAGCTACTGCATCGAGACGCAGGACCACTCGAAGTTCTTCTTCACGGCCCAGTGCATGTCCTTCAAGACCAACATTGGCGGCGTGGACTCCATCACCGGCAAATCGGCCCAGCTGGAAATCGACAACGACATTCTGGAGGCCAATGGCGTCAGCTTCACGCTGACCTACACCGCAGGCGCCAATGGCGCCATCGTGGGCCAGGCTGTCCAGAACAACGTCCAGCAGGGCAGCACGGGCGCCCCCGTCTATGCCCAGCCTGCCAATGGCTACAAGTTCGACCAATGGAGCGATGGCAAGACCGCCAACCCGCGCTCCGATGGCCCGGTGCTCGCCTCGCTGGCAGTTTCTGCGGCCTTTGTCGTCGTCTGACCCCCTGCGCGTCCAGGCGCATTCGGGCGCCTGAGTGCTTCCTCTTTTTCTCACTGAGCAGCAAACACCATGATCAAAATTTCCCAGCTCAAGGCCCGCGACTTGGCCGACATGCACCTGAAGGACATCGAGGGCGAGCCCATGTTCTACAAGCCCGACCCCGAATCCAAAGACGAAAAGCCCGTGCTGATCCGCGTCTACGGCCCGGGCTCCGAGCCCTACCGCAAGGCGCAGGTAGCCGCTCAGCGCCGTGTCGCGGTGCTGCTCAAGAAGAACCGCCGTGCGCTGGAGGATCGCACGCCGGATGAGCGCGCCGCCGATACCGCAGTGCTGCTGGCAGACATCACCCACAGCGTCGAAGGTCTGGAGCTGGATGCCGATGGGCGCGAAGGCGTTGTCGCGCTGTATGCCGATCCCCAGTGCGGATGGGTGGCCGAGCAGGTCAACAGCTTCGCGGCGGACTGGGCAAATTTTTCCGCGAGTGCGCCGAAGGCCTGACCCTCTACGCGCGCACCGTGGCGTGGCTGAACGCCACGCTCAAGCCGCCCAAACGACCCTCGAAGCGCAGCAGCAAAGTCCAGGATGAGCCCCATCGTGTCACCCGCCGTGAAAAACTCCAGGCCGAAGGCATCCGGCACCCCATGCCGGACCCGGGGCCTGCCGAGTACCTGCTCGACATTTTTTTCGATGTCGGGCCAGTGCTCTACACGCCCATGGGTGAGGCGCCATTCGGCTATGACCAGTTGGAGGCCTGGCAGCGCTGCCATGGCGTGCGGCTCACCCCCTGGGAGGCGCGCACGCTGCGCGACATGTCGCTGGCCTATGCTGGGGAAAAAGCCCTGGCTGCAGATCCTGGCGCAGCTGCGCCGGGCAGCGCGCACGAAACCGATGAGCAGGCTGTCGAGCGGCGCGCCCGCGTGTCCAAAAGCCTGGCGCAGCAGCTGCGTGCATTCCGGCGAGCATCTTGATATCGGCGGGGTGGCGGCATGATTGGTTCGGGCGGATCGGTCAACTACCTGCGCTTCCTGATCACGGGCGATAGCTCGGGGCTGGAGACCGAGGTCGAAAAGACCAAGCGCACGGTCTCCGGCATGGTCGATAGCGTCGGCAGCAGTGTGGGCCGGCTGGGCACGCTGCTGGGCGGCGTGTTTGCTGGCGTCTCCGTGTCGGCATTCGTTGGCAAGCTGGTGTCCGTGCAGCGTGAGTTTGACGTGCTCAACAGCTCGCTGGTCACGGTCTCGGGCAGTGCGGCCGCTGCTGGGCGTGAGATGCAGTGGCTCAAGAGCTTCGCCAAGGAAACGCCCTACGGGCTGTCCCAGGCCACAGAGGCTTTCGTGAAAATGAAGGCACTGGGCCTGGACCCGACCCAGGCCAAGCTCACCAGCTTCGGTAACACGGCTGCTGCCATGGGCAAGAACCTCATGCAGCTGATCGAGGCCGTGGCCGATGCATCCACAGGCGAGTTCGAGCGCCTGAAGGAATTCGGCATCAAGGCCTCGAAGCAGGGTGAGAAAGTTGCGTTCACCTTTCAGGGTGTGACGACGACCGTCAAGAATTCTGCCAAAGATATTACGGCCTACCTGGAGGGTATCGGCAACACCGCATTCGGTGGTGCCATGGAGCGGCGTGCCAATACGCTCGATGGCGCCATTGCCGGGTTGAGCGATTCCTGGGATGAGTTTTTCCGAAAAATCAACGAGAGCACGGGATTTTCGGATACTGCGGCGTCTGGTGTGCGCAAAGTCTCCGATGCCATTAGTGGGCTGGGCAATGCGGTGGAAAAGCATCAGGGGCTGGTGCAGGGCATGCTTGGCGCTCTTGGCGGGGCCGCTGCTGTTGCTGGGATTATGGCGGTCGTCGGTGCGATGGGGGTCTTGAAGGGGGCATTCGTTGCTTTGGCCGCGCTGGCCATGGCAAACCCTGTGACGCTTACTTTGCTGGGTATTGGTGCAGTTGCTGGTGCCGGGATTGCTGCTGTCAATGCCATCAGTAATTCTGCTGAAGGAATTAATAAGTCAATCACGGGATTGAGGGCCGAGATTGAGAGGTTGGAGTCTGATAAGGTATTGGCTGCGGCAAATGGTCGTGATTCTTCGTTTCTGAAAAATCTTGATCTTGGGATCGCGGAGCGGCGAAAAGCAATTGAAGGATTGCAGGAAAAGCTGCGTGCAATTGATGAGAAAGATCCGCGTAACCAGATGCGCTTCAAGGGGCGTGGTCAGTCATATGCTGATGAGGCAACTCGCTTGGCGCAAGAGAGTGCGAAGGCGGACCGTGATCTGATTGAGATTCGTGGAGAATTATTGGGGGTTGATAAAAATTATCTTTCTCAGCTGCAAAAGCTGCAGGATTTGCGCTCATCTAAAAAAATCAGTGAGACTGAATATATTGATTTGGTCTCAAGGCTCGCAAAAGAGAACTACAAGGAAGACGAGTCCACAAAAGCCCGTGCAGCATCTGCCAAGCAACTGCATACGGCATATGTCAGTCTGGCCGACTCGATTGATGAAAAGATAGCAGCTCAGAAGCTGGAGATATCTGGCGGTGAAAAGCTGGGTGAGTCTGACAAGCTGCGCATCAAGTATGCGCAGGACCTGCAGGGCTCGCTCAAGGGGTTGGGCGCCTCGGAGCGTGCCAGCATTGAGGCCAAGCTCAAGTCTCTCAAGCAGCTGGAAAAAGAGAACGAGGCGCGCAAGGTGTCTTTGCGCCTTGCTGAAGAAGAGCGCAAATTCCGGGAGGAATGGTGGGCGGCTCAGGCCCGCTCAGTGGATGACCTGGAGTCTGGCAACAAAGGCTTGCGCGAAGAGATCGAGCTGATCGGCCTGTCGGCTGTCGAGCAGGCCAAGGTGTTGCGCCAGCGCGAAGAAATCATCCTGCTCACCAAGGAGCAGCAGCTCGCTGAAATGCAGCGCGCCGAAGATGCGCAAGACTTCATGAGCCGTGAGCGCATCAACCTGGAGCAGGAAATCGCGCTGCGCCGGGAGCGCCTTGTGCTGACCGATATGCGCAGTGCGCGCACGGCGAGCGCTCAGGCCGCCGAGGCTTCGCTGGAAGAGTGGCGTCGTGGTATTGATCAGATTGGCCAGAGCCTGTCTGATCAACTGATGGAGGGTGGTCGCAGCTTCGGGGATTACCTGCGCAATCTTGGCCGCACCCTGGTATTCAAGCCGATCTTGCAGGGCTCCATGCAAAACGTGGGTGCCTACGCGGCAAATATGCTGGGTGTCCCCAATGGTGGGGGCAGTGAAAGCAGCGGCTTGGGCGCGGTCAACAGCCTGTCTTCGCTGTACAGCGCATTCGGCGGCGGGCTCGCATCATCGATTGGCGGCGTGGTTGGCAAGCTCGGCAGCATGTTCGGCTCCAGCGCCATGACGAGCTTTGCCACGGGCATGAAGGGCAGCCTGCTTGCTGAGGGGTTGGCTGGTCCGACAACTGCCGGCGCTACTGGGGCCATGGGCTTGGGTGCGCAGTTCGCGGCGGCGCTGCCATGGGTCGCTGGTGGCCTGGCTGTCGCGTCACTGCTGTCCAGCGATGCATTCAATTCGCGCGGCGCTAACCATGCCGGCGCCGCGTACAGCACGACGGGCATCGGCAACGACCAGTCTGCGGCGCAACTGTTCGGGCGTGCTGCCGGCGACTGGTATGACGACCTGACGCAGCGGCATAGCGCAGACCTCGGCAAGCAGCTGGGGACCACGGTCAGTGCGCTGTCCGGCGTGTACAAGTCGCTTGCAAAGTACGCGGGCGATAGCGCAAAGCAGATCGACATCGTGGCGGGCTTCGCAGTCAATCCCGTGCACGGCGATGAGGACAGCTACGGCTACTTCAAACTCATCAACCAGCTGACGGGCGAAACGCTCAGGGATTACACCGCGCGGGACGGTGTGCTGGGTACGGACCCAGAAAAGGCGTGGTCGAAGTATGTCGCTGACATGGGCTCTGCCCTGGTGTCTGAGATCAAGACTGCAGACATTCCGGGGTGGATGCGCTCCGTCTTTGATGGTCTCGATGAAGAGATCACCCTGGATGGCCTGACGGCTGCGCTGCAGGAGATTGCGGCGCTGGATGGCTTGCTGACCAACATGCGCCGCAATCTGCAGGGCTTTGGCGCGCTGGCGGACAGCACGTTCACGGCGCTGCTCAAGCATGCCGGAGGCATGGAGCAGCTCGGCGCAGGCGTGAGCGCGTATTACGAGAATTTCTACAGCGAGGGCGAGCGTGCCGCCAATGTCGCCCGCGACGTGACCGAGGCGCTTGCGTCTGTTGGCATCGAGATGCCGCGCACACGTGCCGAGTTCCGGAGCCTTGTGGAGGCCAATGCCGCCCTGGGCGATGCGGGAGCCAAGACGGTGGCTGTCATGTTCGGGGTCGCTGATGCTTTTGCGTCGGTCGTGCCTGAGGTCGGCAAGGCGACTGAGGAATTCAGCCAGGTCATGCAAAAGCTGGCGGGAGAGCGCCGGCAGCTGGAGGCGGATCTGCTCAAAGCCAGGGGGGATCTGGTGGGCTATGCGGCTGCCATGCGTGCCATCGAAACCGAGGGCTACACCGATGCGGAACTGGCTGCCTGGGACTACAACAAGGCCCTGCAGCAGCAGATTACCGACGCAGAGGCCGCTGCCTCCGCAACCCAGGCGGCGGCCCAGGCCCTGGCTGCGATGCGTGAGCAGGCCAATGGCATTGTCCAGGCGCAGCGCCAGTCGCTGGATGCACTGCTTGCCAATCTGCGCCGGCAGGAGCAGCAGGAGGAGGGCGGCTTTGTCGGCAGCCTCTGGCTGTCGGGCGCTGAGTTCGCGCAGTTTTCCGCGTTCGCCGACCAGCTCGATGGCGCCGCTGGCGCGCTCGCGCAACTGCGCACGCTTGGCCTGGGCGATGAGTTGGCCGGCTATGTCGAGCAGATCGGCGCCATCGTCCGGCAGACCGAGCAGGTGCTTGCCGCCGAGCTGTCGGCGCAGCGCCTGCGCGCTGGCGATACGGCGGGCGCCCTTGCTGCCGCTGTCAGCGCCAACATGCCGCGTTATGCGGATTTCTCGGCGGGTGGGCAGTTCCAGGCAGGTGCGTTCAACGATGCGATGGCGCGCCAGCGTGGGCAGGCCGCAGCCGGCCTGCTGGCCAGTGCGCAGGCCAATGCGCTGAGCATCCCGAACTCGGCGGCTGTCATTGCACAGCTCAAGGGCGAGGTGATGGCGTACACGCAGGAGTCCGTGCTGCGCGAGCTGCGCGTGCAGGGGGCTGAGATGTTCGGCCCCATGGTCAATGGCCTGCTGACGGGGCTGTGGGAGGGGATGGCCCGTGGCGCTGCCGAGGGCAAGCTGCTGGCCGGCAACGTGGGGTCCGTGGGCTGGATGCCGGGCTATGGCACGGTGGTCGGCGAGGATCTGCAGCTGGTCGCGCGCTCCATCGACACAATCAACCAGGCGTTTGCCAATGGCCGGATCACAGTCCAGGAGGCGGAGGCGGCGCTGGAGTACCTCAATGCCACCTTTGGCGACCTGATCCCGCTGCTGTCCGATACGGCGGCTCAGTTCGGTCGTGCGGCCGATGCGGCAGCAGCGCAGGCGCGCGCCGGCATCACGTCGCTGCAGGGAGTCTTTGGCCAACTGTCAGGCATCGTTGCCGGCATGGATGAGGCCGCCCGCAAAGCCAATACCAGTCTGTCGCAAGCGACAAACGCCATTGGCCTGCTGGGCAGCATGAGCACGGAGTTCGGCAAAGCAGCTGCAGGGTCTGTGGATGCGGCCATGTCTGCGATTGGCATGTACGCAGAGGCGGCGGCCCTGGCGCAGCAAAAGGAGGAGTGGGGCCAGGCCGACATGTATGCGCGATCCGCGCAGGAGTTGCGTCTGCAGCTGCCTGAGCTGCGTGCTGCAGAGGTGCGCGGCAAGCTGGTGTCCGATGCTGCAGCCCTGGCCGCCAGCGTCTTGACGACTGCTGACGCGGCGCGTGCTGCCAAGGAGCTGGAAGGCAAGATCACGCTCGGCGAAGGCCAGACGCTGCGCGACCTGACGCTGCTGGTCGATGGCCTGGGCCAGTACGACAACACGGCTTTTTACGAATCGTTTGCGCGGGTGACGGATGCGCTGGGCAAGGACCAGATCACCGAGGCGCAGTATTCCACGCTGTTTGATTACATGGTCCGCACCTACAAGGGCGTGGACCAGGAGGCTGAGCGTGCAGCCCAGGCGCTTGCCGGCCTGCGCAGTGCGGCGGGTAGCCTGGCGGATCAATTATTGCTTGGCGAATTCAGTTCATTCAATGCCGCTGAGAAAGCGGTAGAAGCAACCCGCCAGTACGACGAACTGATTCGCGCAGCCATGGCGGGAGAGGAAATTGCCTCTGGCGACTTGTCGCAGGCGACCAATGCAATGCTGGGTGCCGTGCGGGACAGCACCACGGACCCGCTGGAGATGGAGCGCCGTTTTGGTCGAACGATCAATGAACTGCGCAGCATTGAGCGGGCGCCGGAAATATCCCCTGAAGTCAAGCAAATACAGGCACTGCAGCAGGAGGTGGCAAAGCTGCGCGAAGCATTGACGGCAGCAGTCGCTGGCGTGAAAGACGAAGGTCAGACAACCAATCGCCTGCTGCGTGAAGCGGCGAGTCGCGCATAGAACGGAAGGGCGCTGGATGAACGTCATTGAACTCGATCAAATTGCAGATGCTGAATTGATTGCAAGCAATATTCCTGAGGATGAATATCCCGCATGGAATGCCGCAACCAATTACATCATCGGGCAGCGCGTCATGCGGGCCGTGGATGGTGTGCACCTCAATTTTGAAGCGATGGCTGCTGGGGTTGATGCGGCTCTGCCGGAGGTGTCTGCCAAGTCCGAAACACCGCGATGGCTGAGCCTGGGCGCTACCAACCGCTGGGCCATGTTCGACGATGCCATCGGCACGGCCACGGTGGCTGATGACATGATTGATGTGTCACTGCTTGCGCGCGGTGCAGGGGCGCTCGTGCTGATGGAGTTGCAGGGGCGGTCTGTGCGGATTGAGCGCGAGCTGGATGGCCGCAATATCTATGAATCAGACATCAGCCTGGATGACACGCCGATTTCTGGTTTCTATGACTGGTTCTTCGAGCCATTCAGGCAGCGCACCTCTGTCGTCGTCAGCGACCTGCCGGGCGCGGTGTACGGCGGCAGCCTGCGTGTACTGATTGAGGGGACTGCCGGAGTCGCCTGCGGCGTGTGCCGCACCGGGGTCGCCAGATATTACGGCGATCTTTCCATGGGCGTCGAGTTTGGGGTGGAAGATTATTCCATCAAGGCGCGTGACAGATGGGGGCGGTACAGCGTAAAGGAAGGCGCTTATTCCCAGGTTGTCAAATGCCGGATAGCCAGCGAACCGGAAGAATTTAACGAAACTGTGCGCAAGCTTGCGGCTTTAAGAGCGAGGCTTGCTTATTATGAGCTTACCGATATGGATAGGCTGATTACGTTGAATGTTTTGGGTTATTACAAAGACTTTCGGCTGAACATTGATGAGCACACGCTTTATTACGTGACTTTGGAACTTGAATCCCTTGCTTTGACACTATGACAACCATCACCATTCCAGAGATAACACCTCTGCCGTTTATTGACAGAACAAAGCCGCAAGCGGTTGTCAGGCCGCAGGTAGATGAGTATTTCGGTACTCGTCTGCCTGCGTTTACGGGGCAGCTCAATGTGTTTGCTGCTGCAATCTTGCAGATTGCAAGCGATGTCGCACTGCAGCATGGGGAGGCTCGTGGCTACAGGGATAGCGCGAAGAATGCAGCTGACGATGCGGGGCGCAGTGAACTGGCCGCGAAGGGTGCGAAAGACACGGCTGTGCAGGCCATGGAGGATGCGGAGTCTGCGCGGAATGATGCGGTTGCAAAATTTCTTGAATTCGCAAGGCGCTACCTTGGTGAGAAATCTGTTCCGCCAGTTGTGGACAACCAGGGCAATCCGCTGGCTGTTGGTGCGCTGTATTTTGATACAGCCCTGAATTCCATGCGTGTTTTCAAGGTGGATATGCAATGGGGTGCGGCGTATTTGCCCAATGATGCATATCAGGAAAAGCTTGTCAGCGGAAACAACGTCAAAACCGTCGATGGGCAATCGGTTGTTGGCTCGGGCAATCTGGAGACCCGCAAGCCAAAGATTGTGGTGCTGGAAAGCGGTACAAGCTGGACGGCTCCAGAAGGGTACTCCTACGTGATCGCGCTGCTGTCCGGCGCGGGTGGTGGCGGCGGTGGTGCCGGGGCCGGTGGGGGTGGGGGTGGCGGCGGTGGTGTCACATCCGGCAGTGCGACAAGTGGTGGCGGTGGCGGCGGCGGGAGCGGGGGGCTTGGCGCACCTGGTGGGTCCGGGTTGGTCGTGCGCACGCCGCCTATTGCCATCGTGCCTGGTACGGCCTACACCTACGCCATTGGCGCACCTGGGACTGGCGGCGCAGCTGCAGCAACTGGCGGCACTGCAGGTAATGGCGGTACTGGTGCCGGGACTGGCCCAATTATGGCCGGAGCTGGTGTTGCGGGGGCTGCTGGTGGCGCGGGCGGTACGACATCCATGTTTGGATACCAGGCCCCAGGAGGTGCTGGCGGCGCTGGCGGTATTGGTGGCGGTGGTGGTGGCGCCGGCGCCATGGGCGTCAGCTTTGCGGCAACAGGGCAAAACGGGCCAGGGCACGGTTCTGGCGGCGGCGGTGGCTCTTACTACTACGGGTCTTACGCGCCGCAGGGCAGCACTGGAGCCACCGCTACATCGGCGGCGGGCGCCGGCGCATCGGCGGTTGCTGCGTCGGGCCTGATGGCTTTTGCGGGCCGTACGGCTGCAAACCCTGCCAACAACAACCCTGGTAGTGCTGGCGGCACGGGTACACCAAGTGCTGGCGGCGCAGGCGGCACGGGGGGCGCAAGTATGACCACAGCGGCAGCAGGAGCCATCGGGCTCGATGCGGACCACGGGGCTGGCGGCGATGGCGGCGCAAGTTCTGGTGCCGGTGGCAATGGGGGGGCTGGCAATTACTACGCTGGCAGCAATGGGTTTGCGGGCACTGCAGGCGCTCCTGCGCATGCAACCCTGGGCAAAGGCAAAAACGGCAAGCCGGGCGTGATCATTCTGGAGGTATACGCGTAATGCAGGTGCACATCATCGAAGGCGGGGTGGTCATCAACACCATCATTGCCACGGTCGCCGAGGCTGAGGCTGCATACCCGGATGCCATCTGCATCGATGCAGAGCAGCATGCAGGCGGCGTGGGCTGGTTGTGGGATGGTCATGCCTTGACGCCGCCCCTGCCGGCCCCCGATCTGCCGCCGCCCGTGCCTGATTCGTGCACCAGGCGTCAGGGGGAGCTTGTGTTGCTGACGGTCCCAATGGAAGTGGACGGCCAGCAGCTCACTGTGTTGCATTGGCTGGAGGCCAAGATCGCGGCAGAGCCTGACCCTATCGAAAAGCGCCGCATGCAAGCGGAGCTGGGGGCAGCGACGTGGGAGCGTGCAAACCCGTTCCTGCAGCAAATCTGGGCTGCGCTGGGGCACAGCCAGGCCGAGCTGGATGAGCTTTTTCGCCAGGCCGTCACGCTTTGAAAGGACAGGATGAATCAGCTTGAACCAACCAATGCGGCAATTGCCGTTGCATCTGTGCTTTTTGGGCCAGTGCTGGCGGGCTATATCGGGCCTTATGCAGTGATCCTGATCGCCTCGACTGTGGGTGCGGCATGGGCCCTGGGGCGGCGTGACCAGGGTGCGCGGCTTGGGGCTGCCTGGTACTTCCTGCGCCTCAACGCCACTGCCGTGCTCTTGACGGTAGGCCTGGCCACGCTCACGGGCAAATGGCTGGGCATCGAGGAAACCACCTGGATGCTGGCCCCGATTGCGCTCGTTGTCGGTGGTGTGGGCGACGACTGGCCCCGCCTCGGGCGGTGGCTCTTCGAGCGCGCTGGCCGTGTGCTGGAGCGCAAGGCTGGTGGTGATGGAGGTGCGGCATGACATGGCAAACCCATCAGCTCCTGGCCGTGCTGCACCTGGTGGCCTGCGCCGGGATCTGCTGGGCCTGCATCTGCAGGCTCAACTCCAACATCTGCCGCGTCCACAGATGGGCTCGCGCCAAGTATTCGATCCTGCTGGCCGGCTTCATGTCCAGCGGCCTGCGGCCGCTTTTGTGGGGCACATGGCCGGATGTGGCAGATGCCATCGCTGCCGCCAGCGTGCTCTGTTATCTGGCAATCAACGTGGCGCGCTGGCGCGGCGCCACGCACCCCATGCGGAGGCAAGACGACCATGAACTTTGACCAGGCATTCGACCGCCTGCTGGGCCATGAGGGCGGCTACAGCAACAATCCAGCCGACCCGGGCGGAGAGACCATGTGGGGCGTCACTGCCCGCGTGGCCCGTGCCGACGGCTACCTGGGCGAGATGCGCGACCTGCCGCGCGAACGCGCCAAGCGCATCTATCGCCGCCTGTACTGGGACGCCGTGCGGGCTGACCAGTTGCCCGAGGTCGTGCGTTTTGATGTGTTCGATGGCGCCGTCAACAGCGGACCTGGGCAATCCGTGATATGGCTGCAGCGTGCGGCTGGCGCGGTGGATGATGGCATCGTAGGTCCCAAGACCATCGCTGCCGCCATGGCCGCAGGCCCCGCGCTGGCTGCGCGCTACAACGGCCACCGGCTGCGTTTCCTGGCTGACCGCCCGACTTGGAGCAGCTTTGGCAAGGGCTGGGCCCGGCGCATCGCGGCCAATCTGCTGGGGAGCTCTGCATGATGACACCCACGCAAACCATCCTGGCCGTGCTCGCCGTCAGCAGCCTGCTGCTGGGCTGGGCCTGGCTGGATGCCCGAGACGATGCGGCCACGGCCCGCGCCGAGCTGGTGTCCATGCAGCAGCAGCGCGACGGCGCGCACCACGCGGCTAAGGCCTGCAGCGATGCAACCGAGGGCCTGGGCCGACTTGCGGCGCAGCGCGCAGTGGATGCCGCTTCCGCCCGTGCGGCAGCCGCTGAGCAGGCTGCTGCACTCAATGCGCGCGCCGATTACACGCTGGCCAGCGCACCGGCTGCACCTGGCGATGCATGCGCGAGCCTGCAGGCCCTGGGCAGCGACTGGCTCAAGGGGAGGGCCAGGCCATGACACATGGACCAGCAACGACAAAGACGGCTGCAAAATATTCTGGGAATTATTCCGGGGTGGTGCTGGCTGTGTGTTTCAGCCTGCTATTGCCAGGCTGCGGTACCGCGCCGCGTGTCGAGGTCCTGGAGGTCAAGGTGCCCGTGCCCGTGGAGTGCCGCGAGCCGATCCCGGACAGGCCCGCCATGCCCACGGAGACTCTGGCTAAGGATGCGGACCCGTTCTCGCTTCTGCGAGCTGCCCTTGCCGAGATTGACAGGCGTCATGGATACGAGGTGCGGCTGCTGGCCGCGCTCCTGAGCTGCACTGCGCTGCTGACGCCGCGCTGATGCGGGATGCGTGGCCCAAGGTGGCGCGCTGACGGCGCATACTCAGGACCGCGTGCGGCAGGCCCGGCGTAGCGCCCTGGTTGAGCAGTTCGCCATGGCGGCCATGGTCAAGGACGAAGAGAGCAAGGCTGAGGCACGGGAGGCCATCCAGCGCTTCAACGAGAAGAATTCTGCCCGGCGTATCCAGCCCATACAGCTGGCCCAGAGCGTGCGCATGCGCGAGAAGCGGATCCGGGAGGCCGAGGACGGGGTCTATCTGCCGAAGAAGCGGCGCGATGCAGTGGAGGCTGGGCGGTTCGCTGTCAAAGAGTAGCAACCAAGGGCTGCGGGTGGAGAGTTCATCTAGCTAGCGCTTTGACTCGAGCGTGCAGCGCACTTCGGTACCTATGCCTCATGTTCCCTAGTGGTACACATGTTCTTGGGATTGAGCGATGCTGGTACAGTCCGTCGGACGCGCTCCAAGTCATGAGCGACTTTTATAGATTTCTATATGGATAGTGGCCAAAATAAACAAAAGCCTGTAGCTGTGGATTTATTCGCCGGGGGTGGCGGATTGACTCTTGGCCTGAAGAAGGCAGGTTTCCTTGTTAGCGGTGCAGTGGAATATGACGAGACCGCCTGTGCGACATATTTTGAAAACCATAAAGGTGTAGTGCTTTTTCGAAAAGATATTAGAGATATTTCAGGTGAGGAAATAATTAATACCTCGCCAACTGGGAAAATTGATTTAATTGCGGCCTGCCCACCCTGCCAAGGATTTAGTTCTCTGACATCAAAATATCGCCGTGAGGACCCTAGGAATGAGCTGATATTCGAGTTCGTTCGTCTGGTTGGAGAGATTCGTCCAGCGACATTGATGATGGAAAATGTGCCTGGCTTGGCGGCTAGAGGTGTAGATATATTCACTAAAGCCAAGAATATGTTGGAGAAGTTTGGATATAAACTTGCATATTCTGTTGTGAATGTTGCAGATTATGGTGTGCCGCAGAGTAGGCGGCGACTGGTTATGTTAGGAAGTTTGGTGGATGAGATTAAAATTCCTGCATCTACACATGGAAATTCTCCTGGCATGAATCAATATAAAACAGTTAGGGATGTTATAGAGGGATTTCCTGAGCCTGTTACTTTGACCTATGCTAATACTAGTCAAGGTCCTGAATATTTCGGCTGGCATGTTGTTAGAGATTTGTCACCAAAAAATAGGCAGCGCTTGGAGGCACTTTCCAATGGGCAAGATAGAAAATTTCTTCCTATAGAACTGCGTCCTGATTGCCATAAGTCAAGCGATAAAGGATTCTCAAACGTTTATGGACGAATGAATTGGGATGCGCCGGCTCCTACAATCACTGGTGGATGTGTTACCCTGAGTAAGGGGCGATTTGGACATCCGCAGGCTAATAGGACAATCTCGGTCCGAGAAGCCGCTATGCTGCAGACCTTTCCTTTGACCTATAAATTTAGGTCTAGTTATATTGACAAGGTATGTACAATCATTGGGAATGCTCTTCCTCCTGATTTTGCGGCGGCTATGGCAAAAGCGTGTTTTAATAAAATTATTGGTTCAAATAAAGGAGATTGAATATGTCGGATTCGGTTTTTCGCCTTGATTTTTCAAATCGAGTCATCGAGCACCTTGGGATAAAGCTATATCAAAATAAGCCAACTAATGTTATTGCTGAATTTCTCTCGAATTGCTGGGATGCTGATGCAAGTAAAGTCGCGATAAATCTGAAGGCGACTGACGGTGAAGCTACTCCATCGATTGTGGTTTGTGACAATGGGCGTGGCATGAGTCGCGATGAGTTGATAAATGAATTTCTCGTTATTGGGAGAAATAGGCGTGAAAAGCCGGATGATAAAACTCCAGGTTTGCGCTTGCCCATGGGGCGAAAAGGTATTGGTAAGCTCGCTGGCTTTGGTATTGCCCATACAGTAGACATAGTGTCTATCCCAAATAATAAACTAAGAAAAAAAGACGGATCACCAGAAGTTTATTGGCTTAGATTTCATCTTGATAAAATGTTGGAGAAGTCAGCGGTTCTAGGTCCGACAGGTTATGAGCCTGTTGTTCTGGCGGATGGAATATCCTTGGATGACTGGAAAATAAAATGCCAAAATGACGGAGTTTTGAATTTATATTCGGATCTTATTGCTTCTGCTGAAGCAGGTGAGGGGGGTGTATGTATTCACTTGCATGATACAACGCTTAAAAAGGCTATCAATGCCGATGCACTGCTTCGTAGTTTAGGTGCTCGCTTTACTGTAACACTTCTCAGAAGTGATTTTGAGGTGAAGGTAAATGGGAAGGGTGTTAATCCTAATGATGCATTCCCCGCATTTCAGGATTTCTCAATCGGATCATTTCAAAGCCCAAATGTCGAAAAGATCAAGATCGGTGGAGTGGATCGGGAAGTGAGATTTTGGGCTAGATTTGTTGCGCTTTCTGATGCGGACTGGCCTCTGGAAAATGCTGGAGTTGGTGTTTATGCACATGGAAAAATTGCTCAAGATCGACCATTTTTCTTCAATGTGCGGGGTAAGGAAATATTCGGGCGTTATCTTTATGCTGTGATTGAGGCGGATTGGCTTGATGAGCTTGATAATGATGTTGTGTCCACTGATCGCAGATCAGTAAATTGGGATACAGATGAGACAATTGATTTCCATAAATGGGGTGTTGGAAAAGTCAATGAATGGATTGAATCATTTAAAAAATGGCGAAAAGAACAACCAAAAAAAGAAATTGTAGATCGTGTAAGAAGAATTGCTGGTCCTACCACTTTGAGTGCTCCAGAAGAGCAGGCTCTTGCTGAACTGCTTTCAGATTTGCTCCCCAATTTTGGTAATGATGAAGAGGCCAAGGATCGTGCAACACAAACAATTAAATCCGCATGGGTCCATGAGCCAACGCGCCAGCTCACAAAGCGTCTCTGGAAACAAGTTTTTTCAGAGGGGGAAGTAGAGGGGGCCGTATTTGCAGATCTTGTCGAGAAATTACGCGATAGTCTTATACCCGAGGCGATGAGTCTTGCTGTTACGATGGCTCAGAGAATTGCCGCTATAACAGCAATGCGTAAGATAATTGAGTCGGAAAAAACGGAGACGCATCTTCAGCGCCTAGTGGAAAAATTTCCTTGGCTACTTGGGCCAGAGTGGGAAAAACTTACAGCCAATCAAACTATTCGTACACTTATCAAGGATAAACACGTACCAAGCACAACAAATGGAGAGTGGAAGCTGGATGATGCAGAAGGAGGACTGAAACCAGACTTTGTTTTTCTGAGCGATATAGGAGAGCAGCAGCAGATCGTCGTCTTTGAGCTTAAGGGGCCGGAGGCGGGTAAAACGCTACAGATAAGCGAATTTTATCAGTTGCGTCAATATTTGGACATTATCAGTGGAGCTTATCCTCATTTAACGGTTACGGGATTTTTGATTGGTCATGATGCTGGTGGATTTAAGGCGACTGATACACGAATTACAGTAGGGCGTTGGAGTGAGGTTCTGGGTAGGGCTCGGTTGATGCATGCTTCTTACTTGGGATCGCTGCTGAGTGCTTCAGAGGCAGGCGCTACAGATGAGCGTATTAAGCAGATTGCTAACTTTGGTGGTGCTGAGACAATGGAATTGCTCGAAAAACTTCATGAGATGAGTAATTTTCCATCAGTTGTGCTTGATGCTTTGAAGAAGAATCCTAACTTAGCGATTGCCTCGAATAGCATGGCGGTGAGTGCAGGTTGAGGAGGGCTCTTACTGTGACTGCGGCGTAAAACTGATCATGTGGAAATAAGCCCTCAGCGATGGCGCCAATGCTTGCTCAGTTTTTCGTGAATATTCCCAGAAATTTGCGTAACCTATTGATTTTATGAATTGGGAGTCTGACTTTTAATCCGTTGGTCGTGAGTTCGCATCTCGCAGGATCCACCAGGAATACAAGGCCCCGTAGCAATACGGGGGGTCTTGTGCGCCCAGCATGGGCGCGTACCTGCGGGTGCAAGTCCCGCTGCGAGCTGGTCACAGTGAGCAAAGTGAAGCGCAACTGCGCAAGGGTGACCGAGCGTGGGACTGCCCAGACTCTCTTGGCCTCAAACTCTCGAACCGCCCGGTGCGGATCCGCATGCCGGGTGGTGTGGCAGGGGTGCCTCCTATGATGGAGGCTCCCTATGCCGATTTCTATCGAAGAAGTAGCAAAAAGGGGCTTGCGCTGGCCCTTCGTGTCCCGCAATTTCTGGCGTGCTTCGCAACTCACCGCGCAGACTTCACCCTTTTGCCGATCTTGTGACGGATGTACTGGTCCGTCATGCCTTAGGTGGTGTGCCTCAGCAGGGCCTGTGTCTGGCGTATGTCACAGTACGGAAACCAGCCCCTTCCGTGATCGCCAGTCTCCCGCCCGACTGGCGTTGCTGCGCTATCTGTCAGTTGAAGCGTCTGAGATAGCGAGAGAAGACCCAACCCTGCAATTCGATCTTGCTGTCCTCGCTTCGCCAGACGACCAAAGTGAAGTCTCGTTCCTTTTCAAGCAAACGAACCGTTTGGCCGAACCGTAGCTGACCTACGACTGGAGCTTTTGCCTTTGGTCCGCTCTTCAAAGCAAGGTTCTGAGTGCTAACAAACCTGAAATCGTCCAGCAACTGAATGTCACCTATGGACTGGCGGGCTGCTTCCTTCACCTGTTTGGTTGCTTCTTGCTTAGAAGTCTCCTCCAGCCACTTCTTGATATAGAAGTCCGCAATTGGGTTCAAGAACGCGCTGAGGATGGAAATCAAGAGTGGGACGAGTACTATGAGTAACAAATTCTGGGACAGTGGCGTCTTGGTGGCTTCAATGGCCTGAACAATCTGGTCCACAGCCTCTTGTAGCGTCAAGGCTTTCGAAACGCCCGCAGTGATGTCTTGCACCAAATGGACAGCTTCCTCATGGGCGTCCTCGGGCTTCGGCAGTTGTGTGGCATCCTCCAACAGTCGCTTTGCACTGAGGGACTCATTGGCCTTGGCCATGCTTTCAAGAATCCCCTGCGCTGACGAGGCGCTCAGAGGCTCTTTGAAGCGCTCCAGCGCTCCAGTGAGCGCCTTGTAGTGAGTGCTCCGCATTGCTGTGTGCTCGGCCGCGAACTTGAGTGCCCTGAGGTCGGTCAGTTCCTCAAGATACTTCGCAGACATCTTGCTTTGCTCCATGGCCGTTCGGAGGCTGTACGTGGAGTTCAAGGTCTCGAGCTGCCTTCTAAGTTCCTTCAACAGCCGCTTTGCACTGAGGGACTCATTGGCCTTGGCCATGCTTTCAAGAATCCCCTGCGCTGACGAGGCGCTCAGAGGCTCTTTGAAGCGCTCCAGCGCTCCAGTGAGCTCCTTGTAGTGAGTGCTCCGCATTGCTGTGTGCTCGGCCGCGAACTTGAGTGCCCTGAGATCGGTCAGTTCCTCAAGATACTTCGCAGACATCTTGCTTTGCTCCATGGCCGTTTGGAGGCTGTACGTGGAGTTCAAGGTCTCGAGCTGCCTTCTAAATTCCTCCATAGGTCGCATTGCTGCCTGTAGCGCTGCGGCGACACTCGTGGAGGTGTACTGCTTTGCAGCCTCCAGGGCGGACGCTCTGCCAACTGAGGCTGATAAGTCAAAGGCTGTTGCCCCACTCCATGAATGCATCTTGTCGTTCATGGGGCAATATTACCGCCGCCAGAGTGCAATCGGCTTTGTTGCACAAATTGGCCTGCCTCACCGGCGCCCGTAGACTCACGGCGTGACAGAAGCGAAGAACAGGCAGCGGAGCAAGTACCGCACGACAAACTGGAAGGCGTACAACGCGGCGCTGAAGGCGCGTGGCTCGTTGACGATGTGGCTGGATCAGGGCATGCAGTGGCTTGGAACGCCGAGCGGCAAGCGCGGGCGCAGCCCGACGTTCTCGGACGCAGCCATCCAGTTCTGCCTGAGCATCAAGTGCCTGTTCGGCCAGCCCCTGCGCCAAGCCCCCTGGGCATGGTTCACAGCCTGCTGCGACTGGCCAAGCTGGACTGGCCGGTACCGGACTTCAGCACGGTCTGCCGACGCCAGAAGACCTTGCAGGTCGAACTGAGCTACCAGCGAACCAAGTCGCCGTTGCAATTGCTGGTGGACAGCACAGGCATGAAGTTCATTGGCGAAGGCGAGTGCAAACGCAAAAAGCATGGTGCCGAGTACCGGCGTGAATGGCGCAAGGTCCATCTGGGCATCGACGCGCAGACGCTGGAAATACGCGCCATCGAGGTGAGCACCAACGCCATCGCAGATGCGCCGATGCTGCCCGAGCTGCTGACCCAAATCCCGCTCAACGAGCCCATCGAAAGCGTCTGCGCTGATGGAGCCTACGACACGCGAGGTTGCCTGGACGCCATCGCCGAACGGCAAGCGATGGCATTGATCCCGCCGCGCAAGAACGCCAGCCATTGGAAGAAGTCCAGTGCGGGATCGGCGCAGCGCAACGAGGCCATTCGGGCGTGCAAGCGCTTGGGCCGCAGCATCTGGAAGAAGTGGAGCGGGTATCACCGGCGCAGCCTTGTGGAGACGAAAATGCACTGCTTCAAGCGACTGGGCCAACGGGTTACAGCGCGCACGTTCGACCGCCAGGTTGTGGAGTTGCACGTTCGCGTGGCCTTGCTCAATCGTTTCAGCCAGATCGGCCGTCCTCGAACCGTGCCGGTGGCTGCTGTGGCATAGGTCCGTCTGGGGTTGGGGTCATGCCGCCCGAAAATCGATTTGTGCAACAGAGCCAGTGCAATCTGTCAGTGACTACACCTCCTCGACTGCTTGAGCGGCGTAGGTTTTGGCGTAGGTTTTTTGGATTTTTGTTGTTTTTCAGAGGAGGGCTACGTTCTGCCATTGAACGACGCCCGCTCGAAAATCCCAAGCTATGTGGCGAGTGGTTGTGCGCCATTGCCTGGACAGTGTACATCCTACACCAAGCACAGGCAGGTGGCCCTGACATCGAGTGGTTTGACGCAACAAAATGCGAGGGCCTAGCCGGCAGAAGTTGCGTGTGGTCTAAGGGAACTGCCAGCGGCGCAGCAGATGATGCGTGCAGGCAAGTAGAATTGTTTCATATCAAAGACATGATGCTCCGAAAGTTGCAGTAACTGCCTGCCAGGCGTCTGAGTGCATGTCCGTATTTCCCTTTGGCGCAGGCTGCGCTTGAATTTGGCGCAGAGACCCCACGCCTTCCCGTCATCGTGCTCTCCTTTATGAAGCTCTGTTCCTGCCCTCCGGATGTGCTTTTGGCATGGCCGTGGCGTGTGTATGGCGTATCCGGGCAGGAGGCGCTGTGATGGGGCAGGCTTTGTACGATATGGCGCCTGTGCTGGAGCTGATGGCTCTGGGTCTGTTGCTGGCGTTGGGGCCGCTGGCATGGGTCTGGCTGCGCAACCGCGATGCGGGGGCACTCAAGCGTTTGCAGGCCTTGTCTGTGCTGACGCTGTTTCTGACATTCGATCTGGTGTTGTTCGGGGCCTTTACGCGGCTGACGGATTCAGGCCTGGGCTGCCCGGACTGGCCGGGCTGCTATGGCAGTGCCAGTCCGGTAGGGGCGCGCGCGCAGATTGCCGAGGCGCAGGCCGCCATGCCGACGGGGCCTGTCACACATGGCAAAGCCTGGATAGAGATGATTCACCGCTATCTGGCGACCACGGTGGGTGTACTGATCATCGCCATGACGTTGATGGCCTGGCGTCAATCCTCCGCCTTGCGCGGGCGTCAGGGCGCAGTACTCAGTCCCTGGTGGCCAACGGTTGCGCTGTTGTGGGTTTGCCTGCAGGGGGCATTTGGCGCATGGACGGTGACGATGAAGCTGCAGCCCGCGATTGTGACGCTGCATTTGCTGGGCGGCACCGTACTGCTGGCGCTGTTGTGTGTGCCTGCAGTGCGCCTGAGCCGCAGGCCGCTGGTGGAGGTGTCCTGGTGGCTGCGCCGCGCGCTATGGCTGGCGCTGGGGCTGCTGATCGTTCAGGTGATGCTGGGCGGCTGGGTCAGCACCAACTATGCGGTGCTGGCCTGCAGCACTTTCCCGACCTGCCAGGGCAGTTGGTGGCCAGCCATGGATTTCTCGCAGGCATTGCAGGTCTGGCGCCCGCTGGGCGTGCTGCGCGATGGCAGCAATATCAGTTTCGAAGGGTTGACAGCGATTCATTACCTGCATCGCCTGGCGGCCTATGTGGTGGTTGCTGTCCTGCTGGCCTTGTGGTGGCGGCTGCGCCTGCTGCCAGCTTTGGCGTTACAGCGCCGCTGCCTGGGTGGTTTTCTGGTGCTGCAGGTGGTGACGGGTCTGTCGAACGTGGTACTCGACTGGCCTTTGGTATCAGCCGTTCTGCATACCGGCGGAGCAGCAGCGCTGGTGACGGTTGTGGTGTGGTGTCTGGCGTCAAGCCGTCCGGGCAGCATGCTGCGGGTTGGTATGCCGGTTGCCCGTGGAGAGATTGCATGAGTAAACAAGCTTCCCTGAGCGTCGCGCCTTCGCGCTGGACGCAGTTCTATGCCTTGACCAAGCCGCGTGTGGTCCAGCTGATCGTTTTCTGTGCGCTGATCGGCATGGTGCTTGCCGTGCCCGGCTGGCCCACCGCAGATCAGTGGCTGCATATGGGCCTGGCATGTATCGGCATCTGGCTGGTCGCGGGTGCTGCTGCCGCCTTCAATTGCCTGGTGGAGCGCCATATCGATGCGCGCATGAAGCGCACGTCCTGGCGGCCGACTGCGCGTGGCGAGCTGACCAGCCAGCAGGCGCTGGCTTTCTCGGCGATTCTGTGCACGCTGGGTGCGCTGGTGCTGCTGCTGTGCACCAATCCGCTGACCATGTGGCTGACACTAGCGACTTTCGTGGGCTATGCCGTGATCTATACCGTGGTGCTCAAGCCTGCAACGCCGCAGAACATCGTCATTGGCGGTGCTTCTGGCGCGATGCCTCCGGTGCTGGGCTGGGCGGCGATGACGGGGCAGGTCGGTCCTGAGGCGCTGATTCTGTTCCTGATCATCTTTCTGTGGACACCTCCGCATTTCTGGGCACTGGCGCTGTATCGTGTCGAGGACTATCGCCAGTCAGGCCTGCCGATGCTGCCTGTCACCCATGGCAGCGAGTACACGCGGCTGCAGATTCTGCTGTATACGCTGATTTTGTTCGCCGCCTGTATGCTGCCCTTCATGTATGGCATGAGTTCGTGGCTTTATCTGGTGGTGGCGGTCGTGCTGAGCGTCGGTTTTTGCGGGTATGCGTTTGCGCTGTGGCGCAATTACTCGGATCAGCTGTCACGCAAGACCTTCCGCTTCTCGCTGATCCACCTGAGCCTGCTGTTTCTGGCGCTGCTGCTGGACCACTACATCTGGTTGGGCTGAAACCCGCTGCAGCATGAGCGATGATGCCGGGCCCTGCGGGGCCCGGTTTGCATTGGGTCTTACTTGATCTGGCGCTTTTCCAGCTTGCGCGCCAGCGTGCGCCTGTGCATGCCCAGGCGCCGAGCGGCTTCGGAGATGTTGAAGTCGCTTTCGGCCAGTGTTTCGTGGATATGTTCCCACTCCAGGGTCTTGATGGAGGTGGGGTTGCGCGACAGCTCCACATCGGTGCGGCCTTCGAGGCGGCCGAAGGCGGCTTCGATGTCGTCGGTATTCGATGGCTTGGCCAGATAGTGGCAGGCACCGAGCTTGACGGCTTCCACCGCAGTGGCAATGCTGGCATAGCCGGTGAGTACGACGATCAGTGCATCGGGGTTGTGCTGATGCAGCATCTGCACGCAGCTCAGGCCCGAGGCGTTTCCGGCCAGTTTGAGATCCATCACGGCGTACTGTGGGTAGTGTATTTGCAGCAGTTCGCGCACTTCGTCGGCGCTGCTGGCATGCAGCACACGGTAGCCGCGCCGCTCGAAGGAGCGGGTCAGCGTGCGCGCAAACGTCGCATCGTCTTCAACCAGCAGCAGTAGGCGAGGGCTGTCCATGGGGGTGGTTCGTTGTGACAGGGGCGGGGCGGGAGTCGGGGTCAATGGCAATCGATGACAGGGGCAGGCTGATCTCCACCTCGCTACCGGTTGGAGACTGGGGGCGCACTTGCACGCGCCCGCCCAGCGAACGGGCAACGTTGAGAACGAGGAACAGTCCCAGGCCACGTCCGGGGCGTTCTGTCTTGGTGGAGACATGGGGCTGTCCCATCTGCCGCAGTACGGCGGGGGCAAAGCCGGGACCTTTGTCGCGCACGATGATGGACAGGGTGCCATTGTGCACGGCAAGTTGCAGTGCAACATGCCCTGGAGAGACTTCCGCCGCATTGTCCAGCACATTGCAGATCATTTGCTGGAGCGCTGTGTCGGCGAGGATGGGGAAGTCCTCGCTGGCCGGCGCATAGTCGAAATGCTCGATGCAATGGCGTGCGCGCCAGTGGGTCACAACACCATCCATGAAGGCACTCAGCGTGGTGGCTCGCGGGGCATCGGCGCGGGTTTCGCCCGCCGACATCAGCACGCTGGAGACGATGGATTTGCAGCGCAGCAGCTGCTGCTGCATTTCCTGGAGGTCGGCCAGGAGGTCGGGGTCCTGGGTGAAGGCCGGCATGCGGGCCCAGTCGCCCAGGATGACCGACATGGTGGACATAGGGGTGCCCAGCTCATGGGCTGCGCCCGTGGCCAGCAGGCCCAGGCGCACGATGTGCTCTTCGTCGCTGGCCCGCTGGCGCATGTCGGCCAGGCGTGCGTCGCGGCGGCGCAGGTTGGAGACGATGCGGCGCAGAAACACCACCAGCAGTACCGTGGTCAGTCCGAAGCTGATCAGCACGCCGCCCACGTAGAGGCTGGGCAGGCCCTCGGGGCTATGGGTTGCCAGCGGCAGGGGCAGTGGCCAGTGCACCACGGCCAGCACCAGGGTGCACATGGAGGTGATGGCGACGACGAACCAGGCGTGGATGGGCCGCAGCAGCACGGCACCCAGGATGCCTTGCAGCAGAAAGAGGTAGATGAATGGGTTACCTGCGCCGCCGCTCAGGTACAGCTGTATGGCCAGCGCCAGTACATCGGCCAGCAGCGCCAGAAACAGGTTGCGCGGCGAGATGGGGCGCCGGTGGCTGCGGTACCAGTAGATGTAGCCCAGGTTGGTGAGCACGATGGCCATCAGCACCAGGGCCATGCCCGGCAGCGGCAGTGCAATGCCGAAGCCGTAATGCACCAGCGAGATGGTGACCACCTGGCCGATGACGGCGAACCAGCGCAGCTGTATCAGCAACTGCATGTTCTGGCGTTCGGTGCTGCGTTCGACGCGAAAGAGCAGGGACTCGGATGTCGGGTTCACGCCGGCGATTGTGCTTGAGCCAGTGCGTGCCCGGTGTGTGCAGGGTTTTGCGTGCACACGTAAAAAAAGGCTGCCAGTGGCAGCCTTGTCGTTCAGCCGTCGGTGTCGGTGTTCGCACGCTGGCGATCGTTGCGCCTCACCAGCCAGGCGGCGCCCACGACCATCAGCGCCAGGCCGTACCAGGTCAGTGCATAGACCAGGTGGCTGTTGGCAAAGTGGATCACGGTCATGCCAGGCCGTGGCCAGGGGTTGCCGGCGATGGGCTGGCCTGGCAGGCCGGCGTCAATGAAGTAGGGCGCTGCACGCTCCAGACCCTGCGCCTGGGCAATGGCTGCCACGTCACGCGAGAACCAGCGCTGCTGCGCTGGATCGTTGTCACGCAGAAAGCCACCGCGCGGCTCGCTCAGACGCAGCAGGCCCGTGACCTGCACAGGCATGTGCGATGCGCTGGCGGGCTGCTCCTGCCATTGCGCGCGCTGTTCAGCGGGTATGAAGCCCCGGTTGACCAGTACCTGGCTGCCATTGTCCAGTTGCAGCGGTGTCAGCACCCAAAAGCCCGCGCCCAGCTCCGTGACAGCCTGTGTCAGCACGGTCTTGCCATCGAGCCAGTATCCGTTGGCCTGCACGGCGCGGTATTCGTGGTCTGCCGCCGTGATGCGTGGCCATTCGCTGGCCGCAGGCAGGGCGGTGGGCGCGGCATGCACGCGCTGCTGCACGCGCTCGATCAGGTCGAGTTTCCATGCACGGCGTTGCACCTGCCAGCTGCCCAGGAAGATGAAGCCCAAAAACAAGGCGATGCCCACCGTGATGAGCATCGCCTGTGCGATGGGGCCGCGCCGGCGCTGTGCGCCGGCGCTGAGGGAGTGCCCTGCCTGGGTCAAGGTGCGACCGTGGCTGGTGCCGTCTGCGCTGCGGCAGCGGCTGGCATGGTGTGCTGGGGCATCATGTTGGTGTTCATGTGGAACATGACCCACAGCGTGCCCGCAATGCCGATGGCCACGAAGACCACGGTGAAGATGGTGGACAGCAGGGTCCAGCCGCCTTCGATCTTGCCGTTCATGTGCAGGAAGAAGACCATGTGGACCAGTATCTGGACCACGGCGAAGCCGCCGAGAACGAGCACGGCTGTCGAGCGGTCCGAGATGACGTTGGTCATCACCAGCCAGAACGGGATGGCTGTCAGGATGATGGACAGCACGAAGCCCCACATGTAGCCCGAGAAGGTGCTGTGCGGGCCTGCATCGTGGTGGTGGTCGTCATGGCCGTGGTGGTCATGGTGACCGTGGCCGGCGTGGATGTCGTGTGCAGCCATTTACAGCACCCCCATCAGGTAAACAAAAGTGAAGACGCCGATCCAGACCACGTCCAGAAAGTGCCAGAACATCGACAGGCACATCAGGCGGCGGTTGTTCTCGTGCGTCAGACCATGCTTGTTGATCTGCAGCATCAGCGTGACCAGCCAGATCAGGCCAAAGGTCACGTGCAGGCCGTGGGTGCCCACCAGCGTGAAGAACGAAGACAGGAAGGCGCTGCGCTGCGGGCCTGCGCCTTCGTGCAGCAGGTGGGAGAACTCATAGAGTTCCAGCCCCAGGAAGCACAGGCCGAACAGGCCGGTGATGGCCAGCCACATCTGTGTGCCGCCGACCTTGCCCTGCTGCTTTTGCAGCATGGCAAAGCCGAAGGTGATGGACGACAGCAGCAGGAAGGCCGTGTTCATGGCCACCAGCGGCAGGTCGAACAGCTGCGCGCCCGTCGGGCCGGTCGCGTAGCTGCGGCCCAGCACGCCGTAGGTGGCGAACAGTGCTGCGAAGATCAGGCAGTCGCTCATCAGGTAGAGCCAGAAGCCCAGAGCGGTGCCGTTTTCGGGATGGGGCTCCTCGGCGAGGTGGTACTCGCGCGGGGCCAGGGCGGCAGCGCCGCCTGCGTTGTAACGGGTATCAGACATGACGTGCCAGCTGTTGTGTGCGCAGTTCTTCCGTGGCCGCGACTTCGGCGGCAGGGATGTAGTAGTCGCGCTTGTAGTTGAACGTGTGGATGATCGATGCCAGCACGGTGGCAGCGAAGGAGGCAATCGCCAGGGGCCACATGTGCCAGATCAGCGCGAAGCCGAAGACCGTGGACAGGCCAGCGATCACCACGCCAGCGCCGGTATTGGCTGGCATGTGGATGGGCTTGAAGCCACCCAGGGGGCGCTTGTAGCCATGCTTCTTCATGTCCCACCAGGCATCGATTTCATACACCACGGGCGTGAAGGCGAAGTTGTACTGGGGCGGGGGAGAAGAGGTGGCCCACTCCAGCGTGCGGCCTTCCCATGGGTCACCGGTTTCGTCGCGCAGCTGATCGCGCTTGAAGAAGCTGACCACGAGCTGGATCAGGAAGCTGCCGATGCCCAGCGCGACCAGGCCGGCGCCGCAGGCAGCGATCACGAACCAGATTTGCAGCGAGGGATCGTCGAAGTGGTTGGCACGGCGTGTAACGCCCATCAGGCCCAGCACGTACAGCGGGGTGAAGGCGACCCAGAAGCCGACCAGCCAGAACCAGAACGAGCACTTGCCCCAGAACTCATCGAGCTTGTAGCCGAAGGCCTTGGGGAACCAGAAGTTGATGCCGGCGAACACGCCGAACACCACGCCGCCGATGATCACGTTGTGGAAGTGGGCGATCAGGAACAGGCTGTTGTGCAGCACGAAGTCTGCCGGGGGGACGGCCAGCAGCACGCCGGTCATGCCGCCGATGGCGAATGTGCACATGAAGCCCACCGTCCACAGCATGGGAACCGTGAAGCGGATGCGGCCACGGTACATGGTGAACAGCCAGTTGAAGATCTTGGCGCCCGTCGGGATCGAGATGATCATCGTCGTGATGCCGAAGAAGGTGTTCACGCTGGCGCCGGAGCCCATGGTGAAGAAGTGGTGCAGCCACACCAGGTACGACAGGATGGTGATACACACCGTCGCGTACACCATCGAGGTGTAGCCGAACAGGCGCTTGCGGCTGAAGGTCGAGACGATCTCCGAGAAGATGCCGAAGCAGGGCAGGATCAGGATGTAGACCTCGGGGTGGCCCCAGATCCAGATCAGGTTCACGTACAGCATGGGGTTGCCGCCCAGGTCGTTCGTGAAGAAGTTCGTGCCCACGTAGCGGTCCAGCGACATCAGCACCAGGGCTGCGGTCAGCACGGGGAAGGAAGCCACGATCAGCGCGTTGGTGCACAGGGCGGTCCAGGTGAAGACGGGCATCTTCATCAGGTTCATGCCGGGTGCGCGCATCTTGATGATGGTCACGATCAGGTTGATGCCTGACAGCGTCGTGCCGACACCGGCCACCTGCAGGCCCCAGATGTAGTAGTCAAGCCCGACCCCCGGGTTCTGCGCCCCCAGGTTGGACAGCGCCAGCCAGCCGGAGGTGGAGAACTCGCCCAGGAACAGCGAGATCATCACCAGCACGGCGCCGCCTGTGGTCATCCAGAAGCTGAAGTTGTTCAGGAACGGGAAGGACACGTCGCGGGCGCCGATCTGCAGCGGCACCAGATAGTTCATCAGGCCGGTCACGAAGGGCATGGCCACGAAGAAGATCATGATCACGCCGTGGGCCGTGAAGATCTGGTCGTAGTGGTGCGGAGGCAGGTAGCCCAGGTTGTCGCCGAAAGCCATGGCCTGCTGCAGGCGCATCATGGCCGCGTCGGCAAAGCCGCGCAGGAACATGATCAGACCGAGGATCATGTACATGATGCCGATCTTCTTGTGGTCGATGCTGCAGAGCCAGTCGCGCCACAGGGGGCCCCACAGGCGGAACTTGGTCAGCAGGCCGACAACGGCCAGGCCGCCGAGCACGACGGCGATGAAGGTCACCAGCACGATGGGCTCATGCGCCATCGGTATGGAGTCCCAGGTAATGCGGCCCAGCAGCCAGTGGGCCTGTGCCGGGGAGGTATGTTCAGACATATCGAGTCTCTTGGTCGTGATGGGAAGGGCCAGGGAGCAAGCCCACGGCCGCGTCCTCTAACTGCTTATTGCTGCGCCTCGGCAGAGGTACCGCGTTGGTCCAGGAAGGCCACGACGCGGTCCGCGTTGTTCACCGTGCAAACGTCCTGGGGCAGATTCATGCCCACGGCCTTGAGGTAGGCCTCGCCGCCTGCTGCATCAATGGCCATGATGTGGTGCATGCACATCTTGCCTTCCTCGACGCAGCGGTTGAGCACCTTGTCGTACAGGCCTTCGTCCACGGAGGCGAAGCGCTCGACGGGGTTGCGCTCGCTGGGTTTGGACAGCGCCAGGTAGGCGTCGCGTGTCAGGGCCTTGCCCTCGGACTTGGCCTTGGCGACCCACTGCTCGAACTCCTCGTCGCTCAGGCCGTGGAACTTGAACGTCATGCCGGAGAAGCCTGCGCCGCTGTAGTGCGATGCCAGGCCGTGGAACACGCCAGGCTTGTTGATCACGGCGTTGAGCTCGGTCTGCATGCCGGGCATGGCATAGATCATGCCGGCCAGATCGGGCACGTAGAAGGCGTTCATCGTCGATGTGGAGGTCAGCTTGAAGTGGATGGGGCGGTCCACGGGCGCTGCCAGTTCATTGACGGTGGCGATGCCTTTTTCGGGGATGAAAAACAGCCACTTCCAGTCCATGGCCACGACCTGCACTTCCAGGGGCTTGACCTCGGTGCTCAGCGGCTTGGTGGCCGAGACGCGGTCCAGCGGGCGATAGGGGTCGAGTTTGTGGGTGCTGATCCAGGTGATGGCGCCCAGCGCGATGATGATCATCAGCGGCACGGACCAGATCACGAGCTCCAGCGTGGTGGAGTGGTGCCACTCGGGCTCGTAGCGGGCCTCGGTGTTGGACTGGCGGTATTTCCAGGCGAACAGCAGCGTGAGGATGATCACCGGGATGATGATGATCAGCATCAGCAAGGTGGCCGTGACCACTAGGTTGCCTTGCTGGGCGGCGATATCACCGGCCGGGTTGAGCACGACGGCTTTGCTGCAGCCAGTGAGACTGGCTGTCAAAGCGGCCGCAGTGAGCCATGCAGGCCCACGGAGTTCCTTGATTTTTAGCATGCTAGGGGCGCAACAAAGGCGCATTTACATAGAAACGCGGATTACAGGATTCGTC
This sequence comes from Delftia sp. PS-11, assembly GCF_029870285.1. Taxonomy (GTDB): domain Bacteria; phylum Pseudomonadota; class Gammaproteobacteria; order Burkholderiales; family Burkholderiaceae_C; genus Comamonas. The sequence continues at coordinate 121,774 of NZ_JACSYA010000012.1, forward strand.
CAAATGTATTACGGAGTATAAATTTGTCCATTGGACATTTTGTCCAACGTCAAGATGGCGGCGGGAACTTTCTGCTACTTGCCGTGTTCTGAGGCGGTCTGCCCGCATCCTCACAGTCTGATTTGCTGCCGGCGTGCAGCAGTGAAAACACCAACAGGCGCCAAGGTGAAACCGCCCTTGCGCCAGATCAAGTGAGGGCGTAGAACGGAGTTGTCAGCGATACAAGGAGCAACATCCATGAGCGGCCTCGACACTACAGCAACCTTCCCCACCGGCGGCTTCGAGCGCGTTGAACGGCTTTCCCAGGCTGATACGCATGAGGATGTCACCCCTAGCGAGATCGCCGTCGGCGTGATCCTGGGGCGGTCCTCAGAGTACTTCGACTTCTTCGTCTTCGGCATCGCCTGTGTGCTGGTTTTTCCGGCACTGCTGTTTCCCCAGCTGTCCAAGCTCGATGGCACGCTGGCATCGTTTGCCATCTTCTCCCTGGCCTTTGTGGCCCGGCCTCTGGGCACGGCGCTGTCCATGGCTGTGCAGCGGCGCTGGGGGCGGGCGACTAAGCTGACGCTGTCCCTGTTTCTGCTGGGGGTGTGTACCGTGGGCATGGCCTTCCTGCCCAGCTACCAGCAGGCCGGCATGAGCGCGGTTGTGGCGCTGGCACTGCTGCGCATCGGCCAGGGCATTGCGCTGGGCGGCTCCTGGGATGGACTGCCGTCGCTGCTGGCGATGTCGGCGCCGCAGAACCGCCGTGGCTGGTACTCCATGATCGGCCAGTTGGGCGCGCCGCTGGGCTTTGTGCTCGCGGCTGGCCTGTTCGCCTACATCTACTCCCTGGTGGATGCGGCCGAGTTCCTGAGCTGGGGCTGGCGCTACCCCTTCTGCGTAGCCTTCGCCATCAACGTGGTGGCGCTGTTTGCGCGGCTGCGGCTGGTGGTCGGACAGTCCTATACCGAGCTGCTGGAGCAGCGCGAACTGGAACCCATGGGGGTGTTGCCGCTGATGCGCGATGAGGGGCGCAATGTGGTGATCGGAGCCTTTGCGGCACTGGCCAGCTTTGCGCTGTTCCACCTGGTCACGATCTTTCCGCTGTCGTGGATCTCACTGTATTCCGAGCAGTCGGTGACGGCTGTGCTGGGCGTGCAGATCGTGGGTGCATGCTGCGCGGCGGCAGCCATCGTGCTCTCAGGCTGGCTGGCGGACCGGGTGGGCCGGCGCAACACGCTGGGCACCATGGCCTGCCTGATCGGCATCTTCAGCTTCATGGCACCCTGGTTGCTGGGCAGTGGCGAGGCGGGCAACAATGTGTTCATCATTGCCGGCTTCATCCTGCTGGGCCTGTCCTATGGGCAGTCGGCTGGCACGGTGACCTCCAATTTTCCCTCGCGCTACCGTTACACGGGCGCAGCCCTGTCGTCTGACATGGCCTGGCTGATCGGTGCGGCCTTCGCCCCGCTGGTGGCTCTGGGCGTCTCATCGAAATTCGGCCTGATGGCACTAGGTGCCTACCTGCTGTCGGGCTCGCTGTGCACGCTGGCGGCCCTGGGTATCAACCGCGCCATCGAGACGCGCGACTGAAGCGCACACTGGGCGTGATCCCATGCGCATCCGGGCCGGCACTGCCGGCCTTTTTCATTGCTGGCGGATGCCGTACTCCGGATTGTGGCGTGGCTGCGTCAGGGGTTTTCGCCGTAGCGGGCCTTGAATTCAAACTCCAGGCGGTCGCAGTCCTGCTGCGACTCGAAGCGCTGTGTCTTGCGCTCGGCGGCAGGGCGTGTCACTTCTTTCTGGCAGACCTTGATGGTTTCGCGCTCTACCCAGCGCGCTTCGCTTTCGGGCGTTGATAGCAGGGAGCCTGCCAGCATGAGCACGGCAAAGAAAGCGACGGGCAGGCCGATCAGCCAGGGCACGAGCCGGGTCCCTGCGGGCTGGGTCTCGGTGGCAGCAGGCTGCGGTTCGCGTTCGTGTGCGTTGGCCATGGTTGCTTGGTGTGGTGATGGCAGGCGATTATGGCCGCGCGCAGGCTTGTGCATTGCGGCTGTCCTGGAATCCCGGCGGATCATCAGCACAGCCCATCCGCACGCCTTCGGGCGTGTCCCGGCTTGCGCGCAGCGGGATGGGGCAATCCTATAATGCCGGATTGCCCCTCGGGGACAGCGCCTTGCGTGGGCGCTCCGAACTCCTAGACACCATGAGCACACCCACTTTCACCGTTGCCGACATCCGCAAGAGCTTCCTGGACTTTTTCGCATCCAAGGGGCACACCATCGTCGAGTCGAGCCCGCTGGTGCCGGGCAATGATCCGACGCTGATGTTCACCAATTCGGGCATGGTCCAGTTCAAGGACGTGTTCCTGGGCACGGACAAGCGTTCCTATACGCGTGCCACCTCGGTGCAGACCTGCCTGCGTGCGGGCGGCAAGCACAACGACCTGGAGAATGTGGGCTACACGGCTCGCCACCATACCTTCTTCGAGATGCTGGGCAACTGGTCCTTTGGCGACTACTTCAAGCGCGAGTCGCTCAAGTGGGCCTGGGAGCTGCTGACCGAGGTCTACAAGCTGCCCAAGGAACGCCTGCTGGCGACCGTCTATGCCGAAGACGACGAGGCCTACGACATCTGGACCCAGGAAATCGGCCTGCCTCCCGAGCGTGTGATCCGCATCGGTGACAACAAGGGCGGCCGCTACAAGAGCGACAACTTCTGGATGATGGCAGACACCGGCCCCTGTGGCCCCTGCTCGGAAATCTTCTACGACCATGGCCCCGATGTGGCCGGCGGCCCTCCGGGCAGCCCGGAAGAAGATGGCGACCGCTTCATCGAGATCTGGAACAACGTGTTCATGCAGTTCGACATGGACGAGCAGGGCAACGTCAAGCCGCTGCCCGCGCCCTGCGTGGACACCGGCATGGGCCTGGAGCGTCTGGCTGCCATCCTGCAGCATGTGCACAGCAACTACGAAATCGACCTGTTCCAGGCGCTGATCCAGGCGGCTGCGCGCGAGACGCACACCGCTGATCTGGGCAACCCTTCGCTCAAGGTGATTGCCGACCATATCCGCGCCACATCCTTCCTGGTGGCCGATGGCGTGATCCCCTCCAATGAAGGCCGCGGCTATGTGCAGCGCCGCATCGTGCGCCGCGCCATCCGTCATGGCTACAAGCTGGGCCAGAAGACGCCTTTCTTCCACAAGCTGGTTAACGATCTGGTGGCCGTGATGGGCGATGCCTATCCCAAGATCCGCGAGCAGCAGGCGCGCATCACCGAGGTGCTCAAGGTCGAGGAAGAGCGTTTCTTTGAAACTCTGGCCCATGGCATGGAAATCCTGGACACGGCCCTGGCCGGTGATGCCAAGGTTCTGCCTGGCGATGTGGCTTTCAAGCTGCACGACACCTATGGCTTCCCGCTGGATCTGACCAACGATGTCTGCCGTGAGCGCGGCGTGGGCGTGGATGAGGCCGGCTTCCAGTCCGCCATGGACGAGCAAAAGAACAAGGCCCGTGCTGCAGGCAAGTTCAAGATGGACCGCGCGCTCGAATACACGGGCGATGCCAACGCCTTCACTGGCTACCAGAAGCTGGCCGAGGCTGCCAGGGTCGTGGCGCTGTATGCCGAAGGCAGCGCCGTGGAGGAGCTCAAGGCAGGCCAGAGCGGTGTCGTGGTGCTGGATACCACGCCTTTCTACGCCGAGTCCGGCGGTCAGGTGGGTGACCAGGGCGTGATCGGCGCCGCAGGCGGCCGCTTCGTGGTCGAGGACACGCTCAAGATCAAGGCCGACGTGTTCGGCCACCATGGCGTGCTGGAATCGGGCAGCCTCAAGGTGGGCGATACCGTGCAGGCCGAGGTGGATACGCAGCTGCGCGCTGCCACTATGCGCAATCACTCTGTCACGCACATCATGCACAAGGCGCTGCGCGAAGTGCTGGGCGGTCACGTGCAGCAAAAGGGCTCGCTGGTCAATGCCGAGCGCACGCGTTTCGACTTTGCGCACAACCAGCCCGTCACGGCCGACGAGATCCGCGAGATCGAGCGCCGCGTGAACGCCGAAATCCTGGCCAATACCGCCACCGATGCGCGCGTGATGGACATCGAGTCGGCCAAGGCCACAGGCGCCATGATGCTCTTCGGCGAGAAGTACGGCGACTCCGTGCGCGTGCTGGACATCGGCTCCAGCCGCGAGCTGTGCGGCGGCACCCACGTGCAGCGCACAGGCGACATCGGCCTGTTCAAGGTCGTGGCCGAGGGCGGCGTGGCCGCTGGCGTGCGCCGCATCGAGGCAGTGACCGGCGCAAATGCACTGACCTACCTGCAGTCGCTGGAGTCCACGGTGGATCAGGCCGCGGCAGCGCTCAAGTCGCCTGCTGCAGAGCTCAATGCCCGCATCGGCGGCGCACTGGAGCAGATCCGCGCGCTGGAAAAGGAAGTGGCCGCTCTCAAGGGCAAACTCGCTTCCAGCCAGGGCGATGAACTCGCCGGCCAGGCTGTCGAGATCAAGGGCATCAAGGTGCTGGCCGCCAGGCTGGAGGGCGCCGATGCCAAGACGCTGCGTGAGACCATGGACAAGCTCAAGGACAAGCTGGGCGCCGCAGCCATCGTGCTGGCGGCCGTCGATGGCGACAAGGTGCAGCTGGCTGCAGGCGTGACCAAGGCCGAGACTGCACGCATCAAGGCGGGCGAGCTGGTCAACTTCGTGGCCAGCCAGGTTGGCGGCAAGGGCGGTGGCAAGCCTGACATGGCCATGGCTGGCGGCACGGATGCCGCCGCACTGCCTGCGGCTCTGGCTGGCGTTCAGGCCTGGGTGGCCGAGCGCGCCTGAGTGCGCAAGGCCGGCACTGCCGAAGGCTGGCGATGATGGCTGCCTTCCTGTGGCGTTCACGCCCTGGCACTTTGTGCCGGGGCGTTTTGCCATGGCTGCTCACGCTGTTTGGGCTGCTGGCGCCATGGCCCGCCGTCTGGGCGCAGAGCGTGGCCTTCATCAATCCCGGCCGCTCTGATGAAACCTACTGGACTTCGGTCAGCGTGGTCATGCGCGATGCGGCCCGCAGCCTGGGCATGGCGCTGGAGATCCACTACGCCGAGCGTGATCATCTTCGCCCTCTGGAGATCGCACGTGAAATCGCCGAGCGTCCCCGCGCGCAGCGTCCGGATTTTGTGGTGTTCACCAATGACTACAGCGTGGCGCCCGGGGTGCTGCGCACGCTGGAGACTGCTGGCATCCACAGCTTCATGGCATTCAGCGGGGTTCCCGCCTCCCTGCGCAATCAGACCGGCCTGCCGCGCGAGCGCTACCGGTATTGGCTGGGCAGCCTGGAGCCGCGCGCCGAGGATGCCGGCTACCTCACAGCCAAAGCCCTGATCGTGGCGGCGCGTGCCTCGCGCAAGGGCATGGGGCACGATGGGCGGCTGCACATGCTGGCGATTGCCGGTGACCGTTCGACGCCTTCTTCCGTGGACCGCAATGCCGGCATGCGCCGCGCTGTTGCCGAAGCAGGCGATGTGGTTCTGAGCCAGGAGGTTTATGGCGAATGGCGCCGTGACCGTGCTGCGCAGCAGGCCCGCGTCCTGTTTCAGCGCTACCCCGAGGTCCGTCTCGTCTGGGCCGGCAACGACGAGATGGCCTTTGGCGCCATGGATGCCTGGCGTGAACGTGGCGGAGTTCCGGGCAGCGATGCCTTTTTCAGCGGCATCAACTCTTCGCCGGCGGCAATGGCGGCACGGCGCAGCGGCGAGATTTCTGCCCTGGCCGGGGGGCATCAGCTCGCTGGCGCCTGGTCACTGGTGCTGTTGTACGACTATGCGCATGGTCAGGATTTCGCCAGCGAAGGGCTGGAGCTGGTGCGGCCCATGTTCGCGCTGCTCGATGCGTCGCTGATAGAGCGCTACGAGCAGAAAATCGGGACCCGCCAAACGGCATTGGACTTCCGGCGCTACAGCAAGGTCCACAACCCCAGGCTCACGCGCTATACCTTCGAGCTGGAACGTCTGCTACGCTGATGTCCTGAGCCCGTTGCGCCGGATTGCACATGCCCCGTTTTCGTCCGATCGCCTCCTTGCTGATTTCGCGCATCATCATGCTGGCGGTCGCCTGCATGCTGCTCTTTGGCGGGGCTCACGCATGGTGGGAGAACCGCAAGAGCATGCAGGAGTTTCGCGCGACCATGCATACCCTGGTGTCCAACAGCATGATCGCACTGTCCGGCGCGCTGTGGGACATAGATCCTGCCATGGTCAATGAGCAGCTGCGCTGGCTCTCCCAGTTGCCCTCCGTGGGCCATGTGCTGCTGCGGGTGACGGCCACAGGCCAGGTCTTCGAGGCGGGCAGCGGGCCGCTGCCAGACCGCGCTCCAGCCGTTTCGCTGCCTGTGATGCCTCCGGCCACGAGCCAGTCCCATCTGCAACTGGGGGAGCTGCAGGTCTGGGAAGATGGCGATCACTACCTGTCAGTGCTGCGCGACTCCACATTGCGCGTGCTCCTCGGTTACGCCGTGCTCACGACACTGGTCTGCCTGATGGTGGCCTGGGTGATGCGGCGTGAATTGCGCCAGCCTCTGCACCAGATTGCCCGCTTTGCGGCCAGTCTCAAGCCCAACGAGCTGTCGCGTCCGCTGGTGCTGGACAGGCCGCAGCGCGACGAGGTCGATGAGATCGACCTGGTGATACAAGGGTTCCAGCAGTTGCAGCAGGATGTGCGCGGTTATATCGAGCATCTGGATCTGCTGGTCGCGCAGCGCACGGCGCAGCTGGAAAATCTTGTGGAAGAAGTCCAGCGCATGTCGCTGACCGATGCGTTGACGGGCTGCTACAACCGCCGTGCCATGGATGAGCGCCTGGAGGCAGAGATCGGGCGCTGTCGCCGCCAGGGGCTGCCATTGAGTGTGTTGTTTGTGGACGTGGACCGGTTCAAGTACGTCAATGACACCCACGGCCATGCTGCGGGCGATGCCGTATTGCGGGAGGTGGCCCAGCGCTGCGGCCAGAATCTGCATGTGCCGCGCGACTGGATGGTGCGCTATGGCGGGGAAGAATTCCTGATTGTCCTGCCCGAGCGGCCTTCGCACGAGGCAGCCCAACTGGGCGAGCGGATTGGTCACGCCATACGCAGCCAGGTCGTGCAGGCCTATGGGCTGGAACTCAAGGTCACGGTCAGCATCGGCATCGCTCAGCTGCAGCCTGATGATGCACAGGAGGACTTGCTGGCCCGTGCCGATGCCAGGCTCTACGATGCCAAGCGTGCAGGGCGCGACTGCGTGCGCGTGGCCCACGCGCACACATAGCTGCGCGCGCGGCCCCGGCTCAGAACAGTTCCAGATCGTCGTTTGTCATCTGTGGCGCGACCAGCCCCTGCTGCATCATGTCGCCATAGAAGCAGGTCTTGTTGCGGCCGCTGTCCTTGGCGTGGTAGAGGGCCTGGTCGGCCTGCCCCAGAATTTCGACAGGAGCGCCCGACCCCATGGCTGCAAAGCCCGTGCTGATCGTGATGCGTCCCACCTGCGGAAATTCGTAGCTTTCCACGGCTGTACGCAGCCGCTCCAGTGCCTTGCGTGCATTGTTCAGGCTGACCGAGCGCAGCAGGACCACGAACTCCTCTCCACCAAAGCGGAAGACACGGTCCTTGGCATCAAAGGAGCTGCGCAGGATGTTGGCGACCAGGATCAGCACCTCATCGCCGTAGAGGTGGCCGAATTTGTCATTGATGCGCTTGAAGTGGTCGATGTCGATTGCCGCCAGCCATTGCCTGGGGGACTCGTCACTCAAGGCGCCCTGCGCTGCTGAACTATCCTGCGCTTCCTGCAGCGACAGACGCAGAAACTGTTCGTCGAATGTCTTGCGGTTGAGCAGGCCTGTCAGTGCATCGCGCTCGCTGTAGTCCAGCAGGCTCTGGTAGTTGTGATAGACGCCGAAGATGCCCTGGATCACGTCGATGCGGCTGGGGGAAAATGCAGAAGACTGCATGATCTCCAGGCAATGGTATGCCGTCTCCTGCCGCCACAGCGGCAGCCACAGCACATGCTGCCCATCTGGCTGCACGGCCGACGCGATCAGTGCCCGCTGGCGCAGCGCCTGCGCCAGCTCCACCATGGAGGACAGTTCCACACGCTGTGGATCGTAAAACGCTTCGGTATCCGTGGACTGCACCTTGCCATCCTGGCTCCAGGTGCGTGCACGGACACAGTGCTGGCCATCGGGCATGGCAAACAGCTCCAGTGCCCGGACACGGACAACACCGTGGAGCTTGAACAGCGTGGACAGTACCGAAACCTCAAGCCGCAGATGATCCCGGTGGGCAGTCATCTCGACCAGATTCTGGAGCAATAGTGGCTGCATGCGTTGTCTTGTTGGTGGAGGATGGGACGGGCGCCTTTTCAGCGGCGCTTGAACACCAGGTCCCAGACGCCATGGCCCAGGCGCAGTCCGCGGTTCTCGAACTTGGTCAGCGGCCTGTACTCCGGCTTGGCGCTGTAGCCTTCGGCAGTATTGGCCAGCAGCGGCTCGGCACCCAGTACTTCGAGCATCTGCACGGCATAGGGCTCCCAGTCAGTGGCGCAGTGGATATAGCCGCCCGGCTTGAGGCGGCGAGCGAGCTTCTCGACCAGCGGCTGCTGGATCAGCCGGCGCTTGTTGTGTTTCTTCTTGTGCCAGGGGTCCGGAAAGAAGATGTGCACGCCATCCAGGCTGGCTTCGGGCAGCATATGGTCGATGACTTCGACCGCGTCATGCTGCAGGATGCGTATGTTGGAGATGTCCTGCTCGCCAATGCGTTTGAGCAGTGCGCCGACGCCGGGCTCATGCACCTCACAGCACAGAAAATTGTCGTCCGGGCGCACGCAGGCGATATGGGCTGTCGCCTCGCCCATGCCGAAGCCGATTTCGAGGATCAGCGGGGCCTGGCGGCCATAAATGGCCTGTGACTGCAGCGGCGTGGCCTGGTAGGTGAGCACAAATCGCGGGCCCAGCTCCTCGAAAGCCTTGGCCTGGCCAGTCGTGGTGCGGCCTGCGCGGCGCACATAGCTCTTGATGGTCTTGGGATGCGCCACGCCCTCGGGGGGCTGTCCGGTACGCACAGGGGCCGCCGCGACAGGGGTTGCGCTCTCGGCGTCGCCGGCCAGACTGTGGGCGGCAGGGGAAATGGAGATTGGATTCACAGGCTCAATTGTATGTATGGCGCCAGCACCGCACCCAAAATTGCAATGCGTCTGCAAGATTGTCATGGGCTGCGGCATGTGGCAAGCCCAGGTGCGATGCGGCAGCACTCAGCGCAGCCAGCGGGTCGGACAGGTCCAGGGCAGGAGCACCGTGCTGCTTGGACAGCTTCTCGCCGTCAGCCATCCGCACGAGTGGCGTGTGCAGATACAGCGGAGCTGCCAAGCCCAAGGCCTGCTGCAGCAACAGCTGGCGGGGCGTATTGTCTGTCAGATCTTCGCCGCGCACCACATGGGTGACACCCTGAAGCGCGTCATCCACGACGACAGCCAATTGATAGGCCCACAGTCCGTCTGCGCGGCGCAACACAAAATCGCCCACGCTGCAGATGACATCCTGCTGCTGGGCACCCAGGCGGCGGTCATGCCAGTGCACCACGGATTGGCCCTCGGTAAACCGGGCCAGTGCGAAACGCCATGCCCGGGCCGTCTTGCCATGCAGGCCGCGGCGGCAGGTTCCGGGGTAGGGCCGCTCCACATGGCGTTCTGGCACAAGCCCCATGCGAGTCCATTCGGCCTCGATGTCCTTGCGCGTGCAGCCGCAGGCATAGGCCAGTTGCGCGGTCTTCAGCTGCTGCAATGCATGTTCGTAGTGTGTGTGGCGCTGCGATTGCCACACGGGCGCCTCGTCGGGCAGCAAGCCGCAGGCAGCGAGCTGGCGCAGGATGCCTGCATCGGCGCCTGTCTGGCAGCGGGGAGGGTCGATATCCTCGATACGCACCAGCCAACGTCCGCCATGGGCTCTTGCGTCCAGCCAGCTGGCCAGTGCGGCCACGAGTGAGCCGGCATGCAGCAGTCCCGTGGGAGAAGGCGCAAAGCGGCCGACATAGCCGCCGCTGGCAGGCGCAGGGGAGGAAGGAGTGTTGTCGTCGCAATGCATCGGGGCCGCATGTTAAAGCCTTGCGTGTGTCCCGAAGTGCATGCAGGCGCCTCTTTGCTCAGGCGATGGCCAGGGCCATCTCCAGGCCCGAGACGAAGGCGTCCTCGACACGGCGCCCCAGGCACCAGTCGCCGCACAGGCCAATGCTGGCGCTTGCGCTCCACATATGGCTGCGGCCCAGAGGCGACAGGGTCTGGGCATGGGGCCAGAGATAGGCGCTCGCATGGCGTGGCGCCACGCGGATGCGTGTGACCTCGCCAAAAGCCTTTTGCATCTTGGCCAGTACGCGGGGGCCATCGTCGGCGCGGTGTTCCTGAGACCACTGCGGGCTGGCGTGCACGACCCAGCGTTCGCTTTGCATGCGTCCAGGCTTTGAAGATTCGCGTGCCACCCAGGCCGCGCGCGCATGGGTGGTACGTGCGGCATTCCACTGCGGCCCCAGCGTGGACAGGCCTGCCTGTGCTGCCATCGGGTAAGACAGGGTCAGGGTCCAGCATGGTGCCATCTCCACGGCAGCCATGTCCTGCACCAGGGGCAGTGCCAGCGGCGTGGTCTGCAGCAACTGGCGTGCCTGGGGTGCCGGTAGGGCCAGCACTACCGCGTCGAAGCCGGGCACGGCCTGGCTGGTGGCATCGGCTGTCTCCACATGCAGGCTCCAGCCGCCCGGGCCGGTGGCATGCTCCAGCCGGATCACACGCTGGCCCAGATGCAGCCGGCCCGCATCCCACAGTGGCGCTGCCCAGGCCAGCGGCAGGGACTGCATGTCAGGTACAGCCACCCAATGGTGCTCGGTCGGCGCGGGGGCTGCACTGGACTGCCGTCCCTGAGCATCGAGCACGCGCAGTGTGCTCACGCTCCAGGGGCGGCACAGGCCGGGCACCGTCTGCAGCGCCAGCTCGAAGCGCAGATCGCGCACGGTGAAGTACTGGGCGCCAATGTCGAAACTGCCGTGCTCCGTGTTGACCGAGCGCATGCGCCCGCCAGCCTGCGGCAGCCGTTCATAGACATGGACGTCATGCCCCGCCTGCATCAGCGTGCGGGCGCAGGCGATGCCGGCCATGCCGGCGCCGATCACGGCGATGCGTCGGGCGCCGATGCGTTGGGCGCCATTGCGTTGGGCGCCACTGCGTCGGGCATCCTTTTGTTCGCGGGCCTGGGTATCGGAAGACTTCTTGGAGGCGCGGGAGGCGTTCATTGAGCAGACCTTTGTTGGCGAGAGTGCGAGTGACGGGCGCTGCAGCGAAGCAGCGCCTGCTGAATCCACTCTACACCCGCGCAAGTGCTGCCCGGGGCCGGGTTGCATCAATGGCGGTGATGATTTTCCATGAGTGCCTTGCGTGTGGCTGGACTTTCGAGCTGCTGCAGCCACCATTGCAGAGCCCTGCCAGGGGACTGCAGCGGTGTGCCGGACCAGGCGTAATACATGCGCACATCGCGTGAAGGCCGCGCGACCTGGCGCATCACCAGCAGGCCGGCCTGAATATAAGGATCGACCATGGCATATGGCAGGAAGCCGCAGCCTATGCCACGCACCTGCGCCTCGATCTTGGCCTGCATGGAGTCCACGGTGAAGATGTCCTGTCCGTTGAGCAGGCCCATGCTGGTCGTGCCGCGCAGGCCGGAGTCCGCCACGGCGATCAAACGGTGCTGCATCAGCACGGCATCCGGGATGGGTTGCTGTGCCGTGGCCAGCGGGTGGTGGGGCGCAACGGCAAAGACGAAATTCAGCTCGCCCAGCTCCCGTGCCTGCACTCCGGCGACATTGCTGGCATGCACTGCCACGCCGATGGCCAGGTCGGCACGGCCGGATGTCAGTGTCTCCAGCGTGCCGCTGAGAATGCCATCGCTGAGCTTGAGCCGTGTGGGTGGCTGCAGCGCATAGAAGGCCTCTGCCAGTTCCAGCATGGGCGTGCGTGCCACGGCGCCATCGACGACGATGGTCAGCTGAGGTTCCCAGCCCGTTGCCACGCGGCGTACCCTGTGGGCCACGGAGTCGATTTCCTGCAGCAGGCGCATGCCTTCGCGCAGCAACTCCTGCCCGGCCTCTGTGGGCTGGGCATGGCGTGAACGCCTGTCGAACAGCAGCACGTCCAGCGCATCTTCAATCTGGCGTACCCGGTACGTCAGCGCACTGGGGACCAGGCCCAGCTGGCGCGCGGCTGCAGCAAAGCTGCCGGCCTCGTCAATCGCCTGCAGCATGGCCAGACTGTCGGGAGTGAGCACATCGCGGGGAGTGGGCATGGATCGGTGGTCGGCGCAGTCTTCAAAAGCTTTGAATGATGCCATCAAATGCTTTGCACTCAGGCCCGGTGGTGGTGAGTGCGGCATGGCCTGCAAAATTTGCTAGGCTAATGGGCGGGGCTGGCGGCAGCGGCCGCCGTGCTTTTGCAAAACAAGGACAGGATGCGCGCGGCCGTGATGGCTGGCGTGCCAGAGGATGGATTGATATGGCGAATATCGTGGTGGTCTACCACTCGGGTTACGGGCATACCCGGCGCATGGCACAGGCCGTGGCCGATGGGGCAGGGGCGGCCATGCTGGTCATCGATGGCGACGGGCAGCTGCCCGAGGGCGGCTGGGAGCAACTGGCGGCGGCCGATGCCATCATCTTCGGATCGCCCACCTACATGGGCGGCCCGAGCTGGCAGTTCAAGCGCTTTGCCGATGCATCATCGCGGCCCTGGTTCGTGCGCGCCTGGAAAGACAAGCTGTTTGCCGGCTTTACCAACAGCGCCAGCGTCAACGGCAACAAGCAGACCACGCTGGACTACCTGTTCCAGCTGGCCATGCAGCATGGCGGCCTGTGGGTGGGCAGCGGCATGCTGCCATCGAATGCCAAGGCCGCCCAGCGCAACGACCTGAACTGGATTGGCTCTTTCAGTGGCGCCATGGCGCAATCGGCTTCCGACGCATCGGCGGCAGAGATGCAGCCGGGCGATCTTGAAACGGCCCGCCAGTTCGGCGAGCGTGTGGCGCAGCAAGCGCAGCGCCTGGGCTGATTCCGGTCAGTCCGTGTCCGTGCCGGGCAAAGGCGTGACTGCGAGGTCTGCGCCGACGGCCCGGCGCTCGTCGAAGACGAAGCAGCCGCCGTCGTAGAAAGCACCATCGGTTTCCTCGAAGTACTTGAGGATGCCGCCTTCGAGCTGATAGACATGCTCCAGGCCTTCGTCCTGCATGAGGATGGCAGCTTTCTCGCAGCGTATGCCGCCCGTGCAGTAGCTGACAACGGTCTTGCCTGCCAGTTGCGCCTTGTGCGCGCGCAGGGCCGGCGGAAATTCGGTGAACCTGGTGATGCGCCAGTCGATGGCCTGGCGGAAAGCGCCGGCATCGACCTCGAAGTCATTGCGCGTGTCCAGCGTCACGACCTCGCGGCCCTCGTCATCATGACCCTGCTCCAGCCAGCGGCGCAGCGTTGCAGGGCTGACCGAAGGCGCGCGGCCTGACGCGGGCCGGATGGCCGGGTGGTCCATGCGTATGATTTCCCGCTTGACCTTGACCAGCATCTTTCGGAAAGGCACGGTGTCTGACCAGCTCTCCTTGGGCGCAAGGTCCGCGAAGCGCGCGTCGGTGCGCATTTGATCGACGAAGCCGCGCACGGCCTGGGCAGGCCCGGCCAGGAAAAAATTGATGCCTTCCTCGGCGATCAGGATGGTGCCCTTGATGGGCAGTGCGGCGGCGCGCTCGGCGAGCGTCTCGCGCAGCGCCGCTGCATCGGGCAGCGGCGTGAATTTGTAGCAGGAGATGTTGAGAATGTCGGACACAGGCGGCAGGAGCTTGTCTGAAGCGGCGCCAGGCGCCGCGGGTGCGGCGTCGTCGTGCATTAGCTTCCCGACACCAGCATGGCCTTGATTTTATTGGCCAGCTGGGCCACTGCCAGCGAGGCGGGCGCCCCCGGCATGGACTGCAGCAGCAGCTGGCGTCGCATGACAGCCTCGCGCACGGCAGGATCGGACGGAATATCACCCAGGTGGGTCAGCCGCAGAGGCTCTCCCGATGCGGTCGTCACGAACCGGTTGAGCACCTGCTGCAGCTGGCCCGTGATGGCCCGGCCATCGCCCGGGCGGGCAGCCTGGTTGATGGCCAGCCGGATGCTCTGGCGACGCTGCTGCGTGGCCAGCACCTTGATGGCGGCGTAGGCGTCGGTCAGCGACGTCGGCTCGGGCGTTGCCACGACCAGCACTTCGGTGGCCATGGAAACTGAAAACAGCACCACGTCGGAGATGCCTGCGCCCGTATCCATCAGCACGATGTCATAACGGGGCGACAGCGTCTCTATGGTGTGGGTGAACTGCTGGCGTATCTCTGGGGTCAGGCGTGAATACTCGATCATGCCTGAGCCGGCCAGCAGCACCGAAAAGCCCCCGGGAGCCGGCAGCACGGCCTCTTCCAGTGTCGAGCGTCCGGTGAAAACGTCGTGCAGCGTGACCTTGGGGTACAGGTTGAGCACCACATCGAGATTGGCCAGTCCCAGATCGGCATCGAGCACCAGCACCTTGAAACCATGGCGTGTCAGTGCGGCAGCCAGGTTGGCTGAGACAAAGGTCTTTCCCACGCCGCCCTTGCCGCTGGTCACGGCGATGATGTGGCCGCGCGGCGACTGCGCACGCACGGCGTCGCTCATCGGAACGGCGGCAGGAAGGGAGGGGTGGGGGATCGAGGGATCGCTCACCACCGGGCTATCAGCGGAATCCATCTTCGGGGTCCACATCTGTTGCAGTATCTGGGTTCAGCCCATTGTCGGGTAGGGACGGGGCATTCAAAGGTCCGAAAAGCAGGCTTTTTTCTTCCGCGCTCACGGTGCTGTCGGGCTGCTCTTCGATGTGCACCCGGTTGCGGCCGCTCGATTTGGCGAGGTAAAGCTGGCGATCGGCGCGTTCTGTCCACAGGGTCGTGGTGCTGCGTATCCATTCCAGCGCATAGGCGCCCCCTACGCTGATCGTGACATGCAGCGTCAGCGCAGGCGAGATCACGATGGGCATGCGTTCGACGGCATGGCGTATGCGCTCTGCCACGGAGCGGCCAAAGGCTGCAGGGCACGCCGGCAGAACGATGGCGAATTCTTCGCCGCCATAGCGTGCCAGTGTATCCATGGGCCGCACGCAGCCGGCCAGCGCGCCGGCAACGCATTGCAGCACACGGTCGCCGACGATGTGGCCATGCTGGTCGTTGATCTGCTTGAAATGGTCGATATCCAGCATCAGCATCAGCGCCGCTTCACCCGATCGGGCCACGCGATCAATCTCGCGTTCGGCGATGGTCCTGAAATGGCGCCTGTTGGCCAGCCCTGTCAGCGGATCCCGCAGCGACAGGGAGCACAGCTCGTCGATCAACGTCTGCAGGTAGCGTGTCGGCGAATCCGTGGGCAAACGGCTCGCCCCACCAGCGTGGGTGACCAGCGCATGGGCTGTGGCCAGGCGCAGGTCGCGCAGGTAGACGGATTGGTGGGTTGCTGGGGCAGTCACGGAGGGCTACGGAGAAGGCCGGTGCAGTGTATCAGTGCGGGAGTGCAGTTGCAGCCATGTCATCGGCATTGGCTCCAGAATCTGTAGCATCTTGTGTGCAAAAGAGGGGCTGGCTCAGCGCGGCAAGGAATTCCGCATCGGTTCGGTACAGGCGCAGGTGCGGGCCCCGCTGCAGGGCCCCTGCACGCAGCAGGCGTTGTTCCACCGGCAGCTTCAGTCCCACGACATGCAGTACGCCGCAGCGCCGTGCCGCCAATGTCTGCAGACGCACAAACGTCTCCACCCCGGTCACATCAATCCGGTTGATGGGTTGCGCCAGCAGGCACAGGTGGCGTGCCTGCGGGTGTGATGCCCATTCATCGCCGACACGCCGCTCCAGGGCGGTGGCTGAGCCGAAATCGAGTTCCGCATCCATGCGCAGCGCCAGCAGCCCTGGTGCCAGCGGCGGCAACTGCCAGAGATTGCGGTCGCGCAGGCTGCCGTCGGGGTGCTGGCCGACTTCGATGATGCGTGGGTGCAGCCGCTGGTAAAGAAAGTAGCCCAGGCTCAGCAAAATGCCTGCGAACACGCCCCAGTACATGCGCGGCGCCGTGACGATGGTCAGCAGCAAAGTGGTCAGCGCAATGCCGCCCTCCACGCGGGAAACCTTGAACAGCTGCAGCAAAACACGGGGCTTGACGAGATTGACCACCGCAGTGATCACAATCGCGGCCAGTGCCGCCTGCGGCACGTGATAGAGCGCTGGAATGAACCACATCACGACAATGATGACCAGCGTGATCGAAAAAATATTGGACCAGCCTGTCTTGGCGCCTGCCAGCAGGTTGACGGCCGAGCGCGAAAACGAAGCGCTGGTGGCGAAGCTGCCGAACAGGCCGGCGCTGATTTTAGACAGTCCCTGCGCAACGAGATCCTGGTTTTCGTTCCAGCGCGTGCCCGCCTGCTGGTGCTCGACCTGCGCGCTGGAGGCAGTTTCCAGAAAGCTGACCAGCGAAATCACCAGCACAGGCATGACCAGGGCGCCAAATTCCTCCCATGACAGCATGCCCGGCCAGTGGAAGCTGGGCAGGCCCGCAGGCAGGTGGCCGACCACGGCGCCGCCGCCGTCCGCAAAATCCGTGGCCCAGCTGGTCACGCCGGCCAGCGCGATAATGAAGATGGCCGATGGAAAGGCAGCGCGCCAGCGCCTGGCAGCCACCAGCAGGCCGATGCTTGCCAGGCCGTAGGCGATGGATTGCGCGTCGAAATGCTGCAGCGAAGGTGTATTCCAGACCGCTGCCCAGCTCGAACGCAGGCCCAGCAGCGTAGGCAGCTGGGACGCCAGGATGAGCAGCGCTGCAGCCTGTGTGAAGCCCGAGAGCACCGGCGAGGTCACCAGACTCAGCAGCCAGCCCGCACGCATCAGCCCCAGGGACCACTGCACCAGACCTGACAGGATGGCCATCCAGGCCGCCAGCGCCACCCAGTGAGCCGAGCCCGGCTCGGCCATGCCTGTCAGCGAGGCGCCGATCAGCAGGGCGCTGAGCGCTGTCGGGCCCACGCCCAGGCGTGGTGAGCCACTGAACAGAACAGCCACCAGCGCGGGCACGATGGACGCATAAATGCCCGTGACCAGCGGCATGCCGGCCAGGCCTGCGTAGGCGACTCCCTGGGGCAGCAGCATCAGGCCGACGGTGAGTCCTGCCCAGAATTCTCCGCGCAGCAGCGCTGCCGAAGGCCGGGGCCAGGCGAGGAAGGGAAACCAGCGCACCAGAGATTGCATGGCCGCTATTGTCATGCCAACTGGTGCGGGCTGCCTGCTTCAGGCTTGTCCTACGCTGGAGTGCGCTGGCGTCGCATGGTTGCGTTGCGTTGACGGCTCTACAGTCAATTCCCGTGTTGAACACATCACAACGATACAAGGAGTAAACGCATGTCCATCCTTCCCCAACGCTGTCTGCACATCCTCGCTGTTTCCGCCATGGCCTTTGGCCTGGCCGCCTGCGGCAAGTCCGAAGAAACAGCGGGCCAAAAGCTCGACTCCGCTGTTGAGAAGTCCCAGCAGGCTGCCCAGAGCGCGGGCCAGAAGATCGACAACGCCGTGAGCAGCGCCAGCGCCAAGATCGAGGAAGGCGCTGCCAAAGTGGAGTCCGCCACCCACAATGCGATGAACCAGGCCGGTGCCGTGCTCGACGATACGGGCATCACGGCCCAGATCAAAGCCGACCTGATCAAAGAGCCCGAGATCAGCGCCCTCAAGATCGATGTGGACACCAAGTCCGGCGCCGTGACTCTGACCGGTTCCGTGCCCAGCGATGTCCTCAAGGCGCGCGCAGGCGACATCGCCAAGTCCGTCAAGGGCGTGACCCAGGTCAGCAACATGCTGCAGGTCAAGGCAGGCTGACAGGCGTTTGCTGCCGGTGCCAGGCACACGGGCTGCCTGGCCTTTTTGCGCCGGCTTGCCGCCAACAGGCCC
>NZ_JACSYA010000013.1 GCF_029870285.1 Delftia sp. PS-11
CCGCTCAGGCCTGACACGCGGCATCGCCCCCGACTCTTTCCCTTTTGACGCCAGAAAGCGCCATGAACAACGCCATCACCGAAGAAGCCACCAGCCGCTTCATCACCATCACCGAAAACGGCCAGCCGCTGCGCCTGCACTACAACGATGTGGGCCAGGGCCGGCAGACCGTGGTCCTGCTGCACGGCTCCGGCCCCGGCGCCAGCGGCTGGGCCAATTTCCACCGCAACATTGAACCGCTGGTGCAGGCCGGCTACCGCGTGCTGCTGCTGGACTGCCCCGGCTGGAGCAAGAGCGACAGCATCGTCAGCACGGGCTCGCGCTCGGACCTCAACGCACGCTGCCTGCATGCCGTGCTCGACGGTCTGGGCATTGCCGATCCCGTGCACATCATTGGCAACTCCATGGGCGCACACAGCGCCGTGGCCTTTGCGCTGGCCTACCCGGCACGCGTCGGGCGGCTGGTGCTCATGGGCGGCGGCACGGGCGGCCCCAGCCAGTTCGTGCCCATGCCCACCGAAGGCATCAAGCTCATCGGCGCGCTGTACCGCGACCCCACGGTGGACAACCTCAAGCGCATGATGAGCGTCTTCGTCTACGACGCCAGCAGCCTCACCGAAGAGCTCTACCAGCAGCGCCTGGCCAACATCCTCGCGCGCCGCGACCACCTGGACAACTTCGTCCAGAGCCTGCAGGCCAACCCGCGGCAGTTCCCCGACTACGGCCACCGCCTCGGCGAAATCCGGGCCCGCACCCTGGTGATCTGGGGCCGTGACGACCGCTTCGTGCCGCTGGACGTGGGCCTGCGCCTGATCTGGGGCATTGCCCAGGCGGAAATGCACATCTTCAACCAGTGCGGCCACTGGGCCCAGTGGGAGCATGCGCAGCGGTTCAACCCCATGGTGGTGGACTTCCTGGGCCGCTGACCACGACGGCTCACCGCACAAAACAAGGGAATACCCTTGTTTTCAGTGCATGATCAATTAATTTGTAATTCAAATTAATTGCAATGCAAAGATAATCGGAGGCATGTCCTTTGCCTCCGCCCCACCCCGCGCCCGCCTCGGCTTTCTCATGGTCACCCTGGTACGCCAATGGCGCCGCCAGGTCGAGGAGCAGCTGGCGGCCGACGGTCTGACCGATGCCACCTGGGCGCCGCTGATCCATCTGCGCGCCTGGGGCGATGGCGTCACGCAAAAGGAGCTGGCCGAGCGCGTGGGCCTGGACGGCTCCAGCCTGGTGCGGCTGCTGGATATCCTCGAAGGCCATGGCTGGGTGCAGCGCCGCGCCGATCCCGGCGACCGGCGCAGCAAGCGCATCTTCCTGACCGATGAGGGCAACCGGGCCGTGGACCGCGTGCGCGCCACCATGCTGCAGGCCGAGCTGGCCATGCTGCAGGACCTGGATGACGCCGAGGTCGAGGCCATGCTCTCGGGTCTGGCCAAGATCCAGTCGCGCATGGCAGCCCTGCGCACGGAGGCCGCGCCATGAGTGGCGCACACCATGCCTATGGCCGCCTGATCGAGGCCTCGGCGCGCTGGGGCTTTGATCCGGCGCGGCTGCGCCTGCATCTGCGCACGGCCTTCGCGGCCTGCCTGGCCCTGCTGGCGGCATGGCAGCTGGGGCTGGAGCATCCGCAATGGGCGGCGATGACGGTCTGGGCCGCCTCGCAGCCCCTGCGCGGGCAATTGCTGGAGAAAAGTTTTTTCCGCGTCGCTGGCACCGTGGCCGGCACCGCTGTGGGCGTGGGCCTGGTGCTGCTGGCCCAGGGCGACCTGCTGTGGCTGGTGCTGGGCCTGGCCGTCTGGCTGGGCCTGTGCGCGGGCGTGGGCAATCTGCAGCGCGGCTTCATGGCCTATGGCACGATGCTGGCGGGCTACTCAGCGGCCATGGTGGCCCTGCTGGACAGCGGCCATCCCGATCAGGTCTTCGCGCTGGGCCAGGACCGCCTGTTCACCGCGCTGACCGGCGTGTTCATGGCCTTGCTCGTGGGCTGGCTGTTCACGCCCCGGGGGCGTGGCATACCGGGCAACGCCGAGGTGCGCCAGTTGTTCGCGCAGCTGCTGCGCGATCTGGCAGACAGCCTGCAGGCGCGTGGACGCTATTCGCTGGGCTCGCAGGAGATTGCCCGGCGCCTGCTGGCCATGGCCATGATCGAGGAGGGCCTGGACCCGCACGCCGCCGGCTCGCAGCGCTCGCGCGAGGCGGTGCATGCGCTGCGCCGGCTCATGAATGTCCAGATCTCGGCTCTGCTGTGGCTGCGCGACGCCCCTTCGCAGCAGCCCACGCAGGCATTTGGCGAAGCCCAGGGCCTCGAAGCCGCCCAGGCGCTGCGCGAAGCCGCTGGCCTGCTGGAAACACGGCTTGCCCTGCACGAAGCGGCCGCAGCCCTGGTGCGCGCGCGCCATGCAGCCCAGGCCTGGCCCGGCGCAGCCGACATGCTGGCGCCGCTGGGCCTGGCGCTGCAGGCCCATCTGGCCGCCACCCATGACGTGGCGCTGCCGCCGGGCCACCGCGCCCGCCAGTGGCCGGTGGTGCTGCACAGCGACTGGCTGGGCGCGCGCCGTGCGATGCTGCGCGCGGCCTCGGCCATCGCCATCGTGGGACTGCTGTGGGTGGCCACGGGCTGGAGCGGCGGCGCCTACATGCTGCTGGGCATGTCCATCATGCTCACCGTGTTTTCGGGCTTCGACAACCCTGTGGCCAACATGCGCCATGTGACGCTGGGCCAGGCCATGGGCGTGCTCGTGGCACTGGCCTGCCAGTGGCTGGTCTGGCCCTTCGCGGGCAGCCAGGCAGGGCTGGTCTGGCTGACGCTGCCCTTCGTCTTCGCCGGCGCGCTGCTGTTCTCGCACCAGCGCACCATGCTGTCGGGCTATGACTGCAACATGGTGCTGCTGCTTTTGCTGCAGCCCCACTATCCGCAGACCGCCAGCTTCGGCCATGCGCTGGCCATGGGCCTGGCCGTGATCTCGGGCCCGCTGGCCGGCTGGGCGGCCTACCGCTTCATCCTGCCAGTCACGCTGCAGGGACGGCTGCAGGGCCTGCGCAGCATGATGGTCCACGAACTGCAGGACATGGCTGCCACGCCGCAGCATGCCCGCAATGGCCGCATCTGGCGCGCACGCCTGTACCACCGGCTGCTGCGCCTGGTGCGCCTGTCGGAGCAGGCCGGTGGCCAGCGCGGCGGCGAGGTGGCCGAGTGCGGCATCGCCGCCTTGCACGTGGGCCGCGCCATCCAGGCGCTGCACCAGCTGTCCGAGGAGGCCGCCCTGGGCGACGGCACGGCACGCGCCGTGCGCGCGGCGCTGCTGCGCCTGCGGCATCTGCAGCAGGCGCCTGCCGCATGCCCGCCCCTGCTGCGTTCGCTGGCGCGCCGCGTGGACGCCCGGCATCCGGCCCTGGCCCGCCAGATGCGCCAGGCCGCGCACGAGATTGCGCAGCATGAGGATTTCTTTCGCAGCGCCGGCTGAGGCAGTCCTGCCACAATGGCACGATGCCCGGCAGGCGCCCCACGGCCCTGACTCCCATTGCTGAAAGCAAGATCACCATGCCGTGGAGCGATACCGTCATTACCTCCGGGCGCCTTGCGCTGCGCCCCTTTTCGGGCGCCGATGCGGATGAAGCCTTTGCCTGCATCACGCCCACGCTGACACGCTATCTGTCCTTCGAGCCTGCGGCCACGCCCGCCGACTTCGAGGCGGTCTGGCGCGGCTGGCTGGCCGATATCGCCACGGGCACCCACTTCAACTTCACGCTGCGCGAGCGCGCAGGCGGCGCCTTCCTGGGGCTGCTGGGCCTGCACAACGCGCGTACGGCCGAACCTGAACTGGGCCTGTGGATACGCGAGGACGCCCATGGCAGGGGCTATGGCCGCGAGGCCGTGCGTGCACTGGCCGAATGGGCCAGCGGCCACTTCGCGCCCAGATGCTTGCTACCCCGTGGCACAAGCCAATATCGCCAGCCGCCGCATCGCCGAGGGGCTGGGAGGCACGGTGACAGGTCACCTGCAGCAACCCAAATACGCCGCCGTCGTTTACCGCATTCCCGCCTGTGCGCGGCCATAAGCGCGTCACACAAGCCTGTCTCACTGAGTAGGCATCAGATGATGGCCTGCAATCCTTTGTCGGCAATGACGTTCAGCAGTTTGAGCGCCGGGCCGCTGGGATGGGTTTCGCCTTGCTCCCACTTGCGCACGGTAGAGGCCGAGGTGTGCAAGTGCAGCGCGAACACCGGCTGACTGAACTTCAAGGCTTCACGCAGACGCTTAATGTCAGCAGCGCCGAGCTCCCGCACCGGCGGCGGGCAAATAGTGTCGAACTCGCGCATCGTCACCTTGCTGATCGCTCCGACTTCTTGGAGCGCCGCCAGATCGCCGCGCAGCGATTCAATGATCTTGCTCACAATGCACCTCCAGTAAAACACCCAACTGCAACGCCTTCGACAAGGCTTCGGCTGGCAGTTCCAAGAAAACCTTGCCGGCGAATTGCAGCGCCTTCTTCTCTTCCTGTGTGATATTCGCTTTGTCGCTCTTGGAGAACCCATGCAAGAACACATAGCGGCGGCCGATCTTGGCCGACAGCAACGTGCGATAGCCGCCGCTCTTGCCACCACCAGGGCGGGCCACCCGCTTCTTGTAGAGGGAGCCGCCCAAGTCCGCGTCGATCAGACCGCTCTCCATCTCCTGAACCGCCTCGCACAAGGCAGCATCGGGCAGCTTCTCGCTCGACTGCCACCGCGCAAAGTCCTTGCGTTTGAGGATGCGCGTCATATCAACCCCTTACTATACCCGTAAAGGGTATACATCTCAATATGGTGTGGTGAAGCTCACTTTGCTCACTGTGACCAGCTCGCAGCGGGACTTGCACCCGCAGGTGTGTGCCCATGCTGGGCGCACCATAAAAAAACGGCCCCCGAAAGGGCCGTTGCGCGCAGCGGGGTCCGCCTGCTGGCTCAGACAGCCGCGATGGACACGGCCTTGGACACCAGATACGCCTCCAGCGCTTCGGGGCCGCCTTCGGAGCCGTAGCCCGAGTCCTTGATGCCGCCGAAGGGCATTTCGGCCGAAGCGATGGCCGGCTGGTTGATCCACAGCATGCCGGCTTCGACCGAGTGGGACAGCTGATGCGCCGTCTTGATGGAGCGGGTGAACGCATAGGCTGCCAGCCCGTAGGACAGGCGGTTGGCCTCGGCGATGGCTTCGCCCAGGTCGTCGAAGCCACGGATGGCAGCGACGGGGCCGAAGGGCTCCTGGTTGAAGATTTCGGCGCTCAGGGGCACATCGCCTAGTACCGTGGGCGCGAAGAAATTGCCCGCGCCCCCCAGGGTGCCGCCGCCCGTGAGCAGCTTGGCGCCGTGCTTTTGCGCATCCTCGATGAGGTGGGTCAGCGCCGTGACGCGGCGCGGGTTGGCCAGCGGGCCCATCTGCGTGCCCTGGGCCAGGCCGTCGCCGACCTTGAGGCCTTCGGCATGGGCGACCATGGCGCGCGAGAACTCTTCGCGCACGCTGTTGTGCACCAGGAAGCGCGTGGGCGAGATGCACACCTGGCCCGCGTTGCGGAACTTGGCCGCACCCGCCGCCTTGACGGCCAGGGCCACATCGGCGTCCTCGGCAACGATCACGGGGGCGTGGCCGCCCAGCTCCATGGTCGAGCGCTTCATGTGCTGGCCGGCCAGCGCGGCCAGCTGCTTGCCCACGGCGGTCGAGCCGGTGAACGTGACCTTGCGGATCACGGGGTGGGCGATCAGGTAGGACGAGATCTGGGCCGGATCGCCGAAGACCAGGCCCACCACGCCGGCCGGCACGCCGGCATCGACGAAGCACTTGAACAGGGCCGCCGGCGCGGCCGGTGTTTCCTCGGGTGCCTTGCACAGGAAGGAGCAGCCCGTGGCCAGCGCCGCGCCGATCTTGCGCACGATCTGGTTGACGGGGAAGTTCCAGGGCGTGAAAGCCGCCACCGGGCCCACGGCCTCCTTGATGACGAGCTGCTGCACCTCGGGGCGGCGCGAGGGCACGATGCGGCCATAGACACGCAGTGCCTCGTCGGCAAACCATTCGATGATCCCCACGCCGGCCAGGACTTCGCCCTTGGCTTCGGCCAGCGGCTTGCCCTGCTCCTGGGTCAGCAGGGCAGCGATCTCGTCGGCGCGCTCCTTGAGCAGCGCGGCAGCGCGGCGCATGGCAGCGCCACGGTCATGGGCGGACACCTTGCGCCAGACTTCGAAGCCGCGCTGCGCAGCCGCCAGCGCACGGTCCAGGTCGGCGATGTCGGCATGGGCCACATGGCCGATGACCTCGCCGCTGGCCGGGTTGCGCACGACAATTTTCTTGCCGCTGGCGGCTTCCTGCCATTGACCGTCGATCAACAAAAGCGTATCGGTATATGCTGCGCTCATCACTTGTCCCGTCATGTCCGGCAGGCCCGGGGCCGCCGGATGGTTAATTGGTTGGGTTGGAAAAACGGGCATGGCCACGCCTGGTCAGGCCAGGCCCGTCAACCCATTCTATGCATGCATGCGCCACCCCGCTGACAAGCGGGAGACCCGGCGCCGCGCAGTTGCGCCTGCGGGCGCGGACTAACCCACCAGCACCAGTCCGGGCGGCAGGCTGTCGCCAAAGCTGCGCCGGGCATCCTGGGCATCCATCTCCTGCACCTGCCCGACCAGGGCGATCCAGCGCGGCGGCGCGCCGGCAGCGCGCAGCCGCTCCAGCACCAGGGTGCGCTGCGCATCCGGCAGGTCGCGCGCGCGGTCGCCGGTCATGCGGGCCATTTGCACGGCGGCGAACATGGCAGTTTCGTTGCGGCGCCAGTCCTGGGCCAGCGTGGCATCGAGAAACTCCTGTGCGGCCTCGGGCGGCATCACCAGGTGGGCATTGGCAGCCAGCGGCACGCGCGCCGCCAGGCGGCCCAGGGCCCACCAGGTCTGCACGGATTCGCCGGGGTGGCGCAGCCGCTGCAGCATCCACTGGCCCATTTCCTGGCGGTATTGCCAGGGCACGGCCTCCATGGCCGCGAACAGGCGCAGCATGTCGTCGTAGCTGCCGTGGGCGGACTTGCCCTGGGCCCGCTGCACGGCCTGCTGCATGTGGCCGGCCACTTCTTCCAGCAGCTGCATCTGCCGGGTTTCGTCCAGGCCTGCGGCCACGCGGCGCCAGAACACCCACCATTCAGTGCGGTTGGCGCCTTCGCCGCCATGGCCCAGGCCCTGGCCGTGCAGCTGCCAGACCTGCTGCATGCGCCAGCCATCGAGCTCGGCCCCCACGCCGGGGCGCAGGCACCAGCCGGCGAGGTTGAGCCAGACGCGCTCATGCTCGGCCGTGCGGCGCCTGCGCCTGGCGCGGGCCAGCAAGGCATCGAACAGGGCCCGCAGCAAGGGCAGCTCCCAGTCCTCGCGCGGCCCCAGCAGCCGCTCCAGGGACTGGCGCAGCTGGCGCACCTCCCGGGCCGCGACCTCACGGGCCTGGCTGCCGAAGATGCGGTCGATCTGGTCCACGGCCTCGGCAAGCCGGCCATGCCGTGCCGGATCGGCCGCAGGCGCATCCTCGTCGCCGGACGGCGCCAGGGCGCCGCGCACGCTGAAAGGCAGCAGCCACTGGCGCTGGGCATCGTCCACGGCCGCGCAGCGCACCTCCAGCGTGCCGACCTCGGTCATGCAGGCCTGCAGCTGCACCTCGACCTGGGCCTTGTCGCGGCCTTCGGGTGCGGGCAGCACGGTGGACAGCGTGGGCAGCTCCACCCAGCCTTCGCCTTCGAGCGCCGCGATGCGGCCGGCCTGCGCCGGGGCGGTGGCCAGGCTGTTGGCCACCAGGGAAAAGCGCACGGCCTGGCCCAGGCGCAGCGCAAAGCGCCGCCCGGTCAGCACGATGCGCACGCCTTCCTCGGTGCCGCGCGGCAGCAGGCAGATACCCTGGGGCGCGCCGCCGGCCTTTTCCGGCAGTACCAGCCAATAGCTGCGCGCCGATCCGCCGCCGATGCGCGGGAGCACGGCCCGGGCCGCAGGCTGCGCCACGGCGCGGGTGGCCTGCCAGTGCGCCAGGCCATGGGCTGCAGCGCCGCGCGCCACGGCCCAGTCGGGGTGCGGGTTGTGCAGCAGGCGCGGCGGCGTGCCGCGCCAGGCCTGCAACTGCTGACACAGGCGCTCGGCCAGCGCATGGGCGTGGAAGACTCCGCCGTTGAGCAGCAGGCTGTCGGGCAGCTCGCCGTCCGCATGGCGCTCCAGGAACTGGGCCAGGTGCCGCGAGATCGCTGCATCGGCCGGATAGGGCAGGCCCAGGCCGCGCAGCGCGCCCTGGCGCTTCAAAGGACTATCGGCCAGCCCGGCCAGGGGCAAGAAGCCTTCGACCACCCACTCGCGCACCTCGTCGCGCTGCAAGGTGGCAGAGCGTGCCTGCGCCAGCAGGCGAGAGCCGCCGCCCAGCAGGGTCACCTCGACCGAGGCCGGTGCGTCGCGGGCCAGCAACTGCTCCTTGGCCATGCGGCAGCGCTGCACCAGCTGCGCAAAGCGTGCAGCAGGCAGGCGCTCGCCGGTCGGCGCCAACAGCGGCTCGATGCGGTGGGCAATGGCAAGATCCATGTTGTCGCCGCCCAGCATCAGGTGTTCGCCCACGGCAATGCGCGTGAGCGTGGGCAGGCCGCCGTCGGGCGCAGGCTGAACGCGGATCAGCGTCAGGTCGGTGGTGCCGCCGCCCACGTCGGCGACCAGCACCAGCCGGCTGTGCGCCAGCTGCGCGGCCAGCGCATCGCCTTGCAGCACCAGCCAGTCATGAAAGGCCGCCTTGGGCTCTTCCAGCAGTTGCACGGCTGGCAGGCCGGCCAGCCGGGCCGCTTCCAGCGTGAGCGCGCGCGCGCCTTCGTCGAAAGAGGCCGGCACGGTCAGCACCACCAGTTGCTCGTGCAGCGGCGCTGCCGGGTGTGCGCGGTCCCAGGCCTGGCGGACATGGTCCAGGTAGCTGGCCGACGCCTGCAGCGGGGACAGTTTGGCCACGTCCTCGGGAGCACCCCAGGGCAGGATGGGCGCCGTGCGGTCCACGCCCGCATGCGACAGCCAGCTTTTGGCGCTGGCCACCAGCCGTCCCGGCACGGCCGTGCCCAGATCGCGCGCCCAGCGCCCGAGCACGGCAGGCGCTGATGCGTCAGCGCCCGGCGCTGTCCAGGGCTGGCGCCAGGCATCGCCCAGTTCGCCGGGCGCTGCCTGGTAGCGCGCCGAGGGCAGCAGCGGCTGCGCGTCGATTTCGGTGGCCGAGACACGCTGTGCAATCGGCAGCAGGGCGATGTCGCACGCCCTGCCGTTGACGGGCACATGGGCCACAACGGTGTGGCTGGTGCCCAGGTCAATGCCCACGATGTGGGCGGCGCCGGGCGCGCAGGGGGCAGTATCAGGCATGGGAGCAGTCATCAAGGCATGGTGCTGTGCATCGCCCGCCAGGGGCTGCCGCCCAGCGGGTTACGCTACATCCGGACGCACGTCGAATTCGACCTTCCAGCGCTCGGCGCCGCCCACGGGCACGGCGTTGAGCTCCAGGGTGCCGATGTCGGTCACGCGCGCATGCAGGGTGACGGGCACGACCTCGCCGCTGGCACGGCCTTCGGCGGGCAGATGGGCCTCGATCTCCTGCAGTTCGACCAGTTCCTCGGGGCCCCAGAAATCCAGCACGGTGCCGACCTGGTCGGCTCGGCGCACCGAGGAGCCGAAAAAGCGCAGGCGCACGGGCTCGCCCACGACCAGGCCGAATTCCTGGGCTTCGAGCGCGACCTCCGTGCCCTCCTCCATGCCGAAGGGCGCCAGGCACAGGGCCGAGATCGGCGGCTCCATGCCGGGGATGGCTGGCATGTTGCTTTCCACGCCCACGTAATAGCTTTGCGCCGTGCCGCCACGGATGCGCACGCCACGGCCTGCAGCCGCCACATGGCCGAAGTAGGCGGCGCCGCGCGCCACCGCCAGGTCCAGATTGGCGCCGTCGAGCAGGCGGGCGGGCGCCGCGCCTTCGGCGGCCAGCCAGCCGTTGAGCACTTCCAGGATGCGCTGCTCGATCTGCGGCGCCTTGAGCACGCCGCCGTTGAACAGGATGGCCGAGGGGTGCAGGAAGGAGGCGGCCTCGGGCTGCGTGCCCTGCAGGCCCTCGATCTGCTCGGTGGCACCCTTCTGGCGGGCAAGGAAGGCCGCCAGATGGCGCGTGACGGCCGCGTCCTGCGCGTAGGGCAGGCCCAGCTGCGTCAGCGCCGCGCGCGCGCGGGTCTGGGGCTTGTCGCTGACGGCCACGCGGGGGAAGAAGCCTTCGACCAGCATCTGCAGCACTTCGGCGCGCGTCACCTCGGTGCGGATGCTGCCGCCGATGAGCTTGCTGCCACGGCTGGGCACGACCACAGGCACGGACTGCAGCGTCTCGTCGGCCAGCAGCTGCTCCTTGGCCTGGCGGCAGCCATGGGCCAGGGCGCGGGTCTGCCAGGCATCGAGCTGCCGGCCCTCCTGGGCCAGCTTGCGGGCCACGCCATAGGCCAGGGCCAGATCCATGTTGTCGCCGCCCAGCAGGATGTGCTCGCCCACGGCCACGCGCTGCAGCTGCAGATTGCCGTCGTGCTCCAGCACGGCGATCAGCGACAGGTCGGTGGTGCCGCCGCCCACGTCCACGACGAGGATGACGTCACCGTGCTGCACCTGCTTGCGCCACTGACCGCCGCTGGCCTGGATCCAGCTGTACAGCGCGGCCTGGGGCTCTTCCAGCAGGGTGAGCCGCTGAAAGCCTGCGGCGCGGCAGGCCTCGGCCGTCAGCTCGCGCGCGGCCGGGTCGAACGAGGCGGGAATGGTCACCGTCACGTCCTGGGCATCGAACGGGGCCTCGGGATGGGCCTGCTCCCAGGCCCAGCGCAGGTGCGACAGGTAGCGGATGGAGGCCGTCAGCGGTGAGACACGGTGTACCTCCTCGGGCGCATCGGCGGGCAGCAGCGGCGAGCGGCGGTCCACGCCGGGGTGGCACAGCCAGCTCTTGGCGCTGGAGACCAGCCGGATCGGCGTGGCCGCGCCGCGCGAGCGCGCGAATTCACCGACCACGAAATCCTGGCTCGCGCCCCAGGGCAGCGCCATGTCGGCTGCGCTCAGTTCGCTTTCATGGGGCAGGTAGAGAAAGGATGGCAGCAGGGGCCGCGACTCGACGCTGGCCGGACCTGTGAGCTGGGGAATGGCCAGCACTTCCTGGGCGACCTTCTCGCCGTCGCTGGCCTGGCGGTCCACATAGGACAGGGCGCAGTGCGTGGTGCCCAGGTCGATGCCGATGCTGTAACGGGACGATTGCATGCTCACAGCTCCACCTCCGCCTGCGCCACGATGGCAGCGGCCTTGTCATCCGTCAGCTGGGGCAGGCGGACATCGTCCACGCGCCAGCCCCGGTGGCCCAGCGTGCCGGTGAACGGCGCCTGGCCGACCACATTGCCCGTCAGGCGCACGGCGGCGGCATCGAAGCCGGCCTGCAGCGTCACGCGGCTGCCTTCGGCCTCGGCACGCACGGGGGCGATGCTGAAATGCTCGCGCAGCACCTTGCGGCAGCCTTCATGGACGACGCGCGCGGCGGCGCCGATCTCGGCGTCCGTGTAGCCGGCCACATCCTCCTGCACGAAGTCCACGAAGCGTGCCTCGCGCTGCAGCAGGCCCAGCAGCTGCAGGGCGGCCGTGTCGGTGGGCACGCGCAGCTCCACGGTCTTTTCGACGAGCTTCTCGACCGGCACCTCGACACGCTTTTCCACGATCTTCTCGACGGGAACCTCCACGCGCACTTCCACGATGCGCTCCACAGGCACCTCCACACGCACCTCCCGGGGCGCAGGCGGCGGCACGTCGGCGGCCAGGGGCTCGCCGCCGCGCAGGCGGGTGACATCGGCGGCCAGGCGGCCATTGCCGAGGATGGCGAAGAAACTGCCGATCGCGATGGCGATGCGGCTCAGAAACGATGGGGGAGTCTTGGAATTCATGGACTTCTCTGAGCGAGAGGACCCCGCCGGGCCGATCGCCGCGCGGCAGGGCAACCGGGCGCCGATGGTCCTCCACCGGGCGCCCGCAGGGTCCGTGATGTTACCCAAAGCAACGAAGCCACGTGCCGCGCGTGCAAAATGCACGCTTTATCGCTTGCGCGAACAGGATGCGCCCCAGGGCAAGCCGCAGGCTCCATTGCATACCGCGCCAGTCGCATTCTTGTTTCCAGGCACGCACCTCAAGGAATCCCGTACCGTGTTCACCGGCATCATCCAGGCCGTGGCAAGCATTGCCGCGCTGCGCGACCAAGACGGCCTGCGCACCTTCATTCTCGACTTTCCCGAAGGCTTCTGCCAGGACCTGGCCATCGGCGCCAGCGTCTCCACCGACGGCGTATGCCTGACGGTGACCGAAATCCTTTCGCCCACACGCGCCAGCTTCGATGTGATGCTGCAAAGCCTGAATATCACCACGCTGGGCAGCTACGGCGTGGGCGCGCGCGTCAACGTCGAGCGCGCAGCCAAGGACGGCGCCGAGATCGGCGGCCACCCGCTGTCCGGCCATGTGGACTTCACAGCGCCCATCCTGGAGGTGGCCTCCAGCGAGACCAACCACCGCATCCGCTTCGGCATCCCCGAAGGCTTTCGGCACTATGTCTTCGCCAAGGGCTATATCGCCATCAACGGCGCCAGCCTGACGGTGTCCGAGGTGGACCGCCAGGCGGGCTGGTTCGAGGTCTGGCTGATTCCCGAAACGCGCCGCATGACGGTGTTCGAGTCCAAGGGCGTGGGCGACCTGCTCAACGTCGAGATCGACCGCAGCACCCAGGTCGTGGTGGACACGGTGCGTGAAACCGTGCAGCAGAGCCTGGGCCGCCTCAAGCCCGTACTCGAAGCCCTGCTCAAGGAGAAGGGCCTGAGCATCGACGACTTCATTGACGTGCCCCAGCTCCCGCAGTGAGCGGCGCCGCGAAGCGGCGCAGCCGCAGCGCGTTGCTGAGCACGAACACGCTGGATAGCGCCATGGCGCCGGCTGCGAAGATGGGCGACAGCAGCATCCCGTTGAACGGGTACAGCAGGCCGGCGGCCACCGGGATCAGGGCCACGTTATAGGCGAAGGCCCAGAACAGGTTCTGGCGGATATTGGCCATGGTGGCCTTGGACAGCGCAATCGCATTGGGCACGCCGCCCAGGTCGCCCGACATCAGCACCACATCGGCCGCCTCGATGGCGATGTCGGTGCCCGTGCCGATGGCCAGGCCCACATCGGCCTCGGCCAGGGCCGGCGCATCGTTGATGCCATCGCCCACATAGGCCAGCGTGCCATGCGCAGCCTTCAGACGCTGCACGGCCTCGACCTTGCCGCCGGGCAGCACCTCGGCCACCACTTCGTCGATCCCCAGCTGGCGCGCAATCGCCTCGGCCGTGAGGCGGTTGTCGCCCGTGATCATCGCCACCTTCAGGCCCAGGGCATGCAGCGCAGCGATGGCGGCAGGCGTGCTGTCCTTGATGGGATCGGCCACGGCGATCATGACGGCCAGGCGGCCATCGATGGCGGCGTACAGCGGCGTCTTGCCCTGGTCGCCAAAGCGCATGGCGTCCACGGCCAGCCCATCGACCGACAGGCCCAGCTCACGCATGAAACGGTCGGCGCCGATTTCAACGCGCACCCCCTCCACATCGGCACGCACGCCAAACCCCGTCACCGACTCGAAGCGCTCCACCACGCCCAGCGCCAGGCCCTCGGCCCTGGCTGCATCCACGATGGCGCGGGCAATCGGGTGCTCGGAGCGATCCTCCACGGCCGCCACCAGCGCCAGCACGCGGCGGCGCTCGCCCTCGAAGCCGGGCGCCAGCACCAGGTCGGTCAGCGCGGGGCGCCCGCGCGTCAGCGTGCCGGTCTTGTCCACGGCCACGACGCGCGCGTCCTTGAGAGTCTGCAGGGCCTCGCCCTTGCGCAGCAGCACGCCCATCTGGGCGGCGCGGCCCGTGCCGACCATGATGGAAGTCGGCGTGGCCAGCCCCATGGCACAGGGGCAGGCGATGATGAGCACGGCCACGGCATTGACCAGCGCAAAGCTCAGCGCGGGTGAAGGACCCCACAGCAGCCAGGCGCCGAAGGTCAGCAGGGCCACGGCCATCACGGCCGGCACGAACCACATGGTGACCTGGTCCACCAGGGCCTGAATCGGCAGCTTGGAGCCCTGGGCCTGCTCGACCATGCGGATGATCTGGGCCAGCAGCGTGTCGCCGCCGACCTTGGTCGCCCGGAAGGCCAGCGCGCCATTCTGGTTGACCGTGCCGCCGACCAGCTCGGCGCCCGCCGTCTTTTCCACGGGCACAGGCTCGCCGCTGATCATGGATTCATCGACGAAGCTGCTGCCTTCGAGCACCTCGCCGTCCACGGGGATGCGCTCGCCGGGCCGCACTTCGACGATATCGCCCGTGCGCACGGCGGCGATATCCACCTCCTGCACGCCGCCGTCCTTGCGCACGCGCGCCGTCTTGGCCTGCAGCTGCACCAGGCGGCGGATGGCCTCGGAGGTATTGCCCTTGGCGCGCGCCTCCATGAAGCGGCCCAGCAGGATCAGGGCCACGATCACGGCCGACGCTTCGTAATAGACATTCACCGTGCCAGCCGGCAGCCAGTGCGGCAGGAAGGTCGCCACCAGCGAGTAGGCGAAGGCCGCCGACGTGCCCACGGCCACCAGCGAATTCATGTCGGGCGCGCCGCGCAGCAGCGCGGGAACGCCCTTCTGGAAAAACCGCAGTCCCGGCCCGAACAGCACGATGGCTGCCAGCACGCACTGCAGGTACCAGCTGTTTTGCGTGCCGATGGCCTGCGCCACCCAGTGGTGAAAGGCCGGCACCATGTGCCCGCCCATCTCCAGCACGAATACCGGCAGGGCAAACACCGTGGCCACGATCAGCGAGCGCTTGAGCGCCTGGCGCTCGTGTACCTGGCGCTGCTGAGCCTCGTCCCCGCCGTCCGGCACAGCAGCGGCGCCTGCCGCACCGGCCGCGCCGCCAGACCCCAGCGGCCGCGCCTCATAGCCGGCCTTGCGCACGGCGGCCAGCAGGGGCGCCACATCGCTGCCGCCGCTCCACTGCACCTGGGCGCGCTCGGTCGCCAGATTGACGCTGGCCGATTGCACCCCCTCTACCTTTTTGAGCGCCCGCTCCACGCGGCCCACGCAGGAGGCGCAGGTCATGCCCTCGATGGCCAGCTCCACGCGGGACTGAGGCACTTCGTAGCCGGCTTTTTCGATGGCCGCGATGGCCGCCGGCAGATCCGGCGCACCCTCGAAGCGGATGCTGGCCTTTTCAGTGGCAAGATTGACCACGGCATCCTCGACCCCCGGCAGCTTTTTGAGTGCCCGCTCCACCCGCCCCACGCAGGAGGCGCAGGTCATGCCCAGCACGGGCAGGTCGATGGCCATGCCGGCCTTGATCGATGCAGTCATTGCCTACTCCTTCTTTTCCGATGGCTGCACTTTAAAGATTGCCATCATGTCAAGGTCAAGCGCAGGCTGTGCCTGTGCCATCCGCATGCCATGCACACGCCGGCATCGGCGATGCGTAACCACCCGATACAGAGAGAAAACGTCCATGTCCCTGATCTCACACCGCCATGCGCTGCGCCCGCTGGCACTGGCCCTGGCCGCCAGCGCGCTGCTCGCCGCCTGCAGCACGCCCAGCACGCCCGTCCGCCAGCCGATGGAGCTGCGCATCCTGCACATCAACGACCACCACTCCACGCTGGAGTCCAAGCGCAAGACCCTGCAACTCGACGCGGGCGCCGGCAAGGCCGAAGCCGTGGCCGTGGACGCTGCAGGCTTTCCCCGTGTGACCCAGGCCATCGAGGAGCTGGCCGCGCAGTCGCCCAACGTGCTCAAGCTGCACGCGGGCGATGCGCTCACGGGCACGCTGTATTTCAACCGCGGGGGTGCCGCAGGCGAAGCCGACGCCGCGCTCATGAGCACCGTCTGCTTTGACGCCTTCACGCTGGGCAACCACGAGTTCGACAAGGGGGACTCCAGTCTGAAGTCCTTTCTGGACCGGCTGCGCACCGCCAGCTGCAAGACGCCCGTGCTCAGCGCCAATGTGCGTTTTGGCGCGGGCTCGGCGCTGAACACCGCCAGGGCGCCCGGCTATGTGAGCCCCTCCACTGTGGTGGAGCGCGGCGGCCAGAAGATCGGCATCATCGGGCTGACCATTGCAGGCAAGACCAAGGCTTCCTCCAGCCCCGATGCCGACACCACGTTCGAGGACGAAGCCACGGCGGCACAGCGCGAGATCGATGCGCTGCGCGCCCAGGGCATCAACAAGATCGTCCTCATGAGCCACATCGGCTACGACTATGACCGCCAGATCGTGCCCAGGCTCAGCGGCGTGGACGTGGTCGTGGGCGGCGACTCGCACACCCTGCTGGGCCCCGATGTGCTCAAGACCACAGGCGTGGGCACGCCCGGCGGCACCTATCCCACGCGCCTGACAGACAAGGACGGCAGCACCGTCTGCGTGGTCCAGGCCTGGGAGTACGCCCAGGTCGTCGGCGAGCTCAAGGTCCAGTTCGACGCCGATGGCCGCGTGACACAGTGCAGCGGCACGCCCCATGTGCTGATCGGTGACGACTTCACCCTCGGCGGCAAGGCTGCCACCGACGCGCAGAAGGCCGCGCTCAAGGCCAGCGCCGCCGCCACGGGCGTGCTGCGCGTGACCACGCCCTCGGCCAAGGCCACGGCCGTGCTGCAGCCCTTCAAGGACAAGGTGGCCCAATTCAACCTCAAGCAGGTTGCCATCGCGCCCCAGGAACTGTGCTCGCGCCGCGTGCCCGGCGGTGCCGGCACCATGAACTACAGCCAGTCCAGCGCAGCCTGCAATGCCGAAGGCAGCGTGAGCGTGCGCGGTGGCGACATCCAGCAGCTCGTGGCCCAGGCCTACCTGGAGGAAGCCAACCGCCACTACGGCGGCGCAGACATCTCGCTGCAAA
Source organism: Delftia sp. PS-11 (assembly GCF_029870285.1). Lineage (GTDB taxonomy): Bacteria > Pseudomonadota > Gammaproteobacteria > Burkholderiales > Burkholderiaceae_C > Comamonas. Next base: position 16,957 of record NZ_JACSYA010000013.1, read on the forward strand.
GCGGCGGCGGCGTGCGCATCCCGCTGCTGGGCGTGACCACGGCGGCCCAGGTCATCCAGGTGCTGCCCTTCGGCAACACGCTGTTTCGCCTCGACATCACGGGCGCCGAAGTCAAGGGCATGCTGGAAGACGGCCTGGAAGCCGTCTACGGCGCCAGCGGCACTCCCGGTCCCTACCCCTACACTGGCGGCCTGCGCTTCGATGTGAACGCGGCTGCGGCGGCAGGCCAGCGCGTGTCGGGCATCGAGGTCTACGACCAGGCAGCCCGGCTGTGGAAGCCGCTGGAGACGGCGCGCACCTACAAGCTGTTCGTGCTGGGTTTCAACGCCACGGGCGGCGATGGCTACAAGACGCTGGCGGCGGTGCCCGATTCGCGCCGCATGGACATCGGCGTGCTGGATGCGGATGTGTTCTTCAACTACATCGAGCGCCAGCCTGTGGATGCGGCATCGGGCCTGCCCCGGCTGTCGCGTCTGCCGACGGATCTGTACAGCACGCGTAGTTTTCAGGGTGGGCGCTGAGTAGTTCACGCTCTTTTTGGGACCCTGCCGGGGGTTGTTTTTCGAGGCCGGGTTTCGCCCCGGCCTCTGCCGCCAGAGGCACCACAGAATCAAAAAACCATTACCCGCAATCAGCCGATCCGAGCAATCACAGCCCCCAACGCCTGCGCCTTCCCCGCCTCAGCCACCAGAGCCACCACCCCGCTGCGATGCGCAGCCACCTGCATCTCCATCTTCATGGCCTCCATGACAGCGATCACATCACCCTCCTGAACGGTGTCGCCATCGGCCACCTTCCAGGCATGCAGATTGCCTGCAATAGGTGATGTGACGGCCGCGGGATCGACGGCAGATTCGGCAGCCAGCGCAGCAGCGGGCGCAGCGGCTGCGCCGCCAGCCGATGCCAGCCCCTGCAGCAGCATGGCCGGCAGGCCCAGGGCCACACGGCGTCCGTCGATCTCGACGGCGCAGCGCACCAGGCTGGCATCGGGCAGCGGCTCGGCGCGCACGGCGGCAGCCAGGGGTTCGGCGAAGTCGGATTCGATCCAGCGCGTATGGACCTTGAAGCCGTCATGACCCACGAAGTCGGGGTGGCCGATCACGGCACGGTGGAAGGGCAGCACCGAGGACAGGCCCTCGATGCGGAACTCGGCCAGCGCGCGGCGGGCGCGAGCCAGGGCCTGTTCGCGCGTGGCGCCGCTGACAATGAGCTTGGCCATCAGCGAATCGAAGCTGCCAGGCACCACCGAGCCGGCCTGCACGCCGGTGTCCAGGCGCACGCCAGGGCCCGAAGGCGCATCGAAGCGCGCCACAGGGCCCGGCGTGGGCAGAAAGCCACGGCCTACGTCTTCGGCGTTGATACGGAATTCGATGCTGTGGCCCAGCGGCGCAGGCGTTTCGGTCAGGGACAGGGGCAGGCCGTCGGCCACGCGCAGCTGCTCGATCACCAGGTCCACGCCCGTGGTCTGCTCGGTCACGGGGTGCTCGACCTGCAGCCGGGTGTTGACCTCCAGGAAGGAGATGGCGCCTGTCTGGCTGAGCAGGAACTCCACCGTGCCCGCGCTCACATAGCCTGCAGCCGCGCAGATGTCGCGCGCCGCCGTGTGGATGCGCGCGCGCTGTTCGTCGCTGAGGAAGGGAGCCGGCGCTTCTTCGACCAGCTTCTGGTTGCGCCGCTGCAGCGAGCAGTCGCGCGTGCCCAGCACCACCACGTTGCCGTGGGTGTCGGCAAGCACCTGGGCCTCGATATGGCGGGGCCGGTCCAGGAATTGCTCGACAAAGCATTCGCCCCGGCCAAACGCGGTGACGGCCTCGCGCACGGCCGAGTGGTACAGCTCCTCGACCTCGTCCATGCGCCAGGCGATCTTCATGCCCCGGCCGCCGCCGCCGAACGCGGCCTTGATGATGATGGGCAGACCGTGCTGCTGCGCGAAGGCCAGGACTTCACCAGCATCCTTGACCGGGTCGGGCGTGCCGGCTACCAGCGGAGCGCCAACCTTCAGGGCGATCTTGCGCGCCTCGACCTTGTCGCCGAGCTGGGCAATGGTCTCGGGCGTGGGACCGATCCAGCGCAGGCCGGCATCGATCACGGCGCGTGCAAAAGCTTCGCTTTCCGACAGAAAGCCATAGCCGGGGTGCACGGCATCGGCACCGCTCTTGTGCGCGATGGCGATGAGTTTGGCGATATTCAGGTAGGTGTCGGCCGGGCGCTCGCCGCCAAGGCCATAGGCTTCGTCGGCCATGCGCACATGCAGGGCATCGATGTCGGCATCGGCATAGACGGCCACGGACTTGACGCCATAGTCGGCGCAGGCGCGGGCGATGCGCACGGCGATCTCGCCACGGTTGGCAATCAGGACTTTCTTCATCGCAATTCCTTCAGTATTCAGTTCGTCGCACCCTCGGCGCAGGGCAGGTATTCCTGGAAGGCACGGATGGGGTTGAAGCGGATCCATGCACCCACGGGAATCTGGCCTGCAAGGTCCAGGTGGTGGGGGGCCACGCAGCCGATGACGGGGTAGCCGCCAGTTAGCGGATGGTCGGCCAGAAAAAGCACGGGCTGGCCGCTGGGCGGCACCTGGATGGCGCCCAGCGGCGTGCCTTCGCTGGGCAGTTCGCCCGCAACGGCGCGTGCCAGGGGCTGCTCGCCGGCCAGGCGCAGGCCCACGCGGTTGGACTGCGGCGTGACCTGCCAGCGCTGGGCGGACAGCAGGGCCACGGCCTCGGGCGTGAACCAGTCGGTGCGCGGACCCAGCTCCACATCCAGCACCACGTCCTGCCCGGCCACGGGCAGGGACTCGGGCGGCAGCTGCGGCGCCGCCACGGCCGTGCGGCCTGCAGGCAGCACGGGCAGCAGTTGCCCCACGGCCAGCGGCGCGGGGCCAACGTGGGCCAGGGTGTCGGTGCAGGCGCTGCCCAGCACGGGCGCCACCGCAAAGCCGCCACGCACGGCCACATAGCAGCGTGCGCCAGCGGCAGGCTGGCCCACGGTCAGCAGGTCGCCATCGGCCAGGGCCACGGCCTGGTAGCGGGGCACGTTCCAGCGCTGGCCGCTGCGGGTGGTGATGGCCAGAGGCGCATCGGCGCCCGTGACGGCAACCACAGTCTCGCCCTGGCTTTGCAGCGACAGGCCACCGCCGACGGTTTCCAGCACGGCCAGGTCGCTGGCATTGCCCACCAGGCGGTTGGCAGCCTTGAAGGCTGCCTGGTCCATGGCGCCCGATGCCGACACGCCCTGCCCGGCCTGGCCCATGCGGCCACGGTCCTGGAACAGGGTCATCAGGCCGGTAGCCTTCACGCACAGCGCGTTGCCGTCGTGCGGCCGGACAGGCGCCAAGGCCGGTTCAGGCACGGCCAGTTCAGGCACGGCCGGTTCAGGCACGGTTGCTGCATCTGCCTGCGCCAGGCTGGCCGCATCGACGAAGCGCACGCGGTAGCCGGGCTGCAGCAGCGCCGGCAATTCACGCGACAGGTCCCACATGCGCGCCGAGGTGCGGCCGATCAGCTGCCAGCCGCCAGGGCTGGCCTGGGGATAGACGGCGCTGAAGGTGCCGCCCAGCGCCACGGCGCCAGCCGGCACGCGCGTGCGCGGTGTGCTGCGGCGGGGCACATTGAAAAGGGGGTCGCCGCCGCTGAGGTAGGCAAAACCGGGCGCAAAGCCCGTAAAAGCCACGGCGTATTCGCTGCCTGTATGGCGGCGCACAACTTCCTCGGGCGTGATGCCCAGCAGTTGGGCCACATCGGCCAGGTCTTCGCCGTCGTAGTGCACGGGGATCTCCACCAGCACATCGCTGCGCTCGGTGCGCAGCCCCAGGTCGCGCCCGGCAATGCGGCGCACCAGATCGGCTGCAGCCACCTGCGAGGGTGCGAACTGCACCAGCACCGTGCGCGCGGCGGGCACCAGCTCCTGCACGCCCTCGATGGGATCGCGCTGCAGCGAGCCCAGCAGGGCCAGGGTCTCGTCCAGGTCGGCCAGCTCCACCATCAGGGCCTGGCGGTTGACGGGTAGAAAACGCATGCCCGCCCCTCAGCCCACGAAGGAGGAAATGTGCACGCCCTCCTGCTCGAAGCGCTGGCGCAGATGGCGCGCAATCGCCACGGCGCCCGGGCTGTCGCCATGCACGCAGATGGAATCGGCGGCAATGCGCACATCGCTGCCATCCACGGCACGGACCACGCCGTCGCGCACCAGCGTCAGCATGCGGGCGGCAATCTGGTCCACATCGTGCAGCACGGCACCGGGCTCGCGGCGCGAGACCAGGGCCCCCTCGGGCGTATAGCCCCGGTCGGCAAATGCCTCGGCCACCACGGTCAGGCCCGCGTCGCGCGCCCAGTCGATCAGGGGCGAGCCGGCCAGTGCCACCAGCACCAGCGCCGGATCGATGGCGCGGATGGCGGCAATCACGTCCTCGGCCTGGCGCCGGTCGTGGGCGATGGTGTTGTAGAGCGCGCCATGCGGCTTGACGTAACGCACTTCGGTGCCGGCCACATGGGCCAGGCCCTGCAGCGCGCCGATCTGGTAGATGATGCCGGCAACCAGGTCCGGGCTGGCCACATCCATGTTGCGCCGGCCAAAGCCGATGAGGTCGGGATAGGACACATGGGCACCGACGGTGACGCCGCGCGCCCGCGCAGCCCTGAGCGTGTGCAGGATGCCGGCCGGGTCGCCGCCATGAAAGCCGCAGGCCACATTGGCGCTGCTGACGATATCCAGCATGGCAGCGTCGTCGCCCATGCGCCATGCGCCCAGGCTCTCGCCAAGGTCACTGTTCAAGTCCATTTTCATCGTTCTCTCCTCGCCAGCGGGCTGCATCAATGCAGCTGGCCGGCTGTTTCTTTCAGGTCCTGCACCACGGTCAGGGACGTTCTCAGGGTTTCTCGCAAGGCCGCCACCTGGGTGGCCAGGGCCATGCTGGCCATGCCTGGATGGCGGGCGGCCTGCTCGGGAAGGGCCGGCACATGGATGAAGCCGCCGCGTGCACCCGCTTCGCCATGGCCCTGCGCCAGCCAGTGCATGAGCGCGAAAAAGACATGGTTGCACACGAAGGTGCCTGCCGTATTCGAGACGGATGCCGGGATGCCCTGCGCGCGCAGGCCGCTGACCACGGCCTTGATGGGCAGCGTGCTGAAGTAGGCGGCAGGCGCGCCCTGGACCACGGGCGTATCCACCGGCTGGCCACCTGCGTTGTCCGGGATGCGCGCATCATCGATGTTGATGGCAACGCGCTCGGGCGTGAAATCGGCCCTGCCGCCTGCCATGCCCAGGCTGATGGCCAGCACGGGCCGCACCTGCCGCAGTGCCCCGTGCAGCCGCTCGATGGCGGCACCGAACACGCAGGGCAGCTGCACCGCATGCACCGTGGCGCCGGCAATGACTTCGCCGTGCAGGGCGCGCGCCACCTCCCAGGAAGGGTTGACGCTGTCCTGCTCGAAAGGCTCGAAACCCGTCACAAGGATGCGAGGGCCGCTGGATTTGGTCATCATATTTATGTCCTATGGGTTATTCCCGTGATCCTTGCTGTGCCTGCTGCCCTTGAAACTGGCGCACACCAAAGCCAGAGACACCGAGGAAGAGCCTGTGCCGGCCGCGCCGCCTCGCACCGAAGGTGTCGTCCCCAGGGGGAAGGCGCGAAGCGACTCAGGGGGTACTCCATCTCAGCGGAACATCAGGAAATACATCAGGAACACATTGGCCGTCAGCAGCGCCAGAGCCGTGGGCACCTGGGCGCGGATCACTGCGTTCTTGTCGATCTCCAGCAGCGCCGCAGGCACCAGGTTGAAGTTGGCTGCCATGGGCGTGAGCAGGGTGCCGCAGTAGCCCGACAGCATGCCGATGGCCGCCATCACGGCCGGATCGCCGTGGTACACGCCGACCAGAATGGGCACGCCCACGCCGCCCGTCATCACGGGGAAGGCCGCGAAGCCGTTGCCCATGACCACGGTGAACAGCGCCATGCCGACCACGTAGACGGCGACAGCCACGAAGCGGATGTCCATGTTGATGTAGGTGGTGGTCACGTAGGCCACGGCCTTGCCAACGCCGGCATCGGAGAACACCAGACCCAGCATGCCCAGCATCTGGGGCAGCACCAGGGCCCAGCCCAGAGCGTCGGTCAGGCGGCGCGATTCGCGCATGCCCTGGGCCGGCGTCTCGCGCGTCAGCCAGCACACCAGGCCCAGGGACAGCACGCAGCCCACGCCCAGGCTGACAAGGGTGGTGGCCTTAGGGTCCAGCAGCGGCGTGCCGCCGAAGACCAGGTGCGAGGCACCCAGCGTGCCGGCCATGGTGATCAGCGGGATGGCCAGGGCCGGCGCGAACAGCCTGTTGCCCAAGCGCTTGGCACTGGCCAGATAGTCGGCATCGCTGCGCGGCGTATGGCGGCCACTGCCCACACCGCCCAGGCCAGCGATCAGCGCCATGGCCACGGCGATCACGCCCACGGCCACAGGCGGCAGTTCATTGCCCACCAGGAAGACCGCGGAATACAGCGCCCAGAACAGGCCGCTGGACCAGCGCTTGGGGTTGCTGGCATCGCGCAGCGTCATTACGGAAGTGACGGCCAGCACGAAGCCGACCAGGTAGTACAGGTGCTGGATGGTCAGCGTCATGGTCAGGCTCCCTTGGCTTCGGTGTGGGCAGTGGCGGCTGCTTCGGCGCTGGCCTTGTAGGCAGCCAGCTCACGTTCCAGCGTGCGGTCCAGGCGGCTCAGGCGCCAGGCATGGATCAGGAAGGCGCAGATGGCCGTGGGAATGCCCCACAGCGCGACATGGATGGGTTCGACCTCGATGCCGGCTTCCTTGAGGAAGGTGGTCATCAGCACGATGGCGCCAAAGGCCACAAAGATGTCCTCGCCGAAGAACAGGCCCACGTTGTCCGTGGCGGCCGAGAAGGCGCGCAGCTTGTCGCGCACCTTGGCGGGCAGCATGCCGAAACGCGACTGGGTCGCGCCCTCGGCCATGGGCGCCAGCAGCGGACGCACCATCTGCGGATGGCCGCCCAGGCTGGTCAGGCCGACGGCAGCAGTGAGCTGGCGCGCAGCCAGGTAGACGATGAGCAGGCGGCCCGCAGTGGCCGACTGGATGGAGCTGATCCAGTTCTGCGCGTGCTGGCGCAGGCCGTGGCGCTCCAGCAGGCCGATCACCGCCAGCGGCAGCAGGATGATCAGCGGCAGGTTGCGGGTTTTGATGAAACCCGTGCCGATGGTGGCCAGCACCTTGTCGACGGGAAAGCCCGCCGCCAAAGCGGTACCGATGGCCGTGACGATCACGACCATCATGGGATTGAAGCGCAGCACGAAGCCCGCCACGATGATGGCCACCCCGATCAGCGGCCAGAGATTGACGTCAGTCAGCATGTTGATTCCCCGTTGGACACATCCACCCGTGGCGGCTTCGCCGCCCCCTCGAACCAGTGGTCTGGGTGGACCATCCATCTGGTTTTGTTCAACAAAAATAGATTTTTGTCTTACATAACTAGATTCTGATCATGACAATATGTGCATAGATATAGTACAAACCCGTATGACCTTGCATGCAAACCAAGCAAATTCAGGATTTTCAAAAAATTCAATGACTATTGATAATTAATAATCGATAGATAACACAAATAAAACGCTGCGCGTATATCGGTATCGCCTGCAGCGAGGCCGCCTCCTACAATGGGCCGCCCTCCGGACTCCGGACGCAAGCGCGGCAGGCGGCATGGATGGCATTGCACTGCTCCCTTTCCTTTCGTCAGAGCCTTGAATCCATGCGACGCCGTCAACTTGTTTCCCTGCTTCCCCGCGCTGCGGCCATCGCAGCACTGCCTGCAATGGCCCCGGCCTTCGTGCGCAACGCCTTCGCCGACGAGGCAGGCCTGTCCGCCAGAACCATCTCCATCGGCTGCTCGGCCTCGCTGACCGGTCCGCTGGCCAGCTTTGGCACGGACATCCGGCTGGGCGCGGAGGCCGCCATGGCCCAGATCAATGCACGCGGCGGCATCCATGGCCGCACACTGCAGCTGCAGATGCTGGACGATGGCTATGTGACGCAGCGCTCCGTGGACAACGTCCGGCAGATGCTGTCCAAGGGCACTGCCTTTGCACTGCTGTCCTGCACGGGCACGCCCAACAACACAGCCATCCTGCCCATGATCGAAGAAGCGGGAATCCCCTATGTGGCCCCGTGGACAGGCGCCTCCTCGCTGCGCAAGGGCCAGCGCGGCGTCTTCCATGTGCGCGCCAGCTATACCGATGAAGTGCGCCGCCTGGTGCAGCGGCTGGCGGGCATGGGACTCAAGGGCATCGGCATCGTCTACCTGGACAATGCCTATGGCCGGGAAATGCTGGAAGACGCCACCCGCGAACTGGAAAGCCAGGGTGCCAGGCCCGCGCTGCAGCTGGCCGTGGCCACTGACGGCAAGAACGTGGCCGAGGTGCTGGACAAGGTGGTGGCAGCCCACCCCTCCGCCGTGCTGCTGGCCACGGCGGGCACTGTCTCGGTGGATCTGGTGCGCGGACTGCGCAGGCAATCGCCGGGCCTGTTGCTGGCGGGCCTGAGCGTGACGCTGCCCAATGACAGCCTGGCCAAACTCGGCGAAGCGGGGAGGGGCATCGTGCTGACCATGATCGTGCCCGCCCCCCACCAGGGCAAGATGCAGCTGGTGCGCGAATACCAGGCGGCCATGCGCGCCAACCAGCAGCAGGAATTCTCGCTGGGCAGCCTGGAAGCCTATGTGAACACCCGCGTGCTGGCCGAGGGCCTGGAGCGCGCGGGCCGCGACCCCAGCCAGGCACGCCTGCGCACGGCGCTGGCCGGCGTGCGCAAGCTGGATCTGGGCGGTTTCTCCATCGACTACGGCAGCCAGCCGCCCTACGTGGGGTCAGGCTTCGTGGACTTGGGCCTGCTGGGCGCCAGCGGCAGATTCATCGGCTGACGCACGCGATGGGCGCCTGGCGACCCATGGCGGCCCGGCACTGGCTACACTGCGCTCTGGCCCTTGTATACGCACGACCATGACCCGCAGCACCGAGATTCTCAACCTGACCGACCGCGTGACCGAGCAGCTGCGCAGCAAGCTGATAGACGGCGCCTGGGAGCCGGGGCAGAAACTGTCGGAAGCCGCTCTCAGCGAAAGCCTGCAGATCTCGCGCAACACGCTGCGCGAGGCTTTCCGGCTGCTGACCAAGGAGGGGCTGCTCGTGCACGAGCCCAACAAGGGCGTGTCGGTGGCGGCGCCCAGCATCGCCTCCATCATCGACATCTACCGCGTGCGGCGCATGGTGGAATGCCAGGCGCTGGCACAGGCCTACCCCATGCACCCGGCGCGCGGCCTGATGCACGATGCCGTGCAGACTGCCCAGCGCAACCGCGAGGCACAGGACTGGTCCGGCGTGGGCACGGCCAACATGTCCTTTCACAAGGCCATCGTGCAACTGGCCGACAGCGAGCGCCTGGACACCATGTTCGAGCACCTGCTGGCCGAGCTGCGCCTGGCCTTCGGCCTGCTGCGCGACCCGCATTTCCTGCACGCGCCCTACGTGGACATGAACGCGCGCATCCTGCAGCTGTTCGAGAGCGGCAAGCCCGCCGAGGCGGCCGCCGAACTCAATGACTATCTGGTGCACTCCGAACGCCTGATCCTCGCAGCCTACGCGCGCCGCCTGGCGGAAAAAGGCATCCGGGTCTGAAGCCCGCGAGCGGACGCCCTCAGCGCGCAGCCTGGCGGCGTGCGTCCAGGCTCCAGCGCGCCACGGGCGCCAGCACCAGTTGCACGAACCCGCCGGCGATGGCCAGGTTCTTGAGGAAGTGGATCAGTTGGCCCTTGTCCGCGAACTGGTGGTGGAACATCAGCGCCGACACGATGCTGAACGCCGCCAGCACGGCCGCCGCCTCGCGGGTCCGGTAGCCCAGCAGCAGCGCCGTGGCCACGCCCAGCTCCACCACCAGCGCCATCGCATAGGACAGCATGGGCAGGGGCAGGCCGGCTTTGGCGATATAGGCCATGGTGCCCTCAGGGCCCATCACCTTGCCGATACCGCTGTAGATGAACAGCAGGCTCAGCAGCACCCGTGCCAGCAGCGGGGCCCAGTGGGCCTGTGTCTCAGCCCGGTGCATGGCCCGGCTCCCGGCTTTCTGCGGCCTTCACCGCGCCGCCCTGGCGCTGCACCTCGGCCTGGTATTCGGGGCCGCTGCGCAGGCGCTGGTACTGCGCCAGACGCTGCTGGTACTGGGCGTCCTGCGGGCCTGCATCGGCTTCGCTGTAGTGCTGCAGGCCGGCGCGCTCCCACAGGGCCAGATCGGCCAGCACTTCGGCACGCGACAGCGCAGGGCCGGCAGTGGCGGGCTCGGCGCCGAACCAGGTTTCGGAGGAAACCGCAGCCGCCGAGGCAGCGCCCGACCACGAGGCGGCGCAGAGAGCGGCAATGGCGAAAATTTGCTTGGCGTTTTGCATGGCGAATCCTTTGTCAAATCGTGCAGCGCGTGATTGCGTTCTGCATGGATGAAAGTCTCGCTCCTGGTGCCTGGCGTGTATGTGCCTAAACGCACCAAGTTGCGCAAACAGCCCCGCCACGGCAGATCATGGCCATTGCTGTGCAGGCCGGCGCACCTGCAGCACGGGCAGCGGCTGTGAGCGGCCACGCACCTGGGCCTGAACCGGCGCGCCCAGCTCCTGGGCGACGCCGGCGCGCCGGGCGACCTCCAGCGACAGCACCAGCCGCGTGCCAGCCAGCTTGGTGTGCTCCTGCAGGCGGCTGGCGGTGTTGACCACCTCACCCACGGCAGTCAGGCTGGTGGTGTCCTCGAACCCCACGCGCCCGACCGCCACGCGGCCTGCATGCAGCCCCATGCCGAAATCCAGTGGCTGGCCGAACTGCACCTCGAAGGTCTGGCTCCAGGCCTGCATGCGCAGGTCGATGAGCGCGCTGGCCCGCACGGCCTGCCGGCAGGCCGTCTCCAGGTCCGTCTCCAGGCCGAACAGCGCCATCACGCTGTCGCCGATGAACTGGTTGGCCAGCCCCTGGCTGTCGCGCACGGCCTGGCCCACGATCGCGAAATACTGGTCCAGCACCCATGACAGGTCCACCGGCCACTGCCGCTCGGCCACGCCCGACCAGCGGCGCAGGTCCACAAACAAAATGGCCAGTTCGCGCTCCTCGCCACGGGGCCTGGCGGCAGCAGAATCCAGGGAAGGAAACAGCGGGACCACGGCAATATCGCCCGTGGGGCGCAGCTGGCAGGCCAGGCGCACATCGGGCGGAGCCCCCACCCGCTCCAGGGTCAGATGCTCGGCACGCTGGCGGGCGGGCAGATGGGCCTCGGGGCCGCTGACACGCACGCGACAGGTCGAGCACCGCGCCTTGCCGCCGCACAGCGACAGGTGGGCAATGCCATGCTCGCGGCTGGCTTCGAGCACGCTCAGTCCGCGCGGCACCTCGATGCTGCGCTGTGGATAGCGCAGGACAATCAGACTGCCGCCGCGCACACGGGCCATGCGCCACAGCACCCGCGCAGCCAGCGCCACCGCCACGGCAGCCAGCCAGCCTTCGCGCAGCGTGGCAGTGATGCTGCGCAGCAACTGCGCCGCTTCGGGGGAAGGCGCTGGCGGGGCCGGCAGGGCCGCCGCCTGGATCTCGCGCGACATCGACACAATGCCCAGCGCAGCCAGCACGGGCAGCAGCACGGCCCCGGTCAGCAGCAGCGGCTGCCACCGGCGCCAGACGGCATGCCTGCGCAACGCCATGTGCAGGCCCATGCAGCCATGGGTCCAGGCGGCAGACAGCAGCAGCAATTGCACCGCCATGCCTGGCGGACTCCAGAAGGCGCGCACGATGCGCGCGTAGGACGGATCAATCGCCCATGCCTCCTGGGCCAGCCGCGTGGCCGGCACATGCAGGGCCAGCAGCAGGGGCAGGCACAGGCCCAATGCCAGCCGCGCGGCTTCCAGCGCCGGCATGCGCAGGCTGCGCCGCCGCCACAGCGCATGCAATGCCAGGCCCATGTGCAGCGCCAGAGCCCCGTACAGCAGCACCGAGCCTGGCACCGTGCGCCACAGGCCATGGACCGCGCGGCGCAGGGCCTCGGCCGCCTCCAGCGACACCAGGCCCAGCGCATGGTTGCCCAGGTGCAGGGCGGCATACCCCCACAGTACGAGACCGCTGGTCCAGTGCACGGTACGCAGAAAAGGAGGGGCCATGCGAGGACAGCGGTTCATGCGGATGAAGGAAAGCCGCCAGGGCATGGCAGACCGATAATCAGGGCAGCCGGCAGCCAGCCCAGGCTCTTTGTTTCACCCGACTCCGTTTGGTTCCCATGGCCTCTCCGCCCCTCACGCCCGCCCGGCCTTCGAGCTTCGCGCTGCGCCGCATCGCGCTGTTCGAGGGCCTGGGCGATGACAGCCTGGATCGTATCGCAGCCGACTGCGAATGGCGCCAGCTCGATGCGCGCCAGCCCGTCTTCAGCCGCTGCTCCCAAGGCAGCGATGTCTTCTTCCTGGCTGCGGGCCGCGTGCGCATCACGACCTATTCGCCGGGCGGGCGTGAGGTCAGCTTCCGAGATCACGAAGCGGGCGGGCATTTCGGGGATCTGGCGGCCATCGACGGCCAGGCGCGCTCCACCGATGTGCTCACGCTGGAGCCCTCCTTGCTGGCCAGCCTTTCGCGCGACAGCTTCCTGGCCCTGCTGGCCCGCGAGCCCGCAGTCGCCATGCGCGTGATGGTGGATCTGGCAGGGCTGGTGCGGCAGCTGACCGACCGCGTCATGGAACTGAGCACGCAAGGCGTGCCCACCCGGCTGCATGCCGAACTGCTGCGTCTGGCCCATGCGGCCGGCGTGGCGCCCGACAACACCGCCCGCCTGGAGCCTGCTCCCTCGCATGCGATGCTGGCCAGCAAAATCAGCACCAACCGCGAGCAGGTCACGCGCGAGCTGAGCGCGCTGGCGCAGCGCGGCCTGCTGCGCAAGCAAGGGCGGCAGGCGCTGCTGGTGATGGATGTGCAGGCGCTGCGGGCACTGATCCCGGAGGCGCCCTGAGCCGCATCAGGCCGGCCGCATCACCCAGCCACGGGGTGTGTACTCCAGCCGTTCGGTCAGCTCGATGCGCTGCAGAAAAGCCTCGTCGTGTGACACCACCACCAGCGTACCCGCATAGCTGCACAGCATGTCTTGCAGGGCCTGCAGCGAAGGCAGATCCAGATGATTGCAGGGTTCGTCCAGCAGCAAAAGCCGGGCCGGCGGCTCGGCATGCAGGACACAGGCCAGCGCGGCCTTGAGCCGCTCGCCGCCACTGAGCTGCGCGCCTGCCAGTGCCAGCTGCTGCGGCCCCAGGCCCAGTTGCGCCAGGCGGGTGCGCAGCACATCCTCGGCCATGCCTGGGCTGGCCTCGCGCAGCAACTCCAGCACGCAGCGGCGCGTATCCAGCCAGGACAGGCGCTGGTCCAGGTAGGCACAGGGCACAAACCGCCGTGCGGTGCCGGCATCGGGATGGCTTCGCCCTGCCAGCACATCCAGCAAGCGGGTCTTGCCGCAACCATTGGGACCGGTGACAGCGACCCGCTGGCCGCCGCGCAGCGACAGGTCAATGGCCTGGGCCGGGACAGACTTCTGGAAAGGCAGCACCACGCCCTCCAGCAAAGCCACTACGCGCTGGCCGGCGTCCGCCACGGCAGGCAGGCTCTGCATGTGGACCGGCGCGGCCTGTGTGGCCTGCTGCGCCGCATCGCGCACGCGCTCGTCCAGCCGCTGCAGGACAGCCGCCTGCTGCTGGCGAAGCCGTCCGGCGGATGACTCGCTGCGCTCTTTCTGGCGGTCCAGCACAATGCGCGCCTGGTTGGCCTGCTGCCCTTGGCGCCTGCCGCGCGCCTGGCGCCTGTCCTGGCGTTCCTGCTGCGCGCGCAGTTGCCGGGTTTCACGCAGACGCTCGCGCTTGCGCTGATCCAGCGCTTCGCTGGCCAGGGCCTGTTCACGCGCCTTGGCGCCAGCGTAGAAAGCATAGCCGCCGCCATAGCTGCGCAGGCCCTGTGGCGACAGCTCGACGATGCGCTCCATGCCCTCCAGCAGTTGCCGGTCGTGACTGACCACGACCAGGCCGCGCGGCCAGCACTGCAGCTGCCGAGCCAGTGCAGCGCGGCTGCCATGGTCCAGGTGGTTGGTCGGCTCGTCCAGCACCAGATGGCTGGCCTGCGACAGCAGCGCGCCCGCCAGCGCCACGCGCATAGCCTCGCCGCCGCTGAGCGCATGGCCGGGCGTGCCGGCACGCAGATGACCCAGTCCATCGCGCTCCAGCCGGGCCTGCAGGCGCTGGCGCAAATCCCAGCGGTCGGCCAGCAGTTCGAAGTCGTGCGCATCGGTGCTGCCGCTTTCTATGCGCGCCAGTGCATCCAGCGCGGGTTGCAGCCCGGCCAGCGCGGCCACCGATGGCTGATGATGCCAGTCCGTCTGCTGCGCAAGGTACAGCACCGTGCCGCTGCGCAGGCAACGGCCTTGCGATGGCGGATGCAGCCCGGCCAGGATGCGCGCCAGCATGGACTTGCCCACGCCGTTGCGCCCTGCCAGGCCGGTGTGGCGGTGGTCGAAGGTTTCGGAAAGATCGGAGAAAAGAGACCTGCCACCGGGCAGGCTGCAGGCCACGCCGTCGAGCGTGATCGTGGTATTCGTCATATTGCACAAGCCATGGATGCCAACGCATTTCCTTGCCGTATCGCATGCATTGCGCACGCAACGGACAGGGGCGGAAAAAGCGGGCCGCTATGGAAGCGGCGGCATCAATGGCGCATGGGACGAATACCTCCTGGAACTCTGGTGCAGAGCGTCCATTATGGGGCCTGGATCAAGGCGCTGCCAAGCCTGCCAGATCGCCTGCCTGCAGATAGCGCGCCTGCCAGGCCCGGGCCAGGCCGCGCGCGCGGCCCAGCCGCACGCGCCCGGCCTCGAAGTCCACGACGGCAGCCTCTTGTGCGGCAGCGGGCCGTGCGGGCAGCTCGCGCGTGCGTGCGTCCGTGAGCAGCCACAGCGCGCCCTGGCAGCCGCTGCGGGGCCCGCAGTGGCGCGCCAGCAGTTGCTGCGCCTGGGCGACAGCGGCTGCCAGCGGCGTGCCGCCGCCGCCGCCGATGGGCGCGATCCAGCCGTCATTCCAGGGCGCGGCCTTGCGTGGCGGCAGGCGCAGTTCCACGCGCGCGCCGGCAAAGCAGATGAGTGCAACCTGCTCGCGCCGACGGTAGGCCTCATCCATCAGGGCCAGCAATACGCCCTTGGCGCGCGCCAGTGCGCCGCCCGCCGCCATGGAGGCCGAGCAGTCGAGCACAAAGCAGTGCAGCCGCGCGCCCTGCGGCGGTTCGCTGCGCCGGCGCAGATGCTGAGGCTGCAGCGCGGCTGCGCCGCGCGCGGCCAGCGTGCGCGGCCAGTCCCAGCCGCCCGTTTCCTGGCCGCCGGCAGGGGCCTGGGCCAGCCGGGGCCGACCGGGCGACGGCGGCCCTGCCCCCGCGTCCCTGCCCTGCTGGGCGCGGGGGCTCAGGCTTTTTTTGCGGCGTGTGCTCCCGCCTCGCGGGCCAGCAGGGAGGGGATGGCCACACGCTGCAGGCCCACGGACTCGGGCGGCATGGCGCCCCAGTCAGCGTCGGATGCAGGGCCGCTGTGCGGGCCGTCGGCGGGGGCGCCATCCGGCGCCTGGCACTGTGCCGCAGGCTGCGCACGGGGCGGTGGTGACTGGGGCGCGGGCTGGGGCGGCTGCGGTGCGGCCGGCTGAGGTGCGGCCGGCTGAGGCGCGGCCGGCTGCGGCGCGGCCGGCTGCGGCGCACCCGGTTTGCGGCGGTGCGCCAGCACCAGCTCGGCCACGGCCTGCACATGGGCGGGCGATACCGCAGCCTCACCCAGCCAGGCAGCCCAGGCGCGGGCTGCGCGCAGCAGCACGAGATCAGCGCGCAGGCCGTCCACCTGGGCGGCGATGCACAGCGCACCGGCTGCCTGCAGCACTTCGTCGGACCAGGGCAGCGCGCCGGCTGGCTGCAGGCGCTGGCGCGCAGCGCGCAACTGCGCGGCCAGTGCAGACTGCGCAGCCGCATGGCGGTCGCGGAAGGCCTGCGGGTCGGCATCGAACTGCAGCCGTGCGCGCACGATGGCCAGGCGCTCGGCCGGGTCATCGACGTTGTCCAGGCGCACGCACAGGCCCAGGCGGTCGAGCAGCTGCGGGCGCAGCTGGCCCTCCTCGGGGTTCATGGTGCCCACCAGCACAAAGCGCGCCGCGTGCCGGTGCGAGATGCCGTCGCGCTCGACCACGTTGACGCCGCTGGCGGCTGCATCGAGCAGCACATCGACCAGGGCGTCGGGCAGCAGGTTGATTTCGTCCACGTAGAGCAGGCCGCCATGGGCGCGGGCCAGCAGGCCCGGCGCAAAGCGCAGCGCATGACCGGCCAGGGCCTGGCCCAGGTCCAGCGAGCCGGCCAGGTGCTCCAGCGAGGCGCCCAGCGGCAGGGTGACGAAGGGCGCGCCATCCATCAGTTCGGCCAGGGCGCGCGCGGCGGTGGACTTGGCCGTGCCACGCGGGCCTTCGACCAGCACGCCGCCGATCTGCGGGTCAATGGCCGCCAGCAGCAGCGCCTGGCGCAGCAGGGGCTGTCCTGCGATGGCGGCGAAAGGGAACAGCGCGGGCAGGCCGGGCTGCGCGGCATCGGGGAAGTGGCCGGGGGACAGTTGGGTGGCGCTGGCGCTCATGCGCGAGATCCTTCCAGAAGGTTTTCATGGTCCAGCAGCAGGTCTTCGAGCTGCTGGCGGTAGCTGCCAGGCTGCTCCCACAGGCCGCGCTGCATGGCTTCAAGCAGGCGTTCGAGCATGTCGCTCAGGGCCTGGGGGTTGTGCTGCGCGATGAAGCCGCGCGTAGCGGCATCCAACACATAGGCGTCGGCCACCATCGCATAGTGGTGGTCGCCCACCTGCTGCGTGGTGGCATCGAAGCCGAACAGATAGTCCACGGTGGCCGCCATCTCGAAGGCGCCCTTGTAGCCGTGGCGCTTGGCCCCGTCGATCCACTTGGGGCTGGTCACCCGCGAACGCACCACGCGGCCGATTTCTTCCTTGAGCGAGCGCACGCGCGGCTGGGCAGGATTGGAGTGGTCGCCGTGGTAGAGCGCAGGCTGGCGGCCCGACAGGTGGCGGGTGGCCGCTGCCATGCCGCCCTGGAACTGGAAGTAGTCGCCCGAGTCGAGGATGTCATGCTCGCGGCTGTCCTGGTTGTGGGCCACGATGTCCAGCGTGCCCAGACGCCGGCGCAGCGCATCGCCCGCAGGCTCGCCTTCGGCGTCCTGCCCGTAGGCGTGCTGGCTCCAGCCCAGGTAGGCCTGGGCCAGATCGGCCTCGCCCTGCCAGTCGCCGTTTTGCAGCAGCGCCCCCAGGCCCGAGCCATAGTGGCCGGGCGGCGCGCCGAACACGCGCCAGCCAGCCTGGCGGCGCGCACGGGCTTCGTCCAGGCCCTGTGCCGCCAGTTCGGCCGCCTCGGCCAGGATGCGCGCCCGGATGGGGTTGTCCTCGGCATCTTCCTCCTGCGCGGCCACGGCCTGCACGGCCGCATCGAACATCTGCACGGCGCCCGGGAAGGCGTCGCGGAAAAAGCCCGAGATGCGCAGCGTCACGTCCACGCGCGGCCGGCCCAGGCCCACGCGCGGCACGACCTCGAAGTCCACCACGCGCTGGCTGCCGGGCGCCCACTTGGGCCGCACGCCGATCAGCGCGAAGGCCTGGGCGATGTCGTCGCCGCCCGTGCGCATGGTGGCGGTGCCCCAGACGGACAGGCCCAGGGTGCGCGGGTAGTCGCCGTGCTCCTGCAGGTAGCGCTCGATGAGCCGGCGCGTGGCCTGCTGGCCCAGTTCCCATGCCGCCTGGGTGGGGATGGCGCGCGTGTCCAGCGTGTAGAAGTTGCGCCCTGTGGGCAGCACGTCGGGCCGCCCGCGCGAGGGCGATCCGCTGGGCCCTGGCGGCACGAAGCGGCCTTGCAGGCCGCGCATCAGCTGCTCCATTTCCTGGCCGCCGCAGGCGTCGAGCGCGGGCGCCAGCACGGCATGCAGATGCGCCAGCGCGGCGCGGGTCTGCGGCCAGTCATGCGCCTGGGCATCGCCCTGCAGCAACTGCTGCGCCAGCAGTTCCAGGCGCTCGCGCGTATCGCCTTCATGGCGCCAGGGCTCATCGCTGACGGACTGCAGCGCCTCGGGGCGCGCGCCGCCCCAGGGGCGCGCGGGCTCGATGCGCAGCGGATCGAACGCCTGCTCTCCCAGCAGGTCGGCTGACAGTGCATTGAGCAGGCCCTGCCCCGCATCTGCCGGAAAGCGCGCCAGCGCCAGCAGCGTGTCGCGGCGCTGGCGTCCCTGGGGCGAGGCACCGAAGACGTGCAGGCCATCGCGGATCTGCGTTTCCTTGAGTTCGCACAGATAGGCGTCGATGCGTTCGAGCAGGGCCTCGTCGTCCTGGGCTACGCCGGGCGCCAGCTCCAGCTTCAGCGCCAGATCCTGGTCCAGGTGCTGGCGGCGCACGCTGTCCAGGATCTGGCGACGCAGCAGGACCGCGCGGCGGGCATCGACCAGCAGCGCGTCGTAGTACTCGTCCACCAGACGCTCCAGGTCCTGCAGCGGGCCATGGTTTTCGGCACGCGTCAGCGGCGGCATCAGGTGGTCGATGATGACGGCCTGGCTGCGGCGCTTGGCCTGCGCGCCTTCGCCGGGGTCGTTGACGATGAAGGGGTACAGATGGGGCAGCGGCCCGAGAATGGCATCGGGCCAGCAGACCTGGGACAGCGCCAGGCTCTTGCCCGGCAGCCATTCGAGGTTGCCGTGCTTGCCCACGTGGACCATGGCGTCCACGGCAAAGCGGTCACGCAGCCAGAAATAGAAGGCCAGATAGCCATGGGGGGGCACCAGCTCGGCGTCATGGTAGCTGGCATAGTCCTGCGCGCCCAGGCCCTGGCCGCCCAGGGCGCGCGCCGGCTGGATGCCCACGAAGACATGGCCCAGGCGCAGGCCCGCGATCATGAAGCGCCCCTGGCGCAGCAGCGGATCGGCCTCGGGCTCGCCCCAGCGCGCGGTGATGGCCTCGGCCATGCCGGCGGGCAGCGCGGCCAGGCGCGTGCGGTAGTCCTGCAGCGCATAGCTTTGCCAGGCCGGGCGCAGCGGCCACTGAGCCGGGTCGTTGGCAATGCCCTGCTGCAGCAGGCGCATCAGCGCGTCGCCATCGGCAGGCCATTGCGCGGGGTCGCCCAGGTCATGGCCTTCGTCGTGCAGGCGGCGCAGGATGGCCACCACCGAGGCGGGCGTGTCCAGCCCCACGCCGCTGCCGATGCGGCCTTCGCTGCCGGGGTAGTTGGCCAGCACCAGGGCCAGGCGCTTGTCGCGCGCGGGCAGGCTGCGCAGCCTGCACCAGCGCCGGGCCAGCTCGGCCACGAAGTCCACGCGGTCGGGCTCGGGCTGATAGGCCACCACGTCGGCCTGGGTGATGGGGCAGCGGTGGGACAGGCCCTTGAAGCTGATGGCACGGGTGATGATGCGCCCATCCATCTCGGGCAGCACCACCTGCATGGCAATGTCGCGCGGACGCAGGCCCTGGCTGTCGGCCCACCAGTCCTCGCGGTTGCCGCCGCTGGCGATGACCTGGAGCACGGGCGCATCGCCGGCCAGGGCTGCGCCAGCCTCCAGCGACGAAAAGGCCGTGGTGTTGAGCACCAGCTGCACGCCATGGCTGGCGCACAGCTGCTGGAAGGTGGACAGGCACAGCGGGTCCTTGAGCGAGTCCAGCGCCACCGGCAGCGCATTCATGCCCTGCCGCTGCAGGGCCAGGGCCATGGCGTCGAAGGCGGCCGTGTTGCCGGCCAGCAGGTGCGAGCGGTAGAACACCATGGCCACCGTGGGCGCGCCCGGCACCCAGGCGCGGCGCAGATCGTCAATGCCGGCCACGGCATGGGCCTGCACGCCGGCAGCGGCGCACAGCGCCGGCGGCACATGGACGGCGGCCTGCGGCAGCGTACGCGGCGGCAGTGGGGCATCGCCCTGGTCCAGCCCGTAGTACGCCACCGCCTTGAGGAACTCGCGCGCATTGGCCGCGCCGCCCGAACGCAGGTACTGCCACAGCTGGCGGCAGGCCGAGGCCGGCAGGGTGCTGCGCGCCAGCAGCTGGGGATCTTCCTGCAGATCGCCCGAGAACATGGCCAGGCGCTGGCCCGTGCGCCGCGCCAGCGCGCCGATCTGCTCGATGCCGTAGGGCCAGGCCGACTCCGAGCCCAGGTGATCGACGATGACCACGCGCGCATGGCGCAGCACCTCGTCCACGTACAGATCCAGCGAGGCCGGCTGGCGCAGGTACAGCAGATTGGCCACCCGCACCGACGGGAAGCCGCCGGACCCGGCAGCCAGCGACTGCATGGCAGAGGACAGCAGGGCCAGCGTGGTGTCGGCCGAACTCAGGATGACGATGTCGGCCGGTGTCTGGTCGAGGCGGGTGACGATGCTCTCGTCCTCGACAAAGCCGCCGGGGCGCGTGGACAGCAGGTGCATGGAACGGGTTTCAGTGCGGAGTCAGGAGGTCAGGCAGCCACATTTTCAAGGCCGTGGCGCAGCGCTGCCTCATCAAGGTCTTGTCCGATGAAGACCAGCCGCGTGCCGCGTGCCTCGCCCTCGCGCCAGGCGCGGTCGAAATGGTGGTCGAAGCGGCGGCCCACGCCCTGCAGCAGCCAGCGCATGGGCTTGCCGGGAATTTCGGCAAAGCCCTTGACGCGCAGGATGGACTGCTGGCGCACCAGCGTCTCCAGCGCGGCCAGCAGGCGCTCGCGGTCCACGGCAGGCAGCTCGATGACCAGCGAGTCGAACTCGTCGTGGTCGTGGTCTTCTTCATGGTCGTGGTGGCTCACGCGCTGGTCGATGCTGGCCTCGGCGGCGCGGGCCAGGCCCAGCACCACGTCCAGCGGCAGCCGGCCCTGGGTGGCATGCACGACCTTGACTTCGGGCGGCAGCTCCTCGCGCACCAGGGCTTCGACCTGGGCCAGGGCCTGGCCATCGACCAGATCGGCTTTGTTGAGCACCACCAGGTCGGCCGCGCCCAGCTGGTCTTCGAACAGCTCGTGCAGCGGCGACTCATGGTCCAGATTGGGGTCGGCGCGGCGCAGTTCGTCCACCGCCTGGGGGTTGGCCGCGAACTGGCCGCTGGCAGCGGCCGGCGTGTCCACCACGGTGACCACGGCATCCACGGTGAAGACATTGGCGATCTCGGGCCAGCGGAACGCCTGCACCAGGGGCTTGGGCAGGGCCAGGCCCGAGGTCTCGATGATCACGGCGTCGATCTGGTCTCGGCGCTCGGCCAGCTGCTTCATCACGGGGAAGAACTCTTCCTGCACCGTGCAGCACATGCAGCCGTTGGCCAGCTCGTAGAGCGCGCCTTCGCTCTCGTTGCCTTCGTCGTCGCAGCCGATGCCGCAGCCCTTGAGGATTTCGCCATCGATGCCGAGTTCTCCGAATTCGTTGACGATGACGGCGATGCGCCGGCCCTCGGCGTTGTCCAGGATGTGGCGCAGCAGCGTGGTCTTGCCGCTGCCCAGGAAGCCGGTGACGATGGTGGCGGGAATCTTGGCGGTTTGCATGAAGCGTGCTCCAGAAAAAATCAGGGGGCCTGGGAGCCACGCTTGCACGCACGCCAGCACCGGCCACCGCAGCGCGGGCTGGGGCCGGAACCGGACAGGCGCACTCCCGCAGCGTCCGAAAACTGTACCGAAGGCCGGTATCCGGGCTCGCGGAACGCCGGATGCGGGCGCCATGGGCGCGCACCGGCAGGCGCCCCGCCTTCCCATGTCCCGCCGGGACACAGTGGCTTGCGGCGCATGCGCGCCAGCGTGGGGGCTTTGGTTCCGCCGACCGTTGCGGGGGCAGCGCAGGCTTTGCGGGCAGCCACTGGAGATGGCCGTGCGCACCTGCTTCCCGTTGAACCCCTGCCAGTGGCGAGGGGCACCTTCGGCTGTGGCGCATGGCGGCGGCAAAGGCCGCGCACGGATGCGCCAGCGGCGGATTATCGCCCAAGCGGGTGAAGCCTGTGTCTCAGGCAGGCACCTCAGGCGGGCCAGCTCAGCTCGAATGCGGTGCCCCCCTGCGCGGCAGGCAGGCAGCGGGCCTGACCGCCATGGGCCTGGGCAATCGCCTGGACCACGGCCAGGCCCAGCCCGGTGCCGCCGGCGCCGCCGCGCGCACGGGCGGCCTCGCCGCGCTGGAAGGCATCGAAGATGCGCGGCACCAGTTCGGCATCCACCCCAGGGCCGCTGTCCTGCACGCGCACCATGCATACGCCATGGCGCACCCGATGGCTCACGCACACAGGGCCGGGGCTGGCGTGCTGCATGGCATTTTCCAGCAGCGCCAGCAGGGCCTGGCGGATGCGCATCGGATCGCACAGCACCGGCTGCTCGGCCAGCTCCAGGGTCAGCTCCAGGCCCGCAGCCTGCAGCGCCGGTCCCACGGCCAGCGCCACAGAACGGATCTCGCCAGCCAGGCGGGTGTGCTCCAGGTGCAGCCGCAAATGCCCGCTTTCCTGCAGGCCCAGCACCCGCAGGTCGTCGATCAGCCGCGACAGCCCCTCGACCTGGGTCTGCAGGCTGGCGAGCATGTCGCGGCTGGGCTCGAACACCCCGTCGGACAGGCCCTGCAGCCGGCCGCTGAGGATGGTCACCGGCGTGCGCAGCTCATGGGCGATGGCCGCATTCCAGAAGGCACGCTCCTGGGCCATGCGCTGCAGGCGCTGGGCCATGGTGTTGAAGTCGTGCACCAGCTGCGCGGCCTCGTGCAGCGCGCGCCCATCGGTGCTGGCGCGCGCGGACAGATCGCCCTCGGCCAGCTGGCGCAGGCTCATGGCCACCGAGTCGAGCGGCGGCAGAATGCGCCGCGACAGGCGCGTGGCCACGTAGATGGCGATCAGCAGGGCCAGCACCAGCGTGACCATGACCCAGGCCAGCTCGATGCTGGAGGGCACCAGGCTGTCCGAAACGCTGGCCGGGTGGAACGTCAGCAGCAGCGCGTAGAACACGTACGAGCCCAGCACGCACAGCAGCACCACGGCCAGGGTCACGGCCGACATGGTCATCACCACCTGCCTGCGCAGGCCGGCAGCGGCGCTCACGGCTCCAGCCCCAGCCGGTAGCCCAGGCTGCGCACGCCCAGCGGCATGCCCTGCAGGCCCAGGCTCTCCAGCTTCTTGCGCAGCTTGCTGATGTGGCTGTCCACGGTGCGCTCCAGGGTATGGCCTTCGGGCAGGCAGCCCAGCAGCAGCTCGGCGCGGCTGAACACGCGCCGGGGCGAGCGCACGAAGCAGGCCAGCAGGTTGAACTCCGTCGCCGTCAGTTCGGGCACATGCACGGCGCCATCAATCTGGATGGCAACCTCGCGGCTTTCCAGGTCCACGCGGAAAGGTCCGGCCTGCAGCGGCCGGGCCTCGCGGCTGCGCACCTGGCCTGCGCGGCGCAGCACGGCCTGCACGCGGGCCACGACTTCGGCGGCATTGAAGGGCTTGGCCACATAGTCATCGGCCCCCATGCGCAGGCCGACCAGCTTGTCCATGTCCTGGTCCAGGGCCGTGAGCATGATGACCGGCGTATCGCCCCGGTGGCGTATTTCGGACAGCACCTGCCAGCCATCATGGCGGGGCATCTGCACATCGAGCAGCACCAGGTCGGGCTTGAGGGACTGGTGCAGCGCGATGGCCTGCGCGCCATCGGCTGCATGGGCCGTGCGAAAGCCGCTGCGCGCCAGGTAGGCGCACAGGATGTCGGCAATGTCGGGCGCATCCTCGGCGATCAGGATCAGCGACGTCGAAGGCTGGAAAAGCGAAGACCGGTCAATCATGGCACCCATTGTGGTTCATGCAGGCGCCTGCGTGTTTCTCCATCGTTCTTCCACACTTCCTGAGAAGAAATGCCATCGAAACACCGCAATCTGCCTGCCTGCGCCGCCCTGGCCGCGCCCTGCCACCGAGACCCTGCGTCCCATGCCACAGTTTTTCATCCACCGCCCTGTTTTCGCCTGGGTCATCGCGCTGTTCATCGTGCTGCTGGGCGTGCTCGCCATTCCCCAGCTGCCGATTTCGCGCTACCCATCGGTGGCGCCGCCCACGGTCACCCTGTATGCCACCTACCCGGGCGCCACGCCCCGCACGCTCAACGATTCCGTGGTCTCGCTGATCGAGCGAGAGCTGTCCAGCGTCCGGCACCTGCTGTACTTCGAGTCCTCGGTGGATACCTCGGGCACGGCCCAGATCAAGGTCACCTTCAAGCCTGGCACCCATCCCGAGCTGGCGCAGGTCGATGTGCAAAACCGCCTCAAGGCCGTGGAGCCTCGCCTGCCTCAGGCCGTGCGCCAAAACGGCCTGCAGGTGGAGTCGGCGACATCGAGCTTTCTGCTGCTGGTGGGACTGGTCTCGCCGGGTGGCGAATTCGACGAGCTGGCGCTCAACGACTACATGGCGCGCAACATCGTCGAGGAGCTGCGCCGCATCGAGGGCGTGGGCCGCGTGCAGCTGTTCGGCACCGAGCGCGCCATGCGCATCTGGGTCGATCCGTCCAAGCTCATCGCCCATGGCCTGTCCATGGGGGACCTGACCCAGGCCCTGCAGCAGCAGAACATGCAGATCGCGCCAGGCCGTGTCGGCGATGCGCCGACCGCGCCGGGCCAGCGCGTGACCACGCCACTGACGGTGCAGGGCCAGCTGACCTCGCCCGAGCAGTTCGCGGCCATCGTGCTGCGCGCGCACACCAGCGGCTCGCGCCTGCTGCTGGGTGATGTGGCCCGCGTGGAGCTGGGGGCGCAGTCCTATGCCTTTTCCAACCGCGAGGACGGCAGGCCAGCCACCAGCGCCGCCGTGCAGCTGTCGCCGGGCGCCAACGCCGTGCGCACGGCCGCCGCCGTGCAGGCGCGCATGGCCGAGCTGGCGGGCATGCTGCCGCAGGGCATGCAGCACACCATCTCGTTCAATACCGCGCCCTTCGTCAAAATCTCCATCGAGAAGGTGGTGCAGACGCTGGCCGAAGCCATGGTGCTGGTCTTCCTGGTGATGTACCTGTTCCTGCAGAACCTGCGCTACACGCTGATCCCGGCCATCGTGGCGCCCGTGGCACTGCTGGGCACCTTCGCCGTGATGCTGGTGGCGGGCTTTTCCATCAATGTGCTGACCATGTTCGGCATGGTGCTGGCCATCGGCATCATCGTGGACGACGCCATCGTCGTGGTCGAGAACGTGGAGCGCCTCATGGCAGAGCAGGGCCTGTCCCCTCGGGACGCCACCCTGCGGGCCATGAAGGAGATCACGGGCGCCATCGTCGGCATCACCCTGGTGCTGACGGCCGTGTTCATTCCCATGGCCTTTGCCAGCGGCTCGGTGGGTGTGATCTACCAGCAGTTCACGCTGTCCATGGCCGTGTCCATCCTGCTGTCGGCCTTTCTGGCCCTGAGCCTGACGCCGGCCCTGTGCGCCACACTGCTGCAACCCGTGGTCCCCGGCCATCCGGCCAAGCCGGGCTTTTTCGGCGGGTTCAACCGTGGCTTCGAGCGGCTGACCGGACGCTATGAAGCCCGCGTCGCGGTCCTGGTACGGCGCACGGGCCGCATGATGCTGCTGTTCGCAGCCCTCGCGGGCGCTGCTGTCTTTGCGCTGCGCCAGCTGCCCTCGGGCTTCCTGCCCGAGGAGGATCAGGGCTACTTCATGGCCTCCATCCAGCTGCCCGCCGATGCCACGGCCGAGCGCACGCTGGACATCGTCAAGCGCTACGAGGCCCATGTCGCCTCGCGCCCCGGCATCGCCTCCAGCATCTCGGTGCTGGGCTTCGGCTTCGCGGGCTCGGGGCCGAACGCAGCTATGGCCTTCACCACGCTCAAGGACTGGGACCAGCGCAGCGGCGCCACGGCGCGCGAGGAAGTCGAGCTGGCGCAGCAGGCCATGGAGGACGCCCCGGAAGGTGCAACCATGGTGCTGCAGCCCCCGGCCATCGAGGAGCTGGGCACCTCCTCGGGCTTCACCATGTACCTGCAGGACCGCATGGGCCAGGGCCATGCCGCGCTGCAGGCGGCCACCGACCAGTTGCTGGCCCTGGCTGCCAGCAGCAGCGTGCTGGGCCCCGTCTACCAGGACAGCCTGCCCCAGGGCTCCAGCGTGCGCCTGGAGATCGACCGCCACAAGGCCCAGGCCCTGGGCGTGGGCTTTGCCGCCATCAGCGACACGCTGTCCACGGCCATGGGGTCGCTGTACGTCAATGACTTTCCCAACGCCGGACGCATGCAGCAGGTCATCGTGCAGGCCGATGCGCCCGCACGCATGCAGGTGGACGATGTGCTGCGGCTGCATGTGCGCAACACCTCGGGCGGCATGGTGCCGCTGGCCGAGTTCGCCAGGCCGGTCTGGTCCGAAGCACCGCTGCAACTGCTGCGCTACCAGGGCTTTCTGGCCTCGCGCATCTCGGGCACGCCCGCGCCCGGCACCGCCAGCGGCGCGGCCATGGCCGAGATGGAGCGGCTCGCGGCCCAGCTGCCGCCGGGCTTTGCCGTGGCCTGGACAGGCCAATCGCTGCAGGAGCGCCAGTCGGCCGCGCAGGCGCCGCTGCTCATGGCCCTGTCCATGCTGGTGGTCTTCCTGGTGCTGGCCGCGCTCTACGAAAGCTGGTCCATCCCGCTGTCGGTGATGCTGGCCGTTCCCCTGGGTCTGCTGGGCGCCGTGGCAGCCGTGCTGCTGCGCGGCATGCCCAACGATGTGTTCTTCAAGGTCGGCATGATCACCATCATCGGCCTGTCCGCCAAGAACGCCATCCTGATCGTGGAATTCGCCAGGCAGCTGCACGCACAGGGCATGGGTCTGCGCGAAGCCGCCGTCCGTGCAGCACGCCTGCGGCTGCGGCCCATCCTCATGACCTCGCTGGCCTTTGCGCTGGGCGTGGTGCCGCTGATGCTGGCCTCGGGCGCAAGCGCCGAGACGCAGCACGCCATCGGTACGGGCGTGTTCGGCGGCATGGTCAGCGGCACGCTGCTGGCCGTGTTCTTCGTGCCGGCCTTCTTCGTTTTCGTCCTCGAATGGCAGCAGCGGATCACCGGGCGGCGCAGCCCGCCCGCGCAACCGGCCACCCCTGCGGAGCACTGATACATGCGCCTTTGGATCGCCATCACCCCCATCGGCCTGCAGCAACGACAGCCTGCCCAGGAAGCGAGGATGCCAACGCTCACACCCAGCCACGCTGCGGCGACTGGCAAGGCATTGTCTCCCCCTACTGCCCAGAGGAACGACCCGCATGCACCCGACACACCCTGCGCACCGCAAGACGCGCCACGGTAGGCGCACCCTGCCCCTTGCCACGGCAGCGCTGTCCCTGGCGGCGCTGTCGGCCTGGCTGCTGTGGCCCTCTGCGCCAGGAACGGCGGCTGGCGCAGCGGCAGCCGTCGTGCCGCCGCGCATCAGCACCGTGGCCGCCGGGCCGGCCACCTGGGAGCAGACCCTGGGCGTCAGCGGCAGCCTGGCGGCGCGCGACGAGATCGCCATCGGCACCTCCCTGCCGGAGCTGCGCGTGCTGCGCGTGCATGTGGAAGCGGGCGAAAGCGTGCATGAAGGCCAGCTGCTGGCCGAACTGGACAGCACCGGCCTGCAGGCCCAGGCCCGCCAGGCCCGCTCGGCCCTGGCAGCCGCCCAGGCGGCAGTGCGCGAAAAGCAGGCCCGCCACAGCGAGGCACAGGCCAACTACCGGCGCATGCAGCCGCTGGCGCCAGGATCCGTGACGCTGCAGCAGCTCGACGAATACCGCACCCTGGCACAGGCCGCGCTGTCCGGCCTGCAGGCTGCCGAGGCTGACGCCGGGCGCGCCCAGGCCCAACTGGCCGAAATCCGCCACCGGCTGGACATGGCCCGCGTGCATGCGCCGGTCTCCGGCCTGGTGATGGAGCGCCATGCCCGCGCAGGCGCCCTGGCGGGCTCCGAGCCGCTGTTTCGCATGGCGCGCGATGGCTTGCTCGAACTCGATGCCGAGACCGCCGAAGCCGACCTCGCGACGCTGCGCGAAGGCATGGCGGCCGAAGTCCTGGCTGCCGGACAGGGCGGGCCGGTGAACGGGCGGCTGCGGTGGATGTCGCCGCGCGTGGACGCACAGTCGCGCCTGGGCAGGGTGCGCATTGCGCTGCCTGAGAACGCAGGCAATGGCGCACTGCGCGCAGGCAGCTTCGCACTGGCAAAGCTGCAGCTGGGGCACGTCAGCGCAGCCATCGCCCTGCCTGCGCGCGCCGTGCACCGCGACAGCAGCGGCCAGGCATCGGTGATGCTGATCGACGGCACGGGCCACGCCAGGCAGCGCGCCGTGACCACGGGCGTCCAGGGCCCGGAGCTGCTGGAGATTGTCTCGGGCCTGCAGGCCGGCGAGCGCGTGGCCGCCACGGCCTCGGTCTTCCTGCGCGATGGCGATACCGTGACCGCTATCGGCGAAAAGGACATGGCGCCATGAGCTTTCAGCTGTCCTCCTGGGCCATCCGCCGGCCCATTCCCACGCTGCTGCTGTTCCTGCTGCTGTCCGTGGCAGGCATCAGCGCCTTTCTGGGACTGCCCATCAACGCCAATCCCCGGGTGGACTTTCCCGTGGTCAACGTGGCCATCACCCAGCCGGGGGCTGCGCCCAGCGAGCTGGAAAACGCGATCACGCGGCGCGTCGAGGGCGCCATCGCGGGCCTGGCCGGCATACGGCACATCACCTCGACGCTGAGCGAGGGAACCTCGCTGACCACGGTGGAATTCCAGCTTGGCATCGACACCGACCGCGCCACCAACGACGTGCGCGATGCCATCGCGCGCGTGCGCTCCGAGCTGCCGCAAAGCATCCTCGAACCCCAGGTCTCGCGCTACGACATCGAGGGTGGCGCCATCCTCTACTACGCCATCCATTCGCCCACGCACACACCACAGGAGCTGTCATGGTTCGTGGACGACACGGCGCGCCGCGCCCTGCTGGCGGTGCCAGGCGTGCAGCAGGTGCAGCGCCTGGGTGGTGCAAGCCGAGAGATCCGGGTGGAGCTGCGGCCCGAGCGGCTGCAGGCGCTGAACATCACGGCCGAGCAGGTCAACGCCCAGCTGCAGCAGGCGAACATCAACATGCCCGGCGGCCACGCCACGCTGCAGGGCAGCGAGCAGTCCGTGCGCGCGCTGGGCAGCGCCACCAGCGTGGCCGCACTGGCCGACAGCCCCATCGCCCTGCCCGGCGGCCGCTGGGCACGGCTGGCCGATCTGGCGCAGGTCAGCGACAGCCACGGCGAGCCGCGCGAGCGCGCGCGCCTGGATGGCCGCGAAGTCGTGGGCTTTGCGGTGTGGCGCACCAAGGGCGCCAGCGACACCGTGGTCGCAGCGGGCGTGGAGTCGGCGCTTGTCCGCCTGCGCCAGGCCCATGCAGGCATGGAGATCCGCGAGATCATCTCCCTGGTGGACTACACGCGTGCCAGCTACCGCATGTCCATGATGACCCTGCTCGAAGGCGCAGCGCTCACCGTGCTGGTGGTGTTCCTGTTTCTGCGCAGCTGGCGCGCCACGCTGGTGGCAGCCATCGCGCTGCCGCTGTCCATCCTGCCCACCTTCGCGGCCATGGCATGGCTGGGCTACACGCTCAACAGCATCACGCTGCTGGCGCTGACGCTGGTCATCGGCATTCTGGTGGACGATGCCATCGTCGAAATCGAGAACATCGAACACCATCTGCAACAGGGCAAGCGGCCCTACCAGGCCGCCATCGACGCCTCGGACGCCATCGGCTTCGCCGTCGTTGCCATCACCGCCACCATCGTCGCCGTCTTTCTGCCCGTGAGCTTCATCGGCGGCTACATCGGCAAATACTTCACGCAATTCGGCATCACCGTATCGGTGGCTGTGCTCGCCTCCCTGCTGGTGGCACGGCTGGCCACGCCGCTGCTGGCCGCCTATCTGCTGCAGCCCGCTGCACGGCATGGGGCGCCAGATTCGCCGGACTCTGCCCACTTGCCAGACTCTGCCCCGAGCCTCATGGGCCACTACCTGCGCCTGCTGGCCTGGGCGCTGGGCCACAGGCGCCTGGCGCTGGCGGCTGGCGGCACGGTGCTGGCGCTGTCCCTGCTTATGGTGCCGCTGCTGCCTTCGGGCTTTCTGCCAGTCAGCGACCAGAGTCTGGTGCAGATCGACATCGCGCTGCCACCCGGAACGCGGCTGGCGCAGACCGATGCACGGCTGCAGGCCATCACCAAGCGCCTGCGCACCCACCCCGAAGTCGCCTCGGTCTTCGCCACGGCCGGAGGCCAGGACGCCGCCGGGGCCCAGGACGTGGCCAAAGGCACTGTGCGGGTACGTCTGGTGCCCCCTGGCCAGCGCCTCATGGAGCAGAAACAGTTCGAGGCCGTTGTGCGCGCGGACCTCGCGCACTTCGCCGACATGCGCTACGCCTTCAAAGGGCAAGGCGATGCGCGGGACCTTTCCATCATCCTGCTGGGCACCGATGCCGCGCAGCTGTCCGAGACCGCCCATGCGCTGCGCCTGCAGATGAAGGCACTGGATGGCATCGCCAACGTGCAGGTCAACGAACCGCTGGCCCGCCCCGAACTGCACATCCGCCCACGCGCCATCGAGGCTGCGCGGGCCGGAGTCTCCGCGCAGGGCATCGGCACGGTGCTGCGCATCGCCACCGTGGGCGACATCGACGCCAACTCGGCGCGCATGAACCTTGGCGACCGGCAGGTGCCCGTGCGCGTGCTGCTGCCCGAAGCCGCGCGCGGCGACCTGGACACGCTGCGCCAGCTGCGCGTTCCCACGGCCAGCGGCGCCAGCGTGGCCCTTCACACCGTGGCCGACCTGGGCTTTGGCGCGGGCCCGGCGCGCATCGACCGCTTCGACCGCATGCGGCGCATCTCGGTGGATGCCGACCTGGCGCCCGGCGTGCCGCTGGGCGCAGCACTGCAGGCCGTGAATGCGCTGGAGACGCTGCGCACGCTGCCAGCCGGCATCACACGGGCCACGTATGGCGATGCCGAATACATGGATGAAATGTTCACCCAGTTCGGCAAGGCCATGGGCTTTGGCGTACTCATGGTCTATGCCGTGCTGGTGCTGCTGTTCAAGGACTTCCTGCAGCCCGTGACCATCCTCACGGCCCTGCCGCTGTCCCTCGGCGGCGCGCTGGGCGGGCTGCTGCTGTGGGGCGCAGCGCTGGACCTGCCCGCCGTCATCGGCATCCTCATGCTCATGGGCATCGTGACCAAGAACTCCATCCTGCTCGTGGAGTTCGCCGCGCAAAAGCGCCAGGAAGGCCTGGACCGCCAGCAGGCCCTGCTGCGCTCGGGCGCCGAACGCGCACGCCCCATCATCATGACCACTATCGCCATGGCAGCGGGCATGGCGCCAGCGCTGCTGTCCAGCGGCGCCGACGCGGGCTTTCGCGCCCCGATGGCGGTGGCCGTCATCGGCGGGCTGCTGGCCTCCACGGCGCTGAGCCTGGTCTTCGTGCCCGTGGTCTATGCCTGCATGGACGACCTGCGCCAATGGCTGGCGCCCCGGCTGGCCCGGCTGACATCAGTGACCGAACAGGACCGGCGCAACGCAGCGGCATAGCGCACCGCATCAGATCACTGCAGGTCCGCGCTCAAGGGATGCAGCATGGGCCGGGCAATGCGCACATAGTCGTCGCAATCGAGCACGATGGAGCGATCAAGCCGGCCCGCATTGAAGGCAATCTCCGGGAACTGCTGCACCAGCGCCGGGTCCACGACCAGCCGCATGTCTTCCTGGAATGAAAACGGCGCAATCGCGCCGATGACGCATCCAGTGGCGGCCATGGCCTCCACGGGCGAGACAAGCGTCGTGCGGCGCACGCCCACCGCCTGCGCCAGCCGCTTGAAATCCAGCCTGCGGTTGCCTGGCAGCACGGCCAGGAACAATCCCGCTTCGCCATCGCGGCTTTTGCACAGCATGGCCTTGGCACCTTGTCCGGGTGCCGTACCACGCACCAGAGCTACCTGATCGGAGCGGCCTTCGGCCGGATGCTCCAGAACGCGGAAACACGCGTCCTGCGCTTGCAGCAGATCGAGCAGGATTTCAAACATGATGAAACTGTCAGTGTTTCTGAGTTTTGACATTTTGTATAAAAATAAACAAAATGTCCAAAACAATGGATCAAACGTCCAAACCGCTGCACATAAACCGCCGGGTATGGGCGGTGCACGCACCATCTGCGCGTATAGGTCAAGTGCAGCCAGGCCAGGAGAAATGGACCGGCATGACGATACTTCCCACCTATGACGACGTGGCTGCCGCTGCTATCCGCATCCAGCGCCATGCCCACCGCACACCCGTGCTGACCTCGCGCACGCTGGATACGGCACTGGGTGCGCGTGTCTTTTTCAAATGTGAAAACCTGCAGCGCATGGGGGCCTTCAAATTCCGGGGAGCCTTCAACGCGCTGTCGCGCTTCAGCGCCCAACAGCGCAAGGCTGGCGTTGTCACTTTCTCATCGGGCAACCATGCGCAGGCCATCGCGCTGGCCGCGTGGCTGCTGGAGATTCCTGCCACCGTTGTCATGCCCCATGACGCACCAGCCGCCAAGGTTGCGGCCACACGGGGCTATGGCGGCCGGGTGGTCAGCTACGACCGCTATACCGAAGACCGCGATCAAATCGGCGGCAACCTGGCAGAACGCCAAGGCATGACCCTGATCCCTCCTTATGACCATGCCGATGTGTTGGCCGGCCAGGGCACGGCGGCGAAGGAACTGCTGGAAGAAACAGGTCCGCTGGACATGCTGTTCGCACCGCTGAGCGGCGGTGGCCTGCTGTCAGGTACTGCACTGGCTACGCACGCACTCAGCCCCGGCTGCCTGCTGTACGGTGTGGAGCCCGAAGCGGGCAACGACGGCCAGCAATCGCTGCGTGCGGGACGTATCGTCCATATCGACGCGCCCAGGACCATTGCCGATGGTGCCCGGACCCAGCGCCTGGGCAACATCACCTTTGCCATCATCCAGCGCAGCGTGGCCGATATCCTGACCGTCAGCGATGATGAACTGCTCGAATGCATGGGCTTCCTGGCCACACGCATGAAGCTCGTAGTCGAGCCTACGGGCTGCCTGGGACTGGCGGCTGCGCTCAAGCATGCGCACCAGCTCCAGGGCAAGCGCGTCGGCATCATCCTGAGCGGCGGCAATGTGGATACGCGACGCTTTACCCAGTGGCTGGACAGCTGAAGAAAAGCGCCCACGGCAACGCAGTCACCTGATGCGGGTTAGTCCCTGGGACTGAACGTGCGCGGAAACACCACGGGCGCGCGCCGGTCGGCCAGCCGGTAGCCCATGGCGGGGCGGCGCGTGCCGCCCTCCACATGCCCGGCCTC
The DNA here is from genome assembly GCF_029870285.1 of Delftia sp. PS-11. Classification (GTDB taxonomy): domain Bacteria; phylum Pseudomonadota; class Gammaproteobacteria; order Burkholderiales; family Burkholderiaceae_C; genus Comamonas. Next base: position 50,295 of record NZ_JACSYA010000013.1, read on the forward strand.
CACAAGAAAGCCGGCCGACAGCATGCGCGTGCGGAAACCGCTCTTGTCCACAGGGCGGCCCAGCACGATTTCGTAGGCCTGCTGCAGCTGCGGCAGCGTGAACGGCTCGGCCAGCAGAAAGGCCGGCAGCGAGGTGTACTCAACCTTGCCGCGCAGGCGCTCCAGCGCCGCCTGCAGGATGTCGCCGTGGTCGAAAGCCAGCCGGCCTTCGTCGGGCAGCGCATCGACGCCAAACCACGCCACATCGGCCGCATTGCCCCCCGGCTCCAGCGTCAGGGCCTGGCCGGGAATCAGCGCGAAGTACACATGCGTGGCCGACCAGCCGCGCGGATCGCGCCGCGCACTGCCCCAGCTGCCCAGCTGCTCCAGGTAGGGGCTGTCCACGCCGGTCTTGCCTGCCAGCTTGCGGCGCGCACAGGCCTGCAGATCCTCGTCCAGCGCCACATCGACAAAGCCTCCGGGCAGCGCCCAGCGGCCCGGGAAAGGCTCCTGGGCACCGTCCGGGCGCTGCATCAGCAGCACCTGCAGCGCCTGCTGCCGGACGGTGAAGATGACCACGTCAACCGTGGTGAAGGGGCGCGCGAATTCAGGCGCATCCAAGGGGGAAGGTGTTTTTTTCTGGGCCATGGACGTGAAAGGTGCTTGACGGTGCGGATTTTAAGTTGTACTGTACAACCCATATAAGTTGTATAGTACAACCTAAAGAGGAAAGCACCATGTTCGGCATCCGTTTCATCAAGTCCCAGCCCACGGTCCACCTCATGCAATTTCGCGCCGGCAAGGTCGTGCGCGAAGGCGTGGGCCAGTCCTTTTTCTATTACGCACCCACTACCACGCTGGTGGCCGTGCCCGTGGGCAGCCAGGACTGCCACTTCATGCTGGAGCTGGTGACGGCCGACTTCCAGAGCGTCACCGTGCAGGGCCAGGTCACCTACCGCATCAGCGAGCCGCGCCAGACCGCCACGCTGATGGACTTCGCGCTGGCCCGCGACGGCCAGAAATACATGTCCGAAGACCCGCAGCGCCTGGGCGAGCGGGTAACCATGCAGGCCGAGGTCATCATCCAGCAGGCGGTGCAGGCGCTGGAGCTCAAGCAGGCCCTGCGCTCCTCGGCGCTGATCGCCCGCACGGCACAGCGCGAGCTGGCCTCCCAGCCCGCCATCGCCGCGCTGGGGCTGGAAATCCTGGGCGTCTCGGTCATGGCCGTCAAACCCACGCCCGACATTGCCCGCGCGCTGGAAGCCGAGGCACGCGAATCCAACCTCAAGGCCGCCGACGATGCCGTCTATGCACGGCGCATGGCTGCCGTGGAAAACGAGCGCGCCATCCGCCAGAACGAGCTGGACACCGATGTAGCCGTCGAAAAGAAAAAGCGCCAGATCCGCGAGGCCCAGCTCGAAGCCAAGGCAGCCCAGATGCGCAAGGAAAATGAACTGCGCGCCGAGCAGATGGCCGCTGACGTGGCGCTGGAAACCAGCCGCAGGGACTTCATCGAAAGCCAGGCCGCCAACAGCCGCACCCTGGCAGATGCCGAGGCCTACCGTGTGGGTGCCGTCATGGATGCGCTGGAAAAAGCCGATCCGCGCACCGTGCAGGCCCTGGCCGCCTGCAGCATGCAGCCGGGCCAGCTCATTGCCCAGGCCTTCGGCGGCATTGCCGAAAAGGCCGAACGCATCGGCCAGCTCAACGTCTCGCCCGAGCTGCTGCAGTCGCTGATGGGCGCGAACGCGGGCGCCGGCGCAGGCCATTCAGCCGCCGAGCCCGAACCCGCAAGGAGCCGCCGTGAACGCCAATGAACGCAAGACCGTGCTGGTAGTGCGGCGCACGCGGCTCGATGAACTGGTTGCCAGGTACCACACGCTGCAGCAGGCGCGCTTTTACATCGAGCACCTGGGCGCCGACTTCGGCGACTATCTGCGCGAAAGCGCCGCCTATGCCGCCGCGCTGCAGACCGTGGTGCAGGCCCTGCAGGCGCGGGGCCGTTACCAGATCGTGGACCGCGCCCTGGTGCCCAACTTCGTCTTCGGCGCCGATGACATCGTGGTCGCGCTGGGCCAGGATGGCATGGTGGCCAACACCATGAAATACCTGAACGGCCAGCCGCTGATCGGCGTCAACCCCGACCCCGCCCGCTGGGACGGCGTGCTGCTGCCCTTTGCACCCGGCGACCTGCCGCGCCTGCTGGGCGACGTGGCTGCAGACCGGCGCCCCACGCGCGCCGTGACTCTGGCAGAGGCACGCCTGTCGGACGGGCAGGTGCTGCGCGCCGCCAATGACCTGTTCATCGGCCCGCGCACCCACACCTCGGCGCTGTACGACATCGCCCTGGGCGAGCGGCGGGAGCCGCAGTCGTCCTCGGGCCTGATCGTCGCCACGGGCCTGGGCTCGTCAGCCTGGATCAAAAGCATCGTCACAGGCTCGCTGGGCATCGCCAGCGCCGTGCGTGGCGGCAGCGCAGACGGCGGCGGCTACCAGCCCTTCGACTGGGACGCGCAGCGCCTGGACTTCGCGGTGCGCGAGCCCTTCCCCAGCCGCTCGTCCACCGCAGAACTCATCTACGGCCAGATCACGGCCCTCCAGCCCTTGAAGCTGCGCTCGCGCATGCCGGACCACGGCATCATCTTCTCGGACGGCATGGAGGCCGACTACCTGCAGTTCACGGCGGGCATGGAGGCCACCATCGGCATTTCGCAGCGCCAGGGCTGCCTGGTGGTGTAGGGTGCAGCGCCTTCAAGGCCGCTTGTCCAGCTGCATCTCCCACGAGCGCAGCAGCTTGACACGCGTGCGCGCCAGCTCGGCCTGACAGTGGATGCGCGCATCGTCGCGGTTCACAGAGGCAGCGTTGAATTCGGCATGGAAATCGCAGGTGTCGCGCGCAAACTGGGCCCAGCTTTTCTGCGCGGTCTCGAAACCCTCGAAAGCGCGGGGCATGCGGGCGCGCAGCTTGGCGGACAGCGACGCATAGACCGCCTGCACCGAGCTTTCGTTTTGCTCGGCCAGGCAGGCGCGGACCTCGGGCATGCTGTTGGCCCGGTCATCGCACGGGGAAGCCAGGGCAGCGCAGGAGCCCAGCACAAGCGCCAGGGGCGCAACCTTTCGGACATTGGATCGGAGCATGCGTGAAACCGGCAAAGGGTGGAATGCGATGCAATTACACCACTGGCCGGCCTGTCCCGTATATGCCTGTTGACCAGCATGCGTTCCCGCCAGCGCCACCCGCCATGGAACCTCTCTGCCGCAGCAGGCACGGCAGGCCCAGGGCAGGAAAGCGCAATTCACATGTGATGGGGGAGGCACTGCACATCGGCAGAAAACACCTGCTCCAGCCCCCGAACTCTCCCATGCGGCGGCTGGCGCCATCATCGACAGGATCTGCAAGGCAGCCAGCAGCTTTTCGGCCACAGCCAGGGACCTGTTTCCCGGCCAGATCACGGATGCCACCCTGGGATTACATCCAAGGCCTGATCAACGGCAACCTCCAGCGGCTGCGGTAACACTGGCGGTGCGGCATCATCGGGGCCAGGGGCGCACCCTGTCGGGCCATGGAGCGGGGCACGCGTGAAGCCGGCAAAGCATGGATACACCACTTTCCCGCCGGCCCTGTCCACGCGCATGCCAATGCCTCATTGCTTGGCAGCGCTCGCGGCATTCGGCCACACACCCACGCTGTAGAGCGCCCAGGCCACGAAGACTGGCTGAAACAGCGGCCGAACCCAGAAGTACCAGGCACCAAAATCCAGCCCCTGCACCGTCTGCCCCTTGAGCGCGACATTGATATTGGCCGCCACCACGCACACCAGCATCACCGCCAGCCAGATGCCGGCCTGCCGCTGCATGTTCGGCAGGCCAAGCCGGCGAAACACCGCCACCGGCACCAGCAGGCCCAGCCCGCCCAACAGCTCGGCAGCCCCCGTGAAATAAACCCAGGCCAGGGCATGCCCGGCTAAGGCGTCGGGAATCATCGGTGCATAGCGGCTGGCTGCGCTGGCAAAGTGATCCACGCCCGTAAAGAGGAATCCCAGACCCATGCCCCAGCGCATCGCGCCGCGCAGGTCCAGCGGGCGCTTGATCCAGCGCGACAAGATCCAGGCCACCCCTGCCGCCAGCGAAATCAGGAAGAGAAAACTCATGTTCTCACCGCAAATGTTTACAATGGAAACATTGTGACCCCGCATGTTTCCACTGTCAACTTGCAACTATTCCATCACCATGAGCACTGGTTATCACCACGGCGATCTCAAGGCTGAACTTCTGGCCTATGTCCGCGAACTGATGGAACACGCCGACATCGATGGGCTGTCCATGCGCGAGATGGCCAAGGCCGTCGGCGTGTCCCACACGGCGGCCTATCGGCATTTCGCCGACAAGCGTGCGCTGCTCGATGCCGTGGCCGTGCAAGGCTTTGAAGATCTGCTGAAGTCCAGCCGCGCCGCAGTGGACTGCGCGCCGGCAACGCCACGCAGCCGCCTGAAGGCCAGTGGCCTGGCCTATGTCAGCTTCGGCCTGGCATCGCCACGCCTGCTGGGCCATATGTCCAGCGCCGTCTCACAGCCCCAGGCCAGCGCAGCACTGACCGATGCCGGTGCCAGGCTGTTCGAGTCGCTGCGCCAGCTCGTCAGCGAGGGGCAGCAGCAAGGCAGTTTCCGCACAGGCGATGTGGGCCAGCTATCGCACAGTTGCTGGGCTATGGTGCATGGCCTGGCCATGCTGCTGGGCATGGGCCTGCTGCGCACGCCGCAAGCCTCACACGAGTCGATGCTGGCCTATGCCGAGCAGGCGCTGGAGGTGTTTCTCGATGGGATGCAACAGCGCAAAGCCCCCGCCCACGGTGCCGGCGCAAAAGCCGTCAGAGGCAATCAGCGCCCGGACGGATAACGGACAGATGCTGCCACGTGTATGCATCATGCTGGTGCAGCGAAGCAATGCGCATAAACATGCGCGGAAAACTTTGTTGCTGCAGGTCAAGGCACGCCGGAAGATGACGGCATTCCCGCATTTTTCGTTGAGTCCGATCCCGCCATGCAGACACTTGCCACCTTGCGCCGCCGCCCTGTTTTTTCCGCTCTCCTGGCTGCCATGGGCTCGGCCTGCCTGCTGGCCAGTGCGGGCGCCCATGCCGATGCCACGCTGGACAAGATCAAGCAGCGTGGCAAGGTCACCATCGGCGTGCTGGTCAATGGAGGCCCTCTGGGCTCGATCGACCCCAATACCCAGCAGTTGACAGGCTGGAACCCCGAGCTGGCGCGCGCGCTGGCCAAGGGTCTGGGCGTGGAGGCCGATCTGGTGCAGGTGCAGACCGCCACGCGGGTGCAGTTCCTGCAGGCCGGCAAGGTCGATCTGCTGATCGCTTCCATGGAGCTCAACCCCGAACGCGCCGAGACGCTGGGCTACGCGCCCACGCCTTTTTACCGCGTGGGCGGCACGGCTGCCGTGCGCAAGGGCAGCGGCATTACCAAGTGGGAAGACCTGCGCGGCAAGCCGGTGTGCGTCTCGCAGGGCAGCAGCTTCGCCAAGCCGCTGGCCAATGAATACGGCGCCCAGGTCCAGGGCTACAAGAGTTCGTCGGACTCGCTGCTGGCGCTCAAGGGCGGCAATTGCGTGGCCGCCGTGCATGACAGCACGCTGATCCACCCGCTGCTGCGCGGCAACCCCGAGTGGGCCCAGTATTCGGCGCCGATTGCCACCGAGGTGCTGCCTGCGCTGTCCGTGGTCTGGACCCGCAAGGGCGAGGCAGACACCATCGCTGCCGTGGACAAGGTGGTGCAGGACTGGCACCGCACGGGCTGGCTGATTGCCACCGAAAAGCGCGTGGGCATCGAGCCCGCCAATCCGCTGCTGCCCGAGCTGCAGGCCAGGTTCAAGGCGGGCAGCTGAGGCCCCGGCCCGCAGGCACACCGCCCCTTTCTTTCGACCATGGACCTGGCCCCGCATGACGGGGCCGGGCCGTCTGTTCCCTGATGGATTCCCACATGTCCCGCCGTTTTTCCCGTTCTTCCCGTTTTCTCTCCCCTCTCGCCGCTGCACTGGCCCTGGTCCTGGGCGCAGGCGCGGCCCATGCCGATGCCACGCTGGACAAGGTGCGCCAGCGCGGCAAGCTGTCCGTGGGCATCGATGGCGTCAGCCCCCCGTTCGGCGTGATGGACCCTGCCACGGGCAAGACCGGCGGCTACCAGACCGAGCTGGCCGCCGACATTGCACGCCGCCTGGGCGTGCAGCTGGAGACCGTGGCCGTGACAGCGGCCACGCGCGTGCAGTTTCTGCAAAGCGGCAAGGTGGATCTGTTGATCGCCAACATCCAGTGGACGCAGGAGCGCAGCGAGATTCTGTCGTTTGCGCCCACGCCCTATGACCTGATCGGCGGCGGCGCACTGGTGGCCAAGGCCAGCGGCATCAAGCGCTGGGAAGACCTGCGCGGCAAGGTGGCCTGCGTATCGCAGGGCAGCAATTTCGCCAAGCCGCTGGCCGAGACATATGGCGCCGTGGTCAAGGGCCTGCGCGGCATTCCGGAGTCGCTGCTGGCGCTCAAGGGCGGCACCTGCGCGGCATCGGTGCATATCCAGCCTGCGCTCTATGAAAAGCTCACCGGCCCGAATGCAGCGGAATGGAAGGACTTCGAGTTGGGCACGCAGGACCAGCTGATTCCCTCGCCCACCGTGGTCTGGACACGGCGCGGCGAGACCGATACCCAGGCCTTCGTGGACAAGGCCATCCAGGACTGGCACCGCTCGGGCTTTTTGCTCAAGGTGGCGCGCGCCAATGGCGTGCCCGATGCCTGGATCGCCGAGCGCCATCAGCGTGCGCTCAAGGGCCAGTTCGACCGTGCGCCCCAGGACTTCGCGGTGTATGCCGAAGCCCAGGCCGCGCAAGGGGGCAAGCAATGAAGCCGCTGCGCGCCGCACTGGCGGCCACCCTCGCCTTCACGGCCCTCGCAGCCCATGCCGATGCCACGCTGGACAAGATCCGCCAGCGCGGCAAGATCGTGGTCGGCGTCATGCTTTCGGGCCCGCCCTTCGGCAGCATCGATCCCGTGACGCAAAAGCATGTGGGCTACAACGTGCAGCTGTCCGAGGGCGTGGCCAAGGGGCTGGGCGTCGGCCTGGAGACTGTGCAGGTGCAGCCGTCCAACCGCGTGCAGTTCCTGCAGCAGGGCAAGGTGGACATCCTGATCGCCAACATGCAATGGACCCAGGAACGCAGCGAGATTCTGAGTTTCGTGCCCACACCGTTCGAGGAGGTGGGAGGCGCCGCGATCGCCAAGAAAGGCAGCGGCATCTCCCGCTGGGAAGACCTGCGCGGCAAGCCGGTGTGCGTCTCGCAGGGCAGCAATTTCACGCGGCCGCTGGCCGAACAGTACGGCGCCCAGGTCAAGGCCCTGCGCGGCCAGCCCGAGTCGCTGCTGGCCCTGCGCGGCGGCAATTGCGTGGCCGCCGTGCATGTCAGCCCCACGCTGCGCGAGCTGGTGGCAGGCAACCCCGAATGGAAGGACTACGAGATCGCCTCGCCTTCGGACCTGATTCCTTCGCCGTCGGTGATCTGGCTGCGCAAGGGCGAAGCAGATACCGAAGCTGCCATTGACCGCATCGTGCAGGACTGGCATCGCAAGGGCTGGCTGATCGAGGTGGAAAAGCGCCATGGCATGACGCCCACGCCGCTGCTGCACCAGTTGCACGAAAAATTCCGGAAGACTCCCGCATGACTGACAGTACACACGATGACGCCAGCCTGATCACCGCGCTGCGCCAGGCCCTGGGCGATGCCCATGTGCTGGCGGGCGCCGATGCAGCCGGCTATCTCACCGATCAGCATGGCCGCCTGACGGGCAAGGCGCTGGCCGTGGCGCGTCCCGCCGACACGGCCCAGGTGGCCCAGGTCGTGCACCTGTGCCGCACGCATGGCACGCCCATCGTGCCCCAGGGGGGCAATACCGGCCTGATGGGCGGTGCCACGCCCGATGGCACGGGCCGCGCCGTGCTGCTGTCGCTGGGGCGATTGAACCGCATCCGCGCCATCGATACCGACAATGACACACTGACCGTGGAGGCCGGTGCCGTGCTGGCCCAGGTGCAGCAGGCCGCGCGCGATGCGCAGCGCCTGTTCCCGCTGAGCCTGGGCTCGGAAGGCAGCTGCACCATCGGCGGCAACCTTTCCACCAATGCAGGCGGCACCCAGGTGCTGCGCTATGGCAATGCACGCGAGCTGGTGCTGGGCCTGGAAGTGGTCACCGCTGAAGGCGATATCTGGAATGGCCTGCGCGGATTGCGCAAGGACAACACCGGCTACGCGCTGCGCGACCTGTATGTGGGCAGCGAAGGGACGCTGGGCATCATCACGGCCGCGACGCTGCGCCTGCACCCGCTGCCGCGCGCCCAGCACACGGCGCTGCTGGCCTTTGGCTGCATCCGCGATGCCGTGGCCTTTCTCAGCCAGGCGCGCGCCGGCTTTGGCGCCAGCCTGACGGCTTTCGAGCTGATATCGGACACCGCGCTGGGACTGATTGCACAGCATGTGCCAGAGCAGCCGCTGCCACTGGCGCTCAAGGCGCCCTGGTTCGCGCTGGTCGAGTTGTCCGACAGCGAGGGCGAGGAGCACGCACGCCAGCGCTTCGAGGCCGTGGTGGGCCAGGCCTTCGAGGATGGGCTGGTCACCGATGCCGCCATCGCCGAGAGCCTGCAGCAAAGCCAGGCCCTGTGGCGCCTGCGCGACCAGGCTTTGGGCGAGGCACAGCGGCGCGATGGCGGCAACATCAAGCACGACATCTCGGTGCCGATCTCGCGCATTCCCGACTTCGTCGCCGCAACGGCTGCGCTGCTGCAGGCGCGTTTTCCGGGCGTGCGCCCCGTGGCCTTCGGCCATCTGGGCGACGGCAACCTGCACTACAACGTATCGCATGCGCCCGATGGCACGCCCGCGCAGCTGTTCGCCCAGGAGGATGCCATCCATGAGGTGGTGCATGACAGCGTGCATGCGCACGGCGGCTCCATCAGCGCCGAGCACGGCGTCGGGCAGACCAAGCGCGACCTGCTGCCGCGCTACAAGAGCCCGATCGAACTGGCACTGATGCGCCGCCTCAAGCAGGCCTTTGACCCGCTGGGCCTGCTCAATCCCGGCAAGGTGCTGGGGCACGCCGCCGAATCCCTGACCGCAGAACAAGGCCAGACGCCATGACCACGAACATTTCCCTTTCCCGGCGTGTGCAGCGCGTCAGGCTATCGCCCAATGCGGCGGCCAGCGCACGCGCTTCGGCCCTGGCTGCACAGGGCCGCGACATCATTTCGCTGACCACGGGCGAGCCCGACTTCGATACGCCCGAGCCCATCAAACAGGCCGCCATTGCGGCGCTGGCACGCGGCGAGACCAAATACACGCCCACGGCCGGCACGGCGCAGCTGCGCCGCGCCATCGCGGCCAAGTACCGGCACGAGAACGGACTGGAGTACACGCCCCAGCAGATCATCGCCAGCAATGGCGGCAAGCAGGTCATCTACAACGCACTGGCCGCCACGCTGGATGCGGGCGACGAGGTGATCGTGCCTGCGCCTTACTGGCCTTCGTTCCCGGACATCGTGCGCGTCAACGACGGCACGCCCGTCATCGTGCCAGTGGGCCAGGAGCAGGGTTTCAAGCTCACGCCCGAGGTACTGGAGGCCGTCATCACGCAGCGCACGCGCTGGCTGGTGCTGAACACGCCGGGCAACCCGTCGGGCGCCGTCTACAGCCAGGCAGAACTGGCAGCCCTGGCCGCCGTGCTGCGCCGTCATCCCCAGGTGCTGGTGCTGCTCGATGAGCTGTACGAGCACATCTGGTTCACGCCCGAAGCGCCCGCCCACTGGCTGGCCGTGGCGCCGGACCTGAAGGAGCGCACGCTGCTGGTCAACGGTGTCTCCAAGACCTATGCGATGACCGGATGGCGCATCGGCTGGGGCGCCGGCCCCCAGGAGCTGATCACGGCCATGGCCGTGATCCAGTCGCAGGCCTCTTCGGGACCGAACTCCGTGGGCCAGGCGGCTGCCGCAGCGGCGCTGGAGTCGGCGGACCAGTCTTTCGTGCGCACGGCACGCAGCGCCTATGCGCGCCGCGCGCGGCTGGTGACCGAGGCCATCAACGCCGTGCCCGGCCTGCGGCTGCTGCCGCCCGAGGGCTCGTTCTTCGCCTTCGTGCACTGCGGCGCACTCATCGGACACCTACGCCCTGACGGACGGGTCATCGCCTCCGAAGGCGAACTGGTCGAATGGCTGCTCGAAGCCGAGGGCGTGGCTGCCGTGGATGGGGCATCCTACGGGCTGTCGCCATATTTGCGCATCTCCACCGCCACCAGCGACGAGGTGCTGGCCGATGCCACCGCCCGCATTGCGCGCGCCATCGCGGCACTGCGCTCGCCAGCGTCCGCCAGCGCCGCGCTGGCTGAAACGGAGACTGCGGGATGAGCGACAACCTGCTGGTCCAGGGTGTGCAGGCGCTCAAGGGCCTGGGCCTGAACTACAGCTTCGTGCTCGATGCCTCCGAGCGCCAGGCTTTTGCGCGCGGCATGCTCGTGACGGTGCAGCTGGCCCTGCTGACCATCCCTGGCAGCCTGGCGGCCGGCGTGGCGCTGGCAGCGGCCCTGACCTCGGGCCGCGCCTGGCTGGTGGCACCTGCGCGCGCCTTTGTCGAGGTGACACGCAACACGCCCACGCTGGTGCAGCTGTACTGCGCTTTTCTCGTGCTCAACATGCTCATCACCCAGCAGTTGCGCGACTGGGGAGCGGGCAACAACCCGCTGACGCCCTTTGTCTGGGTGGTGGTCGTGGTGTCGCTGCACAAGGGCGTGTTCCATGCCGAGGCGCTGCGCGCAGGCATCGAGGCCGTGCCCGCCACCACGCTGGAAGCCGCGCGCTCGCTGGGCTTTTCGCAACGCCAGCTGCTGGCGCGCGTGCAACTGCCGCTGGCCATGCGCTTTGCCCTGCCATCGCTGATCAACAACCTTGTGGATCTGGTGAAGATGACGGCCGTGGCCTCTGCCATTGCCGTGGGCGATGTGACCTACGAGTCCATCATGATCTGGTCCCAGCGCGACAACGTGCTGGAGCTGCTGCTGCTGATCCTGCTGTGGTTCGGCCTGCTGACCTGGCTGGTGAGCCTGGCAGGCCGCTGGCTGGAACAACACCTGAGGATGCCCGGCTATGGCCAATGAAGCCGCTCTGAACCCTGGCGCCACGGCCCGCCTGCCCTCCCCTGCCCTGCTGCGCGCTGCGCGCAGCCCCTGGCTGATCGGCGCCGCAGCGCTGCTGGCCCTGTGCCTTTACTGGGCCACAACGGACAGCGCGCCGGCCGCCATCGTCCACCTGTGGAAATGGCTGCCTGCGCTGCTGCGCGGCCTGTGGGTCAATATCGAGATCAGCGTGCTGGCTGTGGCCATCGGCACGGTGGTGGGCCTGGTGCTGGGCGCGCTGTCGCTGTCGCCTTCGCAGACCGTGCGCACCGGGGTGCGCTGGTATGTGCAGCTGTTTCGCAACGCGCCCATCCTGGTGCTCATCTACTTCACCACCTACGTGTTCCCGTTCGAGGTGAAGCTGGTGTCCTGGAGCTTTCCGTTTCCCGACTGGATCAAGGTCGTTCTGGGGCTGGCTCTGCCCACCAGCGCCAACGTAGCCGAGATTTTCCGGGGGGCCATCCAGTCCATCCCCAGTGCCCAGTGGGAGGCAGCCCAGTCGCTGGCCTTTCGGCGCAGCCAGATTTTCCGCCTCATCGTACTGCCCCAGTGCGTGCGCCGCATGCTGCCGCCCTGGATGAACCTGTACGCCAGCATCACCATGAGCACATCGCTGGCCTCGCTGGTCGGTGTGCACGATGTGGTGGACACCGCCCAGATTGCCAGCAACACCGTGGCTCGCACGGACTTCACCATCCTTGTGTACTTCACACTGCTGGCCTTGTTTTTCGCATACTGCTATCCCATAGCGCGGTTCACGCGCAAACTGGAGCGCCGCCATGAAAATCACTGAAATGCTCCCCCTGAGCGGCTTCACCGCTTCCCCCTCTCTCGCTACGCGGGAGGGGGACGACGCCTTCGCTGCGGGGCGGCCCTTGCTTGGCGTCCCTGGCTCAGGTAGCGTTGGCCACCATCGCATCACCGAAGCGATGCAAAGTGTCGCCCAGCCAGGGGGCGAGGCAGGTACGGCACCTGCGCTGGTCGATCTGCGCGACGTGCATCTGTCTTTTGGCAGCAACCAGGTGCTCAAGGGCATCGATGTGCAGGTGCGCCGTGGCGAGGCCGTGACCATCATCGGGCCATCGGGCTCGGGCAAGTCCACCATCCTGCGCTGCATCACGGGACTGCTGCGCCCGCAAAGCGGCGCGATATCGGTGGCGGGCACACGCGTGGACCAGCTGCGCACCGAGGCCGAGCTGATCGCGCTGCGCAAGCGCGTGGGTTTTGTCTTTCAGCAATACAACCTGTTCCCTCATCTGTCGGTGCTGGAGAACCTGGTGATTGCGCCCACGCGCGTGGTGGGCCGCGACCGCGCCACAGCCGAGCGCGAAGCGCGCGCACTGCTGCAGAAAGTGCGCCTGGACCATAAGGCCGATGCCTACCCCGGCGAACTGTCGGGCGGCCAGCAGCAGCGCGTGGCCATTGCGCGCGCCCTGGCCATGCGGCCCGAGCTGATTTTGTTCGACGAGGTGACCTCGGCACTGGACCCCGAAACCGTGGGCGAGGTGCTCACCGTGATCCGCGATCTGGTCAAGGACGGCATGACCTGCGTGCTGGTCACGCACGAGATGCGCTTTGCCGAAGAGGTCAGCGACCAGGTGTATTTCACCGAGGCCGGCCGCATCGTCGAGCACGGCCCGTCGTCCCAGATTTTCGGCAGCCCGCGCAGCGAGCGCACACGCGAATTCCTGCAGCGCGCGCTGGGTGATGGCTCCCGAGCGCGCCCTGCGCCCGCCGCACAGCCCCTGCCGTTCAACAGCCTGCGCTTCGCCCTTTGAACTCCACCACCGAGAGGATCCCCATGACCGCAGAACACCACACCGACACAGCCACACAGCGCCGCCAGGCCGTCGATGCCACACTGGCCGATGTGCGCCAGCTGCTGCAGGCAGGCAGCCCCGACCGCAAGGCCCTGGAGGCCATCACCGGGCGACTGGAGCAACTGGCTGCGCACAAGGAATTGTTCAGCCGGGCCGATTTCCCGCCACCCGCACAGACCGAAGGCGTCGGCGCCTCCACCCGCTACCGGCTCAATCCGGCAGATGGCGACGCCGGCCTGGCCCTGTACCTGAACTCCATCAACCCCGGCAAGACCACGGCGCCGCACAACCACACGACCTGGGCCGTGATCGTGGCCGTCGAGGGCCAGGAGATCAACCGCATCTACGAGCGCATCGACGACCACAGCAACCCCGCGCGCGCGCAAATCCGCCTGGAGCGCGAATTCACCGTGCAGCCCGGCGCCCCTATCGCTTTCCTGCCCGACGACATCCACAGCATCGCCGTGGTGGGCGAGCAGCCCACGCTGCACTTTCACCTGTACGGCCAGCCGCTGGAAACCCTGAGCGGGCGCGTGGCCATCGACCCCGAGACTGGCGAAGTCAAGAACTACAACGCGGCCTATTTCCGGCCCAGCGAGGCAGTGGCATGAGCGCGCCACACGCTACACCGCAAAGCCTGGGCTCCTCGACACGGCTGCTGCACGCGGGCACTCCGCCGCTGCAAGGCGGCTCGGGCCCCGTCAACGTGCCCGTGGTGCGCACCAGCACCGTGCGCTTTGCCGACAGCGCAGCCTATGCCGACCTGCACCACCGCCGCGAGGCGGGCGAGCGCGTAGCCTCCTACGGCCGCCACGGCCTGGATACCCACCGTGCGCTGGAAGACGCCGTGGTGGCACTCGAAGGCGGGCACCGCGCATTTCTGACGCCCTCGGGCCTGTCGGCCATTACCCTGGTGCTGATCGCCCTGCTCTCGCCCGGCGACCATGCGCTGGTGGCCGACAGCGTCTACTCGCCCGTGCGCCGCGTGGATGCCACGCTGCTGCAGCGCCTGGGCATCACGCTGGAGTATTTTTCGCCCTCGCGCGACAGCCTGGCCAGCAAGATCCGCCCGAATACGCGGCTGGTCTATCTGGAGTCGCCCAGCTCGCTGCTCTACGAGGTGCTGGACCTGCCCGCGCTGGCTGCCGTGGCGCGCGCCCATGGCATCCCCGTGGCCACCGACAACACCTGGAGCGGCGGCTGGTTCTATCAGCCGCTGTCGCATGGTGCCAACCTCTCCATCCAGGCCGCCACCAAGTACATCGCAGGCCATTCGGATGTGATGCAGGGCATCGTCATCACCGACGGCCCCGCGCTGTCGAAAAAGATCGCCACCGCCTATGAGGCACTGGGCCTGACCATTGGCGCCGACGACGCCTACCTGTCCCTGCGCGGCCTGCGCACCCTGCCCGTGCGCCTGGCCCAGCACCAGCGCCATGCCACCGAAGTCGCCCAATGGCTGGAGCAGCAGCCCCAGGTGGGCCGCGTGTTCTATCCGGCCCTGCCCTCGGACCCCGGCCATGCGCTGTGGAAGCGCGACTTCAGCGGCGCCAGCGGACTGGTGTCGTTCGCGTTCGCCGAGGGCACCGATGCCCGTGCGGGTACGGCATTCGTCGATGCCTTGCAGCATTTTGCGCAGGGCGCATCCTGGGGCGGTTACGAAAGCCTGGCCCTGGTGGCGCAGCCCGAACGCCTGCGCGAGCACAGCGCCTGGACCGGTACCGCACCCGTGGTGCGGCTGCATGTGGGGCTGGAAGACCCTGCGGATCTGATAGCGGATCTGGAGCGGGGTTTTGGAGTGGTTGCCGAGAAGTCAAGAATGGCTGCCTGAGCTGGTTTCGGCTCCTGCCGGGAGGTTGTTCTTCGAGGTCAGGGCCCGGCCCTTGATGACGAACAGCCGGGCACGGCGCAGGGTCGTTGGCTAAAGGATCGCCCCGACCTCTGCCGCCAGCAGGGCGGCAGGGTCAAAACACCCCCCAAAACAGCTCAGGCAGAAGCCGCCGGCAGCAGCCGGATTCCCGTCCAGCCCTCACGCTCCAGCTGTGCCACCAGGCCCAGCTCCCAGTCCAGATATGCCTGGAACCCTGCATTGCGCAGTGCCAGGTCCCGGTGGGCATAGGGGCTGTACCACTGGTCATCGTCGCCGGTCAGCACATCGGCATCGCCCTGGGCCAGTGCCAGGCCTGCTGCAGCCCAGGCGGCAGTGCCGCCGGTGATGGAGCGCACTTCGCGGCCCGTGCGGGCGGCCAGTTCGGCAGCCACGCTGCGCGCCAGAACGCCATCATGCGAGGTCAGCACGATCAGGCTGTCTGCGGGCAGCTCCTGCACGAACTGCACCAGCCGGTCCGGCACGGCAAAGCGCGCGCCTGCGATGTGCTGCTTCTCGAAGGCCGAGCGGCTGTCCACGTCGAAAATGGTGGCCCGGCCCTCCTCCAGCAGCGCCTGCGTCTGCTGCACGGACAGCTGGGGCGCGGGGGCGTAGGAGGCCAGCACGCGCACCGGCTCGGGCCCGGTCGCCAGGGCGGCCAGCGCGGGCGGCACATAGGTGAAGACCTCCCAGCCCAGCTGTGCCAGCCAGGCACCCGTGGTCAGGGCACGCACGCCGTCCCAGTCGGCCAGCACGATGCGCGCGCCGCGCGTGGCCGCATATTCGTCGGTGGCCTGCACCAGCTGGCCGCCGGGTGCCCAGCGCCAGCCTTCCAGGTGGCCGGCCTCGTATTCCTCGCGGGTGCGCACGTCGAAGCGGTAGAGCGTACGCTCGGCAGTCTCGGACTCGAAGCGGGCCAGTTCGGCCGCATCGATAGGCTGCACACCGGCACGGCGCGCCACGCTGGCGGCGCGTTCACGCGCGGTGGCCAGGGTTGCCGTGCTGGGCTCTGGCAGCGGCGTGCGGCGCCCGTGCGCCAGGCTGCGGCCGGTCAGCAGCCAGTCCATGGTGCCATTGCGCAGCGACACTACCTGGTTGGGAATGCCGGCATCGATCAGCGTCTGCGCACCAACGATGGAGCGGGTGCGGCCTGCGCAGTTGACGACGATCAGCGTGTCAGGGTCCGGCGCGATTTCGCCGATGCGGTAGACCAGCTCGGCCCCCGGCAGGCTGTGCGCGAAGGGCAGGCTGAAAGCGGCGAATTCCTCGGGTGTGCGGCTGTCCACGACGACGAGGTTGTCGCCGCGCTGCACGCGCGTGCCCAGTTCCTCCGAGGTGATCCAGGGCGTGTGCTTTTCGTGTTCGATGACTTCGCCAAAAGCCTTGCTGGGCACATTGGTGCCGCTGAAAATTTCCAGGCCGGCGGCCTCCCAGCCATCGGTGCCGCCGTCGAGCACGGAGACATTGCTCCAGCCCAGGCGCACGAGCTTGGCAGCGGCTTCGTGGGCCAGCGTGCCGTCGCCATCGACCAGCACGATGCGGGTGCCACGGCGCGGCACCAGACGGTCGATGTGCTGCTCGATGCGCCAGGCAGGCACCGGCGCGGCAAACAGAATGTGGCGGTGGGCGAAGACGCCCGCCTCGCGCACATCGAGCACGGCGATTTCCTCGCCATCGGCCAGGGCCTGCTTGAGCGCAGCAGGCGTGACCAGCGCGTGGCGTATGGACTTCGGGGGCGCGAAGGTACGGAAGCTGCCGCCCTGCAGGGTTTCGAAGACCACGCGCCCGGGCATGCGGTCCAGTCCGCGCCCGTAGAAGTGCAGATGCAGGCCGGGCTCATCACCGATCAGTTCGATGGTGTGCACGTCGGTGGGCGACAGCACCACGGAGCTGCCGCTGGACACATCGGCAGTGGTTTCGGCCTGCAGCGTGTCGCGCAGCGGATCATCGGTCTTGCCACGGGCAAAGAACACGTTGCGCTCCACGCCCTGCACGCCCGCGATGATGGCCCAGGTCGTGTGATCGTGCGGCGGCTGGGCCTTGCCGGGCAGACCGGCAGAAAGATACAGCGCGTAGTGGCCGTTCTGTTCTTCGCTCAGGCGGTAGACCTGGGCAGGGTTGCTGTCCGAGACAGGAAAATGCGCCAGAGGGAATAGTTCGCGCTGCAGGCCCAGGGCCTCCAGTTCGCGGGCAACAGCCTGCAGCTGCGTCGGCGTGGCGTGCTCGGGGTCGGGCACAAGACGCCTGGCTGTGGCGATGAATTGCGTGACAGCGGCTGCGCGGCGACTGGCCAGATCGCTGCCGCTGAAGTCGATGGAGAGGTGGGTCTGTGTCATGGGGGAAAGCCTTGGCAGGAAGAGCCCGACGGTATGCCTGCCCTGCCAGCGCGCCAAGAACCCAAAGCTCATATCGATATCCGCAATGCGTCGTTCACGCGGGTGCATGCGCTGCCCAGACTGCGAAGCATCTGTTTACGCGCCACTGCATTGCCATGATCCGCTCGCTGCTGCTCCCCCTCGTTTCCGCCCTTGCCCTGCAGGCCACGGCGGCCCATGCCTCCAACGATGCCACGGCCGCCTATCCGAACAAGCCGGTGCGCATCATCGTGCCCGTGGCGCCCGGTGGCAGTGCCGACAAGCTAACGCGCACGCTGGCCGACAAGCTCGGCGTGCTGTGGGGCCAGTCGGTCGTGGTGGAGAACGTGGCGGGCGCCAGCGGCACCATCGGTGCGGCCAAGGTCGCCAAGGCTGCGCCCGATGGCTATACGCTGCTGCAGCAGGGCGAGGGGCTGACGCTCAACAGCCTGCTGTTCGCCCAGCTGCCCTACGACACGCAAAAAGCCTTCACCCCCATCATCAAGGCCGTGGTCAATCCGCAGGTGCTGGTGGTCAACCCCGGCACGGGCCTGAATACGCTGGGTGAATACATCGCACGCGCCAAGGCCAGGCCGCAAAGCATCAGCCTGGGACTGCCCGGCAATGGCGGCATCGCCCATGTGGCCCACGAGATCCTGACGCAGGAGACGGGCGCCAAGGTCAACTACATCCCCTACCCTGGCGGTGGCCCGGCTTCGCTGGATGTGCTGGGCGGCCATACCGATGCCACGCTGATCACCCTGGCGGCCGTGACCGAGTATGTGCGCGCCGGCAAGCTGCGCGCGCTGGCGGTGACCACGCCTTACCGCTCGGATGCCCTGCCCCAGGTGCCGACCATGGCCGAAGCCGGCGTGCCGGGTTTTTCGGTGGAAAGCTGGCAGGGCTATTTCGCGCCGGCCGGAACGCCCGCGCCCATCATCGCCAAGATCAACCGCGACCTGCAGACGGTGCTTCAGGCGCCTGATGTGCGCGCACAGCTGGAGCACATGGGCTTCAAGATCGCAGGCGGCTCGCCTGCCGATCTGGGCAAAAGCATTCAAAGCGAGCGCCCGCGCTATGCCAAGGCAATTCAATCAGCAGGACTGTCTTTGCGCTGAAGCTTTAGACGTTTTTCTTCTATCAACGCGATCTTTCATTCGTTGCTCATTGAAGGGGGAATTCTTAAATTGGTGTCTATAGCCACCAAAACCTACCGCGAGGAGCACGAAATCATGACAGCCCACACATTGGAAACCGTACTGCCTGAAGCATTGGAAGAGGCACTGGAGCATGCCCGGGAACAAGGGCTCGGCCATGCCGGGGGCGTTCGCCCGCCCGTGGCCTGGGCACTGGCGCAGGCAGGACACGCCGTGCTGGTCGATGTCCGCACAGCCGAAGAGCGCAAGTTTGTCGGCCATGTACCCGGCAGCGTGCATGTGCCATGGGCCACAGGCACGGCGCTGACACGCAATCCCCGCTTTGTGCGCGAGCTGGAGGCCAGGCTCGCGCCCCAGGGCGGCAAGCAGGCCGTGGCGCTGCTGCTGTGCCGCAGCGGCAAACGCTCGGTGCTGGCCGCCGAGGCGGCCGCGCAGGCGGGCTTTGCACATGTCTTCAATGTGCTCGAAGGCTTCGAGGGCGAGATTGATGCGCTGCAGCAGCGCGGCAAAAGTGACGGCTGGCGCTTTCATGGCCTGCCCTGGCTTCAAGACTGAGGGAGCATGCACATGGCCAGTTTCGATATCGCCGAACTCACGCAAAGTCTGCACGCGGTGCGCCGCGAGTGGCGCGAGGCCCACGGCCGCTCGCATGAGCCGGGCGCGCGCGAGTTCCCATCGCGGGAGGCGCTCTCCACCATCATCGAGCAGCTCAAGGGCGCGCTGTTTCCCATGCGCCTGGGCCCGCATGATCTGCGCCAGGAAAGCGAGGACATTTTCGTGGCCCATCAGCTGGACACGGCGCTGCATGCGCTGCTGGGCCAGATCCGGCTGGAGCTGCGCCTGGGCGGCGCGCATTCGGCGCTGAGCGCCGACGCCATGGCGCTGGACATTGCGCGCGCCTTTGCCGAAACCCTGCCCCACATCCGCCGCATGCTCGACAGCGATGTGCTGGCAGCCTTCCATGGCGACCCCGCCGCGCGCAGCGTGGACGAGGTGCTGCTGTGCTATCCGGGCGTGCTGGCCATGATCAACCACCGGCTGGCCCACCAGCTGTACCTGCTGGGCCAGCCGCTGCTGGCGCGCATCGTGGCAGAACTGTCGCATGCGCAAACGGGCATCGACATCCATCCGGGCGCCCGGATCGGACGTGGATTTTTCATGGACCATGGCACGGGCATCGTGATCGGCGAGACCGCCGTGATCGGCGAGCGCGTGCGCCTGTACCAGGCCGTGACGCTGGGCGCCAAGCGCTTTCCCACGGACGAGCAGGGCCACCTGCGCAAGGGACTGGCGCGCCATCCCGTGGTCGAGGATGACGTGGTCATCTACGCGGGCGCAACCATACTCGGGCGCGTGACGCTGGGGCGCGGCGCCGTCATCGGCGGCAATGTCTGGGTCACCCACGATGTGCCGCCCGGCGCCCACGTCACCCAGGCCCATGCGCGCGAGCAGGCCCGGTCCGCGCCGGAGGTGACTGCATGAGCACGCCGCTGGTTTCGAGCTTCGGCATCGCCGTGCGCCAGGCACGCGAGGCCCAGGGCTGGTCGCAGGAGCGGCTGGCAGAGTATTCCGACCTCAACCGCTCCTATGTGGGCGAGATCGAGCGCGGCCGCGTCATTGCGTCACTGGTAACCGTGGAAAAACTGGCCACTTCGCTGGGCGTGCCGCCCTCGGCGCTGGTCATGCGCGGCGAGGCCGTGGCGCAGGCACAGCTGGTGCGCGGCATCCACTTGGCGGCTATAGCATGTTGAAGTCATGTGCGCTGGCCAGGACACTGGCACTGTTTTCCTTCCTGCCTTTTTTCTGAACTGATTCACGGAGTCTGCACATGTCGGCAACAGTGGGTGGCACGACCGCGCTCGGCGACAACGCCGCGCGGCAATTGGCCAACGCAACCAAGACCGTTCCCCAGCTTTCGACCATCAGCCCGCGCTGGCTGACGCACCTGCTGCAATGGTCGCCGGTGGAGGCCGGCATCTACCGCCTCAACCGCGTCAAGAACCCCGAAGCCATCCGGGTGACCTGCACGGCCAAGCAGCAGGAAAACCAGCTGCCGCGCACTTTCGTGGAATACGAGGAGCAGCCGCGCGAGTACTTCCTCAACGCCGTATCCACCATCCTCGATGTGCACACGCGCATCTCGGACCTGTACAGCAGCCCGCACGACCAGATCAAGGAGCAGCTGCGCCTGACCATCGAGACCATCAAGGAAAATCAGGAAAGCGAGCTGATCAACAACCCCGACTACGGCCTGCTGGCCCAGGTTGCGGAAGAGCAGCGCATTTTCCCGCTGACCGGCGCTCCCACGCCCGATGATCTGGACGAGCTGCTGACCAAGGTCTGGAAAGAGCCTGCCTTCTTCCTGGCCCACCCGCTGGCGATTGCCGCCTTCGGCCGCGAGGCCACACGCCGTGGCACGCCGCCGCCCACGGTGAGCCTGTTCGGCTCGCAGTTCATCACCTGGCGCGGCATCCCGCTGATCCCCTCGGACAAGGTGCCTGTGGCCGATGGCAAGAGCAAGATCCTGCTGCTGCGCGTGGGCGACAAGCGCCAGGGCGTGGTCGGTCTGTACCAGCCTGGCCTGCCGGGCGAGCAAAGCCCGGGCCTGTCGGTGCGTTTCATGGGCATCAACAGCCACGCCATCGCGTCCTACCTGATCTCGCTGTACTGCTCGCTGGCCGTGCTCACGCCCGATGCGCTGGCCGTGCTCGACGATGTCGAGATCGGCAAGTACCACGACTATCCCGATACCTACAAGTAAAGAGGCCGGGCGTTGACTGTGTCTGCAATCACCTCCGTGGCGCCTGAGGCGCCATTCGACCCCGAGGCGCTGGCGCGCATGGCCAACGCCCTGTTCTCAGCCAGGCCCGGACAGGCCGAGGCCCTGCCTGCCGGCGTGCAGGCGCCGGCCAATGTGGCGCCCCCCGGCTCCCCGCTGGCGAGTCCGGCAGGCCTGGGCCCGGGCGTACCGGGCACGCCCATCCCCCAGGGCCAGCTGCCGGGCACCAACCTGCTGCCGGCATCGCCTGCGCCGCTGGCTTCGCTGGCGCACCGCGCCCCCGCGCTGCTGCCGCACGCGCAGGCCGGCAACGGCGTGCCCGACCATCTCGTGAGCACGCTGCCCGCCTACGAACCGCGCCTGGGCAGCCAGGTGCTGGGCGTGCCCCAGCGCCAGCAAGACCCGCTGGATGCGCTGGCGGCACTGCCGCTGGCCTCATTGAATGCGCAGGCCGTGCCACGCGTGGGCGTGCCCACCGAAGGCACTGGCATCGCCTCCACCGTGCCATCGGCCGAGCCGCGTTTTTACTTTGTCGATTCCGTGGTGCTGCCTGCAGGCTACACCACGCCGGCCCACCCGCTGCAACGCCAGCAGGCACCGCACCAGGCCGTCCATGGCGTGCAGGCGCTCTTTGATGTGCATGCCGTACGCCGGGACTTCCCCATCCTGTCCGAGCGCGTCAACGGCAGGCCCCTGGCATGGCTGGACAACGCGGCCACCACGCACAAGCCGCGCGCGGTGATCGAGCGCATCAGCCATTTCTACGAACACGAAAACTCCAACATCCACCGCGCAGCCCATGAACTGGCCGCCCGCGCCACCGATGCCTATGAAGGCGCGCGCGAACGCGTGCGCCGCTTCATCAATGCGCCCGATGTGAACGAGGTGATCTTCGTGCGCGGCACCACCGAGGCCATCAATCTGGTGGCCAAGAGCTGGGGCTGGCAGCATGTGGGCGAGGGCGATGAGATCATCGTCTCCCACCTGGAGCACCATGCCAACATCGTGCCGTGGCAGCAGCTGGCAGCCGCCAAGGGCGCCAGGATCCGCGTGATCCCGGTCGATGACTCGGGCCAGGTGCTGCTGGACGAGTACCAGAAGCTGCTCAATCCGCGCACGAAGATCGTCTCCGTCACGCAGGTCTCCAACGCGCTGGGCACGGTCGTGCCCGTGCAGCGCATCGTGGAGCTGGCCCACCGTGCAGGCGCCCGGGCGCTGGTCGATGGGGCTCAGTCGGTCTCGCACATGCCCATCGATGTGCAGGCCATCGGCGCGGACTTCTTCGTGTTCTCGGGACACAAAGTCTTCGGTCCCACCGGCATCGGCGTGGTCTGGGGCAAGCGCGAGGTGCTGGAGGACATGCCCCCCTGGCAGGGCGGCGGCAACATGATTGCCGACGTGACCTTCGAGAAGACCATCTACCAGCCGCTGCCCAACACCTTCGAGGCCGGCACGGGCAACATTGCCGACGCCGTGGGCCTGGGCGCGGCCATCGACTATGTGCAGGCACTGGGCATGGAGCGCATTGCGCGCTATGAGCACGACCTGCTGCAATACGGCACACGGGCGCTGTCGGCCATCCCCGGCGTGCGCCTGATCGGCACGGCAGCCGACAAGGCCAGCGTGCTGTCCTTTGTGCTCAAGGGCTACACCACGGCCGAGGTGGGCGAGGCGCTCAATGCCAAAGGCATTGCCGTGCGCACGGGCCACCACTGCGCCCAGCCGATTTTGCGCCGCTTCGGCGTGGAGACCACCGTGCGGCCCTCGCTGGCCTTCTACAACACCACCGAGGAAATCGACCGGCTGGCGGCCGTGGTGGAACGGCTGGCGGGGCGGCGGCGCTGACCCTGGGCACAAGGCACGCCAGGCACAACCGTACAGGCGTGCCGGGTTGTCCAGCAGCACCTGCTGGCGCAGCGCCGGTGGTCCAGCCTGCGGGCGCCAAGGCCGGGCGAGACCGGCCCTGCCTACTCGGCCCTGGCGCCCGAGACACGGACCTGCTCGGCCGCTTCGGGCATCTGCTTGTGCACGAAGCGCCAGAACTCATCGACGCCCATGGGGCTGACAGGCAGCGAGCCCTGGTCGATGAACTGCTTTTGCACCTCGGGATTGCGCAGCGCGGTGGCGAGCGCCGCATTGAGCTTATCCAAGGCCGCGCGCGGCGTACCTGCCGGGGCCACCAGCCCATACCAGGAGTCGGTGTGAAAGCCCTTGACGCCGGACTCCTCGAAGGTCGGCACATCGGGCAGGGCCGGCAGGCGCTGGCGCGCGGCCACGGCCAGGGCGCGCAGCTTGCCCGAGCGGATGAAGGGCATGGCCCCCGTGGTCAGCACGAAGTCCACGCGGCCTGCCATCAGGTCTGTCATGGCCGGAGCCGTGCCCTTGTAGGGGATGTGAGTGACGTCCACACCCGTGAGCTTCTTGAAGCTGGCGCCTGCCAGATGCTGGCTGGAACCCACGCCGCCCGAGCCGTAGTTGAGCTGGCCGGGCTTGGCACGCGCCGCCTGCAGCAGGTCCTGGACCGATCGCAGCGGCGAGTCCACAGGCACCAGCAGCACGCTGGGCGAGGTGGTGATCAGGCCGATAGGCGCAAAGTCCTTGAGCGGGTCGTGATTGAGCTTGGCGTAGAGCGCCGAGTTCAGGCCGTGCGAGGCCACGGTGGCCAGCATGATGGTGCTGCCATCGGGCCGCGCGCGGGCTGCCGCATCGCTGCCGATGTTGCCACCCGCGCCGCCCCGGTTGTCGATGGTGATGGGCTGCCCCAGGGCCTCGCTCATACGTGTGGCCGCCAGCCGCGCCACGTTGTCCGAAGGGCCGCCCGCTGGCCAGCCCACGATCAGCGTGATGGGCCCCGGTGGCAGCGGCCCTTGAGCCAGCGCCGGCAAGCAGACAGCGCACAGGGCGGATACGGTCAGGCTGCGGCGTGTGAATCTGCGCATGGAAATCTGTCCTTTCGACATTTTCACAATGCTCCTCAGGGCTTGCCGTCCTGCCAGGGCATCTCGCTCCACAGCTTTCGGAAACCAGCTTCGGTGCGTTCCAGCTCGGCCGCATAGGCCGGGGGCGCCAGATAGCGCAGCGGCGCGTACATCGCTTCGGCCTGCTGGTGGAACTGGGGATCGGCCGCGATGGCGGCCACGGCATCCACGAGCTTTTTGCGCACGCCTTCGGGCAGGCCCTTGGGCGCGGCCAGGCCGCGCAGCGAGGCCAGTTCGATGTCGATACCCTGCTCCCTGAAGGTGGGCACCTGTGGCGCCAGCGAACTGCGCGCAGCCGACATCTGGCCCAGCAGACGCAGGGGCGTGCCGCTCTTTTGGTAGGCCAGCACCTCGCCCACGTTGATGGCGCCGATGGTGATCTGCTGGCCTGTGGAGGCAGCGCGCACCTCGCCAGCGCCCTTGTAGGGCACATGGGTCAGCTGCGTGCCCGTGGCCTTGGCGAACAGCAGCATGGCCAGATGATCGTCCGAGCCCGTGCCCGTGGTGCCCACGGTGACGGCGCCGGGATTGGCCTTGGCGTAGGCGGCCAGGCCCGCCAGCGTGGTGATGGGGTTGCTGTTGTGGATGGCAAAGCCGCCCGGATCGTCCACGAGGTTGCCGATCAGGTCGTACTGGCTCCAGTGGAAGCTGCTCTTGCGCTCGATGGGGATGGTCAGCACGTTGGGCGTGTTGATGAAGCCGATGGTGTAGCCATCGGGCCTGGCGCGGGCCAGTTCGCCAAAGCCGATGCCGCCGCCCGCGCCGGGACGGTTGAGCACGACCACGCTGGCGCCCAGCTTCTTTTCGAGGTGGCGCGCCAGCAGCCGTGCCACCAGATCGGTGCCGCCGCCCGGGGCATAGGCGACGATCATTTCGATGCTGCGCGTGGGATAGGGAGCCTCGGTCTGGGCCATGGCCGGCAGCGCCATACAGGCGGCGGCCAGGCCAGCGCAGAATGCGCGTCTTGCTTGCGGGTTCATGCTTGTCTCCTGTGTGCCCTGTCAGTGGTCTGCGGGCTTTATTGATGGCGGATGGATCAGCGCGATGGCTGCAGCACCCTGGCAATGCGCTCACGCGCCAGCGGCCAGACCTCGGGATTGACCAGTCGCGCAGGCCGCTGGCCATCGGCCAGCAGGCACACGATCTGCGTCGCAGCCAGTTCAGCGTTGTTGCGCCGCGCCTCGTGCGTGACCCCGGCGGTGTGGAATGTGGCCACCACCTGGGGCAGCGACAGCAGCGGATGGTCCGCAGGCGGCGGCTCCTGGTCCCAGACATCCAGTCCGGCGCCCGCCAGATGGCCGCTGGCCAGGGCATGGTGCAAGGCGGCTTCGTCATGGATGCCGCCGCGCGCCGTACTCACGAAAACCGCGCCCGGCTTCATGGTGGCGAAGGCGGCCGCATCCATCATGGACAGCGTGCCGGCATCGCGCGGGCAGTGCAGCGAGACGATGTCCGCGCTGCGCAGCAGCTCCTGGAAGCTGACAGCCTCGGCGCCCCGCGCGGCCAGCGCGGCTGCGTCGTAGGCCGGGTCGCAGCCGATCACGCGCATGCCGAAGGCGCGGCCCAGGGCAGCGGCGCGGCGGCCCGTCTCGCCCACGCCCACCAGGCCCAGCGTGCGGCCGCGCAGTTCGTGGCCCATCACATCCTCGCGGCTGAAGCCGCGCGCCGGTGCGCGCAGCAGCCGGTCGGACTCGGCAATGCGCCGCAGCACAGAAAGCATCAGACCCAGGGCCATCTCGGCCACCGAGTCCGCGTTGCCGCCGGACTGGTTCATGACGGCAACGCCAGCCCGGGTGCAGGCATCGATGTCGATGGTGTCGCAGCCCGAGCCGCTGGAAGAAACAGCCAGCAGGCCGGGACAGCGCTGCAGCAGCTCTTCGGTGGCGAACCAGTGGCGCGGCAGCTCGTCCTTGGCCGCAGAGATCTGGTACACATGGGCGCCGGCCAGCGCCTGCCAGGCGGCGGCATCATCGCCCTGGCGGCGGCAGGTCTGCAGCTGAACGCCAGGCGCGGCGCCGACAATGCGGTCGAAGGCCGGGTCCAGCCAGTAGTCGAAACGAACCACGTTCAAAGCCATCACAGCACCCCCTTGGCAGCCAGGGTGCGCGCCACCCAGGAGCGGTCGGCACGGCCTGCGGCAATGGCGGCCAGCACATCGGCCTCGTCGCGCTGTATGGCCTCCACGCGGTCGGCGATACCGGCGGCCTCGGCGGCCGGCACGGCCAGCAGGCCATCGCCATCGCCCAGCACCAGATCGCCGGGGTGCACCACCATGCCGTCAATGCTCACGCTCACATGCAGCTCGCCGGGGCCATCCTTGTAGGGGCCACGGTGGGAGACGCCGCGTGCATAGACGGGCAGGCTGTGCCGGCCAATGGTGTCGCTGTCGCGGATCAGCCCGTCGATGACGATGCCGGCCGCGCCGCGCGCCATCATCAGCGCCAGCATGATCTCGCCGATGATGGCGTTGGGGCCCGCGCCGCCCGCGTCCACGACGATCACGTCGCCGGGGCCGCAGATATCGATGGCATGGTGGACCATGAGGTTGTCGCCAGGGCGGGTGCGCACGGTCAGCGCGCGTCCGGCCATGGCGCCCTGGCGCAGATGAAAGGGCCGCAGCGCCGAGGTGCCCGTGGTGCGGCTCATGGCATCGCTGACGTTGGCGACCGCGAAGCCCTGGTAACGGCCCAGCAGCGCATCGCTGATGGCCGCCGCAGGCCGCTCATGGATATGGAATCCGGGAATCTTGCTCACTGCCTTGTCTCCTTCACATCGTCGTTTTCATCAAAAACCATCCCAGGCACGCGCCGGCCGCACGCAGGCCGCAGTGACCTGCTCCAGCCGGGTCACGCCCAGCATGGCCATGTCGCGCAGCACCTCTTCGCGCAGCAGGGCCATGGCATGCGCTGCACCCGCAGGCCCCGCCACCGAGGCCGCATAGTTGAAGGGCCGCCCCACGAAAACGCAGCGCGCACCCAGGGCCAGGGCCTTGAGCACATCGGTGCCCCGGCGCACGCCGCTGTCCAGCATCACGGGCAGGTCCGGCACGGCACGCACGATGCCGGGCAGCACGCGCAGCGGCGCCACCGCGCCATCGAGCTGGCGCCCGCCATGGTTGGAGACGATGAGCGCATCCGCGCCATGGTCGCGAGCCAGCACCGCGTCCTGGGCTGCCAGGATGCCCTTGACCACCAGCTGCCCCTGCCAGCGCTGGCGGATGGCGCGCAGGTGCGGCCAGGCCAGATGCGAGCGGTCCGAGAAGTCGCGCATCACGCTGGCCGACAGAATGGGCGCGCCCCGGTGCGCGTAGTTGTTCTCGAAGTGAGGCATGCCATGGCGCAGCAGTGTCCTGAGGAACGTGCCCAGCAGCCAGCGCGGATGGCTGATGCCCTGCCAGGCCAGGCCCAGGCTGGGCCGCAGCGGCGTGGAAAAGCCCGCGCGCACGTTGTTCTCGCGGTTGGCGGAGACGGGCGTATCCACCGTGATCACCAGGGTCTGCACACCGGCGGCGGCCACGCGGTCCAGCAACGCATCGATCTGCGCCTGATCGCCGGGCAGGTAGGCCTGGAACCAGGTGTGGGGCGCGGCGGCCATCACGTCCTCCAGCCGGATCAGCGAAGAGCCGCTCATGATGGCCGGCAGGCCCGCCTGCTGCGCAGCCTGGGCCAGCACCAGATCGCCCCGGTAGGCCGACAGCGCCGCGATGCCCATGGGCGCCACGCCGAACGGGGCGCTGTAGCGGCGCCCGAACAGCTCGAAGCCGGGGTCGCGCTGCGCCACGCCGACCAGGGTGCGCGGCACAAAGGCCAGATCGGCGAAGGCGCTGCGGTTTTCAGCCAGCGAGGCGTTGTCTTCGACAGCGCCGCTGATGTAGGCATGGATGGGGCGCGGCAGATGGCGCTTCGCCAGCCGCTCGAAGTCATCGAGCGACAGCACCTGGCGCAGGCGGCTCGGCAGCGGGACGGCGGCAGTGCGGGAAGCGGTGGAGTCTGTCGTCATGGCAAGCCAATGTAGGCGGACCACCCTTGAATAAAAAGCGAAATAAATAGGAATGCATATTCCACTTTTACGACAATGAGAACATGACCCTCAAACAGCTCGAAGCCTTCTACTGGGCGGCCACCTGCCTGAACTTCTCGGTAGCCGCCGAGCGCGTGCACCTGTCGGTCTCTTCGCTGTCCAAGCGCATTGCCGAGCTGGAGGCATCTTTGGGCACGCAACTGTTCGACCGCAGCGGCCGTGCCGCCGTGCTGACGCCCCAGGGCGAGCAGTTGCTGCCGCGCATCCGCGAGCTGCTGCACGGCGCGGCCCAGCTGCGCGAGGCCGCAGGCCGCAGCACGGGGCTGCAGGGCCGCTGCCGGCTGGGCTTTGGCGAACTCAGCGCCATGACCTGGCTGCCGCAGCTGGTGCGGCGCGCGGCCGAGCTGCACCCGGACCTGCAGATCGAGCCGCATGCCGACATCGGCCAGGTGCTGGAACAGCGCATCGTGGATGGCGAGCTGGACTGCGTGGTCATCGCCGGCCCCTCGTCGCGCGGCAGCCTGGCTTTCGAGCAGGTGGCGCAGGTGCGCTTCGTCTGGGCCGCCAGCGACGATTTCCTTGCCCGCGCAGGCACTGGCGAGCCCCGGCGTCTGGTGCGCGAGCAGTTGCTCATTGCCTTGCCCACGGGCTCGGGCGCCACGCGCACGCTGGACGAATGGCTGGGCCGCCACGGCCTGGCCGTGCAGCGGCACCTAGCCTGCAACAGCTGGGGCGCCGTGGTCGGCATGGTGGTGGATGGCCTGGGCTTTACCTACATGCCCGAGCAATGGGCCCTGGCGCTGCAGCAGCGCGGCGCGCTGCGCATCCTCGCGCCCGATGCCGATCTGGCCCCGCTGACCTACACCGTGCAATGGCGCCGCGACGACGCGCGCCCCCTGATCACCGAGATGCGCGAGATCATCAAGAGCGTGATCGATTTCCCGGCGCCCAGGTGCCTGGTCTGAAGGTCTGCCCCTGCGCCTGCATGCCCATTCGCATCCGGGCAGCAGGCTTTGCTGCCGCTGCGGGACAATCAGCCACCATGCGCACAGACCCCATCCCCACCGCCGAATCCGACCCCATGCCCCAGCCCCCCGTGCAGCCGGATCTTGACGCCTGCTGCGGCAATGGCTGCGACCCCTGCATCTTCGACACCTACGACCTGGAGATGGATGCCTACCGCCAGGCGCTGCGGGCCTGGAAGGCGCGCAACGAGGCGCAGGGGCCGGCCGCGACCTGATCAGTCCACGCGGGCGATCAGGTCCAATTCCACGGCTGCGCCCTTGGGCAGCTGCAAGACGCCCACCGAGGTGCGGGCATGCGCCCCCGCAGCCCCCAGCACCTGGGCGATCAGATCGGAGGCGCCATCGGCCACCTCGCTGTGCTGCGTGAAATCGGGCGCGCAGCGCACATAGACCGTGATCCGGGGCACGCAGCGCACGGCCTCCAGCGAGCCCGCTGCGCGCTGCACAAAGGCCAGTGCGCGCATAGCGCAGATGGCTGCCGCCTTTCTGGCACTGTCCAGATCCACCTCGGCGCCCACAGCGCCCACGTACAGCACCTCATCCCCGACACGGGGAATCTGACCGCTGACGAACAGCTGCTGCCCGTCGCGCACCACGGGCGTGTAGTTGCCGCCTATCTTGATCTCACCATCAAAGCGGTGGCCCAGGCTGGCCGCTGCCTGGGCGAAGCGTTCATCTGCTGTCATGCTGTGCATCCGTCAAAGGAAAGCAGCCAGTCTATGCGCACGGCCAGGCAGACCATGGCACCAGCACTTCAATGCGCGCTGGGTACGGCGCTGAGACTGGTCCCGGCAGACATACGCCCCTTGCCTGAAGACGGCACCGCCCAGACATAGCCGGATGCCCATGCGGCTGCCCAACGCCTCACTTGCCAACCCGGCCATCGAGCGCGTAATTGATGGGAATGCGCGCCCACATGGCCTCGGGCACGCCGTTGCGGGTGCCGGGCGTGAAGCTCCAGCTGCGCACCGTGGCCAGCGCGGCCTGGTCCAGCAGCGGGTGGCCGCTGGACTCCTTGATCTCGGCGTAGGCCACCTGGCCCTGGGTATCGACCAGGGCACGCACCATCACGCGGCCCTGCTGGCCGAGCTGGCGCGCCTCGGCGGGGTAGATGGGGGGGCGGCTCTTGCTGACCACGGGCGGGAACTTGCCCTGGCTGATGCCTGGCAGGGACCGCTCCCTGGCCGGTGCCGGCAGCCTGGCGTCCGTTGAGGCCGCTGCCGTGGCGCAGGCCAGCAGGGCAGCGCATGCCGCCGCAGTGCGTTTGATCGAGTCTCTGTTCCAAGGCATTCCCATGGGCCGCGAGCATAAGCATCCCGCGCGGTGCGGCACACCCTATTCCCTACCGGGTCTGCGGAATGCCGGTGCGCCGATGCGCCGGTGCGCCGGGCAAGGTTCAGGGGCCGTCGTCCACCTGCCACCAGCGGGGCAGCAGCGCGCGCACTTCGGCGCGCCGGTAGCGGTCATCGATCAGGAAGACCACGCCACGGTCCTGCTCGCTGCGGATCACACGGCCCGCCGCCTGCACCACCTTGCGCAGCCCCGGATAGAGGTAGCTGTAGTCATGGCCCTTGTCGGTGCCGAAGTGCCGGTCCATGGCCTGCTTCATGCGTTCATTGACGGGGTTGACCTGGGGCAGTCCCAGCGTGGCCACGAAAGCGCCGATCAGCCGCTCACCGGGCAGGTCCACGCCTTCGGAGAACGCGCCGCCGAGCACGGCAAAGCCCACGCCCTGCCCGCCCTCGGCAAAGCGCGCGAGAAAGGCCGCGCGGCCGGCTTCGTCCATGGCGGGTGTCTGCCGCCAGACAGGCACGGCGCGATGGTGCTGCTGCAGGCAGTCAGCCACGCGCTGCAGGTAGTCGAAGCTGCTGACAAAGCACAGGTAATTGCCGGGCCTGCGCGCGTACTGCGCAGCCACGAGGTCGGCGATGGGGCGCAGCGAGCGCTCGCGGTCGCGGTAGCGCGTGGAGATATGGCCAGCCACCTGTACGTCGAGCTGGGCCGCCTGGAAAGGCGACTCGGCCTCGACCCAGTAGGTGCCCTCGGGCAGGCCCAGCAGGTCACGGTAGAAATGCGGCGGACTCAGCGTGCCCGAAAACAGCACCGTGGCATGGGCCGCCGCATGGCGCGCGGCCAGATGCGGCGCGGGCACCACGTTGCGGATGCACAGCAAAGAGGGCGGCCCGCCACGGGCGCTGCTGCGCCCTGGCAGCAGGTGCACATCGAACAGCGCATGGCTGCCGAACTGCTCGGCCAGCGCCATGAACTGCAGCGCCTCCCAATAAAAGGCCAGCACCGGGTCGCCGGGCGGCATGGGCGCATCGGCATTGGCATCGGCAATCGCGGCCACGGCGCGCTGCACGGCCGCCAGCAGCGCGCCGGGAACGTCGTCATAGGCCTGGTAGCTGGCGGCCTGCGCCCTGTTGAGCGCGCTCCAGCTGCGCTGCAGGCGGTCCAGCGACTTGCGCACCGCTGCGCTCGCCGCCTTGCGCGCGGCCGCCAGCGCAAACTGCGACAGCTCGGCCGTGTACATGCGGCGCGCGCGATCCAGCAGGTTGTGGGCCTCGTCCACCAGCACGCCCGCCTTCCATTGCAGGGCCTGGGTCAGCGCGTACAGCATGGCCGAGGTGTCGTAGAAGTAGTGGTAGTCAGCGACGGTCACGTCGCTCCAGCGCACCAGTTCCTGGGCCAGGTAGTAGGGGCAGACTTCGTGTGCCAGCGCCAGCGCGCGCACGGCGGCCGGGTCCCAGGGCGCGGGCTGGGACAGCGCGGCGGCGCGCGCAGCGGGCAGGCGGTCGAAAAAGCCACGCGCCAGCGGGCAATCGTCGCCGTGGCAGGCTTTGCCGGGATGCTCGCAGGCCTTGTCGCGCGCCAGCACACCCAGCACGCGCAGTTGCGGGGGCGGCTCGCCGCAAGGCGCCTGTGCGGCAAGCTGGCGGTTCACGCTGGCCAGCGCCTGCAGCGCCAGTGCCTGGCCCGTGCCCTTGGCCGTGAGGAAGAACAGGCGATCCAGGCCCTGGCCAGGCATGGCCTTGAGCATGGGAAACAGCGTGCCCAGTGTCTTGCCGATGCCGGTGGGTGCCTGCGCCATCAGGCACTGCCCGCCCTGTGGCGCGCACGCCAGGCGGTAGACGGCCACGGCCAGTTCGCGCTGGCCCGCGCGAAAGTCGGGCAAAGGAAAGCGCATCGCCTGCAGCGCGGCATCGCGCGCCGCGCGGTGGGCCGCCTCGCCGCGCGACCAGTCCAGAAACAGCGCGCACTGCTGCTCGAAGAAGGCACGCAGCTGGTCCGCGTCTTCTTCCTGCACCAGCACCGTTTCCTGCGAAGTGCCCACGTTGAAATACACCAGCGCCACGCGCAGCCGCTCCAGGCCGCGCGCCTCGCACAGCAGATGGGCGTAGATGCGCGCCTGCGCCCAGTGCAGGGCGCGGTGGTGGGCACGCACGCCCTCGATCTGGCCACGGTAGGTCTTGATCTCTTCGAGCTGCCCGGCCAGCGCGTCAAAACCGTCGGCGCGCCCGCGCACGCACAGCGGCCCGTACTGGCCGCTCAGGCTGATCTCGGTCTCGTAGCCCGGGCCCCGGCGCGACTGCACCAGGCGGTGGCCGGCCATGCCCTCCAGCGCACTGGGCGCTGGCGTGAAGCGCAGGTCCAGGTCGCCCGCGCGCGCCGTGAACTCGCACAGCGCGCGCACGGCAACGGTGTAGCTCACGCCGCCTCTCCCCCAGGCTGGCCGCGCCACTGCACATGGCACACGCGCACCGGTATGCCATGCCCGGCACAGTACTGCAGCCAGCGCACCTGGTTGTCCTGCAGCTTGTCGCCGGGCGCCTTGGCTTCGACCAGCTCGTAGCGGCGCTCGGCTGGCCAAAAGCGCACCAGGTCCGGAAAGCCCGTGCGATTGGCGCGCACGTCCTGCAGCAGCCGCCTGAAAAACAGCTTCAGGTGGCCGGCCTCGATGCAGTCCAGCGCCAGTGCCAGCAGCGGCGCATTGAGCGTGCCCCAGAACACGAAAGGCGACTGCAGGCCCTGTTTTTCGGCAAAGCGCTGCTCGATGACTGCGCGGTAGCTGCCATCGTCGAGCCGGGCCAGGCACTCCTCGAACAGCGCCGCGCGGCGCTGGACGAAATCGGGCGCGCCCAGATCGGCCGGGCCGCTTTGGAACGGGTGGAAAAAAGCCCCGGGCAATGGCGCGAAAATGGCCGGCCAGCACAGCAGGCCGAACAGCGAATTGATCAGCGCATTCTCGACATAGAACACCGGCGTGGCCTCGCTGTGCCAGTGATCGCGCAGCACGTATTCCACGCTGGCGCGCCCGGCAGGCAGCGCCAGCTCCAGGTCGATGCGCATCTGGGCCACTGCGGGCTCCAGTGCCGCAGCACGCGCGCGCGCACCGCCCTGCCCCAGGGCGCGGCGCAGGCGCGGCAGCATGCGCGCCACGCGCTGCAGCTCCTCGTCACTCTCGGGCTGCTCCAGGGCCTGCCGGGCCAGATCCATGGCATCGGCGAAGCGCTCCATGCGCTCGTACACGCGCATGCGCCGGTGGCGCGCACCGGGGTAGCGGCTTTGGGCATAGGCCTGCGCGGCACGCTCCCAGTCCTGGGCGCGCTCGCAGGCCTGGCCAATGCGCAGCAGCAGCTTGGCGCGGCGCTTTTCCAGCCAGGCATTCGCGCTTTCGCAGCCGGCGGCGGACTGCAGCAGGCCGTCGATGTCAGCCCCCTCATCCAAGGCCACGCGGCAGGCATGCAGCGCCAGATAGCCATCCACATCGGCACGCGACTGGAAAGCCCGCGAGGCGGCATCAAAGGCCACGGTTTCATAGCGGAACACACCCAGGTCGGCCAGCACGAACTCCGACCAGTCCTGGCGCAGGTTGCCAAAGAACATCAGCCGCAGGCGCTCGCACAGCGGGCCGGCCATCACGCGCCAGGCTGCGCCGGCTGCCTGCGGGTTCCATTGGGCGTAAGGCCGTGGCGCCTCATGCAGGGCCTGCAGCGACTGCAGCATCTCGGCCTTGCGCTGGCCCGCATGGACGGGCGCACCGGCGAACAGCTGCAGCAGCTCGGGCTTGGTGTGCAGCGCGAACAGCTCGTCCAGCGCCATGGGCACGCCTGCATCGAGCCAGCCCAGCTCCAGCAAAGGCTGTGCCGCGCCGGCAATGCTGGCAATCTCCTCGTAGGCCAGCTTGTCCGCCAGAAACCAGGGTCCGCGCCGCATCAGCAGGCGCACCATCAACGCCTGCGAGGGCTGGGGCAATTGCGCGAAACGCGCCAGGAATTGCTGCTCGGCAGCGTCCAGCAGATCGCCATAACGCCCGGCGATCCACTCCAGCGCACGCTGGAAGTTGTGGAGATAGTAGAAGCGGTGGGGAGCAAGCATGGAGCTGGCAGATCGGGCAGGCAGATCACCAAAAACTGTACTTATGTACAGTCATCATAGCAAACTGCTGCAGACCGTACGGCTCACCCCTCCACCACCGGCAACACAATGCGCGACGCATGGCAGCCGCCCATGTGCACGCTGTTGAAAGCCACCTGCCTCGGGCCCGCGCTGTCCGGGCTTTGCTGTGCTCATGCCGCCGCAAGCCATACGGGTGCTGGCTTCGGTGGTGAGTTCACCACACGCTCAATGCGCAGCCCCATGCCCCTGCGCGCCATGCAACAGACCACCTGCGCAGGCATGGGCGCCAGCCATGGTTTCAACCGTGCTCCGCTGGCTACCATGAAGTGAATAACAAGCTAACAAGCAATCCCAGGCATGGCACCGGGCCATGCCGCCGTGGCCCCCCCCCGCAGGCGCGGGCCGCCGGACCGAACGCTGTGCAGCGGGCCACCGCCTTGCACAGCGATACCGCTTGACACTTCACACGAGGCAAACAACTCCGATGGCGACCACCAATACCGCCCCTACTTTTGCGTCTGCCGCAGGCACTGGCAAGCTGCTTGTACCTGTGAGTCAATACACTGACGTAGCCTACAGCGTCATCCTGCAGTCTGATGGCAAGATCGTGGCGACTGGCACAGGCGGCGGCGACTTCAGCCTGATCCGGCTGAACGCCGATGGCTCGCTGGATACCAGCTTTGGCGGCAATGGCACGGGCAAGCTGCTGGTGCCTTTGAACGGTGGCTGGACTAGCAGCGCCATCCTGCAGTCCGACGGCAAGATCGTGGTGGCCGGTTTCAGCCATAACGGCAGCGACTACGATTTCAGTCTGATACGTCTGAATACCGATGGCACCTTGGATACCGGCTTTGGCGGCAATGGAACAGGCAAGTTGCTCGTGCCCTTGGGCAGTGGCGATGACAAGGGCAGCAGCGTCGCCCTGCAGTCTGACGGCAGGATTGTGGTGGCTGGATACGCCTACAACGGCAGCAACGATGACTTCGGAGTGATCCGCCTGAACACCGATGGCACACTGGATACCAGCTTTGGTGGCAACGGAACAGGCACGCTGCTGGTGCCTGTGGGCAGCAGCGGCAGCGGCAGCGGCTGGAGCGCCGGTGTTGCCGTGCAGCCCAGCGACGGCAAGATCGTGGTGGCCGGGGTCAGCGACAATGGCAGCAACCAGGACTTCAGCCTGATCCGCCTCAATACCGATGGCACGCTGGATACCAGCTTTGGCGGCAACGGAACAGGCACGCTGCTGGTGCCTGTGGGCCATGGCCGAGACCTTGCCAACAGTATCGCCTTGCAGGCTGACGGCAAGATCGTGGCCGCTGGATTTAGCTCTTACGGAAGCTCCATTGAATTCAGCCTGATCCGCTTGAATACGGATGGCACGCTGGACACCAGCTTTGGC
The DNA here is from genome assembly GCF_029870285.1 of Delftia sp. PS-11. Taxonomy (GTDB): domain Bacteria; phylum Pseudomonadota; class Gammaproteobacteria; order Burkholderiales; family Burkholderiaceae_C; genus Comamonas. The sequence continues at coordinate 86,282 of NZ_JACSYA010000013.1, forward strand.
TTCAACGGAACAAGGATCGCTCCCATGGGCGGCTACGGCAGCACAGGCTTTAGTGTCCTTGTGCAGCCCGATGGCAAGATCGTAATGGCTGGAGACTATGAGAGCGGCAGTGGCCGCACCGATTTCGGTCTGATCCGTTTGAATACCGATGGATCATGGGACACCAGCTTTGCCGGAACAGGCAAGCTGACCGTGCCCCTCAGCGCGGGCGTGGACACAGGCTATAGCGTTGCTCTGCAGTCTGATGGCAAGATCGTGGTGGCAGGAAGTGGTCCCAACAGCGGCTACCTCGACTTTGGCCTGATCCGCGTCAACCCCGATGGCACGCTGGACACCAGCTTTGGCGCGCCCAGCACGCTGAACGGTGCGGCAGCCTATACCGAGAATGCGCCCCCTGTGCTGCTCGATGGTTCTGTGGCCATCTTCGACGCCGAACTGGCGGCCCAGGGGCACTATGGCGGCTCCAGCGTCACCCTGGCGCGCAGCGGCGGCGCCAATGCGCAGGATGTGTTTGGCGCCACCGGCAATCTGGTGTTCGCCAGCAATGGCGATGTCACGCTCTCGGGCACCGCCATCGGCAGCCATGCCCAGTCTGGCGGTGCGCTGACCATCACATTCAATGCCAAGGCCACGCAGGCCCGTATCAACGAAGCGCTGAGCGCGCTGACCTACGCCAACACCAGCGATGCGCCCCCCGCCAACGTCACCATCGACTGGACCTTCAACGATGGCAATCAGGGCGGCCAGGGCAGCGGCGGCGCGCAGTCGGTTTCTGGCAGCACGGTGGTCCACATCACTTCGGTCAATGATGCGCCCGTCATCGGCCATACCGCCGTCAGCAAGACCCTGGTCCAGAACAGCTTCCAGAGCTTTGCGGCGGCAGATTTTGGCTTTACCGATGTGGACACAGGCGACACGCTGCAATCGGTCACCATTGTCTCGGCGCCTCTGGCGGGCGAGCTGTTCATCGATGCCGATCAGGACGGCATGCGCGGCGCTGGCGAAGCAGTGCTGGGTGATGGGGCCCAGGTCGATGCCGCTGACATTGACCAGCTGGTTTTCCGCCCGGCGGCGGATGCGGTGGGCAATGACTATGCAGGCTTTACCTGGACCGTCAGCGACGGCAGGGCCGACTCTGCCAACACGGGCACCATGACGCTCCATGTGGCCAGCGCCGCCACACCGGCGCCGCCCCCGGCACCAACGCCCCCGCCTGCACCAACGCCGCCTCCGGCGCCGATGCCTCCGCCTGGGCCGACGCCTCCGCCTGGGCCCAAGCCTCCCCCTGCGCCAACGCCACCGCCATCGATCGCGCCGCCTGAAGGCCCCACAGAACCTGCAGAGCCCACACCGCCGCAGCCTCCCCCGCCGCATCCGGAAGAGGAGCCTGCCCCCACGGCACCGGCCCCCACCACGGTCATCGTGGATGGCATGCCTGTCACCACCACCTGGCTGCCTGACGGTTCAGTCCGTACCACCGTGCCTGTGGTTCCGATTGACCGGGTGGATACGATCGGCCACCCCAGCACTGCGGATATCGCACTGGTCCAACACCCCACCGGGCAAACGCTGCTGGACGTGGGCCTGCCCCTGGGCGTGAGCCTTGCTGCCGAAGGGCCTGCCTCGCCACTGGCCGCCTCCGCCGCCCTGGCAGACCTGGGTGCGCGTCTGCAAAAGGTCGATGCCAGCAACCCATGGGCCATTGACAGCAACGCCTTTGCCGCTGCGCTGGCGCCCACGGCCACCCTGGCCGTGCAGCAGATCACGCCAAGTGCCCCTTCGGGCAGCGCCCCTGGCGTGCCGATCCGCATCACGGGCGGCGCGTCGGCCAGCAGCCTTGAAGCGGTGGTCATCGATGCCCGATCCCTGCCTTCGGGCACGATGCTGCAGGCCGAGAGCATCGATTTCATGGCCATTGCAGGCAGCGTGCGGGTGACCGGCAGCGGCGGCAACAGCTTTGCCACGGGCGACGCTAGCGCCCAGTGGATGGTGCTGGGCGCGGGCGATGACATCCTGCATGGCGGCGCCGGCGACGACACCGTCGGCAGCCTGGGCGGCAATGACCAGGTGTCTGGCGATGCGGGCAACGACATCGTGTTTGGCGGCACGGGCAACGACACCCTGTCGGGCGGTGCAGGCAATGACCGCCTGGACGGTGGCCTGGGCTGGGACACGGCCCTGCAGTCAGGTAGCCTGGCCGACTACACGCTGCGTACCGAAGGCCCGTTCCTGGTACTCACGAACAAGGCCACGGGCGAGGTGGACCGTTTGAAGTCCATCGAGACCGTGCAATTCGACACCGGCCCCAACCTCTATATTGCCGACAGCGATGCCGAGGCGGCGCTGGCCCATATCGCCACGCGCTGGCTGGGCCGTGCGCCCACAGCCGAGGAAGGCGTCTGGGCGCAGCAAAACAGCCAGCTGAGCGATGTGCAGGTGGCGCAGGCCGCACTGCGCAGCAGCCAGGGCGCTGCGCTGCAGGGCAAGACGGCGCAGGAGCTGGTGGCAGGTTGGCAAAGCAATGCGCAGATCGTGCGCATGGACACTGTCCCTGAGCGGGTGCAGGGCACGACCGGTCTGGACCAGATCGGCTACGGCCTGCGCTGGGCCGATGTGCATCTGGCGCGCACCGGCACTGGCCGCTGGGAGGGCACATCGCTGGTGGATGGTGACATGGCCGAGCTGGTGGGCATCGAGCGCCTGCACCTGAAGGACACCAGCGTGGCGCTGGACACGCAGGGCACGGCAGGCAAGGCGGCGGCGCTGCTGGCCGTGACGTTGGGCGCCAGTGCGCTGGCTGACAAATCACTGGCCGGGCAGGTGCTGGCGGCACTGGATACAGGCATGAGCGTGCAGGCCGTGAGCGAGGTGGCGCTGCGCTATTCGCAGACCCAGCAAAGCAAGCAGTTCACGGCGCAGGAGACGGTGCAGTGGCTGTGGAAGAACGCCACGGGCAGCGAAGGCACGCAGGTGCAGCTGCAGCCGTATGTGCAGCAGTTGCAGAGCGGGCAGGCCAGCGCTGGCGATCTGGTCAATGCAGCCGTGCAACACGCACTGGCCTATCCATCGGCCCAGCTGGTGGGGGTGATGGATTCGGGGCTGCTGTATACGGCGGCATAGCAGGCAAGGGGCCACGCACCTTCAAAATGTCCGGATCGCTATAGCTGTTGTCCGAATGAAGCGAGCAAGGCGCGCGCCAAGGCCCTATCGTGGGCACCTCGCGCATTGACTCCCGTCAAAACCATATTTTTCCAAAGACGGTGCCGCTCCCGTGCGGCCGCTTCCCTGCCCATGACCAGCAACAATCCCTCCGTTGACGCGGCACGCGGCTTTGCCGCGCATCCCCCCTCCACCAGCGCCCCGCAGGGCTTTGTGCTGCGCATCGTCGGCGCTGCAGCCTTCGCCCACCTGCTCAACGATCTGATCCAGGCCGTGCTGCCCGCCGTCTATCCCATGCTCAAGGCGCAGTTCTCGCTGAGCTTCGCGCAGATCGGCTGGATCGCGATGATCTACCAGATCACGGCCTCGCTGCTGCAGCCCTGGATCGGCATGTACACCGACAAGCATCCCAAGCCCTACCTGCTGCCGCTGGGCATGGTCGTGACCCTGGTGGGCATCGGCCTGCTGGCCCTGTCCGGCAGCTACCCCATGCTGCTGGTGGCCGCCTCGCTGGTCGGGGTGGGCTCTTCCACCTTCCACCCCGAAGCCTCGCGCGTGGCGCGGCTGGCCTCCGGTGGGCGTTTCGGCACGGCGCAATCGACCTTCCAGGTGGGCGGCAACACCGGCACGGCCATCGGCCCGCTGATGGTTGCAGCCATCATCATGCCCTTCGGCCAGCATGCCATCGCCTGGTTCATGCTTGTGGCGCTGCTGGCCATCTGGGTGCTGCTGCGCATCACCCACTGGCGCCTGCACCATGCGCCGGCACAGGTCATGGCCACAGGCCAGCATGCGATGACCGCGCTCAGCCGGCCCCAGGTCATCCGCGCCATCGCTGTCATCTGCATGCTGATGTTCGCCAAGTTCGTTTACATCGCCGCTTTCACCAACTATTTCACCTTCTACCTGATCGAGCGCTTCGCGCTGCCCGTGCAGCAGTCGCAGCTGTACCTCTTCGCCTTCCTGGCCGCCGTGGCCGCAGGCACCTTCGCGGGCGGCCCCGTCGGCGACCGCATCGGACGCAAGGCCGTCATCTGGGTGTCCTTCCTGGGCGTAGCCCCCTTCGCCCTGCTGCTGCCGTACGCCAGCCTGTTCTGGACGGCTGCGCTGTCCATCGTCATCGGCCTGGTCATGTCCTCGGCCTTCGCTGCGCTTGTGGTCTACGCACAGGAGGCCGTGCCCGGTCGCGTGGGTCTGGTCTCGGGCCTGATGTTCGGCCTCATGTTCGGCATCAGCGGCCTGGGCGCAGCCGGCATGGGCAATCTGGCCGACACCCACGGCCTCATCCAGGTTTACCAGTGGGTTTCGTTCCTGCCGCTGCTGGGTCTGGCTACGGCCTTCCTGCCGGAGACGCGCGTGCGGCGCTGAAGGGGGCAGCGCCAAGGACTGCATACGGATACGCCGCCGGGCGTGTGGACACAAACACACAGATCGAGCGGCCACCCGGCTGCAGCAGGACTGCATTGATAAAATCAATAGGAATCATTCCTATCAAGATTAACAAATGCCATCCTCCTTTCACGCCCCGACCCCGATGGCCGGGGCCCTGGCCCTGCTTTTGTCCGCTGGCACCGCCTGGGCGCAGGCCGCGCCGCCCGCGCCCACGGCAGCCACCGCCGAGCTGGGCACCATCACCGTGGAGGCCAGCGCCGATGCCTCGGCCGAGGGTCTGTCCAGACCGTACGCAGGCGGGCAGGTGGCGCGCGGCGGGCGGGCCGGCATCCTGGGCACGCGCGACCACATGGAGACGCCGTTTTCCATCACCAGCTATACCAGCGAACTGATCCAGGACCGCCAGGCCAAGAGCGTGGGCGATGTGCTGCAAAACGATCCGTCCGTGCGCATGGCGCGCGGCTTCGGCAATTTCCAGGAAGCCTACTTCGTGCGCGGCTTCGTGCTGGGCTCGGACGATGTGGCCTATAACGGGCTGTACAGCCTGCTGCCGCGCCAGTACATCGCCACCGAACTGTTCGAGCGCGTGGAGCTGCTGCGCGGCGCCTCGGCCTTTCTCATGGGCGCCAGCCCCAACGGCGGCGGCCTGGGCGGCAACATCAACCTGCTGCCCAAGCGCGCGGGCAACGATGCGCTGTCGCGCGTGACGGCGGGCATTGCCAGCGGCGGCCAGGCCTTCGTGGCGGCAGACGTGGGCCGGCGCTTCGGCCCGGACCAGAGCACGGGCATCCGCCTCAATGCCGCGCACCGTGGCGGCGATACCGCCATCGACCGCGAAAGCTCCCGGCTGGACCTGATGTCCGTGGGCATGGACTGGCGCAGCCGCAATGTGCGCCTGTCGGGTGACATCGGCTGGCAGGACAACCGGCTCAAGCGCACGCGCACCAATGTCACGCCCAGCGCAGGCATGGCGGCCATCCCTGCGGCGCCCGATGCATCTTCCAACTGGGCGCAGCCCTGGACCTATTCGGACGAACGCGATCTGTTCGGCACGCTGCGCGGCGAATGGGACATCAGCAGCAACGTGACGGCCTGGGCCGCCTATGGCCTGCGCCGCAGCACGGAAAACAATTCGCTGGCCAATATCACGCTGGCAGCGGCCGGCAGCGGTGCGGCCACTACCAGCCGCTTCGACAACGCGCGCAAGGACCGCGTGAGCACGGGCGAGCTGGGCGTGCGCGCCCGGCTGCAGGCAGGCAGCGTGGGCCACGAGATCGTGGCCAGCTACTCGGCCTTCGACCTCAAGGTCTACAACGCCTATGGCATGAGCACCGGCGCGGGCAGCACGCTGGCCACCCATCTCTACCGCCCCAGCGACTTCGCGATCACGCCGCTCACCTATCTGGGCAACGACCTGTCCGACCCTGCCTACAACCGAGGCACACGGCTGCACAGCTTTGCGCTGGGCGATACGCTGTCGCTGATGGACGGGCGCATGCTGGTGACGGCCGGCGTGCGCCGCCAGGCCATAGCGACCGATTCGCTGACCTACCGCGTCGTGAACAACGGCGCAGTCAGCAGCCAGGGCGGCGTGCGCACGGCCTATGACCAGAGCCGCACCAGCCCGGTGCTGGGCGCGGTGTTCAGGCTCACGCCCCAGGTGTCGGTGTACGGCAATTACATCGAGGGCCTGGCCCAGGGCGACACGGCGCCGGCCCGATCGGGCGATACGGTGATCGTCAACGCGGGCGAGCAGATGTCGCCCTACGTGACCCGGCAAAAGGAAGTGGGCGTCAAGTACGACGGCGGCAAACTGGGCGCCAGCCTGGCCTTTTTCTCCACGGACAAGCCGCGCTCGCTGATCGACGGCAACCGCTTCACCTCGGCCGGCAAGGACCGCCACCAGGGTCTGGAGTTCAATGTCTTTGGCGAAGCCGCGCGCGGTGTGCGCCTGCTGGGCGGCGCCACCTGGCTGAATGCCCGCCAGGAAAGCACGGGCAATGCGGCCACCACCGGCAAGCGCGTGATCGGCGTGCCGCGCCTGCAGGCCACGGCAGGCGTGGAGTGGGATGTGCCGGGCGTGCGCGGACTGACGCTGGACGGCCGCCTGGTGCACACCGGCGCCAGCTATGCCAACGATGTCAACAGCTTGCGCGTGGCCGGCTGGAGCCGCCTGGACCTGGGCGTGCGCTACATGACCGAGGTGCAGGGCCGGCTGCTGACGCTGCGCCTGCGCATGGACAACGTGGCGAACCGCAACTACTGGGCCTCGGTGGGCGGCTACCCGGGCTCGGGCTACCTGACGGTGGGCGCGCCGCGCACTGTCTCGCTGAGCGCGAGCATGGATTTCTGAGTCCCCTGAGCCGCATGGCTTACGCGTGCTGCGGGGCAGCAGGTCGCATCAGGCTTGCGCCTTGTCTTCGGGCCTGGGAGCCTGCGCAACCAGCATGGCCAGCATGTGCTGGGCCAGGGTTTCATACAGCGGCCGGGCCAGCATGCGCGACACCAGGCTGGCCAGCATGGCTGCGGCCATGAGGCTGAGCACCATGGAGTGCCCGTCCACCATTTCCATGACGATGATGAAGGCCGTCAGCGGCGCCTGCGTCACGGCGGCCAGGAAGGCGGCCATGCCCATGGCGATGAGGGCGGGCGCGATGTCAGCGCCCATCAGCGTGGCCACGTTGTGGCCCACGCCCGCGCCGATCGACAGGGATGGCGCGAAGATGCCGCCCGGCACGCCCACCCAGGCCGACAGCCAGGTCACGACGAATTTGAGCGTGACGTAGAACGCTGGCACATCGGCCTGTCCTTCCAGCATGTGCTTGACCGCCTCCGATCCCGCGCCGAAGGTGGCGCCGCCCGTCACCATGCCGATGACCGCGATGAGCAGCGCCACCGCCGCCGCGAAGCGGATGGGAAAGCGCGCGCGCAGCCGGTTCAGCCGCTCGGGCGCACGGGTCAGGGAGGCCGCCAGCAGCTTGGCGAACAGCCCGCCCAGCACGCCGCAGGCCAGGGCCACGCACAGGCCGGGCAGCAGCGCGTCCCAGGTGAGATGGGGCACCTGGATGCGGCCAAAATAGCTCAGGTTGCCGAATGCGGACACCCCCATCAGGCCCGCCAGCACGATGGCCGCGATGATGAGGCCGCTGGAGCGCGACTCCAGCTTGCGCGACAGCTCCTCGATGGCAAAGACCACGCCCGCCAGCGGCGCATTGAAGGCCGCCGCAATGCCCGCCGCGCCGCCGGCCACCAGCAGCGCATGGCTGCTGATGCCGGACTTGGGCCCGAACCAGCGCCGCGCATGGTGCATGACACCGGCGGCCACCTGCACCGAAGGCCCCTCGCGCCCGATGGACAGCCCGGCCGCAAAGCCCGCGCTGGCCAGCGTCATCTTGGCGAACGACAGCCACAGCGACACAAAGCGTCCACGCTGCGCCACATCCAGCGCAGGGTCCAGCGCCGCAACGACCTGTGGGATGCCGGAGCCGGCCGAACCGGGTGCCCAGCGGCGCGTCAGCCACACGGTCCCCGCCGTGACGGCCGGCATCCACAGCAGCACCAGCCAGCCGCCCTGCCAGTGGTAGATGCTCTCGAAAAACTCGAAGCTGGCATCGGCCATCACCGTGAAGGCCACCACGCACAGCCCGGCAGCGGCGGCATAGGCCAGCACGATGGTGCGCTCCAGCCAGCGCCTGCCATCCCTGAATTCCTGGTTCAGGTTATGGAGGAAGTCGGGTTCTTGCTGCATGGTGGGTCCAGGCTGGGCTCAAACAGCCCATTGTGCACAGACTGCGCAGGCACGCTGCGCGCAAGTGCCAATGCCGACCCTGGCGCTGCGTTGCTGGACAGGCAGCACCCGATTGCTGCATACAGCCTGCAGGCGCATCAGGCAGGGCCGGGCTTCAGGTCTGGCGCCGCAGCAGGTAGATATCCATGATCCAGCCATGCCGCTGGCGCGCGGCGGCGCGGGCCTGCACGATGCGCGGGCCGGCTTCGGCCAGGGGGCCACTGTCGAGCATCTGGCGGTCCATGCCCAGGTAGGCGCCCCACCAGATGGACAGGCCCTCGGGCGACAGTTCGGTGAAGCTGCACTGCCCATCCAGCATGACCACGGCCGTGTCCACGCCGGGCGGCCAGCCTTGCTCGCGCAGCTGGCGGCCTGTGGTGACCACGAAGGGCTGGCCGATGCCGTTGAGCGCAATCGCATGGGCCGCGCACAGCACCTGCATGGAGCTGATGCCCGCCACCACGGTGACGCTGTGCGGCGCAGGCTGCATGCGCGCGGCAATGCGCAGCGTGCTGTCGTACAGCGCCGGATCGCCCCAGACCAGCAGCGCCACGCGCAGGGGCTGGCCCGCCGCGCGCGACTCCAGCCCCTGCGCCACGGCCTGGGCGATGGCCGCCTGCCAGCGGTGGGTGATGGCGGCATGCCATTCATCGACCTGGGCCAGGTAGTCATCGCCCGCGCTGCGGCGCACCGGCATGTCAAAGCCCGCGATGCGCGGGCCGGGGGCGGTGAGCACCGCGTCGCACAGGTCGCGGCGCAGGGCGGCCAGCTCGGCCTTGTCCTCGCCCTTGTGGGGCAGCAGGATCAGGTCGGCCGCCTGCATGGCGGCCTGGGCCTCGCGCGTGAGGTGTCCGGGGTGACCCGTGCCGATGCCGATCAGGCTCAGCGCCACGGGCGGCAGGACTGGCGTCATGCGCCGCCCCCGGCCAGAGGCGTGTCGCGCGCCGTGTCCAGCGCGGCGCCTGCACGCACATCGGTGGCGGGAAAGCGCGGCTGCACGCCCAGCGGGCGGTAGCGGCGGTCATAGTCGGCGGCATAGAGGCGGCTTTCGGCAAAGTCCTCGGCCTGCAGGCTGCGGCCCACCAGGATCAGAGCCGTGCGCTCCATGTGCGTGGCCACGGCCTCGGCCAGGCCGCCCACGGTGGTGCGCACCACGGTCTCATCGGGCCAGCTGGCGCGCCAGACAATCGCCACAGGGCAGTCGCTGCCGTAGTGCGGCAGCAGTTCGGCCTGCACCTTGGCGGCCACATGGATGGACAGGTGGATGGCCAGCACCGCGCCCGTGGCGGCAAAGGCCGCCAGGTTCTCGCCCTCGGGCATGGCCGTGGCGCGGCCCGAGGTGCGTGTCAGCACCACCGACTGGCACAGGCCCGGCAGGGTCAGCTCCGCGCCCAGCGTGGCCGCTGCCGCCGCGAACGAGGGCACGCCGGGCGTGACCGTATAGGCAATGCCGGCTTCGCGCAGGCGGCGCAGCTGCTCGCCCATGGCCGACCAGACGGACAGGTCGCCCGAGTGCAGGCGGGCCACGTCCTCGCCGCGCGCCTCGGCGGCCTGGATTTCGGCCAGGATGTCATCCAGGCTCATGGCGGCGGTGTTGACGATGCGCGCCCCCGGCGGGCAGTGCGCCAGCAGTTCGCGCGGGATCAGCGAGCCTGCGTACAGACAGACCGGGCAGGCGGCCATGAGGTCGCGCCCGCGCACGGTGATGAGGTCGGCGGCGCCGGGGCCGGCGCCGATGAAATGCACGGTCATGCCGTCGCTCCTTGGTTGGATGCCCCGCCAGCGTGGGCCAGGCAACAGTTCAATGGTCCGGCCTGGCGCAGCGCCAGGGCCAGGGTGGCGCTGCCGTCGCCCGCCACCAGGCGCGGCAGGCGCAGCGCGGCGCCGGGCCCGGCCGCCGCCAGGGCCGCCGCCTCGGACACGCTGCCCGTGCCGTAGCGCGCCAGCATGCGCGGCGACTGCGTGACCACGGGCTGGCCAGGCAGGTGCTGCGCCGGCACACGCACCAGCGCGGCAGACGGCGCCACGTCGGCCAGCCAGGCCGCCAGCGCCGGGTGGGCGGCCTTGGTGTCCAGAACCGCCACGGCGCAGACGGCCTGCGGTGCGCTGCACTCTTGCTGCAGCAGGGCCTGGGCCTGCTGCCACAGGGCCTGCAGGGCGCCGGGCTGGGCATCCGTGTGCATGCCCAGGCCCAGCACGCCGCAGCGGTGGGGGGCGGGGGACGTGTGCGTCTCGCAGCTCACCGCTGCCAGCTCCATTGCACCAGCGGCCGCGCGGCCTTCCAGCTGCGCATGCGGCCCAGGGGCTCGGCGCTGGACAGCTCCAGCCGCAGCAGGCTGCCGCCGTGGCTGGCATGCAATTGCACCAGCAGGGCCTGGGTCTCCAGCGTCACCGCGTTGACGACCAGACGGCAGCCCTCGGGCATCAGAGCGCGCAGGTGCTCGAACAGCACCGCGTCGAACCCGCCGCCCACGAAAACGGCCTGGGGCTGCGCCAGCGCCTGCAGGGCATCCAGGGCTGCGGGCGCCACGCCCTGGACCACGCGCAGCCGCGCATGCGGCCCGTGCAGGCCGAAGCGCTCGGCATTGCGGCGGATATTGTCCGCGCGCGCCGCATGCTGCTCCAGGCTGATGGCCATGCCACCCGCCAGGCACCATTCCACGGCCACCGAGCCCGAGCCGCCGCCAATGTCCCACAGGCATTCGCCCTGGCGCGGCGCCAGGGCCGCCAGGGTCAGGGCGCGGGCCGGGGCCTTGGTGATCTGGCCGTCGTTGGCGTACCAGTGGTCGGGCCGGCCGGGCACGCGCGGCAAGGCCGCGCCTCCCTGGGCCTGCAGGGCCACGGCCACGGGCGCATGGGCCGGGTCGGCCGCCAGGGCGGCGGCGGCCTCGGCGGCGCGCCAGGCACGGCGGCGCTCGCGCGGGCCGCCCACGGACTCCATCACCTGCAGGTGGCTCTCGCCCCAGCCCTCGCGCTCCAGCCAGCCGGCCAGGGACGCCACGGCCGCGCCATCGCGCAGCAGCACCAGCAGCTGGCGGCCCGGCGACAGGCGCGGCAGCAGCTGCTGCAGTGGCGCGGCATGCAGGCCCAGACAGTCCGTCTCCTCCAGCTTCCAACCCAGACGGGCCGCCAGCAGCGAAAATGTCGAGGGCTGGGCATGGCAGCGCCATTCCTGCGGCGCCAGATGCGCCGCCAGGCTGCCGCCCGCCCCGAACCAGAACGGATCGCCCGAAGCCAGCACCACCGTGGGCCGGCCACGGCAGGCCAGCACGGGCGCCACGTCGAAAGGCACGGGCCAGGGACGGCCCCGCTCGCCGGCACAGGCCAGCGCCAGGTGGCGCGGCCCGCCGAAAACGATCTCGGCCGCCTCCAGCGCGCGCAGCGCGGCGGGCGCCAGGCCCTGCAGGCCGTCCTCGTTCAGGCCCACCAATGTCAACCAGGGATCAGTCATGCCCCATGTTCTCCTGCTCGGCGGCACCAGCGGTGCCAGCCAGCTGGCCCAGGCCCTGCACCGCGCCGGCATTGCCGCCGTGTTCTCGTATGCGGGCGCCACCGCGTCGCCCGTGGCCCAGCCTCTGCCCACGCGCGTGGGCGGTTTTGGCGGCGCCCAGGGCCTGGCGCAGTTCCTGCGCGGGCAGGCCATCAGCCATGTGGTCGATGCCACGCACCCGTTCGCCGCGCAGATGAGCCGCAACGCCTGCGAAGCCTGCGCGGCCACGGGCACGCCGCTGCTGGCGCTGGAGCGCGCCCCATGGCTGCCCCGGCCAGGTGACCGCTGGGTGGATGTGCCCGACATGCAGGCCGCCGCCGCCGCCCTGCCCCAGGCGCCCGCGCGGGTCTTCCTGGCGGTGGGCCGCAAGCAGCTGGCCGCCTTCGCGGACCAGCCACAGCACCACTATCTGCTGCGCCTGGTCGATGCGCCTGCCCCCGGCAGCCTGCCCCTGCCCCACACCTCGGTGGTGCTGGGGCGCGGCCCCTTCAGCGCGGCCGGCGATGAGGCGCTGCTGCGCAGCCACGCCATTGCCTGGCTGGTGGCCAAGAATGCGGGCGGCGAGGCCACGCGCGGCAAGCTCGATGCCGCGCGCGCCCTGGGCCTGCCCGTGGTGATGGTGCAGCGCCCCGACCTGCCGCAACGCCCGCGCACCGAGTCGGTGGACTGCGTGCTGCACTGGATCGCTCATGGAACGCTGCCCGCGCAGGCGCCGTCCATGCCGTAGTGGCGCGGCGTATAGACCCAGCGGCCCACGGTGCGCGTCATGCTGTTGCCGACCAGCACCACGGTGCGCATGTCGGCCATCTCGGGCAAGGCGTCGGCCAGCGTGCACACCCGCAGATGCTCATCGGGGGTGGACACGGCCCGCGCGAACACCAGCAGACGGCCAGGCTCGCAGCAGCCGCGCAGCAGCTGCAGCAGGCGCACAAAGCCCTCGGGGCGGCTTTGGGAGCGCGGGTTGTAGAAGGCCATAGCAAAGTCGGCCTCGGCCGCCAGCTGCACACGCCGAGCGATCACGGGCCAGGGCTTGAGGTTGTCCGACAGGTTGATGCAGCAAAAGTCATGGCCCAGCGGCGCGCCGGCCCGCGCGGCGGCGGCCAGCATGGCCGTGATGCCGGGCAGCACCTGCACATCCAGGGCCTGCCACAAGGCGGCCTCGCTGCCATGGGCCGATTCAATGGCCTCGAACACCGCCGAGGCCATGGCAAACACGCCCGGATCGCCCGAGGACACGACCACCACGCGTCGCCCCTGGGCGGCCAGCGCCAGCGCCTGGCGCGCGCGCTCCAGCTCCACGCGGTTGTCCGAGGCATGCCAGGCCACGGCCTGCTCGCGCCCGCCCTGGCGCGCCAGGGCGCGGGCACGCGCCACATAGGGCAGGTAGCCGACCACATCGGTGGCGTCCTGCAGGGCCTGCGCCACCTCGGGCGTGACCTGCTGCAGCGCGCCCGGCCCCAGGCCGGCAATGCACAGGCGGCCGCTCACCATGCGGCCTCCGGACGGCGGCCCTGGCCATGCACGAGCACGATGGCGAAATAAGGGCAGGCATCGTCGGCCACATCGCTCAGGCGCGCTACCTGCTCGCTGTCCGTGGTGCCGTTTTGCACCAGCCAGGCGGCATCGATGCGGCCGGCGCGCTGCAGGGCGCGGCGTATGCGCGGCAGGTTGCGGCCCACCTTCATGATGACCAGGGCCTCGGCGGTCTGCATGCGGCGCACCAGCTCGTCCTCAGGCAGGGTGCCAGTCATCACGCTGAGCACATCGTCGCCCCAGGTGATGGGCTCGCCCGTGGCATGCCAGCAGCCCACCATGCCGGGGATGCCGGGCACCACCTCCAGCGTCACCTGGCCGCGCTCGCGCAGCCGCGTGTACAGGTGCATGAAAGAGCCGTACAGAAAGGGGTCGCCCTCGCACAGCACCACCACCTGCTCGGTGCGCGCCAGCGCCTCCAGGCGCAGGCACCAGTCGTCGTAAAAGCGCGCCAGCAGCTCCACATAGGCCGCGCTGTCCACCGGCAGTTCGGTGGTCACCGGGTACTCCATGGCATGTTCGGCCGCGCCTTCGGCCAGCAGCCCGGCCACCAGCTGGCGCGCTTTGCCGGGGCGGCCTTTCTTGCGAAAGAACGCCACCTGACGCGCGCTGCGCACCAGACGGTCGGCCTTGACGCTCATCAACTCGGGATCGCCCGGGCCCAGGCCCACGCAGACAACGCCAGGTCCGCCCTGGCTGGGGCGCGGCGCTTCACTCGACATGGCTGGCCAATGCGTTGATGGCGGCCACGGTGATGGCCGATCCGCCCAGGCGGCCGCGCACCACCATGCAGGGCGCAGGCATATCCTGCATCAGCGCATCCTTGGATTCCATGGCGCCGACAAAGCCCACGGGGCAGCCGATGATGGCGGCCGGCCGGGGACAGCCGGGCTGGCGCAGCATGTTGAGCAGATGAAACAGTGCCGTGGGCGCATTGCCGATGGCCACCACGGCGCCATCCAGGTGCGGGCGCCACAGCTCCAGCGCGGCGGCGCTGCGCGTGTTGCCCATCTCGCGGGCCAGCGCGGGCACACGCTCGTCCTGCAGCGTGCAGATGACGGGGTTGGCCGCTGGCAGGCGCGAGCGCGTGATGCCCTCGCTGACCATGCGCACATCGCACAGCACGGGCGCGCCGCACTGCAGCGCCTGCGCGGCGGCCTCGGCCATGCCCGGCGAAAAATCCACATGCGGGGCCAGCTCCACCATGCCGGAGGCGTGGATCATGCGCACCACCACGCGCTCCTCCACGGGCGAAAAACGCCCCAGCGCCGCCTCTCGGCGGATGGTGGCAAAGGACTGCCGGTAGATCTCGGCGCCATCGGTTTCGTAGCGGTGCAGCATCTTATTTTTCTGAAAACAGCAATCCTGGATTGTCTCGCACCGCAGCCATGGCCTGCCGCTGCATTGCCACATCCCCCGCGCGGCCCTGGCGGACCACGGCATACACAGGGCCTGGCCCATCGCCCGCCTCGGCACGCAGCACGACGGTGGCCGGCGCCTGGCGCGCGCAGCCCTTGGCGCAGCCCGTCACATGCAGATGGGCGCCGGGCGGCACCTGCGGCGCCAGCTCCAGGGCCAGCGCCAGGGTGGGCCCCAGCGCCTGGGCGCAGCCCGGCGCCCCCGTGCAGGCCGACACGCGCAGGCGCGGATCCTCGGCACTGGTGATCCATTCAGCGGCATGGTCCAGCCCCGCTGCCGCCCACCAGACGGGCCGAGGCGGGCCTGCCGCAGTGTCCTCCAGCAGCAGCATGCGCCAGGGCGTGGCGCGCAGGCCGGCCTGCGGCGGCAGGGCACGCAGCAGCCGCGCCAGGGCGCTGGCGGACAGGCGGCCCAGCGGCGCACCCGCCAGCCAGCCCAGGCCGGGCACCCAGCCCGGCGCAGGCGCCTGGCCCTGCGCCGCGTGCAGCGCCTGCCAGGCCATGCCCGGCGGCAGCGGCAGCGACCGGGCCACGGCAGCCATGCGCCCGGGGCGCAGGCCCTGGGTGCGGCAGCGGGCCGCATGGCCGGCAAACCAGCGCGCCCACTGCAGGCAGACTGCCACGGCCTGCTGCGCATCGCGGACCGCCAGCGCCTGCTCACGCCCATCAGGCCATACCAGCCAGCCCGAAGAGGTGCGCTGCAGCCGGATATCGGCCGACACGCCCGCCAGCCGGCCCGGCGCGCCCTCAATGGCCCAGCCGAACTTGGCCGGCAGGGCCTGCAGGTCATCGGCCGAGTCCAGCGCCTGCTGCAAGGCCCGGCCCATGGCGGCAACGCCCTCATGCGGACGGTGCAGCGGATCGAGCACCACGTTGCGCCGGCGCTCACGGGCGGCATCGGCATCGAGCAGGCCCACGGCCGCCAGGGCGCGCAGCACGGCGCTGTGGCGCCCTGGCGCAATGCCGCGCAGTTGCACATTGGCGCGGCTGGACAGCTCCAGCGCGCCATTGCCATGCGCCAGGGCCAGGCGCGCCAGCCGCCGCGCCTGGGCCAGCGTCAGCCGGCCCAGCGGCGGGCGCACGCGCACCACCAGCCCGTCGCCGCTGGCCATGGGTTGCCAGGCGCCGGGGCACCAGCCTTGGATATGGGGAAGAGAGTTCATCGGTGGCGCCACTGTACGGCGCGCCGAGGGTCCGATGGCGCAACGCGGATTTGGCGATGCCGTTTGTTTGATCCATGCAGGGCCACGCATGCGGCCCTGCATGGATCAATGCGCCTCCTGCGCCACCTCCGGGATGCGTGGCGTCCAGCAGGTGACCTGGTTGCGGCCGTTGCGCTTGGAGTAGTACATCGCAGCATCGGCCCGTTCAAGGCATTGCGCGACACTGGCATCGCCTTGCTCCATGGTGCACACCCCCAGGCTCACGGTGAAGCGGATGGGCGCCAGCCCCTGGACAGGCACGGACAGACGCTCCACAGCCAGGCGCAGGTCCTCGGCCCGCCGCAGAGCCGTCTGCGCATCCACGCCGGACAGCAGCACCGCGAACTCTTCGCCCCCCAGACGCCCCTGCAGATCATCCGCGCGCAACTGCCGGGACACCGCAAGGACCAGATGCTTGAGCACCTCATCGCCCACGGCGTGCCCGTACGAATCATTGACCCGTTTGAAATGGTCGATGTCCAGCATGACCAGCGCGCAAGGGCGGCCCAGGCCCATGCGCAGATGCTCCAGCTCCAGCTCCATGCGCCCGAGAAATGCGCGCCGGTTGCTGGCGCCTGTCAGCGCATCGGTGGACGCCAGCGTCTCCAGCTGCGACTCGCGCTGCTTGTAGTCCGTGACATCGTGGAACACCCAGCATTGCCCCAGCAGCTGCCCCTGCTGGCTCAGCGGCAACCGCTCGATCTCGATGTGCCGCCCGTTGGACAGCGCATGCACCGTGCGGCCCGAACCGGGCAACTGCACGCTGGCATCGCACTGCAGCACCCGGGCCACCGGCATGGGCAGGTGAGGCACCAGCGACTGCACCGGCTCGCCCACCAGTTGTTCCGGGGCCAGGGGCAGCTGCAGCATGGACACCAGCATGCGGTTGGCGGCAACGATGCACTGCCCCGCCCCGTCCGTGACCAGCAGGCCGGAGGGAAAGCGCTCGATGATGGCATCCATGCGCTGGCGCATCTGGGCCAGCCCGGCTTCTGCCTGGTGGCGGGCATCGATATCGAAAAGCGTCCAGATCACATTGCCCTCGGGGTCCTGCGGGTCCAGCAGCGTCCCCTGCATGTCGAACCAGCGCAGACCGCCGCCGGCCACGCGCAGGGCCCACTCCACGCGCACGGTGCCCTGGGCCTTGAGCTGGCCATACAGCCCGCCAAATCCCACAAAGCTATCGTCGTTGCCGTGCAGTTGCCGCATGGGCAGGCCCGGCTGCACCGGGCCTGCCGCGATGCCGAAGCAGGCCGCCGCCCGCGCGTTGGCATATACGGCATCACGCGCGGGGCTGGCCACCAGCACCAGCGCGCTGCCCCGCTCCAGCAGGGCCCCCACCAGACGGGTCTGCTCCACACGCTCCTGGATGTCGGAGTGCATGCCCATCATCCGCAAGGGCTTGCCATCGATGCCGTGCTGCGTGACTTCACCGCGCGACTCCACCCAGCGCCAGTTGCCATCGGCCTGGCGCAGCCGCATTTCCACGCGGAACGGCTCGCCCTGCTCAAGGTGCTTTTCCAGCAGGGACTGCACGCGCTGCCGGTCCTGGGGATGCAGCAGCTCCACAAAACCGGCCAGTGTGAATACCCCCAGGGCCTGGTCGGCCAGGCCCAGCATTTCATGGCAGCGCGCATCCCACTGCACGCGGTCGTTGACACAGTCCCATTGCCACAGGCCATCGCGGACCGCGCCAATGGTCAGGCGCAGCTGTTCCTCGCCGCGGCGCAAGGCTTCCTGCAGGGCCTCGTCGCGGGTCACATCGAGGATGTAACCGTGCCAGAGCACCGAGCCGTCCTTTTCCAGTTGTGGCCGGGCATGGCCGTGCAGCCAGCGCACCATGCCGTCCGGCGCGACAACGCGGTAGCGGTGGGCCCAGTCGCCACGGGTGTGAATGGCCTGCGTGATGGAGCGATGCAGCGCAGCAAGGTCCGCCTGATGCACCTTGGCCGCCAGGCCGGACAGGCCCTGCGCCTGCACCTGCGGCGAAGCATCCAGGCAGTGCATGGAATAAAAGCCGGGATTGGTGAAACGCATCCGTGGCTGGCCCTGGGCATCCACTGCACACTGGAACAGCCCGCCCGGCACCTCGCGCGCCAGGCGCATGAAGCGCTGCTCGCTTTGCCTGCGCTGCGCCTCCTCGCGGCGGCGCTGCCATGCCAGCCAGGCAGTCAGCAGCGCCCCCAGGAAAATCAGCGCTGTTCCGATGCCATTGCGCCACAGGCTTTGCCGGATGGCGGCATTGAGCGGGCCATAGACAGCCTCGCTGTCCAGACCTGTGCTCACCAGCAGCGGAAAGCCTTGCACACGGCTCCAGGCGTACAGTCGGTGCGTGCCGTCGGGCATGGCCTGGGCCTCATAGGTGCCCTGCGCAATACCCGGTGCAAACAGCGCCAGCCGCTGCTGGGGAACCTCACGGCCCATGACATCGTCCTGCTGCTGCGAACGGGCCAGATAGGCGCCATCCTCGCGCAGCACCAAAATCACGTCACGCTGGCTATCGGCAATCGATTGCAACTGCCGGGACAGGTACTGTGGCGACAGCGACAGCACCAGCACGCCATCGAACTGCCCATCACGATACAGAGCACGGCTGAGCTGTACGCTCCACTTGCCCGAAACCCGTCCCAGCAAGGGGCGCCCCACGAACAGCGGTGCGGAGCCGGGCTGCAGATGCGCCTTGAAGTGCTCACGATCGGCAATGGACACCCCCTTGACGGCATGCGCAGGGTTGTCCAGGTTGCTGTAGATCACCATGCCCTGTGCATCGGCCACGGATACCTGCACGATCGTGCCCGACGGATAGGTGGCCTGGGCGGTGGCGATGGCACGCGCAAACGACGCCCTGTCACCCGACTCATAGTCGCTGACCATATCCTGCAGCGTGTAATCCAGACCAGCAAGCATGGAGCGGACCTGCTCGGAAACTGCTCGCGACACCTGGGTGACACGCTGCCATGCATGCTCCTGCGTGTAGCGCTGAAGGTCACGATGGCTGTCCAGCAAGACCGACCAGTAAACGGCTGCCGCAAACAAGAGGCAACAGACGCCCGCCACAATAGCCAGCGACGTTCTGGTCAGAGACTGCGCCACACCATGGGGTTCATCGGCAGGAAACGGATATGAAAGCATGCAAGAGGCTGGAAAAACGAAACAGGCGGCAGTGCTGCGCCTGGCCGGGTCAAGACACGGACCCGGGTGGCGCGGCAAAAAACGGTGAGCGGATCAGCCGGCCCCTGTCCAGCCGGCCCCCTGCTTCATGGGGCGCGGGCTGGCAGGCCCTGTGATAGTGATCATGTTGTCCATGGCTCGGCCTTCCTGGAACCTGGGTTCCCTGACCGCCCACGCGCTGCTTGCATGCTACCCGACGCAGCGCCGGGCTTTCTGTCCGTTTGCTATCGTTTTCTTCCTTTTGTCCGGGCGTGTCAACAGGATTGGATCAGGAGATAAGGCGTTGCATCCGTGCGTTCGCGCGACTCCTGCGCACCCAGCCGGAAGATTTCCACCGCCTGCTCCAGCTGCTGGGCCTGCATCCTGAGACTGGCCGCTGCGGCTGCGCTTTGCTCGACCAGCGCAGCGTTCTGCTGCGTTGCCAGGTCCATCTGGCTGACGGCCTGGCCGACCTGGATGACGCCTGTGCTTTGCTCGTCGCTGGCGCTGCTGATCTCGCCCATCAGATCGGTCACGCGCCGGATGGACTGCACGACCTCCGCCATCGAGGTACCCGCGCGGTCAGCCAGCTCGGAGCCCTGCTGCACACGTGTGGCACTGGTCCCGATCAGGTGCTTGATTTCATGGGCAGCCTGTGCGCTGCGCTGCGCCAGGGTGCGCACCTCACCGGCCACCACGGCAAAGCCCCGGCCCTGCTCGCCAGCGCGCGCAGCCTCCACGGCGGCATTGAGCGCCAGGATATTGGTCTGGAAGGCAATCGCGTCGATCACGCCCACGATTTCCCCGACCTGGCGCGAACTGTCGCTGATGTCCCGCATCGCGGCCACCACCTCCTGCACCACAGTGCCCACCTTGGCCGCCACCTGGCTTGCCCCCAGCGCGAGCTGGTTGACCTGGCGCGCGTTGTCCGCATTTTGCTGAACCGTCAGGGACAGCTGGTCCATCGATGCCGTAGTCACCTGCAGCGCCGAAGCCTGCTGCTCCGTGCGCTGGCTCAGATCGGCATTGCCCCTGGCGATCTCCGCACTGGCAACGGCCACGCTGTGCGCGTTGCTGCGCACGCCCTGCACCACCGATGCCAGGCTTTGCAGCATGGCGTTGAGAGAATCCTGCACACTGCCGGCAGAGGCACTATCACGCACCAGCTCCTGGCTGAGGTTGCCTGCTGCGATCTGCTGTGCCACCTGTCTCAGATGGCCAGGCTCGGCACCCAGCCTGCGCATGAGGCTGCGGGCAATGACCTGTCCCATGACCACCACCAGCACGAAGGCAAGGGCACACGCCGCCATCAGCAGATTGCGGCGCAGCGCATACTCCTGCGCCGCTTGATCGATAATTTGCCGCGAGCCTGCCTGGGCCAGCTCGCTGTACCGGTCCGTAGCCGCGATCAGCTCCACCAGCAGAGGACGGCATTCGTTGTTCATGCGGGTGATCGCCGCCTCCTTGTGGCGCTGGAGCGCCAGATCCACGATGCCCAGCGCCACCGGCCCATAGCGGCTCTCGACTTGGGCGATGCGCTCGGCCTGCGCGCGCGCATCCGCTCCCGCATCGGGCGCAGCCACCATGGCCTTGAGCTCGCCCAGCAGGCGCTGGACTTCGGCATGCGCCGCAGTCACCACCGCCTTCTCGACCTGCAAATCGGCATCCGACTCCACCAGCACCAGATTGCGCGCAGCAATGGCTCGCCGGTCCACGGCCGAACGGATCTGCGCGGCCAGGCGCGCGCGGGCGTTGACCTGCGCAACGAAATGGCTGAGATTGTCGTTGGCGCTTTCCAGCGCACGCAGCGCCAGCGCGGACACCAGCGCCACCATCAACGCCAGCAGACCAAAGGCAATGGTCAAGCGGGCCTTGATCGTCAGGTTGTGCAAATTCATGCGCTCTCTCCCATCGGAACATTCACGCGGATCGGGGATAGCGAGGCTTGCGCAGCTGCCTACAGGCCGGCCACAGCCCCGTCCATCAGCCTGCCGGCATCGACCAGGATCAGCGCACGTTCGTCCTGCACGCCCATGGCCAGAAGGTAGTCGTTGGCAGCGCTGTCGCTGAGCACGGGCATGGTGCGCAACTGCTGCGGCAGCAGCGTCACCACATCGGTCACGCTGTCGACCACCATGCCCACCAGGCCGCGCGCCAGGCGCAGCATGATCGTCACCGTGGACTCGTCATAGTCCCGGCGCTGCAGCCCCAGCTTGCTGCGCAGGTCGATCACCGGCACCACCTCGCCACGCAGATCCAGCACGCCGTTGACGTAGTCAGGGGCGTTGTACAGCGGGGTGGGCGCCTGGTACGTATGGATCTCCTGCACCTGCAGGACATCGATGCCGTATTCCTCGCCATCCATGCGGAATGACAGCCACTGCCGGGGCGCATCCGTGTCAGAGGTGTTTGTTATCATTTTAACCAAATGCAAGTGATTAATTTGATAGAAATCCTATCATCAATCCGCATATTTGCAACCTGTAGTTACAAAATTTGCAGCAACTCTTACACTTCCTCAGTCCAGCGCACACCAGCTGCTCCCCTGCAGATATAGGGAAAAACTCTGCTCCGCCTTTTTTCTTTGAAAAAAACAAAGCAGAAAACCCGTGCTGTCCCGGTATCTTTCGGCGGATGCCGAAAGCGGTAACGGTCAACAAATAGGCGCACCCCATGGTCACATCGGCAAGGCGCCGCTTCATCTGGCTCATCACTGCCAGCTACGGGCTGCTCGCCCTGGCCTGGATCGTCCTGTCCGACCAGTTGCTTTTCGCGCTGGCAGGCGAGGCGCAAATCGGCAGTGTTTCCATGCTCAAAGGACTGTTCTTTGTGCTGGCGACGGCGTTCGCGCTGTACATGGCCCTGAGTGCCGTGCCTGCAGAGCCGGTGGCCGCAGGCTCGGCGATCACCCGCAGGCCTGGCCAGCGGCGCATTCCTGCCTGGGCCGCCTACCTGTTTGCCGCTGCCGTGAGCCTGGCCATGCTCTCCATGCGCGACATGCTGACCGAGCACTTGAGTGAACGGGCCCTGATCATGATGTTCATGCTGCCCATCCTGCTCAGTGCGCTGGCGGGAGGCCTCGGTGCCGGACTGCTGTCCACCGCCATGGCCGTCCTGGGCATGGACCATCTGGATATGGAGCCCCTGCGCAGCATCTATGTGGCATCCACGCGCGACCGGCTGCTGCTGGGTATCCTGGCATTCAATGGCATTGTGGTCAGCCTGCTGGTTGAATCGCTGCAGCGTTCGCTGCGCAAATCCGACCTGCAGCGCCTGCTGCTCGATTCCGTGATTTCAGGCACATCCGATGCGGTCTACGTCAAAGACCTCGATGGCCGCTACCTGCTGGTCAACGAAGCGACTGCCCGCTATATTGGCAGGCCTGCACAGGACATCGTCGGCAAACGCGATTTCGATCTGTTTCCCGAGGCAACCGCGCAGCGGCTCACCCAGAAAGACAAGCAGGTACTGCAGGCAGGGGTGACCAGCACCCACGAAGAGCGCATGAAAACCGGGCAGGGGCAGTCGCTGTACTTCCTGGTCACCAAGGGCCCTGTGACCAACGGCCTGGGACAAAAGACGGGGCTGTTCGGCATCGCGCGCGAGATCACGGCCCGCAAGCTGACAGAGCAGGAGCTGGCCCAGGCAGCCGCCGTCTTCGAGAGCAGCCACCAGGGGATCATGATCGTCACCCCCAGCCGGCAGATCAGCCGGGTCAATCCGGCGTTCACGCGGATCACCGGCTACACCCTGGAAGATGTCCAGGGCAAAACCCCGCGAACCCTGTCCTCCGGCCTGCACGGACCCGAGTTCTACCGCCAGATGTGGGCCTGCATCGCCCGCGATGGCTTCTGGCATGGCGAGATCTGGAACCGCCGCAAATCGGGCGAGGTCTACGCGGAAATGCTGTCGATCTCGGTGGCGCGCGGCGAGGATGCCAGCGTACAGCACTACATCGGCGTCTTCACCGACATCAGCCAGATCAAGGCCCACGAGGCGGCGCTGGACCGCGCCAACCACTACGATGCACTGACCGGGCTGCCCAACCGGCGCCTGCTCATCGACCGCCTGAACCAGGCCGTGCTGCGCATCGCCTCCAGCGGCAAATTCCTCGCCGTCTGCTTCATCGACCTGGACGGGTTCAAGGAAATCAATGACCACCATGGCGCCCAGGCTGGCGACACGCTGCTGATCGGTGTCACGGAAAACCTCAAGGCCGTGCTGCGGGGCGACGATACGCTGGCACGGCTGGGCGGCGATGAATTCGTGCTGCTGCTGTCGAACATGGAGTCGGCACAGGGCTGCACCGCCATTCTCGACCGTGTGCTCGCCGCCGTCAGCCAGCCGGTGGACATCGGCGGCAGCACCCAGGTGGCCACCAGCGCCAGCATCGGCGTCTGCCTCTACCCCGATGACCAGGCGGATCCCGACACCCTGCTGCGCCATGCGGACCAGGCCATGTGCCTGGCCAAAGAGGCTGGCAAGAACCGCTACCACCTGTACGACCCCGACCATGACCGCAAGGCCCAGGCCCACCGCCTGCAGGTCATGCGGCTGCGCAGCGCCCTGGAAAAGAACGAATTCCAGCTGTACTACCAGCCCAAGGTAGAGCTGCGCAGCGGCCGGCTGACCGGCGTGGAGGCACTGCTGCGCTGGTGCGAGCCGCAGCGCGGCATCCGCCCGCCGTCGGAATTCCTGCCCTTCATCGCAGGCAGCGACCTGGAGCTGCCCCTGGGGCGCTGGGTCATCCGCGAGGCCATCGCCCAGGCGGCCCAATGGGCGGCCCAGGGGCTGGAAATCCAGGTAAGCATCAATATCGGCGCCCTGCAGCTGCTGGACCCCGGGTTTCCCGAAGACCTCAAGGCAGTGCTGTCACAGCACCCCGGCCTGCCGGCCCAGCGCATCGAGCTGGAAATCCTGGAGAGCGCAGCCCTGGCCGACATGGGCCAGGCCATCGCCGTGCTGCGCCAGTGCCGCCAGATGGGCGTGCGCTTCGCGCTCGATGACTTTGGCACCGGCTACTCCTCGCTGACCTACCTGCGCAAGCTGCCCCTGCAGACACTGAAGATCGACCAGAGCTTCGTGCGCGACATGCTGGGCGACCCCGACGACCTCAACATTGTCGAGAGCGTCATCAAGCTGGCCTCCACCTTCAAGCTGGAAGCCGTGGCCGAAGGCGTGGAAACCCACGAACACGCCTGGCTGCTGCAGCGCATGGGCTGCCATGTCGGCCAGGGCTATGGCATCTCCCGCCCCATGGCCGCACAACAACTGCCGGACTGGCTTCGCCAGTGGCAAGAAGGCAGCAACTGGCTGGCGCCGCAGCAGCAAGCCCCCCAGGCCTGAGCGCCATCCCCCCTCTGCACGCGCCTGCGCCCCTGCTGTGCGGCGCAGCCGTCCATGCGCTGCGGGCATGGCCTGCGCGCTCGCTGCCGACAAGCACATCCGCCGCAACACAGGCGGGCAATACCCCTATCGCCATCCTTAGCATTTTTTGCAGGTTGTAAGCAAACTAACAGCGTTCGAAAGTATCATTTCAATCAAATAAATCATTTAACCCACCATACAGGGAACACCCATGATCCTTCGACGCATCTCCATCGGAGCCCGCCTGGGGCTGTCCTTCTGCGTGCTTCTCGTACTGCTGGCCATGGTGGGAACCATCGGCACATTGCAGATAGGGCGTGTGCAGTTCAATGCCAATGAGTTGGGCAACAACTGGCTGCCCAGCGTCCAGGCGCTGGGCTCAGTCCGGGCTGCCGCGAACGAGGTACGCCGGGCCAGCCTGCGCCACGTGCTGGCGGAGAAGGATGAAGACAAGAAAGCCCAGGCCCAATTGATGGACAAGGCACTGGCTACAACAGTCCCCCAGTTGCTGACAGCTTATGAAAAGCTCGTCTCTTCCGAAGAGGAGCGCCGGCTCTACAACGACCTGCGCGCCCGCTGGGAGGCCTATCTGCCGCTGCACCAAAAACAGATTGCGCTGTCCAGCGCAGGGCCCGAGCAATTCGCCCAGGCAAGGGCATTTGCCACAGGCCCGGCACAGGAAGCCTTCGCAGCCGTCGTTGCCGCACTGGAAAAATCTACCCAGCTCAACCTGGATGGAGGCGAAGCCTCCACGGCGCAGGCCAAGACAGACTATGACAAGGCTCTGTACCAACTGGGCAGCGTGATTGCAGTTGCCATCCTGGCAGGCATGGCCCTGGCCTGGAGCATCACGCGCTCCATCACCGGCCCGTTGCGTACGGCGGTCACCATGGCCGAGACCGTGGCCAGTGGCGACCTGACCACCACGCTGGCCGTGCAGGGCAACGACGAGCCCGCCAGGCTGCTTGGGGCCATGCAGGACATGAACCAGAAGCTGGCCGATCTGATCACCCGCGTGCGCCACAGCAGCGACAGCATTGCCACAGGCTCGGGCGAAATTGCGGCAGGCAGCCTGGATCTGAGCCAGCGCACCGAAGAGCAGGCCAGCAGCCTGGAAGAAACCGCAGCCTCCCTGGAGCAGCTCACGGCCACCGTGCGCACCAACGCGGAGACCGCGCAGCATGCCAACGAGGTGGCATCTTCGGCGTCCCACGCTGCCATCGAAGGCGGGGAATCCGTGGACCAGGTGGTGCAGACCATGGGCGAGATCACCACGGCTTCGCGAAGCATCGCGGACATCACCAACGTGATTGACGGCATTGCCTTCCAGACCAACATCCTGGCGCTGAACGCCGCCGTGGAAGCGGCGCGTGCCGGCGAGCAGGGCCGGGGCTTTGCCGTGGTGGCGACCGAGGTGCGCTCGCTGGCACAGCGCTCGGCCACTGCCGCCAAGGAAATCAAGGAGCTGCTTGCCACCAATCTGCAGAAAGTGGAACGGGGCGCGCAGGTGGCGGCCAAGGCAGGAGAGCAGATGGGCCGCATCGTGGAACAGGTGCGCAACGTGGACACCATGATCAGCGAAATGGCCAATGCCTCCAATCAGCAGGCCCAAGGCATCCGCCAGATTGGCGAAGCCGTCAACCAGCTCGACCAGGTCACGCAGCAAAATGCCGCCCTCGTGGAAGAAAGCTCGGCCGCCGCAGGCAGCCTCAGGCAGCAGGCCGCCACCCTGGCCGAGGTCATCGGCAGCTTCAAGATCGCCGAGTCGGCACGCGCTGCACAGCGGCCCATGCCACCGCAGCACAGCGCAGCCCGCATGCCTGCGCCGGCCCTGGCGCCCAAGGCATCTGGCGCCGCTGCCCACAAGCTGGCGCCAGCCGCTGCCAGGCCCGCGCCAAGGCACACCGCAGCCGCACCGGCAGCCGTGTCCGCCGATAAGGAATGGGAGTCTTTCTAAGCCTGCGCCACCAGCTCGCCGATACGGGCCTGCAGAAACGCCCAGTGGTCCTGCGCCTGAGTCCAGTCCTGCTGCAGGCAGGCCTGCTCCAGCTCCTGGGCCCGGTCGGCGGCTGGTGCCAGCCCCAGCATGCGCAGCACGCTCTTGAGGCTGTGCGCCAGGCGGCGCAAGGCAGCGGCATCGCGCCGCTCCAGCAGACTCTGGCCCAGCGCCAGATCCGAAGGCATCTGCGCAATGCAGGCTGAGCGATAGCTGTCAAACAGCGCCGCATCGCCCCCGAAGAAGACATCAACCGCCGAAGGCTGCAACTCATCGGCCTGGGCCATGCCAGCGGGATCCGGCTGCGGCGCATCCGGTGCTGCAGCAGATTCTGCGAGTACCGACTCCACGCATTCCAGCAGTTGCGCCACAGAGACGGGCTTGCGCAAAGTGCGCAGCACCTGCAGCTGCTGCAGGCGCTGCGCCATCGCCTCATCAATGCCTGCGCTGAAAACCACGGCCGGACAGCCGGCCGCTGAGCCAGACTCGCGCAGCCTCTGCAGCAGCTCCACGCCGGACATGCCCGGCAGCATCAGGTCGGTGATCAGCAGCGCAAAGCTGCGCTCGCGCAGCAATGGCTCGGCCTGCTCCGCGCTGGTGCAGACCGTCAGCTCCAGCGGCAGCTCCTCCAGCACCATGGAGACGAAGCGGGCAATGGAAGGGTCGTCCTCGACAAGCAGGACGGCAGCCGCCGCCGCGCTCATGCCGACTCTGCCTGCAGCAGTTCCTGCATCACCTGGGGCAGTTGCTGGACCAGTTGCGGCTTGTGGATCACGCGCACGCCGCTGAGCGCGAATGCGTAGGCTTCGCGCTCGGCAGCATCCAGCGATGTGACCACCAGCAGCTTGCTGCGCGCAAACTGCGCATGTGTGCGCAGTGTGGTGATCAGCGCCGCGCCATCGATGTCGGGCAGCAGGATGTCCACCAGCAGCACATCGGGCTGGATCTGTCCGTACAGCGCCATGCCCGTGATGCCATCATGCGCCACATGCAGCTCGACCTGCGGGAAATGGCGCTGCAGCAGCAGCCGCACCAGATTCTGGAAGTGAACGGAATCTTCAATCAGAAGCACTCGTGTTACGGATTTTGCCGAAGCAGGGCCCTGTGCAGCAGCAGGTATGGACGCAGGCGCTGCCGCCGCCATAGTAGGTGCAGGTGCCGGCGTCCCCGACTGGCGGGTGCGCCACTGCTCCACGGAAGCCCGGGTGATGCGCCGGTGGCCTCCAGGCGTCTTCCAGGCCTCCAGTTCGCCCCGGTCCACCATCAGCTGTACCGAACGGACAGCCATGCCTAGCAGATTGGCGACTTCCGCCGTGGTGTAGTGGGGAATGAGACTGGGGGGTGGGTTGTGCTCTGACATAGCAGCAATTTTGCAGCAAATCTGATTGAAAAATCCAATAACAATTTGATGAAATTGATAACTATGATAGGATCATTGAAAATCCAGTCTGCCCCTGCGTCGCGAAAGGCTTGCCATGAAAAAAATCCTCATCGTCGAAGACCATGCCGACATCCGCAAGCTCCTGCGGATGACGCTGGAGTTCAGTGACTTCGACGTCTCGGAAGCCACCAACGGCGATGAGGCGTGGACCGAAGCGCTGCGCATCCGCCCCGACATCGTGCTGCTCGACGTCATGATGCCCGGCTCCCTGAGCGGGCTGGAGGTGTGCAGCCGCATCAAGACCTGCGACGATCTGCGCCACACCCTGGTGATCCTGCTGACGGCGCGCGGCAATGCAGAAGACCGCGAGGCAGGCTTCAATGCAGGGGCAGATGAATACCTGGTCAAGCCTTTCAGCACGCTCAAGCTGCTGGAGACCATCGAGAACCTGGGCAGGAGCGAATGATGCCCCAGGGTCAGACCCAGCAGCCCGCCGCCGAATCGCAGCGATTCGACCCCGCCGCACTGGCGCAGATGGAGCAGTTCGTCCATGACTTCGGCCGCATGTACCGCGAGCGCAACGAGCTGCTCAAGGAAGTGACACGTGCACACCACGAAACCCTGCTGCGCCTGGCCATGGCGGCCGAGTTCAAGGACGACGACACAGGCTCGCACATCATCCGCATCGGCTACCTGGCAGAGGCACTGGCGCTGCGCCTGGGCTGCGCCCCCGACTTCGCCAGCCTGCTGCGCAAGGCGGCGCCCATGCACGATATCGGCAAAGTCGGCATTCCTGACACCATCCTCAAGAAAAAAGGCCCGCTGACCCCTGAGGAGCGCGCCGTCATGAACCAGCACACCGAGATCGGTGCCCGGCTGCTGGGCCAGTCGCGCATTCCCGTATTCAAGATGGCCGCCGAAATCGCAGCCTGCCACCATGAGCGCTTCGACGGCAAAGGCTATGTGCAGGGCCTGGCCGG
Source organism: Delftia sp. PS-11 (assembly GCF_029870285.1). Taxonomy (GTDB): domain Bacteria; phylum Pseudomonadota; class Gammaproteobacteria; order Burkholderiales; family Burkholderiaceae_C; genus Comamonas. The sequence continues at coordinate 115,137 of NZ_JACSYA010000013.1, forward strand.
GGAAGACATCCCGCTGGCGGCGCGCATCACCTCCATCGTCGATATCTTCGATGCGCTGACCATGGACCGGGTGTACCGGCCTGCCTTCCCCCTGGACAAGGCCCTGAGCATGATCCAGGCAGAGCATGGAAAGGCACTGGACCCCCGGATCGTCGATGTGTTCATGGAACACATCGACGAACTCAACGATATCCGTCTGGCACTGACACGGCAGTCACCGAGCTTCAGCGACCTCATTGACACTCCCTGAGAAACCACCATGCCTGCTTCCACCACATCGCATTGCCGCAGGGAACAAAGGACCCGCCAGGTCATTTTCCATCTGTTGGCCTCTTTCATGCTGCTCGCGCTGGCGTTCTGGACCATGGCGGCACATGCGGGCGAAGTGCTCGACCGCGTACGCGCCAAATCGGTGGTGCGCGTATGCATCTGGCCCGAGTACTACGGCATCACCTTCCGGGACACGCGCTCTGGCAGGCTGCAGGGCATGGACGCAGAACTGTCGGCCGAACTGGCCAAGGACCTGGGTGTGCAGGTACAGTACGTGGACTCCTCTTTCCCCCGCCTGATACCCGACCTGCTGGAGTCGCGCTGCGACGTCGCCATGTTCGCCGTGGGCATGCTGGCGCAGCGCCAGCAGCAGTTGCGCTTCACCCAGCCCTACATGAGCAGCGACATCTACGGCATCACGACCAAGAGCAACCCTGCCGTCAAGTCCTGGGCGGACATCGACAAGCCCGGCGTGCAGGTGGCCGTGCAGCGCGGCACGTTCATGGAGCCGGTCATGCTCCAGACGCTCAAGCATGCCAACGTGGTGCTGATCGAGCCGCCGCTGACGCGCGAGAAGGAACTGATGGCCGGCCGTGTCGACGTATTCATGACCGACTACCCCTACAGCCGCCGGCTGCTCGACAGCACTGACTGGGTGCAGCTGATCGCGCCGCCCCAGCCCTTCCATGTGCTGCCCTATGGCTATGCCGTGCGCCCCGGCGACGCACAATGGCTGGCGCGCCTGGACCAGTTCGTCGCTGACATCAAACGCGACGGGCGGCTGGCCAAGGCGGCACGCAACAACGGACTCTCTCTGATCGTCCCCCATTGACGCAACCCGACAGCACCGTGAACATGCCCCACCGCACAGCCGCACGCCGCCTGCAAGGCACCCGGCATACAGCCCAGATCAAGGCCCTGATACTGACCTTCGCGCTGTGCGTGCTGGCTGGCCTGGTGCTCTATGTCTGGAGCCAGCTGCATGTGCAGGCAGACCATAGCAAGGGCCAGGCCACGCTGCTGGCCCGCGTGCTGGAAGACCAGACCGCCCGGACCTTCGAGACCAGCGAGGTGGCGCTGACGAGCCTGGCGCACAACCCCGTCATCCAGGCCCGTGACGGCACACGCGCCGCACGCGAGGCCGCACTGATGCAGGCAGTCGCGCAGTTGCCTTTTCTGCGAGGCATGGCGCAGCTGGACGCGCAGGGCCGCATCCTGGCCAGCACCCAGCCGGGCGATGTTGGCCTGCAGATTGCCATCGACCAGTTGCTGGACAGCAAGGCCCGGGCCCTCTCGCCGGGCAAGCCCCAGCTGGGACTCCTGATCCCGGGCCGGGGCCTGTCGGCGCTGGCGCCCGGTGCCAAAGCCGCGCCGCGCGGCGTGGCCTTTCTGCCCCATGTGCTGGGCTTTATCCAGGAAGACGGCAAGCTGGGCGTGCTGGTGGCGCTGATCAACCCTGACGCCGTGGCCAACTTCTACCAGGCCACGCTCGAAGACCTGAGCTACGAGGCCGTGCTGCTGTCCTACGACGGCAGGCCGCTGGCCAGCAGCAATGCAGGCGCTGGCGTACAGATGCAATGGGCGCTGCAGACGCTCATCTTCAAAAGCCAGCCACGCCCTGAGCTGGGCTCCTACATCGGCGCCGGCATGCTGGGCGAGCATGAAGTCGTGTCCTTTCGCGCCGTGCGCAACTGGCCCCTGATGCTGGTGGTCGAGGAGCCCTACTCGGCCGTCGTGGCCCGCTGGCGCCAGGATGCCTTCGCGTTTTTTGTGGCCGGCGTGGCGCTGCTCATGCTGGTTCTGATCCTCGGCCTGTCCGTGCTCAGGACACGCAGGCTGCAGCTCTCGGCGCAGCGGGACATGGAGCAGGCCCAGGCGCGCATTGCCCGCAGCGAGCACGAGCTGGCCGTGATCATGCGCAGCGTTCAGGAGCTGATCTTCCGCACCGACAGCAAGGGCCTGCTCACCTTCGTCAACGCCCGCTGGGAAAAGCTCACCGGCCAGACCAGCGAAAAGGCGCTGGGACGGCACCTGGAGGGCATCGTGGACGAGCGCTACAAGCCACAGATCCAGGCCCTGCTGGACCCCCAGGCCACGCTGCGCCCGCGCTCGTGCCAGGCGCTGTTCAAACTGCCCAACGGCAAGGAAATGCTGTGCGACATCGCAGTCGTACCTCTGCTGCGCGAGGGCCGACTGGCCGGTTTCGCCGGCAGCGCCGTGGACGTGACGGCGCGCTGGAAGGCGCAGCAGGAGCTGCAGACCCAGCTGGCCTTCCAGCATCTGCTGTTCGAGACCACGCCGCTGCCCATGCTGGTCACGGACTCCAAGCACCGCGTCGCCCTGGTCAACAAGGCCTGGGAGGACTTCTGCGGCAAGAGCCGCTACTCCGTGCTGGGCTCCGAGCTGACCGGTTTTCTGCCGCGCGACGATGCACTGCTGCAAATGCAAAGCAATGCCCAGGTCCTGAGCCAGGGCCAGAGCATGACCATCGAAGCCAAGATACCCCATGTCGATGGCAGCTACCGCGACATGCAGATCGCCAAGGCGGCCGTGAAAAATGCCGACGGCCAGATCACGGGCGTGCTCAGCATCTCCGTGGACGTCAGCGAATTCCGCGCGGCAGAGCACGCCACGCGGGAAGCGCGCGATGCGGCGGAAGAAGCCTTCCGCGTGAAATCGGAATTCGTCGCCAACATGAGTCACGAGCTGCGTACCCCCCTGCAATCCATCATGGGCTTTGCGGAACTGGGCGGCATGCGCGCGCGCGCCACCCCCAAGCTGGCCGAAATGTTCAACGACATCCACGCCTCCGGCCAGCGCATGCTGGCGCTCGTCAACGACCTGCTGGACGTTGCCAAGCTCGAAAGCGCCATGGGCACCATGCACCTGGAGCGCATCGACCTGCGCAACCTGATCCGCCCCGTGGTGAGGGAGCTGGAGCCGCTGCAGCACCAAAAGCAGATCGATTTGCGCCTGCAGCTGGACGAAGACCCCCTGGTCGCCAAGGCCGACCCGGTGCGCTTCCAGCAGGTCATCCGCAACGTGCTGGCCAACGCCATCAAGTTCTCGCCCGCCGGCGGGCGCATCGAGCTGCGGGCCATGCTCGATGGCCAGGGCAACATCCGCATCGACTGCACCGATCAGGGGCCGGGCATTCCACCCCAGGAACTGGAAAACATCTTCCAGCCCTTCGTGCAATCGAGCAAGACCAAGGACGGCTCCGGCGGCACCGGGCTGGGCCTGGCCATCTGCCGCAAGATCATCGACGCCATGGACGGCTCCATCGTCGCGGCCAACCGATCCGGCGGAGGCTCCCTGTTCCGCATTCTGCTGCCCAGCCGCAATCTCTTCGAGACCCAGCCGGCCGAGCTGATGTAGGACTAAGAACCGCTAACACGACCCAGCAAATCGAAGATTTGCGGTTGAGACGAGGCGCGAAGCCGCAGGCAGTACAACCAGTACGACAAGGCGAAGCAACGACGTATCAAGGGTTGTGTTAGCGGTTCTAACTGCTCACACAGAACAGTGGTCCATCCCCGGCAGGCACTCCCCGACCACGCGCTCAATGAGATCCGTGTCCGGCGATGCTGCGAGCGCACGGGCGGTGTTGCGCTTGCCTGTGGCGAGCAGGCCTGTGCTGGTTGAAGCGATCGTGTATTCGCTGTGGCAGGCCGGGCAGTAGAGAGTGTCTCCAGGCTTGGCACTGCGCGGGCGCACGACGATGGGGCCGCAGGCTGCGCAGCGCTCCAGCGGAATGCCTGCATCGCTGTGGCCGACGATATGCGCCAGCTCCGGGTGCCGGGCCAAGCCGACGAAAAGCTGGCCCAGCCGGGCATCGAATTGACGGCCGAGTTCACTCTCGATGATCTCGATGGCACGCGCAACCGGCATGCCGGTGCGGTAGGGCCGTGTGCTGGTCATCGCATCGAAGGCATCGCAAATGCCGACGATGCGAGCCACCAGCGGAATGTCATCGCCGCGCCGGCCATAGGGATAGCCGCGCCCGTCCGGCGTCTCATGGTGCAGCAGTACCGCGTCCTGCGCCAGCGCCGCGAGCGGATGGCCTGCCAGCATGCGCAGGCCGATTTCAGGATGGGTCTTGATCACGGCATATTCATCGCCATCGAGCTTGCCCTTTTTGCCCAGCACCGCATCCGGAATTCCTATCTTGCCCAGATCATGCAGAAAAGCGCCGATGGTGATGCGGCAGACCTCTTGCGGTGCAAGCCCTGCCGTCTCGGCCAGCAGCCGTGACAGGCGGGCCACGCGCCACAGATGGCCGCCGGTATAGGGATCTCGCGCCTCCACCGCCCATGCCAGCAGGAACAGGCTGAACAGCAGCCTGTCGGCACGCTGTGCATCGGGGAGGTCAGGTGCCTTGCGCCTGGCGCGCTGCCACAGAGAGAGCAGGTTCATGGAAAAATTTCTTGAATGCCGCTGATTGAACAGCCCTGATGGATATCGTCCGTCTGCGCTACCAGCGCAGCAGGCGGGGCCCCAGGCACAGACCGGCTGCCGCGGGGATCAGTATGCCGAGGAAATACCACAGCCCCCAGAAAGGCACGCCCATCTCAGGGCAGTGCAGGCAATACACCACGGTGGCGATGGAGCCAGCCAGCAAACCGGCCACTGCGCCGGTCAGGCGCAGCCGGGTCGGCGCCATGGCGCGCACAGCCCAGACGATGGTCACGCACAGAGGCAGCGACAGCAGAGCGATGTTGAACGGGCAACTGCGCCACGAAAATCCCATCAGCAGAGGCAGGCGTTCGGCCACAGGGGCGCCCGCCAGTACGACCGCACTGGCAATCCATACCGTCAACCCCGGTGCAGCAATGCCAAGCCAGTTGCGGCCGACACGCAGGCCGGGGCGCAGCAGCCGGCGCAATACCAGCAGCGAGCCTGCCGCCATCGCGGCAGGGAAAGCCAGCTTGGCCCAGAACAGCGGCACCCCCATCATCAGCGCAAGATCGGCACGCAGCCCATAGATCAGCAACATCAGCGCCAGCGAGCAGGCGCTGCCAAGAGACAGGGCCTGCACCATGCGCCGCAGCGGCAGGCGCAGGTCCACTGGCGCCACATTGGTGGACATCATCTCGATCAAATCATCGGTCTTCATGGTGAAAGCTTCTCCCGGATTTTGGCGGCCAGCGCCTTCAGGCCACGGTGCACACCGACCTTCACCGCAGACTCGCTCATGCCGGTCAGTTGAGCGGTTTCCGCCACCGACAGCCCTTCCAGCTTGACATGCAGGATGGGCAGGCGCTGGCGGTCGGGCAATTGCTCAAGCAGCGCCCTGACATCGCGCCGGGCCTGCGCAGGCTCATCGTCGCAGGCGGCAAACAGCTCATGCTCGTCACCCAGCGGATCATTGAAAGCCTCGCGGCGTGCGCGTGCACGCAGGAAATCCATCAGTTTGTAGCGGGCGATGGCATGCACCCAGGCCGTCAGCGGCTGGTCGGCGCGGTAGGTGTGGCGCGCGTTATGCACGGCCAGCAGGGTTTCCTGGACAAGATCCTCGACCTCATCTTGCAGGTGCTGCAGCCGCTTGCGCAGAAAGGCGCGCAGGCGGCTGCTGAGTTCAGACAGAAAGCTGCGGTACGCCACGGCGTCGCCGTCCAGTCCGGCAAGCAGCAATGCGCGCAGGCGCTCTTCCGCCGGATGCTGCGGCTGCTTGCCCACCGGCGCCACGGGGCGGACAGCGGCATGGCTGCCGTCATCGGACGGATCATGAACGAATTCGTTGGCGAACAACGGTTGGCTATTGGTCATGGAGCACGTCCCAGGCTCACCAGCGCAGCAATACAGGTGCGCACAGCGCGCCCACAAGCGCCGGAGCCAGCACCCCCAGCACATACCAGACGCCCCAGAACGGCGGCGCCATTTCCGCACAGTACAGTGAATACACTAGCACGCCCTGCGCGCCTGCCACCAGGCCGGCCATGGCACCGGCCTCAGCCAGCCGGGTTGGCGCCAGACCGCGCATGAACCAGAACATGGCGGCCAGCGTCGGCAGCGACAGCAGGGCGATGTTGCCCGAGCAGACCTCCCAGGTGCTGCCCAGCAGCAGTTGCAGCCGCTGCGACGGCGGCGCCAGCGCCAGCCACACGGCTCCCGCCAGCCACAGTGCCAAAAGGGACAGCAGCAGCGCGGCTGCCGGCCTCGTGCCGATGCGCGCACCCGGGCGCGCCAGGCGGGCGGCGCCAGTCTGCGCAGCCAGCAGCACTGCAAGCGGAAACGACACTTTCAGCCAGAACAGCGGCTGCTGCAGCAACTGCGGCATGTCGCTGCGCACGCCATAGATCACGGCCAGCAGCAGCGCCGAGCCCACCATGCCCGAGGCCAGCGCCATCTCCATGCGCGCACCGGTGGCTGCATGCCGGCCAGCCATGCCATCAGTGCCTGCCGCCAGCATATCGACCAGCTCCATCGTCTTCATCGGGTCTCCTTTGTTGCAGCCGCACTTGCAGCCGCACTTGCAGCCGCACCTTCTCACCTATTCGCCCGCCATGGCCATCTGGTTACAGCGCATGCAAAAAATATTTCCTGGAAATTTGCGGAGACGGCTGTAACCGATGCACCCGCCCCGGCGAAATAGCTTGCAGACCGGCAGTTGGACAGCCGCCGGTCACCCCCCTTCCAACCCTCAAGGAGCCCACCATGAATGCACGCATCGCCGCTACTACCGCCGCCCTGACACTCGCCACACTGGCCTGCGGCGCGGCCATGGCGCAAAGCCAGCAGCCCGCCGCCAAAACCGCCGTCGAAAAATGCTACGGCGTCTCGCTGGCAGGCCAGAACGACTGCAAGGCCGGCGAAGGCACTACCTGCGCAGGAACGGCCAAGATGGACTACCAGGGCAATGCCTGGAAAAACGTTCCGGCCGGCACCTGCACATCGATCAAGACCCCTCGCGGCATGGGTTCGCTCAAGCCCTTCTGAGCACAGTGCTGCACATGGACGCGACATCGCTTGCAGCGGGCCTGGGCCTCAAGCCCCAGCATTTCGACGCAGCACTCGCCTGTGCCGCGCCGGGTCTGTGGTTCGAGGTCCACCCGGAGAACTACATGATGGACGGCGGCCCGCGCCTGGCATGGCTGGAGGCCGTGCGCAGCCGCCATCCGCTGTCGCTGCATGGCGTGTCGCTGTCGTTGGCCGGTCCGGATGCGCCGGATCCGGTCCATCTGCGGCGCCTGGCGCAACTGGTGGCACGCACCGAGCCGGCGCTGGTGTCAGAGCATCTGGCATGGTCGCGCGCCGGCGGCCGCTATTTTCCGGACCTGCTGCCGGTGCCGCGCACCCGCCAGACGCTGGAGCGACTGGCAGGCAACATCGCGCGCACCCAGGATGCGCTCAAGCGCCATATCGCGCTGGAAAATCCGTCGCACTACCTGCGCATGGATGGCCACGAATGGAGCGAGCCGGACTTTCTGAGCGAACTGGTGCGCCGCACCGGCTGCGGCCTGCTGGTGGATGTCAACAACGTCCATGTCAGCGCGGTCAATCTGGGCTTCGATGCAGCGGCCTATCTTGCCCAATTGCCATCGCAGGCTATTGAGGAAATCCACCTGGCCGGACACAGCTGCGACGCGGGCCTGCCCGGGCTGCTGATCGATTCGCATGACACGGCCGTGGCCCAGCCGGTATGGGCGCTGTACCAGGCGCTGGTGGCGCGCACCGGGCCGAGGCCGACGCTGATCGAGCGCGATGGCCATGTGCCGGAGTTCGGCGCGCTGCTGGCAGAGCGCGACATCGCGCAGGACATCCTTGCATCACACCAGCCACTGCAGGAATACGCATCGTGAGCCGCAGCGACTACTACAGCGCCTTCATGGACGCCATCCATCAAGGCCACAGTGCCGATCCGCAGGTGGCAGCGCTGCTGGCGCAACCGGCCTTCGCGGTCTATCGCAACACCATTTTCAAGGGCGTCACCGACGCGCTGGCCGCCAATTACCCGGCGGTACGGCGGCTGGTTGGCCAAGCCTGGTTCCATTCAGCGGCACTGGCTTACGCACGGCAGCATATGCCGGACGATGCCTGCCTGATCACCTATGGCCAGCACTTCCCCGCGTTCCTTGCGGGTGCGCAGGCGGCAGCCGACTTGCCCTATCTGGCGGACGTGGCAGCGCTGGACCGCAGCTGGAGCGAGTCGCATCTGGCGGCGGACGACCCGCTGCTGAACGCGGCCGGCCTGCACGCGGCGCTGACCGCAGGGCGCAATGTCCGCCTGACGCTGCACGCAGCAGCGCGCTGGCACTGGAGTGCGCAACATCCCTGCTACGCCATCTGGGACGCCAGCCGCAGGGATGACACGGCCCCCATGGAGCAGCCCGAATGGCGTGGCGAGGGCGCCCTGCTGACACGGCCGCAAGGCAGCGTGCTATGGCGGCAGATCGGTTATGGCACCTGCTGCTTTCTGGACGCCTGCCGCGCCGGAGCGGACATCGCCGAGGCTGCCGCACTGGCGCTGGCGAACGAGCCGGACATCGACGTGGCCGCCATGCTGGGCGAGCTGCTGCAGGCCGGCGCCTTCACTTGTTTTCATTGACGGAGAACGGCATGAACCCTCCCACCCTGGCGCCACAAGGCGGCGAAACGCTCAGCCGCCCATCGCTGTGGTCCCGCGCCGCTGCGCTGGCGCAGCGCCTGATCTGCGACAGCCTGCTGTCGCTGGTGGCACGCATAGCAATCGCAGCCATCTTCTTCCTGTCGGGGCGCACCAAGGTCACCGGCCTGCTGACCATCAAGGACAGCACCTACGTGCTGTTCCAGGAAGAATATCGCCTGCCGCTGGTGCCGCCGGACATCGCAGCCCACCTGGCGGTCTACGCCGAACACCTGTTGCCGCTGCTGCTGGTGCTGGGCCTGTTCACGCGCGGCGCCGCGCTGGCGCTGCTGGGCATGACCGCCGTGATCGAGGTATTCGTCTACCCGGACGCCTGGCCCACACATCTGTCCTGGGCGGGCCTGCTGCTGCTGCTGATGGCGCGCGGCGGCGGTGCCCTCTCGCTGGACCACAGGCTCGGCATTCGCTGAATCGGGGGAGCTGCTCATGCTGGCCAAACTGAAAATACGCACCGGACTGCTGCTGGTGCTGGGCATCTTTTCAATGGCGCTGTGGAGCGCGGTCTACATGGCGTGGAGCGGGGCGCGCTCATCAGCGCAAGCGACCGCTGCACTGATCGATTTGTCGGACAGACGCATACAGCCGCTGCATGACACCGAGCGGCTTTTCCTGTCTGCACTGATCAGCATGGACAACGCCTACATCAACCTGCTCAAGGGCGACCAGATCAAGTCCAACGACTACACGCGCCGTGCCTCGGCTGCGCTTCAGGAAGTCAAAAAGACATTCGATACCTACCTGAAAGGTCTGCCACCACACGCCATGGATGAAGCGGATGCACGGCGCGTAGCGCAGGCTTACGAAGCCTACATTCATGTGCTTGGCCTGCGCGAAGTGGCGCTGTACGACGTATCGCTGGACGACTATGCCACGGCAACGGCCAGCGCCGAACAGGCAGACCGCGAATTTGCCGCCACTCTGCGCAACGTGATCGCCCATGCCGAGTCGGTACGTGACGAACTGCGCTCTGCGTCGGAGCAACGCTACGCCAGCGCCACATACCTTGCCGCAGCCATGCTCCTGTGCTCGCTGCTGCTGGTGGGAGGCTACTGGGCGCTGTTCGATCGGGTGCTGCTGCGCCCGCTCAAGGCAGCCAGCCGCCACTTCGACCGCATTGCCAATGGAGATTTGAGTTCACAGGTACAGGGCATTTCAGACAACGAAATCGGCGTACTGCTGGCAGCTCTGGACCGCATGCAAAGTGGACTGGCTGGCACAGTCGCCCACATACGCGACGCTACGACAGACGTCAACCGGGGCGCGTGCGAGATCGCCCACGGCAACAGCGATTTGGCGCAGCGCACTGAGCGCCAGGCCGCCGCCCTGCAAGAAACGGCCGCCACGCTGGAACAGCTCTCGGCCGCGATACGCAACAATGCCGAAAATGCAGGCCGCACCAGCCAGCTGGCAGCCGACGCTGCCAACGATGCCAAACGCGGCGGCAAGGTCATGGATGGCATTGCCGGCGCGATGGAACAGGTCACAGCAAGCGCCAGTCGCATTTCCGATATCGTCAGCGTGATCGATGGCATTGCTTTCCAGACCAACATTCTGGCGCTCAACGCATCGGTGGAGGCATCACGTGCCGGAACGCAAGGACGCGGCTTCTCAGTGGTGGCGGCGGAAGTGCGCTCGCTGGCACTGCGCAGCGCCGAAGCCGCACGCGAGGTCAAGGGGCTGATCACCGCCTCGGTCACGTCAGTGGCACGTGCCTCACAGCAGGTGGCGCAGGCACACCATACGATGGGGCAGATCGTAGACTCCTTCGGACACGTGATGAAGACCGTCAATGACATTGCCACAGCCACGCATGAGCAGGCCGAGGGCATCGGCCAGGTCAGCCGCACCGTCGTCGAAATGGACCGCTCCACGCAGCAAAACACAGCACTGGTGGAACAGACCTCGGCAGCGGCAGCCACGCTGACGTCCCAGGCCAACGCCCTATCGGAATCCGTCGCCGTGTTCACGCTGCACGCGCCAGCGCAGGATGCGCAGGTTGCGCCGAGAGCAGCGCAACTGGCATGGTCGCCGCATTAATGGTGCGAAGATCAGCGATCCATCTCGGGCATGCCAGCAGGCACTATGCAAACCTCTTGCGCATCTGGAATCTCCCTTGCTGGAGGCTCACGAAAACCAGGGTGATGGCGCTTTCAGCGCTGGTCACCACGCTGAATCAAACGAGTGCTCGCGCAGTACTCTGCGGCTGCGCGGCATCAGATCACCCAGGCTACCTGCGCCTCACAGCGAGGACTCCAGCAATAGTTCGCTGATCTCGTCGCTCCGCTCAAACAGCACAGGAAACCGCTCCATGAATGCCTCATAACGGGGCCATCGTCCAGACTCGACCAGTCCCTTCATCAGTTCATCAGTTTTTGCCCCGACCACTTCCACACGTGTCCCATCAGGAAACTGATAGGGCTCAGCCTGTAGTGGCTTGAAGTTCAAGCCGAAGAAGCGCCGCAGCATCGGCGTATAACTGGGCTCCTGAACCAAGTAAACGGCTTTGATATTGTTGTACAGCACGTACTGGCAAAACATCTGGAATAGCAGTTCAACGGCTTCCAGGGAAGACTCTCGACTGAGGGCTGGATGAACAACGCGGCGAGAAAGCTCGACTCCATAATGGCGCTCAAGCTGCAGGTATGAATCGTCATGCAGGCAAGCACGGAAATCCTTGTCCAGCATATATCCAGAGGCGCCATTCCCCCGGAGCGCACGCATGTAGGCGATCAACCGACCATTATGTTCCACACCCATATGCAGCGCGGCATCATCGTAGCCGTCGAGTTCGAGGCCCTGTTCGTTGCAAGGCACCCACCCTTTCTCGACAGCAAAAAACTGATGCCTCAGCCGGGCTGCCTGCTCCAGCAGGAGTCGGTTAACAATGACAGGTTTCATAATTTTTCGAGTTCTTTCCAAGTAAGCATTCGCTGATTTCGTTCATCCCAGACAGCCAATCCATAACAGGATCTCAAGGCCGATGGAGAAGGCTTTAACAGAGGGCCCTGATGAAACCCAGGGAAGTCCTTCCACACTTCAGGCAGGCGATAAAAAGGAATCGCCTCGTGATAGTGATGAATGGCGTGATAACCAATGTTTGCAAGGCAGGTATGTCCCCAGGCTGGCAAGTCCAGTTGAGACGAGCATTCCAGTGGTGCTGGCTCACCGCGTCGGGCGCGTTGCTTTTGGTAGATGACTGACGGGAAATTGTGCTGAACATAAAAAAGCACAGAGCCGATAAAAGAAGCCAAGGCCAACGGCAGAAAAAATGCGCGAAACCAAGGCCAGAAGGCATGGCATGACAGGGCCAATGCAAGGATCGAACCATGCAGCATCAGGCAGACGGCTGCATCCCAATGGATGCGTGGCCGACGCATCAAGGGCAAAATCACCATACCAAAGCAGAACACTGTGACCAGGCCCAGCAGTGCATTGGCAGGATGGCGGATCCAGCGATAGGCTATTTTTTCAAGGACAGAACTGCGTCTCCACTGCCGCGTAGTCCATACGGGGAACGAGCCAATATGGGCACTTCGATAAATGCCTGTTCTGCGGTGATGGTAGGTATGGCTTTGCCGCCAAACGCTCAGGGGAGAGAGCAGTATCAGTCCAACCCACCAGAAGATAGCACTGGCAAATCGCGACCTTCTCAGAAAAGCACCGTGGACATGGTCATGAAAAATGACGAACAAGCGAACCGAGGCAAACCCTGCTGCAAGCGCCATCAGGTTGGCAGCAGGATTGTCCAGCAAAGCAGCCAGTGCACTGAATGTGGCAGTCACTGCCACTGTTGCCAAAAGTTCGCGCCATGACCGATGCAAATCCTCCTGGGTATATCGTTTTAGTTCTTTTCGAGATGGCAGTTGCATCGGATCACGGTTATGAAATGGCTCGATCCTGGGAAAGACGGGCCAGAATATGGAACAAAGGAATACGTTAGGGCGCTGCAACAGGCGCCACTGCGTGAACACATGGCGCCTGCCCGGCCTCACTCCACCGTCACGCTCTTGGCCAGGTTGCGCGGCTTGTCCACGTCGGTACCGCGTGCGCAGGCGGTGTGATAGGCCAGCAGTTGCAGGGGCACCACATGCAGGATGGGGCTCAGGGCGCCATAGTTCTCGGGCATGCGGATGACGTGCACGCCCTCGCTGCTGTCGATGTTGGTCTTGGCATCGGCCAGCACATAGAGCACGCCGCCGCGCGCGCGCACTTCCTGCATGTTGCTCTTGAGCTTTTCCAGCAGTTCGTCGTTGGGCGCCACCGTGACCACGGGCATGGCGCTGTCCACCAGGGCCAGCGGGCCATGCTTGAGCTCGCCTGCCGGGTAGGCCTCGGCGTGGATGTAGCTGATTTCCTTGAGCTTGAGCGCGCCTTCCAGGGCAATCGGATAGTGGATGCCCCGGCCCAGGAACAGTGCGTTCTCGCGCTTGGCAAAGTCCTCGGACCAGTTGATGATCTGCGGCTCCAGCGCCAGCACCGATTGCAGGGCCACCGGCAGGTGGCGCATGGCGGCCAGGTACTGCTGCTCCTTGTCCTCGGGCAGACGGCCCTTGGACTGGGCCAGCGCCAGGGTCAGCAGGAACAGGCCGGCCAGCTGGGTGGTGAACGCCTTGGTCGAGGCCACGCCGATCTCGACACCGGCGCGCGTGATGTAGGCCAGTTCGCACTCGCGCACCATCGCGCTGGTGCCCACATTGCAGATGGTCAGCGTATGCGCCATGCCCAGGCTCTGGGCGTGGCGCAGCGCGGCCAGCGTGTCGGCTGTCTCGCCCGACTGGCTGATGGTGACGACCAGGGTGCGGGGGTCAGGCACGCTGGTGCGGTAGCGGTATTCGCTGGCCACTTCCACGTTGCAGGGCAGGCCGGCCAGGGACTCGATCCAGTACTTGGCCGTGCAGCCGCTGTAGTAGCTGGTGCCGCAGGCCAGGATCAGCACGCGGTCGATTTCCTTGAACACGCGCCAGGCCGCCGTGCCGGCCTTGCCATCGGCGCCCACGCCATCGAACAGTTCAGGCACGATGGACTGCAGGCCTTCCAGCGTATCGGCAATGGCGCGCGGCTGCTCGAAGATTTCCTTTTGCATGTAATGGCGGTACGGGCCCAGCTCGGCCGCGCCGCTGTGGGCGCGGACGGTGCGCACGGGGCGCTGCCCGGCCGTCAGGCGCGCGCCGCCCTTGCCCATGATCCAGTAGCGGCCCGGCTGCAGATCCACGATGTCGCCTTCTTCCAGGTAGACGATCTGGTCAGTAACGCCTGCCAGGGCCATGGCATCGCTGGCCAGGAAATGCTCGCCGCCATCCTGGCCCACACCCAGGATCAGGGGAGAACCGGCACGCGCGCCCACCACACGGCTGGGCTCGTCCTTGTGCATGACAGCGATGGCAAAGGCGCCATGCAGGCGCGCCGTGGCGGCCTGCACGGCCTCGAACAGGTCGCCGCCGTACAGGCTGTCCACCAGATGGGCGATGACTTCGGTATCGGTCTGGCTGGAGAACACATAGCCACGGGCCTGCAGCTCGGCACGCAGCGCCTCGTAGTTCTCGATGATGCCGTTGTGCACCAGCGCCACACGGGCCGGCTGGTCAGTATCGGCAGCAGGCGCCACGCCCGGGCCATGGCTGAAGTGGGGGTGCGCATTGCGCACGGCCGGTTCGCCATGCGTGGCCCAGCGCGTGTGGGCGATGCCCGTATGGCCCGTCACATGGTCCTGGGCCACCTGGGCCATGAGCTCGGCCACGCGCGCGGTCGAGCGGGTGCGGCGCAGGCCCAGGCTGTGCACGCCCTGGGCATCCAGCGCCTGCACGGCCACGCCGCAGGAGTCATAGCCTCGGTACTCCAGACGCTGCAGACCCTGGACAAGGACGGGAACGATATCGCGGTGAGAGACCGCAGCGACGATGCCACACATAGACAAACTCCTGGTTTCGCAATGGCGTCGGATGCTACGCAGGTTGAAAAGAAATTTTCAATCAATTTATTATTGATATTGAATTAATATTTCATATCATTTCACTACTGAAATATTCATTCAAAAACATATTTTTCATGGAAAAAAATTCCACATCTCTGGATGCCATCGATCTGCAATTGCTCCATGCATTGCAGCAGGACGCCAGCCGCAGCAACCAGGCGCTGGCCCAGGCGCTGAACCTGTCTGCCCCCACCTGCCTGCGCCGCGTGCGCCGGCTGCAGGAATCCGGGCTCATCGAGCGCCAGGTCGCACTGCTGCATCCCGACAGGCTGGCCGCCACGCTGGGCCATGGGCTGCAGGCCATCGTGGAGGTCGTGCTGGACCGTCAGGACAGCAGCTCGCTCGATGCCTTCGAGGCGCGGGCCGTAGCGCACAACGCCGTGCAGCAATGCTGGCGGGTCTCCTCGGGGCCGGATTTCATTCTCGTGATGGCGGCAGCCGACATGCCGTCCTTTCTGCGCGCCAGCCAGCAGCTGCTGACCGAAGACGCGAACGTGCGCAATGTCAAAACCTTCTTCAGCATCAAACGCGCCAAATTCATGACGGCCCTGCCATTGCCAGCGGCAACGACCGGGCCGCAGGCACTCCGCTGAGCATCAAGCGACCGGCGGGACGTTTTTACACGTCAATCAGTATGTAAGAGCGTTGCGCGCAGCGTTCGACAATGATACAAATTGATGCAACAACACTCTGACGCGCTTTGCACATCGGCGCGAACCCGGCACGCACCGCCATGTCCTTGCGCCAGCGCATCCACCGCCGCACCTATCCCTTGCGGGTCACCAGCATGGCATTGGGTGGCCTGGTCGTTGCCACCTGCATGACGGAATTCGGGGCAGACACGGCAGTCTGGGGCTTTGTGCTGGTCAGCTCGCTGGTATGGCCCCACATCGCCCAGTTGCACACCCGCCACAGCCAGGACCGCCTGAGCGCCGAGAACGCCAACCTGCAGATCGATGCCATCATCATCGGCAGCTGGATACCGATCATGCATTTCTGCGCGCTGCCCAGCATCGCGCTGCTGGCCATCAGCATTACCGACCGCAACCACACCTGCACCCGGGATGGCTGGCTGTACTCATTGTGTGCCACCTTCGCAGCCATGGGGCTGGCGGCCGTGGTCATCAGGCCCACGTTCGCGTGGGAAGCCAGTCTGGCCGTGCAACTGAGCATGCTGCCATTGCTGCTGCTGCACAGCGTCTTCTCCAGCTGGTCCACACGCCAGCTGGTGCGCAAGCTGGCACAGCAGAACGTGAAGCTGCAGGTGCTCAGCCGCATCGATCCGCTGACCACGCTCTACAGCCGCGACTACTGGTGGCAGAAGGCGCGGGCCGCGCTGCGCGACTTTCGCCAGACCCAGGCCTCGGCCTGCCTGCTGATCGTGGATATCGACCATTTCAAGCACATCAACGACAGCTTCGGGCATACCGTGGGCGACGAGGTGTTGCAGGCCATCGGGCTGACCATCCGGCACTGCCTGCGCTCGCACGATGCGGCAGGACGCTATGGCGGCGATGAGTTCGCCGTGCTGTGCATACACACCAGTCTGGACGAGGCCTACGCAGTGGCCCTGCGCATCCGCAACCAGCTGAGCCAGTTGCGCGTTCGGGAGTATCCGCAGTTGCGCGTAAGCGCCAGCATCGGCGTGGCAGCGGCCGATGCAAGCTTCACCTCCGTCAAGGACTGGGTGCAGGCGGCAGACAGCGCGCTGTACAGCGCCAAGGATGCGGGGCGCGATCAGGTCATTCATGCGCCACTGATGGCCGGAGGCACCCCCATCGTGCGGCGTACGCTGCCTGCCCCCCCGGCAGACACCAGGCCTGATGCCGCCCAGGTGGCTGACAGCACAGGCGCTGGCGAAGCAGGCTAGGGCCCATCTGGGGATCGCGTTGCCCGGCAGCGGCGTCAGATGCAAGGCGCACGCGCGCCTTGATTGGCACGCTGGCAGACTGCTTCGCGACCTCAGATCAGTGTGAGCAGGCCCTATGGCCTGCGCGGTGCGGCGCCAGGCCAGCGCAGGCGGACGCTGCAACCCGCGCCCGGCATGCCATGTATCGACACATCGCCGCCATGGCGGCGGGTGACGCTGCGCACCAGCGCCAGACCCAGCCCCAGGCCAGGGAACTCGGACTCGCGGTGCATGCGCTGGAAGATGCCAAACAGCGTGCCGGCACGCGACGGATCAAAACCTGCCCCATTGTCGCTGATGCTCAGCTCGATGCCGCCGTCGGCGCCATGCTCCACCTCGATGGCGATGCTCGGCTGGGCGGTATTGCGCGTGAACTTGAGGGAGTTGTCCATCAGCTCCGCGAGCACCTGGCGCAGCAGGCTGGCATCGGCGCGCACCACCGGTAGCTGCGGCGGCATGCGCCATTGCACCTCCCGCTCCAGCGCGGCCCACTGGGGGCGCGCCAGCACGGCTTCACGGGCTTGCTGCAGCAACTCGCCCAACGCCACGGGCTGCCACTGCAGCGGCGTGCGCGCGGCGCGCGCCAGCGCCAGCAGGCCGTCGAGCATGACACCCATGCGCCGCGCAGACTGGTCCATGGTGCGCAAAAACTCCCGCGCCTCCTGCAGCTCCTGGGGCGAAGGCGCGGCCTGCCCCAGCAGCTCATCGACCAGCGGGCCGAACGAAAGCACATGCCGAAGCGGCGCGCGCAGGTCGTGCGAGACGGCGTGCAGCCATTCCTGCTGGGCCTGGCGCAGTGCCTGCAGTTCCTGCTCGCGCTGGGCCAGGCGCTCCAGCGCATCCTCCAGCGTACGCGGCGGACCGAGATGATCCGCGCCACCCTCAGGCAGCGCAGGCGGCTCAGCTGTGTCCTTCATGGCTTGGACTCCTCAAGGCAAGCGGCATGACTCAGGGCTTGGGCAGTTTGACAGGGCGCTTCCAGCTCGTGATGCTGACCTGCCTGCCACGGGAGACCGACAGCACCCCCGGTTCGGTGCTCTTGGTGATGGTGGAGCCGCCGCCCACCGTGCCGCCTGCGCCGATGGTGACGGGCGCCACCAGGACGCAATTGCTGCCGATGAGCACATCGGCCCCGATCACGGTACGGTGCTTGTTGACACCGTCGTAATTGGCCGTGATGGAGCCCGCGCCATAGTTGACGCGCTCGCCCACGGTGGCATCGCCCAGGTAGGCCAGGTGGTTGGCCTTGGCACCCTCTGCCAGGGTGGAGTTCTTGACCTCGACAAAGTTGCCGATGTGAACCTCGCGCCCCAGTTGGGCACCAGGGCGCAGGCGCGCAAACGGGCCGACCAGGGCACCCTCGCCCACGCTGGCGCCTGCCTTCTCCCCATCGATATGGGTGTAGGGATGGATCACGGCGCCCGCCGCAATCGTGGCGTTGGCAATGCTGCAGTAGGCGCCGATGCGCGCGCCCTCACCGATCTCGACCTCGCCGGCAAAGATGCAGCCCACGTCGATCTCCACATCCTGGGCGCACTGCAGCCGGGCCGCGCGGCCTGTGCGGGGATCGTCGCGCAGATCGAAGCGGGCCGGATCAGCCAGGCGCACGCCCTGTTCCATGAGTGCGCGGGCCTGGGCCGCCTGGTGGGCACGCTCCAGTTCGGCCAGCTGCAGCGGACTGTTGACGCCCGCCACCTGCACCGGATCGGCAATGCGGTGGGCCACCACGGGCACGCCATCGGCCACGGCCATGGCCACCACATCGGTCAGGTAGTACTCGCCCTGGGCGTTGTCATTGGTCAGGCGCGCCAGCCAGCCCGCCAGGTGGCGCGCTGGCACGGCCATGATGCCGCTGTAGATTTCCTGGATGGCACGCTCGGCTTCGCTGGCGTCCTTTTGCTCGACGATGCGCTGCACCATGCCGTCGCCGCCGCGCACGATGCGGCCATAGCCCGTGGGATCGGGCAGGCTCACGGTCAGCAGCGCCAGCCGCTGTCCGCCCGCCGCATCGACCAGCGCCTGCAGCGTGTCGGCACGCGTCAGCGGCACATCGCCCGACAGTACGATGACCATGCCATCGCCTGCCAGCGCCGGCACGGCCTGCTGCACCGCATGGCCCGTGCCCAGCTGGGGCTCCTGGCGCACGAACTTCAGCGCCATGGTGCCATCCTGGTAGGCCTGTGCGATGGCGGACTCGACCTGCTCGGCGCCATGGCCGGTGACCACCACGGCCGAGCGCGCATCGAGCTGCGCAGCCGTGGACAGCACATGGCCCAGCAGGGGCCGGCCCGCAAGGCGCTGCAAAACCTTGGGCAGGCGGCTCTTCATGCGCGTGCCCTTGCCCGCAGCCATGATGACGAGATCAAGAGGTGCTGTCATAGATATTTCTTGCTACGCCGGACACTTCCGGCAACGCAGGCGATTATCGGCCCGCCAGACAGGCTTGCCAGCCAGCGCAGCGATCGGCAACTGCCGTATGCTCGGCAGCAACATGCCCCATGCCACCACCGCTCCTGCCCCTCTGCTGCGCACGCGCGCCATCGGCGCCGGCCACCTGCGCGCCTTCCTGGCCGTGGCCAGGCACCTGAACTTCCGCGCCGCTGCCGACGAGCTGGCGCTGACCCAGTCGGCCGTGAGCCGCCAGATCCAGTCGCTGGAAGATGAAGTGGGCGTGCCCCTGTTCCTGCGGCATACGCGCGCAGTGGAGCTGACAGGCGCTGGCGCCCTGCTGCTGCGCTCGGCGGCTCCCGCGCTGGAACAGATCGACGCATCGGTGCGCCAGATCCGCCAGACCGTGGGGCGCAAGAGCGTGGCTATCACCACATGGGCCAGCTTTGCATCGATGTGGCTGATCCCCCGGCTGGAGGCGCTGCAGCGTGCCTGGCCCGATGTGGACATCCGCATCGACACCAGCGACACCGTCATGGACCTGGACACCACCGATGTGGATCTGGCCCTGCGCTATGGCAGCGCCAGCAGCAGCTGGCCCCAGGCGCAGCGCCTGTTCGGCGAGCAACTGGCCGTGGTCGCCAGCCCGCGCCTGCTGGCCGCAGGCCCACCACTGCGCGAACCGGCCGACGCCGCGCGCTACACCCTGATCGAAACCGGCGACGTGCACCGCATGCCCCAGCTCGAATGGCTGAGCTGGCAGCGCTGGTTCGGCGCCCAGGGCTGCGACCAGCTGCAACCGCCGCGCTGGCTGTATTTCAACTACGCCCACCAGATCGTGCAGGCCGCCCTGGCAGGCCAGGGCCTGGCCATCGCGCGGCTGCCGCTGGTGGCCGATGCACTGGCTGCAGGCACCCTGGTCGAAGTGCTGCCCCGCCACCGGCTGGCGTCGCCGCTGGCCTACTGGCTGCTCGTGGGCCCGCGCAGTGCCCAGCGGCCTGAAGTGGCCGCATTCTGCCAATGGCTGCTGGAGCAGGCCAAAGCCACGCGCGAAACGATGGAGCCGGCCTGAAAGCCGGCCGGCGCAATCAGCCCAGGGTCACGCGCGCGAACTTGCGCTTGCCCACCTGCACCACATAGGTGCCAGCTTCCAGCTTCAGGCCCCGGTCGCTGACCGCCGAGCCGTCCACACGCACGCCGCCGCCATCGATCAGGCGGTTGGCCTCGCTGGTCGAAGGCGCCAGATTGGCCTGCTTGAGCAGGGCGCCAATGCCCAGGGGGGCGCCCGAGAGGCTGACCTCGGGGATCTCGTCGGGAACGCCGCCCTTGCTGCGATTGATGAAATCCTGCTCAGCCGCATCTGCCAGCGCCGCGCTGTGAAAGCGCGCCGTGATCTCCTTGGCCAGCATGACCTTGGCATCCTTGGGATTGCGCCCGCCCGCGATCTCGGCCTTGAGCGCAGCGATCTCGGCCAGGCTCTTGAACGACAGCAGCGTGTACCAGTCCCACATCAGCGTGTCCGAGATGCTCAGCACCTTGGCGAACATGGTGTTGGCGTCCTCGGTGATGCCGATGTAGTTGTTCTTGGACTTGGACATCTTGTGCTCGCCGTCCAGGCCGACCAGCAGCGGCATGGTGAGCACGCACTGCGTCTCCTGGCCGTACTCCTGCTGCAGATGACGTCCCATGAGCAGGTTGAACTTCTGATCGGTGCCGCCCAGCTCCAGATCGGACTTCAGCGCCACCGAGTCATAGCCCTGCAGCAGCGGGTAGAGGAACTCGTGCAGGCTGATGGAGTTGCCTTCGGTGAAACGCTGGTGGAAATCGTTGCGCTCCATCATGCGCGCCACCGTGTACTTGGCCGACAGCTCGATCATGCCGCGCGCGCCCAGCTTGTCGCACCACTCGCTGTTGTAGCGCACCTCGGTGCGGGCCGGGTCCAGCACCTTGGCCGCCTGGGTGTAGTAGGTCTCGGCATTGACCTTGATCTGCTCGGCCGTCAGCGGCGGGCGCGTGCTGTTGCGGCCGGACGGATCGCCGATCAGCGTGGTGAAGTCGCCGATCAGGAAAATCACCTGGTGGCCCAGGTCCTGCAGCTGGCGCATCTTGTTGAGCACCACGGTGTGGCCCAGGTGGATGTCGGGCGCCGTCGGGTCCAGGCCCAGCTTGATGCGCAGCGGCACGCCCGTGGCCTCGGAGCGGGCCAGCTTCTGGGTCCAGTCGGCCTGGGGCAGCAGTTCATCCACGCCGCGCAGGGTGATTTCCAGCGCTTGGCGCACGCCTTCGGTGACCGGGTATGTTGTAACAGCAGATTGATTCATAAGGGTTTTTCGCCAGGCAGCGTAGGACGGCGTCGGTATACTGCGGTGGTTTTTCGCTGTTGCGAATTCTAGACGCCCGCCTATCCGCACCGCAGAGCGCGGACTTGTTGCCTGTCTGGAGCGCGTATCCCGCCACAGCGACGCTCCACGCATGGTTCCTCCATACGGATGCGCGCGACCCAAGGACTCAATGTTGTGACATATGGCTTGATCCAAGCTGGCCGTGCTTTTGTGGCGCGGCTGAACTCCGTTATCCAGCAACACCCCCGGCGTGTCACTGCGGCCCTGGCCACCCTCCTGCTCACGGGCGGTGGCGGCGCCTTCGCCGTGGCCAGCCTGGGGCCCGATCCGTCGGACCTGCCTGTGCGCATGCTCTCCACGCCCGTGCAGTCGCTGGCAGACGGCCAGTCGCTGGCCGACCTGACCGACAGCGTCCAGGGCATGGCCCTGTACCGATCCGAATACACGCGCGGCAGCGACACCGCCGAAAGCCTGCTGCAGCGCCTGGGCATCGCCGACCCGGCGGCGGCGGCCTTCATGCGCGCCAACGACCAGGTTCGCCAGCATGTGCTGGGCCGCGCTGGCCGCCTTGTGACCGCCGAGACCACGCCGGACCACCAGCTCACGCAGCTGACCGTGCGCTGGGCGCCCGACGAGGACGGCAGCTTCCGCCGCCTTGTGGTCGAACGCAGGGACAACGCGCTGAGCGCCCGCGTCGAAACCGGCCGGCTGACATCCACCCCGCGCTTGGCAGGCGGCATCATCCGCAGCTCGCTGTTCGCCGCCACCGATGCAGCCTCCATCCCCGATTCCGTGGCCATCCAGATGGCCGACATCTTCCAGGCCGACGTGGACTTCCGCCGCAGCCTGCGCAAGGGCGACCGCTTCTCCGTGGTCTACGAATCGCTGGAAGCCGATGGCGAGCCACTGCGCGCCGGCCGTGTGCTCAGCGCCGAATTCCACAACAACGGCAAGGTCGTCCAGGCCATCTGGTTCCAGGACGAAGGCAAATCCAAGGGCGACTACTACACGCTGGAAGGCAAGAGCCGCCGCCAGGCCTATCTGACCTCGCCCGTGGAGTTCTCGCGCATCAGCAGCGGCTTCGCCATGCGCCTGCACCCCATCCAGAAAACCTGGCGCGCCCACCTGGGCACGGACTTCGCGGCGGCCACCGGCACCAAGGTGCGCACCGTCGGCGACGGCGTGGTTTCGTTCGCCGGTGTGCAAAACGGCTACGGCAACGTGGTCTTCGTGGACCACGCCAGCCACCACACCACGGTCTACGCCCACCTGAGCCACATCGGCGTCACGCGCGGCCAGCGCGTCGAGCAGGGCGACATCATCGGCAACGTGGGCTCCACGGGCTGGGCCACGGGACCGCACCTGCACTTCGAGTTCCGCGTCAACGGCGAGCACCGCGACCCGCTGACCATCGTCCAGGCCACCGACGCCGCCCGCCCGGTCTCCAAGGCCGGCCGCCCGGCCTTCGACAAGCTGGCGGCGCAGATGCGCATCGAGCTGCAGGCTTCCAACGAAGCCCTGGCCCTGGCCACCGAGCGCTGAGCAGCATCCGTCTGCCACACCCAAGGCTGCCCCATGGCAGCCTTTGTT
>NZ_JACSYA010000014.1 GCF_029870285.1 Delftia sp. PS-11
TGCCCGCTGCAGTCAGTTCACGATGCTTGATGCAGGTCACAAGACCTTGCTACGGGATTGGAGTGTCGGCTTTTAACATACAGCCCTGGCCTGCGATGCCCTATGTCGGCCGGGGGGCTGATAGTCGCAGCTACACTGCGCTCATTCTTAGAAGGTGGTGTTTGTGAAACGTCTTTCCGTTGGGCGCGCAGGCGCGACCATGGCTTTGGTTCTGGGCGGCGGCGCGCTGGCCTGGTTGGCTGTCGTGTCCTTGCCGGGCGTGAAGTCTGCACGTGCTGCGGCAGCGGCGCCTGCGGCCATTGCCGCTCCAGCCCCGCCCGCTGCGGCAGCAGCGCCCGCGCGCGTGGCACCGCCCCCGCAGGTGCAGGGCCCTACGCCCATTTTTGTCCTCAACTCCCTGGATGCCAACATCAGCATCATCGATCCCGTCACCTGGCAGGAGACGGCACGCATTCCCACAGGCAAGGAGCCGCATCACCTCTATCTGACGCCGGATGAGAAATCGCTGGTGGTGGCCAATGCGCTGGGCGACACGCTGACCCTGGTCGATCCGCGCACGGGCGAGCTGCAGCGCGTGATCCGCGACATCATCGATCCCTACCATCTGCGCTTCAGCCCGGACATGAAGTGGTTCATCACGGCGGCCAACCGCCTCAACCACATCGACATCTATCGCTGGGACGGCCAGAATCCGCAGCTGGTCAAGCGCGTGCCCACGGGCAAGACGCCCAGCCACCTGTGGATCGATGCCAAGAGCACCACGGTCTACTCGACCATGCAGGACAGCGATGCGCTGGTGGCCATCGATATCGCCACCCAGACCATCAAGGCGCGCGTGCCCACCGGCCCCATGCCTGCGGACCTGTACGGCAGCCCCGACGGCACCAAGGTGTTCGTCGGCCTGACAGGCAGCGACAGCGTCGAGGTTTTCGACATCACCGGCCCCGAGCCCCGCAGCGTGGCACGTATCAAGACGGCCGCTGGCGCCCATGCCATGCGTGCTGCGGGCGATGGCCGCCACCTGTATGTCAGCAACCGTGTGGCCAACACCATCAGCAAGATCGACATGCAGACCAATCAGGTGGTCGCCAGCTACCCTGCGCCGGGCGGCCCTGACTGCATGGATGTGTCTGCCGACGGTCGCTACCTGCTGGTCAGCTCGCGCTGGGCGCGCAAGCTGTCGGTGATCGATACCGTGGAAAAGAAGGTCGTCCAGCAAGTCAAGGTCGGCAAGTCTCCGCACGGTGTCTGGACGCTGGCGCACGCACAGCGCTGATGGACAACTGATGGACCGCAGGCGCTTTACCCGATCACTAGCCGGCACGGCGGTCCTGGGCCTGCTGCGTCCTGCGCTGGCAGCAGGGCAGGGGGCCGGTCAGGTGGCCGGTCAGGGGGGCAGCTGCGCCAAACCGTTGTACCTGACCTTTGACACCGGCCACATGGGCATTGCAGGCTTCGTGGCCGATGTGCTCAAGCGCCACGGCGTGCCTGTGACCTTCTTTGCGGCCAACGAAGCCACGCAGCAAGGCGACGGCAGCCTGGGCGATGCCTGGGCGCCCTGGTGGCGCGCACGCGCCGCCGAGGGCCATGAATTCGCCTCGCACACCTACGATCACATGTACTGGCGTGGCGATTTGCGCGCCGCCCCGCAAGGCCCAGTCACCGGCTTTCGCGTTCGCCCCTCGGCAGGGCCCCGGGCCAACGAGAGCTTCACCGTCGATGCCGCAGGCTATTGCGAGGAAATCGCCAGATCCGCGCGCCGTCTGCAGCAGATCACAGGGCAAAAGCCCCTGCCGCTGTTCCGCGCGCCGGGGGGTAAGACCTCGCCTGCGCTGCTGGATGCCGCGCGGCGCGGCGGCTATCTGCATGTGGGTTGGTCCAATGCCGGCTTTCTGGGCGACGAGTTGCCCAGCGACCGCTACCCGAATGCGCAGTTGCTGGAGCGGGCTCTCAAAAACATCCGCAGCGGTGACATTCTGCTGGCCCATCTGGGCATCTGGTCGCGCAAAGACCCTTGGGCGCCCGCCGTGCTGGAGCCTTTGATCGCCGGTCTGCTCAAACAAGGTTTTTGCTTTCGCACTTTGCGGGAGCATCCCGACTATCGGGATTGGATCGCGAAATTCGCATAAAGCCCGCGCGCGCGGCGCGCCGGGCATGGGAGCGTGTTGTGGAGTGGTGGATTCAGTGGTTCGGTAATGCGCAGCAGTTGCTGTTCGAAGGCGTGGTTCAGCCCCTGCTGTTCGGCCTGGGGCTGGCCAATCTGCTGGAGGACGGCTATACAGCCACGGGCTGGCTGCTGGTCGGCCTGTTGCAGATTTTCATCATGGTGGCCGTGATCGCGCCGCTGCAGCGCTGGCGGCCCGTGGAGGCCGTCACCGACCGGCGCACCATCCGCGTGGACATCATCTACACCCTGGTCCACCGGCTGGGGCTGTTTCGCCTGGCCCTGT
Source organism: Delftia sp. PS-11 (assembly GCF_029870285.1). Classification (GTDB taxonomy): domain Bacteria; phylum Pseudomonadota; class Gammaproteobacteria; order Burkholderiales; family Burkholderiaceae_C; genus Comamonas. The sequence goes on from NZ_JACSYA010000014.1 coordinate 2,451, forward strand.
TTTTCACGCTCGATCCGCTGTGGGATGAACTCATGGGCCGGCTGCATGTCTGGGGCCTGCCGAGCTTTCACCTCGACGGCATCTGGCCCGGCGTCACGGATCTGGCCTGGGTCAGCCTGATTCTCTATCTGCTGGCCTTCGACTTTCTCGACTACTGGATTCACCGGGGGCAGCACCGCTTTGGCTGGTGGTGGAAGCTGCACGCGCTGCACCACGCGCAGCGCCAGATGACGGTATGGAGCGACAACCGCAACCATCTGCTCGATGACGTGATCCGCGACACCATTGTCGTGCTCGTGGCACAGCTGATCGGCGTGGCCCCGGGCCAGTTCGTGGCCATCGTGGCGCTCACCCAGCTCAGCGAAAGCCTGCAGCATGCGAACATCCGCCTGTGGTTCGGCACCATCGGCGAGCGGCTGTGGATCAGTCCGCGCTTTCACCGCCGCCACCATGCGATCGGCATCGGCCATGAGCCAATGGCGCCTGTGCGCAATAAAAAAGCCCATGGCAACAATTTTGGTGTGCTGCTGCCCTGGTGGGACATGCTGTTCGGCACGGCCAATTTCGAGCTGCGCTTCGATCCCACGGGGGTGCGCGACCAGGTCCAGCCTGACCGCCAGGGCCGCCTGCGCGACTATGGCCAGGGCTTCTGGTCGCAGCAATGGCGGGGCTTGCTGCGATTGATGGGTCGCGCTTGAGCCCGGGCTTGGGTATGCTTGCCTCCATGGGCCTGCTACTCGACTCCTTTTTGCGCGCGATGGTGTATTGCCTGCACAAGCGGGTGATTGCCTGGTCGTTGTTTCCCCTGCTGTTCATGGCGGTCGCCGCGTGGCTGCTGGGCTATCTCTACTGGGCCGATGCCGTGCTCTGGGTGGATGGCCTGCTGCACGGCGTGGGCTGGCTGGGCCGGCTCTGGGCCTGGATGGGCCTGCAGTCACCGCCGGGGGCCGTGGCGCCCGTGCTGGTGGTGCTGGCGGTCATGCCTGCGCTGGTGGTGGTGTCTCTGCTGCTGGTGGCGCTGCTCATGACGCCGTCGCTGATCGAGCTGGTGGCGCAGCGGCGCTTCGGGGGCCTGGAGCGCAAGCGCGGCGGCTCCATGCTGGCCAGCCTGATGTGGTCAGCGGGCTCCTCGGCAATTGCGATGGTCGCGCTGCTGGTCTCTGTGCCCCTGTGGTTTGTGCCGCCGCTGGTGATGGTCATACCGCCGCTGATCTGGGGCTGGCTGACCTATCGCGTCATGGCTTTCGATGCCCTGGCGGCCCATGCCAGCAAGCCCGAGCGCCGCGCGCTGTTCCAGCGCCACCGCCATGCACTGATGCTCATGGGAGTGATCTGCGGCTATCTGGGCGCTGCGCCGGCCATTGTCTGGGCTTCGGGCGTGGTCTTCATTGCCGCTTTCTGGATACTGATCCCCATCGCCATCTGGATCTACGCACTGATCTTCGCGTTTTCCTCGCTGTGGTTCGGCCATTTCTGTCTGGCCGCGCTGGAGCGCATGCGCGCCGAGGGGCCGCTGGCGCCCGATGCAACCGTGGTTCCTTTCGCCCCTGGTACGCCTTTCCAACCTGACTCTGACCATCCCAAGAATCCATGAAGCAGCTCAATGTCGGTGCCCTCATCATCGGAGACGAAATCCTGTCTGGAAAGCGTGCGGACAAGCACCTGCCCAAGCTCATCGAGCTGCTGGGCGCGCGGGGACTGAGCCTGTCGCACGCCGAGTATGTCGGCGACGACCGGGCGCGCCTGACCGAAAGCCTGCGCCGCGCCTTTGCCAGCGGGCAGGTGGTCTTCAGCTTTGGCGGCATCGGTGCCACGCCCGACGACCATACGCGCCAGTGCGCTGCCGAGGCCCTGGGCCTGCCGCTGGCCCTGCACCCAGAGGCCGTGGCCCTGATCCGCGAGCGCATGCGCGATGTCGCCGCCGAGGAGGGCAAGCCCTATGAGCCCCAGCGTCCGGACAATCTGCACCGGCTGCAGATGGGCAACTTCCCGGAAGGCGCCCGCATCATTCCCAATATCTACAACAAGATTCCCGGGTTCTCATGCACCAGCCCGCAGGGCGGGACCGTGCATTTCGTGCCCGGCTTTCCGGTCATGGCCTGGCCCATGGTCGAGTGGGTGCTGGAGCACCGCTACGCCAAGCATTTCCACAGCACGGCGCAGAAAGAGCATTCGGTCATTGTCTATGGCGCCATGGAGGCTGCGCTGACGCCATTGATGGTGGCCATCGAACGCGACCACCCGGGGGTCAAGGTGTTCAGCCTGCCCAGCGTGGACGATGCCCGGCACGGCCGCCATATCGAACTGGGCGTCAAGGGCGAGGTAGGTGCCGTGACCAAGGCCTGGCCCACCTTGCTGGAAGGTTTGCACTCATTTGGTGCAAATATTGGCCCTGAATTGGTGCGCACCATTTGAATTTCTGGACGGCTCGTGGAAATGCACCGATTTGGTGAGGTGCATGCAAATGGCGAATGGGCGTTTGCTTTCACGATGTCGTCCACAAGCCTGCCGGAAGGCTGCAGAATCACGGGGCTGGCGCGCCAAGCAGGTGCCAGCTTGCGGGCATGCACTCAATCGAGGCAGGCTGGCACGTAAACTGCTTAAGAGTTTTTATCTTTTTTGATCAGCCAGATTGGCAGGAGAGATCTGATGGCAAAGACCGTTGCAGACGTGATGAACATGGTGAAGGAGAACGAGGTCAAGTTCGTTGACCTTCGTTTTACGGACACCCGTGGCAAGGAGCAACACGTCACGGTGCCGGTGTCGCACTTCGACGAAGACAAGTTCACCTCTGGTCACGCTTTCGACGGTTCGTCGGTGGCAGGCTGGAAGGGCATCGAGGCATCGGACATGCAGCTGATGCCCGACCCCAGCACCGCCAACATCGACCCGTTCTTCGAGGAAACCACGCTGTTCCTGCAGTGTGACGTGATCGAGCCGGGCGATGGCAAGGCCTATGACCGCGATCCGCGCTCGGTGGCCAAGCGCGCTGAAGCCTACCTGAAGGCATCGGGCCTGGGCGATACCGCCTACTTCGGTCCCGAACCCGAATTCTTCATCTTCGACGGCGTGCGCTGGAACACCGAACCCGGCAGCACCTTCTACGAAATCGAAGAGTACGAAGCCCCCTGGAATTCCGGCACCAAGTTCGAAACCGGCAACCGTGGCCACCGTCCGCGCGTCAAGGGCGGCTACTTCCCCGTGCCCCCGGTTGACAGCACCCAGGATCTGCGCGCCGAAATGGTGCTGCTGCTGGAACAGCTGGGCATCCCGGTCGAAGTGTTCCACCACGAAGTGGCAGGCGCCGGCCAGAACGAAATCGGCACCAAGTTCTCGACCCTGGTCGAGCGCGCCGACTGGACCCAGGTCATGAAGTATGTGATCTGGAACGTGGCCAACACCTACGGCAAGACGGCCACCTTCATGCCCAAGCCCTATCCGGGCGACAATGGCTCCGGCATGCACGTGCACCAGTCCGTCTGGAAGGATGGCAAGAACCTGTTCGCAGGCGACGGCTATGCTGGTCTGTCCGACTTCGCGCTGTACTACATCGGCGGCATCATTAAGCACGCACGTGCCCTGAACGCCATCACCAACCCCGGCACCAACAGCTACAAGCGCCTGGTGCCCGGCTTCGAAGCCCCGGTGAAGCTGGCCTACTCGGCCAAGAACCGCTCGGCATCGATCCGCATCCCCTACGTGGCCAACCCCAAGGGACGCCGCGTCGAGGCTCGCTTCCCCGATCCGCTGATGAACCCCTACCTGGGCTTCTCGGCCCTGCTGATGGCAGGTCTGGACGGCGTGGAAAACAAGATCCATCCGGGCGAAGCCGCCACCAAGGATCTGTACCATCTGCCGCCCGAAGAAGACAAGCTGGTGCCCACCGTCTGCCACAGCCTCGACCAGGCTCTGGAAGCCCTGGATGCCGACCGCTCGTTCCTGACCAAGGGCGGCGTGTTCTCGGACAGCATGCTCGATGCCTACATCGATCTGAAGATGACCGAAGTCACCCGCTACCGCCAGGCCGTGCACCCGGTCGAGTACGACATGTACTTCTCGCTGTAAGGCGGGGCAGTCAAAAGGCGGCGCAAGCCGCCTTTTTGCTTTCCGGGCGCACGGGTATGCTGCTGCGGGTGGAACCAAAATAGCGGGGTCCGCTCAAGAGATGATGGCCGGGCCGCAGGGATAAGGCGATGAGCGATACTTGCCCGGACAAGCCGGGCTCCTCCGACCTGGCTACCCGAGGGAATGCAATGAAAAAACTGCTTGTGTCGCTGCTGCTGCCTGTGCTGTCTGCAGGTGCCTGGTCCCAGGAAACCATCTACCGCTGTGGCAATGAATACACCAACGATGCCGGTCAGGCCAAGGCCAAGGGCTGCAAGCCCGTCGATGGCGGACATGTGACCGTCATCCATGGCGGCTCCCGGCCTGCGGCAGCAGCCCCCGCCTCCGGCAGCCCGGCACGTGCGCCGGCTCCTGCCCCGGCCGCCGGCTCACCGGCGCCCGCCAAGGTCAACAGCAGCGCGCAGCGTGCACGCGATTCCGATGCACGGACGATTTTGCAAGGCGAGCTGACCAGGGCCCAGGAAAAGCTGGCCCAGCTGCGCCAGGAGTACAACGATGGCAACCCTACGCGCACCGCACTGGAGCTGCGCAACCCCCAGGTCTACATGGAACGTGTCGATCAGCTCAAGGCCAGCATTGCACGCCAGGAAAGCGATGTGGCTGGCATCCGGCGCGAACTCGACCGCCTGCCAGCCGCCAACTGACGAATCCCCGCTTCAGCAGGAAATACCGGCATGACGCAAGACTTCAGGCCGGCTGCGCCGGCTTCCTATCAAGCCCTTGATCTGCTGTGCACGCTGATGGCCGTGCTCGACGAGCAGGGAAACGTGCTGTTTGCCAATGCTGCTTTGGAAAATGCGCTGGGCCTTTCGCGGCGCATGCTGGAGGGCGGCGAGCTGGCCTCCTGCTTCACGGAGCCTGCGCTGCTGGATAAGGCATTGCGCGGAGCCCAGGACAACGACTTCGCAGCGCTGCGCTTCGAGGCCAGTCTGCACCGTGTGGCTGCAGATGCGCTGCCCGTGCATGTGACGGTGTCGCTGGCCGAGCGGCCAGGCGATGTGCTGGTGGAATTCTGGCCGCTGGAGCAGCAGGCCCGTCAGGACCGCGAGGAGCGGCTGCGCGAGCAGGCCCAGGCCCACAAGGAGCTGATCCGCAATCTGGCGCACGAGATCAAGAACCCTCTGGGAGGCATACGCGGGGCGGCCCAGTTGCTGCAGATGGATCTGGATGCGCCCGAGCTGCGCGAGTACACCGAGGTCATCATCCATGAAGCGGACCGGCTGCAGGCGCTGGTGGACCGGCTGCTGGCACCGCACCGCCATCCGCACGAGGTCGGCGATGTCAATATCCACGAGGTCTGCGAGCGCGTGCGCTCGCTGGTGCTGATCGAGCACCCTGCGGGGCTGTCGATTGCACGCGACTACGACATCTCGATCCCCGAGTTCCGTGGCGACAGCGCACAGCTCATACAGGCGGTGCTCAACATTGTGCAGAACGCCGCGCAGGCGCTGCACGAACGCATTGCTGCAGGCGATGCCGAGATCATTTTGCGCACACGTGTGGCGCGGCAGGTGACTTTTGGGCGCCAGCGCTACCGGTTGGCATTGGAATTGCATGTGATCGACAACGGGCCAGGCGTTCCCGATGCCATCAAGGAGCGGATCTTCTATCCGCTGGTATCGGGAAGGGATGGCGGTTCGGGACTGGGGCTGACATTGGCGCAGACCTTCGTGCAGCGCCACCAGGGGCTGATCGAATGTGAAAGCCAGCCGGGCCGCACGGATTTCCGGATCCTCATCCCGCTGCCTTGAGGCCCGCAGAAATCAACACTGCAATCAGGGAAGGAAGCACCACCAATGAAACCGATCTGGATCGTGGATGATGACCCTTCCATCCGCTTCGTGCTTGAAAAAGCACTGAGCCGGGAGGGCTGGGCGACACGCAGTTTCGTCCAGGCGCGTGACGTGCTCACCGCGTTGTCCGATGTCGATGCCGGCGATCCGGCACGCCAGCCGCCGCAGGTGCTGGTCAGCGACATCCGCATGCCCGGTGGCTCCGGGCTGGAACTGCTCGAGCAGATCCGGGCCCAGCAGCCAGGGCTGCCCGTCATCATCATGACGGCTTACTCCGATCTGGACAGTGCCGTCTCGGCCTTCCAGCGCGGGGCCTTTGAATACCTGCCCAAGCCCTTCGACCTGCCCAAGGCCGTGGAGCTGATCCGCCGCGCCGTCGAGGAAAGCCTGCGCGAGGACGTGGCCGAGGTCCAGGTGCCGCTGCAGGCGGAGATGCTGGGCCAGGCGCCTGCGATGCAGGATGTGTTCCGCGCCATCGGCCGGCTCAGCCAGAGCCAGGTCACGGTGCTGATCACGGGCGAGTCGGGCTCGGGCAAGGAGCTGGTGGCGCGCGCGCTGCACAAGCACTCGCCGGTGTCGGGAGGCCCGTTCGTTGCCATCAACACGGCTGCCATCCCCAAGGATCTGCTCGAATCCGAGCTGTTCGGCCATGAGCGCGGAGCCTTCACGGGCGCCCAGACCCAGCGGCGGGGCCGCTTCGAGCAGGCCGAGGGCGGCACTTTGTTCCTCGATGAAATCGGCGACATGCCTTTTGATCTGCAGACGCGTCTGCTGCGCGTGCTGTCGGATGGGCATTTCTACCGCGTCGGCGGCCATCAGGCCGTCAAGGCCCATGTACGTGTGATTGCCGCTACCCACCAGGATCTGGAACTGCGCGTGCGCGATGGCGTATTCCGCGAGGACTTGTTCCACCGGCTCAATGTGATCCGGCTGCGCCTGCCCGCCCTGCGCGAGCGCCGCGAGGATGTGCCCATGCTCACGCGCCACTTCCTGCAGCAAAGCGCGCGCCAGCTGGGCGTCGAGCCCAAGCGCATGGGCGCCGACGCCATGCAGCGGCTGCAGACCTTTGGCTTCCCCGGCAATGTGCGGCAGCTTGAAAACATCTGCCATTGGCTGACGGTGATGGCGCCGGCGCAGGTCATTGCGGTCAAGGATCTCCCGCCAGAGGTGCTGGGCGAGGCAGCTCCGCTGGCCGCAGGCATCTGCGCTGCAGCGAGCCTGCCAGAAGTGGCGTCCACGGAGGCCGCAGGCCGCAGCTTCGTGCCCGTTGCGCCACTGCCCAGTGCGGCCAGTGTGGCCAGTGTGGCGACGCCGGAAGCGGGGGAGCTTGACTGGGTGCATCTGCTGGGCCAGCAGGCCCGCCAGCTGCTGGAGCATACGCAGCCCCATGGGCATGGAGAGGTCTGGGACCAGCTGTCGCGGCGCTTCGAGGCCCAGCTGATCCGCTCGGCCCTGGCCGTGACCCATGGCCGCCGGGTCGAGGCCGCCCAGCGCCTGGGCATAGGCCGCAACACCATCACCCGCAAGCTGCAGGAGCTGGGCATGGACGACGACGGCGTGGATTGAGGCGCAGGAGGCGGGTTCCTACAGCGGTGAGCAGGCTGTGCCGACGGCCAGCCCGCTCACCGGCTGGAACAATGCGTTCATTGCTGTCGGAGCGTCCCACCCATCGTCCTATCGTGCCCAAAGCCCTCTCTCAACTCTGGCGCCAGGCATTGGCCCCACGTGCGCGTCCCCGGGCATTGCCGCCAGGCCCCCTGACCGATCCGGTAGACGCCTGCTGGCATGGCCGTTATTTCCAGGAGCCCTACTATGTGTCAGGGCGTGGCTACGACCAGTACCGGCCCGCCTACGCATTGGGCTGGGCTATGGCCTTGTCTCCTGCATGTGCTCAGCAGTCCTTCGAGGCGGCCGAGCCACTGCTGCAGCAGCAGTGGGAAAGAGAGCGCGGAGCCAGCCTGCTGTGCTGGAGCCAGGTGCGCGATGCGGCGGCGGCCTCCTGGCAGCAGGCCCGCCATCCCAGGCCTGCACAGCCTGTGGCCCAGGAGCTGGATCTTGGCGCTGCGGCCCTGCTCAATGCCGTGCTGGCGCTGGGACGCCAGGCGCATGCGCGCCTGGGCGAATGCATGCGTCCCATGCCGCAGGGTCTGATAGGCCAGGTGCTCGCCCGCCACTGCAACGCCAGCCAGATGCTGATTCACGACCTGGAGCGGGCCATCGCCTCCAGCGGTGGCGTGGCCCTGCCCGCGCGCACCAGCCAGGCCGCGCTGCTGCGCAGCACCCTTTGGTCGGGTCTGATGGGCCGTGAAACAGGTGCGGAGTCCATGCTGCGCCGCGCCGAAGCCTGCCAGCAGCAATGGCTGAGCGCCTGCGAAGCTGCCGAAAATGCCAGCTTGCCCAAGCCTCTGGGCGAAGTCCTGCGGCGCCATGCGCTGACGCTGCGCGGCCATATCGAAGCCATCCATTGGCTGCGGCGCTACATGCTGTAGCGCAGCGGCCTGTGGCCAGCCTGATCAGCCCAGTGTCACGACGACAGGCGCATGGTCGCTGGGCTGGGTGTTCTTGCGCGGCGCGCGGTCCACGGCGCAGGCGCTGACGCTGCCGCGCAGTGCCTCGCTGACCAGGATATGGTCGATGCGCAGGCCCCGGTTTTTCTGGAAGCCCAGCATGCGGTAATCCCACCATGAATAGCTTTTTTCGGGCTGCTCGAACAGGCGGAAGGCATCTGTCAGGCCCAGCTGCAGCAGCGCCTGGAAGTGCGCGCGCTCCTGCACCGTATGGTGGATGGTGTCCTTGAGGCCCACTGGGTCGTAGGAGTCGCGGTCTTCAGGCGCCACATTGAAGTCGCCCACCAGCACCAGGCGCGGGTGGATGGCCATCTCGGCCCTGACCCAGTCCTGCAGGGCCTGCAGCCAGCGCATCTTGTAGGCGAACTTGTCCGTGCCGGGCGCCTGCCCGTTGACGAAGTAGCCATTGATCAGTCGGATGGGGCCGGCTGGCGAGTCCACGGTGGCGGCGATGGTGCGCGCCTGCTCGTCGTCGAAACCGGGAATATTGCGCACCACATCGCCCAGCGGCGTGCGCGACAGCCAGGCCACGCCGTTGTAGGTCTTCTGGCCGTGGCTGACGGCATGGTAGCCCGCCTCCTGCAGCGCCTGCAGCGGAAATTTGTCATCGGTGAGCTTGAGCTCCTGCAGTGCCAGCGCATCCACAGGGTTGGCCTGCAGCCAGGCCAGCACCTGGGGCAGGCGCACGGAAAGGGAGTTGATGTTCCAGGTGGCGATCTTCATGCTGCTGCTGACTTCTCGATTCATACGGGTATCTGTGTTCCCAGTATGCCTTCAGCAGCAGTCCGCGCACCTGCCCGGCCTGTATGCCATCAGGCAGGCCGGGCCATTGTGAATGCCCTGAATCTGGCGGGGCACTGTCGCAGTTCAGGGTGCGCTGCTGACAGACTGGTACATCAGCAGGTAATACGACTGTGCATCCACCTTGCTGATATAGCTGTCCTTGGCAGTGGGCTGGGGTGTATAGACCAGTGTCCCCAGGTGATCCTGCATTTCGTCGGGGAAATCACAGGTCACGCTGAACGTTCCCGTTTGTTCTCCGCCGGATTCCACAATGGAGGGGTTGAGCATGATGGCTGCAGCCAGAGGGTCATAGAAGAACTCGCCATAGCCGCCTTGTTGTGCCTCTTGCAGCTTGAGGTTGAGCACGTAATATACGAATGTGCCAGCCTTGTTGGTCAGGTGTTCGTATTGCTCCACCACATCCTGCGTCAGCGGTACCTGGTATGAGGCATCCAGCGGGACAAAGCGAATTGCCGTGTTGCTGTAAAAGCCCGATGCACAGGGCTGAACCACCTGGTCCGCAGCCGTGGGGTCGATGAAGAGGTTCCATTCCCCCGTTGTGTTGAACGGGTAGGCTTCGGCAAACAGGTCGGCAATATTGCCTGCGACGTCAACGGCGCCGCCCATGGCCACCACGCTGGACGGGGCTGCGGCACCCGTGTAGTCCATGTAGTGCCGCAGTCCCGTGAATCCACCGATGCTCAGGACTTCAAGCTGTGGATACTCCGACACTGCGCAGCGCAGGCCTTCCCGGTAGTCCATGGGCGAGGGCTGCAGGCCCGACTTGGGCATGTCAAAGCCATAGAAGCTGTCGACCCGGTTCCTGAATGAGTTGGGGAAGACGTTGCTGTACGAAATGGGGGCTTTCGGCCCCACGTAGACCGGAATGTCTGTGCGGCCGATATAGGCCAGAAGATCCACGATGTTCTGCACACCCGGAGTGATATGTGCCTCGCCGACACCATTGACCGAGACACCGACCACATCGACATCCTGGGATGTGCACAGCAGTATCAGTGCAATCCAGTCATCCCATCCCGCATCGGTATCCACGAAGATCTTGCGTTTCGCCATTCAGGTGCTCCTTTGGGTTGTCCAATTCGCCATCGGATTGGAGGGGCCATTATCATCCTGAATGGCGTTGCGCCTGATTGGCTCAGGGCTGAATTGAAAAAATGTCCGTCCTTTCAGACAGGCATGTGCCCGTGCATTTCAGCCAGCGGCCCGCAGGTGCTCCAGCAGCGCCTGTACAGGATGGCGCAGCCGCTGATCGGACAGGCGCCTGACCTGGCTGCGGCAGGAGTAGCCGGTGGCCAGCATCTGTTGCGACGCCTCGCCGGAAGGCAGCTTGCGGGCCCACGACTGTGCGTAGATCTGCTGGGAGGTTTCCAGGTTGCGCTGCTCGTGGCCGTAGGTGCCCGACATGCCGCAGCAGCCCACGGACTCCAGCCGCAGGCGCAGCCCGCTGCGCTCGAAGACCTGCGTCCATTGGCTGGTGCTGCCGGGCGCGTTGGTCGATTCTGTGCAGTGCGGCATCAGCGTGTAGGCCGGGCCGTCCTGCGCAGGCGCTGATGGGCGCGGTGGCAGCGCTTCGAGCAGCCACTCCTGCGGCAAGGCCACCTGGGGCACCGTGCCGATGCCTTCCACCTTCCTGTATTCCTGGCGGTAGGTCAGCGTCATCGCCGGATCCAGCCCCACCAGGGGGACACCGCAATGCGCAAGCTCTGCCAGTTGCCGCGCGTTGTGGACTGCCGCCTTGGCAAAGGCGCCCAGGAAGCCCTGCACATGCAGCGGCTTGCCGTTGGGGTTGAGGGGCGCGAGCCAGACCTGGTAGCCGAGCCGTGCAGCCAGCTCGATGAGCGCGGCAAGTGGTTCGGGATCGAAGTAGCGCGTGAAGGTGTCCTGGACGATGACCACGCTGCGCTGGCGCTCGTGCGCGCCAAGCGCCATCAGCGCCTGCTGGCTGGCGGGCCGAACCTGCCACTGCGCCAGCACGGCGCGCAGATCGAACTGGCTCAGCAAAGGGCTGTCCACCAGGCCGGCATGCTTTTGCAGCAACCTGCGCATCCAGCCCGCACCCATGAGGGCGTTGTAGACCGCAGGCATGCGGGCCATCCAGGGCATTGTGTGCTCCAGCGAGCCGATCAGGTAGTCGCGCGCCGGACGCAGGTAGCGCTGGTGGTAGAGCGAAAGAAAGCGCGAGCGGAAATCGGGCACATTGACCTTGATGGGGCACTGGCCCGCGCAGGATTTGCAGCCCAGGCAGCCGGCCATGGCGTCGTAGACCTCGTGCGAAAAATCCGGCGTGCCCTGGCGCGCAGCGCGGCTGTTGCGCCAGCGAAAAGCCAGCCCGGCCAGAAAAGGCTGCCGCGCAGCGCCGGCCTGCGCCACATCCACGCCCGCCGCCGTCTGCAGGCGCAGCCACTCGCGCATCAGCGAGGCGCGGCCCTTGGGCGAATGCACGCGCTGGCGCGTGGCCTTCCACGAGGGGCACATGGCGTCGTCAGGGTCGAAGTTGTAGCAGGCGCCATTGCCATTGCAGTGCATGGCGGAGCCGTAGCTTTGCCAGACACGCTCATCGATCTGGCGGTCATGCTCGCCGCGCGTGGGCACGCCATCGATCTTGAGCAGCAGCGTTTTGGCCTCGGGCGGCGTGGCGATCTTGCCGGGGTTGAGCTGATTGCCGGGGTCAAAGGCGGCCTTGATCTGCTGCAGTGCCGGGTACAGTTCGCCAAAAAAGGCTGGCGCATATTCCGAGCGCACGCCTTTGCCATGCTCGCCCCACAGCAGGCCGCCATGGCGGCGGGTCAATTCGGCCACGGCATCCGACAGCGGGCGCACCAGGGCTGCCTGGCGCGGGTCCTTCATGTCCAGTGCCGGGCGTACGTGCAGCACGCCGGCATCGACATGGCCGAACATGCCGTATTGCAGCCCATGGCTGTCCAGCAGCTCGCGGAACTGGGCGATGAAGTCCGCCAGGTTTTCTGGCGGCACAGCCGTGTCCTCCACGAAAGGCTGCGGCCTCGCTTCTCCCTGCACGTTGCCCAGCAGGCCGACCGCGCGCTTGCGCATCGCGTACACCCGCTTGACTGCCGCATCGCCCACGGCCAGGGTATGGCCCAGGCGCTGCACGCTGGCATCGCTGCGCAGGTGGCTGATGAATTCCTGCACCCGGCGATCGACCTCCTGCACATCATCGCCGCTGAACTCCACAAGGTTGATGCCCAGCGTCTGCTGCGGCCCATCGTCGGGGAAGTACTCGGCCACGCTGTTCCAGACGAAATCCTGCATGGCCAGCAGCAGCACCTTGGAGTCCACCGTCTCGATGGACAGCGGCCGCAGCGCGAGCAGCGCGCGTGCGTCGCGCAGCGCATCCATGAATGCCGCGTAGCGCACATTCACCAGCACCGAGTACCTGGGAATAGGCAGCACATTGAGCCGGGCCTGCACCACAAAGCCCAGCGATCCTTCGGCGCCGCACAGGATGCTGTTGAGGTTGAAGCGCCCGTCCTCCTCGCGCAGGTGGGCCAGGTCATAGCCGGTCAGGCAGCGGTTGAGCCGGGGGAACCTGGCCGCGATGAGCTCTGCCTGCTCCCGGGCAATGCGGCGCGCCGTGCGATAGACCTTGCCGGCGCGGCCGCTGGCGGCGCAGGCCTGCTCCAGTTCGGCTTCGTCCATGGCCTTGCTGTGCAGGGCCTGGCCGTCCAGCAGCACGAAGTCCAGCGCCTGCACATGGTCGCGCGTCTTGCCATAGGTGCAGCTGCCCTGGCCGCTGGCATCGGTGTTGATCATGCCGCCGATGGTGGCCCGGTTGGAAGTGGATAGCTCGGGCGCGAAGAACAGCCCGTGTGGCTTGAGCGCGGCATTGAGCTGGTCTTTCACCACGCCGGCCTGCACACGCACCCAGCGCTCCTGTGGGTTGATTTCGATAATGCGGTTCATGTGCCTGGACAGGTCCATCACGATGCCGTCAGTCAGCGACTGTCCGTTGGTGCCAGTGCCGCCGCCGCGCGGTGTCAGCACAACGCTCCGGTGAGCGGGTTCGGCCAGCAGCCGCGCAACGGTTTGAACGTCCTGCTCATGCCGGGGAAAGACCGCTGCCTGCGGCAGGCGCTGGTAGATGGAGTTGTCGGTGGCCAGGACCGTGCGGCTGGCGTAATCGGTCTGGATTTCGCCTTCAAAGCCTGCGGCCTGCAGGGCGGCCAGAAAGGCGCTGCAGGCAGCAGGTGGTGCATCTGCGGGCAGGGGCAGGGGGGCGATCATCGTGGAGGGCATGGCGGTGTCCGGTGCTCCAGGCACTATGAAATCATGTGCTGGATGCATGTGTTGCATGGAATGGCATGCAGTATCCGGCTGATAATTTGCCGCCACAAACGGAAAATTCAGCGGCAATTGCTGCATAAAACTCATGCATTACCGGCGCCTGACCCCCTCGATGTCCCTCCTGCTCGTGTTCGAGGCTGCAGCGCGCCATGAAAGCTATACCCGCGCCGCGCAGGAGCTGGCGTTGAGTCAGAGCGCGGTAAGCCGGCAGATCCAGACGCTGGAGTCCCAGCTGGGCATCCGCCTGTTCCGTCGCGAAGGGCGGTCCGTGAAACTCACCGAACTGGGCCGGCGCTACGCAGCGGAGCTGGGGGCTGCGCTGGGCCGTATCCGTGCGGCCACGCTGCAGGCCATGTCCCACCAGGGAGAGGGCGGCGCCCTGCGCCTGGCCACGCTGCCCACCTATGGCTCCCGCTGGCTGCTGCCGCGTCTGCAGGACTTCTACCGCGCCCATCCGGGGGTGACCGTGCATCTGCACTCGCGCATCGGCCCCATCGATTTCCAGGCCGAGGAGATTGATGCCGCGATCACGGTGGGCTCGGGCGACTGGCCCGACCTGCGTGCCCACTGCCTGCACAACGAGCAACTGGTGGCGATCGCCAGCCCCGAGGCGCTGGCGGGCGGGATGGCCGATCCCGCATGGATTGCCTCCCAGACGCTGCTGACGGTTGCCAGCAACCAGAGAGGCTGGGCCCAATGGTTCACCCACTACGGGCTGGACCACCGGCATATGCGCGTGGGACCGAGCTTCGAGCTGACCTCCCACCTGATCCAGGCCGTGCGGGCCGGCATTGGCGTGGGCCTGGTGCCCAAGGCGCTGATCGGCGAGGAGGACCGCAGCGCTTCACTGGCCGAAGTGGGCGAGCCCATTGCCAGCGAGCGCTCCTACTATCTCATTTACCCCGAGCGCAATGAAACCCTGCCTGCGCTGGTGGCGTTTTGCGCCTGGCTGCTGCCCATGCAGTCATAGCCGGTCAGACCTGCTTGTGCAAAAGCCTGTCGACCGAGAACAGGCCGCCACCGAATGCCGCGAAGAACAGACAGCCGCAGGCCCACAGGCTCGACAGCTGTATGGCCTTGTGCTGCAGCATTTCCAGAACGACGGCGCCGCCATCCATCAGCCGCTTGGCACCATTGGGGGTCAGCCATTCCGGGTGGCTCTTGATGGCTGCAAGGCCGTCATTGGTCAGCAGCAGCATGGCGTCATATGGGAAATGCATATGGAACCAGACGGTCACCATCAGCATGATGGCATTTGCAAAGGCAAAGGGCCGGGTGAGGAACCCCAGGATCAGCGCAATGCCCCCTGCGACCTGCATGACGGCCAGCAGCGGGGAGAAGAACCACCCCGGATGGAAGCCGATCATCTCGACAAAAGAGACCTGCCCCATCGGGGAGAGAATCTTGGGCCAGCCCTCCACCAGCAGCCATCCGCCCAATGCAAGGCGCAGAATGAGCCAGCCCAGAGGCTGGGCCAGTTTGTTGTAGAAGCCGGCCAGAGGCGCAATCCAAAGGCGTTCTGGCTGTGCAGTGAAATCAAGAGGCGTTTGCATACTGGAATCCATCTTCTTTCTGTTGTGTGTGCAAGAAGATCTTAGGGAAATCCCTTGTGTAAAGTTTGACGGAAATCAAGGTGGGTGATGCACTGCCCTCTCCGTTACAGATGACCCCCTTGCATGGCACAGAGGCAGCTCACAGTGCAGCGCGAAAGCAGGCCTGATTACCTATGAGGGCATGAAGGTTTCTTGGAGGCCATGGCATACGCGTCTGCCAGGAATGTCCAGAGGGGCATCGGTTTTCAGACACGTCTGAGTTCTATTTTTTATGCATGTCTATAAAATTTGAAAATTGAATATTGTTTTCGATTGAGGAAATAAACCATGCAAATACATGAAGTTGGCGATTTTTCCAAAGATACATTGATCAAGAGATTTGAGTATGGCAGGGCTGTGATTTTTATATGTACGCAGTCAGTGTGGTGTTTTTCGTTTTGAGTGGTTTTGTTGTTTATCTTTCTCTCAATTATCCGGAAATAAGAAATAAAGATCCAAATATATTTATTGCTGCAGCTGGTGTTCTGGTATTTTTTGGCGTATTCATGCTTGTTTGCGCCATGTTTACGGCAAAGTCAAGAACAAAAATTTTTGAAATCCACGAAAAAGGTATCTTGTGCATCAATAATAACGAAATAAAATATACGCCGTTTGGTGATATAGAGGATGTTTATTTATTCAGGTCTGGAAAGACTGGTAAGTTGGTCAACAATCTTGCATACCGTAGAAATTCCAAGCATGAATTCGAATGGATACATTTTGGGTTGAAGGATTTTTGGGGGTTCAGGGAGGAATTTTCCGCCAGGCATGTCAGTGAGAGATTGCCAAAAATCATAAAATCTTTGGAATCTGGCGAGGCGGTCACCTTTCACTATCTCAGTACGAAAGAATTTTGGAAAAAGCGGGTTGTGGGCAATTTTTTGAAGATTTCTACTTCGCCTATCCATCTGACAATGAATGAGATGGATGTGGGTGGTGAAAAATGCCTTATGAATGAAATTAACCGCGTTCCATTAAATCGCTCGGGTAAAAATATCACCATCAAAAACAAAAAAGGCCGTAAAATTTTTTCAACAATGGCTTTCAGTATCATCAGTCTTGATCTATTTGTTCATACGATCGATTTCATCATTGAAAACCATCGGACTGCTGCCCGTTCTTCCTGAGAGGATGACGGGCATGAATGTGGCCAGGATTCAATAAAACCAGCGCGCCGGCACCATGACCAGTGCAGGAAACATGATGAACAGCAGCAAAAGCACGGCCTGGGCAATGAGAAAAGGCCATACGCCGCGCGTCACGCGGCCCAGGTCCGCGCGCCACGCCGGCCACGACGTTGAGCACGGTGCCCACGGGGGGCGTGAGCAGGCCGATGGCGTTGTTCATGATGAAAGCACGCCGAAGTAGATCGGATCGATGCCGGCCTGTTTGACCAGGGGCATCAGCACGGGTAATGTCAGGACCTCAAAGAGTGTCGTGCAGTGTCCAGCGCAAGCTGAAGAAGCGGGCCTCAGCCCGCCCAGCGCAGCACCAGCGGATCGAGCCGACGCGCGATGTCGATGAGCTGGCGGCGCACCTCGGGGTGCATGGGGGGCCAGGGCGCGCGCGGCGCATCGCAGGCGATGACGCCGCCTTCCTTCATCAGCGCCTTGGCGGCCAGAAAGCCTGCCTGGCGGTTTTCGTGGTTGATCAGCGGCAGCCAGCGCTGGTATTGGGCAAAGG
The DNA here is from genome assembly GCF_029870285.1 of Delftia sp. PS-11. GTDB lineage: Bacteria > Pseudomonadota > Gammaproteobacteria > Burkholderiales > Burkholderiaceae_C > Comamonas. The sequence goes on from NZ_JACSYA010000014.1 coordinate 19,317, forward strand.
CCTTGTCCTTGTCGCCCGCGCGGTGCGCTTCGATGATGGGGCGGATGCCATCGGCAAAGCCGCCGCCCGTCATGGCGCCGGTGGCACCGGCCTCCAGGTCGGCCAGCAGGGTGATGGCTTCCTCGCCGTCCCAGGGGCCCTCGATGGCATCACCGCCCAGGGCGATCAGCTCGCGCAGCTTGCCGGCAGCGCCCGCAGTCTCCATCTTGAAGTAGCTCACCTGCTCGATTTCGCGGGCCATGCGCGCCAGGAATGCGGGCGGCAGCGGCGTGCCGGCGGCTGGCGCATCCTGCACCATGATAGGAATGGCAATGGCATCGGACACGGCCTGGAAGAAGCCATGGATCTGGGCCTCGCCGAAGCGGAAGGTGGCGCCGTGGTAGGGCGGCATGACCATCACCATGGCTGCGCCCATGTCCTGTGCGCGGCGGCTGCGCTCGGCGCAGATGTGCGACGAGGTGTGGGTGGTGGTGACGATGACGGGCACGCGGCCTGCGACATGCTCCAGCGCCGTGCGCGTGAGGATCTCGCGCTCTTCGTCAGCCAGCAGGAACTGCTCGGAGAAGTTGGCCAGGATGCACAGGCCGTCCACGCCGGAGTCGATCATGAAATCCAGGCAGCGCCGCTGGCTGGCCAGGTCCAGCGTGCCGTCTTCGTGGAACGTGGTGGGTACGACGGGAAAGATGCCGCTGTAGCGGGGCCGCGAAAGTCCGGGCATGGCGTGCTTCCTCACTCGGTGATGCGGAACTGGTCCAGGTACCCGGTCTTGAGCGTCAGGCCCAGGCCCGGCACATCGTCGCGCAGCTGCAGGAACCCGTTGTCGGCAATGGGCTCTCCATCGAAGATGTACCAGAACAGCTCGTTGCCCACCTCCACGTCGAAGATGGGGAAATACTCGGCCATGGGCGATGCCAGCGTGCTCATGGTCAGGTGGTAATTGTGCATCTGGCCGGCATGTGGAATCACGGGGACGCTGAAGGCTTCGCACAGCGCATTGATCTTGTGCGCGGCCGTGATGCCGCCGACGCGGTTGGTGTCGTACTGCACGACGCTGACGGCTTTCTTGTCCAGCAGCTGCTTGAAGCCGTAGAGGCTGAACTCATGCTCGCCGCCCGAGATGGGGATGATGCCCATCTGGTTGAGTTCGGCATAGCCGTCGATGTCGTCGGCAATCACGGGCTCTTCCAGCCAGCGCGGCTCGAACCGGGCCAGCTTGGGCAGCATGCGCTTGGCGTACTCCAGATTCCAGCCCATGTAGCACTCCAGCATCAGGTCGGTGTCGTAGCCGATGACTTCGCGTATGGCCTCGACGGACTTGAGGTTCTCGCGCATGCCTTCCTGCAGATGGGCCGGGCCGTAGCCGAAGCGCATCTTGAAGGCCTTGAAGCCCTGGTCCAAAAACTTTTGTGCCTCTTCCTGCATGGCCTTGAGGTCCGTGCGGTAGAGCTTGCTGTAGTAGCAGGGGATTTTTTCCTTGGTGCGCCCGCCCAGCAGCTTGAACACCGGCTTGTTGACCGATTTGCCCAGGATGTCCCAGAGGGCCAGATCCACGGCGGAGATGGCGGCCATGGTCACGCCCTTGCGGCCCCATGCGTGGGTGGCGCGGTACATGCGCTGCCACAGGTATTCGTAATCCCACGGGTCATGGCCGATGACCAGGGGCGCCAGGTATTCATCGATGATGGCCTTGGCAATGCGCGGCGCCAGCGCCACGTTGCCCAGGCCGACGATGCCGTCATCGGTCTCGATCTCGACCACGGTCCAGGAATGGAAGCGGAAGGTGGCCATGGTTTCCTGCGGTGCATACAGCAGATCCATGGCGTTGGAGCAGAAGTTGCCCTGGGGCGGCACGGTCTTGCCTTGCCATTCGTAGACGCGAGCGCGGACGGATTTGATTTTCATGGTGTGGGTCGGTGGAGCGTGAGGTATTACGGCAGGCGTGCCGCACCCATGCGGCAGGCGATCAGAAAGGCTTGCCAGGTGGCTTCGACGCTGGCCTTGCCCTGGCCTGCGATGTCGTAGGCCGTGCCGTGGGCTGGCGTGGTGATGGGCACTGGCAGGCCGCCCTGGACGGTGACGCCGCGCGAGAAGCCCATCAGCTTGATGGCGATCTGGCCCTGGTCGTGGTACATGGTCACAATGGCCTGGTATTCGCCGGCCTGGGCCTTGAGGAAGATGGTGTCGGCCGGGAAGGGGCCATGGAAGGGCGCAGGCGTGGGCCAGTCGCGGGCCTGCAGCGCGCGCACGGCGGGCGCGATGATGTCGATCTCCTCGCGGCCGCAGGTGCCGCCGTCACCGTTGTGCGGGTTGAAGCCTGCGATGGCCACCCTGGGCTGCGCCACGCCGCTGTCCAGCAGCGAGCGGTAGATCAGCTCGGCTGCCTGCATGATGCGCTCCACGCTCAGGTAGCTGGCCACGTCCTTCAGGGGCACATGCGAGGAGATGCGCGAGGTCCATAGCCCGCCCAGCGTGTTGAACTCGCAAAAGTAGCTGCTCACGCCCAGGTAGTCGGCGAAGTGGTGCATTTCGTCTTCATGGCGCAGCCCCCCCAGCTTCATGGCCTGCTTGTTCAGCGGGGCAAAGCAGATGGCATCGATCTGGCCGGCCTTGGCCGCATCCATGCACCGGTTCAGCACCTGCAGCACCGAGCGGCCGCCTGCCGCCTCGGCCTGGCCCGGATGCACGGCCTCGGGCGCCACGGTGTCCATGGCCAGAAAGGCAGGCCGTGGACCGCCAGGGCGGCCCTCGCCAGGGCGACCCTCGCAAGGGCGACCCCGCACTTCGGCGAAGCTGGCAATGTCGTCGGTGGCGACCTGAACGCCAGCGATGCGCTGGCCCTGCTGCCACAGCCAGCGGTCGCCTGCCAGCACGATGCTGGCGTGCTGCATGGCCTCGGGCCGCGCCAGCAGGCGGGCTATCAGCTCGGCGCCGATGCCGGCGGGATCGCCCAGGGTCAGTGCGACGACGGGGAGTTCGGAAGAAGGCATAGGCAGCTCAGTCGATCTTGATCTGGTTCTTGCGGATGATTTCGCCGAAACGCTGGTATTCGGCGTTGTGGAAGGCGATGAACTCGGGCTGGCCCATGGGCTGCAGCTCCGCGCCTACTGCCTCCAGGCGGGTGCGCGTCTCTGGCATGGCCAGCACCTTGTTGACTTCGTCGTGCACCCTGGCCTGCACGGCCCTGGGCGTGGCAGCGGGCATGTAGATGCCGTACCAGGCGCCGATCTCCACGCCGGGCACGCCTGCCTCGGCCAGCGTGGGCACCTGGGGCAGCTGGGGGTTGCGCCTGGCAGAGGTCACGCCCAGCGCGCGCAGCTTGCCGGCCTTGATCTGCCCCAGCACCGAGGGCATGGTGTCGAAACTCATCTGGACCTGGCCGCTGACCAGGTCCACCAGGGCTGCAGCGCTGCCTTTGTAGGGCACATGGGTGAGTTCTATGCCTGCTGCGTCCTTGAACATCTCGGCCGCGATGTGCTGGGTGCTGCCTGTGCCGCTGCTGGCGAAGTTGATTTTTCCCGGCTCCTTCTTGGCCAGGGCGACCAGGGCCTGGACCGAAGTGGCCGACAGGCTGTTGCCGACCACCAGCACATTAGGCACCGTGCCCACGAAGGCCACGGGCACGAGGTCGCGGTTGTTGTCGTAGCCCAGCTTGAGCAGATGCGGCGCGATGGCGTGGGCGGTGACTACGCCCATGACCATGGTGTGGCCGTCGGTGGATTTGGCGGTCATGTCCACGGCCAGCGTGTTGGAGACGCCGGGGCGGTTTTCCACGACGACCGGCTGACGCAGCAAGGGGGCCAGCCGGTCGGCCACGGCACGGGCCATGGCGTCGGTGCCGCCACCCGGCGCCGAGCCCACGAGCATGCGCAGCGGCCTTGTGGGCCATTCAGGCGTGGTTTGTGCGAGTGCGATGCCGGGCAGCAGGGCGGCTGCGGCCAGCAGGGTGCGGCGTTGCATGTCTTGTCTCCGGTGCTTTTGTTGTGCAGGGATCGTAGACAGCCGATTGATTGCCGTAAACTGAAAGTTACTGATGAATCAATAACCCTTGGTAATCAATTTCAGGAATGTTCCTATGGGCTCCATTGACCGCAAGGACAGCACGCCGCAATTGCTCAACCGCCTGCGCATGCGGCAGGTGGCGCTGATGCTGGCCATTGACGAGCAGGGCACACTGCGCGGCGCAGCAGCCCAGATGGGGCTGACGCAGCCGGCTGCGACCAAAATGCTGCACGAACTGGAAAGCGCACTGGGCCTGCCCCTGTTCGACCGCGTGGGGCGTGGCCTGCGGCTGAATGCGGCAGGCGAGCGCGTGACAGGGTATTTCCACCATCTGCGCGGCAGCATGGAATCGCTCAACCGCGAACTGCAGGAGCTGCGCGAGGGCAGTGCGGGCCGGCTTGTCGTGGGCAGTATCATGGCGGCATCGCCCGGGCGGCTGACCCAGGCGCTGCTGGCGCTCAAGCGCCAATGGCCGCTGCTGTCCATCGAGGTGGCGGTGGACACCAGCGACCGGCTGCTCGCCCAACTGTCCGAAGGCGTGCTCGAAGTGGTGGTCGGCCGTCCCACGGCACAGGGCGATACCGCCCATTTCTTCCAGCCCATCGATGACGAGGCGCTGTCCATCATCGTGGGGCTGGAGCATCCGCTGGCGCAGGCGCGCAGCGTGACGTTCGCCGCCCTGCAGGCCTATGGCTGGGTGCTGCAGCCTCCGGGCAGCCCGATGCGCACACTGATCGAGCAGGAGTTCCAGGCCCATCGCCTGCCTCTGCCGCGCGGCCTGATCGAGACCAGCTCCATCCTCACCTCCATGAATCTGGTGCGCAACTCCGACCTCGTGGCCGTGATCCCCCAGGCTGTGGCCCGCGACAATGCCGAGCATGGCATGGTGCGCATCCTGCCCTACCGGCTGCAATGCAGCCTGGATGCCTACGGCAGCCTGGTGCGCCGCGACCGGCCGCTGAGCCAGGCCGCTGCACAGTTTCTGGCGCTGCTGCATGGGGCAGCGGGCGGCTGAGTCGGATGGCGCAGGCCGCCATGGATGCCCTGGAGCTGGCGGTCTGTATCAGCCGGCTGCTGCCGAGGCCACGCCGAAGTCCGTGCTGTCGGCCTGCGTGCCATCATCGAAGACCAGCCGGCGCTCGGGCCAGCGCATGGCAGCGAGCTTGAAGCGCAGCTGCGGGTCCTCGCCGGCCAGGCGGGCGTTCCAGCGGCCGCCGACCGAGTAGTCCACGCAAAACACATTGCCGCGCCGCCCATGCCAGGACAGCGGCCCGGTCTGGCCGAACAGGTTCTCCGCCTGTGCGCCGTGGAACGAAGGACCACCGAGGTTCAGCCTGCGCCAGTAGTGGCCTACGACCACGGCCTGCGCATCCTCGTACTCGTTCCACCAGGCCACGCGCTCCACGAAGCGCCACTTGCCGCCCGCGTAGAAGGGGTTGCGGCATTCGCGCTCCACGCCCGAGGTCAGCACCTTGAGTGGGTTGACCATGGCCTTGGCCAGTTCGCTTTCGCTGTGCGCTGGCAAGAAGGGCGGCAGCCAGTTGCGGTCTTCCAGGTCATGCGGCCATTGGCTGCTTTCCGCGCGCATGCGTTCGGCAACGCGGTTGACCTGTGCCTGCTGAGCCGCCACAGTTTCGAAGTGGTCGTAGGCGCTGCGGGCGCTGCCCGGCGGCAGCTCGCGCGCCATGGCGATCTGCTGCGGGCGCCATGCCGCATGCACGATGCGCAGATCCTCGCGTTCCAAAGCGATAGGCAGGCGCGAGAGCCGGGCCAGCGTCTCGGGAATGTCGGCCTGCGGCATGCGCGCAAAGGGCGCGTATTTGGGGGTGTCGGACGAGATGCGGCTGTCGAAGAACCAGCCCGATCCATCCTTGGCATCCTCGCGCAGCAGATTGATTTCGTGGTTGCCCAGCACGGCCAGCGCATGGCCCGACACCAGCATGGGCAGCACGCGCGCCAGCACGCTGGGGCTGTCAGGCCCCCGGTCGCAGAAGTCGCCGACAAAGACCAGGCGCCGCCCTTCAGGGTGGCGGCCCAGCGCGTCATAGCCCAGATGCCCCAGCAACTGCTCCAGCGCAAAAGATTCGCCATGGATATCGCCGACGATGTCGAGCGGGCCGGGGGGCAGGGGCTGGACGAGACTCATGGCAAGGCGGTCAAAAGGGTAAGGCGCTGGCTGGCAAAACCAGCATTATTGACACAGAGCCGTCATGCGCGCCAGTAGCGCATGTGACTGCTGCAGGTTTAGAACCGCTAACACAACCCTTGATACGTCGTTGCTTCGCCGGGGGCGCCCAGCCTTGTCGTACTGGTTGTACTGCCTGCGGCTTGCCGATCGCGGCCCGGCGCCTCGTCTCAACCGCAAATCTTCGATTTGCTGGGTCGTGTGAGCGGTTCTTATGCGCGCTGCAGCCTCACGAAGTGGTAGGGCAGGCCACCCGCCGAGACGTGGCTGCTGCGCGACACTTCCTGCCATTCGGGGCCCAATGTGGGCGCGAAGGCATCGCCCTCGTAATCGCGCCCGATTTCGGTCACTTCGATGCTGTCGGCCAGCGGCAGGGCCTGCGCGTAGATCTGGGCGCCGCCCATGACCCAGACCTGTGCGGATGCCTGCCGCCCCAGCTCCAGCGCCTGTGCAAGGCTGGTTGCGTGCAGCACGCCCGTGGCTGCAGGCTCGGGCTGCCAGCCCGCCTGGCGTGACACCACGATGTTGGTGCGTCCCGGCAGCGGCCTGAAGCGCGTGGGCAGCGAGTCCCAGGTCTTGCGGCCCATGACCACGGCAGCGCCCTGGGTCAGTTGCTTGAAGTGCGCCAGATCTTCGGGCAGGTGCCAGGGCATGGCGTTGTCCTTGCCGATGACGCCATTGGCGGCGCGTGCATAAATGAGATGGATGGCCATAGGGCGGTTCTCTGTGTGTGCGGCACGGCCTCAGGCGGCCACGGGCAGGCCGTCTGACCATCTGGCGGCGGTATTCATTCCACCGCCCTGCGCCCAAAGAGGCAGGCGGACCGGCGCTTGATCAGCAGTGTCGGATGCATGAAAGGGCACCTGCACAATGGGAGATGCCCTTCCGATTGTCGCGCATCGGCAGACAGCGATGGGAGTGTGCGCCAGAACCGGCTACCGGCCTGCAAGCAGCGCATCCAGCTGCTGGTTCAGCGCGCCCAGGGCCGTGCCGGTCGCAGGCAGCGGGCGCACGGTGGCGCCATCGACCCACAGCAGCGTCGGGTAGGAGGCAACCCCCAGTTGCCGCGCCAGCGCGAAGTCTGCCTGTGCCAGGGCCTTGCCTGCGCCGCTTTGCAGTCCGTGCAGCACTGCTGCCACATCCAGGCCGTTGGCTTCGGCAATGCCCGCAACCGTTGCCGGATCCGACAGACTCAGGCCCCGCCCGTAGAACGCGGCCTGCAGTTCATGGGCCCAGTGCACGGCCCGGTGCGGCGCCTGTGCGCGAAGTACCGCCAGGGCTGCGCCCGCATCCAGCGAGTCCATGACCATGCTGCCATCGCTGAACAAGCCGTTGTACGCGCTGCCGAAGACGGCGCCGGTCAGCCGTGCGATGCGGGCATTGGCCTCGGGGATGTATGGGTAGTCCGCCAGGGGTCTGGCGCGCTCGCCGACAAACAGCCCGCCGCTGATGGCCGTGAATGCCACGCGGTGGCGGTTGGCTGCCTCGAACTCGCCCATGCGCCCGCAAAAGCCCCAGCACCAGCCGCAGTACGCGTCCATGGCATAGACGATGGATGGCAGGGGCAGATGCAACGCGTTCATGGCATGGGTCTCCACAGGTGGCTCACCATTTCATTTCGCCGGTGGCGACCTTGGCGCCGATGTCCAGGGCCACGCCCAGGCCTGCGCTGGGGTAGGCGGCCTTCATTGCGCCGATGAGCGTGGCGCTGTCATGGGCCTTCTTCAGTTCGGCATCCCAGCGCTGCAGATAGGCCTGCGTGAAGGATACCTGCGATGCATCCTGCGCCGAGCCCGGCGCGGCGTGGCCCGGCACGACAACAGCCGGCTGGAGCGCGGCAATGCCCTCCAGCTTTCTGGACCATGCTGCGCGGTCCTCGGCGCTGGCCGCGTCTGCCGTCCAGACATGCAGGCCGGCGAACACATTGACGCCGCCCACTACGGCCTTGATGGAAGGTATCCACACATAGCTGCGGTGGGGCAGCCGGTCATCCGTGCCTCGGATTTCGAGTGTCTGGCCTTCCAGCGTCAGCGTGTTGCCGGCCAGCACCTCGGGCAGGCTGACGGACTGGGGCGCATTGGCACCCATCTTCGGGGGCCAGAAGCCCAGCTTTGCCGGCAGCGTCGCTTCGATCTTCTTGACGGTAGCCGCCGTCGCGACGACCTGGGCCTGCGGGAAATAGGACTTCAGCACGTCGATGCCGAAGTAGTAGTCCGGGTCCGGCTGGCTGATGTAGATGGTCTTGAGCGTCTTGCGGCTGTCGAGCACCATGGCGGCGATGCGCAGCGCATCGGCGCGGGTGAAGCCGGTATCCAGCAGCACGGCGTCGGTCTTGCCGGTGACGAGCACGGAATTGACGTTGAAGCTGTCTGCGTCGGCATGGTAGACCTTCAAGGTCAGCGGTGCCGTTTGCGCACTGGCCGCGGCGGCGGACAAGGCCACTGCGGCAGCGGCGAGGCGGATCATGGTGCGGGCGATGGTCATTCGGTTTCTCCTGTGTGGCAGCCATGTGCTGCCGATGGATGAACTTTATTTGCTCCACCTGCGCAGATAAACTTCATTTATTTGGCATGACTGTCAACTGAATCGAGCAAATCAATGGACCGTTTCACCGCGATGCGGGTCTTCATCGAAATCGTGGACCGTGGCAGCATCAGCGCTGCGGCAGATGCCCTGGACATGTCCAGAGCCATGGCCAGCCGCTACCTGGAGGGGCTGGAGAACTGGCTGGGCGTGCGACTGCTGCATCGCACCACACGCAAACTCGCGCTCAGCGATGCGGGCGAGCAGGCCCTCAAGGGCTTCCGGGAAATGGTGGCGCTGGCCGAGGACGTCCAGGCCCAGGCCAGCCAGCGCGGGCAGGTCCAGGGGCGGCTGCGCATCACTTCGGCGCCCTCGTTCGCGCAAGCGCAGCTGACGGCTGCAGTCGTCGATTTCCAGCAACTGCACCCCAGGGTCGAAATCGACCTGATGATGGTCGATCGCACCGTGGACCTGGTGCAGGACCGCATCGACCTGGCCATCCGGCTGAGCAACCGCATCGATGAAACCCTGGTCGCGCGCCGGCTGGCGGTGTGCCACTCTGTCCTGTGCGCATCGCCGTCCTATCTGGCGCGCGCAGGGGTTCCCCAAAAGCCCGAAGACCTGCAGGCGCACCGCTGTGTCGTTCACAGCGCAGGCTTTGCGCCCTCGTACAACCTGCGGCGCGCAGGCACAACCACCACCATCGGCACACGCTCGGTGCTGACAGCGAACGAAACATCCATCATTCGCGCCGGCGCCCTGGCGGGCGCAGGCATCGCCATGCTGCCCACCTACTATGTGACCGAAGAGCTTGCGCGCGGGCAGCTGCAGGTCGTTCTGCCCGACTATGCGCTCGATCCCCTGGACATCCAGGCCGTATACCTCTCGCGCCGGCATCAGCCCCTGCCGCTGCGCAAACTCATCGAGTTTCTGGCGCAGCGATTTGGCGGCGATGTCGCCCCCTGGGACCGCAAGCCGGCCGGAAAAGAAAAACCCGCCGGGGCAGGCGGGTCCTGAGCAGGTTCACCGATCAAACAGCCATCGGTGCCGAGATGTGGGCATGGTGCTGGTATCCCTCAAGGGAGAAGTCCGAAGGCTCGACCTTCTCCAGCCACTCTGGCTCGTACTTGCCGGTGACGGCGTAGTCCGGAATGCGGTCGGACAGCACCAGCTTGGGCAGGGGGTAGGGTGCGCGCCTGAGCTGCTCCTGAAGCATGTCCACATGGTTTTCGTAGATGTGGGCATCCCCGATGAAGTAGGTGAACCAGCGCGGCGTGTAGCCGGTCAGGCGGCCGACCAGATGCAGCAGTGCCGCGCCCTCTGCCGTGTTGAAGGGGGTCCCGAGTCCCGCGTCGTTGGACCGGATATACAGGCACAGGGAGATTTCCCGTTTTTCCTGATTGACCAGAAACTGGTACAGCAGGTGGCACGGCGGCAGGGCCATTTCATCGAGCTGCGCCCAGTTCCAGCCATGAAAGAGAATGCGGCGGTTGCCGGGGTCCTTGATGATGGTATCCAGGCACTGCCGCAACTGGTCCACTGCCTTGTACAGCAGCACGCCAGAAGGCTTGCCATCCACCCCGTCAAGCGTGCCGATCTGCTGGAATCCACGGCTCAGGGCATCCGCAATCTGGGCGGGTCCCTGGGGCTGCGCCGGGTCGATGAGCTTGTACGCAGGCCACTGGCGCCACTGGACGCCGTACACGGAGCCCAGGTCATCCTCGCACAGACGGTAGGGGTTGGCCAGCCACTGCGCATTTTCGTTCGCGTTCTGGTCCCACACCTTGCATCCCAGCGCGCGGAAGTCGGCGGCGCTGCGCGAGGCGCGCAGGAAGCCCACCAGCTCACCCATCACAGACTTGAATGCCAGCTTCTTCGTCGTGACGGCGGGAAAGCCTTCTTGAAGGTCGAAGCGGAGCATCGCGCCCGGAATGCTGAGGGTGCGGACGCCCGTGCGATTGTCTTGCCAACTTCCGTTGTCAAAGATGTTCTGTACGAGGTCGAGGTACTGTTTCATGGGCCAAAGAGACGAATCAAGGACGGCATCGTATAGCAACCGTGGGTTTTGCCTGCGTCCCTGCCGGGATGGCCCCGGCCCTTGCCCCTTGATACAGGCCCTGGCGCGTCCGGGTGCGACAATGCCGCCAGACAGGCGCCGGCCTTGGGCCTGGGCACTTGCACTGGCGCCCCCGATATTTCCGCATCCGCTTTGACAAGGAGTCTGTGCATGTCCACCATGCTCTCCCCCTGGCAGGCCGGGTTGGCGCTGGGTGTTGCCATGCTCGCGCTGACGGCCTGCGATCCGCGCACGCCCTCCGTGCCTGCCCCCAAGGCTGTACAGGAGGCTTCCCTGGACGTGGCAGCGCCTGCGCCGGGGACGGCCCAGGCTGCGACCGTGGCGCCTGCGTCTGCCTTGGCGGCCACGGAAACAGTGCGCATGCCTTCGCCGGCCGGCGCTGGCGGGCCGGGCCTGGACAGCCTGGCAGAGTATGTCGGCAAGTACCCCTACGACGGCATCAATTACCTGGAGCAGGGCGTGCTCGCCGACCGGCTCAAAGCCTTGCTCGGTCCCAGCTACCCGACGCTGCTGGCCAATATGCGCACTGTGGGACCGCTCACCCGCGAGGGCGAGGTCTTGAGCATCGTCGGCCTGCGCCCCCATCAGGGCGGCGAGGAAATGGGCGCCGTGGTGATTGATCCTGCGCGCAATGCGCTGCGCGTATGGCTGCTGACCCATGGCCGGCAGACTGATTTTTCCGATGCGGCACAGGGAACGGAAATTCCCTGGCCCGAGCAGGTGACGAAGACCCAGGCCAGCATCGAGCCCAGACCGGCCTCCTGAGGCGGCTGCCCAGGCGGTCTTGGCGCAGCCGCCTGGGCGGTCACGCCTTCTTCAGAACGCAGCCCGGGTTCATGATGCCCTGCGGGTCCAGCGCCTGCTTGATGGCGCGCATCATGGACAGCGCCACGGGCGACTGGTATTTTTCCAGCTTGTCCACCTTGAGGGCGCCCACGCCGTGCTCGGCAGAGAACGAGCCGCCGAACTGGGCCACCGCTTCATAGACCAGGTGGTTGACCTTGTCTTCCTGCGACTGCAGGAACGCCTTGGCATCGCCTCCTGCGGGGGCCTGCACGTTGTAGTGCAGGTTGCCGTCGCCCAGGTGGCCGAAATTGACCAGCCGCACGCCGGGAATCTCGCGCTGCAGCAGCGCATCGGTGTGTTCGACGAAGGCGGGAATGCGCGACGCGGCGATGGAGATATCGTGCTTGATGTTGAGCCCTTCCTCGGCCTGAGCCAGCGGAATGCTTTCGCGGATGTGCCACAGCTCATGGGCCTGTGACAGGCTCTCGGCCACTACCGCGTCCAGCACGCAGCCATCTTCGAAGGCCAGCTCCAGCAGCGCCTCGAAACGCTCGCGCGCGTGCTGCTCGGACTCGCTGTCGGAGTTCTCCACCAGCACATAGTAGGGCGGCGCATCGTCCTGGCCTGCGAAAGGCACGCGCAGCTGGGGCATGTGCCTGATGACCAGCGACAGCGCGAACTGGCCCATGACCTCGAAGCCCGTCAGGCCGGCGCCCAGGTGCTTGTGCGCCATCCCCAGCAGACGCACTGCGGCCTCCATCGAAGGCACGGCGGCAAAGGCCGTGAGCTGTGCGGCAGGCTTGGGGAACAGCTTCATGGTGGCGGCGGTGATCACCCCCAGCGTGCCTTCGCTGCCGATGAACAGGTCGCGCAGGTCATAGCCCGTGTTGTCCTTGCGCAGGCCCTTCAGTCCATCCCAGACCTCGCCCTGGGGCGTGACCACTTCCAGGCCCAGGCACAGTTCGCGTGTATTGCCGTAGCGCACGACCTGGGTGCCGCCGGCGTTGGTGCCCAGGTTGCCGCCGATGGTGCAACTGCCCTCCGCGGCCAGCGACAGAGGAAACAGCAGTCCTTCCTTGTCTGCCAGCTCCTGCAGGCTCTGCAGGATGCAGCCGGCCTCGACAGTGAAGCTCAGGTTGTCGCGGTCGATATGGCGCACGGCGTTCATGCGCGTCAGGCTGAGCACGATCTGGGTGCCGCTGTCGTCGGGCGTAGATCCGACGGACAGGCCGGTGTTGCCGCCCTGGGGGATCAGGCTCACGCCAGCCGCTGCGCATTCGCGCACCACGGCGGCCACTTCAGCGGTGCTGGCCGGGCGCACCACGGCAAGGGACTTGCCGCGCGCGCGGCGGCGCCAGTCCTGCTCGTAGGCGATGAGGTCGCCCTCGTTGAGCACATGGGCGGCGCCAACGATCTGGCGCAGGCGTTCAAGCAATGCGTTCATATTGCAGTCTCTGTTGGGAACATGAAAAGGGTCAGCTCGCCTGGCTGGCAGGTGCCTGCCGGCGCGCGCTGCGCTGGCGCCAGCGCACATGCATCGCGCAGGCCACGAACAGCAGCAGGCACAGCACAATCTCTGCCACGGCCAGCCAGCGGCCTGGCGCGGGGTCGCTCCAGGCGCGCACCACGCCTTCGGTGAAATACAGCCAGACCAGCAGGCTGACCCAGCGGTAGGTGTACATGCGGCGCTTGAGCAGGCCGGCCAGCGGTATCGCCAGCGGCAGTGCCTTGAGCACCAGCCAGGAGCCGCCGGGACGCATGGGCGCCAGCCACAGCTCCCAGGCCAGGCACAGCACCATCAGGCCCAGCAGGCTGGACACTGCCAGCCATCGGGTGGCAGCCACATCGGCGCCGGGTCGGGAAATCGAATCAGTCATCGGGGTGGCATCATATCGGCCATGGTCTTGACCCTTGACAACATGATTGCTTGCCCCGCCACATCCGAGGATTGCGCACACGGAGCGCTGCGGTGAGCGGGGGGCTTCCCGCGTCCCGCGCCGCCGCTCCTGGCAGTGCTCCTGCGCTGCCCGAAGACACTTTGCCGGTGGCCATGCCGCCTGCCGGGCCAAGCGGCTGGCATCGCCGGTGGCTGCAGCGCTGGCATGGCTTTCCCTGGCGCAACACCTTGCACACGCTGCGTGAACGCCTGCGCGAGGACCGGCTGGGCGTGACGGCCAGCAGCCTGACCTTCACCACAGTGCTGGCACTGGTGCCTTTTTTCACGGTGGCGCTGGCGCTGTTCACCGCCTTCCCGATCTTTTCGCGCGTGCAGGTGGTGCTGGAGCGCTGGCTCATCGAGAGCCTGATCCCCGAGACCATTGCGCGCCAGGTGCTGGGCTATCTGACGCAGTTCGCTTCCAAGGCCAGCCAGCTGGGCATGGCTGGCTTTTCCATTCTCGTGGTCACGGCGGTGGCGCTGATCCTGACCATCGACCGCACGCTCAACAACATCTGGCGTGTGCGCCAGCTGCGGCCCCTGGGCCAGCGCGTGCTGATCTACTGGGCCGCGATCACGCTGGGGCCGCTGGTGCTGGGTCTGAGCCTGGTGATGTCGTCCTATGTGATGTCCGCCTCGCGCGGACTGGTCAATGCCCTGCCCGAAGGGCTACGCTTCATTTTCGACTCCATCGAATTCATGGCGCTGGCGGCGGGCATGACGGGTCTGTACCACTATGTGCCCAACACGGATGTGCGCTGGCGCCATGCCTGGGTCGGTGGCATCTTCGTGGCGCTGTGCATGGAGCTGGCCAAGAAAGTGCTGGGCATCTACCTGGCATCCGTGCCCACCTATTCGGTGATTTACGGCACCTTTGCCACGCTGCCCATCTTGCTGATTTGGATCTACATGGCCTGGATCATCGTACTGCTGGGGGCCGTGGTCACGGCCTACCTGCCTGTGGTGCTGGCCGGCGTGCAGCGCCTGCCCGGCGAGCGGGGATGGCAGTTCGCGATGGCCGTCGAAATCCTGCAGGATCTGGCCGATGCGCGAGAGACCCCCGACAAGGGCCTGTACGCCGACGCGCTGGCCCGACGCCTTCGCGTGGACTGGCTGCAGATCGATTCCGTGCTGCACGAGCTGTCCCTGCTGGACTGGGTGGGAACCGTGCAAGCGCCGGGCGTGCTGCCGGCCAGCGAGGGCCAGCAGTCCCGCTACGTACTGCTTGTGGATCCGCTACGCACGCCGCTGGCGCCATTGGTTCAGCGCCTGCTGCTGAGCCCGTCGCCGGGAACGCAGCCGCTGTGGCAGCGTGCCGGTTTCGACGGCATGCTGCTGGCGGACCTGCTCAGGCCGGGCGTGGCGCAGCAACTGGCAGCTACAGCGCAATCTTGCCCGTGAGCATGTCGCGCCACATGACCCAGTCGCCGCGCAGGCTGTACAAAGGCCGCTTGAAGCTGGCGGGCTTGTTCTTCTCGAACAGGAAGTGTCCGCTCCAGGCAAAGCCGTAGCCGCACAGGATGGCTGCCAGCAGGAAGTGCGGCTCCCCGCTGATGAACAGTGCGAAAAGGCACAGCAGCGCCAGCGTGGAGCCCGCGAAATGCAGGCGCCGGCAGGTGCGGTTGCTGTGTTCCTGCAGGTAGAACGGGTAGAACTCGGCGAAGGTCTTGAACTGGCGTGGATCAACAGCAGCCTGCGAGGTGCTGGGCATGGAGGCAAAAGCATCTGGCATGGCGTTCTTTCGCGATTGGAGATGTCTCCCTTATACGCCTGCGCAGGCTGCTGCGCCAGCGCAGTGTCACGCAGTGCGCATGTCTGCAAAAACAGACGGCAAGGGCGCAAAAATTGCCGTGGCGGCCGGGCCATGCCACCTCAGGCGCAGCAGGGTGCATAAAACGTTCCATGACTGTTCCGAGCCTGCACACCACCGACTCCCGCATTGCCACGCCCCTGGGGGAGATTTTTGCCAGGCGCTGGCATGTGCCGCCTGCCGGTGACAGGCCCGGCCGGGCGCCTGTGGTGCTTTTGCATGATTCGCTGGGCTCGGTGGCGCTATGGCGTGATTTTCCGCAGCAGCTGGCCGCCGCCACGGGGCGTGAGGTCGTGGCCTACGACCGCCTGGGCTTCGGTGGGTCCGACGCCCACCCGGGCATGCTGGACAGTTGCTTTGTGGCGCAGGAAGCCGAGACCTCGTTCGAGGCCGTGCTCCAGGCCCAGGGTATCGGTGATTTCGTGGTGCTGGGGCACAGCGTGGGTGGCGGCATGGCCACCATGGCGGCGGCCCGCTTCGGTCCGCGCTGCCGCGCACTGGTCACGGAGTCCGCCCAGGCCTTTGTCGAAGACCGCACACTGGAGGGCATACGTGCTGCCAGGGATGATTTCGCCCGGCCTGGGCAACTGGAGCGACTGCGCAAATACCATGGCGACAAGGCCGCATGGGTGCTCAGTGCCTGGGTGGACACCTGGCTGTCCCCGGCCTTTGCCGGCTACCGGCTCGATGAGGCCCTGGCCCGTGTGCATTGCCCTGTGCTGGCCATCCACGGCGAAAACGATGAATTCGGCTCCCTGGCCCATCCCGAGCGCATCCGCAGCGCGGCAGCGGGGCCGGCCGAGGCCGAGATCATCGCCGGCGCAGGCCATGTGCCCCACAGGGAATGGCCTGAGCGCATTGTCGGGCGCATTGCACGCTTTCTGGAGGGGGTGGCCTGACGGCCAGTCCCCCCAGCGCCCGGGGCGCTACTTCGCCAGAAAGTCCCGCAGCGCGAACAGGGTAGGGTCTGGCGCTTCAGTCATCTGGTTGTGCCCGCTGGGCAGGGATACCACGCTGACATGGCGGCCTGCGGTCCTGGCGGCATCCATGAGGCCCCTGGCAGCCTTGGGGGGCGTCATCTGGTCTTGTTCGCCCAGGGCGAACAGCACGGGGCACTGCAGCGCAGCCATGGCCGCTTCGCCCCCTGTGTAGCTGTCGCAGGCCTTGAAGCCTGCATGCAGCAGGTTGGTGCGTGCGTTGCTGGCCAGCACATGCCGGCCCAGCGCCATGCCGGCGCCGAACACCCAGCTGCCAGCACCTCCCGGGGGCGACAGCGTGGCGCGCGAGAACACATTGACCATGCGGATGGCCTGCTCTGGCGTGTTCAGCGCCGACTCCAGCAGCGCAGGCGAGACCTTCATCGGAAAGGCTGTGCCCACCAGCGCGAGGTGGGTGCAGCGTGCACCGAGCCGGGCTGCCGCTTCCATGGCGATCAGGCTGCCCCAGCTGTGGCCGACCAGCGCGGCTTTGCCAATGCTGGCCGCATCCATCAGGTGGCCGATGAATTGAGCCGCCGCCTCTACGCTGGCTGGCGCATCGCCAGCGCTCCTGCAGTGGCCGGGCAGGTCGATGGCCAGCACGTTCCAGCCGTGGTTGGCCAGGTAGCGGCTTTGCAGCGCCCATACGCTGTGGTCACACAGCACGCCATGGATCAGAATGGCCGTGGGCTGGGTGGGGTTGAAAGCTTTGCCGCCGGTATAGGCATATATGTCTGCGCCTTGTACTTGGATATGCATCTCGGTCTCCAGAATCTTGTGCGGTATCGCGTGGCCAGCCGCTGCTCAGATATCCGCAATCAGTCGCTTGCCCAGCGAAATAGTCTTGTCGTGGCTGTAGCCCAGGCTTTCGTAAAAAGCGATCACTGCCTGATTGCCTTCGCGCACCTGCAGGTTCAGCTTGGGGCAGCCGCGCTCGGTGAGCAACTGCTCGGCCCGCTCCATCAGACGGCGCGCATGTCCCTGGCGCTGGCAGCGAGGGTGAACGGCCAGGTAGTTGATCCAGCCGTGATGACCGTCGTAGCCCACCATCACGCTGGCGATCAGTTGTCCAGCCCCAGTGGTGCCGACCAGAAAGAGTTCGGGCGACACGCTGAGCTTGCGCGCGATATCCTTGTGCGGATCGTTCCAGGGCCGGGTCAGGCCACAGTCATTCCACAGCCCGATCACGGCATCGGTATCGGTGGGCGCAAAGCAGCGGATCTGCAGGTCGTGCATGGCTTGCATCAAGCGGCCTTCTCAGCAGCCTTCAGGGCGCGCTTGAGATCGTCGATCAGGTCGTCGGCATCCTCCAGTCCGATGGACAGGCGGATCGTTCCCTGGCCGATGCCCGCCTGCGCCAGCGCTTCGTCGCTCATGCGGAAATGCGTGGTGCTGGCCGGGTGGATGACCAGACTGCGGCAGTCGCCGACGTTGGCCAGATGGCTGAAGACCTTCAGCGTTTCGATGAACTTGCGGCCCTGGCTGCGGTTGCCCTTGATGTCGAAGCTGAACACCGAGCCCGCGCCGCGCGGCAGCAACTTTTGCGCGAGCTGGTGCGAAGGGTGGCTCTCCAGCAGCGGATGGCCCACGCGGCTCACCAGCGGGTGGCTGGCCAGGAACTGCACGACTTTCTCCGTGTTGCGCATGTGGCGCTCCATGCGCAGGGGCAGCGTCTCGATGCCCTGCAGAATCAGCCAGGCTGTGTGCGGGCTCATGCAGGCGCCGAAATCGCGCAGGCCTTCACGCCGGGCCCGCAGAAGAAAAGCGCCGGTGCTGCTTTCCTCGCTGAACACCATGTTGTGAAAGCCATCATAAGGCTCGGTCAATTCGGGGAAGCGTCCGGATTTCTCCCAGTCGAAGCCACCGCCATCCACCACGACGCCGCCGATCACCGTGCCATGGCCCGACAGGAACTTGGTGGCCGAGTGATAGACGATGTCTGCGCCATGCTCGAAAGGCTTGATCAGCCAGGGCGAGGTCAGCGTGGAGTCCACCAGCAATGGCACGCCCGCCTCGTGGGCGATGGCGCTGACGGTGGGGATGTCCAGCACATCCAGTCCCGGATTGCCCACCGTCTCGCCGAAGAACAGTTTGGTGTTGGGGCGCACGGCGGCGCGCCAGCCGTCGATGTCGCCGGGGCGCACGAACGTGGTTTCTATGCCAAAGCGTGCCAGCGTGTAGTGCAGCAGGTTCTGCGAGCCGCCGTACAGCGCCGTGCTGGCCACGATGTGGCTGCCGGCGCCCATGAGCGTGGCCACCGACAGGTGCAGCGCCGCCTGGCCGCTGGCCACGGCGATGGCGCCCACACCGCCTTCCAGCGCCGCGACGCGCTGCTCCAGCACCGCATTCGTGGGGTTGGAGATGCGGCTGTAGACATGGCCCGGCCGTTCCAGATTGAACAGCGAGGCCGCATGGTCGCTGGACTCGAAAACAAAAGATGTTGTCAGATGGATGGGCGTGGCGCGCGCTCCAGTGGCCGGGTCGGGCTGGGCGCCCGCGTGCAGTGCCAGGGTGTCAAAGCCGGGGTCCGAGTAGCCGGGCATTCCTGTCTCCATGGTTGTCAAGGCAAGCGGGCATTGTGGGCTATATTTCCTGACAGACATTGGCTCGCCGCCACCACGGCGACACAGACAACTTTGGAGATAGGGCATGAAAGTAAGTGACATCCTGCGCGTCAAGGGCAACACCCTCTATACGGTGTCCCCTGACGAAAGCCTGGCCAGTGCCGTGCAGCTCATGGCCGAGCGAGATATTGGCTCCCTGGTGGTCATGGAGCATGGCGATGTGGTCGGCATGCTGACCTTCCGTGAGGTCATCCAGGCCTTCGTCAAGCATGGCGGCGTGGGGGAGACCCTGGTGCGCTCCGCCATGGATGACGCGCCCATGACCTGCACCATGGAGACCGACATGGACGAGGTGCGCCGCATGATGCTGGACCGCCATGCGCGCTACATGCCCGTGATGGACAAGCGCATGCTGATGGGCGTGATCAGCCTGTATGACGTGGCCAAGGCCGTGGTGGACAGCCAGAATTTCGAAAACCGCATGCTCAAGGCCTACATCCGCGACTGGCCCGAAGGCGAGCGCCAGGGCGCGGACTGATCCGCGCTGCGCGCCGGCCATGGGGCGCTCCTCACGGCCGGCGATGCCGGTCCGCGCGAGCCGGCGTGGCGCTGCCATGCGGCTGCGCGGGCATAATCGTCGCCCTATGAGCGGCAATACCTTCGGCACCCTATTCACTGTCACCAACTTCGGCGAATCGCACGGCCCGGCCATCGGCTGCGTGATCGACGGCTGCCCGCCCGGCATGGCGCTGAGCGAAGCGGATATCCAGCACGACCTGGACCGTCGCCGCCCCGGCACCAGCAAGTTCGTGACCCAGCGCAACGAACCCGATGCGGTGGAGATCCTCTCCGGCGTCTATGAAGGCCGCACCACGGGCA
This sequence comes from Delftia sp. PS-11, assembly GCF_029870285.1. Lineage (GTDB taxonomy): Bacteria > Pseudomonadota > Gammaproteobacteria > Burkholderiales > Burkholderiaceae_C > Comamonas. Next base: position 39,053 of record NZ_JACSYA010000014.1, read on the forward strand.
CGCCGATCGCGCTGCTCATCCGCAATACCGACCAGCGCAGCAAGGACTATTCCAACATTGCGCAGAGCTTCCGTCCCGGCCATGCCGACTATGCCTACTTCCAGAAGTACGGCATCCGCGATCCGCGCGGCGGTGGCCGCTCTTCGGCGCGGCTGACGGCACCCACGGTGGCCGCTGGCGCTGTGGCCAGGAAGTGGCTCAGGGAGCGATTCGGTACCGAATTCCGCGCCTGCATGACCCAGGTGGGCGAGCTGTCGCTGCCCTTCGAGAGCTGGGAGCATGTGCCCAACAATCCCTTCTTCGCGCCGGTGGCCGATGTCACGCCCTACGAAGAGTACATGGATGCGCTGCGCAAGTCGGGTGACTCCTGCGGCGCTGCGCTGCGCGTGAAGGCCAGCGGCATGCCTGTCGGTCTGGGTCAGCCGCTGTATGACCGCCTGGATGCCGACATTGCCTATGCCATGATGGGCCTGAATGCGGTCAAGGCCGTGGAGATCGGCGCCGGTTTCGACAGTGTGACCCAGCGCGGCACCACACATGGCGACTCGCTGAGCCCCGAGGGCTTTCGCAGCAACAATGCCGGTGGCATCGTGGGCGGCATCAGCACGGGCCAGGATCTGGAGGTGCGCATCGGCATCAAGCCGACCAGCTCCATCATCACGCCGCGCGAGTCCATCGACATCCATGGCAACAGTACCGCGGTCATCACCAAGGGCCGCCACGACCCCTGCGTGGGCATTCGTGCCGCGCCCATCGCCGAGGCCCTGCTGGCGCTGGTAGTGATGGACCATGCACTGCGCCACCGTGCCCAGTGCGGTGACGTGGACTCGGGCCTGGCGCCGATTCCCGCTTCGGCAGCCTGAGCGCGGGGAGGCTGGCGGGCCGGACCAAAGCAAAGAGTCGCCCGAGGGCTTAGCCGTTGTGTTTAAGCCTTGCTAAGGACGAGCTAACGATTCAAAATCAGCCCCAGTCGGCGACTGGGGTTTTTCTTTGTCCAAGGTGAAATCGCGTCTGGCCAGCGGCTCGCCTGCCAAGCGGTCTCACCGCTTTCCGCCGATCGCAGCGGGAATCCAGGCCAACTACCGCAAGAACCCGAAGTGTGCCAACCTTTGGGGTTCCTCCCAAGGCTGTTGCCGGCGGGGGAAGAGCCATCGTGCGTGCTACTGTCGCAGGTTGGGGCGGGGCGGCGCATCGAAGCGATGGTTGAAAGCTATAGCATGCACTGCATGGCGTGATGGCGGAGTCTGTGGAGTTGTTCCTGGTCAAGGAGGGAATGTGCAAGACCGTCGCTCGCGGGAAGTGGGCCTCGCTGGTTCACCCATCTCATCTCCGATATGAGGGGGCCTGAAAAACGTGCCCGTTTGAAGCAATCCGAGCCTTAGCCGGAGCGCCTTGCCGCATGAGTGCACCCCATATGTTAGCCCGCGACGTGTCGACACTGGTACTTCTGCCCGGGATGGATGGCACTGGAGAGCTGTTCGCACCTTTGCTCAAGGAGCTCCCGGCCTGGTTGGAGACGCGGGTTGTGCGCTATCCATCGCGGCCGATGGGGTATCCAGAGCTTCTGGCTGTGGTGAAGAGCGCGCTGCCAACGGACAAACCCTACTGTCTGCTGGCGGAGTCGTTCTCTGGCCCGCTCGGCATTCAGATAGCCGCGCAAGCCGCCTCGCACCTGAAAAAACTCGTTCTCTGCTGCACCTTCGCTAAAAACCCGCGCCCGACGCTTGCGACACTCAACCCCCTCTTGCCATTCGTACCACTCTCGGCGATGCCGCTATCCCTTCTCGGCCGGATCCTTATGGGTGGTCACTTCGACCCGCAGCTGCAATCCATGCTGATCAAAGCCATGGCACAAGTTCCGTCGGATGCACTTCGAGCACGGCTGCGCTCGGTGCTTGAAGTCGACACGACTTCCTGTTTGCCGCACATCTCCGTTCCAACGCTCTACGTGCAAGCGGCGAGTGATCAAGTGGTTCCGAAACAGGCGGGCGTACTGCTGCTAGCCCACAAGCCAGACGTGGAGTTAGTTCGTCTTGCGGGGCCGCATTTCCTTCTGCAAACGAATCCATCCAGTGCAGCCCGTATGCTGGAGCAGTTCCTCCTGGGCACAAAAACGAAGCCCCTCTCTGCGTAGTGCAGGAGGGGCTCGAATCAGCTGCCAAGCGGACTGGGCAACACATTGATGCAGCAGCTAGGCACTCGCTCGGGCGGCTCTTCGCTTTCGTGGCTGAAACAGGATCAGCCGGGGCTGCGCGCCTCGTCCATGGCGTTCTTGAAGTCATCCACATCCGCAAAGCTGCGGTAGACGCTGGCATAGCGGATGTAGCCCACCTTGTCCAGCGGCTTGAGTTCGCGCATCACCATCTCGCCCAGGCGGCTGGACGGCACCTCGCGTTCACCCAGGCTGCGCAGGCGCTCTTCGATGTGGTCGATGGCCTCATCGATCTGCTTGGTGCTCACAGGGCGCTTGCGCAGCGCGATCTGGAACGAGCCTTGCAGCTTGGTGCGGTCATACTCGATGCGCCGGCCATCCTTCTTGACCACGGTCGGAAAGCTGACCTCGGGCCGTTCGTAGGTGGTGAAGCGCTTGTCGCAGCCGCCGCATTGGCGGCGCCGGCGTATGAAGCCCCCATCCTCGGCCTCGCGGGTCTCCACGACCTGGGTGTCCGGGTGGCTGCAGAAAGGGCACTTCATAAGGTCTCTCGATCCGCAGGCTCAGGCGCCGTAGACCGGGAAGCGGGCCGTCAGTTCGGCCACCTGGGCACGCACGCGGGCCAGGTTGGCTTCGTCGTTCGGGTTGTCCAGCACGTCGGCCAGCAGATTGGCCGTCAGGCGGGCTTCCTCTTCCTTGAAGCCGCGCGTGGTCATGGCCGGCGTGCCCACGCGGATGCCGCTGGTGACCATCGGCTTTTCAGGGTCGTTGGGAATGGAGTTCTTGTTGATCGTCATGTGGGCGGCGCCCAGCGCGGCTTCGGCAGCCTTGCCGGTGATGCCCTTGGCACGCAGGTCCACCAGCATGACGTGGCTTTCCGTGCGGCCGGAGACGATGCGCAGACCGCGTGCGGTCAGCGTCTCTGCAACGACCTTGGCATTCTTGACGACCTGCTCCTGGTAGGCCTTGAACTCGGGCGACAGCGCTTCCTTGAAGGCCACGGCCTTGGCAGCGATGACGTGCATCAGCGGGCCGCCTTGCAGGCCCGGGAAGATGGCGCTGTTGATGGCCTTCTCGTGCTCGGCCTTCATCAGGATCACGCCGCCGCGCGGGCCGCGCAGGCTCTTGTGCGTGGTGGTGGTGACCACGTCTGCGTGGGGCACGGGGTTGGGGTACACGCCGGCAGCGATCAGGCCGGCATAGTGGGCCATGTCCACCCAGAAGATGGCGCCGACTTCCTTGGCGATCCTGGCGAAGCGCTCGAAATCGATGGCCAGGGCATAGGCCGAGGCGCCAGCCACGATGATGCGCGGCTTATGCTCACGCGCCAGCGCTTCCATCTTGTCGTAGTCGATGGCTTCTTCGGCGTTCAGGCCGTAGGAGACCACGTTGAACCACTTGCCCGACATGTTCAGCGGCATGCCGTGCGTGAGGTGGCCGCCTTCGGCCAGGCTCATGCCCATGATGGTGTCGCCGGGCTTGGCAAATGCCATCAGCACGGCTTGGTTGGCCTGCGAGCCGGAGTTGGGCTGCACGTTGGCTGCTTCTGCGCCGAACAGCTGCTTGATGCGGTCGATGGCGAGCTGCTCGACCACGTCGACGTTCTCGCAGCCGCCGTAGTAGCGCTTGCCGGGGTAGCCTTCGGCATACTTGTTGGTGAGCTGGGAGCCCTGGGCTTCCATCACGGCGGGCGAGCAGTAGTTCTCGCTGGCGATCAGCTCGATGTGCTCCTGCTGGCGCAGGTTCTCTGCCTGGATGGCGGCAAAGACTTCGGCATCGACCTTCTCGATGGTATTGGTGCGTTGAAACATGGCAGTCCTGTGAACTTGAAATTCCCTTGAGGCCAAGGGCTGCCCAGGCGAACGGCTGAACACTCCGTGCCCCGTCTGTCTGGACAGGACCCAGGCGGTACGCTCCCCGGTGGTTCACAGAAAGGGCTTTCGTGCACTTTCTGCTGGTTTCCACGTCAGCGGCAGCTGTGCATATGAAGCGGCTGCGCCTATCGCCAGTTGCGTACCCCGCTAGTGTAGCTGAGCCTGCCCGCTGCACGCACTGCCGGGGCCATGGCTGTGCAAGTGGGGCTTGTCCCATGAAGAAAGCGGGCCCTGGCCCGCTTGCTGCTCTCATGCGCGATGGGGGCGCAGGGTGTTTCTATTTACAGGGGCTGTTCCTGGGTTTGCAGCGCAATCTGTTCGGTGCGGGCAGATGCCGCCGGCGCGCCGGCCGGTGCAGGGGCCGGCTGCGCAGCTGCCGCAGGTGCGGCAGGTGCTGTCACGCCCGGACGCTGGGTGTCAGCGACCTGCACAGGCTGCTTGGGGGCCTCTGCCTTGGCGGTCATCAGCGGTGCAGCGCGCATGCCTGCCGCCAGGCGCAGGCGCTGGTGCTCTGCCAGCACCTTGGCCGCATAGCCGCCGTCGCTGGGCAGGTTGGCGGCGCCTACGTAAAAGCGCAGACCGCCTTCAATGGAGCCGGCTCGGGCGATGCATTCCTTGAGAACGCGCACGCCCACGCGCAGGTTGCTCACCGGATCGAAGGCCGCGTTGTGGCCGCCGAAGTTCTCGTACTTGTCGGTGTGCACCGTGGTCATCACCTGCATCAGTCCCTGGGCGCCCACGGCGCTTTGCGCAAAGGGGTTGAAGTTCGACTCGATGGCCATGATGGCCAGGATCAGCGTGGGGTCGAGCTGGTTGAGCTTGCCCAGTTCATAGGCTTCGCTGACCAGTGCCGCGATGGGCTCGGGCGCGACGCGGTATTTTTTGCTGAGCCAGAAGGCCACCGCAGCCTGCTCCTTGGGCAGGCTCTTGGGGTTGGTGGCTGTGGCCCTGTCGCTGGCCGCCGGCTCGACCGGCGCGCCCAGCTCGGCCACGTGGCGTGCGGCCAGCCACGAGCGCAGCCTGTCCTCGCCGGCGTCGCGCAGATCGGGACGGGCGAACAGGGTCAGGGCCGTGAAGGCGACAGCCAGGCCCAGCAGGGCGAAGCTGTTGTGGATGATGGCAAGAAAACCGTTGGCCACATCGGTGGCGAACGTTCGCACGGCGGCGAAGAATTTTCCTGACGCTGGCATAGCTTTTTCCTTTCTGGGAGCCCACCAGAAACGGCCCTCGCTGGAAGGCGAAGGCCGTTGGGCGGGGCACCCTGGATGAGGTGCTGCGGATCCGCCAGACCGTGCGCCGTTGACGCCGACAAGCCTGGCTGGTGGGGTCTGCTCAGTCGTGAGGCAGTGGAAACAAAAAACGCTCTATTCGAGCGCTGGCGGATTCTAGAAGCTCACTAAATACATGGTCAATACTATATATTCAACTTTTTAGATGAAAAAATAATATCAAATGCTGTATAGGGGTACAGTTTTGAGGTGCTGACAAAACGCAAAGCGTCGCCCGCCAGTGCAGAGGGTTTTGTCATCGAATTGCAATCAGATGAAAAAAAGATGGCGCATCCTGGCCGAAATGTTCTATATTGGAGGCGACTGCAAAAGCAGTCGTCTCGCCAAGGTGGTACCCCGGCAAATACGGCGCCCGAAGATTCAGGCACGACAGCCCGGATACGCCACCAAGGCCATAAAGGAAGCAATCTCTTGCTTCCGCGCAGCAAGGACCATTCCCTCCTTGGCTGCGGTCAACGGTCAGGCCTTGCGCCAACCGTAAAGCCCGGAAGCAGGTTTGACCGCTTCCGGGCTTTGTCATTCAGGCCCTCCAGCGTATCAATCGTCAATCCCTGTCAAATCGCTGCGCGCCAGCCGTGCTGGCGCTAGGATTTCTGGTGCAATGACGCCCCCTGCAGCCCCTCGGGGCCAAGCCATCAACCGGAGCCCCATGCAATTTTTGTTCAAGCACCGCTGGCTGCGCTGGCTGGCTATCGCTTCCCTGGCACTTCTTGGCCTGTGGCTGCTGCTGTGGGCCCTGGTGCCTGTCGTGGTCAAAGGCCAGATTGAGAGTCAGGCTTCCGCCCGGTTGGGACGCCCGGTCAGCGTGGGCCGTGTCGAGTTCGTCCCCTGGTCGCTGCAGCTGACCCTTGTGGATCTGGCCGTGGCCCGTGCTCGCCAGGAGCCGTCCTCGCCGCAGGAACCGGGCGATGTGGCATCCTTGCCCCAGGTGCAGATTGCCCGCATTCATATCAATGCCAGCCTCCAGTCGCTGTGGCGGCTGGGGCCTGTGCTGGATGGCGTCGAAGTCGATGCACCCGTGCTGCGGCTTTCGCGGGATGCATCAGGGCGCCTGGATGTCCAGGATGTGCTGGAGCGGCTGTCCGAGCCAGGTGAGCCGTCCCGTCCGCTGTCCTTTGCGCTCTACAACATCGCTGTGCGCAATGGCCGGGCCGAGCTGTGGGACCAGGGGCCGCAGCGCAGGCATGTCCTGGAGCAGTTGCAGCTGCAGCTGCCTTTCATCAGCAATCTGGCATCCCAGCGCGAGGTCAGGGTAACGCCTCATCTGGCGTTCGTGCTCAACGGCAGCCCTTTCGAATCCAGCGCGCAAAGCACGCCTTTCACGGACCTGCGCCAGACGGAAATCGCCTTGCGCTGGCAGGGGATGGATCTGGCGCCCTATCTGGGCTATATCCCGGCGGCGGTGCCCGTGCATCCGCATGCCGGTGTGCTCGATGCGGATCTGCGGATTGCCTTCGAACAGCATGAGCAGCCGGTACTGCGCATCAGTGGGCACATCGGCCTTGCCGACGCCGAGTTGCGCGACCGCGTCGGCCAGCCATTGCTGCGCTTCAAGCGCCTGGCCGTTGCGCTGGACAATCTGCAGCCGCTGCAGTCGGTGGTGCAACTGCGCTCTGTGCACCTGCAATCGCCAGAATGGTTTGCGGCGCGCGATGCCAGGGGCCGCATCAACTGGCTGGCGCTGCACCCGCAGGACGGCGCCACGCCCGCAGGCAGCAACGCCGCGCCTGCGCCGGGCTGGCAGGTGGCGCTAGCGCAATTGGAGATGGACCAGGCCACCGTGCACTGGTCTGATGCAGAGACCGGAGCAGCGCTGCAGGCACGCCAGCTGTCGCTGCAGGCGCACGGCATCCAGTGGCCGCTGCATGAACCCTTGCATTTTTCCGCCAGCACTCAGCTGCAGGCAGCCGGCAAGGAGCATGCAGCAACGGCGCAATTGCAGCTGCGTGGCTCCATGACCCTGGAACAAGGCAAGGTGGCGGTGGCAGTGCACCAGTTGCCGCTGCAGCTGGCCGAGCCATACCTGTCGCGCCAGTTGAAGCCGCAGCTGACGGGATTGCTGCGCGCCGATGCCGGCTTTGCCTGGAATGGAGCAGCCATGGTGGCCCATGTGGCCGAACTCATGGTGGAGCAGGCCAGCCTCAAGGATCCGGCGGCGCCCTTGGGTGCCGCGCGCCTGCAACTGAGCCAGGCCCAGATTGATCTGGGCCGCCGCCGCGTATCCATAGGGCGCATTGCCTTGCAAAAACCCCGGATCAGCGTGTTGCGCGATGCGCAGGGCCGCTGGATGTTCGAGCAGTGGCTGCCGCCCGGCACCAGTGCTTCCAACGCTGCCGAAGGGAGCCGCCAGACGCCGGCTGCTGCCTGGGCGCTTCGGCTGCAGGCCCTGGAGGTGGATGGCGGTGAACTGGCCTTGCGCGATGAGGCGCCGGCAGGCCCGGGCGCTGCGCTGCAGCCGGTTGCCCTGGATGTGACGGAGCTGCGCCTGCGGCTGGGGCCCATCGAGCCGCTGGCTGACCGTTCTGTGCCGTCTGCGCTGGAGCTGTCGGCGCGTGTGGGTTCGGGCCGCCGCGTGCAGGCGGGCTCACTGGGCCTGCGTGCACAGCTGGGCCTGGCACCTGTGTCGTTGGAAGGCCGGCTGCAGGCGCGCAGCCTGCCGCTGCATGCGCTGGCACCGTATTTCGCCGACCGACTCAACGTGGAGCTGGTGCGCGCTGACGGCAGCTTTCTGGGCCAGCTGCGCTTTGCCCTGCTGGCCGCAGGGCCTGATCTGGCGTTGCAGGGCGATGCGGAACTGGGTGAACTGCGTGTGCGTTCCGGGCTGGCTGCGCCGGTACAGGCTTTGGCTGCCTCCGATGCTCCACGCACGGCTGCAGGCGCAGTCGCGGCCGTGCTCAGCGAATCCACGGCCGACCGTGCCAGCGCCCAAGCGGCAGGCCTGGGTCTGCGCGATGAGTTGCTGGCCTGGAAGACGCTGGCCGTGCGCGGCCTGGAGCTGCGCATGGAGCCGGCACGGCCACTGCGTCTGAGCGTGCGTGAAACCGCACTCAGCGACTTTTTTGCGCGTGTCATCGTGCAACGCAATGGGCGCATCAATCTGCAGGACATCATCCGGACGGCCAAGTCCGAGGAGTCCATCGAACGCAATGCTGCACCGGCTGGCTCTGCACAGGCTGGCGGCGCCACGGTCCATCCGGCTGCAGGCGCGCAAGGGCCCGAGCCCATCATTCAGGTAGGGCCTATCGTGCTGACCGGAGGGACGGTCCAGTTCTCCGACTACTTTATCCAGCCCAACTACTCGGCCGACCTCAGCGACCTGGCGGGGCGCCTGAGCTCCTTTTCCTCGCAGGCCACCCATGCCGGGCAGGAGGGCGCGCTGGCGGATCTGGAGCTGCGCGGAAGGGCGCAGGGCACTGCATCGCTGGAGATTTCGGGCCGCATCAATCCGCTGGCCCGGCCGCTGGCGCTGGACATTGGCGCGCGAATGCGCGATCTGGAGCTGCCGCCGCTGTCGCCTTATTCTGTCAAGTACACCGGCCATGGCATCGAGCGGGGCAAGCTCAGCATGGACGTGGGCTACAGGGTCGAGCCCGACGGCCAGCTCACGGCACGCAACAAGCTGGTGCTGCACCAGCTGAGCTTCGGCGAGGAGATCCAGGGTGCGCCAGCTTCCCTGCCGGTGCGCCTGGCCGTGGCCCTGCTGGCGGACCGCAATGGCGTGATCGATCTGGATCTGCCCATCAGCGGATCGCTCAATGACCCGCAGTTCCGCCTGGCGCCTGTGGTCTTTCGGGTCATTGGCAACCTGGTGATGAAGGCGGTTACGGCGCCGTTTGCCCTGTTGTCGGGCCTTTTCAGCGGCGAGAGCGAATCGGGTGTGGTGGGCTTTGCCCCGGGGCGCTCCCAGCTCGATGCCAAGGCCCGTGAAAGCCTGGACCAGGTCGCCAGGTCGCTGCGTGAACGGTCTGCGCTCAAACTGACCGTAGTCGGCGAGGCGCGCGATGACCAGGAGCGCCAGGCCTGGAAGCAGGCTGCGCTCGAACGCCTGCTGCTGGCGCAAAAGCGCCGCCAGGCCTTGCGCGACGGCAAGAGTGCCGATGCTGTCACCGAGGTGGCGGATGCGGAAATGCCGGCCTTGATCAGGGCGCTGTACAGCCGTGCCGATTTTCCCAAGCCCCGCAATCTGATCGGGCTGGCCAGCGATGTGCCGCTTGAACAGATGCGCAGCATGCTGCTGGAGCATATCGCCGTGCCGGACGATGCCATCCGGGAGCTGGCACTTGCGCGCGGCGTGGCGGTGCGCGACTATCTGGCGCAGCAGCAGTTGCCCCTGGATCGCCTGTTTCTTGGTGCGCCTAAAACCGATGGTGGCGATGGGGATTGGAGCCCGCGCGCACAGCTCAGCCTGACCACCCATTGAGCAGGTTTTGGCTCCATGCCAAATAACGGCGAGAATATGGTTTTCCGGACCGGACAGCATGCCGCGCATGCGGCCTGGCCGGCCCGCGTCTGGCGGCTTGCGCCGCACAGGCATTCAACGATTGATTCATGTCTTCTCTTTCCCCTCGCAGCACCATGTCCGATGCACCTGAAGTGAGCCCTGCTTCTGCCAAGAATCCTGACCAGCACCCCTTGGATGTGCTCACGGGCGGTGCCTTCTCCGCTGAAACCTCGGGCGACCGCGCAGCGCGTATCCGCGACTGGCTGGCCACGCAGCCTGCTGCCGAGCAGTTGCAGGAAGTTCTCAAGGAACTGAGCGCGCGCGACAAGAGCGCTGCCCGCGCCGTCCGTGAACGCCTCGACGAAATCCGCCGCGCCAAGGACCAGGAAAAAATCGCCGTGGAATGGGCCGAGAAGGCCCAGGCCCTGCTCGCCGCCACACCCTTCAACGCTGCCGAGGCAGCCGCCTGGCAGCGCGATGCCGCCAAGGCCGGTGCACCGCTGTCGCGCGAGCCGCTGTCGCAGTTCAAGGCGCAATTGGTCGAGCGCATCAAGGCCATCGAGGACCTGCAGCACCGCGTGCAGGTGCAGCGCGAAGTCGCTGTGCTGCTGGCGCAGCGCATCGAGGTGCTGTCCACCAAGCCCTGGCGCGATGCCCAGGCCGTGCTCGACAACCTGCGCGCCGATGTGGCCCGCTGGCAGGAGCAGGCTGGCGAGCTGACGGGCGATGCCGGCTGGGCCAGCGTCGATGGACGGTTCCCCCCGCAGCTGGAGGCTGCCAGCTCCCAGCTGACCCTGGTGTGGGATGCGTTCCAGTCTGCCCTGGCGCAAACCGAAGCCGCTGCGTCCGACGAGAGCGCTGAGCTGCCCACTGTGCCGGTGTGGGCTGACGAAATCCGTGTGGCGCGCGGCCTGCCGCCCGAGGCTGCCGCCGTGGCGGCCGCCGAGCCGGCCAAGCCCGCTGCTTCGGCCCGCGCTGCTGCTGCCGGCAAGGGCCGTGCTTCGCCCGAACAGGCGGCAGCCGCTGCTGCAGCCATAGCCCAGGCGCTGCAGCAGCTCAAGGCGGAAACAGACGCTGGTCAAAGCAAGGCCGGCTCGCCTGCCATCGCGGCGATGCGCGCTGCCATCAAGGCGCATGGCCGTCTGGTGGACGACGCCCTGGTGACCCAGGTGCACGAAGCATTGCTGGCGGCTGGCGATGCCGATGGCTGGCCACGCCAGAATGCCGACAAGCTGCGCGAGGAACTGCTGGCCAAGGCGGAAGGCCTGCTCAACCGTCCCGACGGCCAGGCACTTGGGGGCCGCAAGATCCAGGAATCGCTGCGCAGCCTGCGTGAGCAATGGAAACTGGCGGACCAGGGCAGTGCCGCCAACCACGCACTCTGGAAGAAGTTTGACGAAGCCTGCAACGCGGCCCACAAAGTCGTCGAGGCCTGGCATGAGAAGCTGCGCACTGAAACCAGCCAGTCCAAGGCGCAGCGCCAGGCATTGATCGAAGAGATCAAGTCCTGGGCAGCCCAGCAGGCGGAAAGCCAGGACTGGAAGGGCATGGCGCGCCAGCTGCGCCAGTTTGCCGAGCGCTGGCGCGAAGGCGGCCATGTCGGCGAAAAGCTGTTTGCCGAACTGCAGCCCCAGTTCAAGCAGGCCATGGCCCTGGCCGAGGCGCCGCTGCATGCGGCGCAAAAGCAAAGCCTGCAGCGCCGCCACGCCATGATCGACGAGGCAACGGCACTGGGTGCCGCACCCAGCCTGCGCATCGATGCTGTCAAGGCATTGCAGCAACGCTGGCAGGCCGAGGCTCAGGCGGTGCCTCTGGATCGCAAGCATGAGCAAAAGCTCTGGGATGCATTCCGCAAGCCCATCGACGAAGCCTTCAATCGCAAGGGCAGCGAGCGTGGTGCCCGTGCTTCTGCGGTGCAGCTCAGCGACCATGACCGCCGTGTGCTCGAAGCCTCGCAGGCCGTGGAAGCTGCCAACGCCTCCGGCGATGTGCAGCAGATTCGCGCTGCGGTGGAGGCCCTGGAAGCTGCGCTGCGTGGCCGTGCCGATGCGGCGCAGCAGGCACCTGCCGCTGCAGCCCCAGCCCAGCAAGAGCAGGAGGCTGCTGCAGCCAAGCCTGCTGCTGTTCGCCCCGTGGTGGCTGTGCGCGGCGATGACCGTCCTGGCATGAAGAAGGAAGAGGGCGGTGCCCGTGCTGCCGGTCGTCCGGGTGACCGGCGCGATGGTGGCCGTGGCGGCCGCGATGCAGGTCGCGATGCGCGTGACGGTCGCTTTGGCCGCGAGCCTCGGGAAGACCGTGGCCCGCGTCTGGCAGATCCGGCGTTCCGTGCGCAGCGCGAAGCCATGGAGCATGCGCAGGAAGCGCTGCGCAAGCTGGCCGCCCAGGCCCATGGCGAGGCGCTCACCCAACTGCTGGCAGCTTGGCAGGCGCGTGATGCGGCCCAACTGCCGGCTGCCCAGCAGTTGGGCAGCCGGGTCTCTGCCCAGGTGCGCAGCGCCTGGTCGCAGGCCCTGACACAGGCGCCCAAGGGCGATGCCAGCGAAGCGCTGCTGCGCCTCGAAATGGCGGCCGACGTGCCCACGCCCGCAGAGCACCTGATCGCCCGCCGCGCACTGCAGCTGCAGCTGCTGACGCGCCGCAATGATCCTTCGCCGCAGCAGACATGGGGCAGCGATGCCGCCCAGGTGCTTGCCTCGGCGCGCGACGAGGCCAATGCCCGCCGCCTGCAGAACGTGCTCAAGCAACTGCTGCGCAAGTAAGGTGCACGGCACAGGCCTTCGGGTCTGTCCGCTCAATCAAAAAAGGGGCTTATGCCCCTTTTTTGATGCCTGTCCGGCGGACTTCCTCAGGGAAGTGCAAAAAAAAGGCCGTTGCAATGCAACGGCCTTTTGTATTTGGTGCCCAGGAGAGGACTCGAACCTCCACGGAGTTACCCGCTAGTACCTGAAACTAGTGCGTCTACCAATTCCGCCACCTGGGCATTTCAGAGTATGTGCAAATTATATAGCGTGAAAATGTGGCCTGGAGCGATTTTGCGAAGTTTTTTGAAAAATATCGGCTGTGCGGCTTGGGGAGGGTGATGCTGTGCGCAAATAAAAAAAGGCCGTTGCGATGCAACGGCCTTTTTCATGTTTGGTGCCCAGGAGAGGACTCGAACCTCCACGGAGTTACCCGCTAGTACCTGAAACTAGTGCGTCTACCAATTCCGCCACCTGGGCTTGCTGAAGCTGTTATCTTAGCACAGTTTTGCGCCAGATTTTTTGACTTCGTTTTTTCTTGAGACTGTCATTTTCCAAGCCACGATCTTCAAAAAGCATCTTCTCGGGAAGATAGTTTTTGCAGTTCGCCGCAACCTCTGCAGGTTGTCGTTAAACTTGGTGCCCAGGAGAGGACTCGAACCTCCACGGAGTTACCCGCTAGTACCTGAAACTAGTGCGTCTACCAATTCCGCCACCTGGGCGCCTCAGGAAAGATTTAGATTGTACACCAAAGAAATGAACCCTCGCACAAAAAATGCCGACATGAACGATGAAATCTGGGGCAGCGTGCAGGGCCACCGCGACGGGCATGGCTTCGTTATCCGTGATGACGGCGAGAGCGATATCTTCCTTCCCCCTAACGAGATGCGCGCCGTGCTGCACAAGGACCGCGTCAAGGTGCGCATCGTGCGCCAGGACCGGCGCGGCCGTCCCGAAGGCCGCGTGGTCGAAATTGTCGAGCGTCCTGCACACAACATCATCGGCCGTTTCCTGCAGGAGAGCGGCGTCTGGCTTGTGGCTCCCGAGGACAAGCGCTATGGCCAGGACATCCTGATCCCTGCCAATGCCACGGGTGCGGCCAAGGTCGGGCAGGTGGTCGTGGTCGAGCTGACGGAGGCTCCGGCACTGTTTGGCCAGCCGGTCGGCCGCATCATCGAGGTGCTGGGCGAGGTCGATGACCCTGGCATGGAAATCGAGATCGCCGTGCGCAAATATGGCGTGCCCCATATCTTCTCGGATGCCTGTCTGGCGCAGGCCAAGGGCTTGCCGGACAAGGTGCGCGCTGCCGACCGCAAGAAGCGCATCGATCTGACGGATGTGCCGCTGGTGACCATCGACGGTGAAGATGCCCGCGACTTCGACGATGCCGTGTACTGCGAGCCTGCCAAGGTTGGCCGTAGCAAGGGCTGGCGCCTGCTGGTGGCGATTGCCGACGTGAGCCACTATGTGACCACGGGCAGCGACATCGACGTCGATGCCTATGACCGCGCCACCAGTGTCTACTTCCCGCGCCGCGTGATTCCCATGCTGCCGGAAAAGCTCAGCAACGGCCTGTGCTCGCTCAACCCCGAGGTGGATCGCCTGTGCATGGTCTGCGACATGCTGATCACGGCCAAGGGCGAAATCCATGCCTACCAGTTCTACCCGGCGGTGATGCACAGCCATGCGCGCTTCACATATACCGAGGTGGCGGCCATCCTGGCCAACACGCGCGGTCCGGAGGCGGCGCGGCGCAGCGCGCGCGTGCCCGATCTTCTGAATCTGCACGGTGTGTACCAGGCGCTGCTCAAGGCGCGCGAGGCGCGAGGCGCCGTGGACTTCGAAACCACCGAGACGCAGATCGTCTGCGATGAAAACGGCCGTATCGAGAAGATCGTGCCGCGCACCCGCAACGAGGCGCACAGGCTGATCGAGGAGGCCATGCTGGCCGCCAACGTCTGCAGCGCGGACTTCATCGAGCAAAGCGGCCGTGTCGGGCTGTTCCGGGTGCATGACAAGCCTTCACTGGAAAAGCAGGACATCCTGCGCAACTACCTCAAGGCCATGGGTGTGGGCGTGACGATTGGCGACAACCCGTCCACCTCCGAATTCCAGGCGATTGCCAACGCCACCAAGGACCGTCCGGACGCGCAGCAGATCCACACCATGCTGCTGCGCTCCATGATGCAGGCGTTCTACACGCCCGAGAATTCGGGCCACTTCGGGCTGGCCTTCGACGCCTATACGCACTTCACCAGCCCCATCCGCCGTTATCCCGACCTGCTGGTGCACCGGGTGATCAAGGCCGAGCTCGAAGGCACCTCCTACCGGCTGCCCGAGCTGCCCACGCCGGGCGAGGCCGAGGCCAAGCTGGCCAAGCGCCTGGCCTCGCGCGTCAGCGAGCCCCGGCAAAAGCCGCGCAAGCGCGCGCCGGCTGCCGAGGTCCAGGCCTGGGAGGCGGCTGGTCTGCACTGCAGCGCCAACGAGCGCCGCGCCGACGAAGCCAGCCGCGATGTGGAGGCATGGCTCAAGTGCAAGTACATGCGCGAGCATCTGGGCGAGGAGTTCGCGGGCACGGTGTCTGCCGTCACCACCTTCGGCATTTTTGTCACGCTCGATGCCATGTATGTGGAAGGGCTGGTGCACATCACTGAGCTGGGAGGTGACTATTTCCGCTTTGATGAAGCGCGCCAGGAGTTGCGCGGCGAGCGTTCGGGCATCCGCTACGGCATCGGCACGCGGCTGCGCGTGCAGGTCAGCCGCGTGGATCTCGATGGGCGGCGTATCGATTTCCGGCTGGTGCGCGATGGCGAGGAACTGCCCGCGCCAACCGCACGGGCAGGGCGTCCTGCAGGCCGGGAGCAAGCCTATTCCTCAGAGAAATGGACGCGCCGCGATGCGCGCGACAAGCGAGCCCAGCGTGGTGACGCCCATCGATCTGCATCCAGGCAGGCTGGCGAAGGCACTGTGCCTGCCGGCAAGCAAGGCCGCAAGGTTGCACGAAAGGCTGTGGCCAAGGGGGTGAATCTGGCGGCGCTGGAGGCTGAATATGCGCAGGAGCGCGCCACTCAGCCAGCACCGCAGCAGGACCTTGAACCGCAGGCGCCCGTGCGCAAGGGCAGGAAAGCGGCAAAGCGTGCGGGCGATTCCGGTGTTCGGGAGCTGCCGCAGCTGCCCGTGCCATCGCCTGTGCAGGCCTTGCGCTCCCCGGGCAAAAAGGCGTCAGGCAAGACCTCCCGCTCCAGGCGCAAGCCCTGAGCTGCGCAACGGTCAGGGCGCTCCCAGTGCCTGCGCCAGTGCGCTGGCGCTGAAAGGCTGCCTTGCCGGCCATGCATCTGCCACGGCGCCGTGCCGGTAGGCCGCCAGCGCTGCGGCCTGCGCTGGCGCAAAGCCCTGTGCCCATAGCGCAGCGATCAGGCCTGCCAGGACGTCGCCGGTGCCACCGGTGGCCAGCCGCGCGTTGCCGGTAGGATTGATCCAGCAAGCCGCAGTCTCCTGCGGCGGTGTTGCTGGGCCTGAGGCGATCACGGTACCCGAGCCCTTGAGCAAGACCGTGCACTGCAGGCGTTGCGCCAGCTCCCGTGCCGCCTGCAGCCTGTCTGACTGCACCTGTGCGGTACTGCTTTCCAGCAGGCGTGCCGCCTCCAGAGGGTGGGGTGTCAGTACAGTGTGCTGCCCGCGTCCGGCGCGTTCGCGCAGCGCCTGGCTCAGGCGAGCATCCCCGGCGACGGCATTGAGCCCATCGGCATCCAGTACCAGGCGGGGTGCCTGCGCCAGGATGTCTGCCATCCAGGGGCGTACCGCCTGCCCGCCGCCACAGCCGCAGACCACGGTGGCGTGCTGCCAGTCCTGGGTTTGCGGGTGTCGCAGCATGATTTCGGGCCAGGGGGCGGTCTGCCCCTGGCTGTCTTGGTCAAGCAGGCTGAGCATCACGCGTCCCGCTCCTCCATGCAGCGCCGCCAGCGCTGCCAGCCATGCGGCGCCGGTCATGGACATGCCGCGCAGCGCCAGTCCTTCGCCGCCCAGAATGGCCACGTCGCCATAGCTGCCTTTGTGGCTGGCATGCGCGCGAGGACTGGCCATGGTGCGCGTCGGCGCAAAAAGCAGGGCGCATGGTGCCATGCCGGGCGGCATGTCCCCGGCCTGCAATCCCGTGCCCAGATCGTCCCACCAGATTTGCCCGCAGGCATCGCGGCCTGCTCCGGTGAACAGGCCGGGGTGCAGGGTCAGCAGCGCCAGCGTGTGCCTCTGGCTGCTTTGGGCGGTGCTTTGTCCGGGGGTGAATGGAGGCAGATACTGTCCGCTGTCAGCATCCATGCCTGACGCGATGTCCACGCACAGCACCTGGCTGGGGCCGGCATGCAGGCTGTGCAGCAGCTCCACCAGGCGTGCATTGCTGCCTGTGGTGGCACTGGCGCGGCTTTGCAGACCGATGCCCAGCAGGGCGTCAATGCACAGGTCGTGCGGACCCATGCCGTCCGGCTGCCGGGTGGTCCACTGCACGCCTGCCGCCAGTGCGTCATCCCATGCTGCCTGGGCGTCGGCAGGCATCTGGTGGCGCTCGCGCGTGCAACTGACCAGGATGCGGCAAGGCTGCGTGGCAAAAGCCGCTGTGGCATGCCATCGCTGCAGCCAGGCTGCAGCCTGCAGCCCGTCTCCGCCGTTGTTGCCCGGCCCGCAGGCGATCCAGATGGTGCGTGCATGGGGTGCCAGTGCCAGCGCCAGTCTGCCCACCGCCTCGCCGGCGCGCTGCATCAGCGTGGGGCTGGGCCGCAGGGCTGCGGCATGTTTTTCCAGGGCGCGCGTGGCCTGGGTGTCGAACAGTGGCCAGCCGGCCGAATGGGCCGTGGTGCCAGGACAGGCGTGTGCAGAAGAGGCGGAGATGCGCAGCATGCTTTGAGCATAGCCGTCGCGCAGGTGGGCTTGCCCGGCCATCGGACTATCGGTTGAACCGGCGCGGGTCCAGCAGCGCGCTGTCCATGAAGCCGCTTCGGCCGCTGATCAGATCCGCCAGCATGCTGGCGCATCCCTGCGCAATCGCAGCGCCGCAGCTGCCATGGCCGAGATTGAGCCAGATGCCTGGCTGGCCGCTGGCGCCCAGCAGCGGCAGCCCGTCGGGGCTTTGCATGCGCGTGCCGTGCCAGATCTGCACGCCGGACGCGAGCATGGCACTGCCCGGAAACAGCATATTGAGCCGGTGGTACATGCGCTGCAGCGTGGCTTCGTGCATGGAGGGGCCGCGGCGGCCCAGCTCCGCGCCTGCCACGATGCGCATGCGCTGCCCCAGCCGGACCAGTGTCATCTGCTCGCTCCAGTCCACGATGGCATGGCGCGGTGCATAGCCCTGGTCACGAAGAGGGGCATTGACGCCATAGCCATGCAGCGCCACCAGGGGCAGGTGCACGCCGATCGGCGAGAGCAGGCTTTCGGCCTGTGCTCCGGCACAGACAACGATGGCATCGTGGGGACGGGAGTTGTCTTCCTGGTGCAGTTGCACGCGGGCTGTGCGCCCTGCTGCGCCGGGATGCAACTGGCGCACTGCGCGCTGCGTTTCGAAGCGCACGCCTGCGTTCTGGGCGATTTGCCTCTGCATCAGCGTGGACAGTCGGCCATTGGCTGCGCCTGCCTGGGGGAAATACAGCGCGCCTGCAATGCGTGCTTCGTCGCCCAGCGAAGGTTCGCGCAGCCGTGTCTGCGCGGCATCCAGCGTTTCGCAGCGTGTGCCCGCATCGGCCAGTGCCGCCAGTGCCGGGCCGAGCTGTTCGTGCTCGGCCTCATTTCCCAGCAGTACCAGGCTGCCGGCCACATACTCCGGATCGAAGTCCCATTGCCGCCACAGCGACTGCTGCAGCTGCTGGCTGTGCTGTGTGAGTTTTTCGAGTGCGGCCATCGCCGGCGAGGGTGGGGCGCCGCTGCGCAGGCGGCGGCTGGCCTGCCGCCACTGCCATAGCCAGCGCAGTTGCGCGGTCAGGCCCGAGGCGCCCAGCCGTGGCAGCGCCTGCCTGCCTGGCAGATCGGGAGAGCGCTGGGCGGAGCAAATGCCCTGGACGCTCCAGGGCTGGAGCAGGCTGGGGCCCAGCCAGCCTGCATGTCCGAAGCTGGCCTCCTCGGCCGCCGTGCCGTGGCGCTCATAGACAGTGACCTCATGGCCTGCCTGGGCCAGTGCGTGGGCGGTGGCAACGCCGATGCTGCCTGCGCCCACAATCGCGATGTTCATTTTCTAGGGGGAATCTGCTGAATTGCCCGGATTATCAAGCGTACTAAGCTATCACTACGGGAGTGCATGCATCTTCCTTGCGGTTCGGTGCAGTGACCGCTTTCGATGCGATGGCTTGGATGTTGGTCTGGTGTGTGCTAGAATCTTGCGGCTTTGCTAAGGGTTCACCCTGATTTTCTCTGTTTTTCAGAGCAGGCGTGAAGTCCGGCCGGCGTGGTTCCCTGCCCAGGTGCAGGCGCATGTCACCGCTGTGCAGGCAAGGCTCAATCGCAAACCAGTCCCTTCAAGGTGTTGCGCGTCCTGCATGGGCCGCAATTGTCGGGCTGGATTTTAGACCTAACCTTTGAGGTAATCATATGTCCGTCACTATGCGCGATATGCTGGAAGCAGGCGTCCACTTCGGTCACCAGACCCGCTTCTGGAACCCCAAGATGGCTCCGTTCATCTTCGGCCACCGCAACAAGATCCACATCATCAACCTGGAAAAGTCGCTGCCGATGTTCCAGGAAGCCCAGAAGTTCGTGAAGCAGCTCGCTTCCAACGGCGGCACCATCCTGATGGTGGGCACCAAGCGCCAGGCCCGTGAGCTGGTGGCTGCAGAAGCCCAGCGCGCTGGCGTTCCTTATGTTGACCAGCGCTGGCTGGGCGGCATGCTGACCAACTTCAAGACCGTCAAGACCTCGATCAAGCGTCTGAAGGAAATGAAGGCTCAGCAGGAAGCCGGCCTGGAATCCATGAGCAAGAAGGAACAGCTGATGTTCGTTCGCGAACTGGAAAAGCTGGAAAAGGACATCGGCGGCATCCAGGACATGAACAGCCTGCCTGACGCCATCTTCGTGATCGACGTGGGCTTCCACAAGATTGCCGTGGCCGAAGCCAAGAAGCTGGGCATCCCTCTGGTCGGCGTGGTGGACTCCAACCACAACCCCGATGGCATCGACTATGTCATCCCCGGCAACGACGACTCCGCCAAGGCCGTGCAACTGTACGCCCAGGGCATCGCTGACGCGATCCTGGAAGGCCGCGCTGCCGCGCTCAACGATGTGGTCAAGGCTGCATCCGGCGAGAACGGCGACGAGTTCGTGGAAGTGGAAGAATCCGCTGCCTGATAGCGCCTGTCCGGCTCGGCGACTTCATCGCTGAATCAAAAGCGGGGCTCAGGTAGCCCCGTTTTTTTAGCCGAAATCCTGTAACGAATCGAACTGACACTGGAGAAATACGATGGCTGCAATTACCGCAAGCATGGTGGCTGAACTGCGCGCAAAGACCGATGCGCCGATGATGGAATGCAAGAAGGCCCTGACCGAAGCCGAAGGCGATCTGGTCAAGGCTGAAGAGCTGCTGCGCGTCAAGCTCGGCACCAAGGCTGGCAAGGCTGCCTCGCGCGTGACCGCTGAAGGCGTGATCGCCGCTTTCATCGAAGGCAACAAGGGCGCCATGATCGAAGTCAACAGCGAAACCGACTTCGTGTCCAAGAACGACAGCTTCATCGCCATGGCCAACGCCGCTGCCAAGCTGATCGCCGAGCACAACCCCGCCGATGTGGCTGCCCTGGGCGCTCTGGCCTACGAGCAGGACGGCTTCGGCCCCACGCTGGAAGACGTGCGCAAGGGCCTGATCGGCAAGATCGGCGAGAACATGTCCTTCCGCCGCTTCAAGCGCTTCGAAGGCACCAGCCTGGCTTCCTACCTGCACGGCTCGCGCATCGGCGTGGTCGTCGAGTTCGACGGCGATGCAGTGGCCGCCAAGGATGTCGCCATGCACGTGGCCGCCATGAAGCCCGTGTCCGTGACCAGCGCCGACGTGCCCGCCGAGCTGATCGAGAAGGAGCGCACTGTCGCTGCTGCCAAGGCTGCCGAATCCGGCAAGCCTGCCGACATCGTCGCCAAGATGGTCGAAGGCTCGGTGCAGAAGTACCTCAAGGAAGTCTCGCTGGCTGACCAGGTCTTCGTGAAGGCCGCCGACGGCAAGCAGACCGTGGCCCAGATGCTCAAGGCCGCCAACACCAACGTCAAGGGCTTTACCCTGTACGTCGTGGGCGAAGGCATCGAGAAGAAGGTGGACGACTTCGCCGCCGAAGTGGCTGCCCAGGTCGCTGCTGCCAAGGCTGGCGCCTGAGTCACTGAGCGACTGAACCGTTCCCTTCACCCACCATCATCACCCATCATTTCGGAGAAACACCATGTCCAACGCCGCACCGGCCCACAAGCGCATTTTGCTCAAGCTGTCTGGTGAGGCGCTGATGGGCGATGATGCCTTTGGCATCAACCGCGCCACCATCGAGCGCATGGTGTCCGAAATCGCCGAAGTCACCAAGGTCGGTGTCGAGGTGGCGGTGGTGATCGGCGGAGGGAACATCTTCCGTGGCGTGGCGGGCGGCTCGGTCGGCATGGACCGCGCCACCGCCGACTACATGGGCATGCTGGCCACCGTGATGAATGCGCTGGCGCTGGCCGACGCTATGGACAAGCAGGGGCTGACGGCCCGCGTGATGTCGGCCATTGCCATCGAGCAGGTGGTCGAGCCCTATGTGCGCCCCAAGGCGCTGCAGTATCTCGAAGAAGGCAAGGTGGTGGTGTTCGCTGCCGGCACCGGCAACCCTTTCTTCACGACCGACACGGCTGCTGCGCTGCGTGGTGCCGAGATCGGTGCTGAAGTGGTGCTCAAGGCCACCAAGGTCGACGGTGTCTACACCGACGATCCGATGAAGAATCCCGAAGCTACCCGCTACGCCAAGCTGGCCTTCGATGAGGCGATTTCGCGCAATCTGGGCATCATGGACGCCACGGCGTTTGCGCTGTGCCGCGACCAGAAGCTCCCGATCCGGGTGTTCTCCATCGTCAAGCCCGGCGCGCTGCTGCGTGTGGTCATGGGTGAGGACGAAGGTACGCTGGTGTACGCTTGAGCGTTTCCATACCGCGTAGCAAGGCCCGACAAGGAACAAGAACATGACGATTGCAGACATCAAGAAGACCACCGAAGCCAAGATGGGCCAGTCCATCGAGGCGCTGAAGAACAATCTGTCGCGCATCCGTACCGGACGCGCCAATCCGGCGCTGCTGGATGCCATCCATGTCGAGTACTATGGCTCCATGGTGCCGCTGTCCCAGGTGGCCAACGTGTCCCTGCTCGATGCGCGCACCATCAGCGTGCAGCCCTGGGAAAAGAACATGGCAGCCAAGGTGGAAAAAGCCATCCGCGAAAGCGATCTGGGGCTCAATCCTGCTGCCATGGGTGACCTCATCCGCGTGCCCATGCCGCCGATGAGCGAAGAGCGCCGCAAGGAAATGACCAAGCTGGCGCGCAACGAAGGCGAAGCCTCCAAGGTGGCTGTGCGCAACCTGCGCCGCGATGCCAACGAAGCGGTCAAGAAGCTGGTCAAGGACAAGGAAGCTTCTGAAGACGATCAAAAGCGCTCCGAAGCCGATATCCAGAAGCTGACCGACAAGCACATCGCCGAAGTCGATGTGCTCGTGGCTGCCAAGGAACAAGACATCATGGCGGTCTGAGGCGGCTGCCTCGGACACGGGATCTCCACTTTTGACATACGAGAACTCCAGCGCGGTGCCGCGCCATATCGCCGTCATCATGGATGGCAATGGCCGCTGGGCCAATCGCCGCTTCCTGCCGCGCCTGGCAGGGCACAGGCAAGGGGTCGAGTCGCTGCGCCGCTGCGCGCGCGCCTGCGTGCAGCGTGGCGTGCAGGTGCTGACCGTGTTCGCCTTTTCCTCCGAGAACTGGAACCGTCCCGAGGAAGAGGTGTCCGGTCTCATGGGCCTGCTGGCCAACGCCCTGGCCAGGGAAGTGCAGCAGCTCAGCCGCGATGGCGTGCGCCTGCATTTCATCGGCGACCGTGCCGGCCTGGGGGAAAAAGTCTGCGCCGGGCTGGCGCAGGCCGAACTGGCAACAGCCCACAACAGCCGTCTCATCCTCAACGTCTGCTTCAACTATGGCGGGCGCTGGGATATCGCCCAGGCGGCTGCACGGCTGGCGCAACGCGGGGCGCAGATCACCCCGCAGAGCCTTGACCGGGAAATGGCCCTGGCGCACGTGCCCGATCCGGATCTGCTGATCCGCACTGGCGGCGAGATGCGCATCAGCAACTTCCTGCTATGGCAGGCCGCCTATTCCGAACTGTTCTTCAGTGCCAGCCTCTGGCCTGATTTCGACGAAGCTGCCCTCGACGAGGCCATTGCCGCCTACAACGGCCGCGAGCGCCGCTTCGGCCAGACCTCGGCACAGGTGCAGCAGTCACAATCATCGTCATTGCCCAAGCAGATGACGACCTGAAAGGGGAGCCATGCTCAAGCAGCGAGTCATCACCGCCCTGGTATTGCTGGCCATTTTGCTGCCTGCGCTCTTCTACCCTTCCGGCATGGCATTTGCAGCGGTTGTGCTGGTGCTGATGGCGGCAGGCGCCTGGGAATGGGGGCGGCTCAATGGCTTTGGCGCTGCAGGCTCCGTTGCCATTGGCGCCGTGTGCACCCTGATGTGTTTGGGGTCGTGGGCTGCCGGCTGGCTGGAGCGCCCTCTGGGCGCCGTGTGGATCGTGGCTGGCGCGGCCTGGGTTCTGGGGGGCGCGGCGCTGCTGCGCGCCGGTGTGGCCGGCTGGCCACGCATCGCCGCGCCGCTGCGCCTGGTGGGCGGCGTTCTGGCACTGTGGGTGGCCTGGATGGCCGCCGTGCAGGCGCGGCTGATCGGCATCAACTTCCTTCTTTCGGTGCTGGTGCTCGTCTGGGCCGCCGACATCTTTGCCTACTTCGCAGGGCGCCGCTTCGGCCTGCGCTTCACCCGCTCCAAGCTGGCACCCTCCATCAGCCCCGGCAAAAGCTGGGAGGGAGTCTGGGGCGGCATGGCCGGCGTGCTGGCCCTGGCGCTGGCCTGGACCTGGGCGGACCGCCACTACGCCGTGGCTGTGTCCAGTTTCTATTCCCTGCTGCTGGCGCGCGGAGCCTGGCTCCTGCTGCTGGCGGCAGTCTTCATGGCTGTGATGAGCGTGGTCGGCGACCTGGTCGAATCCCTCATCAAGCGCAGCGTAGGCGTCAAGGACAGCAGTGGCCTGCTGCCCGGCCATGGCGGGGTGCTCGATCGCATCGATGCCCTGCTGCCGACCTTGCCTCTGGCCATGATGCTTTCCTCTTTTGCGCAGTCATGAAGCAGAAAATCACTGTCCTGGGCTCCACGGGCTCCATCGGCACCAATACCCTGGATGTACTGGCCCGCCACCGCGACCGCTATGAGGTGTTCGCGCTCAGCGCTGCCACGCAGGTCGATCTGATGCTGCACCAGTGTGCCGAGTTCCGCCCGGTCTATGCGGTCATGGCCAGCGCCGCCCACGCACGCGAACTGGCGGACAAGCTGCGCGACAACGGCATCGGCACCGAAGTGCTGCAGGCGGACGATGCCCTGCAGCAGATTGCATCCCATCCCGAAGTGGATGCCGTCATGGCGGCCATTGTCGGCGCGGCGGGTCTGGCACCCTGCATGGCTGCGGCACGCGCCGGCAAGCGTCTGCTGCTGGCCAACAAGGAGGCCCTGGTGGTGGGCGGGGCGCTGTTCATGGACACGGTCAGGCGCCATGGTGCGACGCTGCTGCCCATCGACAGCGAGCATTCAGCCATTTTCCAATGCCTTCCGGAGGACCGCACGAGCTGGCCGCAGCGCGTGGACAGCCTGCTGCTGACCGCCTCGGGCGGGCCGTTCCGCCAGCGCGATCCTTCGACCTTGTCGCAGATCACGCCCGAGCAGGCGTGTGCCCATCCGAATTTCTCCATGGGCCGCAAGATCTCGGTGGATTCGGCGACCATGATGAACAAGGCGCTCGAAGTCATCGAGGCCCGCTGGCTGTTCGATATGGCGCCCGACAGAATCCAGGTTGTGATCCATCCACAGCAGATCGTGCACTCCATGGTGCAGTTCAAGGACTCCTCCGTGCTGGCGCAACTGGGCACGCCCGACATGCGCGTACCCATTGCCTGCGGCCTGGCCTGGCCTCAGCGCATTGCCAGCGGCGCCGCGCCACTGGATTTCGCACGGCTGGCCGCGCTGACCTTTGAGGAGGCCGATGCCGTGCGCTTTCCCGGCCTGCACCTGTCATGGCAGGCGCTGCGTGCCAGCGAGGGAACTACAGCCGTGCTCAACGCTTCCAATGAAATCGCCGTGTCTGCATTTCTGGACAGGCGCCTGGCGTTTGACCGCATACATGCCGTGAATCTGCGCACCCTGGAAGCGGTCTCTCCGCCTACACTGGGCAGCCTGGATGATCTGCTGGCGCTGGATGCACAGGCCCGGGCCGTGGCCCGGGAAGTGGCCGGGCAGTGGTCCCTGTAGCGTCCGGCGTCCGGCGTCCGGCGTCCGGCGTGCGGCCTGCCTGAGCCGTTGCCCGGCGTTCCACGCGGGATGGCGTGGACACAGTGGATTCAAAGGAGTATCAATTGTTGCTGACCGTTGTCGCATTTGTGGTCGCGCTGGGAGTGCTGATCGCCGTGCACGAATGGGGCCACTACCGTGTTGCCGTTGCCTGCGGCGTCAAGGTGCTGCGCTTTTCCGTGGGCTTTGGCCGCCCCATCCTGCGCTGGAAGCGTGAGGGATCGGATACGGAGTTCGTCATTGGCGCGCTGCCGCTGGGCGGCTATGTGCGCATGCTCGACGAGCGCGAGGGCGAGGTGCCCGCCGATCAGCGCCATCTGTCCTTCAATGCCCAGCCGCTGCGTGCGCGCGCAGCCATCGTGGCAGCCGGGCCGCTGGCCAATCTTGTGCTGGCGGTGGCGCTGCTGGCCGTCGTCAACTGGGCGGGCACCCAGGAGCCTGCGGCACGCCTTGCGACGCCGCCTGCGGGTTCGCTACTGCAGTCTGCCGGTGTGCAGGGCGGCGATCAGGTGCTGCGCGCGGCCCTGGGTGATCAGGACTGGCAGCCCGTGCGCTCGCTCAATGATCTGCGCTGGATGCTGACCCGTGCCGCCCTGGATGATGAAACGGTGCGCCTGGATGTGCAGAGGGCACAGCGCAGCGGCTCTGCCGAGCTGCGGCTGGCTCTGCAAGGCCAGGTCCAGGGTGAGCCCGATGCCGCCTTCTTCGAGCGTCTGGGTCTGCTCGGGCCCTGGACAAGGCCGGTGCTGGACAAGGTCATTGCCGCAGGTGCCGCCGACAGGGCAGGGCTGCGCGAGGGCGATGTGGTGCTGCGCGTGGGCAACGAGCCTGTGCACGATGGCGTGCAGTTGCGCGGCCTGATCCGCAGGCTGGGGGCTTCCGGCCATGCCGAGCGGCTCGACTGGCTGGTGGAGCGCAATGGCCGCTCGCTGCACATTCCCGTGCAGCCCGATGTGGAGCGTTCGGGCGAGGGCGGCCAGAGCATCGCGCGCATCGGCGCCTACATCGGCAGCGAGCCGGAAATGGTCCTGGTCCAGCGCGGGCCGCTCGAAGGCCTGTGGGCCGGCGTGCAGCGCACCTGGGAGCTTTCATCGCTGACCCTGCGCATGATGGGGCGAATGGTGATCGGTGAGGCATCGCTCAAGAACATCAGCGGCCCCCTGACCATTGCGGACTATGCCGGCAAGTCTGCCAGCATGGGGCTGGTGCAGTATCTGTCCTTTCTCGCGCTGATCAGTATCAGCCTGGGGGTGCTCAACCTGCTCCCGCTGCCTGTGCTCGATGGCGGGCACCTGATGTATTATCTTTGGGAGGGCGTGACTGGCCGCAGCGTGTCTGAAGTCTGGGCCGGACGCCTGCAGCGTGCAGGCGTGGCGGTTTTGCTGATGATGATGTCCGTCGCCTTTTTCAACGATATCAACCGGCTCTGGGGTTAACTTTTCAGCCGTTTTCGCAAGCTGCACTGCGGCAATTCCATTCATGACTAAACGTATCAATCGCCTGGGCATGCGCGCTGCATCGACCCTGGCTGCCATGGTTTTGGCTGCGAATGCAGCCTGGGCGCTGGAACCCTTCAAAGTACAGGACATCCGGATCGAAGGGCTGCAGCGCGTGGAGCCGGGCACGGTCTTCGCGTCCATGCCTTTGCGCGTGGGCGACCAGTACGACGACGACAAGGGTGCTGCAGCCATCCGCTCGCTGTTCGCCCTGGGCCTGTTCAAGGACATCCGCCTTGAGGCCAATGGCAACGTGCTCGTGGTCATCGTCGAGGAGCGCCCGACCATTGCCGAGGTGAACTTCGCCGGTACCAAGGAGTTCGACAAGGAAACGCTGCAAAAGGCCATGCGCGATGTCGGGCTGGCCGATGGCCGTCCCTTCGACAAGGCGCTGGCGGACCGCGCCGAGCAGGAGCTCAAGCGCCAGTACATCAACCGCAGCCTCTATGGCGCCGAAGTGGTGACCACGGTCACGCCCATCGAGCGCAACCGCGTCAACCTCACCTTCACAGTGACCGAAGGCGAGCCTGCCCGCATCAATGAGATCCGCATCGTCGGCAACAAGGCCTTCAGCGAATCCACGCTCAAGGACCTGTTCGACCAGGACACCGGCAACTGGATGAGCTGGTACACCAAGTCCGACCGCTACGCGCGCAACAAGCTCAATGCCGACCTGGAAACTCTGCGTTCGTACTATCTGCAGCGCGGCTACCTGGAGTTCCGGGTGGATTCCACCCAGGTGGCCATCTCTCCCGACAAGCAGTCCATCTCGCTGACGCTCAATATCCATGAGGGCGAACGCTTTGTCGTCTCCGGCGTCAAGCTCGAAGGCAACTACCTGGACCGTGACAACGAATTCAAGTCCCTGGTCAGGATCAAGCCCGGCGAGCCCTACAACGCCGATCAGGTGACCGAGACCATCAAGTCCTTCACCGAGCATTTTGGCAATTTCGGCTTTGCCTTTGCGCGCGTCGAGGCAGTGCCCGAGATTGATCGGACCACCAACCGCGTCACTCTGGTGCTCAATGCAGAGCCTTCGCGCCGCGCCTATGTGCGCCGCATCAACATCAACGGCAACAACCGCACACGCGATGAGGTGATCCGCCGCGAATTCCGCCAGTATGAAGCCTCCTGGTACGACGGCGACAAGATCCGCCTGTCGCGCGACCGCGTGGACCGCCTGGGCTTCTTCACCGAGGTCAACATCGAGACCCAGGAGGTGCCTGGCTCGCCCGACCAGGTGGATCTGGTGATCTCGGTGGCGGAAAAGCCCACCGGATCGCTGCAGCTGGGCGCGGGCTTTTCCAGCGCCGAGAAGGTGTCGCTGTCCTTCGGCATCAAGCAGGAGAACGTGTTCGGCTCGGGCAACTACCTGGGCGTGGACGTGAACACCAGCAAGTACCGCCGCACCATGGTGCTGTCCACCACGGATCCGTACTTCACGGACACCGGCATCTCCCGCACCTACGATCTGTACTACCGTACCGACCGCCCGTACTACGACGATGCGGCCTACAAGATCGTCACCTCGGGCGGCAGCGTGCGTTTCGGCGTGCCCTTCAGCGAAACCGATACCGTGTTCTTCGGCGGCGGCGTGGAGCGCTCGGAGATCAAGCCGGGCACCTACCTGCCCCAGGCCTACAAGGATTATGCGGATCAGCACGGCTACGCCAACACCGGCATCCCGCTGACCCTGGGCTGGTCCCGTGACAGCCGCGACAGCGCGCTGGCGCCGAATTCCGGCCTCTACCAGCGCCTCAATACCGAATGGTCTGTCGGTGGCGAAGCCCGCTATGTGCGAGCCAACTACCAGGTCCAGCGCTACATCCCGCTGAACAAGAAATACACGCTGGCCCTGAACGGCGAGCTGGGCTATGGCAAGGGCCTCAATGGCCGGCCGTTCCCGCTGTTCAAGAACTTCTTCTCGGGCGGTCTGGGATCGGTTCGCGGCTTCCAGCAAGGTTCGCTGGGGCCGCGCGACACGGTTGAGAATCTGGCGCTGGGCGGCTCCAAGAAGCTGACCCTGAACGCCGAGTTCATGGTGCCGTTCCCCGGTGCGGGCAACGACCGTACGTTGCGACTTTTTACATTCCTGGATGTGGGCAACGTCTATGGTGCGAACCAGAGCTTCGACCTCGCTGAGCTGAGGGCGTCCACCGGCATCGGCATCAGCTGGATTTCCCCGCTGGGCCCTCTGCGCCTGGCCTTTGCCAACCCGATCCGCAAGCAGTCCGGGGATAGAATCCAGAGACTGCAATTCCAAATTGGAACTTCTTTCTGATGAAATCTCTTTCTAGCCATTTTTCTCTGGCTGTGCTGCTTGGCGCCATGGCCGTCTCCGCGCACGCACAGGAATTCAAAGCCGGCTTTGTGAACACGGATCGCATCTTCCGTGAGGCATCGACGGCCAAGGCAGCCCAGTCCAAGTTGGAGCAGGAATTTTCCAAGCGCGAGAAGGAACTGGTTGACCAGGGCAACTCGCTCAAGAACGCCTCGGAGAAGTTCGAGCGCGAAGCGCCCACCATGGCCGAAAGCCAGCGCGTGGCCCGCCAGCGCCAGCTCGTGGACCAGGACCGTGAATTCCAGCGCAAGCGCCGCGAGTTCCAGGAAGACCTGAACGCCCGCAAGAACGAAGAGCTGGCCCAGGTGCTGGACCGTGCCAACAAGGTGGTCAAGCAAGTTGCCGAGGCCGAGAAGTTCGACGTCATCCTGCAGGAAGCCGTCTACATCAACCCCAAGTACGACATCACTGACAAGGTGATCAAGGCGCTGAACGGCGGCAAGTAAGTCTTCTGGAAAGGCTGCACGCCGTGAGCGTATTGTTGGGCCAGATCCTCGATGCACTGGGAGGTGAGCTGGTTGGAGGCGACAGGCAGACACCGATCTCCCGCATCGCCCCGCTGGATTCCGCCGGTGCTGGGGACCTCAGTTTTCTGAGCAATCCCCGTTACCGCCAGCAGCTGGCCGCCTCCGAGGCGGCCTGCGTTATTGTGGCGCCGTCCATGCGCGATGCCGCGCAGGCACGCGGCGCCTGTATCGTGGTGGCCGATCCCTATGCCTACTTTGCGCGGGCGACGCAGTGGTGGAAACGCCACTGCCATCCCGTGGCGCCGGCAGGCATACATCCCAGTGCCGTTGTGCATGAGAGCGCGCGTATTGACCCCTCTGCCACCATCGGCCCGCTGTGCGTGGTCGAGGCAGGTGCGAGCATCGGGGCGCAGACCGTGCTCAAGTCACGTGTCACGGTAGGTGAAAACTGCCATGTGGGCGCCCGCTGTCTGCTGCATCCTGGCGTGGTGATCGGTGCCGACGGTTTTGGCTTTGCACCGGAAAACGGAGCCTGGGTCAAGATCGAGCAGCTGGGCGGCGTGCGTGTGGGCGATGATGTGGAAATCGGTGCCAACACCTGCATCGACCGTGGTGCGCTGGACGATACGGTGATCGAGGAGGGGGTCAAGCTCGACAACCTGATCCAGATCGGTCACAACGTGCATGTGGGCAGGCACACGGCTATGGCCGGCTGCGTGGGTGTGGCCGGCAGCGCGCGCATCGGCGCGCATTGCACCGTGGGGGGCGGTGCCATCGTCCTGGGTCACCTGCATCTGGCCGACAGGGTGCATATTTCGGCAGCGACGGTGGTGACCCGTTCGCTGACACAATCGGGTGTTTACACGGGCATGTTTCCCGTGGATGAAAACGCCAAATGGGAAAAAAATGCTGCGACGCTGAAGCAGCTGCACTCCATGCGCGAGCGTATCAAGGCATTGGAGCGGCAACTGCAGCAACCGGCGGATCGCGGCCACAACGGAACGCAATGATGGATATTCACGCAATTCTCAAGCAACTGCCCCACCGCTACCCCTTCCTGCTGGTGGACAAGGTCACCGAGCTTGAGCGCAATACACGCATCAAGGCGATCAAGAACGTCACCTTCAACGAGCCCTATTTCATGGGGCACTTCCCTGGCCGTCCCGTGATGCCCGGCGTGCTCATCCTGGAAGCGCTGGCGCAGGCTGCAGGCCTGCTGGCCTTCGATGCCATGGGGCAGGTTCCGGACGAGAACAACATCTACTACTTCGTGGGTATCGATGGCGCGCGCTTCAAGCGCCCCGTGGAGCCGGGTGACCAGCTGGTGCTGGAGATCACCATTGACCGCGTGCGCGGCGGCATCTGGAAGTTCAAGGGCGTTGCCCGCGTCGAGGATGAAGTGGCCTGCGAGGCCGAGCTGATGTGCACCATGCGCAACGTGGGTTGACGGGCGGATGGCTGCAACTGAACGCATCCACCCCACGGCGCTGATTGATCCTGCGGCGCAGCTGGACCCGACCGTCTCGGTCGGGCCCTACGCCGTCATCGGGCCGCATGTCGAAATTGGCGCTGGCACGTCGATTGGCGCGCACTGCGTGATCGAGGGCCACACCATCATCGGCCAGGACAACCGCATCTTCCAGTTCACGTCCCTGGGTGCGCAGCCTCAGGACAAGAAGTATGCGGGCGAGCCCACGCGCCTGGTCATTGGCGACCGCAACACGGTGCGCGAGTTCTGCACTTTCAACACGGGCACCGTGCAGGATCAGGGCGTGACGTCCATTGGCAACGACAACTGGATAATGGCCTATGTGCACGTGGCCCATGACTGTGTCGTGGGCAGCCACACCATCTTGGCCAACAATGCCACGCTGGCTGGCCATGTGCACGTGGGTGACCATGTGATCCTGGGGGGGCTCACGGGCGTGCACCAGTTCACCAAGGTGGGCGCCCATGCCATGGCAGGTTTCGCCAGCCATGTTTCCCAGGATGTGCCGCCTTTCATGATGGTCGATGGCAATCCGCTGGCGGTGCGTGGCTTCAACATCGAAGGCCTGCGCCGGCGCGGCTTTGGTGCGCAGCGCATCCAGGCCGTCAAGCAGATGCACAGGCTGCTGTACCGCCAGGGCCTGACCCTGGAGGCCGCGCGCGAGGCCATTGCCGGCCTGGCTGGCGAAACGCCTGAGGCCGCAGCGGATGTTGCGCTGATGCTGGACTTCCTGGCAACGGTGGGTCGCGGCATTGCGCGCTGAGCCTGGCGCGCGAAAGGACAGCATGACGGATGATGCGGTGCAGGCGGCACGCCTGGATCCAATGATTGCCATGGTCGCCGGAGAAACCTCCGGCGATCTTCTGGCATC
Source organism: Delftia sp. PS-11 (assembly GCF_029870285.1). GTDB lineage: Bacteria > Pseudomonadota > Gammaproteobacteria > Burkholderiales > Burkholderiaceae_C > Comamonas. The sequence continues at coordinate 70,797 of NZ_JACSYA010000014.1, forward strand.
GCTGCTCATGGATGGGCTGCATGAGCGCTGGCCTGCCGCGCGTGGCTTCGGCATCGGCGGTGTGCAGATGCAGCAGCGCGGGTTCGAGGCGCTGTGGTCCAGCGAGCGGCTGGCCGTGCATGGCTACAGCTGGGAGGTGTTCCGCCGTCTTGGCGAGATTCTCTCGATCCGCCGGCAGTTGCGCGAGCGCCTGCTGGCGCAGCCGCCTGCCGTGTTCGTCGGCATCGATGCGCCTGATTTCAATCTGGGGCTGGAGGCAGATCTGCGCGGTGCGGGCATCAAGACCGTGCATTTCGTCTGTCCGTCAATCTGGGCCTGGCGTGCCAACCGTGTCGAAAAAATCCGGCGCGCCGCTGACCATGTGCTGTGCATTTTTCCCTTCGAGCCCGAACTGCTGGCGCGCCACGGCATTTCGGCAAGCTACGTCGGTCACCCGCTGGCCAGCGTGATTCCGCTGCAGCCCGACCGCGCGGCGGCCCGCAGGCGGCTGGGGCTGTCCGAGGAAGGCCTGGTGCTGGCTGTGCTGCCCGGCAGCCGCCGCTCCGAGATCCGCTACATTGCGCAGCGCTTCTTCCAGGCGGCCGCCTTGGTCAGGAAAGCCTTGCCGGCGATTAAAATAGTGGTTCCTGCGGTGCCGTCGCAGTTCGATGAAGTGCAGCGCATTGCCCGGGAAACCGGTGTGGCCGATATGCTGCAGATCGTGCGAGGCCAGTCCCATGACGCGCTGGCAGCCTGCGACGTGACGCTGATCGCCAGCGGGACGGCCACGCTGGAGGCTGCGCTGTACAAGCGCCCCATGGTGATTGGCTATAACATGCACCCATGGAGCTGGCGCCTGATGCGCGGCAAGCAGTTGCAGCCCTGGGTTGGCCTGCCCAACATCCTGTGTGGCGATTTCGTTGTGCCGGAGCTGATCCAGGACGCGGCCACGCCGCAGGCGCTGAGCCAGGCCGTGCTGCAGTGGCTGCAGGCTTGCGAACATTCCCCTTCAACCGTCGAGGCGCTGGTGCAGCGCTTCACTGCGCTGCACCAGGAGTTGCGGCGCGATACAGCCAAACTGGCCGCCCATGCGATCGAGAAAATCATTGCCCCTTCTGCCGCCTGAGCAGGCTCGGCTGCCCTGGCATGCGCCGGGGCTGGTCGCGGGGGTGGACGAGGCCGGGCGCGGCCCGCTGGCCGGGCCTGTGGTGGCCGCTGCCGTCATTCTGGATGACCTGCATCCCATCGAGGGTCTGAACGATTCCAAGAAGCTCACGGCGGCGCGCCGAGAAGTTCTCTATGACGAAATCCGCGCCAAGGCGCTGTGCTGCAGCATTGCCGAGGCCAGCGTCGAGGAAATCGACCGCCTCAACATCCTGCAGGCGACCCTGCTGGCCATGCGCCGCGCCGTGGCCGGCCTGCGCCTCAAGCCTGTGCTGGTGCTGGTCGATGGCAACCAGCTGCCTGTGCTTGACGTGCAGGCCGAAGCCATTGTCAAAGGCGATGCGCTGGTGCAGGCCATCTCGGCGGCGTCCATTCTGGCCAAGGTCACCCGCGACCGCTGGTGCGAGCGGCTGCATGAGCAATATCCGCAGTACGGCTTCGATGGCCACAAGGGCTATGGCACAGCGGCGCACCTGGCGGCGCTGCGCCAGCATGGGGCCTGTGTGGAGCATCGCCGCTCTTTTGCGCCGGTGGCCCATGTGCTGAACATTGCGCGCATTGCCGAGCCGCTGGCCGCCGCCCGTGCTGCCCAGGCCATGGCGCAAGGCGCCCAGGCGCCGCTGCTGCCAGCCTGAGCCTGCTGCACTTCCTGCGCCCCCCGGTGGCGCGTTTTCCCCCGATTCCGAAATCCCCGCCATGAGCCGACCCCCTGCCGCCACATTGATCCAGTCCCGTGACAACGCCCTGGTCAAGGATTTGCGCCGGCTGGCGCAGGACAGCGCTGCCTACCGCCGCCAGGGCCGCGTCTGGCTGGAAGGCGACCACCTTTGCCGGGCAGCGCTGGCGCGCGGGCTGCAGCCGGCCATGGCTGTGGTGGCCGAGTCCTTCTGGACCCAGGTTCCCATGGAGTGGCTGGCGGGAGCGGGCAAGGTCGTGGTGTTGGCCGATGCCCTGTTCGCCGAAGTCAGCGGGCTGGAGTCGCCCGCGCGCATCGGCTTTCTCATGGACTGGAGTGCTGGCGAGTCCATCCGCCCGGGTGTGGCCACTGTCATCCTGGACCGGGTGCAGGATGCGGGCAATGTGGGCTCCATCCTGCGCAGCGCAGCAGCCTTCGGTTTTGGCCAGATTGTGGCGCTCAAGGGAACGGCGGCGCTGTGGAGCCAGAAGGTGCTGCGCGCCGGCATGGGGGCGCACTTCGGCCTGCGCCTGATCGAGTCGGCGTCTGCCGACGACCTGGATGCGCTGGCGCTGCCGCTGATTGTGACCAGTTCCCATCAGGGGGAACTGGTGCAGCATGCCCAGCTGCCCTGGCCTTGCGCCTGGGCGATGGGCCATGAAGGGCAGGGCGTGGGCGAGGCGCTGATGCGCAAGGCCGCGCTGCATGTGCGCATTGGCCAGCCGGGAGGCGAGGAGTCGCTGAACGTGGCGGCGGCGGCGGCCATCTGCCTGCACGCCAGCAGCGTGAGTGCCTGCTTAGCCCAAGGGTAATCCCGTGGTCTGTAAGAAGGCCCAAGTCCATGCAGCCTATAATGGGCGGCTTTCAAGCATTCCACACTACGCCTAGCGACGCTTCCTCGCCTCCCCCTGCAGACAAGCTGTACCCGCCCGGACCCGTCCGTGCGGCACGCTGGGCGTAACCGTAATTAGAACCGGAGAACCCAGTGCTTTTGTCTCTCAAGGGAGCATTCCCATCCGCCATCCTGGCGCTCGCAGACGGCACGGTCTTTGTTGGCAACTCGATTGGTGCGCAAGGCACCACGGTCGGTGAAGTCGTTTTCAATACGGCCATCACCGGCTACCAGGAAATCCTCACCGACCCCAGCTACTGCCAGCAGATCGTGACGCTCACGTATCCGCACATCGGCAACTATGGCGTCAACGCAGAGGATGTCGAGGCCGGCAAGGTCCATGCGGCGGGCCTGATCATCAAGAATCTGCCGTTGCTGGCCAGCAACTTCCGCAACAGCGAAACCCTGTCCGACTACCTCACCCGCAGCGGCACGGTGGCGATCGCCAATATCGACACGCGCAAGCTCACCCGCCTGCTGCGCGACAAGGGCGCCCAAAACGGTGCCATCGTCGGCCTGGCTGCAGGCGAGGAAGTGACCCAGGCGCGCATCGACGAGGCGCTGGCTGCTGCCAAGGCAGCCCCCAGCATGAAGGGCATGGACCTGGCCCAGGTGGTGACCACGGCCCAGTCCTACGAATGGACCGAGACCGAATGGAAGCTGGGCGAGGGCTATGGCAAGCAGCAGGCGCCGCGCTTCCATGTGGTGGCCTATGACTTCGGCGTGAAGTTCAACATCCTGCGCATGCTGGCCGAGCGCGGCTGCAAGCTGACCGTGGTGCCCGCCAAGACGCCCGCCAAGGATGTGCTGGCGATGAATCCCGATGGCGTGTTCCTGTCCAACGGCCCTGGCGACCCGGCGCCCTGCGATTACGCGATTGCTGCAACCAAGGAAATCGTGGACTCCGGCAAGCCGGTATTCGGCATTTGCCTGGGCCATCAGATCATGGCCCTGGCGGCTGGCGCCAAGACCTTCAAGATGGCCAACAGCCACCATGGCGCCAACCATCCGGTCAAGGACCTGGACAACGGCCGTGTGAGCATCACCAGCCAGAACCACGGCTTTGCCGTGGAGCTGGAGTCGCTGCCCGAAACGCTGCGCCCCACGCACATCAGCCTGTTCGACGGCACGCTGCAAGGCCTTGAGCACAAGGACAAGCCTGCGTTCTGCTTCCAGGGCCACCCCGAGGCATCGCCCGGCCCGCACGATATCGCCTACCTGTTTGACCGCTTCACGGCGCTGATGGAGAAACACAAAAATGCCTAAGCGCACCGACCTCAAAAGCATTCTGATCATTGGCGCCGGCCCGATTGTCATCGGCCAGGCCTGTGAGTTCGACTACTCCGGCGTTCAGGCCTGCAAGGCACTGCGCGAAGAGGGTTACAAGGTCATCCTGATCAACAGCAACCCCGCCACGATCATGACCGACCCGGCCACCGCCGACGTCACCTACATCGAGCCCATCACCTGGCAGACGGTCGAGAAGATCATCGCCAAGGAGCGCCCCGACGCCATTCTGCCGACCATGGGCGGCCAGACTGCGCTGAACTGCGCGCTGGACCTGTGGCGCAACGGCGTGCTGCACAAGTACAAGGTCGAGCTGATCGGCGCAACGCCCGAGGCCATCGACAAGGCCGAGGACCGCCTCAAGTTCAAGGATGCAATGACGCGCATCGGCCTGGGCTCTGCGCGCTCTGGCATCGCCCACTCCATGGACGAGGCATGGGCGGTGCAAAAGCACGTGGGCTTCCCCACCGTGATCCGCCCCAGCTTCACGCTGGGCGGCACGGGCGGCGGCATCGCCTACAACCCCGAAGAGTTCGAGACCATCTGCAAGCGCGGCCTGGAGGCTTCGCCGACCAACGAGCTGCTGATCGAGGAGTCGCTGCTGGGCTGGAAGGAGTACGAGATGGAAGTGGTCCGCGACAAGGCGGACAACTGCATCATCATCTGCTCCATCGAGAACCTGGATCCCATGGGCGTGCACACGGGCGACTCGATCACCGTGGCGCCGGCGCAGACGCTGACCGACAAGGAATACCAGATCATGCGCAACGCCTCGCTGGCGGTGCTGCGCGAGATCGGCGTGGACACGGGCGGCTCCAACGTGCAGTTCTCGGTCAATCCGAAGGACGGCCGCATGATCGTCATTGAGATGAACCCGCGCGTGTCGCGCTCCTCGGCGCTGGCCTCCAAGGCCACGGGCTTCCCGATTGCCAAGGTGGCGGCCAAGCTGGCCGTGGGCTATACGCTCGACGAGCTCAAGAACGACATCACGGGCGGCAAGACGCCGGCCTCGTTCGAGCCCTCGATCGACTACGTGGTCACCAAGATCCCGCGTTTCGCCTTCGAGAAGTTCCCGGCCGCCGACAACCGGCTGACCACGCAGATGAAGTCCGTGGGCGAGGTCATGGCCATCGGCCGCACCTTCCAGGAGTCCTTCCAGAAGGCGCTGCGCGGCCTGGAAGTGGGCGTGGACGGCATGAACGAGAAGACCCAGGACCGCGAGATCCTGGAAAAGGAACTCGGCGAGCCCGGTCCCGACCGCATCTGGTACGTGGGCGATGCTTTCGCGGCTGGCTGGACGCTGGACGAAGTCCACAACATCACCAAGATCGACAAGTGGTTCCTGGTGCAGATCGAGGAAATCATCAAGATTGAGCTCGAACTGGACAAGCTGTCCGAGGAAAAGGGCGAAGGCGCCCTGGCATCGCTGGATGCCGCCACGCTGCGCTCGCTCAAGCAAAAAGGCTTCTCCGACCGCCGCCTGGCCAAGCTGCTGCAAACCAGCGACAAGGCCGTGCGCGAAGCGCGCAAGGCCCTGGGCGTGCGTCCCGTGTTCAAGCGCGTGGACACCTGCGCGGCCGAGTTCGCGACCAACACGGCCTACATGTACTCGACCTATGACGAGGAGTGCGAGGCAGCGCCTTCGGACAAGAAGAAGATCATGGTGCTGGGCGGCGGGCCCAACCGCATCGGCCAGGGCATCGAGTTCGACTACTGCTGCGTGCATGCCGCGCTCGCCATGCGCGAAGACGGCTATGAAACCATCATGGTCAACTGCAACCCCGAGACCGTGTCCACCGACTACGACACCTCGGACCGCCTGTACTTCGAGCCGCTGACGCTGGAAGATGTGCTGGAAGTCGTGGCCGTCGAAAAGCCGGCTGGCGTCATCGTGCAGTACGGCGGACAGACGCCGCTGAAGCTGGCGCTGGGCCTGGAGCGTGAAGGCGTGCCCATCATCGGCACCACGCCCGACATGATCGATGCCGCCGAAGACCGCGAGCGCTTCCAGAAGCTGCTGCACGACCTGGGCCTGCGCCAGCCGCCCAATGCCACGGCCCGCACCGAGGCCGAGGCCCTGGAAAAGGCGGCCGGCCTGGGCTACCCCCTGGTGGTGCGTCCCAGCTACGTGCTGGGCGGCCGCGCCATGGAAATCGTGCATGAGCAGCGCGACCTGGAGCGCTACATGCGCGAGGCCGTCAAGGTCAGCAATGACTCGCCCGTGCTGCTGGACCACTTCCTGTCGAACGCCATCGAGTGCGACGTGGACTGCGTGCGCGACCGCGAGGGCGCTGTCTTCATCGGCGGCGTGATGGAACACATCGAACAGGCCGGCGTGCACTCCGGCGACTCCGCCTGCTCGCTGCCCCCGTACTACCTCAAGCCCGAGACCGTGGCTGAGATCAAGCGCCAGACCGCAGCCATGGCCAATGCGCTGAACGTGGTCGGCCTGATGAACGTGCAGTTCGCCATCAAGGAAACGGCGGAAGGCGATGTGATCTACGTGCTGGAAGTCAATCCGCGCGCCTCGCGCACGGTGCCCTTCGTCTCCAAGGCCACGGGCATCCAGCTGGCCAAGGTGGCGGCGCGCTGCATGGCTGGCGAAACGCTGGCCCAGCAGGGCGTGACCAAGGAAGTCACGCCGCCGTACTTCAGCGTCAAGGAAGCCGTCTTCCCGTTCGTGAAGTTCCCCGGCGTGGACACCATCCTCGGCCCCGAGATGAAGTCCACGGGCGAAGTCATGGGCGTGGGCAAGACCTTTGGCGAAGCCTTCGTCAAGAGCCAGCTGGGCGCCGGCGTGACGCTGCCGACCCAGGGCAAGGTCTTCCTGACCGTGAAGAACGCCGACAAGCCGCGCGCCGTGGCGGTTGCCAAGGAGCTGGCTGCCATGGGCTTCACGCTGTGCGCCACGCGCGGCACGGCTGCGGCCATCGCCGAAGCCGGCATCGAAGTGCAGGTGGTCAACAAGGTCACCGAGGGCCGCCCCCACATCGTGGACATGATCAAGAATGGCGAGATCGCCATGGTCATCAACACGGTGGAAGAGCGCCGCAATGCGATTGCCGACTCGCGCGCCATCCGCACCAGCGCACTGCTGGCCCGCGTCACGACCTTCACGACCATCTTCGGCGCCGAGGCTGCCGTCGAAGGCATGAAGTCCATGGGCCACATGGATGTGCATTCGGTCCAGGAGCTGCACGCCCAGCTGCAGGCCGCCTGATGGCCGCAAGGCCCGCCGCACTGTCCTACATTGCTGGCGGGTCTTCAGGCCCTTGCGCCGCTGCAAACGCGGCATAATGGGGCAAGCGATTTGATGTAACCGCCGCGCGGCAACGTGCGGCGGTTTGCTTTTGGGGTACAGGCTCCGCCCGCTGCCATGCGGGCCCGTCCTGTGCCGACGAGGCCGCGCAGCGCGCGGCGTTTGCTGAACGTGGAGACTTTCCAATGGCCACCATTCCTGTCACCAAGCGCGGAGCCGAAAAGCTCAAGGACGAGCTGCACCGCCTGAAGACCATTGAGCGACCCGCCATCATCCAGGCCATCGCCGAGGCGCGTGCCCAGGGTGACCTGAGCGAAAACGCGGAGTACGAGGCCGCCAAGGACCGCCAGGGCTTCATCGAAGGCCGCATTGCCGAGGTCGAAGGCAAGCTGTCTGCTGCCCAGATCATCGATCCCGCAGAAGTGGATGCCGGTGGCCGCGTGGTCTTTGGCGCCACCGTGGAACTGGAGGACGAGGACAGCGGCGATACCGTGCGCTACCAGATCGTGGGCGAGGATGAAGCCGATCTCAAGCTGGGCCTGATCAATGTCTCCAGCCCCATCGCGCGTGCCTTGATCGGCAAGGAAGAGGGCGACACCGCCGAGGTGCAGGCGCCGGGCGGCGTGCGCCGCTACGAAGTGGTGTCCGTGCGCTACATCTGAGCGGACTGCTGCATCCGGCCTGCTGCCAACGCCGTCTGAGCGCCATGCACGATCGAGTCCCTTTGCTGGCTGCCGCGCTCTGGTGGGGCAGCCTGTCGGCCATAGGTTTCATGGCCGTTCCCATGCTGTTTGCCAACCTGCCCGCACCGGCGCTTGCCGGCTTCATGGCAGCCAAGCTGTTTGCCGCGCAGACCTGGGTGTCCATTGCCTGCGCCGCCTTGCTGCTGGCGCTGTCCCGGCGCCGCAGGGAGCAGGCCTTGCAGCCCTGGGCCCAGGCTGGCCTGGGTTTCGTGATTGCAGGCATGCTGCTGGCGCTGCTGGTGCAGTACGGTGTGTCGCCGCGCATTGTGGCGCGCGAGAATCTCAGGCTCTGGCACAGCCTGGGCACGGCGATGTACGCACTGCAGTGGCTGTGCGCGCTGGCCGTGCTGTGGCGCATTGCGGGGGCTGGCCGCAAAGACCCGGCCTGACCCGTGGTCTGCGTGTCCCGCCTTTTGCAGCCTGCATACAGGCGCAGGGCATGAAAAAAGCAGCCTCGCGGCTGCTTTTTTCATGGGTCCGTGCGGCGCTGCTGCTGCGGCCTACTCGTGCCAGTGCTCTGCCACCCAGGTGGCCGGCTGGATATGCCTGAAGCGCCTGTTGCGGCGTCCGGCCAGCGCATCGGGTGGGTTGCATTCGCCGTGAAAGATCACCACGCGCGCGCCATCGGGCACGAAAGGCGGTTTCCAGTAGTTCGTCGGCCAGGCCGGGATGCAGTGGTACTTGAAGCTGGGACACCAGGCGGCAGGCCAGTACTTGAGCTTGCCCTGCTTGTGCAGCATGTCCGACAGATAAGCCTGTTCGTTGCGGAAGCTGCTGCGGATCTGCTCGAAATGGCCGCGAAAGTAGTCCAGCACCTCGGGATGGGCGCCCAGCTCGAAGCGATAGACCGAGGAGTTGCCCGTGATGCGCCAGGGGCGTTTGTAGTCATGGATGATCAGGAACTCGCCGGGCTCGGAGAAGAAGTCGTCCAGCGCACCGGTGATCACCACGTCCACGTCGAGAAACAGCGCCGTGCCCTTGAGGCCGTGCAGATCCGCGCTGAAAGTGGCCAGCTTGTTCCAGCCCCGCTCGGGGATGCCGGGCGGCAGATTCAGCGGCGGGATCGGCAGGCACTCGACTTCGGAACGAATCCCCACGCCGTCATCGGTCAGGCAGACAAAGCGAAAATCTCCCTTCAGATGGCGTCGCACCATGGCATAGAGCCGGTTGACGTACTCCGGGCCATACTTGCGGCCCCACTTCATGCAGATCACGAAGCGCTGCTGCGGCGTGACGGAAGCGGGGTGGCTCGTCGTGTTGGCGGACAATTCGGCGTTCATGGATCGGTTGCGGCGCTCAGTCTGCCTGGCGCTTTTTGACGGATTTTTGCTTGGGCTTGGCGCGCTTGACCTGGCCTCCGGCCGTCAGGCGCTGGTTGCCCAGCACGCGGATCTGCTTGACCTCGGGCTTCTGGCCTGCACGCTTGCTGAACTTGAGCACCTTGACGTCACGCGGGCCGGGCTTGCGGTCCTCGTCCAGGGCCTTTTCCTTGGCAGGCATGGGGCGCCACAGCACCAGCAGCTTGCCGATGTGCTGGATGGGGGCGGCGCCGAGCTCGTCGCACAGCTGCAGGTACATCTGCTCGCGTGCGGCGCGGTCATCGTTGAAGACACGGACCTTGATCAGGCCATGGGCGTTGAGGGCGGCGTTGACCTCCTTCTGCACGGCGGCCGTCAGGCCGTCGCCGCCGATGAGGACCACGGGGTCCAGGTGGTGTGCGTTGGCGCGGTGTTCCCGGCGCTCGGCGGGAGTCAATTGAATTTGGGGCATGCCCGTATTATCGAGGCTGAAAGAATCCAGCATGAAAGTACAAACCAAAAGCAAGAAGGTCAACAAGGCTTGGCTCAACAGCCACGTCAACGATCCTTACGTCAAGGCCGCCCAGAAGGACGGCTACCGGGCCCGTGCGGCCTACAAGCTCAAGGAGATCGACGAGCAGCTCAAGCTGATCCGGCCCGGCGATACCGTCGTCGATCTGGGCTGTGCCCCCGGGGCCTGGAGCCAGTACGTGCGCCGGCGCCTGTCGCCCGATGGCGCAGCCGTGGGGCAGCTCAATGGCCGCATCATTTCCCTGGACCTGCTGCCCATGGAGCCTATCGAGGGCGTTCACTACATCCAGGGGGATTTCCGCGAAGAGTCGGTGCTGGCGCAGCTGACGCAGGCCCTGGAGGGCGGCAAGGCCGATGTGGTGGTGTCGGACATGGCGCCCAATCTGTCGGGCAACGGCACCACCGATGCTGCGCGCATTGCCCATCTGGTCGAGCTCGCAGTTGATTTTTCACTTCACCATATGAAACCGGGCGGGGCGCTGGTCGTCAAGCTTTTCCATGGCGGAGCCTACGATGAACTGGTGGCGCTGTTCCGGCAGACCTTCAAAGTGGTCAAGCCGTTCAAGCCAAAGTCCTCGCGCGACAAGTCTTCCGAGACATTTTTGATCGGCATGGGGCTCAAGTGAGGCCCCCGGCCTGGGGCTGCCCCAGGTCAAGACCGCTTTCAAGCTATGGCTGCTATAGAGGGATATATGCGGCCTGGCGTCTTGAAAGACCTAAAATGACCCGCAAATAGGCTGTGCGCCTGCCGCGAGCCGTTTGTCTGTATTCCCATTGGAGCCCCGCTTGAACAATCAGTGGTTTTCAAAAATCGCCGTCTGGCTGGTCATCGCCATGGTGCTGTTTACGGTGTTCAAACAGTTTGACACCCGCGGCACTGCTGGCGCGTCCCATCTCGGCTACTCCGAATTCCTGGAGGAAGTGCGCAGCAACCGCATCAAGAGCGCCACTATCCAGGAAGGCCCTGGCGGCACCGAGATCGTGGCCACGACCAACGACGACCGCAAGGTGCGTACCACGGCGACCTACCTGGACCGCGGTCTTGTGGGCGATCTGATCAACAACAACGTCAAGTTCGATGTCAAGCCGCGTGAAGAGGGCTCCGTGCTCATGACGCTGCTCATGAGCTGGGGTCCCATGCTGCTGCTGATTGGCGTGTGGGTCTATTTCATGCGTCAGATGCAGGGCGGCGGCAAGGGTGGCGCCTTCAGCTTCGGCAAGAGCAAGGCGCGCATGCTTGACGAGAACAACAACACCGTCACTTTCGCCGATGTGGCGGGCTGCGACGAGGCCAAGGAAGAGGTCAAGGAAGTCGTGGACTTCCTCAAGGACCCCAACAAATTCCAGAAACTCGGCGGCCGCATTCCGCGTGGCCTGCTGCTGGTCGGCCCTCCGGGCACTGGCAAGACGCTGTTGGCCAAGTCGATTGCTGGTGAGGCCAAGGTGCCTTTCTTCAGTATCTCGGGTTCCGACTTCGTGGAAATGTTCGTCGGCGTGGGCGCGGCCCGTGTGCGCGACATGTTCGAGAACGCCAAGAAGAATGCCCCCTGCATCATCTTCATCGATGAAATCGATGCCGTGGGCCGCCAGCGTGGCGCGGGCCTGGGCGGTGGCAATGACGAACGCGAGCAGACGCTCAACCAGATGCTGGTCGAGATGGACGGCTTCGAGACCAACCTTGGCGTGATCGTCGTGGCAGCCACCAACCGCCCCGACATCCTGGATGCGGCGCTGCTGCGCCCCGGCCGCTTTGACCGCCAGGTGTATGTGACGCTGCCGGATATCCGTGGCCGCGAACAGATTCTCAACGTGCACATGCGCAAGATCCCCGTGGGCCAGGACGTGAATCCGGCGGTGATCGCCCGTGGCACGCCCGGCATGTCGGGCGCCGATCTGGCCAACCTGTGCAACGAGGCGGCGCTGATGGCTGCCCGCCGCAATGCGCGCACCGTCGAGATGCAGGACTTCGAGAAGGCCAAGGACAAGATCATCATGGGCCCCGAGCGCAAGAGCATGGTCATGCCCGAGGAGGAGCGCCGCAACACGGCCTACCATGAGGCGGGCCATGCGCTGATCGGCAAGCTGCTGCCCAAGTGCGACCCCGTGCACAAGGTCACCATCATCCCGCGTGGCCGCGCTCTGGGTGTGACCATGAGCCTGCCCGAGAAGGACCGTTACTCCTATGACAAGGAGTACATGCTCAATCAGATCGCGATGCTGTTCGGTGGCCGCATTGCCGAAGAAGTGTTCATGAACCAGATGACCACGGGCGCGAGCAACGATTTCGAGCGTGCCACGCAGATCGCCCGCGACATGGTGACGCGCTATGGCATGACGGATGCGCTGGGGCCGATGGTCTACGCGGAGCAGGAGGGGGAGCCTTTCCTGGGCCGCTCGATGACCAAGACCAACAACGTCAGTGAGCAGACCATGCAGAAGGTGGACCAGGAGGTTCGCCGGATCATCGACGAGCAGTACGCGCTGGCGCGCAAGCTCATCGAGGACAATGCCGAGAAGATGCATGCCATGGCCAAGGCCATGCTCGACTGGGAAACCATCGATGCCGAGCAGCTCGACGACATCATGGCCGGTCGTGCGCCGCGTCCTCCCAAGGACTTTGTTCCGCGCAACCCGCCGTCCTCCGATGGCGGCAGTTCGTCAGGTGGTACGCCGGCCGTTGACACCCAGCCTTCGCCGACCACTGCCTGATGCGTGACTGGCTGCCCGCTGCGGCAGTCTCAAGCAAAGGGGCCCCAAGGGGCCCCTTTGCTTTTGGCCCATTTCCCCCATTTCCCTGATTCCATGCAAACGTGCCCGTGTATGGGCGCACTCCAGGAGATTCCATGTCCCGACAATGGCAGACCTCGCGCTTTTTGCTGGACCTGCAGCGCCCGCTGGTGATGGGCATCGTCAACGTGACGCCCGATTCCTTCTCCGATGGCGGGCACCATGCGACGGTGCCACAGGCGCTGCGCCATGCAGAGAAATTGGTGGCCGAGGGGGCCCATATCCTGGACATTGGCGGTGAATCCACGCGGCCAGGCTCCCCTGCCGTGGCGCTGGATGAGGAGCTGCGCCGGGTATTGCCCGTGGTGCGCGAAGCCGTGAACCTGGGTGTGCCAGTTTCCGTGGATACCTACAAAAGCGATGTGATGCAGGCCGTTCTCGACCTGGGCGCCGACATCATCAATGACATCTGGGCCCTGCGTCAGCCCGGAGCCGAGCAGGTGGTGGCTGCACATCCACGCTGCGGCATCTGCATCATGCACATGCATGGCACGCCCCAGGACATGCAGGTCAGTCCCATGCAGGGCGATGCGGTGCCGCAAGTGCAGGATTTTCTGCGCGAGCGCAGCGATGCGCTGCAGGCCCGGGGCGTGGAGCGCACGCGCATCGTCTGGGACTATGGCATCGGCTTCGGCAAGACCGTGGCACAGAATTTTGCATTGCTTGCCCGGCAGCGTGAGCTGCTGGGTCTAGACTTCCCCTTGCTGGCAGGCTGGTCGCGCAAAGGCTCGCTGGGCCATGTCAGCGGCCGTGCCCAGGGTGAGCGCATGGTGCCCAGCGTGGCAGCTGCGCTGCTGGCCGTGGAGCGGGGCGCACGCGTGGTGCGTGTGCACGATGTGGCCGACACGGTGGCTGCACTGAGCATCTGGCATGCCATGCGCGAAAACGATGGGCATGCGGCCACAACAGAAAAAACCACGAAATAACCAGGAAGACTATGGCACGCAAGTATTTCGGCACGGATGGCATCCGGGGCCTGGTGGGACGCTCTCCGATCACTCCGGATTTCGCATTGCGCCTGGCCCATGCGGTAGGCCGTGTGCTTCGTCGAGACGAAGCCCGCCCGCTTGTGCTGATAGGCAAGGACACGCGCATCTCGGGCTACATGCTGGAGAGCGCGCTGGAGTCGGGCTTCAACTCCGCCGGGGTGGATGTGATGCTGCTGGGGCCGCTGCCGACCCCTGGCGTCGCCTATCTGACGCGGGCGCAGCGTGCGAGCCTGGGCGTGGTCATCAGTGCGAGCCACAACCCGTACTACGACAACGGGATCAAGTTCTTCAGTGCCCGGGGTACCAAGCTGTCGGACGGCTGGGAAGAAGCCGTCGAGCAGGCGCTGACCGAAGAGCCCGCATGGGTGGAATCCGCCGCACTGGGCAAGGCCCGCCGCCTGGAAGATGCGGCAGGCCGCTACATCGAGTTCTGCAAGAGCACCTTCGACCAGGCGCTCACGCTCAAGGGGGTGAAGATTGTTGTCGACGCAGCCCATGGAGCGGCCTACCAGATCGCGCCCAAGGTCTTCCATGAGCTGGGCGCCGATGTGGTGGCCATCGGCTGCACCCCCGATGGCCTGAACATCAACGAGGGCGTGGGAGCGACCCATCCCGAGGCGCTGGCCATGGCCGTTCGTGCCAACCGCGCCGACTTCGGTGTGGCGCTCGATGGCGATGCGGACCGGTTGCTGATGGTCGATGCGGGCGGCCGTGTCTACAACGGCGACGAGCTGCTGTACCTGATGGCGGCAGACCGTCTGGCGCGCGGTGAAAGCGTACCGGGGGTTGTTGGCACGTTGATGACGAACATGGCGGTCGAGAATGCGCTCAAGGCGCGTGGCGTGGATTTCGTGCGCGCCAAGGTGGGTGACCGCTACGTCCTTGAAGAGCTGCACCGCCAGGGCTGGAAGCTGGGTGGCGAGGGATCGGGCCATCTGCTGGCGCTGGACCGGCACACCACGGGCGATGGCCTGGTCAGTGCGCTGCAGGTGCTGCAGGCCTGTGTGCGCTCGGGACAGACCTTGCCGCAGTGGCTGTCATCCGTGCAGCTGTTTCCCCAGGTGCTGCTCAATGTGCGGCTGCAGCCAGGGCAGGACTGGAAGCGCAATGCCTTGCTGGAGCAGGAGACGCGTGCCGTCGAGGCCGAGCTGGCCGGCATGGGGCGTGTGCTGATCCGTGCCAGCGGCACCGAGCCGCTGCTGCGTGTGATGGTGGAAGCACGTGAGGACGATCTGGCCAGCCGCTGTGCAGAGCGCCTGGCCAGCGCGGCACGCGCGGGGTGAAAGCGCTCAGGGCAACCGCAGGGTGGCCGCCCTGCGTCAGTCCTGCCGGCTGCGCAGGAAGGCTTCCAGTGCCTCGGGGGTCAGTGGCCGGCTGAAATGATAGCCCTGGGCCTCATCGCAGCCCTGCTCGCGCAGGAACTGCAGCTGCGCCTCTGTCTCCACGCCTTCTGCCGTGGTCTGCATGCCCAGTGCCTGCGCCATGCGGATGATGGCGCTGACAATCGCGCGGTCATTGCTGTCATGGTCCAGGTCCTGGATGAAGGACTGGTCTATCTTGAGCTTATAGATCTGGAAGCGCTTGAGCTGGCTCAGCGATGAATAGCCGGTCCCGAAATCATCCATGGCCAGGCGCACGCCACGCTCGCGCAACCGGTCCATGGTAGCGGTTGCCTGGCGCGGGTCCTGGATGGCAACGCCTTCTGTCAGTTCCAGCTCCAGCGAGTCTGCCGGCAGATCGCTGTCCATCAGGATGCGCGCGATGATCTCCGGCAATTGCGGCTGGTGGAACTGGATGGCCGACAGGTTGACTGCCACCTTGAGATCGTTCAGGCCAGCGCGGCGCCATGTCTGCAGCTGCATCATGGCCGTGCGCAGCACCCATTCCCCGATCTGCAGGATCTGGCCGCTGTCCTCCGCGACAGGGATGAACTCTGCCGGTGAGATCAGGCCGAGCTCGGGATGCTCCCAGCGCAGCAGGGCTTCGACACTGCGCACGCGGCCCGTGCTGAGCCTGATCTGCGGCTGGTAATGCAGGTAGAACTGGTTGCGCTCCAGTGCGCGGCGCAGTGCATTTTCCAATTGCAGCGCCCGCAGCGATTGCGCCTGCATCTGGGGTGTGAAGAAGCGGTAGGTATTGCGCCCGGCCTGCTTGGCGTGGTACATGGCTGCATCGGCGGCCTGGGTCAGTGCGTCCACATCGCTGCCGTCCGCTGGGTACAGCGCGATGCCCATGGAGGGTGCAATCGTCAACTCGTGGCGGTCGATCTGGTAGGCCTGGCGGGAGGCTTCCTGCAGCTTGCCTGCCACGCGCGCAGCGCCCTGGGCATTGGCGCCAGGCAGCAGCAGCACGAACTCATCGCCGCCAATGCGTGCGACCGTGTCCCGGTCGCGCACCACCCCCCGCAGCCGCCGGGCGATTTCTACCAGCAGCGCATCGCCGACCCGGTGGCCCAGGGAGTCGTTGACGTGTTTGAAGTGGTCGAGGTCCAGGAACATGACCGCCAGCGGCGTGCCGTTGGCGCGTGCCAGCTCGATGGCACGCGCGCTGCGCTCTGCCAGCAGCGTGCGGTTGGGCAGGCCGGTCAGCGCATCGTAGTGGGCCATCCAGTAGATGCGTTCCTGGTCGAGCTTGCGGTCGGCAATCTCGCGGTGCAGGTTTTCCACGGTGGCGCTGAGTTCGCGCGTGCGGTCACGCACCTGCTGCTCCAGCAGTTCATGGGCGTGATTGAGGGCCTGCTGGGCTCTCAGCCGCTCATCGATGTCGCTGACGATCCAGATCGAGCCTTCGCGTGGGTTGGCTGGATTGATGAGCCGGCCCGTGAGCTCGCCCCAGAACAGGCTGCCATCCTGGCGGCGCAGGCGCCGCTGGGTGCGAAAGGACATGCCGGCGCTGAGCGTGGCGTAGGCTTCGCGGCCCAGGCTGCGCAATTCGTCGCGGCTGGGGTGTACATGCTCGCTGCTCATGCCCACCAGGGCATGCTCGCCCGGGTAGCCGAAGATGTCGGCATAGCACTGGTTGCAGCGGACAATGACGCGCTGCCGGATGAAAACAATGCCGACTCCGGCATTGTCCAGCAGCGCCTGCTGCTCTCGCAGGCTGCGTTGCAGCGACGTCGCCATCATCGAGGGAGGACGTTCGGACATGGGGTCGTACGCAGTCGACGGCGCGGACATGGCGAAGCGTGTGTAATGGTGAGGGCGAGAGCGCAGAAAAACTTACAAAGTGTAGCATTTATGCGTCTGCATCCCAAGCCTATCCCCGCATCGTCAGGCGGGGCAGCGCTCGCGTTTCCAACGGTCTGCCAGCTCATATAGTACGCCATGGCGCAAAGCCCCATGGGTGACGCGCATGCGTTCGATGCCCAGCAGGGAGAACAGCGCGCGCATGACGCTCATGCCTGCGCCAATCATGGGGCGTAATTCTTCCTTGAGTCCACCGACATTCACACGGCTGACATGTCCTGCGTGCAGCAGTTGTGCGTGCAGCCAGTCCAGGCCCTGGCGTGTGATCCAGCCCTTGGGCTGGTCCGTGGCATGGGCCAGCACCTTGACGATGGCGCCCGCAGTGCCTGACGCGCCATAGGCGTGGCGCCATTGCCCGGCGCGGAACGCCTGGGCGTGGCTGCCTACCAGATCGGCCACCGCCTGCTCTGCGCGGCCGAGGGCCAGTGCCGATAGTTCGCCGTCGGCGAAATACTGCTGCGCCCAGGTCAGGCTGCCCACTGCAAAGGAGCGCGCCTGCAGGACCTGCAGCTTCTGTCCCAGGCACAGTTCCGTCGATCGTCCGCCAATGTCCACGACCAGCCGTCTGTGGTGTGTGGGTGGCAGCAGCTGCGCCACGCCACGGTAGATCAGCCGTGCTTCCTCGCTGCCATCGATGACCTCGATGGGGCAGCCCAGTATGCGGCTGCCTTCGCTGAGAAAGAGGTCCCGGTTGGATGCCTCGCGCAGAGTCTGCGTGGCAACGGCGCGCACACGGTCACGCGGCAGATCCCCCAGCACCTGGGCGTAGCGCTGCAGGCATTCCCAGCCGCGCTGCATAGCTTCCTGCCCCAGGGCGCCGGATGCATCGAGGGCGCTGCCCAGGCGGATGGCTTCCTTGCGGTTGTTGAATAGATGCACCTTCCCATCCTCGAGGCGCGCCATGGCGAGCAGGCAACTGTTGGAGCCGATGTCGATGGCGGCCAGTCGGTTTTCGGTAGGGAACGGGGATGGCATGCGCGGAAGTGGATGATCAAGGCGGCTGCGGCAGGCTTGCGGCAGCAAACGGCTTCCAGCACAGACCGCTGAGCTTAGCATCCCGCCGGCGGTGCGTGCAGGTTGTCGTGCCATCCCATTTGTCTGTAGCTGCCGTTCTTTGCATTTGTGACAGATCAATGGCTTGTTTGTGACAAGCGCCGGCAATATGTCGTTTCTGCTCAGGGCATTGTCTTATGAATGTCATGAACATGTCACAAAAATGGCGCAGACTGTTTGAGCCCCTGTTTGCGGGGCAGTAGTTATCGGGCCGACCATGCCAAGGCCCCCAGTCACTGTCATTCAATGCCCCAGATCATTTCGCAGATATCCGAAGGCGCCGAGCAAGCACGGCCCGCCGAACTGGTACCAGTTTCTCGACACATGGGGATAGGGCCCGCCTCGCTGGGGCTGGCCAGGCAGGCGGTGCCAGGTGCAGATGCTGGGCTTGTGGCGCCGCCTGGAGCTTGCGCGCTGCCAGATGTGTCGCCGCAGCGTCACGCAGACAGCGCCAGGGTGTCCGATGAAACAGCACAGTCCGCTTACACTGGTGGCAACGCATCTCTCGAAAATCACGCATTGCTGCCGCAATTCCTCGATCGTGACCATTGCATTCTGGCCTTCAATGAGAGGGTGATGGATTGGGCCGTGCGAGAAGATGTGCCACTGCTGGAGCGGTTGCGCTATTTGTGCATTGTTTCTTCCAATCTCGACGAGTGGTTCGAGGTGCGCTGCGCGCCCCATGTGACGGCGGCCAAGGCCGGTGACGCCAAGGGGCCGTATACGCAGCAGAGCTTCCGCTCGCTGATGGACAAGGCCCATGGCCTGGTGGCGCGCCAGTACGCGCTGTACAACCAGTCGCTGAGGCCTGCATTTGCTGAAAAGGGCATCCGTGTGGTTTCGCATGGCGAGCGCAGCAGTGCCCAGCGCAAATGGGTGAGTGAATACTTCCTGCGCGAGGTGCAGCCGCTGCTGATGCCGGTGGGCCTGGATCCTTCCCATCCTTTTCCGCAGGTGGCCAACAAGGTGCTGAACTTCATTGTGCGCCTCAAGGGGGTGGATGCGTTTGGCCGAGCCAACGAGGTGGCCATTGTCAAGGTGCCGCGCGCGCTGCCGCGGCTGGTGCGCCTGCCCGAGAAGATTGCAGGCAAGCAGCGGCTTTTCGTGAGCATCTCCAGCATCGTGCGCGCGCATCTGGCTGAGCTGTTTCCGGGGCGCGAGGTGGCAGAGTTTGCCCAGTTCCGGGTCACGCGGCATTCTGACCTGGCGGTGGATGAGGATGATGTCAGCGACCTGCGCATGGCCTTGCGCCAGGGCCTGCACCATCGCCACTACGGACAGGCGGTGCGCCTGGAGGTCTCGTTTGCCTGCTCGCCCATGCTGTCGGATCTGCTGCTGGGCCAGTTTGGCCTGCCTGCCGAAGCCTTGTTCCGTGTCAAAGGTCCGGTGAATCTGGTGCGCCAGTCCCAGCTGGTGGATCTGGTGGATGATCCGGTCCTGCTGTTTCCGCCCTGGCGCCCCGTCTGGCCGCGCCAGCTGCAGGCAGGCACCTCGGTCATGGCGCAGATGCGCAAGCGCGATGTGCTGATCCACCAGCCCTTCGAGAGTTTCGACGGGGTGCTGCAGCTGCTGCGCGAGGCCGTCAATGACCCCGATGTGCTGGCCATCAAGCAGACCATCTACCGTACGGGCTCCGACTCGGAGATCATGCAGCTGCTGGCGGAGGCCGTGCGCCGTGGCAAGGAGGTGCTCGCGGTGCTGGAGCTCAAGGCCCGCTTTGACGAGGAGGCCAACATCAACTCCGCCGAGAAGCTGGAGGCGCTGGGTGCCCAGGTCGTCTATGGCGTGCTGGGTCTCAAGACCCATGCCAAGATGCTGCTGATCACGCGCCGCGAAAAGCGCACCGGCCAGCTCAAGCGCTATGGCCACCTGTCCACCGGCAATTACAACGTGCGCACGGCGCGCCTGTATACCGACATCAGCCAGCTGACCTGCGATCCGCAGATCACTGCCGACATGGATGCGGTGTTCAGCCATCTGTCCAGCCACAACCGGCTGCCCCGGCTGAACCAGCTGGTGATTGCGCCTTTTCAGCTGCACGACCGCATGCTGGCGCTGATCGCCGAGGTCGGCAATGCGGCGGCCCGTGGCGAGTATGCACGCATCGTGCTCAAGATGAATGCCCTGACCGATGAGCCGCTGATGCATGCGCTGGTGCGTGCAGGCCAGCAGGGCGCGCGCATCGATCTGATCGTGCGCAGCGCCTGCATGCTGCCTGCCCGGCGCAAGGGCTGGACCGACAATATCCGTGTGCGCTCCGTCATCGGCCGCTTTCTTGAGCATTCACGCGTCTTCTACTTTGCCTGGGGTGCGCAGGAGGAGCTGCTGCTTTCGAGCGCCGACTGGATGAATCGCAACATGATGCGCCGCGTAGAGCTGGCCTGGCCGGTGCGTGACCGTGCATTGCGCCAGCAGGTGATCGATGAGTGCCTGGTGGCTTATCTGCATGACGAGCGCGATGCCTGGACACTCGAGCCCAGCGGCATCTATCAGCGTGCGCCTCTGCCGACTTCGGGGCAGGGGGCGCAGCGTGCGCTGATGGAGCGCTACGGCCCGCAGACGTAGGCCTGCGTCCTTTTTTGCAGCAAGAAAGCCGGCATCGCCGGCTTTTGTCGTTGTGGTGCCGCTGCCGGCGTGCTCAGTCAGCGCAGTTGCAGCTGCAGCGTCCAAGGGGTTTTCTGCCAGGCTGCCGCTTCGGTGCGCAGCAACTGGGCGGACTGCGGATAGCTGCTGGCCCAGCCTGGCGGGGTGATCAGTTCGAAGAGGTCGCCCGAGCGGCGCAGTTGCATGTCCTTCAGGTCAGGCTCCCGCCGTGCATGGCACAGCTGAACAGCCAGGCGCAGCGCCAGCAGCGGCCAGGCCACGCCGGGGTCTTCGATGGCGGCTTCGAGCTTGCGCAGCTTGCCCTGGTGGCCCAGCACCAGCTGGGTGATGCGCCTGCGCAGCTCCACGGACCAGGTGGCGGCGCTGCAGTGCTCGACGATATAGGCGCCGTGGCGGTGGTAGGCGCTCAGTGCGATGCGCATGCCGATCTCGTGCAGATGGGAGGCTGCATCGAGCGCGTGCGCGGACAGGCTGCTGGCAGGCAGTTGCGCATCCAGCGATTGCCACGCCCACTGGGCCACGCGGCGAACGCGCTGTGCGTGCGCCGTATCGATCCTGAAATCCTGCTGCAGTGCAGCGATTTCGGCGGCTTCGCGGTCCTCGGGGGGCTCGTGCGCGAGCAGGTCGTGCAATGCACCCTGGCGCAGGGCGCCCTGGGCGACTTCGAGTTCGCGGATGCCCAGCAGTCCCAGGGCCGCGATCAGGATGCTCAGGCCGCCGGCGATGACGGCGCGCCGGTCTTCCTTGAGGCCTGCCAGCTTGATGCGATCCACATGGCCTGCCTCCATGAGTTGGCTGTGCAGCCAGCGCAGGCTGTCCGGCGTGATCATTTTTTCCGAATGCCCGTTGGCGGCAAGAATGTCGCCCACGGCGTTGGCCGTTCCGGAGGATGCGTAGGCGCAGTCCCATGCAGTGCCGGGATAGGCCGATACGGTCTGTGCCAGAGCTTCCTGGGCGGCCTTGATGGCGGCCGAGAAGTTGGCGCGCGAGAGCACGCCATCCGGGAAGAAGCGCGTGCTCCATGCCACGCTGCCGATGGGGTAGGAGGCGACCTGGCGCGCCTGCCCGTGCTGGCCGATGATGACTTCGGTGGAACGGCCGCCGATGTCCACGACCAGCCGGCGCTGTGGCGAGGCCGGCAGCAGGCTGGAGACGCCGCGGTAGATCAGCCGGGCTTCTTCTTCACCCGAGATGACCTCGATCGGGAAGCCGAGCAGGGCGTTGGCGCGCTCGATGAAGACATCGCGGTTGCGCGCCTCGCGCAGTGTCTGTGTGGCCACGGCGCGCACCTGCTCAGGTGCAAACCCGGCCAGGCGCTCGCCAAAGCGCGCCAGGCAATCCCAGCCGCGCTGCATGGCATCCTGTGTCAGCTCTTGCTGTTCATTGAGTCCGTTGCCCTGGCGTACGGTTTCCTTGAGGTACTCCACGCGCTCGATGCGCTGATGGGTGCCGACGCGGCCTATTTCCAGGCGGAAGCTGTTGGAGCCAAGGTCAACGGCAGCGAGCAGGGATTCTGGGGCCATGAAGGAAAGCCAATCAAGATTTCGTTGGGCGGTAAACATGCACCAGTCAGGCGGCTTGCTGTAGCCCAGTCCTGCCTGGTGCGGCGCATCAGAGTAAGACGGAATTGTGACATCGCAATGACCGGGGTTTTACAGTGGCGGCGTTTGCGTTTGTGACGTACTTTTGTCATGTCACAACAGTGTCACAAAGCATTCTTACAGTCCAGGC
The DNA here is from genome assembly GCF_029870285.1 of Delftia sp. PS-11. GTDB lineage: Bacteria > Pseudomonadota > Gammaproteobacteria > Burkholderiales > Burkholderiaceae_C > Comamonas. The sequence continues at coordinate 93,035 of NZ_JACSYA010000014.1, forward strand.
ATTGCATCTTTCAACCCCTAAGAGGTCTGTACATGAAGTTGTCTGTGATTCACATTCTGGTGGCTGGTGCACTGTCTGCGGGTGGCCTGGGTCAGGCCCTGGCCCAGCAGGAAGCCACTGGCGCCGGCGCGAGCTTCCCGGCACCGCTGTACTCCAAGTGGGCTGCCGACTACCACAAGGCGACGGGTGTGAAGATCAACTACCAGTCTGTGGGCTCCAGCGCCGGCATCAAGCAGATCGAAGCCAAGACCGTGGACTTCGGCGCTTCGGACGAGCCGCTCAAGGATGATGAACTGGCCAAGAAGGGCCTGGTGCAATTCCCCACCGTGATCGGCGGCATCGTGCCCGTGGTCAACATCAAGGGCATCCAGCCCGGCCAGCTCAAGCTGACCGGCCATATCCTGGGCGATATCTACCTGGGCAAGATCACCCACTGGAACGACAACGCCATCAAGGCGATCAACCCCGGCGTGAACCTGCCTGACGCCCCCATCGCGCCCGTGCGCCGCGCCGACGGCTCGGGCACCACCTTCGGCTTCACCAACTACCTGTCCAAGGTCAATGCCGAGTGGAAGGAAAAAGTGGGCGAAGGCAAGGCCGTGAACTGGCCCACCGGCGCCGGCGGCAAGGGCAATGAGGGCGTGGCCGCCTTCGTGGGCCGCCTGCCCAACTCCATCGGCTACGTCGAGTACGCCTACGTCAAGCAAAACAAGCTGACCTACACCCAGCTGCAGACCGCCAGCGGCAGCTTCGTCTCCCCCGACGATGAGACCTTCAAGGCCGCAGCAGCAGGCGCCGACTGGTCCAAGAGCTTCTACCAGATCCTGACCAACCAGGCAGGCAAGGATGCATGGCCCATCACCTCGGCCACCTTCATCATCATGCACAAGGCGCAGGAAAAGCCGGCCCAGGCCGCGGCTTCGCTGAAGTTCTTCGAGTGGGCCTACAAGTCCGGCGACAAGACCGCAGCAGACCTGGACTACGTGCCCATGCCTGAAGCCGTCAAGAAGGTGATCTATCAATCCTGGGGCCAGATCAAGGACAGCTCCGGCGCCGCGATCTCCCTGAAGTAAAAACCGAGACCGGTCCCCGGCATGCCCAAGGCAGGCATGCCGGGACCAAGATTTCAACAACCCGCGAATAAAGGCGCTCCACGTGTCCACAACGTCGCCCCCGAATCCGCTGGCCGCCGCCTCCGCGCAGGCCACCCAGCGACGCACCCCCTCTCCGCTACGTCCCCCGATGATTTCCGGGCGCGTGGCGGATCGTCTGTTTGGGGCCCTGGCCCGCCTGGCGGCCCTGCTGACCCTGGGGCTGCTGATGGCCATCATGGTCTCGCTGCTGGTGGGCGCCTGGCCCGCCATCCATGCGTATGGCCTGGGCTTCCTGGGCCGCAGCGTCTGGGACCCGGTGCAAAACGAGTTCGGCGGACTGGTGATGATCTATGGCACGCTGGCCACCTCGGCCATTGCGCTGCTGATTGCCGTGCCCGTGAGCTTCGGCATTGCGCTGTTCCTGACCGAGCTGTCTCCCGCATGGCTCAAGCGTCCGCTGGGCACGGCGGTGGAGCTGCTGGCTGCCGTGCCTTCCATCGTCTATGGCATGTGGGGCCTGATGGTGTTCGGCCCCGTGCTGTCCACCTATGTGCAGCAGCCGCTGCAGTCGCTGTTCCAGGGCGTGCCCTATCTGGGCGCCTTCGTTTCCGGCCCGCCGGTGGGCATCGGCATCCTGTCGGCCGGCATCATCCTGGCCATCATGATCATCCCGTTCATCGCCTCGGTGATGCGCGATGTGTTCGAGGTGACCCCTGCGCTGCTCAAGGAGTCTGCCTACGGCCTGGGCTCCACGACCTGGGAGGTTGTCTGGAAGGTGGTTCTGCCCTACACCAAGACCGGCGTGCTCGGCGGCGTGATGCTGGGCCTGGGCCGTGCGCTGGGTGAGACCATGGCCGTGACCTTCGTGATCGGCAACATGAACCAGCTCGGCTCGCTGTCCATCTTCGAGGCGGCCAACAGCATCACCTCGGCCCTGGCCAACGAGTTTGCCGAAGCCGGCGAAGGCCTGCATCAGGCATCGCTGATCTATCTGGGCCTGGTGCTGTTCTTCATCACCTTCGTGGTGCTGGCCTGCTCCAAGGTGCTGCTCAACCGCCTGCAAAAGAATGAAGGAGCCCGCTCGTGAGCACGACCTCCGCCAAGATGATCAACGCCGCCGAACTGGCGCGTGTGCGCCAGGCCAAGTTTGCCCAGCGCAAGCGCCTGAACCAGCTGGCGCTGACCCTATCGCTGCTGGCCATGGCCTTCGGCGTGTTCTGGCTGATCTGGATTCTCTGGGAAACCATCCGCCTGGGCCTGGGGGGCATGAGCCTGGCGCTGTTCAGCGACATGACGCCTCCGCCCAACGAGGCCGGCGGCATCGCCAACGCCATCTTTGGCTCGCTGGTCATGGTCGGTCTGGCCACCTTCGTGGGCACGCCCATCGGCGTGATGGCCGGCATCTACCTGGCCGAGTATGACGCGCGCGGCTGGCTGGCCAACACCACGCGCTTCGTCAACGACATTCTGCTGTCGGCGCCTTCCATCGTGATCGGCCTGTTCGTGTACACCGTGGTCGTGGCGCGCTTCAAGAGCTTCTCCGGCTTTGCCGGCGTGGTGGCTCTGGCGCTGATCGTGATTCCCGTGGTCATTCGCACCACCGAGAACATGCTGACCCTGGTGCCAGCCAGCCTGCGCGAAGCCGCCTATGCGCTGGGCACGCCCAAGTGGAAGGTCATCAGCCTGGTGACGCTGCGCGCCGCCCGTGCCGGTGTGATCACCGGCGTGCTGCTGGCCGTGGCCCGCATTGCCGGCGAGACCGCTCCCTTGCTGTTCACCGCGCTGAACAACCAGTTCTGGAACGCCGACCTGTCCAAGCCCATGGCCAGCCTGCCGGTGACCATCTTCAAGTTCGCGATGAGCCCCTACGAGAATTGGCAGCAGCTGGCCTGGGCCGGCGTGTTCCTGATCACCGTGGCCGTACTGGGCCTGAACATCCTGGCGCGATTCCTGACCCGCCAGAAGTAATGCAGCAAAAATGCAGCCAAAAGACCAACTCAAGGATCACGCAATGACTGCGACTTCCGCTCCCGTGTCGAGCGCCGCCAAGCTGGCCGTGCGCGACCTGAATTTCTACTACGGCAAGTTCCACGCCCTCAAGGGCATCAATCTCGACATTCCCGAGAAAAAGGTCACCGCCTTCATCGGTCCGTCGGGTTGCGGCAAGTCCACGCTGCTGCGCACCTTCAACCGCATGTTCGAGCTGTATCCCGAGCAGCGCGCCGAAGGCCAGATCCTGCTTGATGGCGAGAACCTGCTGACCTCCAAGCAGGACGTGGCCCTGATCCGCGCCAAGGTCGGCATGGTCTTCCAGAAGCCCACGCCGTTCCCCATGTCCATCTACGACAACATCGCCTTCGGCGTGAAGCTGTTCGAGAACCTCAGCGCCTCCGACATGGATGACCGTGTCGAGTGGGCGCTGCGCAAGGCTGCGCTGTGGACCGAAGTCAAGGACAAGCTGCAGCAAAGCGGCTCCGGCCTCTCGGGCGGCCAGCAGCAGCGTCTGTGCATCGCGCGCGGCATTGCCATCAAGCCCGAGGTGCTGCTGCTCGACGAGCCTTGCTCGGCGCTGGACCCGATCTCCACCGCCAAGATCGAAGAGCTGATTGCCGAGCTCAAGAGCGACTACACCGTTGTCATCGTGACGCATAACATGCAGCAGGCGGCGCGCTGCAGCGACTACACGGCCTACATGTACCTGGGCGACCTTGTGGAGTTTGGAGACACGGAGCAGATGTTCTTCAAGCCCCAGCGCAAGGAAACCGAGGACTACATCACCGGCCGCTTCGGCTAAGGAGCAAGCGATGACAGAAAAGCATCTTTCCAGCCAGTTCGACAGCGAACTCAACCGCGTCTCGGCGCGCGTCATGGAACTCGGCGGCCTGGTTGAGTCCCAGATCCGCCAGGCGGTCTATGCGCTGTCGCGCTTCAGCATCGAGGCCGTGGAGCAGGTCGATGCCGCCGAAAAGCGCGTCAATGCCATGGAGGTGGAGATCGACCACGATCTTTCGTCCATCATTGCGCGGCGCCAGCCCACGGCGCGTGACCTGCGCCTGCTGATTGCGTTCTCCAAGGCCACGGCCAATCTGGAGCGCATGGGCGACGAAGCCCACAAGATGGCGCGCATGGTCAAGTCCATTATTGAAAGCGGTGCTGCACGTTCGCTACCCACTGGCGATCTGCGTGTGGCTGCCGAGATGGCTTCGGACCTGCTGCGCAAGACGCTCGACGCCTTTGCGCGCCTGGACACCAAGGCTGCGGTCGCCATCCTCAAGGAAGATGACCTCATCGATGATGAGTTCGATGGCTTCGTGCGCAAGCTCATCACCTACATGATGGAAGATCCCCGCACCATCTCCTCCAGCCTGGATCTGCTGTTCCTGGCCAAGGCCATCGAGCGCATCGGGGACCACTCCAAGAATGTGGCCGAACTGATCATCTATCTGGTGGAAGGCAAGGATGTGCGCCACCAGACCATGGATGCCATCGAGTCGGCAGTGCTCTAAACAGGAGGCGTGCACCGGATATGAAGAAGATGCCCATGGTCCTCATCGTCGAGGATGAGCCCGCCATTGCAGAGCTGATTGCCGTCAACCTGAGGCACAACGGCTTTCAGCCCGTCTGGGCCGAGGACGGCGTGACGGCGCAGCGCGAGCTCGATGCCGTGCTGCCCGATGTCATCTTGCTCGACTGGATGCTGCCGGGTTCCAGCGGCCTGTCCCTGGCGCGCAAATGGCGCGCCGACAGCCGCACCAAGGCTGTGCCCATCCTGATGCTGACCGCGCGTGGCGATGAGCCGGACAAGGTGGCGGGGCTGGATGCCGGCGCTGATGACTACATCACCAAGCCTTTCTCGACACAGGAGCTGCTGGCGCGCATACGCGCCGTGCTGCGCCGCCGTGCGCCCGAGCAGATCCAGGACAAGGTCAACATCGGCGAACTGGTGCTTGACGCAGCGGCCCACCGCGTGAGCTGGCAGGGCGACATGCTCAAAGTCGGCCCCACGGAATTCAAGCTGCTGCACTACCTGATGAAGCACCCCGAGCGTGTGCACAGCCGCGCACAGCTGCTGGACAAGGTCTGGGGTGACCATGTCTTCATCGAGGAGCGTACGGTGGATGTGCATGTCAAGCGCCTGCGCGAAGCGCTGGGCGTGGCAGGCACGCTGATTGAAACCGTACGTGGTGCCGGCTACCGGCTCAGCGCCCAGGCGCTGGCCTGAGCGGACACAGGACCAGACGAACCTGCGCATGGCCCTGGTGCCATGCCAGGGCGCCGCTGCGACAGGCAGCAGATACAATGCACAAAAAAGGCGCAGGTATGGGGTGGCGAGGATTTCGCTTGTTGGCGTCCCAGATGGCTGGAGCGCTGTTGGGCTGGTGGCTCTGGACCTGGTTCGGCGATGCCCGCGCCAGTGCTGCCGCCCAGGGTGTCGCGGCGCTGTCCGGGGCATTCGTCGCGGGCTGGATATGGTGGCTGGCGGACAGCTGGAATGCCATGCGGCTGCTGTCCTGGCTGCGCCAGTCGGAGCTGACGAACGCCCCGGATCTCAATGGCATCTGGGGCGAGGCCAGCGTGCGCATGCGCCGCTGGCTGCGCCAGAGCGTGCAGCAGGTGCAGCAGGGCGATCAGCGCCTCAATGACATTCTTTCCGCGCTGCAGGCCAGCCCCAACGGAGTGGTGCTGCTCGATGCCGAGGGGCGCATCGAGTGGTGCAACCAGATTGCCGAGCGCCAGTTCGGCTTCGATGCGCAGCGCGATGTGCTGCAAAGCCTCGGCAACCTGGTGCGCGACCCCGAGTTCAGCGCCTACTACGCCGCACAGGATTTTTCGCGCGACCTGGTCATGCAGGGCCGTGAGAGCACCCCGTCACGGCCGGTCAGGCTGTCCGTGCAGCTGTACGGGTATGGCGAAGGGCGCAAGCTGCTGCTGGCGCGCGATGTCACCGCGCTGGAGCAGGCCGAGGCCATGCGCCGCGACTTCGTGGCCAATGTATCGCACGAGATCCGCACCCCGCTGACGGTGCTGGTCGGCTTTGTCGAAACCCTGCAGACGCTGCCGCTGGAGCCCGAGGAGCGCAACCGCTACCTGGGCCTGATGGCCCAGCAGGCCGAGCGCATGCAGCATCTGGTCGAGGACCTGCTGGCTCTCTCGCGGCTGGAGGGCAGCCCGCTGCCCAGCGCCAATGAATGGGTGTCCGTCTCCCACCTCATGCAGCGCTGCGAGAATGAGGCGCGTGGGCTATCGGCCATGCTGACGCGCAAGCAGGCTCAGCCGCATGCCCTGAGCTTTCCGCCCGCCGATGTCCTGGCGGAAGCAGGCGAAGTCGCGGGTGCCAGCGCCGAGCTGCAAAGCGCTTTCTCCAACCTGCTGGCCAATGCCATGCGCTACACGCCCGCTGGCGGGCGCATTGAGGTGACCTGGCAGACACAGCCGGATGGTTCTGCGCGTTTTGCCGTCAAGGACTCTGGGCCCGGCATTGATCCCAAGCATCTGGCGCGGCTGACCGAGCGTTTTTACCGGGTGGACCGCAGCCGTTCGCGCGATACCGGCGGCACCGGCCTGGGGCTGGCCATCGTCAAGCATGTGCTGCAGCGCCATGGCGCCAAGCTGGGCATTGCCAGCACGCCCGGGCAGGGCTCCGAGTTTTCCGTGACTTTCCCGGCCAGCCGCATCCGTGTCGGCACCGTGGCCGCGCAGGCGCCTGCACTGCGTGCCGAGCGCCGCGCAGCCTGAGGCGGTCAGCGGTCCCGGGTTCGGGCCACCTTGCTGACCATTGCGCCAAACACCAGTGCCGTTGCCATCAGCGCTGCGGCACTGCTGGCCCAGAACGGCGCGGGTGTGCCGGCCGGCAGCCAGGCTGGCAGGGCAGGGCCGGCCGCATAGGCCAGCCAGTAGCCGCCCGCCAGCCCGCCGCCCCACAGCAGCACGCAGTAGATCAGCAGCGGTGCCACCGTGATGCGGTAGCAGCGCAGCACGAAGATGCAAAAGGTCTGGATGGCATCCGCCACATGGTAGGCCGCAACCCAGGCCAGCAGGCTGGCTGTCAGCGCCATGACGTCTGCCGAACTGGTGTAGATGCCGGCCACGCCATGGCGCGACAGGAACAATGCACTGGCCAGTGCCAGTCCGGTCAAGGCGGCGAACCGCAGGCCCATGAGGATCAGGCGCCGTGCCATGGCTTCGTCGCCAGCACCGCGCCAGTAGCTGACGCGCGCGCTGGTGGCGATGGCCAGTGACAGCGGCACCATGTAGCACAGGGCGGCAAGGTTGGCAGCGATCTGGTGGCTGGCTGATGCCAGCGTGCCCTGGCGTGCCACGAACAGGGCCATCAGTGTGAACGATGTGACTTCGACCAGGATAGCCAGTCCTGCAGGAATGCCCAGCCGCGCGAAATGCGCGAGCAGCCGCCAGTCAGGGCGCTCCATGCGCCGCCACAGCGCCAGCGGCGCGTACAGGCCCTGGCTGCGCAGCAGCGCCAGAGCGATCACCACCATGGCGTAATTCACCGCCAGCGTGGCCCAGGCGCAGCCCACGGCCCCCAGGGCGGGCATGCCTGCGCCGCCAAAGGTCAGCCAGACCGACAGAGGGATCTTGAGCAGCAGCGACAGCAATTGCAGCACGGTGACAAGCTGGGGCCTGCCCAGTGCCTGGTTCAGCGTGCCGAAAAGGCGAAACAGCAGCGCGGCCGGCAGGCTCCAGGCCAGCACCGAAAGGTAGGACTGCACCTCGCGCTGCAGGTCGGCGGGCACATCGGTCCAGCGCAGCAGCGCATCGGGGCGCAGCAGTATGGCCATGCCCAGTGCGCAGACAGCTGTCAGCAGGTAGAGGGCCTGGCGCAGTGAGCGGCCCATGGCCTGCGGCTGGCCGGCGCCACGCTGCTCGGCCCACAAGGGCAGCAGCGCCTGGAAGATGCCCATCAGCGAGACGTAGACACTCACGAAGATGGATGTCCCGACGGACAGAGCTGCCAGCGCGGTCGGGCTGTAGCGGCCAGCGACGATGGTGTCGGTCACGCCGAACGCCATCACGGCCAGCTGGCCCGCCAGCACGGTCAGCGCATGCTGGGCGATGGTGCTGCGCTCGCCTTTCTCCCGTGCATGGGCTGCAGCGTGCGCCCTGCTCATGGCCTGCTGTCCGGCGCGGCCGTGCGGCGCAGCACCAGCAGGAAGTCCTTGCGGTCCGTGGGGCGCACGGCGCGCGCCACCTGCTGCCATTGCGGGTGCAGGCGCACGCTGTGCGGGTCGAGCCAGGTGTCTTGCGAGGCAATCATCCAGTCGCAGCGTGCTGCACCCGCCATGCTCAGGCGCTGGGTGTCAATGTTGCCGTAGTGGCGCAGCGCTGCGATCTGTGCGCGTGGCAGGCCGTAGGTCTGCACGCAGCGGACATCTGCGGGCAGGGCCGCCAGCGCCAGACGTGTCTGGCCTTCAAAGCTGCGTGCATGGTCCAGCAGGGGCAGCCACAGTGTCATCAGCAGCAGCCATGCCAGGGTCGTGCCGCTGGCAGGCAGCACCAGGCTTTTCCAGATGGCCGAGCGGTTGCGCGAGGTGCGCCACGCCACCAGTACGCACCAGCCCACCGTGGCCGCGACTGCGACAGCGAAGGCCGGTGCCGAAAATTGCGGCACGAACTGCGGTGCCAGCCTGGCGATGTTGGCGGCGGGCTTGGCAGGGATGCCGGTTTGCAGCGAAAGCCATATCACCCAGATGGCAATGGCCGATACGCTGAAAAACAGCAGCGTGAACCAGTCGATCAGTGCGCCGATGCTGCGGCGCAGGGTCGGCAATGCGAATGCCGCCAGCGTGGCGATGGCAGGCAGCCCCAGAAGCAGGGCCCGGTCCGCAGGCAGCGTGGTCAGGGTGGCTCCCACGGGGATGGCGGCGAACCACAGGGATATGGCCAGATGCGGGTTGCGCTGCGGCACGGCGATCTGGCGGCGCCAGACCCACAGTGTCCAGAGTGTCAGCGGCCAGGCGGGCCAGCTGAACCACAGCAGCAGCTGTGCCAGGCTTCGCCACTCCTTGGCGGTGGAACCATCCACCAGGCGCCACGCCCACTGGTCCAGCCACCATGTCAGCAGGGCTGCCAGCAGCGTGGCAGCCAGCCAGCCAGCGCTCCAGGCGCGTGCGGCGCGTGGCTGGGCAAAGGGGTCATCCCCCCAGGTCCGGGAGAAGAAGGCAATCGCCGCAGCGCCCAATCCCAGCATGGCCGCCACGCTGGGCGCGCCGCTGAGCGCCAGGCCCGGAAGGCCCAGCAGCAGTGCCAGTGCCGCGGTCCGCTGCCTGTAGGGCATTGCTGCTGCGGCAAAGAACAGCAGTGCCGTGCAGCCCAGCTGGGTGACATAGTTGGTGGTCTCGTGGGACAGCTGGGCCAGGCCCAGGCATGCCACCAGGGCCAGCAGTCCGCCGTCGGCCATGGCGCGTGCATAGTCTGTGGGCTGGGCCTCACCGCCAAAGGCGAAGGCGACGGGGCGGGCGCCCGGCGAGCGCGCCAGGTAATAAACACCCCACCAGGTCGCCATCAGGGTCAGCGCCAGCATGGCGATGAAGGGCAGGCGCGCTGCCAGTTCGGCAGGAATCCAGGAGGGGGCCGATTGCAGCGACAGCGCGCCCAGCCAGTAGGGCAGCAGTCCCTCGGATTCGGGGGGCAGGCCCGCCATGCGCGGCGCCAGCCATGCGGTGTTGCCCAGCGCCAGCTCGCGCATGTAGCCGAAGGCTTCCATATCTGCCATGCGCCAGGGCTCGCGCCCCACATAGCCTGGCACGATGTAGGCCAGGCACAGCAACAGCAGCGGCCAGCGCGGCAAGCGGCGCACGGCGCTTTGGGCAACGATGGCGGGAGTGGGCTGATTCACGCGGAAAGACTTTCTGCTACGGAGACCGCGCAAGAATACGCCAAGCACGGCGCCGGAAAAGCGTGGGCAGTGCCCGGCCGGCATGGCGCGGGCTGCTAAAACACAAAGGGCAGCCCGGTTGCCCGGGCTGCCCTTTTGTCGGGACAAGCAGTATTTACTTCTTGCCGAAACGGTTGCGGAAACGCTCCACGCGGCCGCCCATGTTGTCCACCGACTTTTGCGTGCCGGTGTAGAAGGGGTGCGATTCGGAGGAGGTGTCCAGCTTGAACAGGGGGTATTCCTTGCCTTCGAAGGTCTCGGTTTCCTTCGTGTTCACGCACGAGCGGGTCACGAACTTGAAGCCGTTGGACAGGTCCACGAACAGAACTTCGCGGTAGTTGGGGTGGATGCCTTCTTTCATGATCTTTCCTTCTGATGCAAGTGCGGTAGCCGTGCCTGACCCGCTGCAACCTCTGTAGCGGTTCAAATCAAGCGTACTTTCCGCAAGAAAAAGCCCTGCATTATCGCATAGCGCCCGAGGCTGTGCCAAGCGCGTCTGGACGTGTGCCGGTATATGCAGCCCGAGGGCGGATGATCTGGCGTGTCTCGCGCTGCTCCAGCGCCTGGGCCAGCCAGCCGGCGCAGCGGCCCAGCGCGAACAGGCCGAAGGCGCTGCCCGGCCTCAGCCCCAGGTGGCGCCGCAGCGCTACCAGCGCAAAATCGATCGAAGGGGATTGCCCTGTCAGTGCCATGGCTTCCTGCACCAGTGCTTCCCAGGCCGGGTGCTGCGGCAGCAGTGCCTGCAGCAGCAGTGCGGCGCGCACATCTGCCTCGGGGTAGAGGTGGTGGCCGAAGCCCGGCAGGGATTCGCCGCGTGCCAGGCGCTGGCGCAGGCGGACAGGGTCCAGGCCGTCGCCGAGTTCATCCCATAGCGCCTCGACACGGGCGGTGGTGCCGCCATGGCGCGCGCCCGTCAATGCGGCCAATCCTGCGACCACGCAGGCGCGCAGGCTGGCACCTGTGGAGGCGACGCAGCGGGCGGTGAAGCCCGAGGCATTGAGTTCATGGTCGGCACACAGTACCAGAGCCATGCGTACCAGGTCGGCGCCCTGCTCGTCGAGTTGCCAGGCCTGTGCGCATTGCTGGTGTACGGGCATGTTGCCGGGTGCCGTGCCCAGCAGGCAGGCGGCCATCAGGCGCAGCAGCGCGCCGCAGCCCGCTGCCAGCCGCTCGGGGGACTGCTGCCATGCGGCGGTCGGCGCGTCTTCGCTGGCTGCGGTGAACAAAGGCAGCAGGGCCTCTTCGGGCGGCAGGCTGGCCATGGCCTTTTGCAACTGCGCCAGCAGGGGGGCCGTGTTGTCTGCGTCGGGGGCAAAGGCGGCCTGGGTTGTGCATTGCCACAGCAGGGCGCAGACTTCCTCAATGGTGCGCGAGCGGGCCCACTGCACTGCATCTTGTCCGCGGTAGTAAAGGCGCCCGTTCTCTATCAGCGTGATCGATGACGCCAGCACCGGAAGTCCCCAGCTCAAGGCGGCCTGAGCGACTTCGCGCGGCTTGCGGCCCTGGCTGCGCTGGCGTGCAAGACGCTCGACTTCCTCGCGCAGGTAGCGGCTTTCGCGTGGCCTGTCGGCTGCGTGTGCGCTCAGCAGGCCGCGGCTGACATAGGCGTAGAGCGTGGCGCGGCTGACGCCGAGCAGGGCGGTGGCTTCGGTGGAGGTCAGGTAGTGCGGCATGCCTGGAATATAAATAGGTTGATTTTATTGATCAATATTGACAACAAATATTGACTCTCTATCCTGCCAATCCGTGACTTGTCTTGTTTGTTGCCAGGAGTTGCCCATGTCCCACCCTTTGTCTGCGACCGTATTCGAGCGCCATGCCGCTGCCATATGGCATGCCCTGCAAGGGACGCCGGACGCGCTGCCGCGCCTGTCCATGGCCGGGCAGGGGTCGCTGCCGTCCGTGTTTCCCGTCTCGGATCTGGCGGCAGCCTCCCTGGGTGCGGCGGGACTTGCGCTGTCCGAGCTGATCGGTGCATTCGGCAAGGCTGCGCCGGCCGTGTCGGTCGACCGCCGTCTGGCATCGCTGTGGTTTGGCTCCAGCCTGCGGCCTGAAGGCTGGCGGCTGCCAGGCCTGTGGGATGCCGTGGCAGGTGATTACCGCACTTGCGATGGCTGGATCCGGCTGCACACCAATGCGCCCCACCATCGCACTGCCGCCCTGGCAGTGCTTGGCGCGGCCGCAGAACGCGAGGCGGTGGCCGCCGCTGTGCTGCGCTGGCGCGCACAGGATCTGGAGTCGGCCGTGGTGGAGCGCGGCGGTTGCGCGGCGGCGATGCGCAGTGCCCAGGAATGGGCAGCGCACCCCCAGGGGGCTGCGGTGCAGCAGGAGCCGTTGCTGCACTGGCAGGCGCATCCTGTGGCTTCTGCTGCCCGGCCCGCCTGGCAGGGGACGGCGCAGCGCCCGTTGCAGGGGCTGCGTGTGCTTGATCTGACGCGCATTCTGGCCGGGCCGGCCGCCACGCGCTGGCTGGCTGCGTATGGTGCGCAGGTGCTGCGCATCGACCCGCTGGGCTGGGAGGAGCCCGGCACGGTGCCAGAGGTCACGCTGGGCAAGCGCTGCGCGCGGCTGGATTTGAGGCAGGCTGCGGACCGCGCCGTTTTCGAGCAGCTGCTGGCGCAGGCAGATATATTCGTGCACGGCCTGCGTGATGGTGCGCTGGAGGCGCTGGGCCTGGGGCAGGCATGGCGCAGGCGGCTCAATCCGTTGCTGGTCGATGTGTCGCTCAACGCCTATGGCTGGAGCGGGCCCTGGCAGCGGCGGCGCGGCTTCGACAGTCTGGTGCAGATGAGCACAGGTATTGCCGACGCTGGCATGCGCAGCCTGGCACGCGCGCAGCCCACGCCGCTGCCGCTGCAGGCCATCGACCATGCCACTGGCTACCTGATGGCCGCTGCCGTGGCCATGGCGCTGGTGCGGCGGCTGCAGGGCGCCGGTGGCAGCACGGTGCGGGCTTCGCTGGCGCGTACGGCCCATTTGCTGGCGGGTGATGGCGCCGGCGCATTGGACATGTGTCAGCTGTCGGCACCCGTCGATGGGGATTTTGCAGCTGCGATGGAGCAGACGTCCTGGGGGCCCGCGCAGCGCTTGCGTGCGCCTGTCGATGTGGCGGGCGCTCCCATGCACTGGAGCTTGCCTGCCAGCGCGCTGGGCACGGCCATCGCAGCCTGGTGAGCCGGGCCCGAAAACACAACGCCCCGCTCGCAGCGGGGCGTTGTGCATGGTGTGCTCTCGGGGATCAGCCGCCGCGGCGCATCATGTCGAAGAAGTCCACGTTGGTCTTGGTGGCCTTCATGTTCTTGATCATCAGCTCCATGGCTTCGATCTCGTCCATGTTGTACATGAACTGGCGCAGGATGCGGGTCTTTTGCAGGATCTCGGGCGCCAGCAGCAGCTCTTCGCGGCGGGTGCCGCTCTTGTTGAGTTCGATGGCGGGGAAGACGCGCTTTTCGTAGAGGCGGCGGTTCAGGTGCAGTTCGCTGTTGCCCGTGCCCTTGAATTCTTCAAAGATCACTTCGTCCATGCGGCTGCCGGTGTCGACCAGTGCCGTGGCGATGATGGTCAGCGAGCCGCCTTCCTCGACATTGCGCGCCGCGCCGAAGAAGCGCTTGGGGCGCTGCAGCGCGTTGGAGTCCACGCCGCCCGACAGCACCTTGCCCGACGAGGGCACGACGTTGTTATAGGCACGGGCCAGGCGGGTGATCGAGTCCAGCAGGATGACCACATCCTTCTTGAGCTCGACCAGGCGCTTGGCGCGCTCGATCACCATCTCTGCCACGTGCACATGGCGCGTGGCGGGTTCGTCGAAGGTGGAGGCAATGATTTCGCCGCGCACGGAGCGCTGCATCTCGGTCACTTCCTCGGGGCGCTCGTCCACGAGCAGCACCATCAGGTGCACATCGGGGTGGTTGGCCGTGATGGCATGGGCGATGCTTTGCATCATCATGGTCTTGCCGCTCTTGGGCGGGGCCACGATCAGTGCGCGCTGGCCGCGTCCGATGGGGGCGATGATGTCGATGATGCGGCCGGTGATGTTCTCCTCGCCCTTGATGTCGCGTTCCAGGCGCAGCTGCTGGGAGGGGAACAGCGGGGTCAGATTCTCGAACAGCACCTTGTGCTTGTTCTGCTCGGGCGGGCCGCCGTTGACCTTGTCGAGCTTGGTCAGTGCAAAGTAGCGCTCGCCATCCTTGGGGGTCCGCACTTCGCCTTCGATCATGTCGCCGGTGTGCAGATTGAAGCGGCGCACCTGGCTGGGAGAGATGTAGATGTCGTCGGTGCTGGCCGTATAGCTGGTGTCCGGGCTGCGAAGGAAGCCGAATCCGTCCGGCAGAATTTCCAGCACGCCATCGGCGAACACTTGTTCGCCGGCCTTGGCGCGCTTTTTGATGATGGCGAACATCAGCTCTTGCTTGCGCATGCGGCCGACGTTTTCGATCTCAAGCGCTTCGGCCTGCTTCAGGACTTCAGACACGTGCAGTGCCTTGAGTTCATTAAGGTGCATGGAGTGACTCCAGAGCGGAGTGGAAAGAAACCAGGGGGAGGCGTTGGGCCAAGCGAAACACTGCAGAAGTGGGCTGGCTTGCCTGAGGGTCTCAGCGCGGCCTTTGATGCAGAAGACCGGTGATCGAAAGCATTATGACAGGAAAAAACCGCAGCCTACAAGGAATTTCGGGCTGCGGTCCGGCATTCTGGCCGCGCCACTGATGCATGTCAGCGGACGCGGCATGGTGGCTCAGGCCAGGTGCTGGTCCAGGAACGCAGACAATTGGGCCTTGTTGAGCGCGCCCACCTTGGTGGCGGCGAGCTGGCCGTCCTTGAACAGCATCAGCGTGGGAATGCCGCGGATGCCGAACTTGGCGGGAATTTCGCGGTTTTCGTCCACGTTCATCTTGGCGATGGACAGCTTGTCCTTATAAGCCTGTGCGGCCTCGTCCAGGATGGGAGCAATCATCTTGCAGGGGCCGCACCATTCGGCCCAGTAATCGACCAGCACCGTGGTGCCGGGCTGCAAGACGTCGGATTCGAAGCTCGCGTCGGAGATATGCTTGATCAGTTCGCTAGCCATGGGTGTAGTCCTTGAGTTTTTGAAATAAGGAAGGCGCAGGCAAATCCGCACCGCGAATTGATTGTGACAGAAACCGATCCCCAGCCGGGTGGTATGGGCGGTAGCCTGATGCTATGACCGCCATAGCCGGATGCGCAAAAGCCGGGCAGTGGCGGCAGGCTAATCCTGCGCTGTAGTGGCCTCGGTCCGGCAGGTCTTTGATGCGCGTGCGCGCGCTGCCGCCAAGGTCACGGTATTCTGCGGCCCCGCGCCGGGGGCAGTGCCTGCTTGCGGCGCAAGCTATAGGTGAGCATGCAATGGAAACTGATGTGATGGACTCTTTCGAATCGGGCGCAATGTGCTGCGATGTGGCGGTCATAGGCGCCGGGCCTGCGGGGCTGATGGCCGCCGAGCGCCTGGCGGGCGCCGGTCTGGGCGTGCGCCTGTTCGAGGCCAAGCCATCGGTGGGGCGCAAGTTCCTGATGGCAGGCAAGGGCGGGCTGAACCTGACCCATTCCGAGGCCATGCCAGCCTTTGCTTCCCGCTTTGGCGGGCGTGCTGCTTCCGTGTCGCGCTGGCTGGAGTCCTTCGGTCCGGATCAGTTGCGTGACTGGGCCCGCGCACTGGGCGTGGAAACTTTTGTGGGCAGCTCCGGCCGCGTGTTCCCGGTGGACATGAAGGCCGCGCCGCTGCTGCGTGCCTGGCTGGTGCGTCTGCGCGCCCAGGGCGTGACCATGCACATGCGCCACCGCTGGCTGGGTTGGGATGCCAGCCAGGATGGCCTGCTGCGCTTCGATACGCCCGCCGGGCCGCTGGCCGTGCGTGCCCGCGCCGTGGTGCTGGCCCTGGGGGGAGGCAGCTGGGCGCGCCTGGGTTCGGATGGCGCCTGGACGCAGGCATTGGCGGCGCGCGGCGTGGAGATCGCCCCGCTGCAGCCTGCCAATTGCGGTTTCGATGTGGGCGTGGGCCTGCCTGCGCGCGGCTGGAGCGCGCATTTTGCAGAGCGCTTCGCGGGCCAGCCCTTCAAGTCGGTGGCGCTTTCCTTCGATGATGGCCATTGCGCGCCTTTTTCGCGCAAGGGCGAGTTCGTGGCCACGGCCACGGGTATCGAGGGCAGTCTGGTCTACGCGGTATCGGCGGCGCTGCGCGAGGCCATCGCACGGGACGGGCAGGCCACGCTGATGCTGGACCTGCTGCCCCAGCTATCGCCCGAGCGCGTGCTGGCCGAGGTGCGCCATCCGCGCGGCTCACGCAGCCTCTCCAGCCACCTGAAGGGCCGGCTGGGCCTCGACGGCATCAAGGCGGCCGTGCTCTACGAGATCCTGGGCAAGGAGGGTATGGCCGATGCCGAGCGGTTGGCCCGTGCCATCAAGGCGCTGCCTGTCACCGTGGTTGCGACCCGGCCCATCGATGAAGCCATCAGCACGGCAGGCGGGGTCCGGCTGGAGGCACTCGATGAGCATGGCATGTGCCTGGTCGCTCCTGGCGTTTTTTGCGCAGGCGAGATGCTGGACTGGGAAGCGCCGACCGGCGGCTATCTGCTGACGGCCTGCATGGCCAGCGGTGTGCATGCGGCGCAGGGCGTGGCCCGCTATCTGAAAGGCGGCGTGCACTGAACGGCGCAGGCGTCCTGCGGGACGCCTGCGTGACCGGGCGCATACCGACTGCGGATGCTTGAGCCGCTACGCAACAGCGTAAAAGGGGAGTTTGAGGTGCAGCTGCCTGGCGCGCAGGGCTGTCTTGAAGACGGGTGACGAGCCTTACCCTCGGCACTGGTTTCACGGTTAGGGCTGCTTGGTTCCCCACCTGACCCGGTTGGCCGCTTCCCCATGCGAGGAGGCCCGTCACTGCTTATTATAGGGGCAAACAGGCCCTGCCCCGGCCGCCCGGGGCAGGGCCTGTGCAGGGCCGAGCCAGGGCGGGGCGCGCAGGCCCCGTAGAATCGCAGCATGTCTTATCTTGTGCTGGCCCGCAAATACCGTCCCCGCAATTTCTCCGAAATGGTGGGGCAGGAGCATGTCGTTCAGGCGCTCACCAATGCGCTGACGCAGCAGCGCCTGCACCATGCCTATCTGTTCACCGGCACACGCGGTGTGGGCAAGACCACGGTGTCGCGCATTCTTGCCAAGTCCCTCAATTGCCAGGGCGCAGATGGGCTGGGTGGCATCACGGCCACGCCTTGCGGCGTCTGCGCCGCATGCACCGAAATCGACAGCGGCCGTTTTCCCGACTACACCGAGCTGGATGCTGCCTCCAACCGGGGGGTGGACGAGGTGCAGGGCCTGCTGGAGCAGGCGGTCTACAAGCCGGTGCAGGGGCGCTTCAAGGTCTTCATGATCGATGAAGTCCACATGCTGACGAACACGGCGTTCAATGCCATGCTCAAGACGCTGGAGGAGCCGCCCGAGTACCTGAAGTTCGTTCTGGCGACCACCGACCCGCAGAAGGTGCCGGTGACGGTGCTCAGCCGCTGCCTGCAGTTCAATCTGCGCCCCATGGCGCCGGAAACCGTACTGGAGCACCTGGGCCAGGTGCTGTCGCACGAGGGTGTGGCCTCCGAGCCCCAGGCACTGCGGCTGCTGTCGCGCGCAGCGCGCGGTTCCATGCGCGATGCGCTGTCGCTGACCGACCAGGCGATTGCCTTTGGCAGCGGCCAGCTGCGCGAGGATATGGTCCGCCAGATGCTGGGCAGCGTGGACCGCAGCCATGTATTCGCCCTCATTGATGCCCTGGCCCGTGGCGATGGCCGGGTGGTGGTGGAGACCTCGGAAACCCTGCGGCGCAACGGCCTGTCTGCGGCCTCGACGCTGGAGGAGATGTGCGCGGTGCTGCAGCGCATGGCCGTCGTGCAGGCCGTGCCGCAGATGGCAGCCGATGCCAGCGACCCCGATGCGTCCGAAATCGCCCGGCTGTCGGCCCTGATGCCGCGTGACGAAACCCAGCTGCTCTACAGCATCTGCCTGCATGGCCGTGGCGAACTGGGGCTGGCGCCCGACGAGTACGCTGCATTGACCATGGCTTTGCTGCGGTTGCTGGCCTTCAAGCCCGAGTCCATGGCCAGTGCCACGGATACGGCGGAAAAAAAAACTCCAGCGCTGACGGCCCCTCCGGCAGCGCGCATTGAGCCTGCCCCCGTTCCTGCTGCGCCTGAGCCTGCACCGGCTCCCGCTCCTTCGGTGCCCGCGCCCGTGCCGGTACCCGCGCCCGCGCCTGCAGCCCCTGCGCCCGGCCACCCTGAGCCTCAGCTGGCAGCGCCTGAGCCGGCCGCGCCCGTCCACGCCGTGCAGGATGCAGTCTGCGAATCCGTGCAGGGGCAGGACAGCATGCAGGCCGCTGCCGATGAGGCCGGTGCGACAGACATGCCGGACATGCCTGATGAGGGGGCCTGGGCCGGCATGCCCGAGGAAGCCTGGGCCGACGACGGGCGCTGGGCGGACTCGGATGCCATGCCCGACCCGATGGCGGGGGAGCCTGCAGCGCTTGCGCCGCAGTTCCCGGTGCAAGACGGGCAGCCTCAGGAGCCCCGGCATGTGCCTGCACCGGCGCCTGCGGCGCCCACCGTGGAGCGCACGCCCGAGGGTGATATCTGGCATGGCGTGGTTCAGCAGCTGGTGCAGTCCGAGGCCGTGGCGGCCCTGGCGCGGCAGTTGGCGCTGCAGTCGCAACTGGTGGCCCGCGATGGCGATACCTGGACGCTGCGCGTGGAAAGCAGCTCGCTGAGCCAGCCCGCCACGCGCGAGCGGCTGCGTGCTGCGCTGGAGGCGGCCGGCCATGCCAGGCAGCTGCAGGTGGAGCAGGGGCCCGTGGTGGACAGTCCGGCCCGGCGCAATGCGGTGGCCAGCCACCAGCGCCAGTGCATTGCCGAGGACATCGTGATGCAGCACCCCCTGGTGCAGACGCTGATGCGCAGCCATGGCGCGAAAATCGTTGCCGGCAGCATCAAGCCCTTATCGATCCAGCCTGAGTAAGGCGTTTGTTTTTTACCCTACAGAAAAAGGAATTCACATGTTCAACAAAGGACAGCTCGCCGGCCTGATGAAGCAGGCGCAGGCCATGCAGGACAATCTCAAGAAGGCCCAGGAGGAACTGGGCCATATCGAGGTTGAGGGCGAGTCGGGCGCAGGCCTCGTGAAGGTGGTCATGACCTGCAAGCACGATGTCAAGCGCATCACCATCGATCCCAGCCTGCTGGCCGAAGACAAGGACATGCTGGAAGACCTGGTGGCGGCGGCCTTCAATGCCGCTGTGCGCAAGGCCGAGGAAACCTCCAACGAGAAGATGGGCAAGCTCACGGCAGGCATGCCAGGCCTGCCCGGTGGCCTGAAGTTCCCCTTCTGAGGCGCCTTTCTGGCGGCGGCGCCGTTTTCCCGCATGCCTGCGGGTTGTTGCGGCGCCCTCCGGCGATCTGCCCAGGCAGGTCGCTTTTTTTTCGAAAATCTTCATGCAAAGGAAGCCGCCATGTCGGACGTGCAATCGCTCGATGCCCTGATCGAGGCCCTGCGCAGGCTGCCAGGCGTGGGCATCAAGTCGGCGCAGCGCATGGCTTTTCATCTGCTGCAGCGTGACCAGGACGGTGCGCGGCAACTGGCCCGGGCCCTGGCCGCCGCAGTGGATTCGGTCCGCCACTGCGAGCGCTGCCACACTTTTACCGAGGGCCGCATCTGCTCCATCTGCCAGGATGAAGGGCGCGATGCGGCGCGGCTGTGCGTCGTGGAGGCGCCTGCCGACATGGCCGCCATGGAGCGCACGGGCGCCTACCAGGGCTACTACTATGTGCTGATGGGGCGGCTGTCGCCGCTCGACGGCGTCGGACCGCGCGATCTGGGCCTGTCCAGTCTGCTGCAGCGTGCCTGCGATGGCCGGGTCCAGGAGGTGATCCTGGCCACCAGCTTCACGGCCGAGGGGGAGGCGACCGCCCATGCGATCAGCGAGGCGCTCAAGGCCCGTGGCGTGCATGTGACGCGGCTGGCGCGCGGCGTGCCCATCGGCAGCGAGCTCGAATATGTGGACCTGGGCACGATTGCCCATGCGCTGGTGGACCGGCGCTGATTCACTGCATTGCGATACCGAAAGGAGTCTGTGCATGCCTTCTGCCGTGATCTTGCCGCAAGGCGGCTTCTCCGTTGCGCACTGGTGCCTGCTGGTGGCCGTGCTGCTGCCGCTGGTCTGCGCCTATATCGCCAAGGCCTCCGGCCTGCGGCGGGGGCTCGGGCCGGGCGGCTTTGACAACCATGACCCGCGCGCCTGGCTGGCGCGCCAAAGCGGCTACCAGGCGCGCGCCAATGCCGCGCAGGCCAATAGCTTCGAGGCCCTGCCGTTTTTCATCGGCGCGCTCGTGGTGGCCTGGCAGCTGGATGCGCCTGCGGCATGGGTCAATGGGCTGGCCGTTGCCTTCGTGCTGCTGCGCGTGGCCTATATCGCCTGCTATGTGCTGGACCGTGCCAGCCTGCGCAGCGCGGCATGGGTGCTGGGCTGGTGCGTCAACCTGCTGCTGTTCTTCGCCGGATATCGCTGAACAGCCTGCCGGCGATGTCCGGGAGACTGCGGCGCTGCACATACGGACAAGCACCTATGCGGCTTGTGGGTTGTCTGCTGGATGATATTGCTGCACTGCAGCAAAATGTTCGCCATGCCTTCCGCCTTGTTCAATCGCCGTGCCGCCCTGGGTCTGCTGGGGCTGGCGCCCCTGGGGGGGCTGTCCATTGGCGGCCCTTATGCCGGGTCGGTGCGCATTGCCGTGGGCGGGCTGGGGCTGCTGTACTACCTGCCCCTGGTCATTGCGCAGCAGTTGCGCTTTTTCGAGGCCGAAGGCCTGTCTGTTCAGCTGGATGACTATCCTGGCGGGCAGCAGTCGCTGCAGGCGCTGCAATCAGGGGCTGCGGATATCTGCGCCGGCGCCTATGAGCACACCCTGCTGGCGCAGCAGCAGGGTAGCGCGCTGTGTGCCTTTGTCGTGCAGGGCCGGGCGCCGCAGATTGCGCTGGGCGTTTCCACGCGCTGGATGCCGCGCTACCGCAGCCTGTCCGATCTGCAGGGCCGGCGTGTCGGCGTCTCGTCGCCGGGGGCTTGCACCGCGCGGGCTGTGCAACTGATGCTGCTGGCCGAAGGGCTTCCTGCCGATTCGGTGCAGCTGGTTGGCGTGGGCTCTGGCGCCGGTGCCATGGAGGCATTGCGCACGGGCCGGTTGCAGGCACTGTGCCATGCTGATCCGCTGATGAGCGTGCTGGATGACAAGGGCGCCCTGCGCATCGTGCGTGACTTGCGCGACCTGCGCAGCAGCGCCCTGCTGTATGGCGGCTCCATGCCTTCGGGCACGCTGTATGCGCCCATGGAATTCCTGCGCAGGCATTCTGCCAAGGCCCAGGCCGTCAGCCATGCGATGGTGCGCGCCCTCAAATGGCTGCACACGGCGTCCCCCATGGATGTGCTCCAGGCCGTGCCTGCTCCCTATCTGCTGGGATCGCGGCGCGTCTATCTGTCGGCCTTCGAGCACATGCGCACCACGATCTCGCCCGACGCCATGATGCCCGACGATGGTCCGGCAACGGCCTTGCGCGCGCTGTCGCGTCTGCAGCCTGGGCTGGCTGCGCGCGGTGCAGTGAATCTGGCGCGCACCTATACCAACGAGTTTGCCCGCCAGTCCAAGCAGCGCTTTCACGCCTGAGGCCTGCGCCCCGGGCGTTGCTCAGCGCTTTTTGACTTTCGATGGCTTGCCGCCACGTGCCACGGCTGCGGCAGGGGCTTTGTTGCGGCTTTCTGCCTGGACGGCGACCTTGCGCGGCGCGCCGGCCGCCTTGGCCGGGCTGGCCTTGCCACCGCCGCTGCTGCCGGTGCTGGCGCGCACGGGCAGGTAGGCAATCAGCGACTGGCCTGCCTTGAGGGAGGCGGTGGACTTGAGGTCATTCCAGTCGGCCAGGTTGGAGGCGCTGACGCCGTAGCGGTTGGCCACGCTGATCAGCGTGTCGTGCTTGCGGGCCTTGATGGTGGCGCGGCGTGTCACGACTTCGGGCGCAAAGCTGATCTGGCCGTTGTCTGCGATGTGGCCGGCCACATCGGCGCTGACGTTGGCGCCACGGGGCACCATCAGTGCCGAGCCTGCCTTGATCAGCATGCGTGGCGGAATATTGTTGATAGCGCGCAGATCGGATTCTCCCAGGCCCACGCGCTGTGCGGCCTCGGCCACGGTGATGGTGGCGGGCACGGTCCAGACGGTCCAGCTGGCGTACTGGCCTTCGTCATAGGCCTGGAGATTGCGGCGGAAGACCTGTGCGTTGTCCCAGGGCAGCAGGATTTCGGGCGTGCCTGCCGCGAAGATCACGGGCTTGCGGAAGCTCGGGTTCAGCGCCTTGAAGTCCGCGACCGAGACATCCGCGAGCTTGGCCACCAGTTCCACATCGATGTCGCGCTTGATGGTGACGGCCTGGAAGTAGGGGTGGTTGCCAATCGGGGGCAGCTCTGCCGAGAATGCCTCGGGGCGGGCGACGATGTTCTTGACGGCCTGCAGCTTGGGCACATACATGCGGGTTTCCGCCGGCATCTGCAGGTCGGTGTATCCGGTGGGCAGCCCCAGCTTCTCGTTGCGCTTGATGGCGCGCCCGACACTGCCTTCGCCCCAGTTGTAGGCCGCCAGCGCCAGATGCCAGTCGCCGAACATGTCGTAGAGCTTTTGCAGGTAGTCGAGCGCGGCGCGCGTGGAGGCCAGCACGTCGCGGCGGTCGTCACGGAAAGCGTTTTGCTTGAGGTCGAAATACGTGCCGGTCGCCGGCATGAATTGCCACATGCCGGCCGCCTTGGCGGTGGAGACGGCCTGCGGGTTGAAGGCGCTCTCGATATAGGGCAGCAGCGCCAGCTCGGTGGGCATGTTGCGGCGCTCCAGTTCCTCGACGATATGGAAGAGGTACTTGCTGGAGCGCTCGGTCATGCGCTGTATGTAGTCGGGCCGGCTGGCGTACCACTGCTCGCGGTCCTTGACCAGGTCCTGCTCCAGATCCGGCATGGCAAAGCCCTGGCGTATGCGCACCCACAGGTCGCCTGTGGTTTGCAGCGATGCCACATCGGCACGGGCCGTTTCGGCGCGTGTCAGTGGGCTCAGAGGGCCTTTGGGGTACTGGGGAGCATGGTTGGGTGTGTCGGAGCCTGTGTTGGACAGGTCCGGGCCGCTGGTAGTGGCGCAGCCCGCGAGCGCCAGCAGGCTGCCCAGCAGCAGGGTATGTAGCAGTTTCATCAGAAAACGTTTTTCCATTGGCGCAGGCCCGCCAGCACGCTGGCTGGTTCCTGCGGTTGCACCTGCGCATCGAAGCGGGCGGCGGCAGCGGCCACCGCGGCGTTGCGCGTGCGAAGAAAGGGGTTGATGCGGCGTTCGGTCTCCAGACGCGACGGCAGCGTGGGCTGGCCATTGTCGCGCAGCGACTGGCAGTGCTGCGTGTAGCGGGACAGGTCCGTATTGTCCGGCTCAACGGCCCGGGCAAAGCGCAGGTTGGATAGCGTGTACTCATGGGCGCAGCACACCTGGGTATCGTCCGGCAGCGCCGCCAGGCGGTCCAGCGATGCCTGCATCTGCTGCGGCGTGCCCTCGAACAATCTGCCGCAGCCGCCGGAAAACAGCGTGTCGCCGCAGAACAGCACGGGCTGCGGCTGCGCCGATGTGCTGAAGTAGGCGATGTGGCCGGCCGTATGGCCGGGCACGTCGATGACCTGCCAGGGACCGCCTGGCGCGGCCACGGTGTCTCCACCTTGCACGCGCTCAATGCCTTGGGGCAGCTTTTCGCTGGCAGGGCCCCACGCATGGGCGCCGGTTGCCTCGCGCAAAGCTGCCACGCCACCGACATGGTCGGCATGGTGGTGGGTGACTAAAATGCCCTGCAGCTGCAGTTGATGCAGGCGCAATGCAGCCAGCACCGGTTCGGCATCACCCGGGTCAACGACGAGGGCATGGCGTGCGTCGTGCAACATCCAGATGTAGTTGTCGGAAAAGGCGGGAATGGGCAACAGGTTCATGAGCAGCAAAATTATAGGGATGCAGCACTGGACGCAATCTGCCCTGGGCCACTACCTGCTCGATTGGGAGCAGCAATGCTGCGACGAGGCGGTGGCCGACATTTTCGGCTACCACAGCCTGCAACTGGGCATGCCCATGCTGCAGGGCCTGCGCGCCAACCGCATGCCGCACCGCTGGCTGGCCGTGGATTGTCCCCAGGCCTGCGAGCCTCTGGAGGGCATGCCGGCAGCCGGCATGCCTGTGTCCCTGGTGACCGACCCTGCCGCACTGCCTTTTGCCGAAGCCAGCCTGGACCTGGTGATGATGCCGCACACGCTGGAGACTTCGCCGGACCCGCATGCCGTGCTGCGCGAGGCGGCACGCGTACTGGTGCCCGAAGGCCGGCTCGTCGTCTGCGGTCTCAACCCCGCCAGCCTGCTGGGCGTGCAGCGCCGTGTGGAGCGCGGCACGGCCTATCTGCCCGAGGTGGGCTGGGGGGTCGGCTACTGGCGCCTGCGCGACTGGCTGCAGCTGCTGGCCTTCGACATTGAGGCTGTCCAGTTCGGCTGCTATCGTCCGGCCACGCAAAGTGCGCAGTGGCTGCGGCGCTGGCGCTTCATGGACCGTGTCGGCCGGCTGGGATGGCCCATGCTGGGCGGGGCGTACTGCGTGGTCGCGGTCAAGCGCGTGGCGGGCATGCGCATGCTGGAGTCCGCCTGGCGCAGCCGCCCGGCCAGGGCGGGCGCTGCCATGCCCGTGGCCCATCGTCAGGGGCCGGCAGATACGGCCTGAGTACATACCCATTTTCTTTTCGGGGGCTTTGGCTTCCGGGCATTTCCATCGAGGTTTTTTTGAATCAAGTTGTTATCTATACCGACGGTGCCTGCAAGGGCAATCCCGGCCCTGGCGGCTGGGGGGTGGTGCTGCAGGCAGGAAGCGCCCGCAAGGAGCTGTTTGGCGGTGAACTGGGCACGACCAACAACCGCATGGAGCTGATGGCCGTCATCGAGGCACTGTCCGCCCTCAAGCGCCCCTGCGATGTGGTGCTCTATCTGGACAGCCAGTATGTGCGCAAGGGCATCACGGAATGGATCCATGGCTGGAAGGCCAAGGGCTGGAAGACGGCATCCAAGGAGCCCGTCAAGAATGTGGAGCTGTGGCAACGGCTCGATGCGCTGGTGCAGGGCAGCGGCCACCGCATCGACTGGCGCTGGGTCAAGGGCCATGCGGGCGATCCCGGCAATGAACGCGCCGATGCCCTGGCCAACAAGGGCGTGGACCAGGCGCTGGGGCGCTGACCGCCGGGCAGGCAGGCCTGTCCTGCCGGCGGCGGGCGGGCTCTAGATAAAAACCCTAGCAGCCCGTGCCCCTGAGTCCCTTTAATATTTCCATTAGTGGAAATTAAAGCGCCTTCTCCTCGGCATCTTCCGTGGTGTGCTGTCAAAAATTGCCACTTGTGGATATTTTGAATCACCTCACGTTGAAAGAGCCTTGCGATGAAATACGGAGCAATTGCCACATGGGCCATGCTGGGCGGCACCGGGACGGTGCTGGCCCAGAGTTCTGTGATGCTGTACGGCAGCATGGATCTGACCATGCCCTGGATCAGCGATGTGCGCGGCAGCCGGCTGGCGCGCATGGATTCGGCCATCTCCCAGCCAGATCTCTGGGGCCTGCGCGGCCGCGAGGACCTGGGCGGGGGCATGAAGGCATCGTTCCAGCTGGAAAACGGATTCCTTGCGGACATCGGCGCGCCGATCTCACCGACCCGCTACTTCAACCGTGCTTCCTGGGTGGGCCTGTACAGCGCTTCAATGGGCTCGGTGCGGCTGGGGCGCCAGGTCGATTTCACGGCGGGCACGCTGAGCCAGTGGGGCAATGGCTACCAGCTCTACAACTTCTACCTCTACCATCCTGGCAACCTGGATGGCCTGTCCAGCCAGTTTCCCGTGGACAACTCAGTGGTCTATCTGACGCCGAGCATGGACGGCATGCAGTTTGGCGCGCAGTATGGCTTTGGCGAGGTGCCTGGCCGCTCGCAGGCCGGCCGCACCTACAGCGCCATGGGCCGCTATTCTGGTGCGAGGCTCCATCTGGCTGTGGCCTACACCGATGCCCGTGGCCGGGCCTTCGATATTGCCGGGAGCACGGGCCTGACCCGCGCACTGGGCCAGGATCTGGCTGCAGGCCGCCCTCTGGTGCCCGATGCCTTCCAGGTCCTGGGCATCGGTGGCGGCTACCAGCTCGACGGTCTGCCGGTGCGCATCAATGCGCTGACCACGCGCTCCGCGCTCAAACTGGGGGTTGTCACCAGTCACATGACGGCCCTTGATCTGGGCCTGTCCTGGCAGGCCGGCCAAGCCGTGACGGTCAACACAGGCTATTCCTTCAGCCGCTTCGAGCGTACGCGATGGAACCAGTTGCACCTGGGAGCGCGCTACGCATTGTCCAGACGCACACAGCTGCATGCCTCTGTCACGCACCAGCGCGCCTCCAACGGTGTGGCCGCGATGAACGCCGCAGGCGTTGCCAGCGGGCGTTCACAGACGGTGATCGCGGCAGGCGTGCACCACGCGTTCTGAGCTTTGCCAGCCAGGAGGTTCCTCCATGCAATTCATTCTCAACGCCACCAGCGTGGCGTTTGATGGCGACGGGCAGACCCCGTTGCTGTGGGTGCTGCGCGAGCATTTCAAGCTCACGGGCACCAAGTTCGGCTGTGGCGCCGGGCTGTGCGGGGCCTGCACGGTCCATGTCGATGGGCAGCCCGTACGCTCGTGCGTGCTGCCTGTCTCGGCCATTGCCGGCCAGCCGGTCACGACGATCGAGGGGCTGTCCCGTGACCGCTCCCACCCCATCCAGAAAGCCTGGATGGACAAGGATGTGCCGCAGTGCGGCTACTGCCAGTCCGGCATGGTCATGGCCGCCGCCGCGCTGCTCAAGGCCCATCCCCGGCCCACCGATGCGCAGATCGACGAGGCCATGACCCATCTGTGCCGCTGCGCCACCTACCACCGCATCCGGGAGGCCATCCATGCAGCCGCTTCGCAGCAATGAGCCAGGCCAGGCTCCAAACACAAAAACACTTGCGCTGCAGCGCCGCCGGCTGCTCCAGGCTGCAGGGGCGCTGCTGGCGGCGCCGGCAGCGGGCAGCCTGCTGATTCCCGTGGCCCGGGCAGCCGAGGTCCCGCAGGTGGCCCCGGCCCTTGGCGACTGGGTCTGGATCGAGCCCTCGGGCCAGGTAGTGATCGGTGTGTCTCAGTGCGAGGTGGGGCAGGGCATCCATACCGGCCTGCCCCAGGTGCTGGCCGATGAGCTCGATGCCGACTGGGCCCGCGTGGCCGTGCGCTTCGTCACAGGCCGTGATGCCTACCGCAACGATGCGGGCGAGATGCCGTTCCAGCAGTTCGTGGGCGCATCCATGTCCATGAACTATTTCTACGAGCGCATGCGTCTGGCCGGTGCCCAGGCCCGCGATGTGCTGCTGCGTGCCGGTGCGGCCCGCCTGGGCGTGCGCCCCTCCCAGTGCACGACGCGTGCCAGCCGGGTGCTGCACCCGGCAACGCAGCGCAGCGTGGGCTATGGCGAGATTGTGGCCGACGCCTCCAGGCTGCCGCTGGCCGCGCGACCGCGCATGAAGTCCGTGTCCGAGCAGGGGCTGATCGGCCGCAACCTGCGCCGTGTGGACACGCCCGCCAAGGTGGATGGCAGTGCGGTCTTCGGCATCGATGTCGAGGTGCCGGGCATGCTGATCGGCGCCGTGCGCATGGCGCCCAGCGTGACAGGGCGCATCGTGCGCATCCGCAACGAGGAGGCGGTGCGCGCGCGCCCTGGCGTGCATGCCATTGTGCGCACCACGCAGTGGCCGGATTCCGATCCCTGCACCGTGGTGGTGGTTGCTGATTCTTACTGGATCGCCAAGCAGGCGGCCGATGCGCTGGATATCGAGTTCGATGCAGGTGCGGCCGCCGGCGTGGACAGCGATCGCATCCATGCACAGTTCGTTGCGGGTCTGTCGGACGACAAGGCCGTGGTGGCCCGCAGCATGGGCAAGCCGCGCGAGCTGCTGGCGGCCGGCAGGGTGATCACGGCCGACTACCACTCGCCCTACATCACGCATGCGACCATGGAGCCCCTGGCCGCCACCGTCCATGTGCGCGATGGCGAGGTCGAGACCTGGGGCCCCTACCAGGGCCAGGACTTCCTGCGCACCGAACTGGGCAAGGCCTGCGGTGTGCCTGCGGACAAGGTCATCGTGCACACCACGCTCCTGGGCGGCAGCTTCGGGCGCAAGTACATGCCCGACTTCGCGCTGCATGCGGCGGCGGCATCCAAGGCGGTGGGCCGGCCCGTCAAGGTCATCCGCTCGCGCGAGGACGACATTCGGCATTCGTACTACCGGCCCGGTGCCTCGGGGCGGCTGAGTGCCGTGCTGGGGCCGGACGGCATGCCCGCTGCGCTGCATGCGCGCATTGCAGGCCAGTCGCTGTACGGCGCCATCCATCCCGCGAAGATGGCCGCTGCGGGCGGCTGGGACGAGACCATGGTCGAGTCCATCTACGACCTGATTTATGGCGTGCCGAATTTGCTGGTGGATGCCGTGGATGTGAAGCAGCCCATACCGCTGAGCTATCTGCGCAGCGTGGGCACCACGTCCAGCGTGTTCTTTCTGGAAAGCTTCATCAGCGAGCTGGCCCATGCGGCGGGCATGGATGACTGCCAGTACCGGCGCCGCCTGCTGGCCGGACAGCCGCTGGCGCTGGGCGTGCTGGATGCGGCGGCCCGGGCCGCGCGCTGGGAGCAGCCCGCGCCGGCGGGCCTGCACCGCGCCATGACCTTCAACGTCTACACGGGGCGGGGCGAGAGCTTTCAGACCTTCGTCGCTCTGGTCATGGAATTGCGCGTGCTCGATGGCCGCGTGCGGCTGGAGCGCGCCGTCTGCGCGATTGACGCAGGCCGCGTGGTCAACCCGGGCCTGGTCCGCGCCAATGTCGAAGGCGGCATCGGCTTTGCACTGACCAACACCTTCAAGAGCCGGCTGAGCTTCGACAAGGGTGCTGTGCAGCAGGGCAATTTCCACGACTACCCGCTGCTTCAGCTGTCCGAGATGCCCCGTGTGGAAGTGGTCCTGCTCGACAGCGACCGCCCGCCCCAGGGCTGCGGCGAGGTGGCCCTGGGGCCCACGGCGCCCGCCGTGGCCACGGCTATGTTCCACGCCACGGGCCGCAGATTCCGCTCCATGCCGCTGCCGCAGGACATCCCGGTCACCGGATCACCGGCCCATCCCCTGTTTTCCTGAGGAAAGGACTTTCATGCGAATCGAACACCTCACCCCGTCGATTGGATCGGAGATCCATGGCATCGACCTGTCAGACAACACGCAGGTGCAGGCGCATGCACACGTCCTGCGCAGGCTGCTGGCCGAGCGCCAGGTGATCTTTTTCCGCGACCAGACGCTCCATCCTGCGCAGCAGGTGCGCGTAGCCCAGGTCTTCGGCAAGGTCGAGCCGGTGTCCTCCACGTTTCCTGCGCACCCGGATGATCCTCACGTCGAGCTGCTGATCAGCCAGGGCACGCGCACGGGCACCGACATCTGGCATGCCGACCTGACCTGGCAGGCCCTGCCGCCCGCAGGCGCCTGCCTGTATGCCGTGGAGGTGCCGGACACGGGGGGCGATACCCTGTGGGCCAGCATGACGGCGGCCTTTGCCTCGCTGGCGCCCGGCCTGCAGGCCTATCTGCGCACGCTGCGCGCCACCCACAACTGGGAGGCGCCCGCCCTGCGGCAAAGCCTGGCGCGCCGCGATCCGTCGGGCGAGGCCTACCGCTCGACACGCCTGAAGCATCCCCCGCTGGAGCAGCCTGTGGTCTTCGAGCACCCGGTCACGGGTCTGCCCGTGGCCTTTGTGAACACGCTCTACACCACGCACATCGAGGGTGTCACCAGCGATGAGAGCGCGGCGCTGATCGCCCTGCTCAGCGGCCTGGCCAAGGTGCCTGAATGGCAGGTGCGCTTTCGCTGGCGCAAAGGCTCCGTGGCCATCTGGGACAACCTGGCCACGCAGCACTATGCCGTCAATGACTACCACCCCGCTGCGCGGCGCATGCACCGTGTCGCGATCCGCCAGGGCTGAGTACAGGCGCCATCCAATGCTCCACGATGAAAGAACTCCACATGAAATCCCTGCAAAAGGCATGGGCGCTCGCATGCTGTATGGCCTCCTTGCTGTGGGCGGGCATGGCCCACGCCCAGGCCTATCCCCACAAGCCCATCACCATCGTTGTTGCCTATCCCGCAGGCGGCGATACCGATGCGCTGGCGCGGCTGTTCGCCGAAAAGCTGTCGCTTCGCGTCGGCCAGCCTGTGCTGGTCGATAACCGCGCCGGTGCCAGCGGCACCATCGGCAGCGGTTTTGTCGCCAAGGCGCCAGCCGATGGCTATACGCTGCTGCTGGCCCCCAACACCTTTTCCATGGCCCAGTGGGTGCTCAAGCTGGGCGCTGGCCAGGGCTATGACGTGCTCCACGGCTTCACGCCTGTGATCGAGCTGGGCTCCACTTCGCTGTTCCTGGTCGCAGGGCCGGGGGCCGCCGGGCGCACGCTCAAGGAGGCCATTGCGCAAAGCGCTGGCCGTCCGCTGGGCTACGCCACGCCAGGCAATGGCTCGCCCATGCATTTCCTGGGCGAAATGGTCAGGCGCGCCACTGGTGCCCGCTTCGAGCATGTGCCCTACAAGGGCGTGGCACCCGCGGTGACCGATGTGGTGGGTGGTCACGTGGCCTTGACCTACAGCACGCTGGGTTCCATCGGCCCCTATCTGTCAGGCGGCAGGCTGGTGGCGCTGGCCGTGGCCGACAGCCGGCGCTCGCCGCTGGCGCCGGATGTGCCCACGCTGGCCGAGCTGGGCTACAGGGATGTGGAACTGACGGCCTGGTATGGCCTGTTCGGCCCCGAAGGCATGCCGCCCGACGTGGTCAGGCTGCTCAATGCGCAGATGAATGACATCCTGCGCATGCCCGATGTGGTGGCCCGCATGGCCACGCTGGGGACGCTGCCCGTGGGCGGCCCGCCGCAGCGGCTGGGCAGGACCAATGCGGCGGATTTCGAGCGTTTTGGCCGGCTGGTCAGGGAACTGGGCATTCAGGCGGACTGATCTGGCTGCGCTGCCGGTTAAGGCGCGCTCAGGATCAATGCAATCAGCGCGACGTGAAGGTGCGCAACGGCCCTGCGCTGCACGGGGTGCAGGCGCGGGTGGCGTTCGCGTTCTGACCGCTGCGCCCGCCACCGGCAGGCAGGCCGCGCCTAGGCTTGGGGCGCTGCAGGGCATGCCTGGGCGTTTTGCTGCGCCATGTCCTGCCCGATGCGTTCGGCCAGCGTGCAGGACATGAAGCGCAGGTACTTCTCGATCTGCGCCTCGGCGGCAGGACCCTTGCCGAACAATTCGTCCAGCAGCGGCTGCGCCGTGGGCAGAAAGGCCGAAATGCTGAGGATGGCCAGGTGGATGAATCGCGCATCCAACTGGCCGTCCGGCGGCGCTCCCATCAGCATGGTCGATGTCAGCGCCAGCCCGCGCCGGGTGATGCGCTGCAGCGGCGTGTCCGAGGGGGCGGCGCTGTCATCGGGCTCGCCGTGGTAGATTTCCGACAGTGCGAGCCGTTCGAAGTGCGGATGCTCGCGCATGAAGTCCAGCCGCAGGCGCAGGCGCTGGTAGACGCGCTCCTCCACCGTGCCATGGGCCCTGAGCTGCACGTCCATGCGGTCCTGCAGATCGCGCATCAGCGATTCCGTGACTTCGCGCAGCAGGCCTTTGAGGCTGCCGAAGTAGTAACGTACCAGCGCGCGCGTGACGCCGGCCGCACTGGCGATTTCCAGAATGCTCAACTGCTCCGGGGTGCGTGTCCGCAGCAGCCGTACCGTGGTCTGCAGGATGATGTCGCGGCCCACGGCATCGTCGGCCTGTGGGCGGCCGCTGGCGCGGCGCGGCGGCTGTGCTGGAAGGGCGTCCATTGCCGGTGACTGGTGCCTGCCGCTCAATGCGCCGGGGCGATGCCCGCCAGCGCCTGCGCAATCTCCTGCACCTGTTCCGGGCGTACCAGGCGTGCCGTCTCCTGCCCATCGCGCAGGACGATCAGCGTGGGCCAGAGCTTGACGCGGTAGCTGCGTCCCAGCGGCCTGCCCGGACCATCCTCGATCTTGAGATGCTCCACCTGAGCCTGCGAGGCCAGGGCCTGGGCGATCAGCGGCTGGGCGCGCTGGCAATGGCCGCACCATGGCGCGCCGAATTCCAGCAGGGTGATGCCGCGCAGTGCATCGACGGCGCTGCGCTCGGGAGGGGTCTCCAGGTGTGTGGACTGGTAGGGCATGTGCTTGTTGTCTCCTTGTGCGTGCCCATCATGTCACAGCGGCAGATCCAGGGGCAGCACGGACACCCTCTCGCCGGGCTGCACGCTGGCGCGCCCATGTTCCAGCACGATCAGGCAGTTGGCCTCGACCATGGAACGCAGCACGCCCGACCCCTGCGGCCCTGTGCTGCGCACGGTGGCGCGGCCATCTGCGGCCACCGACAGAATGCCGCGCTGGTATTCGGTGCGGCCGGGCCGCTTGGCCAGTGGTTCGGCAGCGACAGCCTCGGGCAGCGCCTGCGCGGCAGGCGCACAGCCCATGAGGTGCAGCAGTGCCGGGCGCACGAAGATCAGAAAGCTCACCATGGCGGCCACCGGGTTGCCCGGCAGGCCGATCAGCAGGGCCGGGCGGGCCGCCTGGGCACTTGTGGCCTGCAGCAGACCCACGGCCAGCGGCCTGCCGGGGCGCATGGCCAGGCGCCAGAACTGCACGAGGCCCATGCTTTGCAGCACGGCGCGCGTGTGGTCGGCCTCGCCAGTGCTGATGCCGCCGCTGGTCAGCACCACGTCCGCCAGAGCTGCTGCTTCGCGCAGCCGCTCTTCAAGCGCCTGGGGCGTGTCGGCAACCATGCCCAGGTCCAGCACCTGCGCACCCATGCGGCGCAGCAGGCCGATGAGGCTGAAGCGGTTGCTGTCGTAGATGGCGCCTTCGCGCGGTGCCGCGCCGGGCGCGAGGATTTCATCGCCCGTGGAAAAATAGGCGACGCGCACAGGTCTGCGCACGAGCACCTGTGTCATTCCGAGGCTGGCCAGCAGGCCCAGCGCTGCAGGCTGCAGCCGCTGTCCGGCCTGCAGCGCCGGCTCACCGCTGCGCAGGTCCTCGCCACGCATGCGCCGGTTGTCGCCCCGGCGCACCTGGCCTGCCGCGATGCGTACATGTTGCCTGTCCACGGCTTCGGTGCGTTCATGGGGCACGACCGTGTCCAGGCCCGGTGGCAGCACGGCGCCTGTCATGATCTTGATGCATTCCCCTGCCTGCAGCGTGCCCTGCCAGGGGCTGCCAGCCATTGCCTGGCCTGCTACGCGCAGCAGCAGTGGCTCTGCTGCGCGTAGCAGGCCGCCATCGAAGGCATAGCCATCCATGGCGGCGTTGTCGTGAGGCGGCACATCCACCGGGCTGGTCACGCTGTCTGCCAGCACGCGGTCCAGCGCCTGTGCCAGCGCCAGCAGCTCGGTCTCGGGCACGGGGCCCAGCGGCTGCAGCAGGTTGTCCAGCAAGGCCAGTGCCTGGCCGACCTGCAGGTCCTGGCTGGGCTCGGCGTGGGAAGAGGCGGGCTGAAAGCTGGCGGTGATCAAGGTGCAATCCGTTCTAAACAATGGCGGGGCATGTGCCGGCCGCTGCAGGCGTCAGCGCGCCCCAAGGGCGCAGGCCTGTTCCAGCGCCAGCAGCTCCTCGGTGGTATTGGCGTTGGCAAAGGCCAGCGGGCTGTCCCCGTCGCGGTCGAAGCATGCGCTGGCGCAGCGGTGCTGCGCCGTCCAGGCATCGATCTTGCGGCCGCCCGAGCGGACAAAATCCAGCAGGCTATCACGCGTGCTGCGGTGCAACAGGCAGAACACCGGCTGGGCCCGCAGCACGGGCTCATGGGGGGGCTGCATGGTTTGCAGGCCGTGGGCGATGACGATCTCTGCCTGCGGTGCCACGGCCAGGGCCGTCTGGCCCATGCGCTGGACAAGGTCTGCCGGAAACAGCGGTGTGTCACAGGGAACGCAGGCCACCCAGGGGGTGTCGCAGTGAGCCAGTGCGCTCAGGAAACCGGCCAGCGGGCCGGGATAGCCGGGCTCTGCATCGGGCCATACGGGCGCCGCAAAATCGGCGCCCAGGCGCGCGTATTCCTGGGGGTGGCGGTTGGCGTTGATCATCAGGCGTGCGACTTGCGGCGCCAGGCGGCGCAGCGCATGCACTGCCAGCGGCTGCCCCATGAAAAGCGCCAGCCCTTTGTCCACGCCGCCCATGCGCGTGCCGCGCCCGCCGGCCAGCACGCAGCCCGTGATGTCATCGGTGTTCAAAAGCGCAGGTGTGAAAGCCATGGTCGGGAGTGGGTGGGGCGATCAGCGGCCCGGCAGGGCCGTTCAGCCGCCGATATAGCTCATCTCGATGCGGCGGCGCTGCGCGCCATCACTGGCCGGCAGGCTGGCGCGCAGCTCCGAGTAACGGTCACTGCGCTGCTGCCAGATGGGCGCCAGGGCAGCAGCCACTTCTGCGTCGCTGGCGCTGCTGCGCAGCAGGCTGCGCAGGTCCCAGCCTTCCGATGCAAACAGGCACAGGTACAGCCGGCCTTCGGTGGACAGGCGCGCACGGTTGCAGTCGCCGCAGAAGGCATGGGTGACGCTGCTGATCAGTCCGATCTCGCCCAGGGATGCATCATGCCGGCCCTGTGCGTTGGCGTAGCCCCAGCGCACAGCGGTTTCGCCCGGCGCGCTGGGCGCCAGCGGCACCAGCGGCAGTTCGGCGCGCAGCCGGGCGACGAGTTCGTCCGATGGCAGGACCTCGTCCATGCGCCAGCCGTTGGTGGCGCCCACATCCATGTATTCGATGAAGCGCAGCGTCACGCCCGTGCCCCGGAAAAAGCGGGCCATGGGCAGGATCTGGTCTTCGTTGGTGCCGCGCTTGACCACCATGTTGACCTTCAGCCGGGACAGTCCTGCGGCCTGCGCGGCCTCGATGCCGGCCAGCACGTCGGAGACCGGGAAGTCCACATCGTTCATGCGGCGGAACACGGCATCGTCCAGTCCGTCCAGACTCACGGTGACGCGGTTCAGTCCCGCCTGCCGCAGCGCACGTGCCTTGCGCGCGAGCAGCGAACCGTTGGTGGTCAGCGTCAGGTCCAGCGGCAGGCCCTCGGGCGTGCGCAGCGCTGCGAGCTGTGCGACCAGCTCCTCGACATTCTTGCGCAGCAGCGGCTCACCGCCGGTCAGCCGTATCTTGCGCACGCCGTGTGCCACGAACAGCCGCGCCGTGCGCGTGATTTCCTCGAAGCTCAGCAGCGCGCTGTGTGGCAGGTAGCGGTAGTCCTTGTCGAAGACTTCCTTGGGCATGCAGTAGCTGCAGCGGAAGTTGCAGCGGTCGGTGACGCTGATGCGCAGGTCGCGCAACGGACGGCCCAGCCGGTCGCGCAGCTCGCCCGTGGGCGCCCGCAGCAGGGCCGGCACACTGGGCGTGCGCATGGTGGCCCGCTCATCGACCAGGGGAATCACTCGTTCTGCCATGTTTGCGATTTTGCCCGAATGCCTATGCCCGGGCGTTGCGCAAGTTCAGGACTGGCGGGGGGGCGCCGGCTCCGCCTGCGGCTGCCACCCTGCAAACTGGGGGAAGTAAAGCGCCACGCCAGGACCATTGAAGTCCCACCCCAGGCATTGGCCCAGGTGGCGCGGCGGCTGGCCGGAGCCCGCATCGCTGAAAACGCCGGGCACGGACTGGAAGGCGGCTGTGGCCATGTTGAACAGCAGCTCGCGCAGGTGCGTGCAGCCGGCCACGCCGCCCAGGTGCTCGGTAATGGCCTTGCGCCAGCCTCGGGCCATGCTGCAGCCCACCATCTTTTGCATGGCGCGCGTGGCCTGCGGGCAGTGGCCCAGCGGGTGCGAGTCCATGGCCACCTCGATGGCCTGCACCACCAGGTGGGCATCGACCGTGGTGCGGATCCACATATGGTGTATGGCGGTGCCGGCCGCCACCTTGCGGCTGCCGCTCAGTTCAAGGTCATGGGTCTTGCTGTCGCGCAGCTCGCCCTCGATGTCCCAGAGGCCATCGGCACGGGCATAGCTGCGGTAGCGCACGTCGCGTTCATGCTGGGGCGTGCGGTCGGGAACGGGAGACAGGGGCATGGGGCGGATTCTCGTAGGGTCACGGTGTGCCGGCTGGGGCCGGGCATGCCGTGATTTTCCGCCACCTGGGCCACCTGCGCTGCCGCGCTCCTCAGTGCACAGGCGTGCCGCCGCCTGCAGCGCGCAGCGCCTGCCCATCGCGGATCTCGATCTTGCCGCGTCGCAGCAGCAGGCAGCCCGATTGCTGCAGGGCCTGGAGAATCTGGTTGGTGGTCTGGCGCGACAGACCTAGCATGCGCGCCAGGTGCTCCTGCGAGACGCCCAGTTCCCGGCGCAGGCAGGCAGGGTGGGGCCGCGCGCCGGGCAGCCAGGGATCAAAGCCTTCGGCCATGCGCACCAGGCGTCGCGCCAGGCGTTGCGGCGCTGGCAGCAGCACCTGCTCCTCCAGAGCCGCCTGGCAGGCGCGCAGCCTGTCCGCCAGCAGCAGGGCCAGCGGCTGCCAGTGCGCTGGATGCGTGCGCAGCCACTCGCGCAAAGCCGCCTGGGGCACATGCAGCAGGCAGCAGTCCGTGGCAGCACGGACATCGTGTGTGCGGCTGTGGCCGTCGAAGAGCGAGATCTCGCCCAGCCACATCGGAGGCTCTGCCAGGCTCAAAAGCCCCGCAGGCTCCGGTCCTGAGAGGTCCAGCGTGCCGCGCGCCACTGCGTAGAGGCCGCAGGGCGGGTCGCCCCGCCGGAACAGCCAGTCACCGGCCGCCAGGGTGACGGGTTGCGCCAGTGCCTGCAACTGCTGCGCCAGCTCTGGCGCAAGGGACCGGAACCAGTGGCCTGCGCTGATGGTGGCCCACAGGTCCGCCAGGCTGGGCGGATGCTTCGTGCCGGCCCTGGCAGGTCTTGGGGCGCGCATGGCGGCTTGCGGCGGCTCCGGGGGGCGCGTGAGGGAGGGTGTCGGCGGCATGGCAGGCGCAGGTCTGTGTTGACACTGCCATGGTTGCGCAACCTGTGCCAAAGGGCAGCCTATGAAAACCCTCATCAGCCCGCTTTGGCGGGATGTGCGCCCTTGCTGCAAGCTTGGCGCAGGCTTGAGGCCATAACATGGCAGGCCTTCCCGCAGTGGGCTGCCCGGGCTTGCGCCTAAAATCACGCCGCAATCCCCCTTGCGGGGGCTTTTTTGTTTCACCTTTCTCCATCCATCATGTCCTTCGACAAAGTCACCCCTGGCAAGAACGCTCCCGAAACCTTCAACGTCGTGATCGAGATCTCGGCCAACTCCGACCCCATCAAGTACGAGGTGGACAAGGAAAGCGGCGCTGTCTTCGTGGACCGCTTCATGGGCACCGCCATGCACTACCCGACCAACTACGGCTACGTGCCCCAGACCCTGGCCGGCGATGGCGACCCGGTGGACGTGCTGGTGATCACTCCCTTCCCGCTGCCTCCAGGTGTGGTCGTGGCCTGCCGCCCCATCGGCATTCTGCAGATGGAAGACGAGTCCGGTGTGGATGGCAAGGTGCTGGCCGTGCCCACGCAAAAGCTGCTGCCCGCCTACGACAAGATCAACTCGCTGGAAGACATCCACGAAATCACCCTCAAGCAGATCTCGCACTTCTTCGAACACTACAAGGATCTCGAAAAGGGCAAGTGGGTCAAGGTCCTGGGTTGGAAGGGCGTGGAAGAGGCCAAGAAGGAAGTGGTTGACGGCATCGCCAACTACAAGGGCTGATCCCGCACGCTGGCGGCGAGGCAGTTGCACCCGCGCTAAAGGTAAATGCCTGCCCCAGTGTCCATACAATTTGAAACGCATCCGGTGCCTTGCCGCCGGGTGCGTTTTTG
>NZ_JACSYA010000015.1 GCF_029870285.1 Delftia sp. PS-11
GCTTGCCCCTCGGCCTCCTGCAGCTGGCGCCACATGATCTTGCCGCTGCCGGACTTGGGCAAGGCAGCCACAAACTGCACGATCTTGGGCGCCTTGTAGACCGCCATGTTCTCGCGGCACCACTGAATGATGTCCTCGGCCGTGGTCTGCTCGTGGCCTGCGCGCAGCACCACCACGGCCTTGACCGACTCGCCACGGTAGGCATCGTGCGTGGAAATCACGCAAGCCTCCTGAATGGCCGGGTGGCGGAACATCAGCGATTCGACCTCGGCAGGCCAGACCTTGAAGCCGCTGGCATTGATCATGCGCTTGAGCCGGTCGGTGATGAAGAAATAGCCATCCTCGTCCACCCGGCCCAGATCGCCCGTGCGAAAGAACCGCTTGCCGTCAATTTCCATGAAAACCTGGGCCGTGGCCTCGGGCCGTTTCCAGTACCCATCGAACACCTGGGGACCATGGACCACGATCTCGCCCTGCTCGCCCGCAGCCACGTCGGCGCCGGTATCGGGGTCGATGACTCGCGCCTCGGTGCTCATGAAGGGAATGCCCAGGCACTGCTGCTTGGGCCGGTCGGGAGGGTTGCTGTGCGTGGGCGCAGCGGTCTCCGTCAGGCCATAGCCTTCGCAGAACCGCAGGCCATACTGGTCCAGCAGGCGCTGGGCCACCGCCTGGGGCATGGCCGCGCCGCCGCCGCCGATGTATTTCAGGCTGCTGAGGTCGAACTGCGCAAAATTGGGACTGGCCAGCAGGTCGATCACCATGGTGGGAATATTGGTCCAGGTCGTGACCTGATAGCGCGAAATCAGCCGGCCGGCCAATTCGCGGTCCCAGCGGGGCATGACCAGCAGCGTGGCTCCCATCGCAATGGAACAATGCATCACCGACACCACGCCGGTGATATGGAACAGGGGCGCAACCACCAGCACCACGGTTTCGCTGGTGCCTGCGCCCCAGTAGCCGCCTGCCACGGCGTTGTGGTTGATCGAACGGTGCGGATGCATGCAGCCCTTGGGCTTGCCCGTGGTGCCGCTGGTATAGGGCAGGATGGCCAGATCATCGCGGCCTACCACATGCGCAGGCGCGGGGTCGGTGCATGCCAGCGCATCCTGCCATGCATGCACGGTGCCTGAGTCCAGCTGCGCCGCAGGGCGCTGGGTCAGCAGCCAGTCTCGCCACTGCGGCGGCGGTGCATCCTCGCCCTGCACGCTGGCATCGAAGGCATCGGTGAACTGCGTCACCACCATGTGAGCCAGGCGCTGCGCCGGGTCCAGCGCATTGCTGGCCTTGGCCAGCTCGGGCGCAAGGTCTGCCGTGGTGATGGCCACCCTGGCATCGGCATCGGTGATGTAGTGCTTGAGTTCCTCGGCCAGATTCATGGGGTTGACAGGCACCACCACCGCATTGGCCCGCAGGATGGCGTAATGCGCGAGGATCAGCTGGGGCGTGTTCTGCATCAGCAGGATCACGCGGTCGCCGCGCTGCACGCCCAGCCTGTGCAAATAGGCCGCCATGCGCTCCGTGCCATCGCACAGCGCACGGTAAGTCAGGACACTGCCGAAATAGCGGATGGCAGGCTTGTCCGGATAGCGGCGGGCATTGACCGCCAGATTGTCCCAGACGCTGGTCGCGGGAACCGTGATGGAATGGGGCAGGCGGCTGGGCCAGAAAGCATGGTGCGCGGGCATGGGCAAAATAGGCCTTGAAAAAAATCTGCGGGC
The DNA here is from genome assembly GCF_029870285.1 of Delftia sp. PS-11. Classification (GTDB taxonomy): domain Bacteria; phylum Pseudomonadota; class Gammaproteobacteria; order Burkholderiales; family Burkholderiaceae_C; genus Comamonas. The sequence continues at coordinate 1,719 of NZ_JACSYA010000015.1, forward strand.
ACCGGCGAAGGCGCCGGCAAGGGTGCGGATGGCAAATCCACCTTGCCCAGCAGGCTAGGCGCAGGCACTGTTCCCGGCATTGGGGAAGCCCCCAGGCAATCGTCGCCAAAGTGACGCTTCAAGCCGCATTGCGGCAGCCGTTCAGCCCATGCTCCAGCGGTTACGATGGCGCTATGCCACACCTGTCACGCCTGCAGGCATCGCTGCGAGATCTGCTGGGCCAGCGCCGCACTGCGGCCCTGGCTACCCAGCAAAGCAACCCGTGCGCTGGCACCGTGCTGCCCGCCCCCCAACTGTCCATGGTGCCCTTCGCCTGGGATGGGCACTGCGGCTGCTTCGTGCTGCATGTCAGCGGCCTTGCCGCCCATACACGGGCCATGCAGCTTCACCCGGCCGTCAGCCTTCTCGTGTGCGCAGCCGAAGAGCCCAGCCAGGGTGTCCACGCCCTGGAGCGCGTCGCCATCGAGGGCGTGGCCTCGGCGCCGCCTGCGGACAGCCCGCAATGCCAGAGCGCGCGCGCAGCCTACCTGCAGCGCTTTGCGGAGGCCGAATTCATGACCACGCTGGGCGACTTCCGCTTTGTCTGCATCACGCCTTCGCACGCACGCCATGTGGCGGGCTTCGGCGCCGCCCGCGATGTCACAGCCCAGGATCTCATCGAAGCGCTGGGCGCACCAGCGGACTGATCAGATGTCACGGGCCCAGCAGGGTGGCCGATGCGCCAGCAGAAGGCATGCCGCATGGCGGCTCATGCATCAGAAGCGCAGCTTGACGAAGGCCGAAGGCCCCTGCAGCCGGACCTTGAGGCGGGCATCTGCGCTGCCTTCGCGCGTCAGGTCGATATCCGTGAGGCCATAGGAGAGCACCACTCCGAGGTTTTTGACAGGAAACCACTCCACACCCAGGGCAGCGTTGTAGATGCTGCCGTGGAGCTTGCCCCCGTCCTTCCAGACGCCGGAGGCATCGGCAAACAGGCGCAGGTCCGGGTTGATGGCATGGCGCACGCCAACCTCCAGCATGGGGGCGAACGCATCTTCGGTGCCGCTGCCCCGGTAGGACGAGGCGATCCCACCCGCCCCGATGGCCGCGCGGCCATTGATGTCTATGCGGTAGTAGGCCGCACCCGCCCCCAGGCCCAGGACGGTGTTGCCCGATCCCAGCCACCATTTGTAGCCCAGTTTGGCAAAGTCCAGCCCCAGGTCCATGCGGGCGTCGGCACTGAGGTTGCCGCTGCCGGCCTGGGCGTCGTAGCCACGGCGGAAGCGGTAGTAGTCGAAGGACAGGCCGTGGCTGTCGCCGATCAGTACATCGGCCGTCACGCGCGGCATGGTCACCTTGCCGGGCTTGATGTCACCGGTATCCACACGGTTGGCATCGCCCGCCAGCGATGCATTGAAGCGCGGGTCGGCCTGGAAGGCGCCGGCCGAGATGCTGATGCGGTCCAGCGCCGGCGAGGGCTCGGCCCATGCGGCAGGCAGCAGGCACAGCAGGCCGGCGGCCACCGCAGGAGCAAACCCAGGGGCAATACGGATGACGGGCGGGCGAATGGGCATGGTGCGATTCTCCAGAACAGCAGATGGGGCCATCCGCGCTCCCGCAGCGCCTGGGCGCTGGAGAGAGGATGCGGGCATGCGAGGGCATGCGGCAGCGCGAATGGGAGGCAAGGCGGCACCCGGGCGCCGCCTTGCGCCAGTACGGTCCGGGGCGTTTGCAGCCCGTATCCGATGGCGCCGGGCCAGCTTAAAGAGCCCGGCGGCCGCAGGCAATGGCTGCGCGCTGGCCACTACACGATGGCAAGGCGCCGGCCGACAGGCCGGCCTGCGCTCAATGGCCGAGTTGCTGCCAGACTTTTTCGAGGCGCTTGACGCTGACCGGGTATGGCGTGCGCAGCTCCTGGGCGAAGAAGCTCACGCGCAGCTCCTCCAGCATCCAGCGGTATTCCTGCATGCGGGCATCGACCTGGCCTTTGCGCTCGGCCACCAGGCGCCAGTAGCGCTGCTCCAGCGGGCGCAGCTCGGCCAGGCGGGAAGCATCGCGCGCGGGGTCGGCGCGGTACTTGTCCAGGCGGCTGGTGATGGCCTTGAGGTAGCGGCCATAGTGCTGCAGCTGGGTCCAGGGCGCAGCAGCGATGAAGGCTTTGGGCATCAGGCGCTGCAGTTGCTGGGCCGCATCGGCGGTGGCGTCGGGCGCGTTCCTGCTGTCCTTGATCTTGCGCTGGGCTGCCGCGTACTCGGTGAGGATGCCTGCCGCCATGCGCGCGACCTCGTTGGCAATCAGGGTCAGGCGTCCGCGCCCGTCCTGCACGCGCTGGCGGAACTGGGCGTCCTGGGTGGGCAGCGGCTCCTGCAGGAAAGCGCGGTCGATGGCCACGTCGATGATCTGCTCGCGCAGCTCCTCCTGCGTGCCCAGCGGCATGTAGGCGACGGCCATTTTCTGCAGATCCGGGATGTTCTTTTCCAGGTATTTGAGCGCATCGCGGATCTGCAGCGCAAACAGGCGGCGCAGGCCGACACGGTGGCGCGCTGCGGCGACTTCGGGTTCGTCGAAGACCTCTATGCCCACGGCTTCGCCATGGTCGATCAGGGCCGGAAAGCCGATCAGCGTCTGGCCGCCCTTGCGGATTTCCATGAGTTCGGGCAGCTCGCCAAAGCTCCATTCCTTGTAGCGCGCGTCCGCCGGCTGGGTGGACGGAGCCTGCGCGGCTGCGGCGGGAGCACGGCCCTGCGTGGACGATGCCGGCGCGGCTTTTTTCCCGGGCGCCGCCTGCGACCCGGACGAAGGCGTGGACACAGGATCGGCAGCGGGTGCGGGCACCACCTTGAGCGCGGCCAGCGCCTGGAAGGCGCCGCGCGCCTTGGCGCCCAGTTCGGCCTTGAGCGCGCCCAGGTTGCGCCCCTGGCCCAGCTGGCGCCCATGCTCGTCCGTGATGCGCAGGTTCATGAACAGGTGCGGACTGAGCATGTCGAGCTTGAAGTCGGCGCGCTTGACGTCCAGCGAGGTTTCGTCGCGCACCTGCTTGAGCAGGGCATCGATGAGCGATCCCTGGGCCCAGCGTTCGGGGGTGGTGAACAGTTCGGCCAGGCGCTGGGCGCTTTCGGGCAGGGGCACGAAGCGGCTGCGCGGGCGCTGGGGCAGGCTCTTGAGCAGGGCCTGGATCTTGTCCTTGAGCATGCCGGGCACCAGCCATTCGGCGCGGTCTTCGCTGACCTGGTTGAGCACGAACAGGGGCACGGTGACGGTGATGCCGTCGCGCGCGTCGCCGGGGCTGTGCAGATAGGCCGCCGTGCAGTCCACGCCGCCGAGCTTGACCACTTTGGGGAAAGCCTGGGTGGTGATGCCGGCCGCCTCATGGCGCATCAGTTCGTCGCGCGACAGGCGCAGCAGGTCGGTGTTTTCCTTGGAAGCATCGCGGAACCAGCGGTCAAAGGTGGCGCCGCTGAAGACATCCTTCGGAATCTGCTGGTCGTAGAAGGCATAGATCAGCTCGTCGTCGACCAGCACGTCCTGGCGGCGGCTCTTGTGCTCCAGCTCTTCGACCTTGCGCACCATCTTGAGGTTGGCGGGCAGAAAATGCCAGCGCGTATCCCACTGCCCTTCGACCAGGGCCTGGCGGATGAAAATCTCGCGCGCGGACTGCGGGTCGATGCGGCCATAGCTCATGCGCCGGCCGTTGTAGACCACCAGGCCGTAGAGCGTGGCGCGCTCCAGCGCCACCACGTCGGCCTGGTTCTTGGACCAGTGCGGATCGAGCAGTTGTTTCTTGAGCAGGTGGGCGCCCACCTCCTCCAGCCACTGCGGGTCGATGGCGGCAACGCCCCGGCCATACAGGCGCGAGGTCTCGACCAGCTCGGCCGCGACGATCCAGCGCCCGGGCTTTTTGGACAGATGGGCGCCCGGGTGCGGATGGAAACGGATGCCGCGCGCGCCCAGATAGGCGTCGCTTTCGTCGCCCTTGTAGCCGATGTTGCCCAGCAGGCCGGACAGCATGGACAGGTGCACCGCGTCGTAGCCTGCAGGCTCGGTGTTGATTTTCCACTTGTGCTCGTTGACCACGGTCAGCAGCTGGGAGTGGATATCGCGCCACTCGCGCACGCGGCGGATGTTGACGAAGTTCTGGCGCAGCAGCTGCTCCCACTGGCGGTTGCTGAGCTTGTGCGTGGGCTCGTCGTCCGTGCCGGGACCCGTATCCTGCGGATGGAAGGCCGCCAGAGACTCGGCAGCCGGTGCGGGCACGCTTTGCCCGCCGCTGCGCTGGGCCACAGGCAGGAAGGCGGCGTTGCGCGCCGGGGCCTTGGGCGCGGGCGCCTGCGCGGCCATTTCCTTGCGGCTCTTGGCCACCACCTTGCCGCCGCGTGCGTCCTGCAGCCATTTCCACAGGCGCAGGTAGCCGCTGAATTCGCTTTTCTCGTCGTCGAACTTGGCGTGCTGCTGGTCGGCCTGCTGCTGGGCCTCCAGCGGCCGGTCGCGCACGTCCTGCACGGACAGGGCCGAGGCAATGACCAGCACTTCGGCCACGGCGCCGCGCGCGCGCGCCTCCAGGATCATGCGGCCCACGCGCGGGTCCAGCGGCAGGCGGGCCAGCTCGCGGCCCATGGGCAGCAGCTCGCCGCGCTCGTCCACGGCGCCCAGCTCGCCCAGCAGCTGGTAGCCGTCGGCAATCGCCCGGCCCGAGGGGGCTTCGAGAAAGGGGAAGTTCACCACGTCGCCCAGGCCCAGCGACTTCATGCGCAGGATGACACCGGCCAGCGAGGAGCGCAGGATTTCGGGATCGGTGAAGTGTGCGCGTGCGCTGAAATCGGCCTCGTCGTACAGGCGGATGCAGATGCCGTTGGCCACGCGCCCGCAGCGGCCGGCGCGCTGGTTGGCGGCGGCCTGGCTGATGGGCTCGACCAGCAGTTGCTCGACCTTGCTGCGCAGCGAATAGCGTTTGACACGGGCCGTGCCCGCATCGATCACGTAGCGGATGCCGGGCACGGTCAGCGAGGTTTCGGCCACGTTGGTGGCCAGCACGATGCGCCGGCCTGTGTGGCTGTCGAAGATGCGGTCCTGCTCGGCCTGGGACAGGCGCGAGAACAGGGGCAGCACCTCGGCGTGGCGCAGCACGGGCTGCTGGGCCAGGTGCTTGCGCAGGTGGTCGGCGGCCTCGCGGATCTCGCGCTCGCCGGGCAGAAAGACCAGAATGTCGCCTCCTGCCCCGCCCGCCCACAGCTCGTCCACGCCGTCGGCGATGGCGTTGTTGAGGTCGTAGTCGCGCTTTTCCTCGAAGGGGCGCCAGCGCATTTCCACGGGGTAGGTGCGGCCCGAGACCATGATGACCGGAGCAGGCCCTTTGGGGCCTTCGAAATGCCTGGCGAACCGCTCGGCATCGATGGTGGCCGATGTCACCACCACCTTGAGATCAGGGCGCCTGGGCAGGATCTGCTTGATGTAGCCCAGCAGAAAATCGATGTTGAGGCTGCGCTCATGGGCCTCGTCGATGATGAGGGTGTCGTAGGCGCGCAGCAGCGGGTCGGTCTGCGTCTCGGCCAGCAAGATGCCGTCCGTCATCAGCTTGACCGAGGCATCCTTGGACAGCCGGTCCTGGAAGCGCACCTTGTAGCCCACCACATCGCCCAGCGGCGTATTCAATTCCTCGGCAATGCGCTTGGCCACGGAGCTGGCGGCGATGCGGCGCGGCTGCGTGTGGCCGATCAGGTGGCCGCGCACCTGGCCCTTGTCGTCGGGCGTGGCGTTGACCTTGCCACGGCCCAGCGCCAGCGCGATCTTGGGCAGTTGCGTGGTCTTGCCCGAGCCCGTTTCGCCGCAGACGATGATGACCTGATGGCGATCCATGGCCTCCATGATCTCTTCACGGCGGGAGGATACGGGCAGGGATTCAGGGAAGCTGATCTTCAAAGGCATAAGGGGCCGGATTATCCCAGCGCACCGCCGGGGCCGCCACAGCCCCCTGATTACACCCCCTGGATTTCCATGCCAGACCCTGTGACGCCCTGCTGAAAACCCCGCCCTGCCAGGGCCTTCGCGCCACCGTGCGCCGGTGCGCGCCGCATTGCGCACAATCGGCGCTCCCTGTCTGCCTCGCTGACCATGGTCTCACTCGCCGCCCTGATCATCCCGCTGCTGGCCCTGTGGCTGTGGTGGCCCGTCCATTCGCTGGCGCGCCGTGCGCGCCTGGCAGCGGTGCTGGCCACGGCCGTGCCGGGCTGCATGCCGGCCCTGCTGCTGTTGCTGCTGCGCGAAGGTGGCCTCGACTACCGCACTCTGGCCCATCTGCAGGTGCCGGGCGGCTGGGTGCTGGCCGTGCTGCTGATGCTGGCCATCTTTGTGGCGCTGCGCGACGGCCTGTGGTGCGCCAGCGCGCTCGCTGGCCGCGCCACCTGGAAAGCACGCCTGCACGCGCCCGGCCTGACGCTGGCTGCTGTCGCGCTGGCAGGCGCCGTGTCGGCCTGGGGCGTGGCCAACGCCCTGCGCCCGCCCGAGGTGCAGGAGCGCACGCTGCGCCTGGCGGGGCTGCCGACCGGGCTCGACGGCCTGCGCGTGGCCGTGCTGGCCGACATCCATGCCAGCCCGGTCAACGACGCCCGCCATGTGCAGGCCATCGTGGAGCGCACCCTGGCCGCGCGGCCCGATCTGATCGTGCTGCCCGGCGACATGGTGGATGGCGAGGTGGACAGCGGCCGCGCCAATGTGGCGCCGCTGGCGCGGCTGCAGGCGCGCTACGGCGTCTGGGCCGCGCCCGGCAACCATGAGTACTACAGCGGCTACGACGCCTGGATGGCCGAGTTCCGGCGCCTGGGCCTGGGCCTGCTGGAAAACCGCATGCAGCTGATCGAGGTGCGCGGCAGCAGGCTGGCGCTGTCGGGCATCGGCGATCCGGCCTATGGGCGGCTGTCGCGCCAGAACAGCAATCCGTCCGTGCCCGAGGGCGTGCCGCCCGATATCGCCACGGTCGCCGCCCAGGCACAGGCCGCGCAGGCGCAATGGCACCTGCTGCTGGCCCACCAGCCCAAGCTGGCACGCGACAACGCTGCGCATGGCGTGGACCTGCAGATATCGGGCCATACGCATGGCGGCCTGATCCGGGGCCTGGACCAGTGGCTGGTGGCCCCTGCCAACAACGGCTTTGTGCGCGGCGAATACGAGGTCGATGGCATGAAGCTGTTCGTGAGCAGCGGCGCCGGCCTGTGGGCCGGCTTCGCCATACGGCTGGGCGTGCCGGCCAGCATCGATCTGCTGGTGCTGCGCGGGGCCTGAGCGCGTGTTCGCGCGCTGAACCCTGCCGGGACTCAGGCCGCAGGTGCCACCGCTGCGCCCTGAATGCCGTGACGCGCCAGGGCCTCGGCCACGAAACCCGAGGCCTTAGCCTCTTCCACAAAGTCGGCCAGCACGCGCTGCGCCTGCTCGCCGCGCCCCTTGGGCAGGCCCATGGCCTGCTGGATCACCATGAAGCGGCCCGGCAGCAGGCGCAGGCCCGGCAGCCGGGCGGCATCGGCTTCGAGCTGCTGGCGCACGCCAGCCGCCACATCGGCCGCCGACCCCACGAAGGTGTCCACCACGGCGGGCGACGAGATGGCGCGCTCGATCTGCGCGTGGCGCAGTTCACGGCTCAGGTACAGGTCGTAGGCGCTGCCCTTGCCGACCACCACGGTATGCCCGGCCTGGTCCACCTGGGCGTTGTCGGTCAGTGGCGAGTCCTGGCGCACCAGGTAGCTGCCCTCGATCAGCACATACGGCGCGGAAAAAGCGATACCGGCGCCCCGCACGGGGTCCACGGCAAAGAAGCCAAAGTCGGCTTCCTCGCGCGTGACCGCATCCACGGACTTGCCGGCGGTGTCGAAAACCACCAGCTCCAGCGCCAGCCCCAGCTGCGCGGCAAAGCGCCGGGCCAGATCGATGGACACGCCCGCCGGCTGCCCGTCGCCATCCAGGCGCGCCAGGATGGGATTGCCGGTGTTGATGGAGGCTCGGATGCGGCCTTGCGGCGCCAGGGTGGCCAGCAGTTGGGGAGACAGGAGCATGGGTTCTATCGCTTCAGGTGGGTGCCCTTGGGGGCGTTGCGGGGACCGGGGCCTGGGCCCCGGCGCCGAGAATGTGGCTGATGCTGCCCAGGTTGCGCAGCGTGCTGCTCAGGTGCGCATGCATGGCACGCGAGGCTTCCTCGTTGCGCTGCTTTTCCAGCAGTTCCAGGATATGCAGGTGCTGCTCGCAGTGTTCGCGGTAGCGCGCGCGGTCCTGCATGGAGCGGTAGGACAGCAGGCGCCGCACGCGGTTGACGCGGCGGATGGCATCGATGAAAAAGGCATTGCCCGAGGCCTCGACCAGGGATTCGTGGAAATTCACGCCCCGGTCGTGCATGCGGTCGGCCGGCGCAGTGGCAATGCCACCTTCGAGCAAATGGATCTCGGCCGCGCGGCAGCGCTCCAGCACGGCGCGGTCCAGCCGGTATCCCGGCTCCAGCAGCGCGGCGGGCTCCAGCGCCAGGCGCAGGCGGCAGGACTGCAGCAGGCTGTCCGGCGTGGTCAGCATGGTGGCAAAAGTCCAGCCATAGCCGGGCTTGCGCTCTATCCAGCCCTCTTGCGAGATGCGGTTGAGCACCGTGGCCAGCTCAGCCTTGCTCAGGCCGTAGCGCGCGCGCAGCGCGGCCTCCGTGGCGGACTCGGGCAAGTCGCCGCGCAGCCGGTCATCGGCGATGCGGAAATAGGCGGCCTCAGCAGCATCCTGATCGCCCGCACCGGCATCGGCAGACAGGTCCTGGGGCAGCTGGTCATGGGAAACCGCCAGGAAAAAGCCCCGATTGCGCTCACGGCGCACCACGCCCTGCGCCTGCAGTTGCTGCAAAGCCTCGTTGATGGGCTGGCGCGACACCCGCAGCCGATCGGCCAGCCCCTGGGCGGCCAGGTGCGTGCCACTGGCCCAGTGTCCGGAGCGGGCCAGTTGCAGGATTTGCGCACAGATGTGGGTAGCGGTCTTCATCGCGCCATTGTCCTGCCTCTTGGGACTATGGAGCCAGGGCAGAAGCAGCAGAGCACGGCCCAGGCATCCTGGTGTTTACCACGAGCCTCATTTTGCATATTTAATTTTTAAAATGCAATAAAACCTCCCACACAGTGTCATAAGCACACGAGCCTCTACGCCCGCTGCCATCCAGGCCCGCCTGAATGCCGCCGTGGCCGAAGCGCTGCAGGACCCGGAGCTGGCGCGGCGGCTGCGCGAGCAAGGCGGTGAGCCAGCGCCGATGACCCAGAAGCAGTTCAAGGACTTCATTGCCACCGAAACCGCCAAGTACGCACGCATCGTGGAGTCGGCCCGCATCGTGGCCGAATGAGCACGGCAGACCGCAGGACCCATACAGGAGACAGCATGCGATTGCACCAAGCCCTCGCGGCAACCGCCACCCTGGATGGGGTGGGATGCCGTTCAAGGGGGCGGGCCGGCCGCCAGTGCGCTGCAGGCAGGTCAGGCACGCCCTGTGCGTGTTGCCAGCCAGCAGAGAATGGCGCCGCCACAGACCATGGCAGAGCCCTGCCAGAAGGCCCATGACAGCGGCGCGTCCAGCAGCAGCGTCGACAGCGCTGCGGACAGCACAGGAATGAAATAGGAAGCGCCCGCCAGGACCGTGACGTTGCCGTGCAGGATGCCCACGTTCCAGGCGCCATAGCCAAAGCCCATCGCCCCAGCGGCCAGCAGCAGGTAGACGATGGCCTCGGTGCTGAACGCCATGCCCCCTGCGCCTTCGAGCAGGTATTTGCCCCACAACGTCACGGACACCAGAATGAAAAACAGCGTCACACCGTTGCTGCCGCCCGCAATGCGGGCCGTGACGGTGCAATAGCCGGCCCAGATCAGCGCACCGGCAAAGGCCAGGCCATAGCTCAGGGGGTTGTCGCGCACGTTGTGCAGCATGCCGTCCAGGTCGAAGCCCTGCTCGCCACCCAGCACGTAACAGATGCCGGCGATGGACAGCAGGAACCCCGGCACGATCAGGAAATTGGCCTTTTGCCGGTTGAACAGGATGGCTGCAACAATCGTGAAAGTGGGCCACAAGTAGTTGACCATGCCCACCTCGATGGCCTGGCGCGCAGTGCGGGCGTAGCCGATGGACAGCGACAGACACAACTCATAGGTCACGAACAGCAGGCTGCCCCAGATCAGGTAGCGGCGCGGGAAGGTGCCTGGCCGGGCACTGCCCACGGACAGCAGCAGGAATACCGAGGCCACGCTGTACATCATGGCAGCCCCGCCCGTGGGGCCAAGCTGGTCGCTGACGCTGCGGATCAGGCCCACGATGGAGCTCCACAGCAGGACTGCCACCAGGCCAATCAGGGTGGCCTTGTTCGTATTTTTCATGGTTGTGTCTATTGTGGTCATGCCACACAGCTTCTGGCAGCAGGTGCCGGGCGTCGCATGGCTTTCAGGGGCACATCATGCATGGGCGTCTATCCAGAGGGTCTTGATCTCGGTGTACTGGTCGTGCGCCCACTGCGATGTGTCTCGCTCGCCAAAGTCAGGCACCTTGCAGCCGCCGAAAGCCACCGTCAGCTTCTCGGCCATGGCACGGGTGAATGCAGCCTGTGGATTGGAATGCGTGGCTGGCCCACCACTGCCTGGACCGGGACAGCAGCCTGCAGGGCAGGCGCCCATTACTTCAATGCGAATGACTACAACCTGCGATCCAGATGGTGCTCAACGACCAGGGCGTCGCGCTGGAATGTGACCATCTGGTCAGCCCCCTCATCGCCGGGGGCTGCTGGTACGGCCGGTGGAGCAGGAGGTGGTGCGGCAAGATACCCGCCGCTACTTTGCTTTCCGTGAAGACAAGGCGGCAGACTATGCACTGGGCCGCTTTCGCAGCGGATTCTTCGAACAAAGCGGGATACCTGCGAACGCCTGAGCGGGTGCCGGAAACAGCGGGACATGGTATGAATGGCCGGCAAACACGGCCCGCTGCGCTCAAGGCATTGCAGGCAAATCAGTTCCTGGCCGCTGCAGCCGCCATTTCAGCCAGGTACGGCCCCGAAAAAGTCTCCCTGACCGGCTCATCAATGAGCAGCTCGTCACGGTTCTTGCCGACAATCCAGGCCGGGGGCTTGCCCCTTCCCGTCCATGTGGCGCCAGACGCCGGGTCGCGGTACTTGGCAACACCATTGGTCTTGGCCTTGTGGGGCAGCAGCGGGAAGAGCTGCTCTGTCGTAAACCCGAACTCGCTCACCAGCTGCTGAACGCGGGCCAGCGCTGCTGCGGATTCATTCTTTCTTGCCTTGGCAATTTCGGCCTCAAGGGCAGCCTTGGCTGCCACCAGTTCTCTCAGTGTCGTCATAAAGTGAAATGTGCGCGTATGCGGTGTGTTTGTGAGAGCGATACGGCTCGCTCATGGCAGGCAGGATTATCAAGCTGAATTGCCCAGGCCTGCACACAGCCCACCGGTTTATGAACAGCTGCGCCCCGGGCCTGCAGTGCCTGCACCGACTTGGTACACCACGTGATGGGCCTCGGTCGGAACCGGCAGCTCCCACTTGAGCGCCATCGCCTGCAGCGCCTTGTTGGTCAGCGTTGAATCCCTGCGGCTGTTGCGGTGCAGCAGTTCGGCACGCGGGCGCTCCAGATACACCAGTTCGACCTCTGCGCCATACGCGAAGAGCAGATCCAGGGTCTTGTCACGCATCTGCTGCGACAGATGCGTCGCATTCCACACAAACGCCGCCCCGGAGCGCAGCAGTGCCTTGGCCTTGTCCACGGCATGGTGCGCAGCGCGGCCATCGTTCTCGCCATGCCTGAGCCCCAGCTCCGACCGGGCATCATCGAACGACACGACAGGCAGGCCCTTGCGATGCTGCGCGACCCAGGTGTCCTTGCCGCAGGCTGGCAGTCCGCACATCACGGTCACCCGGGAGCCAGGCTCCTGGAACAGCGGGTAATCCGGATGCACATCCGCCCCCCGGAAGTAGCTCACACGGGTATGGGCGTTCACGAACGGACGAGGCTGGCCATAGCAGCCCTCTTGCCTTGCCATCTCCCTGAACAGTTCGATGTTGTCCAGCACCTTGTGCTGGTCCGCACAAATGCGTCCGCGCATGTCCGCCTCGGCCAGCATGGCCAGCAGCGGGATGCTCACCTGCCATGACAGCTCGCGCACGATGAACTCGGGCGATCTGCCGCTGCGCGAGCCTTCCAGCGCGAAAAACGGCACCTGATGGGCCTTGATCAGCCGGCAAATGGCCTCGCGCGCCTCGAAGGGTGCTGCTGCATCCCATAGCGCAATGCGCGCATCGATGGCCCCCTTGCGCGAATGCCCGGGCTGGCGGATATCGCCGGTCTGCGGATCTTTCACCGTGGTGCTGTATTTCGCCACATCGTGCAGCAAGGCAGCCAGGAACACGATCTCCTGCTCCTCTCGGGATGCCCGCTGATAGCAGGGATCGGCCAGCAGCGCCTCTACGACGAGCATCGTATGGATCCACGTGTTGCCCTCGGCGTGATAAACCGGGCTCTGCTCGGCGAGCTTGGCGAGCTCCAGTTGCGGAAAAGCGGCCAGGCAGGCCGCGAAGTCCGGCCTAGCGCCAGGCTGCGGCACCAGCGATTGAATCTGTTTCCAGTTCCACATGGGGAACCTCCTTGTCTCTTGCGATGGCAACGGCCCGGGGGCCTCACCAGCTTTTGGAAATCTCGCCCGCAAAGATATCCACGCCTTCGCGCAGGCCATTGGGGACGATAGGACGCTCGCTGTGGTGCGAGCCTGAATCGAGGATCACCTGCACGAAGTCCGGGCGCACGAACTTGTAGCGCGCCACGGTCCGTCCGCCCTCCTCGACTTTGAGGTACAGCCCCTCGGCCAGCTCCGAGCGGTCGGTCTGGCGCCAGCACAGATCCAGCGCCTGCTTCTGGCGTGCCACGGCCTGCGCAAACGCCTCGCGCCAGCGCGGGCTGCGGCCCAGCGGCGGAGCCAGCAGCGCCAGCAGATCCTGCAGGCCCCGGGGCGCCACCCCGCTGTAGAGCACGGGCACCGAGACCACAGGCACACCGGCCAGCAGCGCATGGCGCCCTGGCGTGTCGAGAAAGCACTGCGCCGACCGGTCCCAGATGTCGAACTCGCAGAACCAGTGCGGCAACGCGTCGTAGAACACAGAGTGCTTGGCGTACATCCATTCGCCAAACACCTGATAGCGGTCATCCAGCAGAGACAACAGCCCGGCCTCATGGGCCTGGGCCCACTGCTTGAAGAAGTTGAACTGGCGCTCGCGCCCGCCGGGGCGCCCGCTGTCCAGGTAATGGCCGCGCGACTGCAGCAGCAGCTGGCCGTCTTCGGCAAAGCGCAGCGCCGCATTGGCGCCGTCGAGCTTTTCCTCGACAACGATGTGCCGGCCGGCCAGCCGTTCATAGGGCACTGCGTCGTCCTGATCGCCCGATTGCAGGCGCGAGCCGCGCAAATGCGGTGTGCGCGGGTATTTGTGAATCCCGATCTGGGACAGGGAAGGCTTGTGGGTCATGTCGTGCTTTCCAGCATGCAAAAGAGCACTGCGCGGCAAGGCGCGCGCAATGAGCAAAAAGCCGACGACGACGCCAGGCGCCGCAATGCAACGGGAATGCGACGAAAGCCTGCCGCAGCGCTGCCATGGCGCAGCGCACGACTGGTTTCGGAGAAAGACGGGAGAAGAAGCCCGCAGCCGCCGCAAGGGTCAGCCGCAGGTCCCATACGGGCCACGCACCGCAGCGCACACGCCAGAAATCAGCGTGTGACGAAGTCGTTCAGCAGGAAGCTGTGCGGCGGGGCATGGTGCACCTCGAAAGGGTGAGGGTGGATGAAGGGATGCGAGTCTATCGCCCGTTGCCAGGCAGGCACAAGCGGCCGCGCGCCATGCCGGGCCGATTGTTGGCTGCTAGCCACGCACAGCGGACTTGAAGGCGGCACCCAGCGCATCCAGCGCCGCGCGCGGCCGGCCTTCGCGCACGCGGGTGTGCAGCAGCACGGGCAGGCGCGGCAGCGTGGGCAGGCCCAGGCGCGGACCCACGTCCAAGGCGCCCAGGGCCAACATGCGCGGCGCCAGCGCGGCCACACCCAGCCCTGCCATGACGGCGGCCGAGACAGCGGCCACGCCGCCGCCCACGAACACTTCGGTCCACGGCATGCCCGCCGTATCCAGCAGTTGCCCAGCCATGGCGCGCACGCCGCAGGGCTCGGCCAGCGTGGCCAGCGGCAGGGGCTCGCCCGCGCGGTGCTGCCAGCCGGGCGCGGCAAACCAGCCGAAGGGCTCCTCGGCCAGCAGTTCGCCGTCGTCACGCCCGGCATGCGTGCGAACGATCACCGTGTCGTATTCGCGCCGATCGAACCCCTGCAGCAGCGGGCCGGACGATGCGATGCGGATGTCGATCAGCAGTTGCGGGTCCTGCGCATTCATGCGGGCGATCAGGGACGGCAGCTCAGGCCCGGCCACATGGTCGCTGATGCCGATGGTCAGCCGCTGGCGCGTGCTGACGGCCAGCGCCAGTGCGCGCTCGTGGGCCTGCAGCAGTTCGCGCGCATGGGGCAGGAAGACGGCGCTGTTCCGACGCATCGCCGAGCTGCTGGTCGAGAGCACCGGCCTGCGGCCCGAGGACGTGTTCGTCAACTTGGTCGAGGTGGACAAGGAGAACTGGTCGATGGGCCACGGGCTCGCGCAGTACGCAACCTGAGACACGCGGATCGGCGGACCACCGCCAGCGAAGTGGTGGCCAAGGCGCCCAAGAATGGCTACCGCCAGTCGCCCCAGGCGGCCTGCGATGCACCGCGCTGGTGGCCGGGTACCAGAGGAGCGGGAAAGTGCGCGCGACGGCTACTCCGCGCGCAGACGCCCCTGCCGGGTCAGCCGCACCGCCAGCGCGGCCTCGTCGCTGACCAGGCGCTGCAGAGCGGCCGCGCTGGCCGGGAAGGGCTCGCTGCCCAGTTCGCGGATCAGGCTGCTGAACTCGGGCTCGGCCACGGACTTCGAGATCCAGCCATACAGGCTGTCCACGCTGGCCGTGGGCGTGCCCTTGGGCGCGAACACGCCCACGAAGGTGGTGGCATCGAACACCGGCAAGCCCAGCTGGGCCAGGTCGGGCACATCGGCCAGCCCTCCTCCGGTGAGCGGCCCCAGCACGAACAGCGCGCGCAGGGCGCCGCTCTTGATATGCGGAGTGGAGCTGGTGATCTGGTCCACCACGGCGTCGATCTGCCCGCCGATCAGATCGACCAGGGCCGGTCCCGACCCCTTGTAGGGCACGGGATTGACGCGCACCTTCACGGCGTCTTCCAGTTGCAGCACGGCCAGGTGATTGGGCGAACCCGGGCCGGCATGGCCCACGGTCACGCTGCCATCTTTGGCCTTCATGGCCTTGATGAAATCGGCAGCGGTCCTGAAGCGCGCGTCGTTGGCGCGCACCACCACGACCACGGGCGTGCGGCTGACCACGGCAATAGGCGCAAAGCTGTCGGCGCGGTAGGGCAGCTTGATCATCTCGGGCAAGGTGCCCAGTTGGCCCGGAGTGGCCACCAGAAGCGTATGCCCGTCCGGCTCGGCGCGCGCCACCCAGCCCGAGCCCACCGCACCACCGCCACCCGCACGGTTGTCCACGATCACGGACTGCCCCGCATGCCGGGCCAGCGGAATGCCCAGCGTTCGGGCCACGATGTCCACATTGCCGCCCGGCGCAAAGGGCACGACCAGGGTGAGCGGCTTGGCGGGAAATGCGCGTCCCTGCACTGCCGACGCAGCCGATGCCGCAGCCAGCCCCGCGAAAGATATTGCCGTGCGAATAAATCCCCTGCGGCCCGATGTGATTCGATTCATTTTCTCTGTCTCCTGCCATTTAAAAATCAACAACCCCAATACAGGCGCGCGGGATTATCGACCAATACCATTCGCCTGTATTCCACTGGAACCCAATCCGTCAATGCCTGCACCAATTCGCCCCCGGAATGCGAGCGGGCCTGGATGCCGGGATGCGGCCAGTCCGACCCCCATACGATCCGGTGCGGATTGGCCTGCACCAGGGCATGTGCGATGGGAATCACGGCAGGGTCCACGGCCGATGCCGTTTCCGAGATCCGGTAGGCGCCCGAGAACTTCACCCAGGCCCGGCCTTCCCTCATCAGCGCCTGCAGGTTGCGGCTGCCCGGCCCGCCAGCACCCAGCTGATGCGACGGGTGGCCGAAGTGATCCACCACCACGGCCACGCCCATGTCAGCAACGCGCTGTACCAGGCCCGGGTCTTCATCCACGTTCACCAGCAATTGCACATGCCAGCCCAGATCCCGGATGCGGTCGGCCACGGCCCGCAGGCTGGCGACGGAGACTCCACCCGAAAACAGCGCATTGCACCGTGCGCCGCGCACGCCCAAGGCGTGCAGCGCTTCGATCTCCGCATCCGGCGTATCCTCATAGATCACGGCCACGCCACGCACGCGGCCTGCTTCGGCATGGTGCAGTGTCTGCTTGAGCAGACTGTGATCGCGGCCATACACGCTGGGCTGGACCAGAACGCAGCGGTCCACGCCCAATGGGCGAAAGGCTTTCCAATAATCGTCCATGGATGCGATGGCCGGTGTATAGGCGCGTTCCGCAATCAACGGAAAATCATCGAAATGGCCAAAAACATGAAAATGGGTATCACAGGCCCATTCTGGGAGCACTCTTTGCCCGGCGCCATATTCGATGGCTTCGGAATCACCGATACCACGTTGAAACTGAGATGATTTCATGGATGTCATTTCAAAACAGTTTCATTGTCTGCAGGCAGGCAAAATTCAGTCAAGCTCATCTTTGTCATCATCAAAATGAACAGCATTCAACATGCAGACGGCGCACCGCGCGCTCCGGTCAACCTGCGCAGCATCGACCTGAACCTGCTGGTGATCTTCGAGGCCCTGGTAGAAGAACGCAGCGTGGGCAAGGCCGCCGCGCGGCTGGGCATCACTTCCTCAGCCGTCAGCCATGCGCTGCGCCGGCTGCGCACCCAGTTCAACGACCCGCTGCTGCTGCGCACGGCCGAAGGCATGTCGCCTACGCCCGAGGCCGTGCGCCTGGCGCGCAGCTTGCGCAAGGCCTTCAGCGAGATCGAAAGTGCCATCGAGGTCAGCAAGCGCTTCGATCCGGCCACGGCGCGGCGCAATTTCCACCTGCGCCTGTCCGACTACGTGGGCGTACTGCTGCTGCCGCAGCTGTGCATCCACCTGCGCACCGTGGCGCCAGGCATCAGCCTGTCGGTGCAGTCCTTCGATGGCCGCCAGCCCTCGGACCGCGTCGAGTACGAAGGCGTGGAGATACGGCTGTCCGTCTCGCGCGGGCGCTCGGTGCTGTCGGCGTCACGGCGCCTGCTGGACGACCAGTGGATGGTGCTGATGCGCAAGGACCATCCGGCCGCCGCCGCCCCGCTCACCCTGGAAAAGTACCTGGAGCAAGGCCACCTGAAAGTCACGGGCGTGGGCAGCAGCATCGTGGACGAACTCCTGGCCGAGCGCGGGCTGGCACGGCGCGTGATGTTCCAGGTGCCCACCTGGCTGGGCATGGTGCCCGTCATCGAATCCACCGACCTGGTGGCCGCCATGCCCGCGCACTGGATGCACAGCGTGCTGTCCGGCTCCAACTGCGTGGCACGCCCCATGCCCCTGCCCGAGCTGGCCCTGTCCATCGACGCCGTCTGGCATCCGCGCAACGACCATGACGCGGGGCACAAATGGTTCAGGGAGCTGATCCACCAGATCTTCCAGGAGGCATACAGCAAGTCACAGCATGGATATATACTTTGATACATATCAGCAGAAGGACTTGTCGTGACGCAAACTGCCAAGCTTTTCACCACCGGCCGCAGCCAGGCCGTGCGCCTTCCCTATGAATTCCGGTTCGAGGAAAAAGAGGTCTACATACGCCGCGACCCTTCCACGGGCGACGTGATCCTGTCGCGCCGTCCCGATTCATGGCAAGAGTTCTTTGCGCTCGACGCCAGCACCGACGTGCCGGCCGACTTTATGCACACCGCCGACCGCGCACAGCCAGAGTCAGGCCGCGATCCGTTTGCCGACGAAGGCAGTACGCGATGACGCGCTACCTGCTGGACACCAATATCGCCAGTCACATCATCAAAGGCGATATCCCTGCCGTGCGCGAACAGCTGGTGCGCGTACCTATGCACCAGATCGCCGTGTCGGCGGTCACGCGGGCCGAACTGATGTACGGGGTCGCCAAGCGCGGCCATCCCGCCGGGCTGTCGCTGCGCGTGTCGGAGTTCCTGGTCCGCGTCGAGGTACTGCCCTGGACGGCACAGGTGGCCGATGCCTACGGCTACCTGCGCGCGGCTTGCGAGGCGGCCGGCATCACACTGGCCTCCATGGACATGATGATTGCCGCGCACGCCCTTTTCCTGCAGCAGCAGGCAGCGCAGGCCGGCGAGCGCTCGGTGCTGGTCACAAGAGACCGGGTATTCGGCCGCATTCCCGAGCCTGGACTGGCCATCGCGGACTGGACGGCAGGCGCGGCTGGCTGAATCGGCGCTTAACCCAGCCCTCATGCTTTTCGGTGAAGATGCAGTCTTTCCGACGCCCAAGCCATGACTGCACAAGAACACACTCCAGCGCAGCAGCGCCGCAACCTCGGCCTGCTCGTGGCTGCCCAATCCCTGGGGGGCGCCTCGCCGCCCATCATCATCTCGCTGGGAGGTCTGGTCGGGCAGCAGCTGTCCACCAACCCCACGGCTTCCACGCTGCCTGTCAGCATCTACCAGCTGGGGCTGGCGCTGTCCACGCTGCCTGCCGCCTGGCTGATGCAGCGCATGGGACGGCGTGCGGCCTATGTGCTGGGCGCGGTGCTGGGTGTGGTCTCGGGCGTGATCGCGGCCCAGGGCATTGCGCACTCTGACTTCGTGACCTTTTGCGTCGGCACGGCGCTGGCAGGCTTTTACGCAGCCTGCGTGCAAAGCTACCGCTTCGCCGCCACCGACGCCATGACGGACCCGGCCCTGCAGGCGCGCGCCATCTCGCGCGTGATGATTGGCGGTCTGATCGCGGCCATCATCGGCCCGCAGGTCGTGATCTGGACACGTGACGCCCTGCCCATGACGCCATTCGCAGGCAGTTTCTACAGCCAGGCCGTGCTGGCACTGCTGGCACTGCCCCTGCTCATGGGCCTGCGGCTGCCACCGCCCCAGGCACGCGCCGTGGCCGGCGAGGCACGGCCGCTGGCCGAGATCGCGCGTACGCCGCAATTCCTCGTCGCCGCCTCGGCGGGCGTGGTCAGCTACGGGCTGATGGCCTTCCTGATGACGGCCGCGCCGATGGCCATGGTGGGCTGCGGCCACTCCGTGGGCGAAGCGGCGCTGGGCATCCAATGGCATGTACTGGCCATGTTCGCGCCCAGCTTTGTCACGGGCCGTCTGATTGCGCGCTTTGGCAAGCGCCGCATCACGGCGCTGGGGCTGGCCATGATCGCGGGCTCGGCCCTGCTGGCGCTGATGGGGCTGGAGCTGCTGCACTTTTGGGGCGCGCTGGTGCTGCTGGGCGTGGGCTGGAATTTCGGCTTCATCGGCGCCACTGCCATGGTGACGGAGTGCTACCGGCCCGCCGAACGCGCCAAAGTGCAGGCGCTCAATGACTTCCTGGTCTTCGGCACGGTGGCCATGGCCTCGTTCGGATCGGGCCAGTTGCTGCACACAGCCGGCTGGAATGGCATCAACATCGGCATGCTGCCTCTGGTGGGGGCCGTGCTGGCCCTGCTGGCCATGCAGGCAGTGCGCGAACGCGCACGCGGCGCATGAGCGCCCGGTTTTGAGCGCCAAGGTCCACACGATTGCGCATGCGCCTGCACATCAGCCATCGCATGCCGCTACACTGGCGCCTGCCTGCGCGGCCGCGTCCAGACAACGGACAGGCGCGCAGGCGTTTTTCATTCAGCCCGGCATCGGCCCGATGTCTCAGTTCACCACCATGTCCACCGTCTTCAACTTCACCTTCGTTCCCTGGTTCCGGTCCGTGGCTCCCTACATCCACAAGTTCCGACACCAGACCTTTGTGGTGGGACTGACGGGCGAAGCCATCGCATCGGGCAAGCTCGGCACCATCGTCCAGGACCTGGCCATGATCCAGGCCATGGGCGTGAAGATCGTGCTTGTGCACGGCTTTCGCCCCCAGGTCAACGAACAGCTCGAGGCCAAGGGCCATGCGGCCCAGTACTCGCGCGGCGTGCGCATCACCGACTCGGTGGCGCTGGACTGCGCCCAGGAAGCGGCCGGCCAGCTGCGCTATGAGATCGAGGCAGCCTTCAGCCAGGGTCTGCCCAACACCCCCATGGCCGGCGCGCGCGTGCGGGTGATCTCGGGCAACTTCCTGACCGCGCGCCCCGTGGGCATTGTCGATGGCGTGGACTTCAAGCATTCGGGCCTGGTGCGCAAGGTCGATGTGGCCGGCATCCGCAGCGCGCTGGACATGGATGCCATGGTGCTGATGTCGCCCTTTGGCTTTTCGCCGACCGGCGAAGCCTTCAACCTGAGCATGGAAGAAGTGGCCACGCGCGTGGCCATCGAACTCAAGGCAGACAAGCTGATCTTCCTGACCGAAGTGCCCGGCATCCGCCTGGACCCCACGGGCCCGGCCGACGACACCAACCCCATCGACACGGAGCTGCCGCTGGCCACGGCCCGGCGCATGCTGGCCGACCTGCCCACGCCGGAGCAACCCACGGACACGGGCTTTTATCTGCAGCACTGCGTCCATGCCTGCGAGCATGGCGTGGAACGCAGCCACATCCTGCCGTTTTCGGTGGACGGCGCATTGCTGCTGGAAATCTATGTGCACGATGGCATCGGCACCATGGTCATCGATGAAAAGCTCGAAGAGCTGCGCGAAGCCACGCCCGACGACGTGGCCGGCATCATCCAGCTGATCGAGCCCTTCGAGAAGGACGGCACCCTGGTCAAGCGCAGCCGCACCGAGATCGAGCGCGATATCGCCCACTACACCATCATCGAACACGACGGCGTGATCTTCGGCTGCGCCGCGCTCTACCCCTACCCCAGCGCCGGCACGGCCGAAATGGCGGCCGTGACGGTATCGCCCAAGAGCCAGGGCACGGGCGATGGCGAAAAACTGCTCAAGCGCATCGAGCAGCGCGCCAAGGCACAGGGCCTGGACAGCCTGTTCGTGCTGACCACGCGCACCATGCACTGGTTCATCAAGCGCGGCTTCCAGCCCGTGGACCCGGACTGGCTGCCCGAGGCGCGCAAGGCCAAGTACAACTGGGACCGCAAGAGCCAGGTGCTGGTCAAGAAGCTCTGATCAGCCCTGCGTGGCGGCCTGCCAGCGCGCAGCCGCAGCGCCTGCCGCCGCCAGGATGGTGTCGCGCACGGGCGCGTCGGCCGGGCATTGCGCCAGGTAGCCGGTCACGACCAGCGGCGCGCTGTGCGGTGCCGGCCAGGCCACGATGGCATCGTTGGAGATGCCTTTGTCGCCGGTCCCCGTCTTGCCGCCCACCCGCCAATCGGCAGGCAGGCCGGCCCGCAGGCGCCTGTCGCCCGTGCGGCTGGCCACCAGCCATTGCAGCAGCAGCGCGCGGCCGAAGCCGTCGATCACCGAGCCCAGCAGCAGCCGCTGCATGCTTTGCGCCATGGCCAGCGGCGTGGTGGTGTCGCGCGGGTCGCCGGGCAGGCCCTCGTTGAGCTCCGGCTCCATCCGGTCCAGGCGCGTGACCTCATCGCCGCTGTCGCGCAGCCATTGCGTCAGTGCCTGGGGTCCGCCGCTGGCATCCAGCAGCAGATTGGCCGCCGTGTTGTCGCTGAGCACCACGGCAGCCTCGCACAATTGGGCGACCGTCATGCCGCCGCCATCGCCTGCGCGCGGGCCGCTGGAGGGCGAGTACGGGACCAGTTGGGAGCTGGCATAGTGCACGCGGCGCGACAGGCGTTCATCGCCCTGCTGCACACGGTGCAGCACCTGGGCCGCCAGCAGCAGCTTGAAGGTGCTGCACATGGGAAAGCGCTCGCCGCCACGGTAGTCGATACCTGATCCCGAGGCCACATCGGCCACGGCCATGCCCAGCCGGCCGCCCACGCTTTTCTCCAGGCGTGCCAGTTCCTGCACGAAGGCGCGGTCGGCAGCCTCCCGTTTTCTCTGCGGCAGCGCGCAGCCGGACAGTCCCCCCGCCACCGGGATGGCAGCGCCGGCCATCAGGAATTTGCGTCTTTGCATTGTTCTTCCCTTCTTCAAAGATCGACAGGGCCTACGATAGCGCGGCCAGACTGCTGCGGCCAGCATGTTCCCTGACAGCGCTGCTGCCTCTGCCATGGGATCACACGGCGCCCGCACACTCAGGGCTTTGCGGCCAGCGCTATCATCTTGCGTTTTTGCCCCCGCAAGCGGCCATACTGCGGCCCTGCTCCCCCCTGATCGCCCATGACCCAGACCCTGCCGGTTCTTTATTCATTTCGCCGCTGCCCCTACGCCATCCGCGCGCGCCTGGCGCTGGCCCATGCCGGACTGGCCTGCGAACTGCGCGAAATCAATCTGCGCAACAAGCCCCAGGCGCTGCTGGACGCCTCGCCCAAGGGGACGGTACCGGTGCTGGTGCTGGAAGACGGCCGGGTGATCGAGCAAAGCCTGGACATCATGCTGCATGCGCTGCGCACCAGCGACCCCGACGGCTGGCTCGCGCCCACCCAGGGCTCGCTGCAGGACATGCTGGCACTGATCGAGCGCAACGATGGCTTCTTCAAGCAGGCCCTGGACCGTTGCAAGTACCCCGAGCGCCACAGCGCCGAGGAAGTCAACCAGGCCCAGGCCGACGCACTGACCTGGCTGGCCGGCCTGGACGACCAGCTCGAAGCGACAGGCTACCTCTTCGGCCAGAACCCCAGCCTGGCCGACATGGCGCTGCGCCCCTTCGTGCGCCAGTACGCGCGCATCGATGAAGCCCAGTGGAACGAGCAGCCCTGGCCCCACCTGCAGGCCTGGCTGCAGCGCTGGATCGACTCGGCCCTGTTCGCCGAAGCCATGGAGACCTATCCGGGCTGGGTGCCCGGCACGCGCGGTGCGGTGTTCGGCGCCGATGGCGTGGGAAGCGACTGATTTGCGCACATCTGCGGCCCGCAGGGGCTGCATCGCGGGGGCAAAGATGGCACAGTCCAGGGCCATACCGCCATTGCATGAGCACACGCCCATATGACCCTCGCCACCCTGCTTGTCTTCTCGCTGGTCGCACTGATCGCCATCATCACGCCCGGCCCTACCGTGCTGCTGGCCCTGGCCAATGGTTCGCGCCACGGCGTGCGCCGCGCACTGCCCGGCATGCTGGGTGCCGTGCTGTCGGATTTTGTGCTGGTGGGTGCGGTGGCGCTGGGCCTGGGCACGCTGCTGGCAGCATCGGAATTGTGGTTTTCGGTGGTCAAGTGGGTGGGGGCTGCCTACCTGGCATGGCTGGGCCTGCGCATGCTGCGCAGCCAGGGCGGTTCGCTGCCAGCGCCCCTGGCAGATGCCGGTGCACCTGGTTACAGCGCACGCTCCGTTTTCCTGAAATCCTTCCTGGTAGCGGTGACCAATCCCAAGGGCTACCTGTTTTGCTCGGCCCTGCTGCCCCAGTTCATTGACCCGGCGGCAGCGCAGGCGCCACAGTATCTGGCCATCGCACTGGTGTTCGCGCTGATCGATTTTCTGGTCATGCTCGCCTATGCATTTGCAGGCTCGCGCGCAGCGCGGCTTCTGCGCGGACGCGCCATGCTGTGGCTGGACCGCCTGTGCGGCGGCATGCTGCTGACACTTGCTGGTTCGCTGGCGTTTTACCGCCGCACCGCAAACTAGGCCCAACGTCAGCGGGGCGCGGCCATGGCGGCATCCAGCTGCAGCACCGCCGCTGCGTTGCCCGTGGTGGTCGCCAGCGTATCGATGGCGCCGGTGCGCAGCGCGCCCAGGATGGCCGTGACCTTGCTGGACTCGGAGGCCACCGCGATGACGTTCGGAATCCGCAGCAGATCCTCGCGGCTCAGGCCAATGACACGCTCCTGCATGGGCGTGGCAGCGGGCTGGCCGTGGATGTCGATGAAGTCGTAGCCCATCATGTCGCCCACGGTGCCTGCCCGCTTGGCCTCCGAAATCTCCTGGGCGGAAAACCACCCCATCCGGGCCATGTTGCTGTCCACGCTGACATCGCCCACGCCGATGAGCGCGATATCGGCCCTGCGCGCCTTGTCCAGGGTATGGCGGACGGTATCGTTGTCCAGCAGCGCCTTGCGCACCTGCGGATCGGCCACCAGCGCGGGAGCGTACAGGGACTCGGAGCGCCCGCCAAAGCGCGCCGCCAGCCGGCGTGCGATGTGATCGGCATTCATGGCTTCTCCACCCCGGTAGGAGCCGCCGATGGCGCTGACGAAATTGCACTCGCGCCGCGTCGCGGACATGGCGTGCTCGGACACAGAGGACACATTGCGCCCCATGCCGACCGCCACGATGGAGCCATCCAGCAGGATGCGGTCCAGCTCGCTGGCCACCAGCCCTGCCAGCAGTTCGCGCTGCTTGTCCGCATCCTGATGGTCCACCGCCAGCAAGGCGCGCCGGATGCGAAAGCGCTCGGTCAGCTGCCGCTCCAGGTCGCCGGACACCACTGCATGCGGACGCACACGGATCTCGACAATGCCCTCCTCCTGCGCCCTGCGCAGCAGCCTGCCGACCGTGGCGCGCGAGATGCCGAACTCCCTGGACAGATGCTCCTGCGTACACCCATCCACGTAATACAGCGTCGCCAGTCGCGTCAGGTCGCTTTCAGTCAAGGGTGCCTCCATCCGGTGCCGGGAAAGGCGCGCAGTGTAGCGCCGCTCACCGGCCCTGGCTACCATGGGGCAGCAGCAGCACCTTGATCGAGTCCATGGAGTCGGCCAGTCCGATGGCCTGATCCCACTCGGACAGGGCGTAGCGGTGGGTCACGATGCCTTCGGAAGTGACCAGTCCGCGCGCCAGCAGGTCGATGGCGACCGGATAGCAGTAGGCGCTGAGATGGGCGCCGCGCAGGTCCAGCTCCTTTTCCTCGCCGATGATGGACCAGTCCACCGTGGTGTCCCGCCCGAAGACGCTGAACTCGACAAAGCGCCCGAGCTTGCGGATCAGCTCCAGCCCCTGCGTCACCCCGGCAGGAACACCCGTGGTTTCGATGTACACATCGCAGCCATAGCCGCCGGTCAGCGCCCGCACGATGGTCCTGGCATCCTCGCGCGCAGGGTTGATCACCACATCGGCACCATAGCGGCGGGCCAGCGCCAGGCGCTTGTCCTCCAGGTCGATCACCACCAGCTTGCGCGGCGTCTTCAACTGCGCCACCTGGGTCATCAGCAGGCCCAGCGTGCCCGCCCCCGCGATCACCACGACATCGTCCAGCTGGATGTCGCCCCGGTTGACCGCATGGATC
Source organism: Delftia sp. PS-11 (assembly GCF_029870285.1). Taxonomy (GTDB): domain Bacteria; phylum Pseudomonadota; class Gammaproteobacteria; order Burkholderiales; family Burkholderiaceae_C; genus Comamonas. Next base: position 27,107 of record NZ_JACSYA010000015.1, read on the forward strand.
GCGCAGGACAGCGGCTCGGTGATGGCAGCATCCTCAAACGCCACGCTTTCGGGAATCCGGTGCACCACGGCGCGTGCCGACAGGCGCATGTACTCGGACATGCCTCCATCGGCTACCTGGCCCTGAAAGCCATAGACATCGTGCACCTCGCACATCCAGCGAAAGCCGGTCTTGCAATAGCGGCAGATATGGCAGGGCACGATCTGCTCGGCGATGACACGGTCGCCCACCTGCACGCCGTGGTGATCCTGGGCTCCTTCGCCCGCCTCGACCACATGCCCCCAGAACTCGTGGCCCGCGATCACGGGCGGGCGCACATAGGCGGGCCGGCCCTTGTCCGGATCACCCCAGAAACGCGGCGCACCGGCCCAGCACTTGCAGTCGCCCGCGCAGATGCCGCACGAGGCCACGCGGATGACCAGCTCGCGCGGGCCGGCGCGCGGGCGCGGCACACGCTCCAGACGGTAATCCCTGGGACCGTGGCAGACCACGGCCAGCATGGTGGCATCCGGTGCGATGGAGGTGATGTTTGGCATGGATTTTTCCTTGTGGATGACGCCAATGAAGACAGCAATTGCCGGGAGGCGCGCATCTCACGATCTGCGGCGCGAACTGTCCAGCAGCACCGCGCTGACGATGATCACGCCCTTGATCAGTTGCTGGTAGTACGAGGAGACGCCCAGCAGATTGAGCCCGTTGTTGATCACGCCGATGAGCAAAGCGCCCACGACCGTGCCCCCCAGGCTGCCCGTGCCGCCCGACAGGCTGGTGCCGCCGATGACCACGGCGGCAATGGCGTCGAGTTCATAGGACAGCCCCGCCTGCGGCAGCGCTGCAGTGGTGCGCGCCGCCAGCAAAATGCCCGCCAGGCCCGCCAGCAGGCCGCTGACCACATAGACCATCAGCAAGATCGACCGGGTGTGGATGCCGCTGGTCTTGGCGCTGCGCACATTGCCGCCGACCGCGTAGATGTAGCGGCCGTACACGGTGTAGCGCAGCACGAAGGCGAACACCGCGATGACGAGGACAAAGATCACGATGGGCATGGGCACCGGCCCCAGGCGGCCGGCGCCGATTGCCAGCAGGGCTTCGGGCAGCTCGGACACCGGCATGCCATCGTTGTAGATGTAGGTCAGCCCGCGCGCAGCGCTGAGCATGCCCAGGGTGGCCACGAAAGGCGGCACCGACAGCCATGCCACCAGCACGCCATTGGCGGCGCCCAGCGCCATGCCCACGCCCAGGGCTGCGCCAACGCTCAGCGCCAGCCCATGGTCGTGGGCTGCCAGCCAGGCGCCCACCATGCCCGACAGCGCCAGCACCGCTCCCACTGACAGATCGATGCCCGCCGTCAGCACCACATAGGTCATGCCGATGGCCAGAATGCCGTTGATGGAGGTCTGGCGCAGGATGTCGGACCAGTTGCCCCAGGTCATGAAATAGGGGTTGGTCATTGCCAGCGCGGCGCACAGCGCGATAAGGGCGATGGCCACGCCGTAGCGCTCGCGCAGGCTGCGAAGGTCCGGGGTGCGCCGGCCAGAGGCCGGCGGCACGGCGGCGGCTTGAAGATGCGTCATGGTGAGTCCTTGGATGGATGAGGGCTGGCGTGATGGCGCTCACTGGATGGAGTAGCCCCCGTCGATGACGATGTTCTCGCCCGTCAACATGCCGGCGTGGGCGCTGGCCAGGAAAAGCGCAAGCTGCGCGATTTCCGCAGGCTGCGCAAAGCGGCCCGTGGGAATGAGCGCGCGCATGGCATCGCCCGCCTCGCCCGCCCAGGCCTGGCGGCCCATCGGGGTGTCCACCACGGTTGGGGATATGGCATTGACCGTGATGCCGTATGCCGCCCACTCCAGCGCCAGCACACGCGTCAGCCCGAGCAGGCCGGCCTTGCTGGCACAGTAGGCGGCATGGCTGCGCAGCGCTATCACGCTGGCCTGCGAGGCCAGGTTGATGATGCGGCCATGGCACCGGGCACACATGGCTGGCGCCACCGCCTGGGCCAGCAGCAACGGGGCCGTAAGATTGACCGCCAGCGTGCGCTCCCAGGCAGCTTGCGTGACTTCGCCTGCGGGCTCCAGCAGCGCCACGCCAGCACTGTTGACCAGGATATCGATGCGGCCCATGGCATCCAGCACGGAGGCCACGGCCCGCTCCACCTCGGTGCGCACGCTCACATCGACGGCCAGCGCCAAGTGGCGCTGCGCTCCATCGAGTCCCGTGGCAGCGGCTGTCACTGCTGCGGCATTCATGTCCAGCAGCGCAACGCTCGCGCCGCAGGCCGCCAGTTGCCGGGCAATCTCCAGGCCAATGCCGCCTGCTGCGCCGGTCACCACGGCGGTGCGCCCGGCAAAATCCGCCCCCGCCTGCTTTGCCATGGCTGCGGCGGTCATTTGCGCACCTTTTGCAGGTAGGCATCGGCGTTGGCCGGCACGATCGCGGTCCAGGGCACGGTGTAGGCGCGGGCCGTGCCATCGCCCCAGGGCATTTCCTTGACGTACTCCTTCCACACGGTGGAGCGCGGCTGGTAGGAGGGTCCGGCAATGGCGCGCAGCAACACATCCAGCGCACCCTGCGCCTGGGCCTGCGCATCCTGGAACTGGGTGGTCATCTCCCCGCGCTTGACTGCGCTGATGGCCGCCGCCACGCCATCGATGCCCACCACCGGGATGGTCTTGATATCGATGCCCTTGGTCTTGATGGCCTGCACCGCGCCCAGGGCTTCGTCGTCGTTTTGCGCGATCACGCCCTGGATCTGCCCCGGAAACGCGGTCAGCCAGTTCTCCATCAGGGCCATGGACTCGGCACGCGACCAGTTGGCCGTCTTGCGTGCCAGCACCTTCACACCCGGATGGCGTGCCAGCACCTCGTCATTGCCCCGCGCACGCTCGATCTGGGCCGATTGGCCGATCGGCCCCTCGATGACAACGATATTGCCTTTGCCGCCAATGGCCTTCATCAGCGCCTCAGCCTGCAGGCGGCCCGCCACCACGTCGTCATTGCCCACATAGGAAGTCAGCACATCGCCCTGCACGCGCGTGTTCGAGCCGACCACGGGAATGCCGGCCTGGATGGCTTTTTGCACTGGCGCGGCCCCCGCCTTGAGGTCGATCGGCACGAAAAGAATGCCGTCGTACTTCTGCGTGATCATGGTGTCGAACTGGTTGCTTTGCGTCAGCGCGTCGTAGTTGCCGTCGAACACCGTGATCTGCACCGTGCCATCCCTGACCGCCGGATGCGCCTTCAGCTGCCTGGTCCACATCTGCATGAACTCGCCCTTGAGCCCATAGACGGCCGCGCCGATCCGGTAGGACGGCTTGGCAGCCTGGGCCGGGGCCAGCGGCACAGCGGCCATGGCCAGCACGCTGGCGAGCAAGGCGGTGAATCGGCGAAGTCGCATGGTCTGTCTCCTGTAGTGTGTGAAAGGACGCTGGGAAAAGGCGGTCTGCGCGCCTGCGCGTGCTCAGGACGCGAGATGCATGAGCTGCTCCTGGGTTGCTCCCTGGCCGGGAACCACTGCGGCGAGCCGGCCCTTGCGGAAGATGGCAATGCGGTCGCTCACCTCCAGAATCTCCGGCGCCTCCGAGGACACGACCAGCACGGCATGGCCCTGGCTGGCAAAGGCGGCAATGAAGTCGTACACCTGCCGCTTGGCGCCTTCGTCGATGCCGCGCGTGGGCTCGTCGCACAGCAGGCAGATGGGCTGGGTCGCCAGGCAGCGCGCCAGCACCACCTTTTGCTGGTTGCCGCCGCTGAGGCCGGATACCGGCATCGCAGGGCTGGCCAGCCTGACGCTCAGGCGCTGCAGCAGCGTGCCGACCAGCGCGCGCTCGGCAGACCGGTCCACCAGCATGGCTTTGCACAGGCCCGGCAGCGCGGACAGGCTGGCATTGAAAGCCACCGATGCGCCCAGCACCAGCCCGGTGGCCTTGCGGTCCTCGGTCACCAGGGCCAGTCCCGCCCTGATCGATGCCGCAGGACGGCCCTTGGGCAGGGGCTTGCCCGCCAGGCTCGCCCCGCCTTGGTCCGCGCGGGTCAGTCCGTACAGGCAGTTGAGGAACTCGCTGCGGCCCGAGCCCATCAGGCCGTAGATGCCCAGCACCTCGCCGGGCGCCACCTCCAGGCTGATGTCCTCGAACTCCCCCTGGCGCGCCAGCCCCCGCACAGACAGCAGCGCCGGGCCGGGCGCCGCAGGCTTGCGTGCCTTGCCAGCTGCCCGCACCTCCTGGCCGACGATGAGCCTGACGAGCTGGTGCCGGTCGATGTCGGCCATCCGGCCGGTCTGCACAAATCCGCCATCGCGGAACACGGTGTAGCGGTCGGCAATCGTGAAAATCTCCGTCAGCCGGTGCGATACATACAGAATCCCGGTCCCCTTCGCTGTCACGCGGCGGATGGCATCGAACAGGATGGCCGTCTCGCTCTCGCCGATGGCCGATGTGGGCTCATCCATGATGATGAGATCGCTTTGCCGGCTGAAGGCCTTGGCGATCTCGACCAATTGGGTCTGAGCCAGACTCAGCCGACCCATCGGCGCACGCGCATCAATGGCAAAGCCCAGTTGCTGCAGCAGCGCCTGTGCCTGCTCGAACAGCTTGCGATAGTCCACCACCGGGCCCGCCCGCCTGGGCTCGCGGCCCAGGAAGATGTTCTCCGCCACGCTCATGCCGGGAATGGGTGACAGCTCCTGCGTGATGATGGAAATGCGGTGGGACAGCGCCTCGTGCGGAGCGGAAAAATCCACCGGCCGCCCCTTGAGCACAATCTCGCCGGCATCGCGCCGCAGGATGCCCATCACGATATTCAGAAAGGTCGATTTGCCGGCGCCGTTGCCGCCGCACAGCGCATGGACGCTGCCGGCATGCAGCTCCAGACAGCCGTTGCGCAGCGCGGCAACGCCACCGAAACTCTTGGCGACGCCTCTGGCCAGCAGCAGCGGTGTATTCATGGCAGCCTCCCGTGGTCCAAGGCTCAGGACATGGAACCGAAACTGGAACCGAAACCGAAACCGGAACCGGAACCGTCGCCAGGGCTGCGCGGGCGCAGCGCCTGCGCGCGCTCATAGCCGGTGATGGCCTGCACCTTCAGGGCGGAGCGGCCACCGCCGAAGGTCGCACCGAGGAAGCCGTCAACGATGGCCTTGGCCAGCTCCACGCCGATCACGCGCGAGCCCAGCGTGATGATCTGGGCATCGTTGCTGCGGCTGGCCCGCTGTGCCGAATAGGTGTCATGGGCCTGCGCAGCGCGGATGCCGGCCACCTTGTTGGCCGCAATCGCCATGCCGATGCCCGTGCCGCACATCAGAATGCCGCGCTCGTGGCGCCCCCTGGCAATGGCCTCGGCCACGGCAATCCCGATGTCAGGGTAGAGCACAGGCTCGTTGTCATGCGTGCCGAAATCGGTCACCTCATGCCCCTGCGCCAGCAGGTGCTGCTTCACAGCGCTCTTCAGATCGCAGGCAGCTTCGTCGCAGCCGATGGCAATGTTCATGGCACCCCCTCAATCAAATGACCATCACATGATCATTAGATCATGCATTCCATCAAAGCATCTTCAATGAATAAGTAAATGTCAAATCAAAAAAACTATCAATCAATGATGAAAATCACCTTAATTTATTGATTCTTAAGGAAAAATTGTAATACCGGGTATTTTCCCTAGCTCGCCAACGCCTCAAGATCGATTGACTTCATCTTTTGCAAATGATCACAATGCACATCAGATGATCATTTGCACAGACTCCAGGACAGGCATCCTGGCAGCACCACAGCGGAGACAAGCGCATGGCAACGACGAATCGCGTGATCAACAACCCCGACCAGGTGGTCGAGGACATGCTGGCGGGATGGCTGGCCGCCCATGCCGGCACGCTGCGCCTCAGCGAAGGGCATGCGCGCGTCGTTCAGCGGCAGGCCGTGCCGCAGCCGGGCAAGGTGGGCATCGTGACGGGGGGCGGATCGGGGCACGAGCCCGCCTTTCTCGGGTACCTGGGCGAGGGCCTTTGCGATGCCGTGGCCGTCGGCGAGGTTTTTTCATCGCCCACGGCCAGGAGCTTCCATGGCGCCATGCTTGCCGCCGACGGCGGCGCTGGCGTGGCCTGCCTGTACGGCAACTATGCGGGCGACAACATGAATGTGCGGATGGCCGTGGAAATGGCAGCGCGCGACGGCATCGTGGTCAAGACCGTGGTGGCCAACGACGATGTCCCCTCCGCCCCCAGGTGCGACGAAGCCCGGCGCCGGGGCGTGGCCGGCGAGATCCTGATGTGGAAAGTCGGCGGCGCCAAGGCCGCCATGGGTGTGGGCCTGGACGAAGTCATCGCCACCGCCCGGCGCGCCATGGACAACACGCGCAGCATCGGCATCGGCCTGTCGGCATGCACGATCGCTGCCGTGGGCAAGGCCAACTTCCACATCGAGCACGGCACGATGGAGGTCGGCATAGGCCACCATGGCGAGCCGGGCATGGCTGTGCACCCCACGGCCACGGCGGCCGAAATGGCCGAACTCATGCTCGGCACCCTCCTTGAAGACCTGCCCTTCACACCGGGCGACCGCGTGGCCGTCCTGCTGTCCGGCCTGGGCGCCACGCCCCTGATGGAGCAGTACATTCTCTACGGCGAAATCGCCCGGCGCCTGCACGAGCGCGGCATTGCGATCGCCTTCCGGCAAGTGGGCAACCTGTTCACCTCCCTGGAGATGATGGGCGTCACGCTCACGCTGATGCGGCTCGACGAGGAGCTGGAGACCTGCCTGAAAGCGCCCTGCCAGTCCGTGGGCATGACCGTGATGGGGCAAGAGGCTGGCAGCCTGCCGGCCACCTCACCCTGGAGCGCACCGGCAGCGCGGCAGCCGGACAGACAGCCCCAGAGCCGCCAGATGTCAGACGCCCAGGCCGTGGCGCGCAGCACCGAAGGCCCTTGCATCGCACTTGACCGCGCGGGCAGCATGGTACGCGACCTGATCGCAGCCATCGCCAGCCACCGTGAATTTCTCAGCGAGATCGATGGACTGATCGGCGATGGCGACCATGGCGTGAACATGGCCAAGGGCTTCAACGGCTGCCGCGCGCGGCTTGATGCCCTGGATGAGCGCCAGGCAGCGCGGCTGCCAGTGGCGCTGGAGCAGCTGTCCCTGGCGCTGATGGATGACATCGGCGGCTCCATGGGGCCGCTGTACGGACGCTTTTTCCAGGGTCTGGCCGACACCTTCGCCGGTCAGCCACTGCTGGACGGGCGCCTGTTCGCCGAGGCCCTGACCCATGCGGTGGGCAACGTGCAGGCCATGGGCCGGGCCCAGGTAGGCGACAAGACCCTGCTCGATACGCTGGTCCCGGCCCAGCATGCCTTCACACAGGCGCTGCAGTCAGGCGCCGGCTTCGCACAGGCCCTGCAGGCAATGAGCGCTGCGGCCGGAGCCGGCAAGGAATCGACCCGCCAGATGCAGGCGCGCGTCGGACGCTCCGCACGCCTGGGGCCGCGCTCCATTGGCGTGCTCGACGCGGGCGCCACCTCCTGCTGGCTGATCCTGCGCACCATGGCGCAGTCCCTGCAGCGCCTGCTGGACTGAAGCGCAGCCTGCAATTGCGTGTCAGGCCCAGCGCGCTGCGCTGCGGGGGCGGCGCGCCAAAAGCGCCAGCAACACCAGTGCAAACAGGGCAAAGCAGATGAAGGACCAGTTGGCAATGGAGCCGCCCAGCAGCGTCCAGTCCACAGCGGCGCAGTCGCCGGAGCCCCGGAAAATCATGGGCACGGCACGGCTGATCGGGTAGTTTTCGATCATTCCGTAGAAATCGCGGCCGCAGGTCGCGAACTCCGGCGGATACCATTGCAACCAGCTCTGGCGCGCGGCGACAAAGGCGCCAAAGCCTGCCGCCACCAGAGCCAGCGCGCCCCAGCCCATGATCCACCCCCTGGCGCCACGCAGGCTGCCCAGCCCCGCAAAGATGGCAACGCCGATCAGCGCATAGCGTTGCACGATGCACATCGGGCACGGCTCCAGCCCCACCACATGCTGCAGATACATGCCGAAGCCCAGCATGGCCACGCAGGCCAGGGCGATAAGCGCCAGCAGCCGGCGCGGAGCGTTGTCAAACCATTGAAGCATTCTTGTCTTTCGTCATCCGGCGCAATGAAATCAGGGCTGCAGCGCCAACACCGGCGCTGCAGCCCTGGACCGGGTGCGAAAGCCGCTGCGGCGCCTTCAGATTCCAGCAGCCGCGTCCAGGAACACCTTGGCGCGGCGCGGTGTCACCACCAGAGTCTCCCCCTCGCGCAGGCCCATGTCCCGGAACAGCTGCGCAGGAATCTGCGCCTCTATCAGACCGCCCTCCTGGGCATTGTCCCTGCTTTCGGTGCCTTCCGAGGGAATAAGTTCCAGCCGTGCAATCGGGCCGACGACAATGGCGCGCGCCAGCTGCACGACGATGCCTGTGGGGCGGCCCTGGGCATCGAGGTTCTGCCCCGGCGAGTAGCGCTCGACCTCCAGGTCGTGCGGGCGAACATAGGCAAAGGCCTGGCTGTCGCGGGCCTCCTTGACATCATGGCTGTCGAGCTGCGTGCCATCGTCCAGATAGACGCGGCCATCGCTGGCACGGCCCTTGAACAGATTGACATCCCCCAGAAAGCCGTAGACGAAGGGCGTTGCCGGGTTGTCCCAGACCTGCTGGGGCGTGCCTTCCTGCTCGATGCGACCACGGTTGATGACGACCACGCGGTCGGCGACTTCCAGCGCCTCCTCCTGGTCGTGGGTCACGAAGATCGAGGTCACATGCAGTTCGTCGTGCAGATGGCGCAGCCAGCGGCGCAGTTCCTTGCGCACCTTGGCATCGAGCGCGCCGAAGGGCTCGTCGAGCAGCAGCACCTTGGGCTCCACAGCCAGAGCGCGGGCCAGCGCAATGCGCTGGCGCTGGCCGCCCGACAGCTGCGAAGGGAAGCGCTCGGCCACCCAGTCCAGCTGCACCAGCTTGAGCAGGCTCATCACCTTCTCGCGGATCTGGGCTTCGCTGGGGCGCTGGCTGCGCGGCTTGACGCGCAGGCCGAAGGCCACGTTCTCGAACACCGTCATGTGGCGGAACAGCGCGTAGTGCTGGAACACGAAACCCACGTTGCGGTCGCGCACATGGACATCGGTCGTGTCCTCGCCACTGAAGTGGATGCTGCCCACATCGGGCGTCTCCAGGCCCGCGATGATGCGCAGCAGCGTGGTCTTGCCGCAGCCCGAGGGCCCGAGCAGCGCGATGAGTTCGCCGGACTTGATGTCCAGGCTCACATCGCGCAGGGCCTGGAAATCGCCGAACTGCTTGCTGACGTTGCGTATTTCAATGCTCATGGTTTTGCTCTTTTATGGTCAGGACCGCGGCTCAGGACACCTGCGGCGCCTGCGTGGGGCGTTCGGGGGGCAGGTCGGCAGCAGCCTTGGCCTGCTGCTCTGCGCGCCACTCGGCCACCGACTTGATGATCAGGGTCACCAGGGCCAGCAGCGCCAGCAGCGAGGCGGCGGCAAAGGCTGCGACCGACTGGTACTCGTTGTAGAGAATCTCCACATGCAGCGGGATGGTGTTGGTCTGGCCCCGGATATGGCCGGAGACCACCGATACGGCACCGAACTCGCCCATGGCGCGCGCATTGCACAGGATCACGCCGTACAGCAGGCCCCACTTGATATTGGGCACAGTCACCTTCCAGAAGGTCTGCCAGCCCGAGGCGCCCAGCACGATGGCGGCCTGCTCCTCGTCGCTGCCCTGGGCCTGCATCAGCGGGATCAGCTCACGCGCGATGAAGGGGAAGGTCACGAACACGGTGGCCAGCACGATGCCGGGCACGGCAAAGATGATCTTGATGTCGTGCTCCGCCAGCCAGGGGCCAAGCCAGCCCTGCGCGCCGAACACCAGCACATACATCAGGCCCGCCACCACGGGCGAGATCGAGAACGGAAGATCGATCAGCGTGATCAGGAAAGCCTTGCCACGGAAGTTGAACTTGGCAATGCACCAGGCAGCGGCCACGCCGAACACCAGGTTCAGCGGCACGGCAATCAGCGCCGTGATCACAGTCAGCCGGATCGCCGACCAGGCATCGGGCTCCTGCAGGCCCGCCACATAGGCATCCCAGCCCTTGCGCAGCGCCTCGGTGAAAACGGCGGCCAGCGGCAGCACGAGAAACAGCCCGATGAAGGCCAGTGCCAGGCCCGTGAGAATCCAGCGCACGGCGCGCGGCTCGGTGGTCGAGAGCTTTTCAGGGCGGGCGCCGGCCTTGGGCGCCGTGAGCCTGTAGGCCAGCACGGCCAGCACCAGCACGGCGCCGATGATCTTGAGCAAAAAGCTCTCCTGTTGCGACAACTCGATCATGCGCCCCCCGAATGCTTGCGCTGCCATGCCTGCAGCACATTGATGACCAGCAGCATGACAAAGGAAAACAGCAGCATCATCACGGCCACGGCCGTAGCACCCGCGTAGTCGTACTGCTCCAGCTTGCCGATGATGATCAGCGGCGTGATCTCAGAAATCATGGGCATGTTGCCGGCAATGAAAATCACCGAACCGTACTCGCCGATGGCGCGCGCGAAGGCCATGGCAAAGCCCGTCATCAGCGCAGGCATGATGGCCGGCAGGATGACCTTGTAGAAAATCTGCCAGCGCGAGGCGCCCAGACTGGTGGCCGCTTCTTCCAGCTCTTTTTCCGAGTCTTCGAGCACGGGCTGCACCGTGCGCACCACGAAAGGCAGGCCGATGAAGATCAGCGCGATGACCACACCGTTCGGGTTGAAGGCCAGCTGGATGCCGCGCGGCTCCAGGTACTGCCCGACCCAGCCATTGCCGGCCAGCAGCGCCGTCAGCGAGATGCCGGCCACAGCCGTGGGCAGCGCAAACGGCAGATCGACCAGGGCATCGACGATCTTCTTGCCGGGAAACTGGTAGCGCACCAGCACCCAGGCGATCAGCAGGCCGAACACCAGGTTCACGCAGGCCGCCAGGAAAGAGGCACCAAAGGTCAGCCGGTACGATGCCACCACGCGCGGTGAGGCCACGGCGTCCCAGAACTGGGTCCAGGTCAGCGAAAAAGTCTTGAACAGCAGTGCCGACAGCGGGATCAGCACGATCAGGCTCAAATAAAACAGCGTATAGCCCAAGGTCAGCCCGAAGCCGGGCAGAACGCGCTTGGCGCCGCGCCCCCCGCGTGCCGCACCGGAGGGTGCGGGCGCGGAGGCGTCGGCGCCAGGCCTTGGGCTGGTCGGAACGGCAGACACCATGTTGGATTCCAAATCAGCCAGTGGGGAAGATTGCGCCGGAGGCGGGCGTTGCCGCCGCCGGCATGCTTGTGCTTACTTGCCGGGCGCGTAGATCTTGTCGAACTGCCCGCCATCGTTGAAATGTACCTTCTGCGCCTCGGACAGCGAGCCGAAGTACTTGCCCACGGTGAACAGCTTGATGGGCTTGAACAGATCGGCATGCTTTTTGAGCACCGCTTCGGAGCGCGGGCGCAGCGCATGCTGGGCCGCGATTTCCTGGGCCTCGTCGGAATACAGCCAGGCCAGGTAGTCCTTGGCCAGTTGGCCCGTACCCTTTTTGGCTGCCGTGCGCTCGACCACGGCCACAGGGTTCTCGGCCACGATGGAGACCGAGGGGTGGATGGCATCGACCTTGCCCTGGCCAAATTCGCGGTCCACGGACAGCACCTCCGACTCGAAGGTAATCAGCACGTCGCCGATATTGCGCTGCAGGAAGATACTGGTCGCATCGCGGCCACCCTTGCCCAGCACGGGAACGTTCTTGTACAGCTGCTGCACGAACTCGGCAGCCTGCGCATCGGTGCCACCCTTCTCGCGCACGGAGCCCCAGGCGGCCAGATAGGCATAGCGGCCATTGCCGCCGGTCTTGGGGTTGACCACGACGACCTTCACATCGGGGCGGATCAGATCGTTCCAGTCCTTGATGTTCTTGGGGTTGCCATTGCGCACCAGGAACAGCATGGTCGAGGTGGTCGGCGATGCGTCATGGGGGAATTTCTTGGTCCAGTCCTTGGCCACCACGCCGCTGTCGGCCAGGAACTGCACATCGGTCGTGGTGTTGAAGGTCACCACGTCGGCAGCCAGCCCGTCGTTGACGGCACGGGCCTGCGCGCTGGAGCCGCCGTGCGACTGGTCCACCTTGACCTCCACGCCCTTGGTCTTCTTGTAGTGGGCAATGAAAGCTGCGTTGTAGTCCTTGTAGAACTCACGCGCCACGTCATAGGAAACGTTGAGCAGCTGGTTCTGCGCAGATGCCGCTCCGGCGGCAGCCAGCGCGAGAGTCGCCAACAAAGTCTTGAGCTTCAAAGAATGCATGTTTCGCTGCCTTTTCTGGTGCAATGTGTACCGGCATGGGTCCACAGATGAGCGCATTGTGCGAAAACGTTCTTAAAACTCAAAAGACTATATTTTTGTTTGTTAATGGCCTGATCAAATATAAGAACCCGGCAAGGTGCTTCTCACAGGGATGCCGCCAGCACGCTGGCGCAGTGCTGGCCCAGGACTGCATCAGGCAGTGCGGGCGCCACAGGGGCCAGGGCCTGCACCGGCTGCCAGAGATTTCCGGCCAGCAGCGACTGCAAAAGCGCCAGCCCCAGGGGCCATTCGCCAAAGCCTGACTCGATGTTGATGTGGCCGGCATTTTGCAGGCGCACGAACTCGCTGCCCCAGGCGCGCGCGTAGGCGCCAGCGCGGCGGATCGGACAATAGGGATCATTGCTGCTGGCCACCAGCACGCTGCGGTACGGCAACGGCGCATAGGGCACAGGCGCAAAGTCCGCCAGCTGCGCCCGGCGTTCGGGATCGGCAGGCGCCACCAGCAATGCGCCCTGAACACGCGCATTGGCCTCGGGCCCCATGTGCGCAGCCGTGATACAGCCCAGGCTGTGCGCCACGATCACCACCGGCCCGGGCCGCGACAGCACCTGGGCCTCCAGCGCGGCCACCCAGGGTGCACGGTGCGGCACGATCCAGTCCGCCTGCTCCACACGTTCGGCATGGGGCAACTGCTCGGCCCACAGGCTTTGCCAGTGGCCGGGGCCTGAGTTGCGCCATCCTGGCACGATGACGATACGGTGGGGGGTCATGGATTCTCCTGGGCTGTCCCATATGGACACTGGCCCGGATTGTGAAGACCGCCGCCGCAAAACCCAACGAACGTTTTGTTGTTTTCTTATGGCCTGCGGCCCGTGTCAGGCAGCACCTGCCGCCTGCCGCGCCGCCATGGTGTTGCGCCCCGGAACGGTCTCGCCCAGAAAGTCCAGGAAATGCCGCACGGCTGGCGCCAGGCCCCGGCGCGAAGGGAACACGGCATGCACGATGCCTTGGGGAGGCTGCCAGCCCGGCAGCAGGTGCACCAGGCGGCCGCTGGCCAGCTCCTCATGGCACATATAGTCGGGCAGCCAGCACATGCCGCTGCCGGCCAGCGCCGCGAACTTGAGCGTGAGCAGGTCATCGACCACGTAGCGCGGCTGCAGCTGCAGCCGCTGCTCGCGGCCATCAGGCCCCACCAGCAGCAAACTGGACTGGCCATCCACGGCCGACATGGCCATGCTGTCCAGGTGCTGCAGGTCCGCCAAAGTGCGCGGCGTACCCTGTCGCTCCAGCAGCTCGGGGCTGGCAACCAGGATCTGGCGTGCGACATCGAGCCGCTTGACCACCATGGAGCCGCTGTCATCCAGGCTGGGACGCACACGCAGCGCCACATCGACGCCCTCCTCGACCAGATTCACGGGCCGGTTGGTCACCTGCATCTCGACCTGCACCAGCGGGCAGCGCTGCAGAAATTGCGGCATCAGCTCGCCCAGCACCGTTTGGGCCAGTGTGACCGGACAGCTCACACGGATGGTGCCGCGCGGCTCGGTCTGCACCTCGGCCACGGTATCGGCGGCGGCCAGTGCTGCATCGCGCATGGCCTGGCAGTGGCGCAGATAGGCCTCGCCCACCTGCGTCAGCGACAGCTTGCGTGTGGTGCGCTGCAGCAGACGCACACCCAGGCGCGCCTCCAGTTCGGCCACGCGCCGCGACAGCCGCGACTTGGGGATGCCCAGCGCCCGCCCGGCAGATGCGAAGCCGCCACGCTCAACCACTTCGGCGAAATACAGCATGTCATTGAGATCCATCACCGTCGCACACCCTCCGGAGCACTTATTGATTTCAAATTCAGGACAATCTATCGCAAGTTCGGAGACTTTTCAAAGAATACGCCCCAATTCACAATAGCATCCATCATCAGCCGCAACGACTTTTCAGGCCAGCGGCACCGAACACACCCTGTACCCTTCTGGAGCCTTTCTCATGCAAGTGCTGCACATCGACTCTTCCATCACCGGCACCGCTTCGGTGTCCCGCCAGCTGACCGCCCAGACCGTTGCGGCCCTGGTGGCAGCCAACCCCGGCGCCAAGGTGGACTACCTGGATCTGGCCGTGAACGCCCCCGACCACCTGAGCGCCGTGTCGCTGGGCTTTCGCACCGGCCAGGCCGCTTCCACCGAAGCAGAGCGTGCACAGAACGCCATCTCCGAAGCCCTGGTGACCCAGTTCCTGGCGGCCGACGTGGTCGTCGTGGGCGCACCGTTCTACAACTTCACCATTCCCAGCCAGCTCAAGGCCTGGATCGACCGTATCGCCCAGGCTGGCCGCACTTTCCGCTATACCGCAGCGGGCCCCGAAGGCCTGGCCAAGGGCAAGAAGGTCATCATCGCTTCCACGCGCGGCGGCGTCTACTCGACCAGCGAAATGGGCCAGGCCCTGGAGCACCAGGAAAGCTATCTGAAGACGGTGTTCGGCTTCCTGGGCATCACCGATGTGAGCATCGTGCGCGCCGAAGGCGTGGCCATGGGCGAAGAGTCCAAGGCCAAGGCGCTGGCTTCGGCACAGAATGACATCGCAGCCCTGCAAGGCGCCGCCGTGGCTGCCTGATCCCGGCAGGCACCGCTGAAAAGCAGCATGCCCCGCTGGTGCGCCATGCGCCTGCGGGGCATTGATTTTTTCAGGGCGCAGCCACCACCGCTGCCGCCCCGTGCATTTCTTCAGTCCCAGCGCTGGTTGGACGTGCCTGCGCAAGGCCACATGATGACCGGCTGCCCGGGCCGGGCATTGCCGCCTTCGATATCCAGGCACTGGCCACCGGCAAAGCGGCTGCGGATCTGGCCCCGGCTCCATTCCCATTTCTGGTTGGGCTGGTTGCGGCACTCCCAGGCGATCACGCGGGCGCCGCTGCGCGTATTGCCGCCCGCCACGTCCAGGCACAGATTGCCCACGCGCAGTTCGCCATCACGTGTATAGGTAAAGCGCTGGTTCTCGCTGCCCGCGCAGCGGTAGACGATCAGTTCATTGCCTGGCCGCACGCCACCAGACACATCCAGGCACAGGCCGTTCTGGCCGCGGATCTGCTGGCCACCCCAGGAAGAATTGCCAGGCTGCGGGTATCCGGGGTATCCCGGCTGGGGATAACCGGGCTGAGGATAGCCAGGCTGCGGGTAGCCGGGATAGCCGGGGTTGCGACCATCATCGTAAGGCGGATAGTCGTTGCGGTCACGGCTGCCCCTGTCGTCGTCGCTGCGGCTGGCCAGGATGGCTGCGCCAGCGATGGCCACCATGGCTGCGCCCGCGATCCAGGCCCCGGTATGGTCCTTTTCCTCGCTGGCGCTCTGGCCGCCATCCTGGGTCATCACGCGAAACCGCGCGCCACAGCCATCACGGACCCACAGTTCCCGGCGCCCCAGGTCATAGCCCCAGCTGCGGTCGAGCACGCAACTGCCCGCCAGCGGCCGCACCATCTGGACTTCCTGTGCATCGTCGGGCAGCCGGTGCGACTGGTATCTGCCATTGGACAGCAGCTCCAGCGTTTGTTCGCCCGCCTGCACGGGAATGGCCGGCAGCACGAAGGAGCTGGCCAGCACGAGAGAGATGCATTGCTTGATTCGCATGGGTTGGTATTCCTTTGCCGCCAGGCCGGGTCAAGGCAGATTGCTGCGGCACATATCCTCCAACGTCCCAGCACGGCAAAAGTTGACCGCGCCGCTGGCCCGGAACTTTCACGGCACTGCCCGCTCCAAGAATCTCCCGCTGGAAAGATCCCAAGCATAACAACCCAGTCCACATGCCACGCGCCCCTGGCGCGCCTGTTTTCATGAGGTGACCACCGTTATGCAATGTCCTGCCTGCCGCGACGCCATGCTGCTCATTACCGAGCGGCAGAACATCGAAATCGACTACTGCCCCCAATGCCGTGGAGTCTGGCTTGACCGGGGCGAACTGGACAAGCTCATCGAAAGATCGGTCGCAGCCATGCCGCAGACGCAGGCACGCAGCAGCCCTCCTTCAAGGGACACCCGGGACCACAGGGAGTACCGGGAGCATGATGGCCACCGGCGCAAGAAGCGCGAGGGCTTTCTGTCCGACCTCTTCGACTTCTGAACCGGACATTCAGCCCAGCGCAGCCAGCGGATGCGAATGCGCAGGCCAGGGACTGTCAAAGAAAGCGTGCCACTGCGGCCCGGCCACCTCCTCGATGCGCGAGGGACTCCAGCGCGGGCTGTGATCCTTGTCCACGGCAAGCGCCCGGATGCCTTCCAGCGTTTCGCTCTGGCCAGGGCGCAGGTAAAAGCAGTGGCGCACCATGTCGCGCTCCATGCGCAGGTCCTGGGCCAGCGTCATGCCACGCGCGCGGCGGATCTGCTCCAGAACCACATGCAGCATCAACGGGGAGCGCTTGCGCAGCGTGGCCGCCGTGTGCTGCGCCCAGTCGGCAGCGTCGGCCTCCAGCGCAGCCACCATGGCTCCAACAGTGGGCAGCGCAAAAAAACGGTCGATCTCGCCGCGAGGCTGTGCACAGGGCACGGCAGGCGCAGAAAAACGGGACTTCACCAGCACCTCGACAGCTGCTGCATCGGCAAAGCCGCCAGCAGCCAGTGCATCCCACAGCGCGGTCTGCTGCGCCGAAGGCAGATAACCATCGGCCAGGCCGAACTCCAGCGCATCCGCCGCGCCAATCACATCTCCCGTCAATGCCAGCCATTCACCGGCATGACCGGGACAGCGCGACAGGAAGTAGCCCCCTCCCACATCGGGGAACAGGCCGATGGCGGTCTCGGGCATGGCCATCTTGGTGCGTTCGGTGACGATGCGCAGCGTGCCCCCCTGGCTGATGCCCATGCCGCCGCCCATGACAATGCCGTCCATGAAGGCGATATAAGGCTTGCCAAAAGTGTGGATCAGATGGTTGAGCGCGTATTCCTCCGTAAAGAAGTCTTCAAGCTGCGGATTGCCCGCACTGCCTGCGGCATGCAGAAACCGGATATCACCGCCTGCGCAGAAAGCGCCAAACGGCCCTTCCTTGCCCATGCCGCGCACCGCTACCGCCAGCACCTCATCATTTTTTTGCCAGGCCAGCAGCGTGGCCATCAATTCCCGCACCATTCCCAGAGACAGCGCATTGAGCGCTTTGGGACGGTTGAGAGTGATCATGCCAATGCGGCCCCGCACCTCGCTGAGGACTTCGCTGGCGGCTCCCGTCATAACTTGCTCCTTTGGTTTTCATGGCAGCCCCAGGGCACAGGGGCGCAGAGCAGCAACCATAGCGGAAAAACACGAATCGCCACTGACACGCAGGTGCCAATTCGCGCAATCCCACCGCCGGATACCCGCAAACGGCCAGGCCACAGGCTCTGACCCGGGGCGCATATGGAAACAGTCATTGCCATCTGCCCCCAGCAAAGTACAGGGTTTGCATGCAATGGTTCTGCCAGCCTGCCAGAATGCATGCCTGATAACACGACAAGAGCCGCAATCACGCCTGCAGCGGACCTTGCCCCCAGCGTCCAGGACACAGAAATGTCATTCAGCAGACGCAATCAAAACAGTAGCATTGTGTAGCATCCCTCCATGCCACCACCTATACCCCGCCCCATCGGCCGCACGCCATCCGACGAGAATCTGGTGATCACCGTGATCGCGCTGTCGCTGCTGACAAGCACGGTCCTGGGCATCGGCATCTACCAATTTCTGCAATACCAGCACCAGCAGGACCAGGAGCGCCTGAACTCCCGCGCCTACCGCAGCTATGTGCGCCACACCGATCAGGAACAGATACAGACCACTGCGCCCGAGCAGACACCCGAGCCGCCTTCCCTTGCGCGCCAGCCCAGCCAGGCGCAAATCAACCAGGACATGACACGCAAGCTGCTCTCCCATCCTGGCGTGATCCCGGAAGCCGGCTTTACAGCACCAGGCGTACGCTCGACCGGCGTGCTCATCATCGATGCCATCGACCAGGCCAAGGCCCGCGAGAAGGCACAGGCACTCCAGCGCCCACCCTCCTGATACAACCAGCCTGAACGCCACCGCACACCAGGGGCGGCCTCTCGCGCACTGCGGGAAGGCCGTGCCCTGGTTTTTCTTTGCGCCTCTGCAGTCCAGGCCAGGGGCAGACATCCCTGACAGTGCAGCCGACCCGGATCAGAGGTTCTTTGCGCCGTTGTTACAAATTTTTTTGGCAGCTCGCATGACCGAATCGGCACGATTTGAGACGCTCAGGAAGCGTTCCCTGCGGCCCAGGAGCGCTGCCTGTGCACGCCCAGCGGATGCGGTGCCGGCAACTGCCGCTTTTGCACTGCCTTTTTGCATGAATAGCGCACAACTCCAACCAGAGCCCACATACAGTTGAGCACTTTTGCCTGCCGATCAGCGCATATTGAAGACAGGCTTCACCAAATACCGGCGAATCATCAGGATCTGTGGCGATCAAGCCCGCAACGCACGCACCGTCAGGCGCCCCGACAGCCCATGCATGAAAAGCGCATGAATCATATGAATTTGCATCTAAAAACCCATGCTGCACAGCCTGAACCGCATTGCTAGAATCCGCCCCCGGCATACCTGCCCAACAGCACCTCCCTTGTAGTCAGCTGCCCCACAAAACATGTGAGCACCCGCTTTCTTTCGCCATGCCAGAACCCGACCGCACTGCTCAAACCCATCACGCCACTGCACGTCTGAGCGTGGAGGGCGTGCGTTTGCAGCGTGGAACCACCACGGTCTTTGACGGGCTGGACCTGCGGCTGGACGAGCCGCGCATCGGCCTTATCGGTGACAACGGCGCAGGAAAAACCAGTCTGTTCAGGCTGCTGTGCGGGCTGGACATGCCCCAGCGCGGCCGCGTGCTGCTCGATGGCATCGAACTGCATGCGGCACGTGCACAGCGCCCCGGCCAAGTCGGGCTGATGTTCCAGAACCCGGACGATCAGATCATCTTTCCCACGGTCGAGGAAGAACTGGCCTTGGGCCTGCGTCCCCTGGGACTGTCAAAGCGCGATGCCATCGCACAGGCGCGCACGCTGCTGGCACAGCGGGACCTTGCAGAGTGGGCGCCGCGCGCTGTTGCCGGCCTGAGCCAGGGACAGCGCCAGCAGGTGTGCTGGCTTTCCCTGCTGATCGCCGCGCCGCGCGTACTGCTGCTGGACGAGCCCTTCGCCAGCCTGGACCTGCCGGGCCAGGCCCGGCTGGCGCGTGATATCGCCGCAGCACCGCAGCAGGTGCTGGTCTCCACCCATGTGCTCGACCATGTGCGCAGCTTTGGCCGCGTCCTGTGGTTGGAGCGCGGGCGGCTGCGCGCGGACGGGCCGGGCCACGAGGTGTGCGCGGCCTACGAAGCCGATGTCGCCCGGCGGCTGCAGGCCTCGGATTGAGCGAGCCATGGGAAGCCTCTACAGTGAATGCGGCAGCTGGCTCCACGCCTGGAGCGCGGGGCGCAAGCTGCTGCTCATGGCCTTGCTGGGGACAGGCCTGTTCCTTGCCCAATCGCCCTGGCTGCTGGCGCTGGCCGGCGTGGGCTGCGCGCTGCTGTGGTGGTCGCTGGGCAGCGCCGCCGATGGCGCGCGCCGGCTCATGCTGTCGGTCATCGTGGCGGCCTCTGTGGTCGCGGGCTTGCATATATGGATGCAGCACTACGCGCTGGCCGCCACCAGCGCGCTGCGCCTGATCTGCGCATCCACGCTGGGCGTGGCCCTGACCGTGAGCACCCGGCCCACCGACCTCATCGACGTGCTGCAGCGGCTGCTGGCGCCGCTGGCGCGCATCGGCATCCCCGCCGATCAGGTGGCTCTGCAGCTGGCGCTGATGCTGCGCTTCACCGAGCATTTCTTCGTGCAATGGAAACGCCTGGACGATGCCCACCGGCTGCGCACAGGACATGCGGGGGGGCTGCGCCTGATCGCGCCGCTGACCATCCACATGCTGCAGGCCACGCGCCGCGTCTCCGACGCGCTGTGGGCGCGCCTGGGCCGATAAATCCCCTTTGCGCCTTTGTTTTTCAGCAAGGAACCCACCCATGAATGCTTCCTCCACTGTTTCGCGCGCCTCGGCGCGCTCCATGGCACAGGTATCGCTGTTTGCCGCGCTGATGGCCGTGATGGGCCTGATCCCCAAGATCGACCTGCCCCTGGGCGTACCAATCACCATCCAGTCGCTGGGCGTGATGCTGGCCGGCGTCATGCTCGGTCCATGGCGCGGCCTGCAATCCATGCTGCTGTTCCTGGCGGCCGTGGCCGTGGGCCTGCCGCTGCTGTCAGGAGGACGCGGCGGCATTGCCGTCTTCATGGCGCCATCGGCGGGCTATCTGGCAGGCTATGCGCTGGCGGCATGCATCACCGGCCTGCTCATGCAGTGGCTGCCCCAGGGACGGCCGCTGCGCACCGCCATCAGCGCCTTCGTGGCGGCACTGCTGGGCGGCCTCGTCGCCCTGCATGCCTGCGGCGTGCTGGGCCTGATGCTGATGGCCAAGCTCAGCCTGACGCAGGCTTTCATGGGCACACTGCTTTTCGTGCCCGGCGATCTGGTCAAGTGCGCTCTGTGCGCGCTCATCGTGCACACAGTGGCACGCGGCATGCCCGACTGGCGCTTTGGCGGCCGTCAGCATGGCTGAAGCGGCGCACCCTCATCCGCTGGCCGCCCCCCTGCAGGCGCCCTGGACGCTGGTCCATGGCCCCCTGGCCTACTGGGCGGAGCAGCGCCCCGAAGCCATTGCCCTGCAAAGCGAAGCGGGTCAATGGACCTTCGGCGCACTGTACCAAGCCGTGCAGGAGCGCAGCGCAGCCCTGGTGGCTGCGCAGGCCCCGGCCATGCAGTTGCTGGACACCCGTGGCGCCACGCTGGACAGCGTCGTGGACTTCCTGTCCATCGCGCACAGCGGGCGCTGCGCAGCCGTGGCCGACCCCGACTGGCCCGATGCAGTGCGCAGCCGCATCGCGGGCTGGCTGCCTGGCGAACCCAGCACACGGTCCGGCGCACAGCCCACCGATGCGTTCTACACGGGCTTCACCTCCGGCAGCACAGGCCTGCCCAAGGGCTTCATGCGCCACCACCAGTCATGGACCGAAAGCTTTCGCGTCTGCCTCCAGGACTTCGGCCCCGCCGCAGCACAGCGCACCATGGCACCGGGGCGCATCTCGCACTCGCTGTTTCTGTTTGGCGTGATGCACGGCCTGTGGTGCGGAGCAGGCGCCATCGTGCAGGAAAAATTCTCTGCAGCGCGCTGCCTGGCCGAACTGGCCCGGGGGTCGGCCCCCTGCCTTGTCGCCGTCCCCAGCCAGCTGCTGCTGATGCTGCAATGGGCAGCGCACCGCAGGATCGACCCGATCGAAGGCGTCGCGCTGATCATGATCAGCGGCGCACGCTGGATGCGCGCCCAGACACCGGCGCTGCGCGCCCTGTTCCCACGCGCCCGCATCATCGAGTTCTATGGCGCCTCGGAAGCCAGTTTCATCGCCTGGATGGATGCCAGCGAGGATGCGCCACCCCAGGCCGTAGGACGCCCCTTCAGCAACGTGCAGCTGCAAATCCGCCACGCGCAGGACACAGATGCCGGCGCGGGGGGTGACGGACTGATCTACATGCGCAGCCCCATGCTGTTCATGGACTATGTCGGCGAGGCGCGCGACGGCACAGCCGCCTTGCGTGACGGCCCCTGGCTGTCCGTGCGCGACATGGGGCATATCGATGAAAACGGCCTGCTGTGCCTGGCAGGCCGCCAAAGCCGCATGCTGGTCACCCAGGGCAAAAACCTGTTTCCCGAGGAAGTGGAGGCCCTGCTGGCCGATCACCCTGCAGTGGCGCAGGTCTCCATACAAGGCGTTCCCGATGCGCTGCGCGGCCTGCAGGTCCATGCCATCGTGCAATGGCGCACCCAGCCGCCGGACAATGCGCGCCAGCATCTGGCGGCCTGGCTGCGCGAACGCCTGGAGGCCTTCAAACTGCCGCGCCAATGGTGGATCTGCACAGACTGGCCGCAGACCGCCAGCGGCAAGACCGACCATGGCCGGCTGGCACGGGCCCTGGCGGCCACGCTGGCACAGCAGACAGGCGAGCCATTGCTGGAGCCGATGGCGCCATGAGCCATGGCCCTTTTTTCCTGGGCTGGGCGCGCAGCCCCGTCGCCCCCGTGGGCGGTGCGCTGCGTGCGCTGGAGCCCCATGAACTGGCAGCGCCCGTGCTGCAGGCCCTGCTGTCGCGCGCAGGGCTGCCTGCCTCGGCGGTGGATGCCGTGGTGCTGGGCAATGCGCTGGGCGCTGGCGGCAACCCCGCACGCATGCTGACCCTGGCCGCCGGACTGCCCGAGCGCTGCGCGGCGCACAGCGTGGATACGCAATGCTGCTCGGGCCTGGACAGCATTGCACTGGCCGTGGGCCTGCTGCAATCGGGACAGGCCGATATCGTCGTCGCCGGAGGCGCCGAGGCCTGGAGCCGTGCGCCCCTGCGCCAGACGCGCCCGCGCCACGCGCACGAGCTGCCCGTGCCTTATGAGCGCCCGCCTTTCTGTCCCGATCCCGCGCGCGACCCTGATCTGTTGCAGTCCGCCGCAGACCATGCGCTGGCGCATGGCATGGACCGCGCGCAGCAGGAAGCCTATGCCGCCCACAGCCATGCGCGCGCGCTGGCGCACTGCGGGCAGATGGCGCAGGAAATCGTGCCCATGGCCGGACTATTGCACGATGCCTATCCACGCGCACTGAGTGCAGCCCGGATGGCGCGCATGCCCGTTGCGGCACGCTCCGGCCAGCCAGCCACCCCTGCGGCACTGGCGCAGCACGCGCTGAGCACGGCCACCATCTCCCCCAAGGCAGATGGCGCAGCCCTGGTCCTGATGGGCACGCCACAGGCCTGCGCACGCTACGGTCTGCGCCCTCTGGCCCGCTGGATCGCCAGCGCATCGCTGGGCCACGCGCCTGAAACACCACTGGTCGCCGCCGCACTGGCAGCCCGGCAGGCACTGGCGCGTGGCGCCCAGGCGCTGGGGATGGCGGGCCTGCAGGCCAATGCGCTGCGCGCCGTGGAGCTGCACGACGCATTCGCCGTGCAAGGCATGGATTTCGCGCAGGCGCTGGAATTGGAGCCCGGGCAGTTCAACACTGCTGGCGGCGGCCTGGCACGGGGCCACCCGATTGGCGCCTCCGGGACCATCGCGCTGGTGCGCGCCCTGGCAACGCTGCACGGCACACATGCCGGCATGCCCGCCCACGGCATCAGTCTGGGGCTGGCGGCGATTGCAGGCGCAGGCGGCATCGGCGCAGCCTGCCTGGTTCAGACACTGGAATCCCCATGAATTCAAACACCCTGCCAGACATCCACGAGCAGCTGGTGCACGCGCGCCGCTCCATACGGGCCTACCGGAGCGACCCTGTGCCCGAGGCACTGCTGCAGCAGTTGCTGCGCGTCGCGCGCCAGGCCCCCAGCGGCGGCAACCTGCAGCCTGGCCACTTCACCCTGGTGCAAGGCCGCCTGCGCGATGCGTTGACACAGGCCCTGCTGGCCGACTGGCAAGGCGGTGTGCCCGAAAAAGAGGATTACAGCTACTTTCCACGCCCCATGCCCATGGCGCTGCGCAAGCGGCAGGTGGCATCGGCACAGGCCTTGTACGGTGCGTTGGGCGTGGCACGCGAGGACCGCGCCGGGCGCGATGCGCAGTTCGCACGCAACTACCGCTTCTTCGACGCCCCCGTGGCCCTGGTCATCACCATCGATTCACGCTTCGGCGCCGGTGGCTATATGGACCTGGGCATGGCTTTGCACGGCCTGCAACTGGCTGCGGCGGCACGGGGCCTGGGCAGCTGCGCCATCGGTGCACTGGCATCCTACCCAGACACGGTACGCCGCGTGCTGGGACTGCCCGCCAGCGAACATATCGTCTGCGGCATGGCCCTGGGCTGGCCCAACGAAGACGCGCCCGTCAACCGCACCCAGACCACGCGCGCACCGCTGCACGAATACTACAGAGTGCTGGGAGAATAAAAAAAGCTGCCATCGGCAGCTTTTGCAAGTGGTCTTCGCTTTCACCTGGGGCACCGGGAAGGGTGCCGCCAGGCAGAAAGTGCGCAGCAGCACGGCTCAGAACGCGGGGATCACCGAACCCTTGAACTGCACCTCGATGAACTTGCGCACATCATCCGAGTGATAGGCCTTGATCAGCTGCGCCACCCAGGGCTTGGTCTTGTCGGCATCACGCGTGACCAGAATGTTCACGTAGGGGTTCTTGGCCGCTTCCTGCGCGATGGAGTCGGTCTTGGGATTCAGGCCCGCAGAAATGGCAAAGTTGGTGTTGATGGCCGATGCGTCCAGATCATCCAGCGAACGTGGCAGCTGGGCAGCATCCAGTTCCACGAAGCGCAGCTTTTTGGGATTGGCGACCACATCCAGAGGCGTGGCCTTCAGGCCCGCATTGTCCTTGAGCTTGATCAGGCCCTGCGCCTGCAACAGCAGCAGCACGCGGCCACCATTGGTGGGATCGTTGGGGATGCCGAACCTGGCGCCCTGGGGCAGATCCGCCAGCTGCTTGATTTTCCGGGAATAGATGCCGATGGGGAAATTCACCGTATCGGCCACCCAGCCGATCTTGTAGCCACGGTCACGCACCTGCGCATCGAGATAGGGCCGGTGCTGATAGCTGTTGGCATCCAGGTCGCCTGCCGACAGCGCGGCATTGGGCTGCACATAGTCACCGAATTCGACGATCTGGATCTTCAGACCGTCCTTTTCGGCGACCTTCTTGACCTGCTCCATGATCTGGGCGTGCGGGCCGGCCGTGACACCGATCTTGATGGGCTTGTCCTGCGCTTGCACAGGCAGTGCCAGCAGTGTCAGAGCGGCAGAGCCTGCAACGGCGGCAGCAGTCAGTGTCTGTCGGAGAAAAAAGCGCTTGGTGGGCATGGGAGCGGTTCCTCGTAACCTTCAAAACTCAGGCGCACACTGTAGCGCCATCGGATGCCGTCACAAGGCTTGCCATCAGGCTTTTGCGCAGAGATTGCGCGCGCCGGGAAATCAGCCGTCAGCCGTCAGTAATCGGGAAAGTCCGGCACGGCCATCACCTGATGGGCCACGATGTCCAGCACAGCATGGGGCTGGTCCTGGCGGTCGATCCAGACCTTGGGCGTGAAACTGCCGCGCAAAGCCACGGCATCGCCCTCGATCAGGCGGCGCAGCACATCGCAGGCCGTCGTATCGAAAGCCACCACATTGACCGGAATGGAAGAGCCGTCAGAGGCCTCGGAACGCACGCGGGCCACCATGAAGGGTCGGTGATTGCGGTCGCTGCGATGCTCGGGCGTACCGGTAAGCCGGCCGGTGATCATTCCATCCATCATGTGGGCAAGCAATCAATGAGTAGTTACAAAAACAAGCCATTGTAGGTGCAGGATGGCACATGCCCAGGGCTTGCCGCCCCACCCTGCCGCGCAGGCGTGCATGCCGTGCGCGGACAAAGAAAAACGGGCTACAGAATCGCTTCTGTAGCCCGTTGTTTTCGTTTATGGTCGGCGTGGCGGGATTCGAACTCGCGACCCCTTGCACCCCATGCAAGTGCGCTACCAGGCTGCGCTACACGCCGAAGACTTGAATTATAAGCACTAAAAAACGACCCAAAGGAAAAACACGCAAATTTTTCATCTTTTCATCAAAAAATCTGCTCCCCCTCCCCTGCCCATGGACCGCAAGCCAGCAAGGCTGACCAATCATCTGACATGCCCATATCACAGCGAACCGGAGGCATCCAGACAATTCAGCGCCTGCGCACTGACAGTTCATCACGGGCCATGCCAAATAGAAAAAGCCTTCTGTCATGGACAGAAGGCTTTTCAAGTTGGTCGGCGTGGCGGGATTCGAACTCGCGACCCCTTGCACCCCATGCAAGTGCGCTACCAGGCTGCGCTACACGCCGAAGACTTAGATTATATACATGTTTTTGCCTTCAAAAGGAAAGCAAGGCACGAATTTGCAAAAGCTCCTCACGCATCGCTTCCAGGCCCGGCACATCCGCAGCATCCTTGCCCGTTTGCGGCGGCGGCGCCAGCACCGGCATGGGCAGCAGCTCCACGCCGGAGACGGGCGAAGCCGGCGCCTCCCGCAGGCGGTTGCGTGCGCCATTGATGGTAAAGCCTTGCTCATAGAGCAGCTCACGGATGCGGCGGATCATCAGCACCTCGTGGTGCTGGTAGTAGCGACGGTTGCCACGCCGCTTCATAGGCCGCAGCTGCGTGAACTCCTGCTCCCAGTAGCGCAGCACATGCGGCTTGACGTCGCACAGATCAGCCACCTCACCAATGGTGAAGTAGCGCTTGGCAGGAATCGGGGGCAAGGAGGCAACCATGGCAAAAAGCGTATGAAGTCAAGACAGATCACGTCCGCTGTGCCTGCAGCGGCATTGCCGGCATGCAGAGCATGGCGGCAAGGCTACCGCAGCATGCGCCTGCGAGCCAGCCTGCGGCGCAGATACCCAGCACCGCAAGCTGCTGCACTCAACCAACGGTGCGGCTGTCTGCCGTGCCGTCCTGGATCTGCTCCTTGAGCTTGCTGCTGGCATGAAAGGTCACCACGCGGCGTGCTTCGATCGGAATCTCTTCGCCCGTGCGGGGATTGCGCCCGGGCCGCGGTGCCTTGGTACGGATCTGGAAGTTGCCAAACCCGGACAACTTCACATCCTCACCCGCGACCAGGCTCTGCGAGATCAGCTCAAAAAACGCATCCACCATCTCCTTGGATTCACGCTTGTTCAGGCCAATCTCGTCAAACAGCAGGTCGGCCAGCTGCGCCTTGGTGAGCGCAGGCGAGTCCAGACTGTCCACTGCCAGTTCCATCACAGGGTCTCCTTTCACGGCATTGCCTCCATCATGCGCGCAGGCGTGCATCCAGACGCTGCTGCAGCTGCCCGATCACCGCCTGCACAGCCTGCTCGATCTGCACGTCGGTCAGCGAGCTTTCATCGTGCCCCAGCGTCAGGCGCACCGCCAGACTCTTTTCGTCCTGGGCCAGCGCGCCCGGCGCAGCCGCCTCGCCTGCCTTGAGCGCCTTGGGCCGGAACACATCGAACAGCACAGCAGAACGCAGCAGGCCGCCGGTCTGCGCGGCGTTGACCGCCTGCATGAGCTGGGCATGCGTGATTTTCTCATTCACGACAACGGCAATATCGCGCTCTACCGCCTGATGCTTGGCCACAGGCTTGAAAACTGGCACTTCGCGCGCAAGCACGGCATCGAGCTCCAGCTCGAACAGCACAGGCGCCTGGGCAAGATCCCATTGCTGGCGCCATTGGGGATGCAACTCGCCGACGAAACCGATGGCCTGGCCATCGAGCAGCACGCGCGCGCAGCGGCCAGGATGCATGGCGGGGTGCTCAGCCGGTTCGAACACAGGCTGGCGCGGCGCCAGCAACGCTTCGACATCGCCCTTGACATCGTAGAAGTCCACCTTGGCTTCACCACGTCCCCACTGCAGCTGCTCGGCCGCGCCCCAGGCCAGGCCCGCCACGCGCATGGGCTGGTGAAAGCCCTTGACCGTGGTATCGCTGTCCAGAACGCTGTCATCCTTGAGGAAGACACGGCCCAGCTCGAACACGCGCACGCGCTCGGCCTTGCGGTCTGCGTTGAACTTGAGCACCTGCATCAGCGAGCCGATGAGACTGGAGCGCATCACGCTGAGCTGGCTGGCAATCGGATTGAGCAGCTGGATGGGGTTGGCATTGCCCGCCAGATCCTTCTCCCATGCCGCCTCGACAAAACTGAAATTGATGGTTTCCTGGTAGCCCAGATCCGCCAGCGCATGGCGCACAGCGAAATGGCTGCGCCGGTTCTCGGCGCGCAGCTTGGGCGCGATAGGCGCCAGCGGCTTGGTCGTGGGCAGCTTCTCGTAGCCCACCATCCGCGCCACTTCCTCGATCAGGTCTTCCTCGATATTGATGTCGAAGCGGAAACTCGGCGGCGTGACGATCAGCACGCCATCGCCCTGCTCCACCGGCAGGCCCAGGCCAGCCAGTGCGTCATAGCATTGCTGCTGCGTCAGCGGCATGCCGATGACCTTGGCCGCGCGCGCCACGCGCAGCGTGACCGGCCGGGGCTCTGGCATGCGCGCCTTCTGATCGTCAATGGGGCCGCAGACAGTCTCAGGCGTGCCGCAGATCTGCAGCACCAGCTCGGTGATGCGCTCGATGTGCTCGACCGTGAGTTCGGGATCGACGCCGCGCTCGAAGCGGTGGCCTGCATCGGTCGAGAAGTTGTAGCGGCGCGAGCGGCCGGCGATGGACTTGGGCCACCAGAACGCCGCCTCGATATAGATATGGCGCGTATCGTCGGAAACCGCCGTGGCGTCGCCGCCCATGATGCCGGCCAGCGACTCGACTTCGCGCTCGTCCGCAATCACGCCCACCTGGCCATCGACAGTGACGGTGTTGCCATTGAGCAGCTTGAGCTGCTCGCCCTCCCGGCCCCAGCGCACCTGCAGAGCGCCATGGATCTTGTCAAGGTCGAAAATGTGGGAAGGACGGCCCAGCTCGAACATCACATAGTTGGAGATGTCCACCAGCGGCGCCACGCTGCGCTGGCCGCAGCGGGCAAGGCGGTCCACCATCCACTGCGGCGTACTGGCCTGGGTGTTGACATTGCGCACCACGCGGCCGGAGAAGCGGCCGCACAGGTCAGGCGCCTCGATCTTCACGGCGATACGGTCCTGCACGCCCACGGCAGCAGGCGCGAACACGGGCGCCTTGAGCTCAGCGCCAGTCAGCGCAGCCACCTCGCGCGCCACACCATAGACACTCAGGCAGTGCGCGAGATTGGGCGTGAGCTTGAGCGTGAACAGCGTGTCATCCAGGTTCAGGTACTGGCGGATGTTCTGGCCCAGGGGCGCATCCAGCGGCAGCTCCATCAGGCCGCCATGGTCCTCGGACAGCTTGAGCTCGCGAGCCGAGCACAGCATGCCGAAGCTCTCCACACCGCGCAGCTTGCCGATCTTGATCAGGAAAGGCTTGCCGTCTTCACCGGGTGGCAGCTCGGCACCCACCATGGCGCAGGGCACGCGGATGCCCACACGCGCATTGGGCGCACCGCAGACAATGGTCAGCAGCTCGGGCCCGCCCACATCAACCTGGCACACGCGCAGGCGGTCAGCGTTGGGATGCTGCTCGGCAGCCTTGATCTCACCCACAACGATCTTGGTGAACGGCGGTGCCACGGGCTCCAGCTCCTCCACCTCCAGACCGGCCATGGTCAGGGTGTCGGCCAGCTCTTGGGTGGTCAGCGGCGGATTGCAGAACTCGCGCAGCCAGGATTCGGGAAATTGCATATCAGACTCTTTGGCGTTGGTTCGGTCCGCGCGCCAGGGCGCTGGCGGACCCCATGAACGTATTGACGACTCTCACTCCACTCCCCCGAGTGGCTTGACCATGCGACTGGCGCGGCCCAAGCCCGGGACGCCGGGCAAGCGCCGCCTCGCGGCGAGGGCGTCGCCCCCCTCCCAGGGGGATGGCACGCAGCGCCTCAGGGGGTGGCCCATTTCTAGCGGAACTGCGACAGGAAGCGGATGTCGCCGTCGAAGAACAGGCGCAGATCGTTGACGCCATAACGCAGCATGGTCAGGCGGTCGGGACCCATGCCAAAGGCAAAGCCGATGTATTTTTCGGGGTCCAGCCCCATGTTGCGCACCACGTTGGGGTGCACCTGACCGGAGCCGGCCACTTCCAGCCAGCGGCCTGCCAGCGGGCCGCTCTGGAACTGGATGTCGATCTCGGCGCTGGGCTCGGTGAAGGGGAAGAAGCTGGGGCGGAAACGCAGCACCAGATCGTCGCTTTCAAAGAAGGTCTTGCAGAAATCGGTGAAGACCACCTTCAAGTCCTTGAAGCTGACGTTCTCGCCGATCCACAGGCCTTCGCACTGGTGGAACATGGGCGAATGCGTGGCATCGCTGTCCACGCGGTAGGTGCGGCCCGGCGCGATCACCCGGATCTCGGGCATGCCCTGCCCTGCATCGAGCAGGTTGCGGTATTTCTTGACATGCTGCACGGCATGACGCACCTGCATGGGGCTGGTGTGCGTACGCAGCAGATTAGGGGCCTGCTCGGTGCCACCTTCCACATAGAAGGTATCGTGCATCGAACGGGCGGGATGGTCTTCAGGCGTATTCAGCGCCGTGAAGTTGAACCAGTCGGATTCGATCTCGGGGCCTTCGGCCACATCAAAGCCCATGGAGCCAAAGATGCCCTCAATGCGCTCCAGCGTCAGCGACACAGGGTGCAGACCGCCCTGTCCGCGGCGACGGCCCGGCAGCGTCACGTCCAGCACTTCCGCCTTGAGGTGCGCCTGCAGCTCAGCATCGGCCAGGGCCTTGCGGCGCGCCGTCAGCGCTGCTTCGATCGCCTGCTTGGCCACGTTGATGGCCGCTCCGCGCGACTTCTTCTCTTCGACGGAAAGCTGCGCCATGCCCTTCATGAGCTCGGTCACCTTGCCCGACTTGCCCAGAAACTGCGCCTTGGCATTTTCCAGATCGGCGGGGGTTTGTGCCTGCGCGAACAGTTGCTGCGCGCTTTCGACCAGAGAATCCAACTCGTTCATATCGACTCTTTATCGACCTGTGAAAAAAACAAGGGCTAGCAGCCTTTTCAAGCCCTAGCCCTTGCTGTTTGCGCTGCGTGCCATCATGCCGATGGCCGCAGACCGTTATCTCAAGCAGCCAGCTTGGCCTTGACTTGATCAACGATGCTGCCAAAGGCAGCCTTGTCGTGCACCGCGATATCGGCCAGCATCTTGCGGTCGATTTCGATGGAAGCCTTCTTCAGGCCGTTGGTGAACTGGCTGTAGGTCAGGCCCAGTTCACGTGCAGCGGCGTTGATACGGGCGATCCACAGCTGGCGGAACACGCGCTTCTTGGTACGGCGGTCACGGTAGGCATATTGGCCTGCCTTCATCACCGCCTGCTTGGCGATGCGGAAGACATTACCGCGGCGGCCGCGGAAACCCTTGGACAGGGCCAGAACTTTTTTGTGACGGGCGCGGGCCGTTACACCACGTTTGACGCGAGGCATGTGTTTTCTCCTTGTTCGTCAGTGAATTACAGGCCAGCCATCGGCAGCATCTGAGCGATGTGACCCATGTTGGTCTCATGCACAGCCACTGCACCACGCAGGTGACGCTTGTTCTTGGTGGTCTTCTTGGTCAAGATGTGACGCTTGAAGGCTTGACCGCGCTTGACGGTGCCACCGGGACGAACGCGAAAACGCTTCTTCGCGCTGCTCTTGGTCTTCATTTTGGGCATTTGAATGCTCCTGTTGATTGTGCTCGTGAGGCGGCTCGCAACACTGCGCGCACTTGCTGGCCCCGAGACACTTTTTTGCCGGCCCATGTCCGGCATGCGCAAGGTGCGAGGCATGCCGCGCACCTTGCAATTGCAAGAACCGGCACGAGGAACACCCCCAGCCGGTTCTTGCCAATTTTTTCAGCCCCAAAAGGGCGAAACCGCAATTATGCCTTATCGGCCACTGCAGGTGCAGCAGTTTCTGCCTGCTGCTTGCCGCCAGCGGCGGGCTTCTTGCGCGCCGGGGCGACCATCATCACCATCTGGCGGCCTTCCAGCTTGGGGAACTGCTCCACCTGGATGGTGTCGGCCAGATCGTCACGCAGACGGTTCAGCAGGTCCAGACCCAGCTGCTGGTGCGTGATTTCACGGCCGCGAAAGCGCAGCGTGATCTTGCACTTGTCGCCATCCGCCAGAAAACGGCGGATGTTGCGCAGCTTGATGTTGTAGTCGCCATCATCGGTACCAGGGCGGAACTTCACTTCCTTGATTTCGATGACGGTTTGCTTGGCCTTGGCTTCTGCAGCCTTCTTTTGTTCAAGGTACTTGAACTTGCCGTAGTCCATCAGCCGGCAGACAGGCGGAGTTGCCGTGGCGGCAATTTCCACCAGGTCCACATCCAGATCGCCTGCCATGCGCAGGGCTTCCTGCAGAGGAACGATACCCAGGGGCTCGTTGTCAGGGCCAGACAGACGCACTTCAGGCGCCATGATTTCACGGTTGAGGCGATGCTTGCGCTCTTCACGGTGGCGCCGATCACGAAATTCAGTAGCTATGGTTCTCACCCTTGGATTTGGTTGCTACAACAGCGTAGCCGCTTGCGTGCGACGCACGCAAGCGGTCTACCGCCTGCGGAAAGGCCCCTTCAGGCCTTGGCGGCGATGTCCTTGGTGATGAGCTCGATGAACTCTTCAACCGTCATCACGCCAAGGTCCTTGTTGCCCCGTGCGCGCACTGCCACTGCTCCTGCCGCCTTTTCCTTGTCACCTGCGACGAGGATGTAGGGCAGCTTTTGCAACGAATGCTCCCGTATTTTATACGTAATCTTTTCGTTACGCAGATCAGTCACTACCCTAAGACCTTGATTCGGCAATGCTTTTTGCAGCTTTTGCGCCACGTCGCGCACATAGTCCGCCTGCGAGTCGGTGATATTGAGCACCGCCACCTGCGTGGGAGCCAGCCAGGTGGGCAACGCGCCGGCGTGCTGCTCGATCAGAATGCCGATGAATCGCTCCAGGCTGCCCACGATGGCGCGGTGCAGCATCACGGGACGGTGGCGGCCACCGTCTTCGCCCACATACTCCGCATCCAGGCGCTCGGGCATGGAAAAGTCCACCTGAATGGTGCCGCACTGCCACTGGCGGCCGATCGCATCCTTGAGCGTGTACTCGATCTTGGGACCGTAGAACGCGCCGTCGCCGGGCGAGAGCACGTACTCGCAGCCCGAAGCCTCCAGGCTGTTGATCAGCGCCGCTTCCGCCTTGTCCCAGATTTCATCGGAGCCAATGCGCGCCTCGGGACGCGTGGCCACCTTGTAGATGATGTCGGTGAAGCCGAAATCCCTGTAGACCTTCTGCAGCAGCGTGGTGAAGGCCAGCACCTCGGGCTGAATCTGATCCTCGGTACAGAAGACATGGCCGTCATCCTGCGTGAAGCCGCGCACGCGCATGATGCCATGCAGGCCGCCCGTGGGTTCATTGCGGTGGCACTGGCCGAATTCGCCGTAGCGCAGTGGCAGGTCGCGGTAGCTCTTGATGCCCTGCTTGAAAATCAGGATGTGGCCGGGGCAGTTCATCGGCTTGAGCGCGTAGTCGCGCTTTTCCGACTCCGTGACGAACATGTTGTCGCGGTACTTGTCCCAGTGGCCGGTCTTCTCCCACAGGGTCTTGTCCAGAATCTGCGGCCCCTTGACCTCCTGGTAGCCGTTGTCGCGGTAGACACGGCGCATGTACTGCTCGACCTCCTGCCACAGCGACCAGCCCTTGGGGTGCCAGAACACGGTACCGGGCGAATGCTCGTCGATATGGAACAGATCGAGCTCGCGGCCCAGCTTGCGGTGGTCGCGCTTTTCAGCCTCCTCCAGCATGTGCAGGTACTGCTGCAGGTCATCCTTGGTGGCCCAGGCAGTGCCGTAGACGCGCTGCAGCATCTCGTTGCGGTGGTCGCCGCGCCAGTAGGCGCCAGCCACCTTCATCAGCTTGAAGAACTTGAGCTTGCCGGTGCTGGGCACGTGGGGGCCACGGCACAGGTCCTCGAAGCCGCCTTCACGGTACAGGCTCACATCCTCGTTGGTGGGGATGCTGGCAATGATCTCGGCCTTGTAGTTTTCGCCGATGCCCTTGAAATACGCCACCGCCTCGTCACGCGGCAGCACGCGGCGCACCACGGGCTCATCCTTGGCAGCCAGTTCGGCCATGCGCTTTTCGATGGCAGCCAGGTCCTCGGGAGTGAATGGGCGCTTGTACGAGAAGTCGTAGTAAAAGCCATTTTCGATCACCGGGCCGATGGTGACCTGTGCATCGGGGAACAGCTCCTTGACGGCATAGGCCAACAAGTGAGCGGTCGAGTGGCGGATCACTTCCAGACCATCAGCGTCCTTGGCCGTCACGATGGACAGAGACTGGTCCTTGTCAAGGACATAGCTGGTGTCAACCACCCTGGCATCCTCGCCCGTGCCGACCTTGCCGGCCAGCGCCGCCTTGGCCAGGCCAGAGCCGATCGAAGCGGCCACCTCGGCCACGGTCACCGGGCCGGGATACTCGCGTTGCGAACCGTCGGGAAGCGTAATGTGGATCATGGGATTCCTTCAATATTTCTCGGGGGCGCGCCACCCCCCAAAAGCAAAAAAGCGCGGAGCCAGGTCCGCGCTTTTTGAAAGGTCGAGTCAGTCTCGTGCAGGCGCGAACCGCCAGCCGCTAGCGGCCGGTGTACATCTCCGATGTAGTTCGCGGTGTCATAACCAGCATTGCCTTTCTCGCCCTTGTCAGTTGAAAATCTTTGCCATTCTAACCACAGCAAAGAAAAAGCGCCCGAAGCACAAGGCCCCGGACGCTTCTTCACCCCTATCTACTACCTGAAGCTTGACTCACTACAGCCGCGCTTCAGTGGAACTGCTCCTCTTCCGTGGAGCCGGTCAGCGCCTTCACACTGGACGAGCCGCCCTGGATCACCGTGGTCACGTCGTCGAAGTAGCCTGCGCCCACTTCCTGCTGGTGCGACACGAAGGTGTAGCCTTTCTCACGTGCGGCGAACTCGGGCTCCTGCACCATATTCACGTAGTGCTTCATGCCTTCGCCGCGAGCGTAGGCGTGGGCGAATTGGAAGGTGTTGAACCAGTTGACGTGGATGCCGGCCAGCGTGATGAACTGGAACTTGTAGCCCAGAGCCGACAGCTCATCCTGGAAGGAGGCAATCTGGCTGTCGTTGAGGTTCTTCTTCCAGTTGAACGATGGCGAGCAGTTGTAGCTCAGCAGCTTGCCGGGGCAGGCGGCATGCACGGCCTGGGCGAACTCGCGGGCAAAGCCGATGTCGGGCACGCCGGTCTCGCACCACACCAGATCCGCATAGGGCGCGTAGGCCACGCCACGGCTGATGGCCTGCTCCACGCCATTCCTGACGCGGTAGAAGCCTTCCTGGGTACGCTCGCCGGTCAGGAACGGCTTGTCGTTGGCATCGTGGTCGGAGGTGATCAGGTTGGCAGCCTCCGCATCCGTGCGGGCCAGCACGATGGTGGGCACGCCCATCACGTCAGCGGCGAAGCGCGCGGCGATCAGCTTCTCGACAGCTTCCTGGGTGGGCACCAGCACCTTGCCGCCCATGTGGCCGCACTTCTTCACGGCAGCCAGCTGGTCTTCGAAGTGCACGCCGGCTGCGCCAGCGGCAATCATGTTCTTCATCAGCTCGAAAGCGTTGAGCACGCCGCCGAAGCCAGCTTCCGCATCGGCCACGATGGGCAGGAAGTAGTCAACGAACTCCTTGTCGCCCGGGTTGATGCCGCGGCCCCACTGGATTTCGTCGGCACGCTTGAAGGTGTTGTTGATGCGGCGCACCATGGTGGGCACCGAGTCATAGGCGTACAGCGACTGGTCGGGGTACATGGTTTCGCTGGTGTTGCCGTCGGCAGCCACCTGCCAGCCCGACAGGTACACCGCCTCCAGACCCGCCTTGGCCTGCTGCATGGCCTGGCCTGCGGAGATGGCGCCAAAGGCATTCACATAGCCTTTCTTGGCGCTGCCGTTGATCTTGTCCCAGAGCACTTCTGCACCGCGCTGAGCCAGCGTGTATTCGGGCTGCAGGCTGCCGCGCAGGCGCACCACGTCAGCGGCACTGTAGCCGCGCTTGACGCCCTTCCAACGAGGGTTTTGCGCCCAGTCCTTCTCAAGGGCGGAAATCTGCTGTTCACGGCTCAGTTGCTGGGTCAGGGATTGGGGCATGTTGCTCTCCAGGGAGGTGGTTGAAACAAGCGGCTTTCTTGCGTCGGCCTTGGGATCAAATTTAAGCCTTTCAGCGTCCTCAATCCATCTCTTGTGTCTTATATAAGACTAAATTTTTTCTATTAAAAATCAAATACTTGCAACATTTTTTCTCAATGCGAAATTAAATTTCTCGTATTGAGAAATTTTTCCGCATTGCAGCATTTCATTTTTTCATCATGTGAAAACGCAATCGCAGTCGATGAAAAATGCCCTCGGCTATCATGCCCTGCCCATGGTCATCGCCACCTCTCACCGCACCTTCGCATACGCCTGCCTGGGCCTGAGCATGTCTCTGGTCGGCAGCTATGTCGCGCTGTCCAAGCCGCTGGCGGCTGTTTTCCCGGTGCTGCTGCTGGCGTGGATGCGCTTCGGCATCGGCGCCATTGCCATGCTGGGATGGCTGCGCAGGCCGCCCGAGGAGGCCAGGCTGTCCCGCCGGGCGCGGGCTCTGCTGTTTCTTGAGTCGCTGTTCGGCAACTTCCTGTTCACCATTTGCATGGTCACGGGCATCAGCATGACCAGCGCCGTGACGGCCGGTGTGACCATGTCGGCCATTCCGGCAACGGTCGCCCTGATGAGCTGGCTGCTGCTGCGCGAACGTGTGGCACAGCGTACCTGGCTGGCCGTGGCACTGGCCGTCGCGGGCATTGCTCTGTATGCGCTTTCGCGCGAGCAGCCTGCGGTGCAAGCAGGTCCGCAGCCGCCTGCAGGCGCGGCATGGCTGGGACAGCTGCTGCTCATCGGCGCCGTGCTGTGCGAGTCGCTGTACGCCGTGATCGGCAAGCACCTGACAGCCTCCATGGGCCCCCGGCGCATCACGGCACTCATCAACCTATGGGGCCTGGTTCTGTCCACGCCGTTCGGCCTGTACCTGGCCTGGAATTTCAATTTCAGCGCCGTGGGCTGGGGCACCTGGGGACTGCTGCTGTTTTACGGACTTGCGGCCTGTGTCTGGACGGTATGGCTTTGGATGACGGGCCTGCGCAATGTACCTGCATCCCAGGCGGGAATTTTCACGGTGCTGCTGCCGATCAGCACCGCCATTGTGGGCATGTGCGTACTGGGCGAGCGCATCTCAGCCATGCAGGCGCTGGCCTTCGGCATCGCCCTGCTGGGCGTACTCATCGCGACCTGGCCCGGCAGGCAGCACAACCTTGCCCAGGCCCACTGACGGCGCCGGACTGCCCTCAGTACCACCGCCCGCAAGCCAGGCTGCGCAGCGCAGAATGCAAAAACCCCGCAAAAACGGGTGCAACAGCAACAAATCGAGGCAAAAAATTGCCGCCTCAGCTTGGAAGAGCGATTTTTTCCCATTAGCATCAGCCTGCCAGTGGATAGCGACGGTTTTTCGCTGGTAAAGAATCCACTCTCTACTAGGAACAAGCAACATGGCAACTGCAAAGAAGGCAACGGCTGCTCCCGCAGCTCCCGCAGCTCCCGAAAAGAAGCGCACCCCCAACGCCGCCTTCATGAAACCCCTCACCCCCAGCTCCGCCCTGGCAGCCGTGGTGGGTTCGGCTCCCCTGCCCCGCACCGAGATCATCAGCAAGCTGTGGGTGTACATCAAGGCCAACAAGCTGCAGGATGCCAGCAACAAGCGCATGATCAATGCCGACGCCAAGCTCAAGGAAGTGTTTGGCAAGCCCCAGGTTTCGATGTTCGAAATGGCCGGCCTGATCGGCAAGCACGTCAAGTAATTTTCCAAGGGGCCACCCCCTGGGAACCCAAGCCGGCCCAGGGCCGGCTTTTTCGTTTCCGCCCGGGAGCAGGCCACGCCCACTGCCGCCATGAACACTGCGCCCTCACTGCAAGCCCTGCCGGACAACCTCATCAATCTGGCAGATCACGAGGCCTGCGCGCGCAGCCGGCTCGACAGCAACGCCTGGGCCTACTTCTACGGCGGTGCCGCAGATGAGTTCAGTCTGGCGGCGAACCGCCAGGCCTGGGATGCGCTGACACTGTGGCCGCGCGTGCTGCGGACGCTGGCGGGCGGGCACACGCGCGTGCACCTGCTGGGGCGCGAGCTGGCATGCCCGCTGCTGGTGGCGCCCATGGCCTTCCAGCGCATGGCACATGCCGATGGCGAACTGGCCATGGCCTATGCATCGGCCGCGCTGGGCGCAGGCATGGTGTTCAGCACACAGGCAAGCATGCCCCTCGAACAGGTGGCCCAGGCCGTGCTCGGCATGCAAGGCCGTGGCCCACTGTGGTTTCAGCTGTACCTGCAGCACGATCGCGGCTTCACCCGGCAACTGGTGGCACGTGCCGAAGCTGCGGGCTACGAGGCACTGGTACTCACGGTGGACGCCCCTGCGCATGGGGCGCGCGACCGCGAGCGCCGGGCTCGCTTTCGACTGCCCGAAGGCATTGGCGCCATCAATCTGCAGGGGATGGCGCCGCCGCCGTCCGTGCCGCTCGAACATGGCCAGAGTGCACTGTTCGATGGCCTGCTGCATCAGGCTCCGACCTGGGAGGATGTGCAATGGCTGCAGAGCCAGACCCGCCTGCCCGTGCTGCTCAAAGGCATACTGCACCCTGCCGATGCCGTGCAGGCTGCGCGCCTGGGCGTGGCAGGACTGATCGTTTCCAACCATGGAGGGCGGACGCTGGATACGGCACCGGCGACGGCCATTGCGCTGCGACACGTGGTGCATGCGCTGCGCAGCGCTGGCATGGATGTGCCAGTCCTCGTCGATGGAGGCATACGCCGGGGCACAGACGTGCTCAAGGCAATGGCGCTGGGAGCCAGCGCCGTGCTGATAGGGCGGCCTGCGATCTGGGGGCTGGCCAATGCCGGCGCCGCAGGCGTTGCCCACGTGCTGCGGCTGCTGCGCGACGAGCTGGAAATTGCCATGGCGCTCAGCGGCTGCGCACGCCTGTCAGACGCGTCGCCAGCCCTGCTGGACCCGGCCTGCGCATGAGACCCGCGCCATATGCCGTGGCACATGTTGTGTAAAGATGGCAACCAAGGATTGCAAATGCGATGAATTCTCATTTATAATCTCTATCATTCCTTCTATAGCCAGCAACAACTGCCTGCAGCCATGATCGTTTGTGTATGCCGCCGGGTTTCCGACCGTGAGATCGCACGCCACGCGCATGCGGGCCTGAGCTTTGACGAAATCCAGTTCGAACTGGGCATCGCCATGCAGTGCGGGCGGTGCGAAAACTGCGCCAGGGACGTGGTTGCACGCTGCAGCAGCGCCCACTCGGTGGCAGCCATACACAACGAGGCGCAGACCGTCCAGCTTGCCAACAACATCCTGGAGAGCAAAGCATGGTCCTCCTCTCAGCACTTGTCGGCAGCCTGATCCTCGTCGTGACATGTACCTGGTGGATTCTGCGCCGCTGACATCCAGTTTTCCAAGCGGCGGTATATCCTGCTCCCTTGCCGGCCGCTTCCTCTGTCTCTATGCCACCATCTGATCGTTTTGGCCCCGCAGGGGGCCTTGGCCGCAACATGGCCATCGCAGGCTCGGTCATCGCCTTCCATGCTGCCTCCCTGTGGGCCATGCAGCATGGCCTGCTGCAGCGCAGCCCTGAAGAGGTCATCGTACCGGCAGAAGTGATCGCGGAATTCATCACGCCACCCACGCCCGAGCCGCCCGCCCCCACTCCGCCGCCGCCACCACCGCCCAAGCCACAGCCCCAGCCGGTCATCAAGAAAGCGCCGCCGCTGCCCAAGGCCATCGCAGACCCCACGCCAGCGCCATCCGCTGTGCGCGGCACGCTGGACGAGGAGCCCAAGCCCGTGGTGGAAGCTCCGCCTGCGCCGCCAGCCCCCCCTGCGCCGCCGGCACCTCCGGCTCCGCCCGCGCCGCCGGCACCGGCCAAGATCGAGCTGCCGTCCAGCACAGCTGCCTATCTGAACAACCCCATTCCCAGCTATCCGGCCATCAGCCGGCGCATGGGAGAGCAAGGCATCGTGATGCTGCGGGTCTTCATTGATGCGCAAGGCATGCCGCAGAAGGTTGACATCCAGAAGTCCAGCGGCTATGACCGGCTGGACCAGCAGGCAGTGGATGCCGTCAAGCGCTGGAAGTTCGTTCCAGGCAAGGATCGGGGAGTCCCCACGCCCATGTGGGCCACGGTTCCCATCAACTTTAATCTCAATTGATTCTCAGGAGTATCCATGGATTCGCAATTCGGCATCGCCCACGTATGGACGCAGGGTGACTTCGTCACCCGGGCCGTCGCCGTCATTCTGCTGGCCATGTCCGTGGCCTCGTGGCTGGTCATCGTCATCAAGGCCCTGGACATCGTGAAGTTCAAGAAGTTTGCACGCAATGCCCAGGACTTCTGGCACAGCCCCGACCTGGCCTCCGGCCTGGACAAGCTGGGCAATGACAAGGCCAACCCCTTCCGCTACCTGGTTCTCGAAGGCCGCGAAGCCACGGCCCACCACCGCAAGACCAGTGCGCACCTGCACGACACGCTGGACATCAGCGACTGGGTGACGCGCTGCATGCGCAACGGCATCAGCGAATTCACGGCCCGTCTGCAGTCGGGTCTGGCCATCCTGGCCTCGGTGGGCTCCACAGCACCCTTCATCGGCCTGTTCGGCACGGTCTGGGGCATCTACCATGCGCTGGTTGCCATCGGGCTGTCGGGCCAGTCATCGATCGACAAGGTGGCCGGCCCCATCGGCGAAGCCCTGATCATGACCGCGCTGGGCCTGGCCGTGGCCATCCCCGCCGTGCTGGGCTACAACGCCCTGGTGCGTGGCAACAAATCCATCCTCAACAGCCTCAACAGCTTCGCCCATGACATGCACGCCTACTTCGTGACCGGCGCGCGCGTGTCCATCGAGGGCAAGGAATCCGGCAACGTGCTGCCGCTGAAGAAAGGCGCCTGAGCCATGGCATTCGGAACAATGGACGACGATGCCGATGAGGTGATGAACGAGATCAACATGACGCCGCTGGTCGATGTGATGCTGGTCCTGCTCATCATCTTCATCATCACCGTGCCGGTGATGAAGCATTCGGTCAATGTGGATTTGCCGCGTGCAGCCAACCAGCCCGAAGACATCAAGCCCGCCACCGTGCGCCTGGCGGTTT
This sequence comes from Delftia sp. PS-11, assembly GCF_029870285.1. GTDB lineage: Bacteria > Pseudomonadota > Gammaproteobacteria > Burkholderiales > Burkholderiaceae_C > Comamonas. The sequence goes on from NZ_JACSYA010000015.1 coordinate 68,252, forward strand.
CTTCCGACGGGCAATACCACTGGAACGGGGCCGCCATCACCGACAGCCAGCTGGAGGAGAACCTGAAGGCCGAAGCTGGCAAGGACCCGCAGCCCGACCTGCACATCCAGGGCGACAAGGAGGTGCGCTACGAGCGCGTGGCGCAGGCCATGGCTGCTGCGCAGCGCGCGGGCGTGCGCAAGATCGGCTTCGTGACCGACCCGGCCAAGTAAGCACGACAGGCATGCCCTACAGAAACGGCCGCAGCAAGCGGCCGTTTTTTGTGGCGCAGCCGCCCTGAGCGGTGCATCCCGCTGGCGCGCAGGGAACAGAAGCTTGCGCGGAAAACCACATTGCAGCCGTGCCTCGATTGATTTTTAATTGAGAATTGTTATCATTCAGTCAACTGTCTAATTTACGAGGGATGTTCCCCATGTCTGCATCTTCCGCCGCCACTTCCCACCTCTCCGGCAGCTCCAGCGCTCAGGCCTTTGCCGCCCCTCTGGCTGCAGCATCTGCCGCAATGCACAGCGGCGCTGCTGCCGGCCTCGACAGCACGCTGCTGCTCAATGGGCAAAAGGCCGTCACCATCGTTCACAACGGCACGCCTTATCGCCTGCAGGCCACCAAGCTGGGCAAGCTCATTCTGACCAAGTAAATAGCGGACAGCTGTCCTGCATTTCGCATCGTGGGGCAACTCCGGACTCCAAGGTTCCGGGGTTGATTTGCCAGCCAACGAAGCCTTGCCGCTTCGCGTAGCCAAGCATTTTTTCGCACGATAGCCAGGCATACGAAAAAGCCCCTGCATGGCATGCAGGGGCTTTCCTTTGCCGGCAGCCGGCAGAAATTCAGGCAGTGATTACAGGCCCAGGGCTGCAATGCCGGCGTTGGCCACTTGCGCATCTTCGGTGGATTTGACACCGCTGACACCCACGGCGCCCAGGCACTGGCCATCCTTGATGATGGCCACGCCACCTTCGAGCAGGCCATCCACCGTGGGCGCGCTCAGGAAGGCCGTGCGGCCGTTGTTGATCATGTCTTCGTAACCCTTGGTGTCACGGCGACCCAGGGCCGAGGAGCGGGCCTTGGCAGGTGCGATGTGCGCAGATACGGCAGCGGCGCCGTCCAGACGCTGCAGCCACAGCAGGTGGCCGCCATCGTCAACGATGGCGATGGTCACGGCCCAATTGTTCTTCAGCGCTTCGGCTTCGGCTGCGGCGGCAATGGCCTTCACATCGGCCAGTTCGAGTTCATGCTTGGTTTTCATAAGATTCCAGTTATCCGATCCATCACAAAAGTCCTATAAGCATAGCAACCGGCAGCGGATGGACAATGCATATGCCGCACAAAACATTCGATACCAAACCATGACTCAGGCTCCGGGTATTAGACAGCGCGCGCCAGCGGCCACCTAGAATGGTTCTGTCGCAACAACACTCCTTTGGAGGACTGGCTACATGAATGATCAAGTCACCACACTGGGCTCTGCGGGCTACGGTGTCTCGCAGCAGGAGCGCAATCGTGTACTGCGCAACACCTACTGGCTGCTGGCCCTGAGCCTTCTCCCCACCGTGCTGGGCGCTTGGCTGGGCGTGGCCACGGGAATCACACGCTCTCTGACAGGGGGCCTGGGGCTGATCGTCTTCATGGGCGGCGCCTTCGGCTTCATGTATGCGATCGAGAAGACCAAGCACTCCGGCACCGGTGTGCTCGTGCTGCTGGGCTTCACGTTCTTCATGGGGCTGATGCTGTCGCGCATGATCGGCATGATCCTGGGCTTCAGGAATGGCTCCGAACTGATCATGACAGCCTTTGCCGGCACGGCAGGCGTGTTCCTGGTCATGGCCAGCCTGGCCACGGTGATCAAGCGCGATCTGTCGGGCATGGGCAAGTTCCTGTTCGTCGGCGTGCTGGTGCTGCTCGTTGGCTCCATCATCAATGTCTTCGTCGGCTCCACGGCCGGCATGATGGCGATCTCGGTGGCGGCCATCGGCATCTTCAGCGCCTACATGCTGTATGACCTCAAGCAGATCATCGACGGCGGCGAAACCAACTACATCAGTGCCACGCTGGCACTGTATCTGGACCTGTTCAACGTGTTCCAGAGCCTGCTGGCCCTGCTGGGCATCATGGGCGGCGAACGCGACTGACGCCCGCTCAGGCCGGTCTGCCGGCCACATATGCAAAAAGGCCTCCCCTCGCGGGAGGCCTTTTTGCATATGCAGCATCACTATCGTGCAAAAGGGGGCTCAACTTTGCACCAGGCATGCCGATAATCATCACAAGATGACCATGCCAAACCTTCCCCGCACTTCCGCCATCGTGCTGCTGCCCATGCTGCTTGCCAGCTGCAAGCTGGACGATATTCCGGGCCTGGGACCGGACCCACGCGTGCTCGCCAAGGAAGCCGAGGCCAAGGCCATCGGCGGGGCGTGCCGCCATGCCCTTCGAGGGCTGGAGGACTGTTATACGCTCAACCCCAAAGCGCCCAAAGCCCTGGTTTTTGCAGGGTGGAAGGATATGGATGAGTACATGCGCGCCAACAAAATGGAGGGCGCGCCTTCGGTGCTGGGCCAGCAGAGCGAGCGCAAGCGCAGCGACCGAGACGAAGGAGGCGCGGCGGCTGCCGAGCCTTCTTCGGGTCGCAACCGCAGCTGAGCTGTTGCGCCGGTGACGCCGCCTCTCAGGCGTCGGCGCGGCGCTCGAACACGGCCATGCTTTCCACGTGGGCCGTGTGCGGGAACATGTTGACCACGCCTGCAGACACACAGCGGTAGCCGGCCTGGTGCACCAGCAGACCCGCGTCGCGTGCCAGCGTCGCCGGGTTGCAGCTCACATAGACAATGCGCTCAGGGAAGGACCATGCCTCGTGTCCTTGCGGCAGTGCCGGCGCCCCTTCGGCACCGATGCGTGCCTGATGGATGTCGGCCAGGGCCTTGGACAGGGCAAAAGCTCCTTCGCGCGGCGGATCGACCAGCCACTTCTGTGCCACGCCATCGGCGATCAGCATCTCCGGCGTCATCTCGAACAGATTGCGCGCAACAAACGATGTGGGCGCCAGCTTGTCGTTTTCGGCACGGGCAGCGTTGTTGGCGGCGTAGTTTTCGTGCGAGCGCTGCACCAGCGCATCACTGCCTTCGATGCCCAGTACTTCGCGCGCCTGCGTGGCGATGGGCAGCGTGAAGTTGCCCAGGCCGCAGAACCAGTCGATCACACGCTCGCTCTTGCGCGCATCCAGCAGGCGCAGCGCCCGCGTGACCAGAACGCGGTTGATGTGTGGATTGACCTGGGTGAAGTCGGTGGGCTTGAACGGCATGCGGATGCCGAAATCAGGCAGTCCATAGGCCAGCTGGGGGCCGCCCTCTTGCATGCGGTGCACGGTATCCGGCCCCTTGGGCTGCAGCCACCACTGCACCTGGTGCTCGGCAGCGAAGGCCGCGAGCCGCTCCTTGTCGGCACCAGACAGCGGCTCCAGATGGCGCAGCACCAGCGCCGTGACATCGTCGCCGCAGGCCACCTCGATCTGCGGGCAGGTTTCGCGCGCATCGAGAGAAGCGATCAGCGCGCGCATGGGCATCAGCATGGCATCCACATGCGGCGGCAGGATCTTGCAGGTCTCCATGTCGGCGATGTAGCGGCTTTTGCGCTCATGAAAGCCCACCAGCACCTTGGCCTTCTTGACCACATAGCGCACAGACAGGCGCGCACGGAAGCGGTAGCCCCAGGAAGGCCCTTCAATGGGGCGCAGCAGCATCTCGGGCCGGACCTTGCCCAGATGCCAGAGGTTGTCCTCCAGCACACGCTGTTTGATGGCCACCTGGCCTGCAACATGCATGTGCTGCATCTTGCAGCCGCCGCAGGCGCCTGCATGCAGTCCGAAGTGGGGGCAGCCAGGGCGCACGCGCTGCGAAGATTCGCGGTGGATGGCCGTCAGGCTGGCTGCCTCCCAATTGTTCTTCTTGCGGTGGGTATTGGCGCTGACGAGCTCGGTGGGCAGGGCTCCGTCAATGAAAACGACTTTGCCATCGGTCTTGCGGGCCACACCCTGGGCGTCCATGTCCATGGACAGCACCCGCAGCCAGCCCTCGGGCAGCGCGGGTGCATCGGTGTCGGCTTCGGGCAGGTTGTCGGGGATCTTGTTGTCGCTGGATTCACTCATGGTGGCCCGATTGTCTCAGGACGCAGGCCAGCACCGGCATATCGCGCCAAAAAACCCGGCGGCGCACAAAAAAGGCTTGATCCCTCAGCGCCGGGGGGCACGCCGGGCTGCGTTCATGCGCTCCTCGCGCGCCTGGGCCAGTTGGGCACGCTCGGCCAGCAGATTGATTTCGGCGGTGCAGTTGAACTCATCCAGCGTGAACACCAGGGTCGCGCCAGGAGCGAGCTGATCCACAGTCTGGTGCAGCGGCTGGGCCAGATCGACCGGGGGCCGGCTGGAGCGATAGATCAGTTCCTGATCGCTTGCATACACATGGAAGCAGGCAGCGGATGCGGCCTGGGCCGCAAGGCACATCGCCAGTACGGCGATGGCACGCAGTTTTTGCACAGCAGTCACGGGATCCCCCTCACAAAGACGGCCCGCCTGGGTCTGTAGCGGTTTGCGGGCCTGGCTGCCGCCATTATGAAGCAGTGCGCAAACGCATGGATGGGCCAAGGTTTGAAATTTCTGTCTTGACAGAAATTTCAAACCTTTGGACACTGCCCTCATGCAATTGACTCCCATCGCACACCGATTCATCCACCACTGGGGCGATATGGGCAGCAGCTGGGGCGTGAACCGCACGGTTGCCCAGATCCATGCCCTGCTGTTCTTCCATGGCCGCCCGCTCAACGCGGAGGAAATCGCAGACACCCTGGGAGCCGCGCGCTCCAATGTCAGCAACAGCCTCAAGGAACTGCAAAGCTGGGAGCTGATCCGCACCAGCCGCAAGCCAGGCGACCGCCGCGAATACTTCGAGACATCGTCGGATGTCTGGGAGCTGCTGCGCACCATCGTGCGCGAGCGCAAGCAGCGCGAGTTCGACCCGACCTCCGAGATGCTGCGTGCGCTGATCGCAGAGCCGGACTTCGAGGCCGAATCCCCCGACACGCAGGATCGCGTGCACGAGACACTGCGCCTCATGGAGTCCCTGGGGATCTGGACCGACGAGATGCTGCGCCTGTCGCCGTCCACGCTGGACAAGCTGCTGCGCCTGGGTGCCAGCATCCAGCGTTTTGTGCGTTCCGAAACGGCAGGCACTGGCAGCCGGCACGGCCGCTGAGCCATTCATTTCTGTCTTTAGAGAAATAGGAGATCATCATGCGTATCCTGGTATGCGGTGGGTCGGGCTTCATCGGCCGCCATATCGTCAATCTGCTCGTGCTGGCCGGCCATGATCCGGTGGTGCGCAGCCGCCATTCCAGCCCCGCGCTGGACTATGCAACGGCAACCACAATAGAAGCCTGGCTGCCCCACCTGGCAGGCATTGATGCCGTAATCAACGCCGTAGGCGTGCTGCGCGACAGCGCCTCCCGGCCCATTGATGCCATGCATGCCAGGGCCCCGATGGCCCTGTTCGATGCCTGCGTTTCGGCCGGTGTGCGGCGCGTGGTGCAGATCTCGGCGCTGGGCATCGAGGACAGCGCGACGCGCTATGCCAGCACCAAGCGCGCGGCCGACACACATCTGCTGGCGCAGACGGCTGCCGGCCATCTGCAAGGCTGTGTGGTTCGCCCCAGCGTGGTTTTCGGCGCGGGAGGGGCCAGCAGTGAAATGTTCCTGGGTCTGGCACGCCTGCCGGTGTTGTTGCTGCCCAAACCTGTGCAGCAGGCCCAGGTGCAGCCTGTGGCTGTGCGTGATCTGGCCGAGGTGGTGGCAGGACTGGCAACACGCACCGGGCCCACAGGCCTGATCGAGATCGGTGGTCCTGCCGCATTGCCTCTGGCGGCACTGATTGCCAGCCTGCGTGCGCAAATGGGGCGGGCACCAGCCCGGGTGATCGCCCTGCCCGACTGGATCAGCCGCGCCAGCGCACGGGCTGGGGACTGGGTGACCGTATCGCCCTGGTGCAGCGAGACGCTGGCCATGCTGGGCAGCGACAACGTGACGGACCCGGCCGGTCTGGAGAAACTGCTGGGCCGCCCGGGCATCGCGCCAGACCAGCTGCTGGCCACGCTGCACCATGGCTGACAGCACCACCGTCGCTGCGCCGCTGCGCACCATGCATGCCAGTCTGGTCGCCGTATGGCTGGGCACGGCCCTGGCCAGTGCCATAGAACACCAGGGCATGAGCATTCAGGTGCTTGCTGATGCCGGCATCCATGACCCACGCTGGCAGACCCTGCTGGTCTGGAGCGGCCTGCTGGCTGATCTGGCCGTAGGCATGGCGCTGTGGCTGCGGCCCGGCCGTGCCAGCTACTCGGCAGCTTTGCTGCTGATGGCGGCCATGACCGTGGTGGCAACCGCCTTGCAGCCGGCGCTGTGGCTGCATCCGCTGGGGCCGCTGCTCAAGAACCTGCCGATCGCGGCGATGCTGTTGCACCTGATATCGGTGGCCCGGATCACCAAGGAGCCCCTATGAATGCCTATCTGCTGCTCAAGACCCTGCATATCGCCTCCAGCGTGCTGCTGGTGGGCACGGGACTGGGTTCGGCTTTCTACATGTTCTTTGCCAACCGCAGCGGCAGCGTGGCTGCACAGGCGGTGGTCAGCCGCCTTGTGGTGCGCGCCGACTGGTGGTTCACCACGCCCTGCGTGGTCATCCAGCCACTGACCGGCATCGCCATGGCCCACATGGCAGGTTGGCCGCTGACCACGCCATGGCTGGCGCTGTCGCTGGGCCTGTACCTGCTGGCAGGCGCCTGCTGGCTGCCCGTGGTCTGGCTGCAGATGCGCATGGCGGCCATGGCGCACGACGCGGATGCCACACGCTCGGCGCTGCCAGCGCTGTATGCCACCTATGCACGGCGCTGGGAGGCACTGGGCTACCCCGCTTTCATTGCCATGGCCGTGACCTATTACCTGATGGTCAACAAGCCGGCGCTGTGGAGCAGTTGAGGTTGCGCCGCCACCAGCAGCTGGCAGCGCTGGCGGCGCCATCACAACTTGGCGATGGACACCTCGGTGGACTTGACCAGGGCCACGACCTCGGAGCCGACGACCAGCCCCAGCTCGTCCACCGAGCGCGTGGTGATGACCGAAGTCACGATGCCCCAGGGGGTCTGCACATCGACTTCGGAGACAACGTCGCCACGGATGATTTCGTGCACCTTGCCCTTGAACTGGTTGCGCACGTTGATGGCTTGGATGGACATGTTTTTCTCCTGATACGGGAAAGGGTTGGGGAAGCGAAAACGGAAAGCGGCTATACCGCCCAGCGCAGGCCATGGGCGGGTACACCGGGCCATGCGGTTGCATCGGTCAGAGGATGGTCCGCCGGCTCGGCGGCCGGCTTTTGCAGTACGCGGTCGAGGATGCGCTGTTCGATGGCGGCCAGCGCCGCGCTGCCATGGGCGCGCGGCCTGGGCAGGGCGATGCGCTCGTCCAGCGCAATGCACCCCTCTTCGATCAGCACCACGCGGTCGGCCAGGGCCACAGCCTCCTGCACATCGTGCGTGACGAGCAAGGCGGTGAAGCCATGGCGCTGCCACAGGTCCTCGATGAGGCGGTGCATTTCGATACGGGTCAGCGCATCGAGCGCGCCAAGAGGCTCGTCGAGCAGCAGCAGCCGGGGATGATGGACCAGGGCGCGGGCCAGGGCCACGCGCTGGCGCTGGCCGCCCGACAGCCGTGCCGGCCACTCGCCGGCGCGGTCGGCCAGCCCGACCTGGGCCAGCACCTCGCGCCCACGCTCACGCGCAGATGCAGGCAGGCCCAGCGTGACATTGGCGAGCACGCGCCGCCAGGGCAGCAGGCGCGCATCCTGGAACATGATGCGTGTGCCGTCGCGTGAGGCCTGCTGTGAGCCATCCAGAAGCAGCGCTCCGGACGAGGCATGCTCCAGCCCTGCGACCAGTCGCAGCAATGTGCTCTTGCCGCAGCCGCTGCGGCCCACGATGGCGACGAACTCGCCGGACTCGACCTGCAGCTGCACTTCATGCAGCACTTCACGCTCGCCGTAGCGTTTGCTCAGCGCCTGGGCGCGCAGCTGCACGCCACGCTGCACAGCAGGGCCTGATGTCTCATCCCTGGCAGGCTCGGCTGCATCGAACGATGCATCCCAGGACAGTACTGGCGCGGTGGCGTTCAATTCCACGGCATGCGCCAGCGTATTTTTGATGCGGCTCCATCGGCTCATGTGGTACTCCTTGTGTGTCATTGGGACTGGTAGCCCGGATGCCAGCGCAGCCACCAGCGCTCCAGGCCACGCGCGAACCAATCGGCCAGCTTGCCCAGCAAGGCGTACAGCAGGATGCCGACCAGCACCACGTCTGTCTGCAGGAATTCACGGGCATTCATGGTCAGGTAGCCGATACCGGCCTGCGCCGAGATCGTTTCGGCAACGATCAGAATCACCCACATCAGGCCCAGCGAAAAGCGAAGGCCCACGAGGATGGAGGACAGTGCGCCTGGCAGGATGACCTCGCGGTACAGCTGCCAGCGCGTAAGGCCGTAGCTGCGGCCCATCTCGATCAGGGCGGGATCCACGTTGCGGATGCCATGGAAGGTGTTCAGATAGATGGGAAAGAACACCGAGACGCTGATCAGGAACAGCTTGGCACTCTCGTCGATGCCGAACCACAGGATGACCAGAGGAATGAGTGCCAGCGCAGGGATGTTGCGCACCATCTGGATGGACGAGTCCAGCAGCGTTTCGGCCCAGCGCAGCGAGCCTGTCAGCAGGCCCAGCGCCAGCCCCAGGCTGCCGCCGATGGCCAGGCCGCTGAGAGCACGGCCCGCACTGACCTGCACATGCTTGAACAGTTCACCCGACTCGGCCAGCGCCAGGGCTGCGCGCAGTACATCCAGCGGCGCTGGCAGCACCCGCGTGGACAGCCAGCCCCAGGCCGAGGCAGCCTGCCAGACAGCGATCAGCGCCAGCGGCACCAGCCAGGGCAGCAGGCGCCGGCCTGTGCCGGCCGCAAAGCGAACTCCGGCTGACCAGGCATCACCACCACCTTCTCTGACCGGCAGAGCCGCCACAGTGCTTGCATCGGACATGCGGTACTCCTTCAGCTTTGCGCCGCGCGCGGCGAATAGAGGTTGGCGACGGTTTCGCCCAGGGGGCCGCCAGCGAGCTTTTCACGCACGCCCAGCGGCAGCAGCGGAAAGACCAGTTCCGCGAAGCGGTAGGCCTCCTCAAGATGTGGGTAGCCCGACAGCACAAAGGTGTCTATTCCCAGGTCTGCGTACTCCTTGATGCGCTCGGCCACGGTCTGCGGGTCGCCCACCAGGGCCGTGCCTGCCCCGCCCCGCACCAGACCCACGCCGGCCCAAAGATTGGGGCTGATCTCCAGTTCCTGCCGCGTGCGGCGGCTGCCGCCGGCGTGCAGTGCCGCCATGCGGCGCTGGCCTTCCGAGTCCATGCGCGCAAAAGCGGCCTGGGCCTGGATCACGGTCTCATCGCGCAGGCGGCTGATCAGGCGTTCGGCATCGGCCCAGGCCTCCTGCTCGGTTTCGCGCACGATGACGTGCAGCCGGATGCCGAACTTGACGGTGCGTCCATGGCGTGCGGCCTTCTCACGCACATCGGCGATTTTTTTCGCGACCTCGGCCGGTGGCTCGCCCCAGGTCAGGTACGCATCGACCTGCTCGGCAGCCAAATCGTGGGCCGCTTCGGAAGATCCGCCGAAATACACGGGCGGATAAGGCTTTTGCTGCGGGGGGAACAGCAGCTTGGCGCCCTTGACCGACAGATGCTCGCCTTCGTAGTCCAGCGTCTGGCCTTCATGGCTGCGTGCGAGGATCTCCCGCCAGATGCGGATGAACTCGGCAGACTGCGCATAGCGCTGGGCATGGTCAAGAAAAACGCCATCGCCCTCCAGTTCGCCACGGTCGCCGCCCGTGACCAGATTGATCAGCAGGCGCCCGCCCGACAGGCGGTCGAAGGAGGCCGCCATGCGTGCCGCCAGGCTGGGCTGGTGTAGGCCGGGACGCACGGCCACGAGGAATTTGAGCCGCCGCGTGACGGGAATCAGGCTGGAAGCCACGACCCAGGGATCTTCGCAGGAGCGGCCTGTGGGAATGAGCACCCCTTCGTAGCCCAGGCTGTCGGCCGCAATGGCGACCTGCTTGACGTAGTCGTGGCTGAGCTGGCGTGCTCCCTCGGACGTACCGAGGTAACGGCTGTCGCCATGGGTGGGAATGAACCAGAAGACCTGCATGGGCGTGCTCCTCAGTGAACGGACAGGTTCCAGCTCAAGGCGGTGGTCGCCAGAAGCTGGAATGCGTGGCGGTGCAAGCGATCCAACCGGGGCTGAAGGTCCTGGAAAGCGTTCATGTCGTTACTCCTTGTTGGCAGTTCAGTGGCGTGCGGTGACCAGGTCCACAGGGGCCGCATGCAGCAGGTTGAGCTTGCGTGGGATGAGCTTGAGCTCGAAGAATGTGTCGGCGATCTGCTGCTGCTCGGCAAGGATCTCGCGCGTCACAGGGGCCGTGCCGAAACTGGCGCGGCTCAGGTACAGCTCGGTAATGGATTTGTCCAGACCGAGCACGCCGGACAGTTCGGCGGCGGCGGCGGACGGGTTCTTCGATGCCCAGCGGTCGATGGCGTCGATTTCCTCGATGGCGATGCGCAGCACATCGGCATTGCGCGTGGCGAAATCGCGCGAGGTGAAGTAGTAGGCACGGTTGTTGACCACACCCTTGGCATCGGCCAGCAGGCGCGCATCCAGCGTTTTTTGCGCTGCGGCCAGGAAAGGGTCCCAGATCAGCCAGGCATCGACGGCTCCGCGCTCGAAGGCGGCACGCGCATCGGCCGGCGCCAGGAATACGGATTGCACATCGCCGTACTTGAGGCCATGCTTTTCCAGCAGCTTGACCAGAAAGTACTGCACGTTCGAGCCCTTGTTGTAGGCCACGCGCTTGCCCTTGAGGTCCTTGACGCTCTGGATGGGCGAATCCTTGGGCACGATCACGGCCTCCAGTCCGGGGCGCGGCACGGTGGCGCCGGCATAGACCAGGGGGGCGCCTGCGGCCTGGGCGAAGATGGGCGGCGCTTCACCGACATCGCCAAAGTCGATGGAGCCCACGTTCAGCGCCTCCAGTTGCACAGGGCCTGCGTTGAACTCGGTCCAGCGCACCGTGACGCCCAGCGGTGCCAGCCGCTTTTCCAGCGTGCCGCGCCCCTTGAGAATGGACAGCCAGCCTTTTTGATAGCCCACGCGCAACACGCGCTCACCGGCCTTGTCCTGGGCCAGAACCGGGCCGCCCAGAGAGGCTGCAGCCGCAGCAAGCCCGGCCCCCAGCCATTGGCGCCGACGCCAGGCGGTGGTGGTATGCAAAGAAAGCGAATCCAACGAAACCATGTCAAACATCCTTGGGTGAAGGCCGGCGCAGGCAAAGCGCCGCCCATGCATGCGTGCGGCATGCAGTTACAGACAACAATGGGGAAGATGGGGCGGCAGCCGGCGCGAGGCCGCGCCGCCAGGGATCGTCAGACGCTACATCGCACGCTGGCGAAGGCAATGGGACTGGATAGGTCCGGCCAGGCTCGCAGGCCGCCGGCCAGAGCGGCTGAACGGGATCGGGCTGCCGGGAAAGGACCTGTCAGTGGCGCCAGCCAGCGTGCTGCTGGGCGCAAGGGCCACGAAGGGCTGGCGGCAGTCAGGCGTGTGGGCATGGCAGGCTGCGGTGGTGGCTGGCGAGACTCAGGCAGATACCGTCACTTGCGGGTGTAGATCTGGTCGAAGCTGCCGCCGTCGGAGAAGTGATCCTTATCCGCCTTGGCCCAGCCGCCAAAGGCCTGATCGATGGTCACCAGCTCCAGCTTGGGGAACTTGCTGGCGAACTCGGCCTTGATCTTGGGGTCCGTGGGACGGTAGTAGTTGCGGCCTGCGATGCGCTGGCCTTCCTCGGAGTACAGGTACTTCAGGTATTCCTCGGCCACGGCGCGCGTGCCTTTCCTGTCCACGACCTTGTCCACCACGGCCACCGAAGGCTCGGCCAGGATGGACAGCGAGGGCACGACAATCTGGAACTTCTCGGGACCAAATTCCTTGAGCGCCAGGAAGGCCTCGTTTTCCCAGGCCAGCAGCACGTCGCCCACACCACGCTGCACGAAGGTGATGGTGGCGCCGCGTGCGCCAGTGTCAAGCACGGGCACGTTCTTGAACAGCTTGCCGATGAAATCCTTGGCCTGCGCATCGCCACCGTACTTGCGCTTGGCGAACTCCCAGGCAGCCAGATAGTTCCAGCGGGCGCCGCCGCTGGTCTTGGGGTTGGGCGTGATCACCTGCACGCCGGGCTTGACCAGGTCGTCCCAGTCCTTGAGGTTCTTGGGATTGCCCTTCTTCACGAGGAAGACGATGGTCGAGCTGTACGGCGCGGAGTTGTAGGGCAGGCGCTTTTGCCAGTCAGGCTTGAGCAGGCCGCCGTTCTTGACCAGGGCGTCGATGTCGCCCGCCAGCGCCAGCGTGGCCACGTCGGCATCGATGCCATCGATGATGGAGCGAGCCTGCTTGCCCGAGCCGCCATGCGACTGCTTGATGCTCACCTCCTGGCCGCTCTTGGCCTTCCAGTGCTTGGCGAAGGCCTGGTTGTACTCCACGTACAGCTCGCGCGTCGGGTCGTAGGAAACATTGAGCAGCTGCACAGGCTGTGCCAACGCCGGCAGCGCCGACAGGGTCAAGCCCGCAATCAGGCCAGCGGCAACAGGAAACTTGATAAAGTGGCGGCGAGTTTTCATTGGAGTGTCGGTAGGGTGTGTAGGCAACGGTCTTGGTGCCGTTGGAATGCATTCTCAAAGCCAACGCTTAAAACACAAACCAATAAGATTTCAGTTTGTTATTCCCAAAACATCTGAATCTGCATAGGACAAGGACTGAATCCCCCATGGCACGCACTGTTCACTGTATCAAGCTCGGCATCGACGCAGAGGGCCTGGACTTCCCGCCCTACCCCGGCGAACTCGGCAAGCGCATCTTCGAAGGCGTGAGCAAGCAGGCATGGGCCGAATGGCTCAAGCACCAGACCATGCTGGTCAATGAAAACCGCCTGAACCTGGCCGATGCCCGCGCACGCCAGTATCTGGCCCGCCAGATGGAAAACCACTTCTTCGGCGCTGGCGCCGACGCGGCAGCAGGCTACGTGCCCCCCTCGGCATAACCTGCCCCTGTTGCGCCTGCCGCCCCCGCCGCGCTGCGCCGGGGGCGGTTTCATTTGCGGCGCCGCAAAGGGCAGCCGCCACACCAGCGCCTACAATGCGCGCCTCGTTTTGCGGGAGGGCGCAGTGCGCCGCGTGCCCAACGGCGCAGGCCGGTTTTCACCAGAGGTTTCCCGTGCTTCCATCTGTCTCCCTGCTGGAGTCTTTCCAGGCATCGCAGTTCACCGTCATGCTGGTGATCTATCTTGTGGCCATCACGGCAGAAGCCATGTCGGGGGCGCTGGCGGCTGGCCGGCGCAACATGGACATCTTCGGCGTGGCCGTGATCGCTTTTGTCACCGCGCTGGGCGGCGGCACCATCCGCGACATGGTGCTGGGCCACTACCCGATCGGCTGGACACAGCACCCCGAGTACGTCTACCTGGTGATCTCGGCAGGCCTGCTGACGATTGTGGTGGCACGCCACATGCACCATCTCAAGCAGGTATTCCTGCTGCTGGACGCCATGGGGCTGATCGCCTTTTCGCTGATCGGCTGCAATGTGGCACTGGAGCTGGGCTATCCGCCGGTCGTGGTGGTGATGTCGGGCATGCTCACCGGCATCAGCGGCGGCATCCTGCGCGACGTGCTGTGCAACCAGGTGCCAGTAGTGTTCCGCCGCGAGCTGTACGCCAGTGTCTCGCTTGCGGTGTGCCTGCTGTTCCTGGGCCTGCGTGCGCTGGAGCTGGGCTCCAACATCAGCACGGCTGTGTGCTTCGCGGCAGGCCTGACGCTGCGCCTGTCCGCCATACGCTTCAAGTGGCGCCTGCCCGTGTTCTCCTACCAGCAGCGCTGGGAAGAATAGCCTTTCATTGCCCATGTCAGAACCGATTGACTGGATGCCTGACGGCACGCCCTACAGCCCGCGCTTCGGCGACCGCTACCACAGCGAGCGGGGCGGCCTGGACCAGGCGCGCCATGTATTCCTGGGCGGCTGCGGCCTGCCCGCCGCCTGGGCTGACGCGCAGCAGTGGCGCATCCTGGAGACAGGCTTCGGCTTCGGCCTGAATTTCCTGGTGGCCTGGGCCGCCTGGAAAGCCGATGCACACCGGCCCAGGCTGCTGCATTTCACCTCGGCCGAGGCCTTTCCCGTCAGCGCTGACGATATGCGCCGGGCGATGCCCGAAGACCCTGCTCTGCGTCCGCTGGCCGAAAAACTGGCGCAGCAGTTCCAGGGCCTGCTGCCTGGCGTGCACCGGCTGTGCTTCGAGCAGGGGCAGGTGCTGCTGACCCTGTACATCGGCGACGCGCAGGCCATGCTGCGGCGCCAGCAGACCACGGCAGACAGCATCTACCTGGACGGTTTCTCCCCGGCGCTCAACCCCGGACTCTGGAGTGCAGACACGATGCGGGCACTGGCACGCCACTGCCGGCGCGGCACGCAGTTGTCCACCTGGTGCGTTGCGCGCACGGTACGCGACGCGCTGGCGCAGCAGGGGTTTCAGGTTCGCAAGGTCGATGGCGTACCACCCAAGCGCCACAACCTGCACGCCATTTACGACCCTGCCTGGCAGCCACGGGGGCCTGGCGCACAGGCACCACAGGCGGTCACGCCCAGGCGCTGCATGGTGCTGGGCGCCGGCATTGCCGGCGCTGCCGCTGCCGCAAGCCTGGCGCGCCGGGGCTGGCAGGTCACCGTGCTCGATGCAGCCAGCACGCCAGCTGCAGGTGCATCGGCCCTTGCGGCCGGCCTGTTCTGCCCGCATGTCTCGCCTGACGACAGCCAGCTGTCACGCCTGAGCCGCGACGGTGCGCGGCTGACACTGGCACAGTTGCGGATGCTCTCCGCCCAGGGCCTGCTGCGCCCCGGCACGGACTGGGACCATACCGGAGTGCTCGAACACGGCGTGCAGGCCACTCCCCGCCTGCCACGCGGCTGGCAGTCGCCTGGCCCGGGTGACTACTGGAGCCGCCCCGCCGACGCCTGGCAGCTTGCGCAGGCCGGCCTGCCCGGCGACGCACCAGCCTGCTGGCATGCGCAGGCTGGCTGGGTGCGTCCCGCACGGCTGGTACAGGCACAGCTGGCCCTGCCCGGCGTGCGCTGGCAGGGGAACGCGTGCGCGCAGCGCCTGGTCCGGGTGCAATCCTCGGACCATCAGGCATGGCAGGTGTTCGATGCAAGCGGCACACTGCTGGCCGAGGCAGAGCTGGCCGTCATCGCCCTGGGGCCGGCAACGAATGCGCTGCTGGAGCACAGCCTGGGCGTCCAGGCATGCTGGCCGCTGCAGCCCATACGCGGCCAGGTCAGCTGGGATGTGCACACGGGCGCCAGCCTGCAGGCCATGCCACCTTTTCCCGTCAACGGACACGGCAACCTCGTTCCTGCCATGCCACTGCCGGGCGGCGAAAGCAGGCAAGGCTGGATCATGGGCTCGACTTTCGAGCGGGATCAGACGGCGCTGCCGCCCAGCCTGCAGGACCAGTCTGCGGCACACGCGGCCAACGGCGCCAAGCTGTCGCAACTGCTGCCGCGCACCTACGAGAGCCTGCAGGGCTTTTTCAGCGCGCCGCCGCGCCCGACCTGGGGAGCGGTGCGCGTGGCATCGCCCGACCGGCTGCCCGTGGTCGGCCCGGTATCCGCGCAGGCGCCTGGCCTCTGGGCGCTGACAGCCATGGGCTCGCGTGGACTCACGCTGTCGCTGCTGTGCGGCGAATTGCTGGCGGCGCGCCTGCACGGCGAGCCACTGCCGCTGGATGCAAAGCTGGCGGCAGCGCTGGACAGCGAGCGCCTGCAGGGCAGACGCTGAAGCTCTGGCGGCAGCTGGAAAAGCTGGCAGCGGCCACCCCATTCAGCGTGGGGGCGTTGGCAACTGCCAGCCGGGCGGCGGCTCCAGGGCAATGCCTGCCTGCTGAAGCCTGCGCTCCGTCATTTGCCGCTCGTTCTGGATCGAGGAATCGGACAACAGGCGCACCACATCGGAGAGCCTGGGGATGTGGCGCATCGACTGGTGCATCAGCCAGTCCAAACGGCGGCGCTGCTCCTGCGCCCTGGCGCGCTCGTCCTCGCTCTGCGCCAACTGGCGCAACAGACTCCAACCGAGCGCCTGATCCAGCAGGGTGGACGAGCGCGTGGCCAGCAATTGCGCGACATGGCGGCAATCGGCCAGTTGCTGCGCATCCGCAGACAACCGTTCTTCCTTGCAAGAGAGGATCAGGACCCCGTAGCCGGGAAAGGCAAAGGCCGCCGATATCCCCAGGGCTGTGACCGCCGCGTTTTCCTCCACGGAAAAAGGCTGGCCTGCATTGAGCGCCACCAGTTCCTGCGCCGTCGGCGGATGGCGCAGCAGCGCCGACTGCATCCAGCGGACATTGCCATACAGGTTGCTGTCCAAATAGGTGGCAGACCGGGCCTGCTCCAGCCACTGAGGCAGCGGCAGTTTCTGGTGCATCAGCGGCGCCAGATTGTCCGGCTCCAGCCGGGACCACCGGCGCAATGCCTCGGCCCTCAGCGCCGCCGCGTCAGGGGACTTGGTTGATGCGATCAGGCGATAGGCCTGCACATCCTGCCCGGCGGCGTCCAGCGCCGCCTGGAGCCAGTCCGTTGCCTGACCAGGGGTCTGGCGTGGCGCATGGGCTGCATCCAGCAGCACGGCAAAGGCCTGATGACGGGCATCGCCCGCACGGCCCAATGCCTGCGCCACACGATGCATATAGGCATCTTCGGCCCGGTTGCGCGCAACCTCGTCCTGGGTTGGAGAGACTTCACCGCCCGCCTGCACACCAGCGACCGTGTACTGCGCCTGTGCTGCCAACAGCGCCAACGCACATGCCATTGCAAGCAGTGATTGACCCATACCACACCCTCCTCTGTTGCGACTTCGCAGCATAGCAATCGCCATACAGTCCGCCGCAGCCATGACCCTGCGAGGAATCCCGGAACCGGGAGTCTTATGCATCTATATATCCTTATTCGCATACTTGCAGGACAAAACAATCGTTTGCTTCTATAAGGCGATTGCTTACATTTGCATCCATGCAGGTTCCCGCGCGTGTATACCAGCGTTCCGAGGCCCAGGCCCGCCGGTAGCATGCGAGGACCCATGCCCAGCCGCCCACAGCGGCCGTCGAAGACCCCACACCCGAAGCTCCATGTACCAATACACCGAATTCGACCAACAGTTCATCCGGCTGCGCGCCGAGCAGTTCCGTGACCAGCTCGAACGCTGGCAGGCCGGCAAGCTCTCGGATGACGAGTTCAAGCCCCTGCGCCTGCAAAACGGCTGGTATGTGCAGCGCTACGCGCCCATGCTGCGCGTGGCCGTGCCCTATGGCGAACTGTCCAGCGCCCAGCTGCGCGTGCTGGCGCGCATCGCGCGGGAGTACGACCAGCCCGATGCTGCCCTGCTGGCAGAAGCACGCGCCACACAGGACAAGCTCGGCGACATCCCGCTGCACGACGGCCGCCGCATCGGCTCCAACCTGCAGTATGGCTACGGCCACTTCACCACACGCACCAACGTCCAGTTCAACTGGATCCCGCTATCCAAGGCGGCCGATGTCATGGACCTGCTGGCCAGCGTGAACCTGCATGGCATTCAGACCAGCGGCAACTGCATCCGCAACATCAACAGCGACGCGCTGGCCGGCATTGCCGTGGACGAGATTGCCGACCCCCGCCCCTTCACGGAAATCCTGCGCCAGTGGAGCACGCTGCACCCTGAATTCAGCTTCCTGCCGCGCAAGTTCAAGGTCTCGATCAATGGCGCCGAGGAAGACCGCGCAGCCCTGGGCTGGTATGACGTGGGCCTGCAGCTCGTCAAGAACGAGGCCGGCGAGCTGGGCTTCAAGGTGCGCGTGGGTGGCGGCATGGGCCGCACGCCCACCATCAGCCCGGTGCTGCGCGAGTTCCTGCCGTGGAACCAGCTGATGAACTACCTGGAAGCCGTGATCCGCGTCTACAACCGCTACGGCCGCCGCGACAACGCCTGGAAGGCGCGCATCAAGATCCTCGTCAAGTCCGAGGGGCAGAGCTACATCGATCAGGTCGATGAGGAGTTCCGCCAGATCGTCGAGGTCGAGGGCGGCCCCCACACCATCACCCAGGCCGAATACGACCGCGTGGCCGCCAACTTCCGCGAGCCGCTGCTGGATCTGTCGCCCTCCAACGCCGAGGAGGAAACCCTGGCCCTGCTGCGCACTGCCGCCGAGGAAGACAAGGACTTTGGCCGCTGGCTGACCAGCAATGTGCGCCCGCACCGCCACCCCCAGCTGCGCGCCGTGCTGCTGTCGTTCAAGCGCCCGGGCCATGCGCCCGGCGATGCAACCGCAGACCAGATGGATGCCGCCGCTGCGCTGGCCGATCAGTTCTCGGCCGGCGAGATGCGCGTCACGCACGAGCAGAACCTGCTGCTGCCCTGGGTGCGCCGCGACCAGCTGCCCCAGCTGTACAAGGCCGCCAAGGCCCTGGGCCTGGCCAAGCCCAACATCGGCCTGCTGACCGACATGATCGCCTGCCCTGGCGGCGACTTCTGCTCGCTGGCCAACGCACGCTCGCTGCCCATCGCCGAGGCCATCACCGAGCGCTACCAGGACCTGGACGAACTGTGGGACCTGGGCGAGATTGATCTGCACATCAGCGGCTGCATCAACAGCTGCGGCCACCACCACAGCGGCCACATCGGCATTCTGGGCGTGGACAAGGACGGCAAGGAGTGGTACCAGATCACGCTGGGCGGCGCCGATGGCTCGCACCTGTCCGGCCCAGCCACGCCCGGCAAGATCATCGGCCCCTCGTTCAGCGCCGCTGAAGTGCCCGGCGTGATCGAAGCCCTGCTCAACACCTACCGCGAACAGCGCCAGAGCGTCGAAGGCGGCCGTTTCGAGACGTTCATTGCCACCGTGCGCCGCGTCGGCATCGAACCCTTCAAGGCAGCCGGCAACGCTGCACGCCACCCCGCCAAGCACACCGAGGAAGCGGCCGCCTGAGCCGCAGGAGATCCCCATGAAAATCATCCCCGCCCACGAACACCAAACCCCTGCAGAAGGCCAGACCCGCATCCTCGTGCTGGCCAATGACGCCGACCCCTTCACTCTGGATCTGGCAGGTCTGGAACGCATCGACCTGCACTTTCCCAAGTTCACCGACGGCCGCGCTTTCAGCCAGGCGCGCCTGCTGCGCCAGCGCCTGGGCTTCAAAGGCGAAATCCGCGCCACGGGCGACGTGCTGATCGACCAGCTGGTGCAGATGCAGCGCTGCGGCTTCGATGTGGCCGTGCTGCGCGAAGGCGTGGACATGGCCGATGCCCAGCGCCAGCTCGACCGTTTCCATGGCTTCTACCAGGGCGATGCGGTCCACCCCGCACCCCACTTCGCCAAGGCAGCCTGAGATGGGAGCGCAAAGCTTTCTGTCCCGGCAGGCCACGGCCAAGGCCACCGAGGTCAACGGGCGCGCCAGCAGCGGCTACGCCGGCAAGCTCGCAGCCACCGAGGCCCTGCTGCGCGAAGCCGCAGCCCTGGGCGCCGAGGCGGTCACCCAGGCATCGAGCCTGGGCGCCGAGGACGTGGTGATCACCCACATCATCCACCGCCTGGGCCTGGACATCCCCGTCTTCGTGCTCGACACCGGCGCGCTGCACACCGAAACACTGGCCCTGCTGGAGCGCACACAGGCCCAGCCCGGCCTGAGCGTCAAGGTCTACCGGCCTCAGCTCGAATCGGTGATCCATTTCATCCGCGACAACGGCCAGGACGCCATGTACCGCAGCATCGAACTGCGCAAGGCCTGCTGCGGCGTGCGCAAGATGGAGCCGCTGGCGCGCGCGCTGTCGGGCAAGAGCGCCTGGATCACGGGTCTGCGCCGCGAGCAGTCCAACGCACGCGCCGATGTGCCAGCCGTGGACCGCAGCGAACTCGAGACCAAGGGCCTGAGCAAGTACAACCCCCTGACCGACTGGACCCTGGGCGATGTCTGGCACTACATTGCCTCGCACGGCGTGGACTACAACCCGCTGCACGACCAGTTCTACCCCAGCATCGGCTGCGCGCCCTGCACGCGCGCCGTCAGCCTCGGCGAGGACTTCCGCGCCGGCCGCTGGTGGTGGGAAGACGAAGCCGCCAAGGAATGCGGCCTGCACGTCAAGAAATGAAGCCGGCAGGGTTTGACAAGAATCTGATTGGAAACCAAAAAATGAACGCCCGTGTGGACACCTCCGTGCTGAGCCATCTCAGCAACCGCCACCTTGACGCCCTCGAAGAGGAAACCATCTTCGTGCTGCGCGAAGTGGCTGCCGCCTTCGAACGCCCCGCCCTGCTGTTTTCGGGCGGCAAGGACTCGCTGGTCATGCTGCGCTGCGCCGAAAAGGCCTTCGGCCAAGGCCGCATCCCCTACCCGCTGCTGATGATCGACACCGGCCACAACTTCCCGGAAGTCACCGACTTCCGCGATTTCCGGGCCAAGGAACTGGGCGCCGAGCTCATCGTGCGCAGCGTCGAGGACTCCATGGCGCGCGGCACCGTGCGCCTGGCCCACCCGGGCGAGAGCCGCAACGTCCACCAGTCGGTGACGCTGCTGGAGGCCATCGATGAATTCCGCTTCGACGCCCTGATCGGCGGCGCCCGCCGCGACGAGGAAAAGGCCCGCGCCAAGGAACGTATCTTCAGCCACCGCGACAGCTTCGGCCAATGGCAGCCCAAGGCCCAGCGCCCCGAGCTGTGGACGCTGTTCAACACCCGCCTGGCACCGGGCGAGCACTTTCGCGTGTTCCCCATCAGCAACTGGACCGAGCTGGATGTCTGGCAGTACATCGAGCGCGAGCAGATCGCCCTGCCCAGCATCTACTACACGCACAAGCGTGAAGTCGTCGAACGCCGCGGCCTGCTGGTGCCAGTGACCGAGCTGACACCGCCGCGCGAAGGCGAACAGGTCGTGGTGCGCGACGTGCGCTTTCGCACCGTGGGCGACATCACCTGCACCTGCCCCGTGGAAAGCAACGCAGCCACGGCTGCCGATATCGTGCTCGAAACCCTGGCCGCCGAAGTCAGCGAGCGTGGCGCCACGCGCATGGACGACAAAACCAGCGAAGCCTCCATGGAAAAGCGCAAGAAGGACGGATATTTCTGATGACCACCGCAACCATTGCCCCCGCCGCAGCGGACCAGACCCACACCGGCACAGCCAACGCTTCGGCCCTGCGCTTCATCACCTGCGGCTCCGTCGATGACGGCAAGAGCACGCTGATCGGCCGCCTGCTCGTGGACACCCGCGCCGTACTGCAGGACCAGCTCGCCGGCGTCACCAAAAGCGGCGAAACCGATCTGGCGCTGCTGACCGATGGCCTGTCGGCAGAGCGCGAGCAGGGCATCACCATCGATGTGGCCTACCGCTACTTCGCCACCGAAAGCCGCAAGTTCATCATCGGCGACGCACCGGGCCATGAGCAGTACACCCGCAACATGGTCACGGCAGCCAGCAGCGCCGATGCCGCCGTGGTCCTGGTCGATGCCACCAAGCTCGACTGGAAGAACCCGCAGCTGACGCTGCTGCCGCAGACACGCCGCCACAGCCTGCTGGCGCACCTGCTGCGCGTGCACTCGCTGGTCTTCGCCATCAACAAGCTCGACGCTGTCGAGAACCCGCAGCAGGCCTTCGAGCACATCCGTGGCGCGCTGCAGCGCTTCACGGACGAAGCGGGCATTGCGGTCGCCGCCACCGTGCCGGTCTCCGCGCTCAAGGGCTTCAACGTGGTCAACGCGGAACCCGGCTGGGCCGGCTACGAAGGACCCAGCCTGCTGCAGTTGCTGGAACAACTGCCCAACACCCCTGCCGACACGCAACTGCCGCTGGCCTTCCCTGTGCAGTGGGTGGAGAAGTTCTCCTCCTCGGCCGATACCAGCCAGGGACGGCGCGTCTTCTGGGGCCGCGTGGCTGCAGGCCAGGTGCGCGTAGGCGATGCCGTGCAAATCCTGCCCAGCGGCCAGCAGGCGGTCGTGGCCCAGGTGCTGGACCATGCCCGCGTCCCCGGCAGCATCGGCGCAGGCCTGTCGGCAGGCATCACGCTGGACCGCGAAGTCGATGTCTCGCGCGGCGACTGGATCGTGGCCGCCCCGGTGGCCGCCGCCGTGTCCGACGACGATTTCGACACCCCCGGCACGCAGCCTGCCTGGCCCAGCCAGCGCGAACTGACCGCCACCGTCGCCTGGATGGACGAAGAGCCCCTGGTGCCCGGACGCACCTACTGGGCGCTGCACGGCCACCGCTGGATCAAGGCCAAGGCCCGCCGCGTCGCCCACAAGCTCAACATCAACACCCTGGCACGGGAAGAAGCAACCCAGCTCGAACCCAATGCCATCGGCCGCGTGGAGCTGCTGCTGCAGGAAAGCATTCCTGCAGCCCCCTTCGCCCAGGCGCGCCAGTTGGGCGCCCTGATCCTTGTGGACACCGCCAGCCATGCAACGGCAGGCGCTGCCCTGCTGGACTGAGCCACAACAGCTGCCCTGATTCGCGAGCCGGCCCCTGCCGGCTCGCGGGCCTTGAGAAAACCACAGTGCCACGCGTCACAATCGCGCCCATGCCTGGCCCTGCACCTGAAAAATTCTAGAATCTCGGGTTGATACCGACATTCACACCGCCATAAAAGACTCCCATGACTCACGTCGTCACCGAAAACTGCATCAAGTGCAAATACACCGATTGTGTGGATGTCTGCCCCGTGGACTGCTTCCGCGAAGGCCCCAACTTCCTCGTGATCGATCCTGACGAATGCATCGACTGCGCCGTGTGCATTCCCGAATGCCCGGCCAACGCCATCTTTGCCGAAGAAGACGTCCCTGCCGATCAGTTGGCCTTCATCAAGCTCAATGCCGAACTGGCGCTGGAAAAGGGCTGGAAAAGCATCACCAAGCGCAAGGCTTCGCTGCCCGATGCTGACGAATGGAACGGCAAGGAAGGCAAGCTGGATCTGCTCGAGCGCTGAAGCAGCACGGCCCATGCATGATGCCCCAGCCCGCGTGATCGACACCGACGCCCTCATCATTGGCGCAGGCCCTGCCGGCCTGTTCCAGGCGTTCCAGCTGGGGCTGCAGGGCGTGCGCAGCCATATCATCGATGCCCTGCCCCATGTAGGCGGCCAATGCGCCCAGCTGTACGGCGACAAGCCCATCTACGACATTCCAGGCATTCCCGTATGCACGGGCCATGAACTGGTCGGGCTGCTGCAGCAGCAAATCGCGCCCCTGGGTGTACAGCTGCATCTTTCGCAGCAAGTCTCGCAGCTGCAGCGCCTGGGCGATGGACGCTGGCAGGCGCTGACCACGCAAGACCAGCAGTTTCAGGCGCGCAGCATCTTCATTGCGGCCGGCGTGGGCGCCTTCGTACCCAAGGCGCTGAAAGTGCCGGGAGTGGAGCAGCTCGCTGCTGGCCAGTTGCACTACCATCCCGCCAGCACGGACATGGTCAGCGGGCAAACCGTCGTCATCCATGGCGGAGATGAAGAAGCCGTGGCTGCGGCCATCAGCTCTGCGCAAAAGGCGCAAGCCACCTACCTTCTCTACCGCCGCGACGCCTTCCAGGCACCCCCCCCCTTGCTCGACACGCTCCAGGCACTGCGCAACAGTGGCGCCATCCGCGTGGTGATCGGCCAGATCACACAACTGCATGCCGATGCAGGCCATCTGCGCGCCGTGCAATGGATGGACGGCGAAGGCAACGAGCACGAACTGCAAGCACAGCAACTGATCATCTGCCTGGGCATCTCACCCCGCCTGGGCCCTGTGACAGAGTGGGGCCTGGCCATGGAGCGCAAGCAGCTCCAGGTGGACCCGGCAACCCAGGCCACCAGTGCGCCGGGCATCTATGCCGTGGGCGACATCGTCACCTATCCGGGCAAACGCAAACTGATCCTGTGCGCCTTCCACGAAGCCACGATGGCGGCCTTTGCCGCAGCTGAATACCTTCAAGGCGAAAAACCGCTGCTGCAGTACACGACGACAAGCCCCAGGCTGCATGCCATTCTCGGCGTGCCATCGCCCAGCGCCTGATCGCCAGAAAGAAGCAAACCCGTCCTACAGTTTCGCGCGGCTGTGTCGATAAAGTGCCAACGTCCACTACATCCACATACAGCTATGACGGTTGCCACAGCAGATGCCACACACCAGCCCCCCGTAGCCCCCACCGATCCGCGCAGCTTCACCTTCCAGATGCCGCTGTTTCGGCCGGGTACGGCGGTCACGCAAAATGGCAAACCTGAAAAGGTCAGCCATGTCATTCTTCGACGGCGCGAACTCATGGTCTACCTGGTCGGCCATGAGGACCCCGTCAGGCCGGACCGCCTGAGCCTGACGCCCTCGCTGTTCACCACGCAACGGCGCCCGCAGCCGCTGACCTGGATTCTTTGAACCGGGTACTGCAACACCCCCAGGGCCTGTTCACACTGATCTGGGGATCGCGTTGCCCGGCAGCGGGGTCAGACGCAAGGCGCCCGCGCTTGCAAGGTTCATGCCTTGCAAGCGTGGGCAACGCCGCAGATGGCCCCGCTGCCGGGGATGTACTGTCAAGCGGCCGCGCGGCTGGCCATCATCTGGCCCAGGCGCACGGGCGCCGCATGCGCCCAATCCGGGTTGAAACGCAGCCCTGCAGCCGCGGGAAACAGCATGACCACCGTGGAGCCGAGCTGAAAACGGCCCATCTCCTCGCCCTGCGCCAACTCGATGGCACGGTCATCGTAGCGCCAGTCCTGGATGCGGCCTGGCCGTGGTGGATTGACGATGCCGTGCCACACCGTGCCCATGCTGCCGACGATGGTCGCCCCCACCAGCACCAGCACCATGGGGCCGAACTCGGTATCAAAAACGCAAACCACCCGCTCATTGCGGGCGAACAGGCCAGGCACGCCGCGGGCCGTCGCGGGATTGACCGAAAACAGATCACCCGGCACATACACCATGCGCCGCAGGCGTCCTGCACACGGCATATGAATGCGGTGGTAGTCGCGCGGGCTCAGATAAATGGTGGCAAAGTGTCCATTGTCGAACTGGCGCGCCAGCTGTGCATCGCCTCCGACCAAGGCCGTTGCGCTGTAGCTGTGTCCCTTGGCCTGGAAAATCTGCTCACCTTCGATGGCGCCAATCTGACTGATGGCGCCATCGACAGGACACACCCAGGGCGCCTGCGCCAGCGGGCGGACACCCGGCTTGAGGGCCCGCGTGAAAAACGCATTGAAAGTCTTGTATGCGGCGGGATCAGGCTCGGCAGCCTCCGCCATGTCCACACCATAACGGTCAATGAAGCGCCGGATGACGGCCGTGGTCAGGCCCGCTGCCTGGGCCTGAGCCAGGCGCCCCATGAGGACGGTCAATGCCTGCTTGGGCAGCAGATACTGGGAGAGAACGGCAAGTCGATCAGACACTGAATTTTGCTATAAAAGTGATAGAAGCTTTCCACGGATTCTAGCCAACCCGCATGGGCTGCGCGTTAGCGCGTACCGTGCGCCACGGCACATGCACCGCAGCACTGCAAGATCAGGCAGATGCGTTGCAGCGCCTGCCGGCACTCAGATTGATCTGATTTTCATGTCAGAGGGGCCAGCTAGGTCATGCGGCGCACGCAATCCGGGCTGACACGGTACAATCGACGGGCTAAGGTATTTGCGAAAAATCGATTGCTCGATTGTCTTTGCAGCGCCACTTGATCCGGCCCTCTGTTCGGTCTGCGCCTCTTGCGCAGCGCATCCACCCGCCCCAGCTGTTTTCGCACGCGCCATGCAGGCACGTGCGGGACGCAGAGCTTGCGTGGGCCCGACGAACAAGCGCCACAACCGACCTGACCTGAGAGATTGAACACATGGCCAAAGAAGAACTGATTGAAATGCAAGGCTCCGTCACGGAAGTCCTGCCTGATTCGCGCTTTCGCGTGACGCTGGACAACGGACACCAGCTGATCGCCTACACCGGCGGCAAGATGCGCAAGCACCACATCCGCATTCTGGCAGGCGACAAGGTGTCGCTGGAAATGTCGCCCTACGACCTGACCAAGGGCCGCATCACCTTCCGCCACCTGGCCAATCGCGGCCCGGCTCCCGGCTCGCGATAATCAAAGCGCATTTGGAAAAATGCACGATTTTTGACACTATAATAGTGTTTTCGTCGGAGCGTAGCGCAGCCTGGTAGCGCATCTGCTTTGGGAGCAGAGGGTCGCGAGTTCGAATCCCGCCGCTCCGACCAAAAGATTCAAGCCCTTAGCTGGAAACAGCTAAGGGCTTTTGTCTACATCTCTCCCAGGCGTCTACCCCTGGCTCAGGCGAAGCAGCCCGCAGGCACGGGACAATACAGCGCATGCAACGCAGCAAAAATGCACGCTCGCCTCGTCAGTACGACCCCAACGCCTGGAACGTTCACATCGATGGCAGCGCCATGCCCAACCCCGGCCCCATGGCCATCGGCGTGCTCATCACCGCCCCGGACGGAAGCCGCCATCAACTGTCCCAAGCGCTTCAGGCCACAGGCTGCAACAATGAAGCGGAGTTGCGCGCACTGATGGCCGCACTGCACAAACTGCGCGAACTGCAGGCAGACAGGCTGGACATCTTCACGGACAGCAGCATCCTCGTCGAGCAGTTGGCGCAGCCAGCACCCCGCCCCATTGTCAGGCTGGCTGCACTGTTCGATGCCACGCGCACCGCCATGTCCATGTTCGGGCAGGTCCGGCTGCACTGGGTACCCAGACACCGCAATGCAGACGCCGATGCACTGGCACGGGCCGCTTTCAACCAGACCACATAGCCACACCGGCTGCAACGGGCTTGCTGCAATGCAACAAATTCGGTACAATATCTACTGTTGTCTGCGCAGACAATGCTGCATCTCACGCCGGCACGTCGTGCACTGCGACGAAAAAAACAACAGTGCCAGCTGCAGAGACGTTCTGCCGTAAAACGGAAGCCGCGTAAGAGCTTCCGTCCAAACACAAAAGCCCGCTTGCAGCGGGCTTTTCTCATGTAGCCAGCAGATCCGCCCTCCTCTTCGGCACACCCCGGCAAAGACCCCACAAAGCACACAAGTTATTTGAGAATGATTCTCGTTTGAGTTATCATTCATCCCATGGTGCAGCGCTGACAGCGTTTCATCAGTTCAGTTTCATCGTGGGGCGACTCGTCAGGCCTGTTCAGCCTGCAGTCGTTTTTGCCAGCCAGCGGTATGCCGGTTAGCCAGGCTCTTTTTTAAAAGCACGGTCCACTGAACCCATCTCTTTGCCACCACAAGCACACGCATCGCAGCACCTCTGGTGCCACCCGGCGACAAAACTGCCTGCAAGACTTGCCAGCCCCACCGTTGTGCGCTAGGCCTGAGGCAGTACCCCCCTATCTGGTTCCTACAGGCAAGCCCTTCTGAAGGGCTCCGGCTTTTTCTGCAAGCCTCGAAAAGCTCAATCAGAAAATAGCGCTCACGCATGGTAGCCTGCCTATGGGTGTAACCCACCGGGATCCCAGCACGGGTCCAGCAGTTGCACAATCGCTGCCAGCCCGCTGGCAGCCCCCATGGGCAACCCTGCATCCAGACGTGTCGGTACGACGCACTCATGGGGATTGATCCGAACCAGCCTCCCGCCAAACTGCCGGATCACGCGCTGGCTGAAATGCCGAACGGAAGGAATCGCTGTGCCCGCACCCAACTCAATGACCACAGGCCGCGACACATCGGACAGCCACGCCTGCAGTCGTCCGGCCTGTGCGGCACTGCGCCGCTCGATCCAGCCATCATCATTGAACATCAGCACATTGGGCCGTGCCAAGCCGCCACAGCCAGGACAGACAGGCGGTTGATTGCGCAGCCAGCACCTCACACCATCGACATCAGGCATAAAGCCTTGCGCACTCCATAGGTCTTTACTGCAGGGCCGCAGGCATTGCAGGTGGTGAATGGAGCCGTGACACTCGTAAATGCACTCGGCATCAAAACCCGCCTTCTGAAACTGCCCATCCACATTGCTGGTGAACACACGGGCGCCGTGCGGCATCAGCGAACCCCAGTGCTTCAGAATTTTGTAGCCCACATGCGGCTGCGTTTCACGGTACAGCGCCAGCCGATGGCCATAGAAACCCCAGGCCAGCCCCGGCATGGAGTGAAAGGCCGAAGGGGACGCAATATCGTGAAAATCAAGCTGCGCGTCCCGCAAAGCCGGATAAGCCCGCCAGAAACCATACTGGCCACGAAAATCCGGCAGACCCGAGTCCACCCCCATGCCTGCGCCTGCAGCCACAATCAATGCGTCAGCCTGCTCCACCAGGGCGGCAGCCCGCTCCAGATCAGAAAAATCCATGGATTGAACGCCAGCACCGCGCATGGCACCCCTTTCAACATCCGTGGCAAAAGAATGCCGATTGATCGTACCATCACCGCCATAGCCCACCGATCACATCGCAAAGTCCATGCTCTGCATGCATCATGCAAAACAGGCAACAGCAGCAGCGGCCTGCAGCAACTCCCCTGTCAACCGATAAATGCCAGGCCTTTTGCTCTCGCGCGGACCGGCAATATTCAAGGTTTTGACGCTGTGCCCGCGCAGCCATGCAATGACGTTGACAGCAGCATCGGTCATGGCCAAGGCATCACATTGCACCACCAGACACGGCTTGCCCATGCGCTGTGCAAAAACCTGCGTCGCCAGCGTCCCACCCTCCAGCACACCCAGATTAACGATCAGCGTGCCATCACTGTCTGCCACATTACGGCGCGTGCGCTGGCGATAACCCCCCTCGGCCAGTTCCATGAGCTGGTACTTGAGCGGAATGCATCCATCCTCAGCCAGACGACCGCGCGGCGCCCAGCCGCCATGCGTATAGCCATGCGACATGGCAAAGTCCAGTGCTGCACGGTCCGCTCCGGTCTGCCCGCCTGAAACAATGTGCTCGCAAAATCGCTGTGGCCCGGCAGACGGGCGCAATGATGGCAAGGGCACAGACTCGCAGTCGATACTCATGGTTCAGCCTGCCCAGCGGCAGGGGTTCTTCAAGCCAGTCTGCTCAGATTGCAGGAGCGGTAAGTCCCCTCATCGTCAGAGCGCAGCGTTGTTCAATCAATGCATTGATTTTCTCTGCTACGGCATTGCCTGCAAAGCCTCGTTCAGCATCAGACGGGATGCTTGCGCGCCGTCGCTGACAGCCACTTTTCCCATTCAAGAATGCGCCACTTGGCTTGAGCCTTGTTCGGGCTCGTGCGTCCATGCCGGAATATTCAGCAAGCCGTGCAGCACATGCCACACATCGACGTGGTCGGAGTGCTCGACGTAGAACACGAGGTGCGGGTAGCGCGTCAGCGGCTATGCGCGCAGGCCTGGCAGAGTGAGTGCATGGGCGTAGCACGGAGAGCCTGTGGCCGGGTGGGCGACTGATGTGGCCGTAGGCCCTCTCCAGCGCATCGACAAAGCCTATTGCCACGGCTTCGTCCACCTCACTCAGGTAGTAAGCAACAGCATCGTCCGCATCCCGGTTGGCCTGCTCACGCGGGATGACCACCTTGGCCTTCACGCCTTGGCAGCGGGTTTGGCTGCCTTGCGCACTCGGTCACGCAGCCCGTCGAAGTAGCTGGCATCGGCAGGGGCCGCCGGGGCAGAGGCTGCTCCAGCCAGCAGCAAGCCGCGCAGTTGCAGACGGTCTCGATCCTTGCGGATCAACTCGTGGACGTACTCACTGCTCGTGCCATAGCCCCGCTGGCTGACCTGCTCGTCCACGAAAGACTTCAGGGGCAAGTTCATCGGGGAGGACTATCAGAAGCCGAAGACTGAACCGTCATATCGCTACCTTCCACTCCCGCAACTGACCGACGGTCTGTGTCAGTCCCTGTTTGAGTAGCGTGTCCAGGTACTCGTCAACCGTCTTGGGCGGGCTCGTCAGCGATTGGCGGTGGTTGGCTGCAGCCTCGCAAACCCGGGCGGCGTGCAGATCCAGTAGGTCGAAGATGAAGTCATCCGGGTGCTGGGCGGTCAGGTTGTAGGGCTTGAGCCGTTCCGGCGGAAAGTCCTTCAGGTTGAAGGTCACGATCAGGCTCGCGCCGCCGTGAATGGCGGCTGCCACCACATGCCGGTCATCGGCGTCCGGCAACTTGACGGACGGGATCAGATGCTCGAAGCCGGTGACCAGGCTGTCGCGGACGTGGGCGTTCATCAGCGACCGCGTCCGCTCCAGGTCTTCGGCCTTCAGATCCGGCCGCTGCTTCAGGACGTTACGCGTCCACTCGTCGTGGATCATGTCCGTCCAACGCGCCCGATACAGATCGGTCAGCGCAAGGCGCATCAGCAAGTCGCGCAACGGTGCCGGGTAGAGCACGCAGGCGTCGTAGATGACGGTGAAGTTCGAACTCATTCATTCGTACCCCATCTTGAGCGCCTGGGCTTGCTCGGCTAGTGCATCGAGGGCCTTGCTGCGCTCAGCGTCGATCTGCTCCTTGTACGCGATCACGTCCTGGTAGCGGACGCGACGGTGTGTGCCAATCTTGTGGAACGGGATCTCGCCGCGCTCCAGTAACTGCACGAGGAACGGTCGCGAGACGTTGAGCACGTCCGCTGCGTCCTGGGTCGTCAGTTCGGCGTGGATCGGGATGATGCTGACCGCGTTGCCCTCACCGATTTCGGTCAGGACGTCCACAAGCAGACGCAGTGCCGACACGGGGACGCGGACCGGATGAGACGCGCCCTTGTCGTCGAAGATCCCGATCTGCTGGGTTTCCGCGCGGGTCTGCAAGAAGGCGGACAGCGCCCGACCGCTCTCGCGAGCGATGGCAACTTCTTCCGCTGTCGGCAACGAATGGGTGGGAGAGAGTGTAGTCATGGCAGCCTCCTGGGAGCTTCAAACAGCATCATGGGAGGAAGCATAATCGAAATATTCGAAACGACGAGGTTTTGTCGGGCAGACAACCAAAAGTACACCCATTGCGCCGCCAGGCCGTGCTGCGTCTTGGCTCGCGGGCGGAACCGCGCCTGCATGGACTCCTGCCAACTCATTCGGAAGGAGACCAAGATGGAAGTCGCTCACCTCAATCAAAAACAATTGGCCGCTCCGCTGGAGCATCAGCGAGGCCACCCTGGAGCGCTGGCGACTATGTGGCGCAGCCGTTCACCCGCTTGAAGCGGGAAGCCATTTTTGCGGCGACCCGGGAAGATGAGCAGCCCATGCTCCAGTTCTGGCTCAACTCTGGATTGCGCCCTGGCGAACTGCAGGTACTCCAGTGGGATCACATCGACTTCGGCAAGAAGATCGCGTACATCGTGCTCAACCAGGTTGCTGGCATCGCCAAGGCGCCGAAGACCGAGGCCGGCAAGCGGGAGGTTGAGCTCAATACCGAGGCGGTCGATGCCTTGAAGCAACAGCGCGCGATCAGTCAGGTTCGAGGCCCCAGGGTCTGGCTCAATTCGCGCACCTTGAAGCCGTGGACCACCGACGCCCAAATCCGGAAAACGCTGTGGCTGCCGGTAATGGAGCGAGCCGGGATCGAGTACCGGAATCCGTACCAGATCCGGCACACTTATGCGTCCACGCTGCTGACCGACCTCCCAAGCTTATGAGCCCTGGTGCGGGGTCCTGCGGGTCAAGCGCCTAACAGGCGCCGAGCAAGCACGGTTTGCATGTCGCGGCGTCCATCGGCGATCAGGTAAATGATGACCTGGCTGCCTGTGACACGGTAGATCACGCGATACGGCATGAATAAGGTCTGGCGGTATTCTTTGATCCCAAGACCGACAAGTTCCTTCGGATAGCTACCGCGTTCCGGGAATTTCGACAGACTCTCCACAACGTCCATCAACTTATCCAACACATAATTGGCGTTGGCTACACAGTCGAATTCGGAGATGTAGTCGTGGATGGCCTCCAGGTCCTGCTCCGCACCCTCGGTGAGAAGGACGTCGAACTTGGCAGACGTACCTGTCATCAGACCGGGGGGCGCTTGGCGCGGAGGCGGGCAACGATGTCGGCCACGGGTTTGACCTTACCAGCGACCACATCCTGATTGCCCAGCGCAAGGATTTTTAGCAAGGCCAGTGTTTCCTGCGTCTCCTCGAACGAGGCAATGTCCTGCAGGACAGCCTTGGCCTCACCGTTTTGGGTGATGACCATAGGTTCACGCTGCTCCGCAAGGTGCGTCAAAACCTCGGCAGCGTTGGCTTTGAGATAGCTGATAGGCTTGACTTGTGATGAGTAGCGCATGGCGGTGCTCCAGACTCGAATAAGACTAAATATAGTCCTTTTATAGTCCGATCACAAGGTGTGCAGAGGGCCTCAGGCCCGGGAAAATTCGTCTTCATTACGCAGGCAGATCAGAACCCCAAAGTGCATCTGCAAGACCCGGGATTTAGAACCGCTAACACGACCCAGCAAAGTATCCGTCCGGCCACCCCATCTACCCTGAATGAAGACTTCCAAGCACCATCGTGTCCACGTAAAACATCGTGCAGACCTTGGGCAGCCCGTTTGCGCGCGAGCTCCGGGATGGCAGCCAGGTCAAGCTGCCTCGATCACCCGTGCCACATCACTGCGGCATTCGGCGCACTTGCCCACCAGCAGCAAGTCGCCGCCTTTGATGGTGCCACTGAAATTGGTGATTGTGGTTTCGTGACGGCAGTGGCCGCACCAGACGTTGGACTGCAGCCGCTTGCGGATGTCGGCAGGGATGGACTCCCAGCGCTGACGGGCGGGTTTGGTGAAGCTGGGAAATGACTCAACGCCTATTGTGGACTCTGCCAGTTCAGGCACCCGCTTGATCGCCATCGCCCTGGCTTCTTTCATCGCAGCCTGAGTCTGCAGGTTCGGTGTTTTCTCGTTCATGGCATCACTCTGCGGCGACGGCAAACGACCGCAGCCACGGATCGAGGTGGGCAATGTCAAACGTGCCCGACTCGAACATCTGCATCATTTCCGCATAGATCTGCATCGGGGCGCGCCGCAAGCGCCAGCCATTGATGCGCAAAAACACGTCGGCCGCTGCAAAGGCGATGCGCTTGTTGCCGTCCACGAACGGGTGGTTGATCACCAGGCTTTCAAGCAGGGCAGCTGCCTCGGCCACGATGTCATCGTAGTAGCCGGTCTGCGGGCGGAACAGTGCGGCCTCCAGGGCCCCCGGGTCACGCACGCCCGGCGCGCCGCCGTAACGCTGCATCAGCACCGTGTGCATGCCGAGCACATCGGCCACTGTCAGGTAATCGTGCGCCACGGCTTACTTGGCCAGTTCGCGGTAGAGGCAGTCGAACTCATCCAGACTTGAAGCGAAAGAAGCCATCACGTGGCGGCGGGGGCGCTCCTTCTGCTGCCGGTCGATGTAGTCGCGCAGGGCTTCATCGAGCACCGCCTGGAACTGGCGGCCCTGGCTTTCTGCGATTTGGCGCAACGCCGCCAGCACATCGGGCGCGGCCTGGGAAGAAAACTTTTCGCGGACAGCAGTTGTCATGGCTATCTCCATCATGATACATCTTGACGCTTCATGATAGAGCAAGATAGGAAGGTTGGCTACCGCGTTGACGTCGTTCGATGCCTGACCGGCAGCCTTGGTTGACGGTGAACCGGCGCGTGTAAGTTGTTGATTTTGCTAGACCACCATCTGCACCTACCCGCAGGCCAAACGGAGAACAGAGACGGCTCTGGCCGAGAAAGCGGCGGATTTCAGTCGTTTCGGCAGCAGGCCACCCGCAGCACAGATGGCCGGAACCCCGCGTGGTGCGGGGATTTCAGGCAAGAAAAAACCGCCACACACTGAGGTTTTCAGTGTGTGGCGGTGTCTTGTATGGTGGAGCTGGCGGGAATTGAACCCGCGTCCGCAAGCCTTCGCCGGGCAGATCTACATGCTTAGCATTCTGGTTTGAGTCTCGCTTCCCGGGCCGCGCAGATGCACGCTGCCCGAGACGCCAGCTTCCTTGGATCTCGCCATGTACTAAGAAGCCCAGCACACAGCCAGCTGATGTGAATTCCCTTGCAGCCGGGAGGTATTGCTACCCCCTTGCCCAGCCCATCAGCGTGCTGTTGCAAGGCTCACCGGATTTAAGCGGCGAGTGCGAAACGTTCGTCGTTTGCAGTTAGTTTTTTGAATGGAGATTTACGAGCGTCACTCAAGCTCGGCATGCACCACACCGGTCCCGCACCCACGTCGAAACCAGGACAGCCCCATGGAATGTATTTTAGCGCTTTCCCAGCAGTTTCAAGAGCTCCATCGGAGAATTGATCTGCGCATCGGCCTGCCAGTGCGCCGTTTCGCTGCTTTCCCCGAGGTATCCATAGCATGCGGCCACGGTTTTCATGCCGGCAGCCTTGCCGGCGATGATGTCGCGCTCGTCGTCACCGACGTAGATGCAGTGCTGCGGTGAAAGGCCCATGCGGGCAGCTGCCTCCAGCAAGGGTGCCGGATGGGGTTTGGCATGGGGTGTCGTGTCACCGCTGACGATGGCGCCTGCGCTGGCAAACAAGGGCATCTGGCGGGTCAGAGGGTCGGTAAAGCGCATGGACTTGTTCGTCACCACCCCCCAGGCCATGGATGCAGCCTGCAGACTGACAATCAGTTCGGCAACGCCTTCAAACGCGTAGGTGCGCTGTGTCATGCAGCGCTCGTAGTTCTGAAAGAACTCCTCGCGCATGGCCGGAAATTCAGGCGACTCGGGTGTGAGGCCGAAACCGACGCCGAGCATGCCGCGCGCGCCCGCGCCTGCCATGGGCCGGTAGCTCTCGTAGGGCAGCGACGGCAGGCCACGGTCGGTACGCATTTTGTCGGCAGCCGCTCCCAGGTCGGGAGCGCTGTCGATCAGCGTGCCATCGAGATCGAACAGCACGGCACGGATCTGCGTCCACATGGCGGTCACTCCTGTGCCCGGCGCGCAGCCAGCATGTAGTTGACCGAGGTGTCCGCGCTCAGCCAGTACCGGCCGGTGACAGGGTTGTGCTGCAGACCTTTGCTGGCCTGCAGATCCAGCCCGGCCTGGCGCGCGAAGGCGGCAAGCTCGCTGGGCTGTATGAGCTTGGCGTACTCATGCGTGCCCTTGGGAATCATCTTGAGCAGGTACTCGGCAGCCACAATGGCCAGGGCAAATGCCTTGGCGTTGCGGTTGATGGTGGAAAAGAACACCCAGCCGCCAGGTTTGGCAAGACGCGCACAGGCAGCAACGATGGATGCAGGATCAGGCACATGCTCCAGCATTTCCATGCAAGTGACGACATCGAACGATGCAGGCTGCTCCTGCGCCAGCCGCTCCACGCTCACTTCGTGGTACTGAATGTTGGGAGTACCGGTTTCCAGCGCATGCAGCTGGGCAACGCGCAGCGCCTTGGTGGCCAGGTCGATGCCGATGACCTGGCTTGCCCCCCTGCGGGCCATGGAGTCGGCCAAAATGCCGCCGCCACAACCCACATCGAGCACCCTTTTGCCCCGAAGATTGGCAAAGCCATCAATCCATTCCAGGCGCAGCGGATTGATCTGGTGCAGGGGCTTGAATTCGCTTTCGGGATCCCACCAGCGATGGGCCAGGCTGGAGAACTTTTCCAGTTCCGCCGGATCGGCGTTGACATTGCTTGCGTTGCTCATGGCCGTCAATTGTCCGCGATTGCAGACATAAAAAAAGCCCCGTTACCGGGGCTTTTTGGGAAGCAATCGAAAGATTACTGAGCGGCGCGGGTGCCGACCACTTCGATTTCCACGCGGCGGTTCTTGGCGCGGCCTTCCTTGGTCTTGTTGTCGGCGACGGGCTGCTTTTCGCCCTTGCCTTCAGTGTAGACGCGGTTCTTTTCGATGCCCTTGGTCACCAGGTAAGCCTTCACGGCTTCAGCGCGGCGGACCGACAGCTTCTGGTTGTAGGCGTCAGAGCCAACGGAGTCGGTGTGACCAACGGCGATCACGACTTCCAGGTTGATGCCCTTGACCTTGGAGGCCAGGTCGTCCAGCTTGGCCTTGCCTTCGGCCTTCAGAACAGCTTTGTCGAAGTCGAAGAAAGCGTCAGCGGAGAAGGTCACCTTGGAGGCGATGGCCGGAGCAGGAGCGGCTGCGGGAGCGGCAGCAGCAGCGGGAGCAGGTGCTGCTGCGGGAGCGGCTGCAGGCTGCAGGGCGCCGTCGCAGCCAGCGGCTGCAGTGGCGGGAGTCCAGTTAGCATCGCGCCAGCACAGTTCGTTGGTACCGTTCTTCCACACCAGTTCGCTGGTACCGTTCTGCCAGTTGTCGATGGTCTTGCCACCGTCAGCAGCCTTCACTTGTGCACCAGCGGCCGTTGCGAGGGCAGCAGAGGCAAACAACATCGCCACTTTGTTCAGTTTCTTCATGGTTCTCCTCTTGGGGAAAAAGCCGCAGCAGGGCTGCGAATCTGTGGACGTCATCAGTGACCATCACCAAAAACGTTGAATTGATTGTGCCATACGTAACATGCAGGCGGGCCTCCAAGCGGGCGCCAACAAGTAGGACAGCGGCGGAATTCCGGGGTTATGTTGCTAGGCTGCTACACGGCATTCGACCTAAAATGGACGTTTTCCCGCCGTCAGAGTATCGCCACACATGACCCAGTTTGCTAAAGAAACCCTGCCCATCAGCCTCGAGGAGGAGATGCGTCGCAGCTATCTCGATTACGCCATGAGCGTGATCGTGGGACGGGCACTTCCCGATGCGCGAGACGGTCTCAAGCCTGTGCACCGACGCGTACTGTACGCCATGCACGAGCTCAACAACGACTGGAATCGCCCCTACAAGAAGTCGGCGCGTATCGTGGGTGACGTGATCGGTAAATACCACCCGCACGGCGACAGCGCGGTGTATGACACCATCGTGCGTATGGCCCAGGATTTCTCGCTGCGCCACATGCTGGTCGATGGACAGGGTAATTTCGGCTCGGTGGACGGCGACAGCGCAGCGGCGATGCGCTACACCGAAATCCGGCTGTCCAAGATCGCCCACGAAATGCTGGGTGACATCGACAAAGAGACCGTGGATTTCGGGCCGAACTACGATGGCAGCGAGAGCGAGCCACTGGTGCTTCCTTCGCGCCTGCCCAACCTGCTGGTCAATGGCTCGTCGGGCATTGCGGTGGGCATGGCCACCAATATCCCGCCGCACAACCTCAACGAGGTGGTCGATGCCTGCCTGCACCTGTTGCAGTCGCCACAGGCCAGCATCGAGGAGCTGATGGAGATCATTCCCGCGCCTGACTTCCCGACTGCCGGCATCATTTACGGCATCAATGGGGTCAAGGAAGGCTACCGCACGGGCCGTGGGCGCGTGGTGATGCGCGCCAAGTGCCATTTCGAGGATATCGACCGGGGCCAGCGCCAGGCAATCATCGTCGATGAGCTGCCCTACCAGGTCAACAAAAAGACGCTGCAGGAGCGCATGGCTGAGCTGGTGCACGAAAAGAAGATCGAGGGCATCAGCCACATCCAGGATGAGTCCGACAAGTCGGGCATGCGCCTGGTGATCGAGCTCAAGCGCGGCGAAGTGCCCGAGGTGGTGCTCAACAACCTCTACAAGCTGACCCAGCTGCAGGACACCTTTGGCATGAACATGGTGGCGCTGGTCGATGGCCAGCCCAAGCTGTGCAACCTCAAGGACCTGATCGAGGTCTTCCTGCAGCACCGCCGCGAAGTGGTCACGCGCCGCACGGTGTTCGAGCTGCGCAAGGCGCGCGAGCGCGGCCATGTGCTGGAAGGCCTGGCGGTTGCCCTGGCCAATATCGACGACTTCATCGCCATCATCCGCAACGCGCCCACACCGCCCGTGGCCAAGGCGGCTCTGATGGAGCGCAGTTGGGACAGCCAGCTGGTGCGCGAGATGCTGACCCGCACGCGCACCGATGGCGGCGTGATCAATGCCGACGACTATCGCCCCGAAGGACTGGAGCGCGAGTTCGGCATGCAGGCCGATGGCAAGTACCGGCTGTCCGAAACCCAGGCACAGGAAATCCTGCAGATGCGCCTGCAGCGCCTGACAGGCCTGGAGCAGGACAAGATCGTCGCCGAGTACAAGGATGTGATGGCCGTGATCGAGGATCTGCTGGACATCCTGGCCAAGCCCGAGCGCGTCTCGGCCATCATCGGCAACGAACTGCAGCAGCTCAAGGCCGAGTTCGGCCAAAGCAAGCTGGGCGCCCGCCGCAGCACCATCGAGTACAGCGCGCAGGATCTGTCCACCGAAGACCTGATCACCCCGACCGACATGGTGGTCACGCTCAGCCACTCGGGCTACATCAAGAGCCAGCCGCTGTCCGAGTACCGTTCGCAAAAGCGCGGCGGCCGCGGCAAGCAGGCCACAGCCACCAAGGAAGACGACTGGATCGACCAGCTGTTCATTGCCAATACGCATGACTACCTGCTGTGCTTTTCCAACCGTGGCCGTCTGTACTGGCTCAAGGTCTGGGAAGTGCCGGCCGGCTCGCGCGGCTCGCGCGGGCGCCCCATCGTCAACATGTTCCCGCTGCAGGACGGGGAAAAAATCAATGTGGTGTTGCCGCTGACGGGCGAATACCGCAGCTTCCCGGCCGACCACTATGTGTTCATGGCCACCAGCATGGGCACGGTCAAGAAGACGGCGCTCGATGAATTCTCCAATCCGCGCAAGGCAGGCATCATCGCCGTGGGTCTGGACGATGGCGACTACCTGATCGGCGCGGCGCTCACCGATGGCAAGCACGATGTGATGCTGTTCAGCGACGGCGGCAAGGCCGTGCGCTTCGACGAGAACGACGTGCGCCCCATGGGCCGCAACGCACGCGGCGTCAAGGGCATGACGCTGGAAGACGGGCAGAGCGTGATCGCCATGCTCGTGGCCGAGGATGAGTCGCAAAGCGTGCTCACGGCCACCGAGAACGGCTACGGCAAGCGCACCTCCATCGTCGAGTACACGCGCCATGGCCGGGGCACAAAGGGCATGATTGCTATCCAGCAGTCCGAGCGCAACGGCAAGGTCGTGGCCGCCACGCTGGTCCATGCTGATGACGAGATCATGCTGATCACCGATACCGGCGTGCTGGTGCGCACCCGGGTCTCAGAGATCCGCGAACTCGGCCGCGCCACCCAGGGCGTGACGCTGATTGCGCTGGACGAAGGCGCCAAGCTCGGCGGCCTGCAGCGCATTGTCGAAAACGATGCCAACGAAGCCGAAGGCAGCGAGGCCGCCACAGGCGACGAAGCAGACGCTGCGGCCTGAGGCCCGGCGCCATTGTCCGCCTGCAGCCCCCTGGCTGCGGGAGGGCTCGAGCAATCCTTGATTGCAGGCCTGGCGACTCCAGGCCTGCGCGTGACTTGACTGTGAACTCCATGAACCGCCCATACAACTTCTCCGCAGGCCCCGCCGCCATCCCCGCCGAAGTGCTGCAGCAGGCAGCCGCCGAAATGCTCGACTGGCATGGCTCCGGAATGAGCGTCATGGAAATGAGCCACCGCGGCAAGGAGTTCATCTCCATCTATGAACAGGCCGAGGCCGACCTGCGCGAACTGCTGGCAGTGCCACCCGAGTTCAAGATCCTGTTCATGCAGGGCGGCGGACTGGCGGAAAACGCCATCGTGCCCCTGAATCTGTCGCGCGCAGGCACCGTGGACTTCGTGCTGACCGGCAGCTGGAGCCAGAAGTCGGCCAAGGAAGCGCGCAAGTACGTGGCTGAAGCCAATATCGCCGCCAGCGGCGAGGACAGCAAGTTCACGGCCCTGCCCGCCCCCGAAAGCTGGCAGCTCAGCCGTGGCGCCAGCTATGTGCACATCTGCAGCAACGAAACCATCCATGGCATCGAATTCCAGGAGCTGCCCGACCTCAAGGCACTGGGTAGCGATGCGCCGCTGGTGATCGATTTTTCATCGCACGTGGCCTCGCGCCCCGTGGACTGGAGCCGCGTGGGACTGGCCTTTGGCGGCGCGCAAAAGAACCTGGGCCCGGCCGGCCTGACGCTGGTCATCGTGCGCGAGGACCTGCTGGGCCATGCGCTGCCGGCATGCCCTTCGGCCTTCGACTACAAGACCGTGGCCGACAACCAGTCTATGTTCAACACGCCCCCAACCTGGGGCATCTATATCGCGGGCCTGACCTTCCAGTGGATCAAGCGCCAGACCGAAGGCGCCCTGACCGGTGTGGCCGCGCTGGAGGCTCGCAACATCGCCAAGGCCGACCTGTTCTACCAGTACGTGGACCAATCCTCGTTCTACGTCAACAAGGTCGCGGCCAACTGCCGCTCGCGCATGAACATTCCCTTTTTCCTGCGCGATGAATCGCGCAACGACGCTTTCCTGGCCGGCGCCAGGGAACGCGGCCTGCTGCAGCTCAAGGGCCACAAGTCCGTCGGCGGCATGCGCGCCAGCCTCTACAACGCCATGCCTATCGCGGGCGTGCAGGCGCTGGTGGACTACATGCGCGAATTCGAACAGCGCAACGCCTGACCGACCTAGACCCCTGCCATGAGCACCACACCCCAAGCCTCACCCGATCTGGCGCAGTTGCGCGTGCAGATCGACTCCATCGACCAGCAATTGCTGGACCTGCTGAACAAGCGCGCCCATGTGGCGGAGCAGGTCGGCGAAATCAAGAAGCGCGAAGGCTCGCCCTTCTTCCGCCCGGACCGCGTGGCCCAGGTGATTCACAAGATCGAGTCCGCCAATCGTGGCCCGCTCAAGAATGCCCATGTCTCGGCCATCTGGCGCGAGATCATGTCGGCCTGCCTGGCGCTGGAGTCCCCTCAGCGCGTGGCGGTGCTGGGCCCGGCCGGCACGTTCTGCGAGGAAGCGGCCATCCAGTACTTCGGCGGCGCGGCCGATCTGATGTACTGCAACACTTTTGACGAAGTCTTCCACGCCACGGCGGCCGGCAGCGCGCAGTACGGCGTGGTCGGCGTCGAGAACTCCAACGAAGGCGTGGTCACGCGTTCGCTGGACATGTTCCTGCACACGCCCTGCCATGTGGTGGGCGAAGTCAGCCTGCTGGTGCGCCACAATCTGCTGCGCTCGACCAATTCGGCAGAGGGCATCAAGGTGGTGGCGGCCCACCCGCAGGCGCTGGCCCAGTGCCAAAGCTGGCTGTCCAAGCATCTGCCGCATGCCGAGCGCCGTCCCGTGTCCAGCAATGCCGAAGGCGCGCGCCTGGCTGCGCTCGACCCTGAAATCGCAGGACTGGCCAGCGAGCGCGCTGCGCAGCAGTTCGGCCTGCATGTGGTGGCCCACGCCATCCAGGACGATGCCTACAACCGTACGCGCTTTGCCGTCATCTGCCTGCCCCATACGCTGGCCAGGCCCGCGCCCACGGCGCATGACTGCACCAGCCTCATCATCTCCGTGCCCAACCGGCCCGGCGCCGTGCACGACCTGCTGGTGCCGCTGAAAAAGCACGGCGTCTCCATGACGCGCTTCGAGTCGCGGCCTGCGCGCACAGGCCAGTGGGAGTACTACTTCTACATCGATCTCGAAGGCCACCCGGATCAGCCCCATGTGGCCAGCGCGCTCGAAGAGTTGCGCGGGCTGTGCGCCTTCTACAAGGAACTGGGTACCTACCCGGTAGCCAAGTGATGCAGCCATTCGAGCAACTGGGCCTGATCGGCTGCGGCCTCATGGGAGGCTCCTTTGCACTGGCACTCAAGCAGGCAGGCCTGGTCAAGCGTGTCGTCGGCTACAGCAAGTCCCCGTCCACCACGGAACGCGCGCGCCAGCTGGGTGTCATCGATGTGGCGGCACCCTCGGCACTGCTGGCGGCGGCAGGCGCCGATCTTGTGCTGCTGGCCGTCCCGGTCGCCGCGACCGAGGCCACGCTCAAGTCCATCAAGCACCTCGTCACGCCCGAGATGATGATCATGGACGTGGGATCGACCAAGGTCGATGTGGTCCAGGCTGCGCACACGGCGCTGCGCGACCAGATCGGCTCCTTTGTGCCCGCCCACCCCATCGCGGGCAAGGAGGTCTCGGGTGTGGAGCACTCCGATGCCAGGCTCTACCATGGCGCACAGGTCATCCTGACGCCGACCGAGCGCACTATTGCCGGGCACCTGCACAAAGCACAGGCTTTGTGGGAACTGCTGGGCTGCCGGGTGCGCTCAATGTCGCCGCAAGACCATGATGGCGCCTTCGCCACCGTCAGCCACCTGCCCCACCTGCTGGCATTTGCGATGATGCAAAGCGTACTCTCCCAGCCCAACGCAGACGAAATGCTGTCCCTGGCCGGGCCGGGCTTTCGCGACTTCACGCGCATTGCGGCAGGCGATCCCAAGATGTGGCGCGACGTGCTGCTGGCCAACCGCGAGCAGGTGCTGGCGCAATCGCAGCAATTCCAGCAGGCGCTGCAGCAGCTGCAAGCGCTGATACAGGCCGGCGACGGCCAGGGTCTTGAAGACCACCTGACGCTGGCCAGTGCCGCGCGCGCCCACTGGCGCCCCGGCGCGCCGCGCCGCTGAATGCCGGCCCATGCCACCCGAGGGTGGACTGGGCCGCTCAGACCAGACTGCCTGTCCGCTCCTGAATTGCCATGTACAGCACCACTTTTCTCGATCTTCCCGCACTCACCCAGGCGCAAGGCACGGTAAGCCTGCCCGGCTCCAAGAGCATCTCCAACCGCGTGCTGCTGCTGGCCGCCTTGAGCCAGGGCACGACCGTGGTCCACGACCTGCTGGACTCGGACGACACGCGCGTCATGCTCAAGGCACTGCAGCAGCTGGGCTGCACGGTGGCGCCGACCACCATTGCCCCGGGCCAGCCCGTGCACATCACCGGCCTGGCAGGGGCGCTGCCTGCGCATGCCAGCGCAGAACTGTTCATGGGCAATGCCGGAACGGCCATGCGCCCGCTGACCGCCGCACTGTCGGTGCTGGGCGGAGACTTCCGGCTCAGCGGCGTGCCGCGCATGCATGAACGCCCGATCGGCGACCTCGTCGATGCACTGCGCCAGCTGGGCTGCCGCATCGCCTACCTGGGCAACGAGGGCTTCCCTCCACTGCACATCACGCAGCCTGATTTTTCGCAGTGGCCGGACAGCCCTATTCAGGTGCGTGGCGATGTCTCCAGCCAGTTCCTGACCTCGCTGCTGATGGCGCTGCCGCTGCTGGCCTCCTCACGGGACATCACCATCGAAGTCGTGGGCGAGCTGATCTCCAAGCCCTATATCCACATCACGCTGGAGCTGCTGGCGCGCTTTGGCATTGCCGTGCGCAACGAAAACTGGCAGCGCTTTACCATCCCTGCAGGCAGCCGCTACCGTTCGCCGGGCGAGATCCACGTCGAGGCCGATGCCTCTTCGGCCAGCTATTTCATCGCCCTGGGCGCCATCGCCCATGGCGAAGGCATCACCATCCAGGGGGTGGGCCTGGATTCCATACAGGGTGACATCCGCTTCGTGGAGGCAGCGCGCGCCATGGGCGCAAGCGTCGAGGGCGGCCCGAACTGGCTGCGCATCCGCCGTGGCGCCTGGCCGCTGCAAGCCATCGATCTGGACTGCAACCACATCCCTGACGCTGCCATGACGCTGGCCGTGATGGCCTTGTATGCGAACGGCACGACCACCCTGCGCAACATCGCAAGCTGGCGCGTCAAGGAGACCGACCGCATCGCAGCCATGACCCTGGAGCTGCGCAAGCTGGGCGCGCTGGTCGAGGAAGGCGCGGACTTCATCCGCATCACGCCGCCTGCAACTGCGGCAGACTGGCGTGCGGCCAGCATCCATACCTACGACGACCACCGCGTGGCGATGTGTTTCTCGCTGGCGGCGTTCAACGCGGCAGGACTGCCCGTGCGCATCGAAGACCCCAAGTGCGTTGCCAAGACCTTTCCGGACTACTTCGAGGCGTTGCTGTCTGTCTGCAGCACGCCACGCGAGCGCATTCCCGTGATCTGCATCGATGGCCCCACGGCCTCGGGCAAGGGCACGATTGCCGCTGAAGTCGCTCAAGCGCTGGGCTACCACCTGCTCGACTCGGGCGCGCTGTACCGCCTGACAGGACTGGCCGCTTCGCGGGCCGGCATGGCGCTGGAGGCATCGGACGCGCCGCAGATCGCGGCACTGGCGCGCACGCTGCCCGTGCGCTTCGATGCCGAGCAGCGCATCTGGCTCGGTGACGAGGACGTCACGCTGGCACTGCGCAGCGAGGAAGCGGGCATGAATGCCTCGCGCGTGTCGGCACTGCCGGCGGTGCGCGAAGCGCTCGTGGACCTGCAGCTGTCGTTCCAGCAACTTCCAGGACTGGTCGCTGATGGCCGCGACATGGGCACGGTGATCTTCCCGAACGCTCCTTTGAAGGTCTATTTGTCGGCTTCTGCCGCATGCCGCGCAGACCGCCGGCATAAGCAGTTGATTTCCAAAGGAATTGCAGCTAATATAGATGCCCTTCGGGCAGACCTTGAGGCACGCGATGCGCGGGACATGAACCGCAGCGTGGCGCCGCTCAAACCCGCCGAAGACTCCGTGCTGCTTGACAGCTCTGCGCTTTCCATCGAAGAGGTGGCTGCGCAGGTGCTTTCGTGGTGGCAGGAACGCCAGCCCTTTGGCCGCGATTGATTGCATTCGCGCCGCAGCGCCGGCACCCCGCCCTCCGGACCCAGGCATGGTGGCACAGCCCCTGTACGGCCCGGAGGCTCATTGGCTCTCACCCCGTGGTTGAACCCACAACACCTCCGCAGGCAGTCTTAGAAACGCTTGGCAATAGTGCCAACGGAAACCTGTCGGCGGGCAAGGAAATACATGTCTGAATCTTTTGCCTCCCTGTTTGAAGAATCGCTGCAACGCACCGAAATGCGTCCTGGCGAGGTCA
This sequence comes from Delftia sp. PS-11, assembly GCF_029870285.1. Lineage (GTDB taxonomy): Bacteria > Pseudomonadota > Gammaproteobacteria > Burkholderiales > Burkholderiaceae_C > Comamonas. Next base: position 113,156 of record NZ_JACSYA010000015.1, read on the forward strand.
TCACCGCCGAAGTCGTGCGCGTCGAGCACAACTTCGTCGTCGTGAACGCTGGCCTGAAGTCGGAAGCCTATGTGCCGATCGACGAATTCAAGAACGACCAGGGTGAAATCGAAGTCCAGGTGGGCGACTTTGTGTCGGTCGCCATCGGCTCGATCGAAAACGGCTACGGCGACACCATCCTGTCGCGTGACACCGCCAAGCGCCTGGCCTCGTGGCTGGCTCTCGAAAAGGCCCTGGAATCGGGCGAATTCGTGACCGGCACGACCTCCGGCAAGGTCAAGGGCGGCCTGACGGTGCTGGTCAACGGCATCCGCGCCTTCCTGCCCGGCTCGCTGATCGACACCCGTCCGATCAAGGATCTGACTCCGTACGAAAACAAGACGATGGAGTTCAAGGTCATCAAGCTGGACCGCAAGCGCAACAACGTGGTGCTGAGCCGCCGCGCTGTGGTCGAAGCCTCGATGGGCGAAGAGCGCGCCAAGCTGATGGAAACGCTGAAGGAAGGCGCCATCGTGCAGGGCGTGGTCAAGAACATCACCGAATACGGTGCGTTCGTGGACCTGGGCGGCATCGACGGCCTGCTGCACATCACCGACATGGCATGGCGCCGCGTGCGTCACCCCTCGGAAGTGGTGCAGGCTGGCCAGGAAATCACTGCCAAGATCCTCAAGTTCGACACCGAAAAGAACCGTGTCTCGCTGGGTCTGAAGCAGATGGGCGACGATCCGTGGCTGGGCGTTTCGCGCCGCTACCCCTCGGGCACCCGCCTGTTCGGCAAGGTCACCAACATCGCTGACTACGGCGCCTTCGTCGAGCTGGAACCCGGCATCGAAGGTCTGGTGCACGTCTCCGAAATGGACTGGACCAACAAGAACATTGCTCCGACCAAGCTGGTTGCCCTGGGCGACGAAGTGGAAGTCATGGTGCTGGAGATCGACGAAGACAAGCGTCGCATCTCGCTGGGCATGAAGCAGTGCAAGGCCAACCCCTGGCAAGAGTTCGCGCAGAACACCAAGCGCGGCGACCGCGTCAAGGGCCCGATCAAGTCCATCACTGACTTCGGCGTGTTCGTGGGCCTGGCTGCCGGCATCGACGGCCTGGTACACCTGTCCGACCTGTCTTGGAACGAAGCCGGCGAAGCTGCCGTGCGCAACTACAAGAAGGGCCAGGAAGTTGAAGCCATCGTGCTGGCCGTGGACGTCGAGCGCGAGCGCATCTCCCTGGGCATCAAGCAGCTGGACAGCGACCCGTTCACCACGTTCGTGACCGTGAACGACAAGGGCCAGATCGTGTCCGGCAAGGTCAAGACGGTGGACGCACGCGGTGCTGAAATCGACCTGGGCGAAGACATCGTCGGCTACCTGCGCGCTTCGGAAATCTCCGCTGACCGCGTGGAAGACGCCCGCTCCGTGCTCAAGGAAGGCGACGAAATCACCGCTGTGGTGGTCAATGTGGATCGCAAGACCCGCAACATCCAGCTGTCGATCCGCGCCAAGGACCAGGCTGACCAGCAAGAAGCCATGGCTTCGCTGTCGGCTCAGTCGGCCAAGGAAAACGCTGGCACGACCAGCCTGGGCGCCCTGCTGCGTGCCAAGCTGGACAACTCCGACAAGTAATCAGCAGCCTGGCTGCTGACCGCTGAAGGTCGGATGCGACGGGCGCCTCCGGGCGCCCGTCGCCATTTCAACCCCTGACTTCCTCCCTCGATGACCCGATCCGATCTCGTCGAAGAACTTGCCGCCCGATTCGGCCAGCTGAGCCAGCGCGACGCCGAGCTGGCTGTCAAGACGATTCTTGATGCCGTCAGTGAGGCCCTGGTGCGTGGGCAGCGCATCGAAATCCGTGGCTTTGGCAGCTTTTCTGTCAATCACCGCCCTCCCCGCCTGGGCCGCAACCCACGCAGCGGCGAGGCTGTGCACATCCCGTCCAAGCGCGTCCCTCACTTCAAGCCCGGCAAGGCCTTGCGGGAATCTGTGGATCTTCGCCCCGGCACGGCGCCGGAAGCTGCCCCCAAGGCATCCACCGACTGACAACCGGCAGACCGCCCGCAGACATGCCGCAGCGGGCGGCACGCTCTAGAATCGTTTCCCGTCACACAAGGGAACGCATGAAATACCTGCTGTGGCTGCTCAAGGCGGCCATTTTTTTTACGCTGTTCGCTTTCGCGCTGAATAACCAGCACAACGCGACGGTGCACTTCTTCTTTGGTACTGCCTGGACTGCACCCATGGTGCTTGTGGTGCTGGCTGCCTTTGCCCTGGGCCTGATCGTCGGTGTGCTGGGCATGGTTCCGCGCTGGCTCAAGCACCGCAATGCGGCACGCTCGGCACAGGCCGCAGCGCAGCCACAGGCCAGCACGCCCGCGGCTGTGCAGCCCCCCTCCGCCAACGCCCACAACACCCCCCTGCCGAGCGAAGTGCATGGAATTTGACCTGAGCTGGATTTTGCTGGGCCTGCCAGTGGCCTTTGTCATGGGCTGGCTGGCATCGCGCTGGGACCTGCGGCAGATACGCGCCGAGAACCGCCAGGCACCCAAGGCCTATTTCAAGGGGCTGAACTTTCTGCTCAACGAGCAGCAGGACAAGGCCATCGACTCCTTCATCGAGGCGGTGCAGAACGACCCCGACACCTCGGAGCTGCATTTTGCGCTGGGCAACCTGTTTCGCCGCCGGGGGGAATACAACCGCGCCGTGCGCGTGCACGAGCACCTGCTGTCGCGCGGGGACCTGAGCCGCGCAGACCGCGACCGCGCGCAGCATGCGCTGGCGCTGGATTTTCTCAAGGCAGGGCTGCTGGACCGTGCGGAGGATGCATTGCGCAGGCTGGAGGCGACGGCCTTCGAAGCTGAGGCACGCCTGGCACTGCTGGCCATCTATGAGCGCTCACGGGACTGGACTCAGGCAGCAGCCATCGCACGCCGCATGCAGGATGCCGGCCAGGGAGACTTCAGCGGCAGGCTGGCGCACTATCTTTGCGAGGACGCCCACAGCTTGCTCACCCGGGGTCAGCAGGCTGAAGCCATGCAAAGGCTGCAGCAGGCCATCTCCACCGCGCCCCAGGCCCCCCGCCCCCAGCTGGAGCAGGCCCAGTTGCTGCACCGCATGGGCCAGTCCGCGCAGGCGCTGGACCAGCTGGAGTCCCTGGCCCAGCAGGCACCGACTGCGCTGCCGCTGGTTGCCAGCCTGCTGGTGGATATCGCGGCTGCCACAGGCCAGCGTGAACGCGTCCAGACACTGCTGGAGCGGCAATACCAGCAGCAGCCGTCGCTGGACCTGCTGCAGGCCCAGGTCGCGCTCGATGCGCAAGGGCAGGAGCAGGGACCGGGCCGTGCACGGCTGGTGCAGCACCTGGACAAGGAGCCTTCGCTGGTGGCCGCCGCACAGTGGCTGGCAGGCGAAACCTTGTCAGAAGAACGCTACCACCCTGCTGTCCAGCGGGCACTGGACCATGCGGCCAAGCCGCTGACACGCTACCGCTGCGCTGCCTGCGGCTTCGAGGCCCGTCAGCACTTCTGGCATTGCCCCGGCTGCCAAAGCTGGGACAGCTACCCGGCACGGCGCGTGGAAGAACTGTAACCGAAGCAAATGGCACAAGGGACGCTGGCGGCAGCAGAGCCCCTTGCCCCAGTGCGATCCAGCGCGAGCCGTTGGAAGCAATCCAGACCTTGCTGGAGCGTGCGTGCACCCAGACAGCCCCGACGCGGCCTTACTGCAGCTGGCGCCAGCTCGGGCGCACGGGCTGCTCGGGCATGCGGGCCAGCACGCTTTGCTCGCCGTCGCCGCCTTGCAGCACGATGCGGTCGTCCTTGCGGATGACCTGCGACTGGGCACCTCGGGGGATGCTCATGCGGTGCATGCCCTGGTCGGCGGCGCTGTAGATGCCATCGCCGTTGGTGTCCATGATCTGCACCGAGGGGCGCTTGCCATCCAGGATGTTGAGCAGGGTCAGAAACTGGCGCTCGTTCTCGACTGGAAGGGCACAGCTTTCCTGTGTTGCACCCGTGGTGGTTGCCGGGGGTGTTCTGGCGGGAATCTGGCTGTAGATGGTCAGGATGTTGCTGTGGTCGAAAAAGCCCAGGGGCTTGAGCAGGCGCTCGCCCGCTTCGGGCAGATCGAAGCGCCAGCCGGGCTTTTCCAGCAGGCCCACGTTGGCGCCGTCACCGCTGACCTTCCAGAAGGTGCGGTCGGCGCTGGCTTGCTGGCCTTCGGTGGTGGATTGGCGGTCCACGGACAGCGTGGCCAGTTCGCTTTCGCGGATGGTCCAGGGCACCAAAGTGGCAGTGTTGTAGCACTCGTCGCTTGCATGCACGCTGACGGTTGTACAGGGCTCCACCCGTGAGCCTTCCACCTGCTTGTAGCGTGTGGGGTCCAGCACGGAGTAAATGGCGCCGGGCGTGTCGTCGTCGGGGTCGCTGGGGGTCAGGTTGCGGCCGGTGCCAAAGGCAATCATCATGCCTTCGGCCACGCTCTGGTCCTGGCCACGGCCTGGGGGCAGGGTGACCTTGCGGCTATTGACGCGCACCACCGGGGCGGTCGTGATGGCGCGCTCTTGTGTGGGCCTGAAAAGGGGTCGGTTACGGCCAGGCCACGAATGGTGCAAGCCCGCGTGCCATTGAGCAGCATCGGCGCTGGCGATGTTGAACTTCCACAGGTTGCCCTTGAGGTCACCGGCATAGGCCACATCCGGCCGGCCATCGCCATTGATGTCCACCAGGCGCGGAGCAGAAAGGCCATTGATGGGGAACGGGCCTCCTATTCGGCAAGTGGGGAATGAGGTGGGGATTGGCAGCATTTCCTTTGCGCCATCCAGATACTGGATCAGCAGTGTGGGTATTCTGGAGGGGCTGTTGTAGCCGTTGCCCATGACCACGGCCCAACGGTCATTGTTGAGCTTGACAATCTGCGAGGTCTGCTGGGGGTTGGCTTCGTCCCGCACCGGCTCGGCAAAGAGATGGCCGATATAGTCTTGTGCCGTCAAAGCGCCGCACCAGAAATTGGGCAGCGTGACCAGACCCGACGACGACCCTGCGTTGCGCTCCTGGGTCAATGGATAGGTCTTATCCATCACCACCAGGGAGGCTGCATTGTTCTCGCTGAAGTTTGCCGGGTTGGTCACATCCAGCACAAAGTAGCCCCGCCCGCCTGCGCCCAGGGTGCCTACCAGCAGGGTCTTCCAGTCGCTGCCGTCCTGAATATCGCCGGTCATGGGCGAGCCATCGACAAAGTAGCGGTGCCTGTCGTCGTAGGCCGGCTCGGTCAGCCGGGCCAGGTTGTGGGTGATGCCTTTGGGCACATAGGCCAGTTTTTCCGTGCCATCCACGGCGGAAAAGCCGTGCAGCATGCCGTCGTTGCCGCCCACATAGAGCATGGGGGTGCGGTCCTTGTGCGTTTTGACGAAGTCCCGGTAGCTGGGCAGCGCACTCATGGCCGACGGCGCGCCCGTGTACCAGATTTGGGAGTTGACGGTATCGCCCTGGCGTGAATGGCGCTGCCGCAAAGGCTGCTGGCTCGTATAGCTGGGCGGTGAGCCTGTGCCTTCCATGCGGCGGTCGCCACGCAGGTAGTTCAGGCGTTTTTCGCCCAGGGCATCGGTGGTGCCGTCGGCCCGTTGGTTGAACAGGGCCTTTTGCTCGGCGTTCAGTGCATTCCACCGGAAAGGCACGCCCTGGCCGGGGCCCGCAGGGCGGGTACTGTCGTTCCAGCTCCAGGTCAGGATGGTGCGGCTGCCGGCGTCGCTCAGGCTGTCGAGGTGGTCGGCGGTGGTTTTACCCTGCCAGCCTGGGGCGGCGCTGACGGTGCCATCGGGGGCCATGCTCTGGCCGGTGATCCAGCCTTTCCAGGCTTTGGTGGGGTCGTAGTGGGCGGTGTACAGACCGACCGGGCTGCGCGCGACGGTGCCGCCGCTGGTGGCGGCAGAGCCCCGTTCAGGCTCCGAGGCGGCG
>NZ_JACSYA010000016.1 GCF_029870285.1 Delftia sp. PS-11
CTTTTGCAGAAGAGCGGATGCAACAGGAAATACTGTTTGTTGATTCCAGAGCATCAAAAAAATTGATGTTCAGAGTAACCCTGGGGGCAAATGCTGATGGCCCGCCGCCTGCGGATCCGGCCCCCCCAGCCAGCGGGCCTGCCACAGGCGGCGATGGATCAGATGCCTGGCCTGAGCCATCAGTGCCTCGCGTACCACCTGCAGTGCAGGGTCATGGCTGCGGCTGGCCTGCGTGGCCAGGAAGTAGCGGCGCAGCAGCTCTGGCGCCGTGACTCTGGCAACCACCCAGCCGCGCGTGCCATCTGCCGCGTCGGCCTGCATGGGCGTGGCCGTCTGCGCAGGTGCGCCCTGCCATGCCGGCGCCTCGTTCAACGAGCAGGCAGGCGTGAAGGTAAAGCCTGCGCCACAGTGGTAGAGCGAGCGGATCACGCGCGCCGAGTCATGCTCGTGCACGATGTTCAGGCGCAGTCCCCTCGCTTCGGCCGCCGCCTCCACTGCCTGGCGGATGGCGAAACGGCGGGACTGCAGCACCAGCGGCAACTGGCAGGCATCGGCAAAGTCCATGCAGGGCAGGCCGCCGTCCGGCGCATGCCGCAGCAGCGGTGTGACGCTGGCCTCTGCATCATGGCCGCAGACATAGATGGGCTCTTGCGCCATGGGCTCGACCTGCAGATCGTGCTGGCTGGCCGTATCCACGAGGATGGCCAGATCCGCGCGCCGGTCCAGCACGGCTTTTTGCACCATCAGGCTCAGATCATCAAGCACGAAGATGCGTATGCGCGGATGGCTATGGCGCAAGCCGGCGATCACCGGGCCTGCCAGCAGGCTGGTCAGCAGAAAAGGCAGTGCGATGGTGACCGAGCCTTCGGGCCCCTGAGGCAGGCGCTGTATGCGATCACGCATGGCATCGGCATCGGACAGCAGCCGCCGCGCATCTTCGTACAGCTGTGTGCCGGCCGGCGTCGGCGTGACGCCCGCATGGCTGCGTTCCAGCAACTGTGTGCCCAGTTCGCCTTCGAGTTTCTTGATCTGTGCGGTCAGCGCAGGCTGCGCCACGTACAGTGAATGCGCGGCGCGCGAGAGGCTTCCGGCCTCCAGCACCGCAATGAAGTAGCGCAATGCCCTGAGATCCATATCAGCTGTGTATCAGGCCATGTGCAGGCCATACCGTTTCGCGCAGCAGCGCCAAAAAAACCTGCAATGCGGGCGATGTCTCCTGGTCCGTGCGGGTAATGATGCCCAGCGGCGCCATCGGCAAGGGCAGGCCCACGGGGAGAATCCTGAGCATGCGCCGGCGTGCATAGTGCAGGGCCACGTCGCGGGGCAGCACCGAAACCATGTTGCTTTGCTCCAGCAGCGTCGTCGTAAGCAGGAGGGAGGTGGATTCGAGCACATCTGGGGGATGCGGCAGGCCTGCATCCAGCAGTGCCTGCTCGACGCGGCGGCGCATGGGGCTTGCGCCGGGGTGCAGCACCCAGCTGTATTCCAGCAGCTGGCACAGCGTCAGCCGGCGCCGTGCGGCCAGCGGATGGCCCGGCCGGACAGCGATGGCCATGGACTCGCTGCCCAGCAGATGCACGTCCATGCCTTGTCCGGATACATGGTCTGGCAGCCGCCCCAGCACGATGTCCAGATCGCCGCGCAGCAGCAGCGGCACCAGCATGTCGCTGGAGTCCACCTGCACGGAAATCTGCAGCCCGGGTGACTGGCGCTTGCTGTGCGCCAGTGCCGGAACCAGCAGCGCGGGCACGGCACCGCTGACGCTGCCCACGCGCACCAGCCCTGCGCTGCCGGCTGCCAGGCTGGCCATTTCCTCGCGGACTCTGTCAAAGCCATGAAGCATGTTGCGTGCGTAGCGGATCATGGCCCGTCCGAAGACGGTGGCTGTCATGCCGCGCGCATGGCGCTCGAAAAGCGGCACCCCCAGCGAGTCCTCCAGCTGGCGCAGCAGGTGGGTGGCCGCCGGCTGGGTCAGATGGATGGCTGCTGCAGCACGGTGCAGGCTGGCATGTCTGCCCAGCGCATCCAGCAGCATGACCTGCTGGCTCTTGAGCCGCAGGCGACTGAAGGCGTCGGACGCGTCCAGGAGCAGGTTGCGTGACATGGATGGCGATAGGGGTGCGTTATCGAATGATCCATCGTATCGATTATTCACCGGCGGGTGATCCTTCTAGGATGAAAGCTCGGCAGTTCTCCCTTGTTCCTTTATCACCCAGCGCTTGCCATGTCCATCACGATTCAGCGCCTGTCCGTGCGCGACATCCGATTTCCCACCTCACGCTCCCTGGATGGCTCGGATGCCATGAATGCGGCGCCCGACTACTCAGCGGCCTATGTTGTGCTGCACACGGATGCCGGCCCTGAGCTGCAAGGGCATGGCCTGACCTTCACCATCGGCCGTGGCAACGAGCTGTGCGTACAGGCCGTGCAGTCGCTGCAGTCCTTCGTGGTCGGGCATACCCTGGAGGAGCTCACGGCCGACATGGGTGCTTTGTGGCGCCGTATCACCTCGGGTGACAGCCAACTGCGCTGGGTCGGCCCCGACAAGGGCGTGATTCACCTGGCGACCGCAGCCATCGTCAATGCGCTGTGGGATCTGTGGGGCAAATCACAGGGAAAGCCCGTGTGGAAGCTGCTTTCGGACATGACTCCGGAACAGCTGGTGCGCTGCCTGGACTTTCGCTATGTGACCGATGTCCTGACGCCTGACGAGGCCATTGCCCTGCTGCGGCGTCTGGCGCGCGAGTGCGTTGCCCAGGGCTGGACCCATTTCAAGCAGAAGGTGGGTGCGGATCTCCAGGACGATCTGCACCGTGCAGCGATCCTGCGCGAGGAAATTGGCTGGGAGCGCACGCTGATGATGGATGCCAACCAGGTCTGGGAGGTCGATGAGGCCGTCGAGTGCGTACGCCGCCTGGCAGCTTTCGATCCCTGGTGGATCGAGGAGCCCACCAGTCCCGACGATATCCTGGGCCATGCCGCGATCCGCCGGCGCATCGCTCCGATCGGCGTTGCCACCGGCGAGCATTGCCACAACCGGGTCATGTTCAAGCAGCTGCTGCAGGCGGGCGCCATCGATTTTTGCCAGATTGACGCGGCGCGCCTGGGCGGGCTCAACGAGGTGCTGCTGGTGCTGCTGATGGCGGCCAAGTCCGGCGTGCCGGTCTGTCCGCATGCAGGGGGTGTCGGGCTGTGCGAGTATGTGCAGCACATCGCCCTGTTCGACTATATCGGCGTGTCTGCCTCGCTGGAGCGGCGTGTGCTCGAGTACGTGGATCACCTGCACGAACATTTTCTCGATCCGGTGACCATCCGCTCGGGGCGCTACATGCCGCCGATGCGGCCCGGCTACAGCATCGAGATGCATGCGGCTTCGCTGCAGGCCCACGAGTTCCCCCATGGAACGGCCTGGGCCTGAGCAAGAGCGAGGGCGTCCCGGCCGCGATGCCGCGCGCTGCCCTGATGGCACCTTATTGTTGCCCTGACGGGGCAGGAGACACACCCTATGGCTGCTCTATCCAGGCGCGTGGATTGCACGCATGGTGGCGACGCTCTGATCGCCTTGCCCAGCCGGCGCAAGGCCCTGCGCTGGGCTTCGTGTCAGCTGGCAGCCGCGTGCCTCGCTCCCACGCTGGCCATGGCCCAGGAGCGCTATCCATCCAGGCCTGTGCGCATTCTCGTGGGAGCATCGGCGGGAGGCGGCACGGATATTCTGGCGCGGATGCTGGCCGACCACTGGACGCAGTCCACAAAACAGCCCTTCGTGGTCGAAAACAGGCCCGGTGCCGCCAATACCCTGGCGGCCTCGCTGGTGGCCAAGTCTCAGCCCGACGGGCATGCACTGCTGCTGGCCACCAACACAGGGCAGGCAATTGCGCCGCTGCTGCTGAATCTGCCTTTCGATCCGATCCGGGATCTGGAGGCCATCGGCCTGGTCATGGTGGTGCCTCACCTGCTGCTGGTCGGACCCGGCCAGCCTGCCCGCGATGCAGCACAGCTGATTGCCGCGATCAAGGCCCGGCCCACTGGCTACAACTATGCTTCTTCCGGGATCGGCAGTACCCAGCATCTGGCAGGCGAAGTCTTGGGGCTGGCCATGGGTGCTGCGATGAGCCATGTGCCCTACAAGGGCAGCAGTGCCGCGTATCCTGACCTGATCAGCGGTCAGGTGCAGCTCATGATCGATACGACTTCATCCGCGATTGCCCATGTGCAGTCTGGCAGGCTGCGCGCGCTGGCCACGACCGCGGCACAGCGCCTGCCCCAGCTGCCCGATGTGCCCACCATGGCAGAGATCGGCTATCCCAGCGTCGATATCACCACCTGGTACGGTCTTTACGCTCCTGCAGCCACCCCTGCAGCTGTCCTTGACTTTCTGCATGAGGAACTGCACAGGGCGCTTGCCGATCCTGTGATCCTGCAGCGCCTGCAGGCCATGGGCGGCGAAGTCTCCGGCATGCCGCGCCAGGCATTCGCCGACATGAACCGCTCGGAGGCCGAACGCTATCGCAGACTGGTGCAGGCCACAGGCATCAAGGCGCAATGACGGCAAGGCGCTGCTGCGCCATTGCCATCAGCCCAGCGGCCGGTAGGCAGGCTGCAGGGCCTCGATATCCCCATCTGTCCAGGCCTGCAGCGCTTCCTGGGTGATCAGCAGCACCTGCTCATCGCCAGAGCTGGTGTCCAGCCAGAATACGGGCAACCCGGGAAAGGCCGCTTCGAAAAAAGGCTTCTCGTTGCCAATCTCCAGGATCACCACTGCATTCCTGGCCAGGCGCGAGGGCAGATCCGCCAGCAGGCGGCGTATGAAATCCATGCCATCGGCACCGCCTGCCAGTGCCAGTTCCGGCTCGGCCTGGTATTCGGCAGGCAGGCGCGACATGCTGTCTGCGTTCACATAGGGCGGATTGCACAGCACCAGATCCCAGGGGCCTGGCAGGGCGGCCATGCCATCGCTTTGCAGCAGTTGCACGCGCTGCGCCAGTGCATGGCGCTGCACATTGATATGGGCCACAGCCAGGGCATCGGGCGAGATGTCCGCACCCGTGACCTCGACTTCCGGCCAGGCCATGGCAGCCAGGCATGCCAGGCTGCCGTTGCCGGTGCACAGGTCTAGCACGCGGCGGGTGCGGTCGGACAGCCAGCCGTCAATGCTGCCGTCCGCCAGCAGCTCGGCGATGAAGCTGCGCGGCACGATGGCACGTTCGTCCACGTAGAAGGGCACGCCCTGCAGCCAGGCCTCCCGGGTCAGGTAGGCCGCCGGCTTGCGCGTGCGGATGCGTTCATGGATCAGGCTGGCCACGTCCGCCTGCTGCTGCGCATCCACCGTCTGGCTGGCAATGGAGCCCGGTGCCCCAGGTGTCAGTTCGCTGTCCAGCGGCAGGCCCAGCTTCCAGAGCGCAAGCCATGCGGACTCGTCCTGTGCAGTGGCTGTACCGTGGCCAAAAGCCACGCCTGCGGCGGTCAGCGCAGCTGCCCCCGAGGCCACCAGGTCGGCGATGGTGCTGCCCGCAATGGGGGGGAGGGAGGGGGCTGATGTCATCTTCGGTTCCTTGGAGCGCGCTCAGGCGCTCTGCTGGCGCTGCAATGCCTGGAGCGTGCGGCGGTAGATGTTCTTCAGTGGCTCGATATCGGCCACGGCGATGTGCTCGTCGATTTTGTGGATGCTGGCATTGGGCGGGCCCAGCTCGATGACCTGGGGGCAGATCTGGGCAATGAAGCGCCCATCGCTGGTGCCGCCGGTGGTCGACAGCTCGGTCTCCAGCCCCGTCTCTGCACGTATGGCCTCCTGCACGGCACCGACCAGGGTGCCCGGCGTGGTCAGGAAGGGCTGGCCGCCGATGGTCCAGGCCAGCTCGTACTCCAGCCCATGGCGGTCCAGCACGGCATGCACGCGCTGCTGCAGCGATTCGGCTGTGGATTCGGTGCAGAAGCGGAAGTTGAAGTCAATCGTCACATGGCCGGGAATGATGTTGGATGCGCCCGTGCCGCCATGCATGTTGCTGATCTGCCAGCTTGTGGGGGGGAAGAAGGCATTGCCTTCGTCCCAGCGGGTTGCCGCCAGTTCGGCCAGTGCTGGCAGCGCCTGATGGATGGGGTTGCGCGCCAGTTGCGGGTAGGCGATATGGCCCTGTATGCCCTTGACCGCCAGCCGCCCGCTCATGGTGCCGCGCCTGCCGTTCTTGATCATGTCGCCTGTGCGCTGCACGGAGGTGGGCTCGCCGACGATGCACCAGTCAAGGCGCTCGCCGCGCTCGCGCAGCTGCTCCACCACGACCTTGGTGCCGTCCACGGAAGGGCCTTCCTCATCGCTGGTCAGCAGCAGTGCAATGTCAAAGGCGGGCGCGGGCGTTTGTGCCAGGAACTCCTCCAGGGCCACCACGAAGGCGGCGATGGAGGTTTTCATGTCGCTGGCGCCGCGCCCGAATAGCTTGCCGTCGCGGTGAGTGGGAACGAAGGGCGGGCTGCTCCACTGCTCCAGCGGGCCTGTGGGAACCACATCGGTATGGCCGGCAAAGACCAGTACGGGCCGGTCTGAGCCCTGGCCTGTGCGCCGGGCCCAGAGATTGCGCACGCGAAAGCTCTCGGGGCCGCTGTCGATGCGTTCGCAGGCAAAGCCCATGGGGGCCAGTGCACTGGCGATGAGCTCAAGGCAGCCGGCGTCTTCGGGGGTGACCGACGGCAGACTGATCAGCTGTTCGGTCAATTGCAGGGTGCGGGACATGGTGTCAGGTGAAAAGAAAAATCGGAAGGCCGGCCAGCACCGGCGCCTTGCGGCATTGTGAACGCTTCACAGCGTCCTGGCGCCTGTTCAGTGCGGCTTGACCTCAAGCATGATTTCGGTGAACGAAGGGGTTTCGTCCTCGTCCGCAGGCGCCAGCGATGAGAACTGGCTGGAGGGCGCAGCGTGTGCGGCCTTGGTGACACCGTTTTCCAGGCGCCACATCAGATTGGTCGGCGAGTCCGCGAAGGCCAGACCTTCTGCCCGCTCGATGCGGCCACTGCGGATCAGGTGGGCCAGGGCTTCCTCGAAGGTCTGAGAGCCCTCGGCCATGGACTTTTCCATGGCTTCCTTGATGCCGGAGAAGTTTCCACGCTCGATCAGGTCGGCGATGAGCTTGGTATTGAGCATGACCTCGACGGCCGGAATGCGTCCGCCATCGACAGTACGTATCAGCCGCTGGGAGATCACCCCCTTGAGTGCCACCGACAGCTCGCCCAGCATGGTGGGCCGGATTTCTTCTGGGTAAAAAGACAGGATACGGTTGAGCGCGTGGTAACTGTTGTTGGCATGCAGCGTGGCCAGGCACAGATGGCCCGACTGGGCAAAGCCCATGGCTGCGGACATGGTTTCGCGGTCGCGGATTTCGCCGATCAGAATCACATCGGGCGCCTGGCGCAGCGCGTTCTTGAGTGCGATCTGCAGCGACTGCGTATCCGTGCCGACCTCGCGCTGATTGACGATGGAGCGCTTGTTGCGGAACTGGTACTCGATGGGGTCTTCAATGGTCAGGATGTGGCCCGTCAGCACCTCGTTGCGAGCGTCGATCATCGAGGCCAGCGTCGTGCTCTTGCCCGAGCCTGTGGCGCCCACGATCAGCAGCAGCCCGCGCTTTTCCATGATCAGCTCGTTGAGCACCGGTGGCAGATTCAACGATGAAAAGGCAGGAATATGCTGTGCAATGAAGCGCACCACGACGGCGCAGCTGCCGCGCTGGCGCATGGCGCTGACCCGGAAGCGGCCCACGCCGCGCAGAGGAACGCCCATGTTCAGCTCACCCGTTTCATCGAGCTCCTTGAGCCGATCGGGCGGCACGATCTCGGCCAGCAGATTGCGTGGCGCATCGGGCGGCAGCAACTGGTTGTTGATAGGCACGCACTCGCCGTTGATTTTGATCAGCGCCGGCGCATTCGCCGACAGGTAGACGTCCGAGGCCTGCTTTTCGCCCATCAGACGCAGGATCCTTTCCATCGTGCCCATGTGTTCCCCCAACTGTTACCGGATGTATTGCTTGTTATGACGTAAAACGGGCGTCCAGGGCCTTGCGGCCATGGACGCCCTAGATGGTATGCCTGCGTCCTTTCCCGGACAACCGATGGGCGCGTGCACCCGCAGGACAGGTGCTGTCCGGGTCCGGGGCGCCGGGCTGGCGCCGACGCATGGCAAAGGCTGTCAATCCCGCAGCAGATCGTTCAGGCTGGTGGTCGAGCGTGTCTTGGCATCGACCTTCTTGACGATGATGGCGGCATACATGCTGTAGCGGCCATTGTCCTTGGGCAGATTGCCGGACACCACCACGGAGCCTGCGGGCACGCGGCCGAAACTGATTTCGCCGGTATTGCGGTCGTAGATCGGCGTGGACTGGCCGATGTACACACCCATGGAGATCACCGAGTTCTCTTCAACGATCACGCCTTCGACAATCTCCGAGCGTGCGCCGATGAAGCAGTTGTCCTCGATGATGGTCGGGTTGGCCTGCAGCGGCTCCAGCACGCCGCCCAGGCCCACACCGCCAGACAGGTGGACATTCTTGCCCACTTGGGCGCAAGAGCCCACAGTCGCCCAGGTATCCACCATGGTGCCTTCGTCCACGTAGGCGCCGATGTTCACGTAAGAGGGCATCAAAATGGCGCCGCGCGCGATGAAGCTGCCACGGCGGGCCACGGCGGGCGGCACCACGCGCACGCCGGTGGCTGCGATCTCGGCTTCGCTCATGCCGGCAAACTTGGTGGGCACCTTGTCAAAGAAGTTCAGGTCGCCCGACTGCATCAGCGTGTTGTCCTTGAGGCGGAAGGACAGCAGGACCGCCTTCTTGATCCACTGATGCACGGTCCACTGGCCCACGCCTTCGCGCGTTGCCACGCGCAGCTGGCCGTTGTTGAGGGATTCGATCACATGCTCCACGGCCTGCGTCACTTCCTGGGGGGCGCCAGCGGGCGAGAGGCTGGCACGGTTGTCCCAGGCGTTGTCGATGATGGATTGCAGCTGTTGCGTCATATGGCTTGGGTGAACAAAGGTTGGGTAACGAAAGGGAGGGCGGCCGGTTGCCAGCGCTATGCCGGATTTCAACTCTGGCGCGATTCTATGAATTGTGCGATGCGTTGGGCCGCTTCCAGGCATTCTGCAGTCTCTGCCACCAATGCCATGCGGACCCGCTGCGCCCCGGGATTGCGGCCATCGACCTCGCGGGCCAGATAGCTTCCGGGCAGTACGGTCACACCCGTCGCAGCATACAGCTCACGGGCGAAATCGGCATCGTTCATGCCCAGCGATGCCGGAATGCCCGCCCACAGGTAAAAGCTCGCATCGGGCAGGCGAACATCCATGACCCGGGCCAGCAGCGGCGTGACCTGATTGAACTTTTCGCTGTACAGGCGGCGGTTTTCCTCGACATGCGCTTCATCGCTCCATGCGGCGACACTGGCAGTCTGCACCACGGGACTCATCGCGCCGCCATGGTAGGTGCGGTACAGCAAGAAAGCCTTGATCAGCGCTGCATCGCCGGCCACGAAACCGCTGCGCAGGCCGGGCACGTTGCTGCGCTTGGACAGGCTGGTGAACATCAGCAGATTCTTGTAATCTGTGCGGCCCAGGCGCTGAGCTGCCTCCAGGCCGCCCAGCGGAGGCGTGCCATCGAAGTAGATTTCGCTGTAGCACTCATCGCTGGCGATCACGAACCCGTACCGGTCGGACAGCGCAAAAAGCTTTTCCCATTCCGGCAGCGGCATCACGGCGCCTGTCGGGTTGCCTGGCGAGCACACGAAGATCATCTGGGTCTTTTCCCAGACCTCGTGCGGCACGGCATCCCAGTCCACGGCAAAGTTGCGCGCAGGGTCGCTGGCGGCGTAGTAGGGCTGGGCGCCAGCCAGCAAAGTGGCTCCCTCATAGATCTGGTAGAAAGGATTGGGACAGATCACGCGGGCGCCGTCCTGGCCGGGGTCTACCACGACCTGGGTAAAGGCGAACAATGCCTCGCGCGAGCCATTGACCGGCAGCACCTGCGTGGCGGCGTCCAGCGCAATTGCGTAGCGTTGTCGTGCCCATTGGGCACAGGCTTCACGCAGTGCGGGATCGCCCGAGGTTGCCGGGTACTTGGCCAGGCCGCCCAGGTCGCTGCTCAGCGCCTGCTCGATGAATGCGGGCGTGGCATGCCGGGGTTCTCCGATGCCAAGGCTGATGGGACGCACGCCGGTCGGCGGCTGCACCCCGGCAAACAGTTTGCGAAGACGCTCAAACGGATAAGGCTGGAGTCGGGACAGCAGGGGATTCATGGGCACGCATTATGGGGTGATGTGCTTTGGACCGTTGCCGCCACAGATGGTGGAAGTCTGGCATGTTCGTCTTTTTGCACTTTGTTACTTATTATTCTGTCATGGTCTTGAAGCAGATCTGGCAAACCACGTCGGCTGGCGCACGGCAGCGGGTAGATTGCAGGGACCAACACCATAGAGGCAAATATCGATGGAGACAGGAGCTGGTATGGAAAAACGGGAACGCCTGCGCCCCTGGCGTGGACTTGGTCTTGGTGCAGGCTTTGTGGCGTGCACCGCGTGGGCCGTGGCAGGGCTGGCGCTGCTGGCGCTGCTGGCGCTGGTGGACAGCGGCACATGGCAGGCCGTGGGGGGGCTGGCATGGGCCGCCGTGCTGCTGGCAGGCATGCTGGCCCTGTGGAGCCGGCTGGGCGTGCAGCGGCAATCGCTGCAAGACGCCATGCATGGCATTGCACAGGGCGATCTGAGCCGGCGGTATGCCACGCCGTCCGGCATGGAGGGTGCTGCATCGCCCGAAGCCCTGCTGGGGGGCATGGTCACCGCCTTGTCGGGCATGGTCGCTGATGTCCGCAGCAATGCGGCCCTGGTGTCCCAGTCGGGCCAGCAACTGGTCAGCGACCACCGGGCGCTTTCCGAGCGCACCGAACTGCAGGCCAGCAGTCTTGCGCAGACCGTGGTCAGCGTCGAACAGCTCAGCGGGGCGGTGCAGCACAACGCCGAGGTGGTGACCGTGGTCCACGATCAGGCCAGTGCCGTGCGCGGCGCTGCCGATGAAGGTGTTCTTGCCATGGAGCGCGCTGTCAAGTCTGTGGAAGCCATCGAAAGCAGCGCAGGCCGCATGCGTGACATCATCGGTGTGATCGACTCCATCGCGTTTCAGACCAATATCCTGGCGCTGAATGCGGCGGTCGAGGCCGCCCGTGCGGGCGAACAGGGCCGGGGCTTCGCCGTGGTGGCCAGTGAGGTGCGCAGCCTGGCACAGCGTTCGGGCGAGGCCGCCCGCGAAATCCGACACCTGATCGGCGATGCGCTGGCACAGGTCGAGCAAAGCACCTCGCTGATACGCACGGCTGGCCATGAAATGGAACGTGTGACCGACGGCATCCGCCAGGTGGCAACCCATATGGGGGAACTTTCCCAGTCCACTGGCAGCCAGAGCGCCGGCCTGTCCGAAATCAGCCGTGCCATCCACCAGATTGACGAAATCACGCAGCACAACGCCCAAATGGTGGTGCATGCGCTGAACCAGGCGCGTGCGCTTCAGCAGCGCGCGCAGACGCTTTCCAGCGCTGTCTCGCGGTTTCGCCTGCAGCAGGGTACGGCGGAAGAGGCTGTCGCCCTGGTCGAATCTGCCATGCAGCTCGCTCGCCGTGGCGCAAGCACAGAGGCCATGCTGGCAACTGTGACCGACCCGGGGCAGCCTTTCCATGACCGCGACATGTATGTTTTCGCGCTGGCTGCCGACGGCAGCTACCGCGCTTTTGGCGGCAATCCTGCGCGTGTGGGCGTGCGCGTGCAGGACCTGCCTGGCGTGCAGGGGGAGAGACTGCTGGCCGACATCATTGCGCAGGCGGAGCATGGGCCCGGCTGGGTGGAGTACGACTTCAGGAATCCTGCAACCCAGCAACTGCAGCCCAAAATGTCCTACGTCTGCAAGCACGGTGGGCTGTATTGGGGGTGTGGCGTCTACAAGAGTCTGGTACTGGCGTAGTAGCGCGCTCCTGGCGTATCAGCCGGGACGCTGCGCGCGGGCTCTGGCCAGAATGGCAGCCAGCGTCGCCTGCTTGCCCAGGGCCGGCGACTCAGGCGCATCATCATTCGCCGAAGTGAATATGGCCTCTGGATCCGCCTGTGCGGGCTCTGACGCGATGCGTTCGCGCCGTGCCGCATGGCGCAGGCGTGCATGCTCTGCCTGCTGAGGGCTCCAGGCAGCCCATCCTGTTGCCTCGCCGCTGGCATTGCGCAGCTCTATGCAATCCACCGGGCATGCAGGAATGCACAATTCGCAGCCTGTGCAGTGTGGAGCAATCACCGTGTGCATGCGCTTGTTGGCCCCCAGAATGGCATCTGTAGGGCATGCCTTGATGCACAGCGTACAGCCGATGCACCATGCCTCATCAATCACGGCGACGCTGCGCGGCCCCTCTGTGCCGTGGGCGCTGCTCAAGGGCAGCACAGGGCGGCCTGTCAGCGCCGCCAGACGGGCCACGCCTGCGGCACCGCCTGGCGGGCACTGATTGATGCCAGCCTCTTCCTGAGCCACAGCCTGGGCATAGCTTGCGCAGTCGGGGTAGCCGCAGCGCGTGCACTGCGTCTGTGGCAGCGCTGCATCAATGCGGGCTGCCAGATCCTGGCGTGCCAGTGTGGCGTACAGGGTCGGCATGATGGTCAGCCTGCCTGCAGACTGGTGCTGCGGCGGGCCGTCTTTGCCGACTCCGGCGCATCGTCACTGAGGCTGCTGGCATGGCCGGCGGCGCTGGCCGCAGTGGCACTCTCCGGCTGATGCGCACGGATGAAGTCGCGAACCTGCGGATAGACAATTTCGCGCCAGCGCCGGCCGCTGAAAATGCCATAGTGGCCTGCGCCCGGCACTTCGATGTGCTTGCGCTGGGATGCATCAATTCCCGTGCACAGATCGTGCGCTGCTCGGGTCTGGCCAGAACCCGAGATATCGTCGAGCTCACCCTCGATGGTCAGCAGCGCGCTGCCCTGGATGTCCTGCGGGCGCACACGTTCCGGATGTCCTGCCGGTGAGCGCACATCCCAGGTTCCATGAACCAGCTTGTACTCCTGGAACACGGTGGCAATCGTCTCCAGGTAGTAGTCGGCATCCATGTCAAGCACGGCGTTGTATTCGTCATAGAACTTGCGATGGTGCTCGGCGCTTGCGTCATCGCCCTTGATCAGGTCCTTGAAATAGTCGTAGTGGCTGTTGGCATGGCGGTCAGGATTCATGGCCACGAAGCCCGAATACTGCAGAAAGCCGGGGTACACACGGCGGCCAGCCCCAGGATAGTTGTCCGGCACGCGGTAGATCACATTGTTCTCGAACCACTCGAAGCTGCGGTTCTGTGCCAGATTGTTCACCGAAGTGGGCGAGCGGCGAGCGTCGATGGGGCCGCCCATCATGGTCATGGACAGGGGGGGCGTCTCTCCACGGCTGGCCATCAGCGATACGGCAGCCAGCACCGGGACCGTTGGCTGGCAGACGCTGACCACATGGCACTGGCCATACTTGCCCTGCAGATAGCGGATGAATTCCTGCACGTAGTTGACGTAGTCATCGAGATGGAACTCGCCATCGGCCAGCGGCACGAGGCGGGCATTCTTCCAGTCGGTGATGTAGACCTTGTGATCGCCCAGCATGCTCTGCACCGTATCGCGCAGCAGCGTTGCGTAGTGGCCTGACAGCGGAGCCACGATCAGCACCACGGGTTGGCTGAGCATGGTCTGCAGCGTCTGCGGATCGTCCGAAAAACGCTTGAAGCGGCGCAGTTCGCAAAACGGCTTGTTGACCTCGACGCGCTCTCGGATGGTGACATCCACGCCGCCTACATCAACGCTGCGCAGGTTGAATTCCGGCTTTTCATAGTCCTTGCCAAGCCTGTAAAACAGGTCGCAGCCTGCAGCCATGCGCTGCGACAAGGGGCCCTGGCTCAGCAGGGAGCGGGGATTGCTGTAGAGCTTGGCGGCTGCCTTGGCGAAGTCGGCAAAAGGCTCGACCATGGCCCGCTGGATCTCGTAGAACTGGTAAAGCATGGTGGGGTGAGGGCAGTAGTGGTGACTTTGTTGCAGTGCAATATATCAGCAGCACGCTAAGGAAATTGGTAGTAAAACCCCTGTTTCCCTGTCGCTCATGTGATAAGCAGGCGTGCACTGCCTGGCAAAATCGTATGGCTGTGCTGTCGTTGATCAGGCATCCTGCGCTGCCAGCGCAGGCTTTGTACGCGCCAGCCGCATCACTTCGGAGGGGGGCAATTGCTTGAGCCGGTGGTCGCTCCACACCTGGCGCCAGCGTCGGGCGCCCGCCAGGCCGTTGCGCAAACCCAACATATGGCGCGCAATGGCGTACCAATGGGTGCCGTGAGTGGCTGCTTCACGCTCCATGTAGGCCACCATTTGCTCCTCTACCAGCTCGCGGCTGCGTTCCCCGGCTGGCGTGCCGAAGTACAAGGCATCCCAGGACGCCAGCCACCAGGGGTTGTGGTAAGCCTCGCGTCCGATCATCACTCCATCGACCTGATGCAGCAGTTGCTGTACGGCGGCATCTGTCCTGATGCCGCCATTGACCGCAATCGTCAGGTCTGGAAAGTCCTGCTTCAGCCGGGCCACCACCTCATACCGCAGTGGCGGAATCTCCCGGTTTTCCTTGGGCGAAAGCCCCTTGAGCCAGGCATTGCGCGCATGCACGATGAAGACGCGGCAACCTGCTTCAGCCACCGTGCCCACAAAATCGCGCACGAAATCGTAGCTCTCGTTCTTGTCGATGCCGATGCGGTGCTTGACAGTCACAGGAACATCCACTGCATCCACCATGGCCTTCACGCAATCTGCCACCAGTGGCGCCTCGTTCATCAGACATGCACCGAATGCACCTCTTTGCACCCGCTCGCTGGGGCAGCCGCAATTGAGGTTGATCTCGTCATACCCCCATTGCGCGCCCAGCAGCGCGCTGCGGGCGAGATCGGCGGGCTCACTGCCACCGAGCTGGAGTGCCACCGGATGCTCCTGAGCCTCGAAGCGCAAATGCCGCGGGACATCTCCATGCAGCAAGGCTCCTGTGGTCACCATCTCGGTGTAGAGCAGTGCATGCCGGCTCAGCAGACGGTGAAGGTAGCGGCAGTGTTTGTCGGTCCAGTCCATCATCGGCGCAACTGACATGCGCCACATGCTGGCAGGTGCTTGATTTTCTACGTTTGTCATTGATTCGGTTGGGGAGGTCTTCGAAGGCGCTTTCTGGTTTTGCCCCATTGCGCGCGATTTTTCCTGTTTTTGCAGCCCTCCATGGGAGCCATCACCACATGCAAGCGGATCGACGGTTCGCAGTCATGCACGGTACAGATCCGGCGGAAGGAAGGTGTGCAGGTCGTCTACAGCGAGTGACAGACGTTCAGCCGCAAGTTGCTGAACGAGCGGCTGCGCAGGCGCGAGTACGAGCTAGAACAGGCGCACGACTCTGACCAGGCGCCGCGCAGGAAAATCTCGATGGGGAAGTTGCTTCGTGATTATGTCAGCACGGCCGAAAACGTGACTGAGTGGGGCCGTAGCAAAAAAAGCGTACATCCGAAGGCCGCGCTGCTGCGCATGGATGCCAATGTACTGGAGCAGACCGCCCGCCATGGGGGCGCCAGCTGGCCTGGTGTGAAGGGCTGCGCTGTCTGTATGGCAGATACCGGCAGGGCGCAATGGAGCATCCCCGCCTGAGTGAACTGGCCTGCGTTGTCTCAGTCGCCTGCTTTGGTTCCTGGTTTGCCTGTATAGGGGTTCACGTTCCCCTGCGTTGCCCAGTTGTTGTTCTTGGTGTCGTCCCGGTTGGTTGCATGGTGAGGGGCAACATAGGTGCCATCCTTGCGTGTGTAGCCTTGGA
Source organism: Delftia sp. PS-11 (assembly GCF_029870285.1). Classification (GTDB taxonomy): domain Bacteria; phylum Pseudomonadota; class Gammaproteobacteria; order Burkholderiales; family Burkholderiaceae_C; genus Comamonas. The sequence goes on from NZ_JACSYA010000016.1 coordinate 15,860, forward strand.
CAGAGTGGCTGCCTGGCGAGCCAGCGTAGTGCAGGCTGGAGCTGCTGTGAGAACTGCTTGCCCGGCCCGAAGAGCCTGTGCTGTGGCTCCCCGCGCCTCTGGCAAGTGCCAAGGTGCATGCCGAAAATGCCGCTATCAGGATCACTGTTTTCTTCATTCAGACTGCCCTCAAACGTTTGTAAGCACGCCTGAGTGGCGTGCTTTGTAGTATTGTGATGCATTCGTTGAATGAGATGCGTCAAGTTTCCATGTGGAGTCTGCTCTGGCGTTCGTTCTTATTGATTTCAGCGCATGAATTTCTCGGAAACGAGAATCAGTGTTATGTTCTTTTTTATCAAAGGTAATTGTATGAAAAGAACAAATCTTCGACCGATGAAGAGCATCCATGCAACGCGTGAGTCAGATGGTGCTGTCGTAAAGGTCTTGATTTTCCTTGAGGTTGCTCAAGGCAATGGCTTGGAAGCAGGAGGCTGCGAAGTCGAAAGCCGCAAAGTCTATAAGCTGGCTGGCCAGATGCTTCGCGTCGATGAAGAAGATGCAGCCTGTCTGTCAAACGGCACAGACCGTTTCAAACCACTCCAGCCGCTGTGAGCGTAATTCCTGCCAGTGCAACGGTTTGCATGCAAAGCTGGATAGGTATCGATGGTGATGTTTTTCCGACGATCTCTGCCAGAACGGTCTACATGCCCTCAGCCATAAAATCACACGGATTTTTGGCTGAGGGCAAAGCCTGTCGGCATCAGATTTCGAAGGCTGCGCGATCCTGGCCAATGATCCAGTTGGGGGGCTTGCCGCGGCCTGTCCAGGTGGCGCCGGTTTCGGGATTGCGGTACTTGGCTTCGCCTACCGTGGTCTTGCGCTTGGGCTGGCCAAAGATATCGTCCTGGGTCAGGCCATACTGCTGCACCAATTCACGGGCCCGGGAAATTGCGCCGCTCTTTTCCGTCTTCAGCGCCTCGGCAATCTTTGCCTCGAGCTCTGCCTTCTGTTGCAGAAGCGACTTGTAATCTGCTGTCATCGACTTCTCCTGGTTAGTGTGCTATCGATGGCGAATTCTAATCAGAATTGCACGCTGTCGTGCAATCGACAGCATCAGTGTTTCCACGTATATATGACCAGACAGGGGCTGGAAGATTTCCATTCTTGCGAGCAGATCTTGTCTGGCTCGCCGTAAGGCGTCAGAAGATTCCCGGGCGATGACTATGGAATGCCTGCCAGCAGGCGCTCGAGTCTTTCTACGCGGTAACGGTGGGGCGTTGTGATAGCGTAGAAATTTTCCTTGAGCTCGGTAGATTGGCCCACTTTTACCAGCAAGCCTGTCTTCAATTCGTCTTGGACGACCACCTCTGGAACCACAGTGAGCCAGCCACTGTCGCGCGCTATCAGGCGGAGCATGGCCATATCGTCCACCTCGGCGCGTATGCGAGGTTTCACATTCGCTGACATGCATAGCGCATCAAACTGTGTGCGCAGTGCATGGCGTGGTCCAGGCAATGCAAGGTCCAGTCCATCGAGCTCGTTCGGTATGGCCAGGGTTTGTCCATGCCACCGAGAGGCTGGCCCTACCAGAGAGATGGTTTGGCTGCCCAGAAAGCGGCAGTGCATTGGTTTTTGAGGATCGCTGGGCGCAGGTTCGTTGGCCAGTACGACGTCGAGCTGATGCTGCAGCAGGCGATCGAGCAGGTGATGGAGCAACCCTGACTCCAGTGTCAGCGTGACAGCCGGGTCGGATAGCAGCGGGCGAATCCAGTTTTCCTGGTAGTTGCGTGACAGTGTTGCCACACTGCCCACGCGCAGGCGGATCATGCCTTCGCTGCTGCCTTGCAGTCTGCCCAGCATCTCTTGCCCCAAGCCGAAGATGTTCTCAGCATAAGACAGTACAAGCAGTCCGGTTTCGGTGAGGTGCAGGCGGCGCTTTTCGCGTTCGAACAACGGCTCGCCCAGCCGCTCTTCAAGTTGCTTGATCTGCGCTGACAAGGCTGACTGGGAGACGTGCAGTGTCTGCGCCGCGTGTGTGAGATGCCCCATTTTGGCCACGCGCCAGAAGTAGAACAGATGGTGGAAATTGAGCTGTTCAAGCTGCATTTGTTCTTTTAAATAGATGAATTTGATCTCATCAATGTAATTTACAGAACAAAGCCTTGTTGCCACCATGGCGGCATTGTTTTGGAGGAAGTACGTGATGGATCAATGGGCAGGTATGGCGATGTGCCTGGCACTGGTGGCGCCTGTGTTGGCCTTGCTGGTTGCGCTCTGGGTGCGCAAAAGCCAGCTGGCAAGTGCAGACCAGGCTTGGCGGAGGGTGCAAGGCGCCGTATGGCTGGGCCTGGCTGCATCAATCGCTGCGTCTGTGCTGCAGGTCATTGGCTCCGTGCAGCCAGCCTGGGCTGGCATGCTGGGCATGACTGCCTTGAGCGCTGCGCTTTCAGTGCTGGTACAAGGCTTGGCAGGTGTGATTGCTGCGTTTTCGGGGCGTTACCTGCAAGGTGACCGGCAGGGTGTTGCGGGCCAACAGCGGTATGCCTCAAGCCTGGCCATGGTGCTGGCCTGTGTGCAGATACTGTTGCTGGCGGATCACTGGATTGTGTTGATTGTTGCCTGGGCTGCGGTGGGTGGAGCGCTGCAGCATTTGTTGTGTTTCTACAGTGATCGTCCATTTGCCTTGCTGGCCGCTCACAAGAAGCGCTTGGCTGATCGCATCGCTGATGGCCTGCTGGTGTGCGCAGCTGCGCTGGCATGGCATGAGGTGGGCAGCGGCTCGCTGTCGCAACTGGCGCAACACATGGCAGACACCACGGCCCAGGGTGTGTCATCGGTGGGCATGCAGGCTTGCGCAGTGCTGCTGGTGCTGGCGGTTGTGCTGCGAACCGCTTTGTTTCCCGTGCATGGCTGGCTGACCCAGGTGATGGAAGCGCCCACACCCGTGTCGGCGCTATTGCATGCCGGTGTGGTGAATCTGGGCGGATGGGTGTTGATCCGCCAGTCTTCCTTGATCGAGGCTTCTCCCGTGGCGCGCTGCCTGCTGGTGGGGGTGGGGGTGGCCACCGCATTGCTGGCGGGCATGGTGATGATGACGCGCATCAGCATCAAGGTGCGGCTTGCCTGGTCTACCGTGGCCCAGATGGGCTTCATGGTCATGGAGTGCGGCCTGGGCCTCTACACCCTTGCGGCCCTGCATCTGATAGGGCATTCGCTCTACAAGGCACATGCATTTCTGGCCGCATCAGGTGCAGTGCAGCAAACCCGCCTGCAGCAAATGCGCAGTCCGGCCATGCCTGCCGCCTGGAGCCTGTGGATGGCCCCAGGCCTGGCTCTGGCAATGGTGGCAGGTCTGCATGGCTTCATGTCGGTATCTGGCTGGCCGTTGTGGTGGACCGCCGTTCTTGCCTTGGCCTGGGCTCCCTTGCTGTGGGTGCCTGTGAACACGCGCACAGGAAGGCTCTGCGCTGCGGGTTGGAGCGCCGGAGTGGTGCTGCTGGCAGGGCTGACCCTTGTCGCATCTTGGGCCCACGGTTTGCCCCTTGGCCTTCAAGATGCCCCTTATGACTCGGCGGGCTGGTTTGTCGCTTTGGCCATGGGCCTGATGTATGCCGCCACGGTGGCGCTGCAGCGTTGGCCGCAGCGGCTGGCTTCCTTGCGCCGATGGAGTTATGCGGGCTTTTATGTGGACGAGTTTTATACGCGGGTCACCTTGCGTCTGTGGCCTGCCCAATGGACGCCGCGCACTGCGATCCAAAAGGATGGCTGGCCTGCCTGCGCGCTGATGACTGCACAAGATTGAGGAGCCAATGATGAATAACCCCGTAATAGAGCCTGCAGGCACACATGCCCTGGTGGCGGCTGCATGTGCTCAGGCCTGCGAAATGATTGCACCTGCCTGGCCGTTGGATAGATCGATTGCCGTCAATCCGCACTGGCAGCGCGTGGGCCGCTCTGTACGTGAAGTGGCTGCCCGTATGGCAGTGCTGGCGGGCATTCAGGTTTTCCCCGCGCGGTCTTACCTGAGCCATGCATGGCTCAGCGGCCGTATCAGCCCAGCAGACCTGGACTGGGCCATGGCGCAGAAGCTGCCGCCAGGGGCTGCTGTGACCTCCAGGCAGTGCATCGAAGCGCTGGGCCGTCCGTTGGCTCTGCCGCGTTTGCCTTTGTTGATCGATGTCCTGGACGATGACCCTGATCGCCACAAACGTCTGTCCTGGCGACTGGGTGTGACCCACCAGGTGAGCCAGACCTGTGCCAGTTACTTTGATGCGCATCAGGCCGATTGGCAGCCTCAACGCAACGAAGGCCTGTATGCCTTTTGGCGTGAAACCCTGATGCATGACCATGGCATTGGCTTGCTCATGGGGCTGCCGCACCTGAAGCAATGTCTGGGGGCGTTGCCAGCCAACCGCGAAGATGCCGAGAGCTGGGTCATGCAACGCCTGGGTTTGCCAACAGAGGTATGGACCGACTATCTGGAGGCCGTACTCTTGTCCATCAACGGCTGGGCATCATGGTGCGCCTATCTGGGCTGGCAGGCCAGGCTCGGCGGCACAGCACCCGATGCAGCCTATACCCACTTGCGCGATCTGCTGGCTATCCGCCTGGCTTGGGGAGCGCTGCTGCTCGAGTGCAAGGGTGTCAGGGCGGCATACCAGGCTTTTGAGGCATTGCAAAACGAGTGGCGTCAGTGCACTACTCGATTGGCCGATGCCAAGGCCAGCCTCTGGATCGACGAGGTCTGGCAGGTGGCATTGGAGGCTGGCTACCAGCGCGATTTGGCCCATCAGTTGACAGGCAGGCACTCGATTGCAATGACGCAGCCGGTGCAGCCGCAAGTCCAGGCGCAAGCCGTGTTTTGTATTGATGTACGCAGCGAGGTTCTGCGTCGCGCGTTGGAGGCTGCGTGGCCTGCCGTTCAAACAGTGGGCTTTGCCGGCTTCTTTGGCCTGCCTGTTGCTTACACGCCCTTGGCAACTGCGGCGCGCCGCCCGCAGTTGCCTGGGTTGTTGGCGCCAAGCATCGATGTGCAAGACACCAGCCCCGACGCTGACGCCATCGCGCGAGCGCGACAGCATCGCTTTGCGCGCAGCGAGGTCTGGCATACCGCCAATCGCTGGCCTGCAGCCGCCTTCTCTTTTGTGGAAACAGCCGGCGTTGGCTACCTGGGCAAGCTGAGCCGTTTGCTGGCACCTGGTACCAGCGAGCGTCCTCGCGATGATCTGGCGGGAATTCCCGCCCGGTATCGTCCCGCATGCACTCCTGCCCTGATGGGCCTGGATTTAGAAGCCAAAGTCGCCTTGGCAGGGCGTGTGCTGCACGCCATGGGGTTGGTCAATCAACTGGCGCCACTGGTTTTGCTGGTGGGGCATGGCAGCCACAGTACGAATAATGCGCATGCCGCATCCCTGGATTGCGGCGCTTGTGGCGGGCAAACCGGCGAGGTGAATGCACGCGTGCTGGCCGGCTTGCTCAACGAACCCGGCGTGCGCGCCGGTCTCCAAGCCAGGGGCGTGCTGATTCCTCAGGACACGGTATTCGTGCCTGCGCTGCACAACACCACGACCGACGAGGTCGAGGTTTTGGATGCCGCACCTCTGCCCGAAGCGGTCCGGGGCGTCTGGGCTTTGCTCCATGCTGCGCTGTGCCGTGCGAGCGACCAGGTCAGGCGTGAGCGAGCGCCAGGTCTGGGCCTTGATGCGCAAGCAGGAGCAGATGCCTTGTTCAAGGCCTATCGGCGCCGTGCCAATGATGGCGCTCAGACCCGTCCCGAGTGGGGTCTGGCTGGCAATGCCTCGTTCATCATTGCGCCACGCGCCAGAACTCAGGCCCTGAACCTTGGCGGACGCACTTTTTTGCACGACTACGACGCCAGCTGTGATGCCGATGGCAGTGTGCTGGAGCTGCTGATGACAGCGCCCATGCTGGTCACACATTGGATCAACTGGCAGTACCACGCATCCACCTGTGAGCCTGAGCGTTTTGGCAGTGGCAACAAGTTGCTGCACAACGTAGTGGGAGGCAACCTGGGAGTATTTGAGGGCAATGGCGGCGACCTGCGCATTGGCTTGTCACAGCAGTCCGTGCACGACGGGGCTCAGTGCAGGCATGAGCCATTGCGTCTCACCGTGGTGATAGATGCCCCAAGAGAAGCGATTGACAGCATTGTGGCCAGGCATGCCACTGTGCGGCAGCTGATTGACAACGAGTGGCTGCATTTATGGCGCTTTGAGCAAACCGGCCTGCAGCGTTATGCGCAAAGGGCCTGGCATGATTTGAAGGGCCTTGCATAAGCACTGGTCTGGCGGGCATGTGCCAGTCAACGCAGTCTGACTCACATTGCCCGCCTGACTGACTGGGAGAGGGGCGTGCTGCCCCATCCCACCCGCTTGCAGCACTGATATCCGCATCAAATTGAAATGCAGGAGGGTGCAAGGGCAGCAGCATGCCGGCTTGCATTTCTATGGCTTCGCCAGGGGCCTCCACGCATGAATCCTCGGGTTTCCGGTATGAGGGGGGAGTAATCAGGTATTTTTGAAGAAAAAGGCAGGTCGATGCGGACGCAAAATCGCAAAGCATCAAAGCCTGCCATATTTCCAAATTGCGATCACTTAGAGATGATAAAAATATTGGGCAAGTCCTCCTCCATCAACGTACGAAAAGTCTTGTGGCTCTGCGCAGAGCTGGGCTTGCCCTATCAGCAGGAGGAGTGGGGATCGGGTCACCGCTCGACGCATGAGGCACAGTTCATGGCGCTCAACCCGAACGCCATGGTGCCGGTGCTGGTTGATGGGGATTTTGTGTTGTGGGAGTCCAACAGCATCTGCCGCTATCTTGCGGCGCGGCAGCAACGCCTGGACCTGCTGCCTGCCGAACCGCGAACCAGGGCGCATGTCGAGCAATGGATGGATTGGCAAGCGACCGAACTGAACAACGCATGGCGTTATGCCTTCATGGGTTTGGTACGCAACAGCAGCGAGCATCAGGATGCCGCACAGTTGGCGGCAAGCGTGAACCGCTGGAATCGCCACATGGAGATACTGGAGGCACAGTTGTTGTCTGCAGGAGGCTATGCCGCTGGTGCAAGTTTCAGCCTGGCAGACGTGGTCCTCGGCCTGTCTGTGCACCGCTGGACTGCGACCCCGATGGAGCATGCCGACTTGCCTGCCGTGCGCGCTTATTATCGAAAGCTTTGCGAGCGGCCAGGTTTTATGCTGCACGGAGCCAATGGTATTCCCTGAAAGGGGGCCTGGGTTGTTTTCCGCCTGCCACCGCTGTGGCGTACCGGCTCCCTGGGCTACAGTTCGCGTTGTTTTTGCCGATGGACTATTCATGCAAGTTTCCTCCACCTCATCGACTTCATTTTCCAGCGCCGCGCAGTCTGGCGGCGGTGGCAACGACATTGCTGCCCTTCAACGCAAGCTGCGTGACCTGCAGCAGGCGCTCAAGGAAGTGCCTTCGGAAGACCTTGACGCCAAGGCTAAGCAGCAAAAAGCCAAGCTTTTGCAAGCCCAGATCGCAATGGTGCAGCAGCAGATCGAGGCTCTGCAGAGAGAAAAACAGCAGGCGCAGCTGGACAAACAGCGTGAACAGCAGCAAGCCAAGCAGGCCAGGGAGCCAGGCCAAGGCAGCAAGACGCCGGGCTTGGGAGCTTCTGTAGACGTTTTCGCCTGATAGATAGACAAGATCCGCGTGTTGCGGATTTTTTTATGTAACTTACATGATTTCATAATGTAAAAATGAATGAATGCTTCTGTAAAGTGTGAGCAGTCTGCAACGGAGCAGTGGTTGGGTGATGGTTGGCATGCATGATTTTTAAAATAGCTGTAAACTATCGGTTATTGATTTAATGTTGGTGAAATCAATTAAAAATCAAAACAACCGAAATCATGCAAGTAATCAAAGATATGCGTATCGGCTGGAGGCTTGGCGCGGTGTTCGCCATGCTGCTCATGTGTCAGGCGGTGGTGGGGTACGTTGGTGTACATGCACTGAACAATGTCTTCACTGGAACTCAGGTGCTGTATCAGGACAGGGTTGTGCCGCTCAAGCAGCTCAAACGTATCGCCGATGCCTACGCGGTCGATGTGATTGATGCCGTCAACAAGGCTAATGCCGGCCTGATCTCTGCCAGGCAGGCTGCGGATAGCATATCCAGTACGCTGCCCATCATCGATGCGTCCTGGAAGGGCTTCATGGCTACGTCGATGACTGCTGAGGAGGCCGCCTTGGCAAAGGAAGTCCAGGCACTGTTTCCGGCAGCGAACCAGGACGTGGCAAGGCTGCTGGTCAGGCTCGGGCGGATCGACGGCAAGCAGGTGGGGCAACTGAACGAGTTTGATGGACCCCTGTATGCAACGGTCGATCCGATCAGCATCAAGATTGCTCAACTGGTCGATCTTCAGCTGAATGCGGCCGAATCGGTCTACGCCGACTCTGGCCGGACCTTGCAGCAGTCCCGATGGATCATATTTGGCGTGCTTGCAGGCACTGCACTCCTGGCGGCCTGGCTTGCCTATGTAGTCACGCGCTCCATTACCTCACCGTTGCAGATAGCCGTGAATTTTGCGCGCCACATCGAGAATGGGGACCTGTCGCGCAATATCAGCAGCACAGCGCGCGACGAAATGGGGGACTTGCTGCGATCCATGGCAGCAATGCGGTCGGCGCTTGAGAAGATTGTTGACGAAGTCCGGCGTGGTGTTGAGTCTGTGACCACCGCCTCCAGTCAGATTGCGGCAGGCAATCTGGATCTCAGCTGCAGGACCGAGCACCAGGCGTCAAGCCTGCAGGAAACGGCTTCTTCCATGGAGCAGTTGAACAGCAGCGTCCGCCAGAGTTCGCACCATGCCGTACAGGCGAGCGCACTGGCCGGGCGTGCCAAGGACGCGGCCCATGCAGGCGGCAATGCGGTTGCCAAAGTCATCCGCACCATGGGGGAGATATCGGCCAGCAGCAGCAAGATTGCTGAGATCACGGGATTGATCGATAGCATTGCCTTTCAGACCAATATTCTTGCTCTGAACGCTGCCGTGGAAGCGGCTCGTGCGGGCGGGCAGGGGAGGGGATTTGCCGTTGTGGCGGGTGAAGTTCGTGCACTGGCTCAGCGCAGCGCCGTCGCAGCTCGGGAAATCAAGGCGCTGATTGCGGCTTCCGTGCAAAACGTAGAGGCAGGCAGTGATGAAGTGAAGGAAGCTGGTAAAGCCATGGATGCGATTGATGAGCAAGTCAGAGAGGTCGTCAGTCTGATCACAGCCATCTCTGCATCCAGTACCGAGCAAAGCGGCGGGCTTGCACAGATCAATCAAGCTGTATCACAAATGGACGAAGTCACTCAGCAAAATGCGGCATTGGTCGAAGAGTCGGCAGCCGCAGCGGCCAGCCTTGAACGCCAGGCACGGATATTGGAGCAGGCTGTCTCGATTTTCCGTGTGCAGCAGATCAGTGCAGCCACTTGTTGAACAGGAGTGCACGTGACTTGCCTGGCCACTGTGATGGCTGTCAGGCATTTTAATGTAACTTACATGAATTTATAAAAAACACTAAAACAATCAAATATCCATCAATCAGAAAACAGTGGGGACGTGCAAGCACCATGGCGCAAGGCGCTGGCAGCGCGTGATCCTGATCTGTCTGTCACGATGCGGCTGCCAGGCCATTCTTGAAATGCCGCCGCATGGCCTGTGCTGCAGCAGGACCATCCCGGTGCATCAGACATTGCATGACGGCTTCGTGTTCGGCCAGCGAGTCCTCGATGCGTCCCTGCTTGAACAGGGACTTGTGGCGATTGAGCTTCATGACTTTGCGCAGGTCAGCCACCAGCTGGTTGCGCCAGCGGTTGTCGGCGATCTGCAACAACTGCATGTGAAAGCTCTCGTTGAGCTCAAAAAAACGCTCAGCGTCCTGTGTCTGTGCCTTGAGGCTTTCATGTGTCTGGCGAAGGGCGGCCATTTGCGCATCGCTGGCCGACTCGGCGACGACCTGGACTGCATCCGACTCGAGCAGGCTCAGCAGGTGATAGACATCAGCGATGTCCTTGGAGGAAACCTCGGTCACGTAGGCTCCTCTGCGGACCTTCATCGTGACCAGGCCCTCTGCCGCCAGCACTTTCAGAGCCTCGCGCAGCGGCGTGCGGCTGATGCCGTATTCCTCGGCGATCTTGAGCTCGTCGATCCAGTCACCAGGGGCCAGCTCGTGCAGAAAGATTCGCTGGCGCAATTTCTCTGCAACCTGTTCGTAGAGCGCGCGGGGGGTAAGGGTGTTGGGTGACATGAGGCTTACATTGTACGGGCAAAGATATTTTGAATGAATAATTATGAATGATGTAAACTGCATCAACTCCCGAGCCGGACCCCACAGACGACAGCAGTGTTGGCTCCATGAACAGCGTGGACCGGCAACGGAGAGCACCTGCCATTCACGAGCTTGAGAACATGAGACAAGACCAACCGACAGCGCAGAGCGTTCAGGAATTTGCCCCCGCCGACCTGCAAAAATGGAACCAGGCGGCGGCGAAAGCCGCTCCTGGCGGTGACATCCAGGCGCTGAACTGGACCACGCCTGATGGCATTGAGGTCAAGCCGCTGTACACCGCCGCTGACATCGCTGGTCTGCCGCACACCGATAGCCTGCCGGGTTTTGAGCCCTATATCCGGGGGCCGCAAGCCACCATGTATGCTGGCCGTCCCTGGACTATCCGCCAGTACGCCGGCTTTTCCACGGCAGAGGAATCGAATGCCTTCTACCGCAAGGCGCTGGCTGCGGGCGGGCAGGGCGTTTCGGTGGCGTTCGATCTGGCGACGCACCGTGGCTATGACAGCGACCATCCTCGTGTCACGGGCGATGTGGGCAAGGCCGGTGTGGCCATCGATTCGGTCGAGGACATGAAGGTGCTGTTCGATCAGATTCCGCTGGACAAGATCAGCGTGTCCATGACCATGAACGGTGCCGTCCTTCCTGTGCTGGCAGGCTATGTGGTGGCGGCCGAGGAGCAGGGCGTTTCCCAGGACCAGCTGTCGGGGACCATTCAGAACGACATCCTCAAGGAGTTCATGGTCCGCAACACCTACATCTACCCGCCCAAGCCTTCGATGCGCATCATCGGAGACATCATCGAGTACACGAGCAAGAACATGCCCAAGTTCAACTCGATCTCGATATCGGGCTACCACATGCAGGAGGCCGGGGCCAATCAGGCACTGGAGCTGGCTTTCACGCTGGCGGATGGCAAGGAATATGTGAAGACAGCCACGGCCAAGGGCATGGACGTGGATGATTTTGCCGGCCGGCTGTCATTCTTCTGGGCCATCGGCATGAACTTCTATCTGGAGATCGCCAAGATGCGCGCAGCCCGCCTGCTGTGGTGCCGCATCATGAAGGGCTTCGGCGCCAAGAAGGCCAAGAGCCTGATGCTGCGCACGCACTGCCAGACCTCGGGCTGGTCGCTGACCGAGCAGGATCCCTACAACAATGTGGTGCGCACCACCATCGAGGCCATGGCAGCCGTCTTTGGCGGAACGCAGAGTCTGCATACCAACAGTTTTGACGAGGCGATTGCGCTGCCCACCGAGTTTTCTGCACGCATCGCGCGCAATACCCAGCTCATCATCCAGGAAGAGACCCACATCACCAATGTGATCGATCCGTGGGCTGGCAGCTACATGATGGAGAAGCTGACCCAGGACATGGCCGATGCCGCCTGGAAGATCATCGAGGAGGTCGAGGCCATGGGCGGCATGACGGCTGCGGTGGATTCGGGCTGGGCCAAGCTCAAGATCGAAGCTGCGGCAGCCGAGAAGCAGGCGCGCATCGACTCTGGCAAGGATGTCATCGTCGGTGTCAACAAGTACAAGCTGGCCAAGGAAGATCCGGTGGATATCCTGGAAGTGGACAACGTCAAGGTGCGCGAAAGCCAGATTGCCCGTCTCAATGCACTCAAGGCCAGCCGCGACGCCTCCAAGGTCGAGGCCGCGTTGCATGCCCTGACCCAGGCGGCCGAAAGCGGTGAGGGCAATCTGCTGGATCTGTCGATCCAGGCCATCCGCCTGCGCGCCACCGTAGGGGAGGTCTCTGACGCACTTGAGAAGGTCTTTGGCCGCCATCGCGCCGATACGCAGAAGGTGACTGGCGTGTATGCCGCAGCCTACGACTCGGCCGAAGGCTGGGAAAAGCTCAAGGGAGAGATCAGTGCATCGGCCGAAGAACTGGGCCGCCGTCCCCGCGTGATGATCGCCAAGCTGGGCCAGGATGGCCATGACCGCGGCGCCAAGGTGGTGGCCACGGCTTTTGCCGACCTGGGCTTCGACGTGGACATGGGGCCGCTGTTCCAGACGCCTGAAGAGTGTGCTCGCCAGGCCATCGAAAACGATGTGCATGCCGTGGGCGTATCCACTCTGGCGGCCGGCCACAAGACCCTGGTGCCCGCCATCATCGAGGAGCTGCGTCAGCAGGGGGCCGACGATATCATCGTCTTTGTGGGCGGCGTGATTCCTGCGCAGGATTACGACTTCCTCTACAACGCCGGCGTCAAGGGGGTCTATGGCCCTGGCACGCCCATTCCAGCCAGTGCCAAGGATGTGCTGGAGCAGATCCGCCGGGCCAACGGTCTCTGAGCCGGCCAACCCGCCGAGTTGACGCACGTGACTCCCGAGCAAATGCAAGACGGCATCCTGAACGGCCAGCCCGCCGTTCGGCGCCGGGCCATGGCCAAGGCCATCACCCTCCTGGAATCCACACGCGCCGATCACCGGGCCGCTGCCGATGGGCTGCTCACCGCGCTGCTGCCACATACGGGCCGCTCCTTCCGGCTGGGCATCAGCGGCGTGCCCGGTGTGGGCAAGAGCACCTTCATCGAGACGCTGGGCCTGTTCCTGATAGCGCGCGGCCTCAAGGTGGCGGTGCTGGCCATCGATCCCTCATCCACAGTTTCGGGAGGCTCCATTCTTGGCGACAAGACACGCATGGAGCAGTTGTCGGTTCACCCCGATGCCTATATCCGTCCAAGTCCCAGCAGCGGCACGCTGGGTGGCGTTGCCGAGAAAACCCGTGAGGCCATGCTGGTCTGCGAAGCAGCGGGCTACGATGTGGTCATCGTCGAGACCGTGGGCGTCGGCCAGAGCGAGATCGCCGTGCAAGGCATGAGCGACATGTTCTGTGTGCTGCAGCTGCCCAACGCCGGCGACGACCTGCAGGCCATCAAGAAGGGTGTGATGGAGCTGGCCGACCTGGTGGTCATCAACAAAGCCGACATCGACCCCCATGCCGCCATGCGGGCGCAGGCCCAGATTACGTCCAGCCTTCGGCTGCTGGCCATGCATGGCAATCCCGAACATGCCCACCATGACGAGAGCCTGTGGCAGCCCAAGGTGATCACCATCAGTGCGCTCAAGCAGGAAGGCGTGGACGGCTTCTGGAGCGCAGTACAGGAGTTCCGCCGTTTGCAGCAGGCCAACGGACGCCTGGCGCTGCGCCGTGAGCGCCAGGCCTTGTCCTGGATGTGGGAACGCATCGACTCGGGTCTCAAGCAGGCTTTCCGCCAGCACCCGCAGGTGCGGGCACTATTGCCCCAGTTGCAGGCCGACGTGGCCACGGGGCGCATCGCCGCCAGCACGGCGGCCAGACATTTGCTGCTGGCACAGGCGACGCCTGCGCCAGCACAGCATTGATCGCAGAAACAAACCCATTCCGTTAGACGTGAGAGGAATCGCAGCATGCAAGACATCCTGGATCAACTGGAGACCAAGCGTGAACAGGCACGCCTGGGTGGTGGCCAAAAGCGCATTGATGCGCAGCACAAAAAGGGCAAGCTCACGGCACGCGAGCGCATCGAACTGTTGCTGGACGACGGCACGTTCGAGGAGTGGGACATGTTTGTCGAGCACCGCTGCACCGACTTCGGCATGGAGGACACCAAGATCCCTGGCGACGGCGTTGTGACGGGCTACGGCATGATCAATGGCCGCCTGGTCTTCGTCTTCAGCCAGGACTTCACGGTTTTTGGCGGCGCGCTGTCGGAGACGCACGCGGAGAAAATCTGCAAGATCATGGACCAGGCCATGAAGGTCGGCGCGCCGGTGATCGGCCTCAATGACTCTGGCGGCGCCCGCATTCAGGAAGGCGTTGCCTCTCTGGGCGGGTATGCCGATGTGTTCCAGAAAAATGTGCTGGCCAGTGGCGTGGTACCGCAGATTTCCATGATCATGGGGCCCTGCGCAGGCGGCGCCGTGTACTCGCCGGCCATGACGGACTTCATCTTCATGGTCAAGGACAGTAGCTACATGTTCGTGACCGGCCCCGAGGTGGTCAAGACCGTGACCCACGAGGAGGTCACCGCCGAGGAACTGGGGGGGGCCATCACCCACACCACGCGCAGCGGCGTGGCTGACATGGCCTTCGACAACGACGTCGAGGCGCTGATGATGCTGCGGCGGCTGTACAACTATCTGCCACTGAACAACCGGGAAAAAGCGCCTGTGCGCTACACCTCGGACCCGGTGGACCGCGCCGACAAGTCGCTGGACACCCTGGTGCCCGATAACGCCAACAAGCCTTACGACATGAAGGAGCTGATCCTCAAGACCGTGGACGATGGCGACTTCTTCGAGCTGCAGCCCGACTACGCCAGAAACATCATCACGGGCTTTGCGCGCATGGATGGGCAAACCGTGGGCATTGTGGCCAACCAGCCCCTGGTACTGGCAGGCTGCCTGGATATCAAGAGCTCCATCAAGGCCGCGCGCTTTGTGCGCTTTTGCGATGCCTTCAACATTCCTGTGGTCACCTTCGTGGACGTGCCTGGCTTCATGCCGGGTACCAGCCAGGAATACGGCGGGATCATCAAGCACGGCGCCAAGCTGCTGTATGCCTATGCCGAAGCCACCGTACCCAAGATCACCGTCATCACGCGCAAGGCTTATGGCGGCGCTTATGACGTGATGGCGTCCAAGCACCTGCGCGGCGATGTCAACCTGGCCTGGCCCCATGCCGAGATCGCCGTGATGGGCGCCAAGGGAGCGGTGGAGATCATTTTCCGGGAGGACAAGAACGATCCTGCCAAGCTCGCAGCGCGCGAGGCCGAGTACAAGGCCCGCTTTGCCAACCCCTTTGTCGCAGGTGCGCGCGGCTTCATCGACGACGTGATACAGCCTCACGAGACACGCAAGCGCATCTGCCGATCGCTGCAGATGCTCAAGAACAAGCAACTGGAAAATCCGTGGCGCAAGCACGGAAACATCCCGCTGTGACCCGGCCCGGATACCCAAGATCGAATCCAGAAAAACAGGCTGCGAAGATGTTCAAGAAGATCCTGATTGCCAACCGCGGCGAGATTGCCTGCCGCGTCATTGCCACCGCCCGCAAGATGGGCATCCAGACTGTGGCTGTGTATTCCGATGCCGACCGCGAAGCGCGGCATGTCAAGCTGGCCGACGAAGCCGTGCATATCGGCGCAGCGCCCAGCCGGGAGTCCTACCTGCAGGCGGACCGCATCATTGCTGCCTGCAGGCAGACGGGCGCCGAGGCGGTGCATCCAGGCTACGGCTTCCTCTCGGAAAACGAGGCTTTCGCCAGGCGTGTCGAGGAGGAGGGCATCGTTTTCATCGGCCCCAAGCATGCGGCTATCGCGGCCATGGGGGACAAAATCGCCTCCAAGAAGCTGGCCGATCAGGCAGGCGTGAGCACTATTCCAGGCTACAACGACCCCATCTCGGGTCCCGAGGCTGCCGTCGAGATTGCCAGAGGCATCGGCTATCCCGTGATGATCAAGGCCAGCGCCGGCGGTGGCGGCAAGGGCCTTCGGGTGGCCTACAACGACAAAGAGGCTTTCGAGGGTTTTGCCAGCTGCCAGAACGAAGCGCGCAACAGTTTCGGCGACGACCGCATCTTCATCGAAAAATTCGTGCAGGAGCCGCGCCACATCGAGATTCAGGTGCTGGGCGATGGCCATGGCAATGTGATCTACCTGAACGAGCGCGAATGCTCCATCCAGCGCCGGCACCAGAAAGTCATCGAAGAAGCGCCATCGCCCTTCATCAGCGATGCCACGCGCCGTGCCATGGGCGAGCAGGCCGTGGCGCTGGCCAAGGCTGTCGGCTACCAGAGCGCCGGCACGGTGGAGTTCGTGGTGGGCAAGGACCAGGATTTCTACTTCCTGGAGATGAACACCCGTCTGCAGGTTGAGCATCCCGTGACCGAATGCATCACGGGCCTGGATCTGGTCGAACAGATGATCCGTGTCGCTGCCGGCGAGAAACTGGCGATTGCCCAGGAGGACGTCAGGCGCGACGGATGGGCCATCGAGTGCCGCATCAACGCCGAGGACCCGTTCCGCAACTTCCTGCCTTCCACAGGCCGCCTGGTGCGTTTTTCGCCACCCGTGCAGACCATGTGGCAGGCCGACACGGAACATCTGCATGGCGTGCGTGTGGACACGGGCGTGTACGAAGGCGGCGAGATCCCGATGTTCTACGACTCGATGATTGCCAAGCTCATCGTGCATGGCAATGACCGCAACGATGCCATCGCCAAGATGCGCGAGGCGCTCAACGCTTTCGTGATCCGGGGCATCAGCTCCAACATTCCGTTCCAGGCTGCGCTGCTGGCACATCCCCGGTTCAAGAGCGGCGAGTTCAACACCGGCTTCATTGCCGAGCACTATGCCAATGGCTTCCATGCCGAAGATGTGCCCCATGGCGACCCCGATTTTCTGGTCGCGCTGGCCGGCCACATGAACCGGCGCTACCGCGCGCGTGCGGCGACCATCAGCGGTCAGATGCGTGGCCATGAGCTCAAGGTTTCGACCAACTACTGCGTGGTGGTACTGGGCTCGGACGGCAGGCACCAGTACCGTGTGGTGCAGGTTTCGGACTTCGACGCCGAAAGCCGTGCCAGCACTGTAACCGTGGACGGCAAACCCTATGCCTTGCGCAGCGAGACTCCCATGCGCGCACTTTGCGTGCAGGGCATCTGCAATGGCAAGCCCTTCACTGCACAGGTCGAGCGCGGCACGGCCAAGAACCCGCTGGCACTGCGTGTCATCCACAACGGCACGCAGATCGACGCCCTGGTGCTGTCGCCTCGCGGCGGTGAGCTGCACCGGCTCATGCCCTACAAGGCACCGCCGGACCTGTCCAAATTCCTCCTGTCGCCCATGCCAGGCCTGCTGGTGGATGTGGCAGTGCAGCCTGGCCAGAAGGTTCAGGCCGGTGAGAAACTGGCCGTCATCGAGGCCATGAAGATGGAAAATATCCTGTTTGCTGCGCAGGACGGCGTGGTCAGCAAGATCAGTGCCGGCAAGGGCGCTTCGCTGGCGGTGGATGACGTGATCCTGGAATTCGAGTGATCCTGCCGGGCTGCGGCGCCGGGTGAGCACCGCCGTCTACCACATGGCTTTGGCAGGCGTGTGGAAGGCGGCGGTGTCTGTTTCTGGGCAGTGCGTGAAAAAATATTCCCACACCCGGTATTTCGTCACTAGAATTTGTAAAAGCGTGTATCGCGTAAAGGATGGAGCATGAATCTTAATTCCAAGGCTGTGCAAAAAGAGATTGACGAACGCACCAACCTGACGAGCACCAACAAATTCGAGTTGCTGCTGTTCCGGCTGGGCAACGATGCAGCGTTGGGCAAATCCGAACTGTTTGGCATCAATGTCTTCAAGGTCCGCGAGATCGTGGCCATGCCCAACATCACCCCTATCGCAGGGACCATGGCCCACTCGCTGGGCGTGGTCAACCTGCGCGGGCAGGTGATTCCGGTGCTGGATCTGCCCGCCATCGTGGGTTGCACGCCTCAGACCGGCCTGAACATCATGCTGGTGACCGAGTACGCACGAACCACCCAGGCCTTCGCAGTGGAATCTGTGGAAGACATCGTGCGTCTGGACTGGAAGCAGGTGCTGTCGGCCGAGACCAGCGGAACAACAGGCAAGCTGGTGACCAGCATTGCCCGCCTGGATGGCAATACCGATGAGTCCCGGCTGGCACAGGTGCTGGATGTGGAAGCCATCCTCAAGATGGTGTCGCCTTCTGAAGGTCCGGAAGTGACTCCCGAGAAGGTCGGAGCCAAGCTCAAGCTCAAGCCTGGCACCATTGTGCTGGCTGCAGACGACTCTTTTGTCGCCCGTTCGCTGATCGAGCAGGAACTCAAGGTGCTGCAGGCGCCTTACGAGATGCTCAAGTCTGGCAAGGAAGCCTGGGACCGCCTGAATGTCATCGCCAAGACTGCAGAGGCCGAAGGCCTGGCCGTCTCCGACAAGGTGGCCATGGTGCTGACCGACCTGGAAATGCCGGAGATGGATGGCTTCACGCTGACCCGCAACATCAAGCAGGATGCGCGATTCAACTCCATTCCTGTGGTCATCCATTCTTCCCTGTCCGGCTCTGCCAACGAGGACCATGTGCGCAGCGTGGGTGCCGACGGCTACGTGGCCAAGTTCGTGGCTGAAGACTTGGCCAGCACCATCCGCCGGCTGCTGCCGCACTGATTCACGGGGCAGACGCTGCCCCTTGCCGCCTGCGCCAGGCCTTCACAGGCCTGGCGTTTTGCTTTTTGTGCGCAGCATTCAACTGCTTTGCCGCACCACCAGTTCATAACCCAGATCCACATGGGGCATGTCCACGCTCTCGCCACGCATCAGCTGCAGCAGCATGCGTGCGCCCTCGGTGCCTATGTGGCCGCGCGGAGTGCGGATGGTGGTGAGCGGCGGCACCATCTGATCGCTGCCCGGCAGGTCATTGAAGCCTGCGATGGCGATCTGCTGCGGCACTTGTACCCCCCGGCGCAGGCATTCCAGCAGTGCGCCCTGTGCGATGTCGTCGTTGCAGAAAAACAGCGCGTCAGCAGCGGGGCTCAGGCGCAGCGCCGCATCCAGCAGCTCGGCGCCCAGCGCCATCGACGTGGGTCGGGGCCAGAGCAGCTCCAGCTCGGGCGCATGCAGGCCTGCTGCCTGCAATGCCTGGCGGTAGCCGGCTGCACGCTGCATCACGCGCGCATCCAGCTGGCCCGCGCAAAAAGCGATGCGCCTGTGGCCGCGCTCCAGCAGGTGCCGCGTCATGGCAGCGCCTGCATCGGCCTGTGAAAAACCCACGCTGGGAGCGCCTGCGGTGGTGCCCAGCTCCATCAGATGCACGCAGGGCACCTTGCTGGCTTGCACCAGGGCACGTGCTTCAGGGCTTCGGTCGAAGCCGGTGAGAAGCAGCCCCGCCGGACGCATGGGAAGGTAGGTGCGCAGCAGCTGTTCTTCCTCGGCCCTGTCGTAGTGGGTCACACCAATCAGCGCGTGGTAGCCTGCAGCAAACAGAACCTTGTGCACAGCCTCGATCAGGTCCACGAACAGGGTGTTGGACAGCATAGGTACCAGGACCAGTACCTGGCTGCTCTTTTGCGATGCCAGTGCACGCGCTGCAGGGTCTGGCACATAGCCCATCTGTGCCGCTGCAGCACGGATTTTTTCCACCAGGGCAGGGTCGACACGGCGCTCCCCGCGCAATGCGCGCGAAACCGTCATGGGGCTGACGCCTGCAGCATGGGCCACATCGCTGAGCGTGACGCGGCCGCTGGCCCGTGGGGAGCGGGGCCGGCCTGGCGTGGCAATGGGAAACTCGGCAGGAGAGAGCAGGGGGGGAGTGTCCAAGGGATTGTCCTAGGTCAGTGACGGTAGCTTCAAGGTTTATGATAGCGCTATCCAAGCAATTTCAAGGTCGCCACTCCTGCGTGTAAACCCGGACATGGCCTTTGAAAGCACCGAATGACAAGGCGGGCGGCCAGCCTGCCAATTTTTGAACCATTATGGATAGCGCTATCCCAATCATTGAGCCGAAAATACGGACACAGGCCCTGGTCGTCATGGGCGTCTCCGGCTGCGGCAAGTCCAGCGTAGGCCAGGCATTGGCCGACGCCCTGGGCTGGACCCTGCATGAGGGCGATGCCCACCACGCCGAGGCCAGCATCCGCAAGATGCAGGCAGGCATTCCTCTGACCGACGAGGATCGCAGCGGCTGGCTGGACACGCTGGCACACCTCCTCGGGACAGCATCCCCGCACCAGGGCGTGGTGCTGACATGCTCGGCGCTCAAGCGCAAATACCGCAACCGGCTGCGCCAGGCCGCACCGGCAGGCGGCGTGGGTTTTGTCTTTCTCGATCTGGACTACGAGACAGCACTGCAACGCGTGCAGGAGCGCGCCGGCCATTTCTTTTCCCCCGAGCTGGTGGCCAACCAGTTCGCGACGCTGGAGCGCCCAGATGGGGAATGCGCCGTACTTTCACTCGATGCCACGCTGGCCCTGGCCGAAATTGTGCAGCAGGCCCAGGCATGGCTGCAGCCCGTCCAATCGCTTTCCCCTCTGTCCCAGACCCCATAAAACCAGGAGACAAGCCCATGTCATCCGAATCCTCCGCAGTCCGGCACAAGCCACGCCTGCAGCGCATTGCCGAAGCGTTGATGGTGCTGGCATTGGCCGGCATGGTCATTGCCGTCTTCATCAACGTGGTGCTGCGCTATGTGTTCCATACCAGCATCGTTTCTTACGAGGAAATCTCGCGCCTGCTTTTTGTCTGGCTGGTCGCCATAGGCGCCATCGTTGCTGCCTTCGAGGGCAGCCACCTGGGCTTTGACCTGGTGACATCGCGTGTGGGTCCTGGCGCACGCAAGGCGCTGTTCTGGCTCTCGCAGCTGCTGGTTTTGCTCTGCATGGGGCTGCTTGTGTGGGGCTCATGGGCACAGGTGCAAGCCGGCCTGAACAGCTACAGCACGGTGCTGGGCTACCCGCTGGCACTGGGCGCAGGCGCGACCCTGTTGCTGGCCGTCGGCCTGCTGGCAGTGGTGCTGCGCGATCTGCGCCGTGGCGCAGCCGCCGAGCCTCTGGCCGAGTCCACGGTGGAATAAGGAGCGCATATCATGGTTGTGACCCTTATTTTTCTGGCGGTGCTCATCGGTGGCATGGTGATAGGCATGCCCATTGCCCAGGCACTGGTGCTGACCGGCGTGGCGCTGATGTGGCATCTGGACTTTTTCGATGCGCAGCTGCTCGCGCAGAACCTGCAGGCAGGCTTTGACAACTTTCCGCTGCTGGCCGTGCCCTTTTTCATTCTGGCCGGCGAGCTGATGAACGCGGGGGGCCTGTCCCGGCGCATCATCGATCTGGCGCGCGCCTATGTCGGCCACATCCGTGGCGGCCTGGGATACGTCGCCATCGGCGCTGCCGTGCTGCTGGCCTCGATGAGCGGCTCGGCCATTGCCGACACCGCCGCGTTGGCGACCATCTTGCTGCCGATGATGCGCGACCAGAAGTACCCCGACAGCTACAGCGCCGGGCTGCTGGCCTCGGGCGGCATCATTGCGCCCATCATTCCGCCGTCCATGCCTTTCGTGATCTATGGCGTGACGACCAATACTTCCATCAGCAAGCTGTTCCTGTCAGGCGTGGTGCCGGGCCTGATCATGGGGGTGTTCCTGATCTTTGCATGGTGGTCCATCGCGCGCAAATACGATCTGCAGCGCGGCGAGCGCATGGCATGGGGCACGCGCCTGAAAGCACTTGCCAAGAGCTTCTGGGCCATGATGATGCCCGTCATCATCCTGGGCGGCCTCAAGGGCGGTGTTTTCACACCGACCGAGGCGGCTGTCGTGGCCGCTGTCTATGCGCTGTTCGTCTCCATGGTGATTTACCGCGAGATGAACTGGAGCCGTCTGTACGCTGTCTTTCTGGCAGCGGCCAAGACCACGGCGGTAGTCATGTTCCTGTGTGGCGCTGCCACGGTGACGGCCTACATGATCACCCTGGCTGACCTGCCCACCATGCTGGCTGACAGCTTCTCGGGCCTGCTGGGCAGCCCGATGCTGTTCATGGCGCTGATGATGGTCTTCCTGCTGGTGGTGGGCACTGCCATGGATCTGACGCCCACCATTCTGATTTTCGGCCCCGTCTGTGCGCCGCTGGCCGCCAAGGCAGGCATCGATCCGGTCTACTTCGGCTTCATGTTCATCTACGTGGGCTGTATCGGCCTGATCACACCGCCAGTGGGCACTGTGCAGAACGTAGTTGCCGGCGTGGGCAGGCTGCGCATGGAAACCGTGATCAAGGGAACGAACCCGTTCCTTACGGTTTACGTGCTGCTGGCCGTGCTTTTCGTGCTGTTCCCGCAAATCATCCTGGCGCCTCTGCGCTGGATGCACTGACTCCACCAATCCCTTTCCAGTTCAACCCACAACTCCAGGAGACGATCATGCGTATTCCCTTTGCTCTGGCCAGCCTGATGGCTGCCGTCACCACGCTGGCTGCCACAGGCCAGGCATTGGCCCAGGATTTCAAGCCGCGCATCGTGCGTTTCGGCTATGGCCTGGTTGATGACTCCAACCAGGGCCGTGCCGCGCGCTTTTTCGCCAAGGAGGTGGAGAAAGCCACGGGCGGCAAGATGAAGGTGCGAGCCATCGGCAATGCCGCTCTGGGCTCAGACACACAGATGCAGCAGGCGCTGATCGGCGGAGCCCAGGAAATGATGGTTGGCTCCACGGCCACGCTGGTGGGCCTGTCGCCCGAGATGGCGGTCTGGGATACCCCTTTCCTGTTCAGCAACACCAAGGAAGCCGATGCCGTGCTCGACGGCCCTGTGGGTGAAAAGGTCAAGGCCACGCTGGAGCCCAAGGGCATGGTGGGGCTGGTCTATTGGGAAAATGGCTTTCGCAACCTGACCAACAACAAGCGCCCGATCGCCAGGCTTGAGGACCTGGCTGACGTGAAGCTGCGCGTGATGCAGAACAATGTCTTCCTTGACAGCTTCAAGGCACTGGGCGCCAATGCCGTGCCGCTGCCGTTCTCCGAGCTGTTCACCGCGCTGGAAACCCGTGCTGTGGACGGGCAGGAAAATCCTTTCAACACCGTGCTGTCGAGCAAGTTCTACGAGGTGCAGAAGTACCTGACGGTGTCCAACCATGTTTACAGCCCCTGGATCGTTACCGTCAGCAAGAAGTGGTGGGATACCCTGAGCCCTGCCGAAAAAAAAGTGCTGCAGGATGCAGCCATCAAGAGCCGCGAATTCGAACGTAAGGACACGCGGGAAGAAGCTGCCAAGGCCCTGGCAGATATCAAGACCAAGGGCATGCAGGTCAACGAACTGCCCGCTGCCGAGGCCAGCCGCATGCGTGACAAGCTCACAGCCGTGAACGCAGGCATTGCCAAGACCGTGGGGCAGGGCATCTGGGATGAGGTGCAGGCAGCGGTCAAGCAGGCCCGCGCCGCCAAGTAAGCAGGCCGGGGCAGATGGCGCCGCAGTCTGCCCCGGTATGAACAGGATGAAGCGCGAAAGCGCATCCCCAGGAACCACGCATGAGCACACTCCACCCCATCGTTGATCAAGTCACACGCCGCATCCGCGAGCGCAGCGCAGGTACGCGCGCCGCCTACCTGGAGCAGGTGGATGCCATGGCTGCACGCCCGCCCGGTGTGCAGTCCATGGGCTGTGCCAACGTGGCCCACGCCTTTGCGGGCATTCCCGGCGATGACCGATTGCGCATCGTCGAGGAAAAGGCCCCCAATGTGGCCATCGTTACCGCCTACAACGATGTTCTGTCGGCCCACGCGCCCCTGGCGCGCTACCCGGATATCCTCAAGGACGAGGCGCGCAGGCTGGGCGCCACCGCCCAGGTCGCAGGCGGTGTACCCGCCATGTGCGATGGCGTGACCCAGGGCGCCCCCGGCATGGAGCTGAGCCTGTTCAGCCGCGATGCCATCGCTCAGGGCACGGCCATCGCGCTATCGCACGATGTGTTCGATGCGGCGCTGATGCTGGGCATCTGCGACAAGATCGTGCCGGGGCTGCTGATCGGCGCCCTGCATTTCGGCCATCTGCCCACGGTTTTCGTGCCTGCAGGCCCCATGAGCTCGGGCCTGTCCAACGGAGACAAGGCCAAAGTGCGCGAGCAGGCCGCCCAGGGACTGGTCGGGCGCAGGGAGCTGCTGGCTGCCGAATCTGCGGCCTACCACGGCGAAGGCACCTGCACCTTTTACGGCACGGCCAACAGCAACCAGATGCTGCTGGAGGCCATGGGCCTGCATGTGCCTGGAACGGCCTTCATCCATCCCAGCGGTGGCGAGCGCGAACTGCTCACGCGCGAAGCCATGCGCAGCGTGCTGGCCATCACCCGTGGCAAACGCTTCGCGCCCATAGGCCATGTGGTGGACGAGCGCTGCATCGTCAACGCCATGGTGGCTCTGCTGGCGACCGGCGGATCGACCAATCACCTGATCCATTGGGTTGCCGTGGCTCGTGCGGCAGGAATCCGCATTGACTGGAACGATTTCTCAGAGCTGTCGGCTGTCGTGCCACTGCTGGCCCGCGTCTATCCCAACGGCAGCGCCGATGTCAATCAGTTCCAGGCCGCAGGTGGCCCGGGCTATGTGATCGGCCAGTTGCTGCAGGCTGGCCTGATGCATGGCGATGTCCTGACGGTGCGCGGACAGGGCCTGGAGGCTTTCGCACGGATTCCGGCTGTGCAGGACGGACAACTCGCGTGGAGCGCCCCCCTGGCATCTGGGGATTTGTCCGTTCTGCGACCCGCCAGCGATCCTTTCAGCGCCACGGGCGGGCTCAAGCTGCTTTGCGGCAATCTGGGCCGTGGCGTCATCAAGGTCAGCGCTGTGCCCGAAGATCGCCATGTGGTGCAGGCGCCTGCGCGTGTGTTCGACTCCCAGGAGGCACTGCAGCAGGCCTTCAAGGCAGGCGAGCTGGACCGCGACGTGGTCTGCGTCGTGCGCTGGCAGGGCCCGCGCGCCAACGGCATGCCTGAGCTGCACAAGCTCACCCCGCCACTGGCCGTTCTCCAAGGCAAAGGCTACCGTGTAGCCCTGGTCACCGACGGACGCATGAGCGGCGCCTCGGGCAAGGTGCCCGCAGCCATCCATGTCTCGCCCGAGGCCTGCGTCGGCGGTCCGCTGGCACGCTTGCGCGATGGCGATCTGGTGCGTCTGGATGCTGTTGCCGGCACCCTGGCCGTGCTGGCCGATGAAAACGAATGGCAGCAGCGTCCCGTGGCCACCATGCCCCAGGCGCTGCATGCATCCAATGGCCGAGGATTTGGCCGTGAACTGTTTGCCGGATTCCGGCGCCACGCGCTCAGCGCAGAAGAGGGAGCTTGCACATGGATCAGCACCGAGCACAACGATTGACGGCTTTGGACATCATGCAGGACGCGCCGGTCATTCCGGTCATCGTCCTTCACGACATCGCGCACGCCGTGCCCATGGCCCAGGCCTTGGTCGCGGGTGGTATCCGCGTTCTGGAAGTGACGCTGCGCACGCCCCAGGGGCTTGCCAGCATCGAAGCCATTGCCCGTGCCGTTCCCGAGGCCATCGTCGGCGCCGGCACTGTCCGCAGCGCCAACGATGCGCGCGCGGCGGCCAGCGCCGGTGCGCGCTTTGCCGTCAGCCCGGGGTATACCAGTGCGCTGGGCCAGGCCTGCCGGGACCTGCAACTGCCTTTGCTGCCCGGCGTTGCCACCAGCGGCGAGATCATGGCAGCCCAGGCCGACGGCTTCGATGAATTGAAATTCTTCCCCGCAGTCCAGGCCGGTGGCACCGCCATGCTCAAAGCCTGGCAGGGCCCGTTTGGCGATGTGCGCTTTTGCCCCACGGGCGGCATCTCGCCCGGCAATGCAGCTGAATTCCTGGCACTGTCCAACGTGGTGTGCGTGGGCGGCTCCTGGCTGGTGCCCGCCGATGCGCTGGCCCGGGGAAATTGGGAGCAGATCACGGCGTTGGCCAGCGCCACGGGGCAGCTGCGGTCCGCAGCGCAATGATGCAGATTGGGTTTTTCCAATACATCTGACTTGCGGCTGCCGCGAAGGCTGAGCGGCAGTCATTGGCCAACGGGGGCCGCAAGACTTCACTGTGACCTCACATGAATGCCGCATGCTGTGTGGCTGCGCATCAAGCGCATTTCCTGTGATCTTCATTTGCATATCCCCGTTGTGCGCCATTTCTGCCACCATCCTGTCTTGCTTATCCATTCACATGCAGCACGGATCTGCGCGCATCTGGCGCACCGCCCCCCTGTGCTGTGGGCAGGCATGTCCGTGGGACTGCTGTTGCTGGGCGATGCGCTGGTGCTCATGGCGCATGGCATGTTCAACCTTGGGGTCACGCTGCCTGCAGTGCTTGGGCTGGCCTTTCTGGTCATTTGCGGCCACCATGCCCGCATCGCGCAAAAGCTCGGATGCGATTGGCGGCTGCGCCTGCTCTGGAGGCTGGGCTGGGCACTCCTGATCGTGTGGTTTGCCAGTCTGCTGATTTTCTGGATGCAACTGCTGCTGCATTCGCGTGCGCCTGACATTTCCAGCCCGCTGCACGCCATCGTGGTGTTGGGCAGTGCCACGCGCGAGGGCCAGCCTTCGCGGACATTGGCAGCGCGTCTGGACCAGGCTGCCCTCCTGGCGCAGCAGCAGCCCCAGGCGCTGGTCGTCGTCAGCGGCGGCGTGGACTTCGGTGAAAGCGAGAGTGAGGGGCAGGTGATGGCCCGCTACCTGCGCCAGCGCCATGGCTTGGCCACGCAGCGCCTGGTGATTGAGGGACACAGCACCAGCACTGCTCTGAATCTGAAATGGAGCCTGCCGCTGCTGCATGAGCGCGGTGTAGCGGCCGATGCACCCATGGCCATTGTCACCAGCGATTTTCATACACTGCGCGCTGGCTGGATCGCACGGCGCAATGGCTATGCGAATGCAGTCACGGTGGGCGCATCCACGCCAGCTTCCATCCGCGTGAATGCGTGGCTGCGCGAATATTTCGCCGTCCTCAGCGGCTGGCTGCTGGGAGAGTTTTGAAACCGGTGGAGAATGTGCGCCGGCAATACGCCAGGAACCAATCAACAGGAGCGAGACAGTGGCAAGCGAACAGCGTCCTTTCCGTGTGCTGGGCATTCAGCAGGTAGCCATCGGCGGTACCGACAAAGAGCGCATGAAGCGCCTGTGGGTTGACATGCTGGGCCTGACCCAGACCGGAACCTTCCAGAGCGAGCGAGAGAACGTGGACGAAGACATTCTGGCCATGGGCCAGGGCGCCCACAAGGTCGAGGTGGACATCATGCAGCCTCTGGACATCGATAAAAAGCCTGCCGTGCATGCCACGCCGCTCAACCATATCGGCCTGTGGATCGATGATCTGCCGCTGGCGGTGCAGTGGCTGACCGCCCAGGGCGTGCGCTTTGCACCGGGAGGCATCCGCCAGGGCGCCGCAGGTTACGACATCTGCTTTTTGCACCCCAAAAGCAACGATGAATTTCCCATCGCAGGCGAGGGTGTCCTGATCGAGCTGGTGCAGGCCCCTGCCGAGGTGATTGCCGCCCTGGGCTGAGGCATCAGAAGAATGGCGGCACCTGGCGCCCGGCTCGCTCCAGCAGCCAAAGCCTTTTGCGGGCGCGCGTCATGGCAACGTACATGCGGTTGCGCTCAAGGAAGGCCAGGGCATGAGGCGAGGTGGAGGGAAAGCGGCCAGGCTCCATGAAGGGCAGGGCCACGAATTCATATTCCTTGCCCTTGGCTTCCTCGATGGTGCTCAGGTGAAAATCAAAGCCGCGTTCAGCGCGCACAGCCCGCTCGAAGCGGCTGGACATGGCAGCGACCTGAGTCAGCAGGTCCGGCACGGCCATGCCGCCCACGCAATCCAGAAAAGACTGAATGCGGCGGCGCAGACGCCTTGCCTGCGCCGCCGGCATGGCCGCTGCCTCGAACAGTCCCCATACATCCGCTTTTTCCATCAGCGCGCGAGCGTCCGCCTGCAGCGCCAGCGGCAGCTGGAGGAAACTGCCGAAGGCATCGAAAGTACGCCGGCCTCCCTGAGGGCGGGATTCGCCGCTGAGAAAGCGCCAGAGAATCCGGGGCGAGTGCTGCATCTCGCTGGCCATGCGCTGAGCCAGTGTGTGGCGGCTGCCAGGGTCGGCCATGTCCTGCGCATCGACACGGCCTCCGCCATAGTGCAGCGCTCCTTCGACGAAAGCGGCCAGCACATCACGGCCCAATAGGCTGGAGTCCGCCTTCCATGAAAGCGCCTGCATGCTGTGGGCGTAACAAAGTCCCAGCAGCAACGCAATTTCCCGCTCCAGGTAAAAGCGCTTGAACCCGTAGAAGCTGGCAGTCCTGCCTGCCCTGTGAATGGCCCACTCAAGTGCGCATGCATCTTCCTCATGCCGCAGGATCACGGTCAAGCCAGGGCGGCGGCCAGCTGTTTCGCCGGCCTGCGCGAGCCCGGCCTGTATTTCCAGCAACTGTGCAATGCAGTCTGCATCATCGCGATAGCTCCGGTTCTGCACGATGCTGCGCCGTGTGGGCGCCGCCTTGATTCCCACATCGAACAGGGCGTTGACGGCTTTGGCGATCTCAGGGCCAAAGCGGCGCGAATGGGTCAGGGCCAGGGTTGCCGTGGGCTCAGGCAGGAATTCACCCAGCTGGTGGAGCTTGTCGCGAAAAACGGACCAGGCCTGTGCCTCGATATGCTGATTGAAGTCACCCGCACCAAGGAAAGCGGCTGCGCTGTGGTGCAGCAGATGGCGCAGCAGTTGCAGCGATGCAAGGTCCAGATCGTGCATTTCGTCCAGCACCACGAGGTCGTACCGGGGCAGCCCGAGGTCGGCCCCTTGCAAAGCCTCTGTGGCCAGTGCATGGCAGCAATCGCCCTCGGCGTAATAGAGCGCATCGCCGCAATGGTCCACGCGGTGGCGCTCATACTCGAAAAACAGGCAGGCCAATGGATAGTCCAGCTGGTACTGTTCGCAGAAATCGGCCAGGCCGATGTCCTCTTCAGCCAGACGCGAGGACAGCAGTGACTTCTTGGCGTTGAGGTTGAAGGCCCAGAAGGCATCGAAATCCAACTCCACCAAAGGCTGCAGCCGCGGATCGGGGCGCTCCTGAAGGCGCCGTGCCAAAGATTCATGCGCCTGACGTACATGGTTGTGCAGTGCGATGCGGTCGGCAATAAAGCGGGCCGAAGGGTCACGCCGGCGGATTTGCAGCGCCGCCCAGCGCTCCAGCGTGGTGATCTGCACCTGTGGCGCAATGTCCTGAACCAGCAACTGCATCCTGTGGTGGAAAGCCGCCACACCTGCGCGGGAGTAGGCCAGCACCAGCACACGCTTTGCTTTGCCGGTGCGCAGTGCCTGGACCACCTTGCAGGCCAGCGTCGTGGTCTTGCCGACACCGGCAAGCGCCGCCACGATGGCCGAGCGCCCCCCGTGTGAAAGTATGTCCTGCTGCTCGCGTGAGAGCAGCAGGGGCGTGCCATGGTCAGTCGGAAATTGCGGTGATCTCGGATGCATAAGAACAGTGCCTGAACAACCCGCAGCCTGGCGGCCGCGGGCGACTATTGTGGCGGCTTCTGAAGGCACAGGCATGGCCATGCCCACACCACGTCGGCGCCAGCCTGCATGCCCGGATCTGGCAATTGGCCGACGTTGCACGAATTTGCCGGCGGGCAGGCGGCAGAAATGCACGCTGCCGCCAAATGACATCAAAAATGCAACAACATCTGTCAAAAATAAGCGAAGTTCACTTTTTTTGCAGGCATTGAAAAGCGGACAACTATTTTTGGCGATCGGGCTGTTTTTTCGTTCACAAGCGGGTTTTTGCTGTTCAGAATGAAAAAAAGACATCCACGAAGGAGTTCCGATGACCGACTGCAACACTGCCCGCCTGCATCCCGATGCATCTGCCAGCCAGACTGTGCAATGGCATCCCCGTCCCGACAGCCGTTTGGCTGAGCCGCAGGAAGGCTCCTGGAGCATCGAAGCCATCCAGGCATTGCTGGATAAGCCCTTCATGGACCTGATGTTCCAGGCGCAGAGCGTGCACCGCGCACACTGGCCTGCTGGCGACATTGAGCTGGCGACGCTGCTGTCGGTCAAGACCGGAGGGTGTCCTGAAAATTGCGGGTACTGCCCGCAATCGGCCGAGTTCGATACCGGCGTCAAGGCCGAGAAGCTCATGAGCGTGCAAGAGGTTACGCGGGCCGCCCAGGCTGCCAAGGATGCTGGAGCCACACGCTTTTGCATGGGGGCGGCCTGGCGGGCGCCCAAGGATCGGGATATCGAAAAGATGAATGCGCTGATCGGCGCCGTCAAAGGCCTGGGCATGCAGACCTGCGCAACACTGGGCATGCTGCAGCCGCATCAGGCGCAGTCGCTGCGCGAGGCTGGCCTGGACTACTACAACCACAATCTGGACACGGCACCCGAGTACTATCAGGATGTGGTCAGCACACGCCAGTACCAGGACCGCCTGGATACGCTCAAGGCTGTGCGCAATGCCGGCATCAGCGTGTGCTGCGGCGGCATCATCGGCATGGGGGAGGCGCCGGTGCACCGCGCAGGACTGATTGCCCAGCTGGCCAACCTGAATCCGTACCCCGAGTCGGTGCCCATCAACAGTCTGGTGCGTGTGCCTGGCACGCCGCTGGCAGACAGCGAGCCTGTGGACCCTCTGGATTTCGTGCGAGTGATTGCAGTCGCCCGCATTACGATGCCGAAGGCACGGGTGCGCCTGTCGGCGGGGCGGCAGCAGCTGGGAGATGCCGTGCAGGCACTGTGCTTTATGGCCGGGGCCAACTCCATCTTCTATGGCGACAAGCTGCTGGTCACAGGCAATCCCGATGTGCAGGCCGATACGGCGCTGCTTCGCAAGCTGGGGCTCAGCGGCACGCGGACAGAAGTGGCAGCAGGATAAGCACTGAATGTCAGCGCTGCGCCATGCCGCCATCGCCAGCGGCAGGCGCTTCTACCCCACCGTGATCCAGCAATCGCGCTGCGCGGTTGTCCAGCGCGGAATCTGCACGGAAGTAGCCCAGCACCGTATGAACGCTACTGTGGCCTGTCAGCGCCATGGTGTCAGGCAGGGAGACATTCTGGCGCCCGGCCTCTGTCACGAAGCCCGAGCGCAACGAATGCGCGGAAAAATCCCCTTGCACTCCCGCCAGTTCGCAGCGCTGCTGCACGATGCTGCGAACGGCCGCTGGCGATAGTGGCTCCCCCACATGCCCACCCTTGCGGATGCGCCGGAAAATCGCCCCTTCCTCAATGGCCGCAGCCTTGAGCCACTCCTGCAGCGCCAGCGCGGCGCGGCCCGTGACCGGCTTATGGTTCTCGGGGGAGTCCCGCCCGGACTGGTTGGTCTTGGAGTGGGCGAGGGTGTAGATGAATTCCTGTGGCCCCACAGCACGCAGATGGCGCATGTCTGCGCCAGCAACCTCTGAGCGCCGCCGCCCGCCGCTGGCCCAGGCGAACAGCAACAGTGCGCGGTCGCGGCGCCCGCGCAGGCTGTCGTCGCAGGTCTGCAGCAGCCGTTCCAGCAGATCGCGCGTCAGTGCATCCTTTCTGGCCGGCTGCTCGCCCCGCCGGGCATAGGCTTTTCGCGTGCGCGACATCAGCTCGCGCACTGCGCCATCCTGGCAGGGGTTGGGCAGACCATGAACCTGGTGGGCTTTGGATAGCACCGCCATCCTGTGCACCAGGGTGTTGTGCGACAGCGCGCCCTCTCTGGCCTTGTGCCCGGCTGCGACCAGGGCCTGATCAATGCTGGGCGGCATTTCGCAAACCAGCCCGGCACTGGTCTGCCGCTGCGCATGGTCAATGATGAATTGCAGCACGCGTGGCACATCCAGGGGCAACTGCATGGGGCCTCCGAACCTCAGCGCGTGCCACGCCGACCAGTAGCGCAACGCACTCTGGTAACTGTTGCGTGTATTGGCCGATTCGCCTTCGCGCAGCAGCTCGCGCACAGCCTGCCGGGCCGAGGGCTCCAGGTCGATGGAGGGCAGGGCATCGCGTGCCTGCAGAGCGTCCTTTGCAATGTGGTTGCCGTGGGGCAAAAGAGGGTGGGCACTGCGCATGACCCGATTGTCACCTGCAACGCCCTGTGCGCCATCAATGTCTGGAACCAGCTGAAAAGCGGATATCCCTGAGGCCGCGGCAACCCGCGATGTGCACAAAGCCGTGTAATGTATGAAAACCAGCTGTAAGAAATCTTCATATGTATTATTTAATACATAATACATATGATGTGTTACATAATCTATAAATAAGTCACGATAACAATCACTTATCGTAGGTAATTCGAAGAATGATCCAGGAAATGCAGAAAACATCCACGCGCGGAGTGCAGGAGGCCGATGTATGGGCCGCGGCCGATGCCTTGATTGCCCAGGGCCTGCGCCCGACCATCGAACGGGTGCGCCAGCACATCGGCCGGGGCTCACCCAATACCGTCAGTCCCATGCTGGAATCCTGGTTCGCCACGCTGGGGCAACGCCTGGGCGTGGCTGCAGGCCAGGGCGAGGCATTGCCGTCGTCGGTGCCTGACCCGGTTCAGCGCCTTGCGCAGCAACTGTGGGATGCAGCCCAGGCGCAGGCCATGGAGGCAGCACAGGCCGCACTGCGCCAGCGGGAAGAAAGCGCACAGGCTGCAGAGGCTGCACTGCTTGTGCAGCAGGAGCAGCTGGCACAGCGAGAAGCCGCCATGCAGGCCCAGAAGGTGGCCATGGACCAGGCCTTGCAGATGGCACAGACCCAGGCCCAGGATCTGTCGCGCCGCATTGATGAACTGCGCCAGCAGCTGCAGGACCGCGACGCACGCCTGGAAGAGATGCGCAGCGCATTGGCCGATGCCGCGCGCCAGCGCGAGGCGCTACAGCAAAAGCATGGAGAGGAAATGCAGGCGGCTGCTCTGGAACGCCAGCGCATGGCCGAGCAGTATGCGGGCAACGAACGCCATATGCTCAACGAGGTCGATCGCGCCAGGCAGGAACTGGCTGCAGCCCGCAAGGCGGCCGGTGAACAGGAGCGCAAGGCTGCAGCCCGCCATGCCGAACTGCAGGACCGCTATGAGAAAAGCGAGCAGGAGCAGCTTGAACTGCATGCGCAGCTGCAGACCGCCCGCAACGCGGCGGCCCTCGCGCAGGAGCGGGCAGCCGACCTCAGAAGCCTGTTGGAAGCGCAGCAACGCATGGCAGGCGCTGTGGCAGACGAGGGCGGCGCTTTGCCCCTGCGGCGTGCCAGCCTGTCTGCAGCCCGGCGTTCAATGACCCGCTTGAAGGACAGGCGCGGTTTACGCTGACTGCTGGGAGGCTTTAGCGCGGCGCGGCCAGCTGGGGCAGGGCGGTGGAGTCGTCGAGCTTGAACCCGGCCACCGCATCGGCCAGCTGGGCTGCCTGTTGCTGTAGCGACTGAGCAGCAGCCGTCGCTTCTTCGACCAGGGCGGCATTTTGCTGGGTCGTCTGGTCCATCTGGCTGACTGCCATGCCAATTTCGGCGATACCCGTGCCTTGTTGTTCGCTGGCATGGCTGATTTCGGTCACGACGGCGGTGACGCGCTGGACACTTTCCACCACTTTGTCCATGGTGAAGCCGGCATTCTGGACCAGCTTGCCACCCGCATCGACCTGCTTTACGGAGTCCACGATCAGTGCCTTGATTTCGTGGGCAGCCGTAGCGCTGCGCTGCGCCAGCGTACGAACCTCGCCCGCCACCACCGCAAAGCCCCGGCCCTGCTCGCCAGCACGCGCCGCTTCCACGGCGGCGTTCAGCGCCAGGATGTTGGTCTGGAAGGCGATGCCGTCGATCACGCTGATGATGTCGGCAATCTTGTGGGATGCCTGCTCGATGCCGCCCATGGTCTGCACCACCTGGCCGACAACCGCTCCGCCGTTGCGTGCGATCTCAGAGGCTTCTGCCACCAGACGCTGCGCCTGGCGGGCGTTCTCGGCGTTTTGCTGCACAGTGGCCGTGAGCTGCTCCATGGCGGCAGCCGTCTCTTCCAGCGAACTGGCTTGCCGCTCGGTGCGTGCAGAAAGGTCATGGTTGCCTCCTGCAATCTCGGTGGAGGCATGGCGGACGGCTTCAGAGGATTCGCGGATGCGCAGCAGCACCGAGGCGATCTTGTCCACGAAGTGGTTGAAGGATCGGGCAATTTGCGTGAGTTCGTCATTGCCATGCACAGCCAGTCTGCGCGTGAGATCGCCATCACCCGAGGCGATGTCTTCCAGTGCATCGCGCACCACGGCAAGGCGGCGCATGGCGCGAGCGATGACGGCGCCCAGCAGCGCAACAGCCAGCGCCAGCGAGAGGGCCACGGTAATGCTGGAGACGGTGAGCAGTTTGCCTGTCGATGCCAGCGCCTGGCCTTGGTGGACAGCCACGACCAGTTGCCAGTCCGTGCCCGGCACGGGCTGGCCGTAGAGCAGGAAATCGCTACCGCCCACTGCCACGGGCAGCCCCGTGGAGGACTGCCCCAGCCCTCGGATCACGTCGGGCTGCAGTGCAGGTGAGAGGGTGGAGACTGGCTTGAGAGTGAGAGTGGCGTCGGGGTGGGTCACGATGGCGCCAGCCTGATCGACCAGGAAGGCAAAGCTGTCTGGCGTGGGCCGGATGGCCCCCACGGTGCGAACGACGGTGGTCAGCAGCACATCCGTGCCAACCACGGCATCCGGCCCCACGGGTTCTGCGAAAGTCACTCCGACCTCGGGCGGCGAGGTGAACAGGTAAGGAGCCGTCACGATGGGCTTGCCTGCCTGACGTGCCTGCTTGAACCAGGGGCGTGCCGTCACGTCGTATTCGGGCGGCATCGGGTTGAGAAAGAAGGTGCGCTTGTCGGTGTAGCCGATATAGGCATCGGAGAAGCCTCCCCCGTCGCGCAGGGCCTGCACCATGGCGCGCGGATCGTCCGCGCCGACAGCCTGCGCCAGCGCATGCGTCATCAACTGCCGCGTCGCCACCCAGTCGCCCAGCGACTGTGCCTGCGATGCCGCCAGTTGCTTGCTCTGCAAATCCAGGCTCGACCGGACATGGCCCTGGACCGTGAGGAAATTGACGGCTGCCAGGGTCAGCATGGCGACTGTGACGATGGCGACACTGAGCGCGATCAGGCGCGCACGCAGAGACTGGAGCATGGGGGATTTATTTGATTTGTGTCAAAAAAATTGACATTAGCAAATTTTC
Organism: Delftia sp. PS-11; assembly: GCF_029870285.1. Lineage (GTDB taxonomy): Bacteria > Pseudomonadota > Gammaproteobacteria > Burkholderiales > Burkholderiaceae_C > Comamonas. The sequence goes on from NZ_JACSYA010000016.1 coordinate 50,805, forward strand.
GTGACGAACAGATACATCCGTATATCCCATGTTGTTCATGCGCAGCAGTGCTTGCATGCTGCGCCTGCAACCATGTCAGGGCAGGGCCATCAAATGCCTGGCCAGCGCGTCATAGGCGGGCAGGGAGGTAGGATCGTTGGCCGTGTTGGATGCCACGGGGTGCGAGGCAAAGCGTGCTATCACCATCTGAGCCCTGGGATTGATGTACAGCACCTGTCCATGCACGCCACGTGCGGCAAAAGCGCCATCTGCGTTGTGCGTGACCCACCACATGTTGCGGTAGCTCCAGCCTGGCAGCAGTTTGTAGCCCGCCTTGGCGAAGGCCGCAGTATCTCCACCGCGCCTGATGTCCTCCACGGCTTCGGCAGGAATGATCTGCTGGCTGTTGTAGAAGCCGCGGTTGCGCAGCATTTCGCCAAAACGTGCAAGGTCGCGCAGTCCCGTATTCAGGCCACCGCCTGCAAAAGGCGTGCCGGTGGAGTCCACTGTCATGTAGGCGTCCTGCTCGGCGCCGAGACGGCTCCAGATGCGCTGCGAAAGCAGTTCGGCCACCGATTGGCCGCTGGCGCGCGAGATCACCCAGCCCAGGGCATCGGTATTGGCTGTGCGGTAACCGAATGCCTTGCCATGCAGGCCTTCAGGACGCACGGTCTGCAGAAATTCATAGTAGCTGCGAGGCCCCGTGTAGTCTTTGGGCTTGGGCAGCGGGCTGCCAGCTGCTGCGTGCGCCCAGACCTCGGCCTTGGGGTCGGCATAGTTTTCGCTGAAGCGGATGCCTGTGGTCATGTCCATGAGCTGGCGTACCGTGGCATTGCCAAAGGCCGACGCCTTGAGCTCGGGCACATATTCAGCGACCTTGCGGGACGGGTCCAGGCGGCCCTCAGCCGCCAGTATGGCTGCCAGTGTGCCGATGAAAGACTTGGTGACCGACATCGCGCCGTGCTGTCCTTCGGGCTTGAGCACACCAAAATAACGCTCGTAGACCACGCGGCCTTTGTGCAGCACCACGATGCCATCGGTGTAGTTGGCCTTGAGCGAGTCGCGCCAGGTCATGGGCTGGCTTGCGCCCAGCGGCATGAAGCGCAGATCGTCGATGTCCTCCCGCAGCGCCTGTGGCAACGGCGTGGCGGGTCCCAGGCCGCGTGAAACGCCGACTGTGGGCATGAGCTGGCGAAAGTGCGAGACGCTCCAGCGCATCGCAGGGAACTGGAAGTAGGAACCATCCTCGAAGCGCAGCATGCGCTCCGCAGGCGGTGGCGATCCCGTCATCCAGCCCAGCCTGGCGGGGTCGCTGGCATCGGCGTCGGGAAAGGAGGGCTGTGGGTGCGGGTTGGCCACGGCTGTGCCAAGAGAGAGCGCGCAGACCAGTGCGCCCATGAGATGTGTCAGCTGCATGGCGGCAACCATACTACGGTTGCCGCCATGTGCCGCACATCTGAAAATCAGGCCCAGCCTTCGAGAACCAGCTTGCCGCGCGCCTTGCCCGACTCGATCAGTGCATGGGCTTGGCGCAGGTTGGCTGCGTTGATGGGGCCCATGCGCCGGTCCAGCGTACTGCGGATCAGCCCGGCGTCCACCAGCGCAGCGACTTCGGTCAGCAACTGGTGTTGTCCTATCATGTCCTCCGTGCCAAAAAGCGAGCGCGTGAACATCAGTTCCCAGTGGATGGACACGGCCTTGCGCTTGAACACCGTGGCATCGAGGCTGGCAGGATCATCGATCAGGGCAAACCGGCCCTGAGGCGCGATGGCCTCGACAATCTGGGGCAGGTGTCTGTCAGTCTGGGTCAGGCTGGCGATGCAGTCTACCGAGGCATGGCCGATGCGGCGCAGTTCCTCGGTCAGTGGCAGGCTGTGGTCGATCACATGGTGGGCGCCAAGCGAACGCACCCATGACTGGGTTTCTGGCCGTGAGGCTGTGCCGATGACCGTCAGGCTGGTCAGCCGGGCTGCCAGCTGGACCAGAATGGAGCCCACGCCACCTGCAGCGCCGATGACGAGCAGGCTTTTGCGCTCAGGCCGCTTGCCAGGCGCGATGCCCAGGCGGTCAAACAGCATCTCCCACGCCGTGATCGCGGTCAATGGCAGCGCTGCGGCTTCGGCAAAGTCCAGCGATGCAGGTGCATGGCCGACGATGCGCTCGTCCACCAGATGCAGTTCGCTGTTCGTGCCCTGGCGTGCAATCGACCCTGCGTACCAGACGCGATCGCCCGGCCTGAACAGGGTGACGTCAGGGCCCACGGCACGCACGATGCCGCTGGCATCCCAGCCCAGGACTTTGAATTCGGGGCCGTCGCTGCTGCGCGATGCGCTGGCACGTACCTTGGTATCTACGGGGTTGACGGATACGGCCCTGACCTCTACCAGCAGGTCGCGGCCTGTCGCAACGGGATCGGGCAGGGTGATGTCGAGCAGGGACTCGGGGTGGTCGATGGGAAGGGCGCTCTGGTAGCCAACGGCTTTCATGGTGTATTCCGGAAACAGCAGTGAAGAAGAGGCTGCCATCTTGTCTTTGATAGTTATTTTTTTAAATATCTTTGCATTTGAAAAAATATTCAAAAATTCATTGAAAATGAAAGCCTTATGAAAAGCCTGCAGGACCTGGACATCTTTGTGCGTACAGCTGACAGCGGCAGCCTGTCCGCCACTGCGCGGGCACTGGACCTTACGCCTGCTGCCGCCAGTGCGGCGCTCAAGCGGCTGGAAGCTGAACTGGGCGTCGCTCTGTTGGTGCGCTCGACGCGCAGCCTGCGGCTCACGCAGGAAGGCGGGTTGTTTTTGGAGCATTGCCGCGTTGCATTGGATGGCCTGAAACAGGCGCGCGACCTGCTCGCAGGTGGGCAGGGCAGGTTGCGTGGCGTGTTGCAGCTGGCCGCTCCATCAGACCTGGGACGCAATGTGCTCATGCCCTGGCTGGATGCGTTCCAGCAGTTGCATGAGGGCGTAGATCTGCGCCTGCATCTGTCTGACCGCATGGCCAATGTCTACAGCGAACCGGTGGATGCGGCCTTCCGCTATGGACAGTCTCAGGACTCCTCACTGGTCGCATTGCCTCTATCGGACACGCACCGCCGTGTGCTGTGCGCAGCCCCCTCCTATCTGCAAAAGCGCGGTGTCCCCGGCTCTCCGGTGGACCTGGTGGACCACGACTGCCTGTGCTTCATGCTGGGCGAGGACGTTCATGACCGCTGGAGCTTCTGGCGGGGGCAGGGCGAGCCCGTGCAGGTGCGTGTGCGCGGGCGCAATGTCGCCAACGATGGCGATGCCGTGCGGCGCTGGGCCGTGGCTGGACGGGGCATTGCCTACAAATCATTTTTCGACGTCGCCGAAGATCTGGCTCAGGGGCGCCTGCAGGCGCTGTGCACCGATTGGACGACAGAGCCGGTACCACTCTTTCTGGTGGCTCCGACCCGCAGGCAGTTCACGCCGCTGGTGCGCGCGCTGCGGGATTTTGTGGCGCTTCGGCTGGCGGAGCTGGAAAAATTCCAACCTTGAGGCGTCAAATGCCGGGTGGCAGCACCACAGGGCCGTGCACATGGTGCTCAGGGCAGACCTGCCGCGCCAGCACATGGGTCTCGATCACCTGTGCCACATTGTCGGCTACCAGCCGCCCATACCAGACCCCCTCAGGATAGACGATGGCCAGCGGACCATGATTGCAGGGGTACTGGCAACTGGTCTGCAGCAGGCGCAGCCGGCTGCGCAGTTTCTGGCGGGCCTGCACTGCATCGCCAAGGCTTTGCCATACTGCCAGCGCGCCAAGCGCCGTGCAGCGGGGGCCTGTGCAGACCAGTGCGTGATGCTGGTGCTCAGGCACCTGCGACCAGGCGTCAGGATCGTTTTGCCAGCGCTCCCCCGCCAGCTCGGCGACATCCGGCGCCTGCGCGGCTTGCGCTATCTGCTGCAGCAGTATTGGGGGCAAACCGGAAGAATTCAGCAGCGTGTCGGCAAACCGTATCTGTATGTCTGGCTGCGCCTGCGCCGCACGCCAGCGCATGGCCAGCTTGTGCAGCCAGCGCAGCAGGGCGGGTTCGTCGGGGGCAAACACAGGCAGCACGATGATGGAGCGTGCGGGCATGCACTGCTGCAGCGCTTCTGGCAGCGATGGCGCAGCCTTGTCCACGAAGGCTGCGACGAGCTTGCAGCCTGGGGGCAGCCGGGGGCGCAGAGCTTCTGCCAGCGCGATCAGGCTTTGCCGCGAGGCAGCGCCGGCACCGCCTCGGCCCAGCAAGACCACGGCATGCTGCACCTGGGGTGCGGCAAGGCAGGAGATATCGTCAAGAGAGTGCATCGGGGATGAAACTGATGCGCAGCCGGCCGGTGGCTGCATGGGTATCGACTTCCGCACGAACGCCATAGACCTGCCAGATGGTGGCCGGCGTCAGAACCTGGGCCGGTGTGCCCTGGGCAACGATGCGGCCCTGCTCCATCAGGCAGAGGCGGTCGCAGTAATACGCTGCGATGTTGAGGTCATGCAACGCGACGATGGAGCTGATGGCCAACCTGCGCACCAGCGCCATCAGCTCCAGCTGGTGGCGGATGTCCAGGTGGTTGGTGGGTTCGTCCAGCAGCATCAGGCGCGGCTGCTGGGCCAGCGCCCTTGCCACGAGCACGCGCTGCTTTTCTCCGCCAGAGAGGCTGGCGAAGCGGCGCTCCTCCAGACCGGCAGCGCCCACCTGAGCCAAGGCCTGGCTGACACATGCAAGGTCTTGCGCGCTGTCGCCCGCCCAGGCGGATTGGTGGGGGATACGGCCCATCATGACCGCCTCGTGCACAGTGAAGTCAAAGCTTTGCGGCGGCTCCTGTGCCAGCACCGATACCTGAGCGGCAAACTGCCTGGGCGTCATCTCTCTGATGTCACGCTGCTCCAGCAGCACGCAGCCGGCATCGGGCTTGAGAACGCGGTAGAGCATGCGCAGCAGCGTGGATTTGCCGCTGCCGTTAGGGCCGATGAGCCCCAGGCATTCTCCGTTTTCCAGCGCCAGGCTGGCCTCTGAAACGATGCGCCGGTTCTCGGCACTCCAGGACAGCTGGCAGGCTTTCAGCATCATGCGCTGCGCTCCGTAAGGACCGGCTGGCGAACCAGCATCCAGACGAAAAAAGGCCCGCCTATCAGCGAAGTGATCACGCCGACGGGCAGCTCCATCGGTGCGAAAGCCACGCGCGCCACCAGATCCACCAGAACCAGCAGCAAGGCGCCGGCCAGTGCTGCCACGGGCAATACGCGGCGGTGGTCCGTGCCCACCAGCATGCGCGCAGCATGCGGCACAATCAGTCCTACGAAGCCGATGGCCCCACTGACGGCAACCATGGTGCCCGTCAACAGCGAAACAGCAAGGAAGAGGGCGCGCCGCAGCCGGGCCGTATCCACACCCAGAGTAGCGGCCGTTTCATCGCCTGCCAATAGCGCGTTGAGCTCACGCGCCTGCAGGCCCAGCCAGATCAGGCCGGCCGCCAGTACGCCTGCAGGCATGCCAAGCTCCTGCCACTGCGTGCCAGCCAGGCTGCCCAGCGTCCAGGTCAGCAAGGCGCTGGCCAGATCGCGCTGGCCTGAGGACAGCGTGATCAGGCTGGTCACTCCCGCCAGCACATAGCCGATGGCCACGCCCCCCAGGATCAGGCGTGTGGCGTGGATACGGCCATGGGAACGGGCCAGCAGATAAACGGCCACCGTGGCAGCCAGCGCACCGGCAAAAGCCCCGGCGGTGAGCGCGTACATGCCGGCAGATGCCAGCGCCCCAAAGGCCAGAACAGACACTGCTCCCACCGAAGCGCCCGACGACACGCCCAGCAGATAAGGATCTGCCAGCGGGTTGCGCACCATGGCCTGCATGATGGTGCCGACCACGGCCAGGCCCGCCCCCACAAGAGCGGCCAGCAGTACACGCGGCATGCGGATCAGCCAGACGATCTGCTGATGCTGCTGGCTGATGCCATCGAGCAGCGGCAACGGTCCGGTGGATATTCCAAGGGTCTGCAACAGCCTGCTGGCAGCAATGCGCCAGACCGTGCTGGCCGGCATGTCCACCGAGCCCCAGGTGATGGCCAGCGTCATCGCCAGCAGCAGGACTGCACACAGCAGCAGGCACCAGGCGCCGGCACCGGGTGGTCCTGGCCGGAGCATGTCAGTGCGTGCCATGGCCCTGCGCCGGTATGCGGTCGGGGTGCATTGCGCCGGCCAGGGCCCTGGCCCGTGCAATGTTGCGTGGCCCTGGGGTGGCCTCGGCATAGCTCATCACGAAAAAGCGCTGCTCGCGGATGGCTTCGACGCCAGCGAGCTCCGGTTTGGAGCGCAGGAAATCGATCTTACCCTGGGCGTTGGGCTGGCCGTAGTCGATGATCACGATCCACTGGGGGTTGCGCTGCACCACGTCCTCCCAGTTGCCTGCCGGCCAGTTGCTGGCAATGTCATCGAAGATGTTGCGTCCGCCAGCCTCATCGATCATGGCCCGTGGCATGCCATAGCGGCCCACGGTCACGGGAATGTCACGTCCGCTGTCATAGACGAAGACACGGGGGCGTTCACTGTCTTGCAGTCCCTGCATGCGCTGGCGCAAATCCTGCAGATTGCCCTCCAGCCCCTGTACCAGCTGCGATGCATGTGCGTCGATGCGGAAAATGCGGCCCAGATTGCGCAGGTCGGTCAGTCCATCTTCCAGTGCCACCTGGCTTCGCGGCCCGACACGGATGCAGGATTCGGACAGGACGTAGGAAGCGATGCCATGGCGCTCCAGCAGTTCGGGGGTCACCTGGCCTTGTCGGAATCCGTAGCTCCAGCCGCCGAAGACGAAGTCCGCAGAAGCCCCCACAATGGCTTCCAGGTTCATCTCTCGTTCGGCGAGCCGTGGAACGCGTTCGAGCTGCCCGCGCAGTGCCGGATCGATTTCCTTGGCTGCCGTGATGCCGCTGTACCCCACGAGCCGGTCGCCCAGGCCCAGAAAGAGGAACATCTCGGTGATGTTCACATCGTGCGTCACAGCCCGCTTCGGCGCGCTGGCGTAGCGCACCGGGCTGCCACAGACATCGACCGTGACAGCCTGTACAGCATCGGCTGCCGCAGCATCGGCTGCCGCAGCGCTGGCTGTCGACGCTTGCGGCGCCGCTGCCTCGTTGCGTGAACAGCCGCCCAGCAACAAGGCGGCAGTCAGGCAGGCGGCATGCAAGTGCAGGCGCACCATGGTGGTCAGAACCTGATATGGGCCGTGATCTCGAAACTGCGGCCCTGCCCGACGAGAAACTGGCTGCCGTAGCTGGAGCCGACATAGAACCTGTCGGCCAGATTGCGGCCAATCAGGCTCAGCGTAGTGCGCTGATCCATCTGCCAGCTGAGCGCGGCATCAGCCACGGTATAGGCCGGCAGAACAACGCTGTTGGCGTTGTTGGCGAATCTGTCGCCCACATGGCGCAGGCCTAAAGAGGCCTGCCATGCGCCCACGCGGTAGTGTCCCCACAGGTTGGCGGTGGTCCTGGGAACATTCAGCGGGCGGTTGCCTGCACGATTGCCGCCAGCCTCGATGAGCTGGTCGAACCTGGCATCCACATACGCCAGATTCCCCTCCAGCCGCAGTGCGGGCGTGGCCTGGAACATGGCCGTGAACTCCGCGCCGCGCGAGGACTGGCGGCCGCCCTGGATGGAGATGGCGGGGCGCTCCGGATCGCGGGTGATGATGTCGTCTTTTTTGATATCGAACACGGCCAGCGTCCATTCGCCGCGTCCGCCAGCCACTTGCTGCTTGATACCTACCTCGGCCTGGCGCCCTTTGCTCAGTGCATAGGAGCGGTTGGCCAGATTCAGGGAAACCAGACTGGTGACAGGATCATGGCCCATGCTGACCTGGCCATAGACATGGGTATTGCCCGCCAGCGCATAGGTCAGGCCCAGCCGCCAGGAGTTGGCGCCCAGCGTCTTGTCGAAATCAGTGCCCGCCACCAGTTCGTGGCGCGCAAAGCTGTAGACATCGCGGCGCAGTCCTGCCATGGCCAGCCAGCGGTCATTGATGCGCCATGCATCCTCCAGGTAAAGCGCATGCTGGGTGACGCCGGTTTCTGTCTTGGGCGCCGTGACATCCGGACTGGCCCAGCTGCCATGCACGGGATCCCAGGCAGAAACCGTGGAAGCGCCGCCGTACGGCGAGTTGTTGGACAGCCGCAGGTTGATGCGCGCGGCCTCCCAGCCCATGGCAACCTGGTGCGCACCCCAGTCCATGTTCAGACCCAGGCGATTGCCGGTCTGCTCCAGGTCATGCAAAATTTCCAGGTAGTCCGAACGCGCCACGGTGGCGGTGCGAGGGTTGAAAGCATAGGACTCAATGTTGCGCCAACGGCGGTCAGACTGCACGTGGTAGAGCTCGTTGCGCACCGTCAGCCAGTCATTGGCCTTCCATTGCAGTTTGGCGCGCATGCGCTCATCTACATAGCGCACGATACTGTCATCGGCGTTGTAGTTGATATCGCGCAGCGACTGCACCACCTTGCCATCCACGCCCGGAGTACCCCAGTAGCGGCTGGGATTTTGCACGCTGCGGTCGGCAATCAGATCCACCTGAAGCTCGCTGGTCGGCTGAAAACGCAGCGTGCTCATGAACTTGCCGCTGCGCGAGTTGTCCAGATCGCGCTCCCCAGCGCTGCGGGTGGTGTAGCTGTCGATGCGGTAGCTGGCGTAAGTGCCCAGAGCACCCGTGGCACCCAGCCCCAGGCGCAGCGTATCGTTCGAGCCAGCTCCCAGCAATACTTCAGCCGAACTGGTGCGGCTGGGCTGCTTGCGCACGGCGTTGACAGTTGCGCCCATGGTGCCGCTGCCATACATCAGCGACGCAGGGCCGCGCAGCACGTCGATGCGCTCGTAGCCCCAGCTGTCGCCAGGGTAGGCTGTCGTGCCCGCAGCAACCCCCAGCACCATGCCGTCTTCTGCAACGCCGACAGAGTTCACGCCATAAAAACCCCGGCTGCTGAAGGCCAGGCCACCATTGCCAGGGGTGCCACCAGCGCTGAGCCCCACAGTCCGTGTGATGGCCTCTACAACGCCGTAGTCCGCCCGCTCCAGCATCTGCTCGGCAGATACGCCGTCCACGCTGGCTGGCACCTCCTGGTTTGATACGCCGGTATGGCTTGCCGCAGATGCTGGCAGTGCCAGCATACGGCCTGTGTGATCGGCCTGGCCGGATACCTGGACCAAGGGTAAAACGGTTTGCGCATGCGCTGGCATGCAGGAAAAAGCGCAGGCCAGGGCCAGCGGGCTCAGCCGGTACAGCACAGACCCGCGTGCGCGGGAAATCGAGAAATGCATTTCGAACACCAGTCTTCGACCGCCTGATGCGAAAGCAAGCCACGGGCACTTCTCCATCCCGCAAGGGAGGATCGAAAACCGGGCATTGCCATCTGCACCCCGCAGACAGTCGAGAAAGCGCCTGCCAGGCAGGCGCGAAACACATCAGGCCGGTCTCCGGGCTCACAAGCGGCGGCAGAGCAGGGCGCTCATCCCGCCGGTATTCCGTCTTCCCAGCCCATGCGCACGGCTGCTGATGCAGCGCACGCCATGGCCCAGTGACGGCCCGCTGTCACCGGCAAAAGGCCGGCAGGCGGGCATGGAACACCTTGACTTGTCTACCGTTGCGGGGGCAGCCAAGGCATATGCAGCGGGCACACACGAAGCGCGCTGGCTGCAGTCACCTTGTTCCCGTTTCATCCACATGGCGGACATATGGACACCTGATGCACGGATGCCTTTGCAGGCGGGGCATTATAGCCAGCAGCCTGCAACGCCAGTCCCTGGCGTCAAGTCTTTGACTCGCGTCGCAGCAGTTCCCGCTTGCGCTCCACGCCCCAGCGGTAGCCGGAGATATCACCGTTGCGTCGCACCACACGGTGGCAGGGAATGGCCACTGCAATCGCATTGGCACCACAGGCCTGCGCCACGGCACGCACAGCCTTGGGCGAGCCAATGCGTTCGGCAATCTGCGCGTAGCTGACCGTCGTGCCAGGAGGCACTTCACGCAGCGCCTGCCACACACGCTCCTGAAAAGCCGTTCCACGCACATCGAGCGGCAGACTCCAGCCAATCGAGGGCGCCTCGACAAAACCAACAACTTGCGCAACCAGACGTTCGAAACCAGCATCACCGCCAATGAACCGGGCGCGCGGGAACTGATCCTGTAAATCACGGACCAGCGCATCGGGGTCATCGCCTAGCAAAATGGCACAGATGCCGCGCTGGCTTTGTGCCACCAAAATGGCACCCAGTGCGCACTGGCCCACTGCAAACCGGATCTCGGCGCCCGTGCCGCCCGCCTTGTAGTCCCGCGCGCGCATGCCCAGCAACTGATCCGATGCTTCGTAGAAGCGGCTGTTGGAATTGAAGCCTGCACCATAAATGGCATCCGTGACGGATACGCTGGGCACACTGAGCTCCTGGCGCAGCCTGCGCGCACGCGCTGCAGAGGCATAGGCCTTGGGTGTGAGGCCGGTATGCGCCTTGAACACGCGATGGAAGTGAAAAGGGCTCATGCCAGCCTGGGCCGCGAGTGCATCCAGCGCAGGCGGCGAGTCAGCCTCTTCAATCATCCGGCAAGCACTGGCAATCAGAGCCGCTCTGGCACTGTCAGCCGCAAGACCCGCATGACGGCTGGCACGGTAACCTGCAGCCTCCGCATCAGCGGCGGAGCTGAAGAATTCCACATTTTCACGGCGCGGCAGGCGGGCGCTGGAGCCGGGCTGGCAATAAATACCTGTAGTGCGCACGGCATAGACGAAATGGCCGCGCGCGAGCGGGTCCCTGTCCCGGACAGCCTGCCAGCGCGAGTCATCCGTAGCATAGGCAGTGGAAGAGGGGGAAAGCGGCTGCATTGCGAAATCCTGCGATACCTTACGATGCCTTCAGTGTGAAGCCCCAGACGATCGCATGCACTCCGGTTCTTGCTCCGCAATTTTGCGTTCATGTTCCAGCAGCCATTGCTTGCGCGCCAGCCCGCCGGCGTAGCCGGTCAGCGACCGGTCGCTGCCGACCACCCTATGACACGGAACAACGATGGCCAGAGGATTGGCGCCGTTGGCCGCGCCCACTGCACGCGCGGCATCAGGCCGGCCCGCGCGCGCAGCCAATTCACGGTAAGTGACCGTCTGCCCGGCGGGAATGGCTTGCAGCAACAGCCAGATCTGACGCTGGAAGTTCGTACCGCCCAGGCCAATGTCAAGCCCATGGATGGCATCCAGATCTCCGCCGAAGTACGCCTGCATGGCTCTGGCCGCATCTGACGCCTGTGCCGAATCAACCAGCTTTGGCAGACCCCGTGGATATTGCCTGCGCAACAGCGAATGCATACGCGCCTCACAATCGAGCCATTCGATGGCGCGCAGGCGCTGTCTGGCATCGCTGGCAATGAGCATCTCCCCCAGCGGAGTGGATAGCCGCTCCAGTGTCCATACCGTGATATCCATGGTGCGGGTCCGGCCTCAGCCAGCCTTTCTCAGCGTGAAATTGATGCGCTGGCGGCCCACAACAGGATGGGCGTGATCCCGCAGAGGCAGGACGCCGTGGTAGCGCAGCCGGTCCTGCCCGCCCCAGACCAGCACATCGCCATGGCTCAGATCCCAGCGTTGCAGCCGGTCCGTACGTGCGTGTCCTCCGAACAGAAATGTGGCGGTCATGCCCAGCGAGACTGAAACGATGGGTGCATTCAGATCCCGCTCGTCACGGTCCTGATGCAGCGACAGGCGTGCACCGGGCACATAGCGGTTGATCAGGCACGCATCGGGCGAAAAACCGTCGAACCCGGCCTCGGCCGCAGCTTCACATGCCAGTTGCGCAAGCACAGCAGGCATGGCTGGCCAAGGCTGGCCAGTGCCCGGATCCACGCTGCTGTAGCGGTAGCCATAGCGATCACTGATCCAGCCCTGGCCGCCGCAATTGGTCAACGCCACCGACATGACCCGTCCACCAGGCGTATGCATGTGGCGAAAGGGCGCTTGAGCTTGTACGTGGGCCAGTGCCTGCAGCAATGCTCCCGCACGGTCCAGCGCCATGCCGCGCAGCAGCAACGCCTGGGCCCCGATATGTTGCATGGCCGGAGCCGCAAGATCGGCAAAAAGATCCATGGTGGTCATCCGGCATTCTCTACGGTAACTGCTGAAGCCGCCAAGCCCGTGAGGGCTGGGCAAGATGCGTGTCATGGGAGCTAGTGGAGCTCAATGCGTTTGATATTAAACATAATATACATTGTATCGATCAGAAAACCGCCTAAAAATGGAGCCTGTTAAGGCTCCCAGCGGTAGTATTCACTAACAACGCCCTCTAGCAGAAACTTGAATCTCGTTGACGCACGGTTTGGACTCTAGGGTGCAAGATGCGATCTGTCAACTACTACACAACTGACCATAAGGTCTCCAAGCCGCGCCAGTGCTCAAAAGTAGCCCCAAACCCACCGCTGCCAGCACCAACCCCGACACCTCGCCAGCCGCATCGAGCAGCACACCCGCCAAAATTAAACATAACAGCAAAAAACCGCCACGCGACAGCCTGCTACCCATCCTGACGCACCCCAGCACTGACCATCTCACCATACTCCCGAACCGCCGCTGGACACACCAGCACCATCGCCCGCGCTGGCGGGCGAACCGCCAGGAACACGACCAAATGCGCAAACCTCAACCCGTACCAGGCCGTACGCAACGTGATACGCCCACCGCATAAGGCCCGAATCACATTCCAGCGATGCTCCAGCCTGTGACGCCATGGCCTCGATCGCCACAAGCTCAAGCGCTCGTACTGATCCAGATCGCACCTGGCCAAGTCTTGATGCTTCATGTGTACCCTCGTAAGTTGTTGAATTTAATTGCGATATCAAAAAAATAAGCTTGGTTCTACACCGTCTTGAGCACTAGGTTGCCTGGTCTCGGTGCTGGCTTGGATTTGCCATTCCAGCCGTGTTCCACAAGTAATAGTTATTTTTAGTAACTATGTGCTACCACAAGAGAGTCCGCAGAAAAGCAACAACACGAGCGAAGTTCAGTGCCATATGTCGTTCTGAACTTCTTGGTTACGATTCGTGAGTTTGTGTGTGAAATCTGACTATGTATCTTCGATCACTATCCATACGCGCTCGTCTGACAACTGCCTTCTGCGTGCTTCTTGCGTTCATTTTGCTGGTTGGGGGCATCGGTGCGCTTCAGATCAAGCGCGTGCAGTTCAACGCCAACGACCTGGGCACCAACTGGCTGCCTTCTGTTAACGCTCTTGGAGCTATCCAGAAAGCCGCGAACGAGATACGTCGCTCCAGCCAACGCCATGTCATGGAGGTGACGGCAGAGAAAAAACAGATCCAGGAAGACCGTTACCGGCGCATCAAGGACACCACGCTGCCAGGCCTGTTTGCCCAGTACGAGCCGCTCATCACATCTGAGGAAGAGCGCGCGATTTACAACGAGTTGCGCCAACGCTGGGACGCCTTCATTACAGTCACCGAAAAAATGCTTGCGCTGTCCAAGCAAGGCGCAGAGTTCGATGTGCAAGTCAGAGAGCTCGCAACAGGTGCGACTCCCCAGGCCTTTAATCAGTTTCTGGAATCCATCGAGCGAGATTTGCAACTGAACATGGATGGGGGTCACACAGCGACAGCCCAGGCCCAGAAGGACTACCATCTGGCCTTGTCGTTGCTGACAGGCATGCTTGTTGTCGCCGTGGTCATAGGAGCCTTTCTCGCGTGGGCCATCACAAACTCCATCACCGAGCCCCTGCGTCAGGCCGTCCAGGTCGTGCAGACCGTGGCCAGCGGTGATCTGACCGCATCCATCAATGTCCAGGGCCGCGATGAGCCCGCCCAGCTGTTGAGCGCCATGCGCGATATGAATGACAAGCTCGGCGAGATCATCTCCAGCGTACGCCACAGCAGCGACAGCATCGCCACCGGCTCCAGCGAAATCGCCACCGGCAGCCTGGATCTGAGCCAGCGCACCGAGCAGCAGGCCAGCAATCTGCAGGAAACCGCCGCCTCCATGGAGGAGTTGACCGCGACCGTTCGCACCAATGCCGATACCGCCAAGCAAGCCAACCTGGTGGCTTCCGAGGCCTCTGCCGCTGCCGTGCAAGGCGGTGAGTCGGTGGCGCAGGTGGTGCGCACCATGGACGAAATCACACAGGCCTCGCGCAAGATTGCCGACATCATCGGCGTGATCGATGGCATCGCCTTCCAGACCAACATCCTGGCGCTGAACGCTGCCGTGGAAGCAGCCCGTGCGGGCGAGCAAGGCCGAGGCTTTGCCGTGGTGGCCGGCGAGGTGCGGGCACTGGCCCAGCGCAGCGCCACGGCAGCCAAGGAGATCAAGGATCTGATTTCGGTCAATCTGGCCAAGGTCGAGCAAGGCACTGAGGTGGCCACGCGCGCAGGCGAGCAGATGGGGCGCATCGTCGAGCAGGTGCGCAGCGTTGACACCATGATCACGGAAATCTCCAGCGCCTCGCATGAGCAGTCCATCGGTATCCGCCAGGTGGGCGAAGCCATCAGCCAGCTCGACCAGATGACGCAGCAAAACGCCGCGCTGGTGGAAGAAAGTACGGCCGCTGCAGGCAGCCTGGAGCAGCAGGCAGCGGCGCTGGCCCAGATCGTGGCGACGTTCAAGATGCGCCAGGGCGCAGGTACTTCGCTGCACGAGTCCCCTGCCCCCACACTGCGCCTGACGGCTTCGTCTTGAGCATCGAGCGTGGTTGCAAAAATCGCTGCTGCCTAAAGGGGCGAGCAGAAGAAACTGCTCCCCCATGCATGCTGATGTGGATTTCTTCCTTCAACCCTTCGCTCTTGCCCAGCAGGCGCAGTCCGCGCATCATGCCGATGCCGTCTGCTCCCAACCGGCTGACAGGGAATACACCCAGTCCTCGCGCGGCGAAAACAGCCTGCAGCGCGCTGTCTTCGAACTCACCGACGATGCTAGGGTGAAGCGCCCCGGGTTTTGAGGAGGCCAGTTGGTTTAAAAATCGCTAACACAACCCTTGCCACGGCGCACCCCTTGTAACCCCATAGCACGCATCAGTCGCTCGACCGTGCAGCGCGCCACTGCGATGCCCTCGCGGTTCATCTGCAGCCAGACCTTGTCCGCCCCGTAGACCTGCCAATTGGCGTGCCACACGCGCTGGATGTCGGCCTTCACGCTCTCGTCGCGCTGGGCGCGTGCACTGCCTAATTGGGGGTTGCGTTGCCGGGCTGCATGGCACCAGTAACACGACGTGGCCACCTGCAACACCCGGCACATGGGCTCGACCCCGTAAGAATTCCACTTCTCAAGGGCAGCCTCAGATCTCGTACTTGACGATGTTGGTTTTGTTGAGGCTTGGTAGATGCCAGCTGCACGCAGCGCTGTACCAGCGTGACCAACTCTGCTGCCTCGACAGTGTCTGCAGCCGTCGTCTGTGCACATTTGTTGAAATCAGCAGAAAAACCGGTAGCATGCCTTGCCCCATGAGGGGCGGTGCGCTTTTTTTACTGTTTTGAATTAATTTTAAACAAAAAATTTGATTTAAATGATACAATCATTAAAAACATCGGAGAGCCATCATGCTTCATCAGATCTGGACCGTCAGAGCCAAGCTGTCAGTAGCTTTTGCCACCTTAGCGCTATTGGTCACCGTTGTATCCCTTCTGGCCTTGCAGGCGATAGGCGAAGCCAATCAAAATCTCGTGAACTTCGTTGAGGGCGTCAATACTCGGGCTCACTTGGCCGAGCAGGTGCGATCGGCTGTAGACCGGCGGGCTATTGCTGCTCGTAATCTGCTACTGGTCACGACACCTACTGATCACGAGCTAGAGAAGGCTGCAGTCAACGCAGCGCATGCCGACGTTAGAAGCCTACTTGATCGGCTCATGGCAATGGTTGCAGCGCCAGGGGTTGGCTCTGATGTTCGTGAGCATGTGGCACGCATCGCCCAAATCGAACAACGCTATGGGCCAGTAGCAATCGATATTGTTGATCTGGCCCTTAAGAACCAGCGGGAGGCGGCTATCACCAAGATGAACAACGAGTGTCGGCTGCTGCTTGCTGAGCTAATCGATGCTACTAATCGGTACAGCGTGCTGACACTTTCTCACTCAAGAGAGATGATCGCCAAGGCTTCTTATGCCTACGAGCAGCGCCGCAACTTGCTGATCTGCTCTAGCATAATAGCTATCATCATGGCGGTGTTGATGGGGGCGCTTATCGCCCGCAACCTGACTCGAGCTCTAGGAGCTGAACCAGCTCAACTCGGTGCAGTGGCTCAACAAATCGCACAGGGCAATCTCAGTCCTGAGCTGCTGCGTGCAGATGTCCCGGAGGGTAGTGTGCAAGCCTCACTCAACAGCATGCTTCAAAGCCTCGCATCTGTGGTCAGTGAGGTTCGTAATAGTGCGGATGGCGTGGCTGGTGCCAGCGCCGAAATTGCCAGTGGTAACGCAGATCTAAGCCAGCGCACCGAGCAGCAAGCTAGTGCGCTGCAAGAAACGGCTGCATCCATGGAGCAGGTGTCTGCCACGGTACAGAAAAACGCAGACAATGCGCGCTTAGTCAACCAGTTGGCGATGGGAGCGAGTCAAGTGGCTACTCGGAGCGGTGGCTCAGTGCAGGAAGTGGTGAACGCTATGCGTGACATCAGCGAAAGCTCACGTCAAATCAGTGAAATCGTAGGTGTGATCGACAGCATCGCTTTTCAGACTAACATCCTGGCACTCAACGCTGCTGTCGAGGCAGCTCGTGCGGGCGAGCAGGGTAAAGGCTTTGCAGTGGTGGCAGGCGAGGTTCGTAATCTTGCGCAGCGCAGTGCTCAGGCCGCCCGCGAGATCAAGCAGCTGATTGCCACCAGCACTACGCGGGTAACGCAAGGGGCTGAGTTGGCCGATCAGGCCGGAGCCACCATGGCTGAGGTGTTGCAGTCCATCCATCGCGTGACCAATCTCATGGCCGAAATCAGTAGTGCCAGCGATGAGCAGAGCGCTGGCGTAGCTCAGATAGGACTAGCTGTCAGCCATATGGATCAAGTCACGCAACAAAATGCAGCGCTGGTAGAAGAGAGCGCGGCAGCGGCGGCAAGCCTCAAGATGCAGGCCCAACAACTAGTGCAGGCAGTTGCAATCTTTCAGTTGGTTCAGCAAGCAGTGCCTGCGGCTACGACTTGTCGGCGCGAAGCGCTCGTGTAGAACGAGAAAAGCCTAGCAGCTGCAGGCAGCCTGGAGCAGCAGGCAGCGGCGCTGGCCCAGATCGTGGCGACATTCAAGATGCGCCAGGGTGCAGGTACTTCGCTGCACGAGTCCCTCGCCCCCACACTGCGCCTGACGGCTTCGTCTTGAGTATCGAGCGCGGCTACCAGTCAAAAATTTGCAAGTCATTGAATTTGCTTGTCTTTTTGAGGATTCACCCGTGCTCTAAGCCATCTTGAGCGCCGGATTGCTCGGCGGTACAGGCAAAACAAACCGGCTCGGTTGCACCAGGACCACGCATGACAGATTGCCGACCACGCTGCCTTTGGCATGGATCTCGTACTTGACGATGTTGGTCTTGTTGGGGCCCGGCAGATGCCAGCCGCACTTGATCAACTCGCGCTGCACCCGCGTGGCCAGCTCTGCCGCCTCGGCCGTGTCTGCAGCTGCCGCCTGGGCGTATTTCTTGAAAATCAGCGGCGAGACCAGCGCCATGCCTTGCTCCACAAAATGCACCATCGCGCCGGCTTCGTTGAACTTCATCTCGCGCTGCGTCAGGCTCTGCTGAACCCAGTGCATGAAATCCATCGCCAGCTGGCTCGGCTCTGGTGGCGGCTTGGCCTGGCCATCATCGAGATCAGGCAGCTCCTGGCGCAACAGCACAGGCTCCGGCATGCCGGCCTGCGCTGGCCTGGTCACTGCAGCTCTGCCAACCACCACAGGCGGCAGTTCATCGAGCTCGTCGATCAGGCGCCGGTACTCCGAGCTCACGCTGTGTGACCTGGGCGGCGGCGCTGGTGCAGGCGCTGGTGCGCCTGCAGCCTCGGGCCGCGTAGCGGCCACTGGCTGGGAAGTTGCTGCAGCTTCTGGTGCCTGGCCAGGCGCTGCGACAGGCTCGGGCGCTGGTGACGATGGCGCCGACCGTGCGGGCATTGCGGCAGCTTTAGATGATTGCGCTGGTGCCGCTGCGCTCGCCGCGCCGGCCTTGGACGGCGGCGCAGGCCTGGCCCCCTTCATGGATCTGTTTGCTGCCACAGGGGCAAGAGGCTCCAGGAAGTCGTCGCTGTCCAGCAGATAAGCCGCTTCCGCTGGATCAATCTCATCTGCCTGTGGCGCCGCCAGCGGCGCTATTGCCGCAGTCTCTGGTGCCGCCACAGTTGGCGCAGGACGAGGTGCCTTTGGCGCAGGCGTTGGCGCAGCTGCAGGTGCCGATGGAACTGGCGCATTCTCTGGTGCCAGTAGCGCTGGCGCAGGCCTTGACGGCTTGGCTGTGGGTGCAGGTTCAGCAACCATTGACCCTGGCGCAGCTTGGAGTGCCCTGGGGGCTGCTTCAGCGTCAGGCTTGGCCGGGACTGGCTTTGCAGCTGCTGGCGGCGCCTTGAACGCCGGCTCGCGCATGACTGCCGCCATCTTTTTGGCCTCAGTGTTTGGCTTGGGCTCTTGCTTTGCCGCAGGCGCACTGGCGGCTGTACCAGCCACCTGTGGCCCTGGCGCAGCTTCTGGTGCTCCTTGCTCTGCCGCAGTGCTGCTACCCTGCCCTGCATCATCCTTGCGCTTTTCGCGCACCTCCAGCCGCCCTTGCATCGGCGCCGGATACTTGCTCTCATGCGCAAACACCTTGGCCAGCGGAAACTTGAGCATGGCCAGGTCGTGCGTGTAGCTGCCTGGAGCCCCTTGCTCTGCCGCATGGCCATGCACTGTCACATGCCAGATCGCCTGCCCGGTCAGCGGGTTGAGCTCCAGCACGCCATAGTCCTGCCAGGTGTCAAACAGCCGGTCGTTCTTGGAGTCACCTGGCACAGCCTCGTCGGGCTCGTGCTTCTTGATCCATTCGCGCACAGCGTCAGCCAGGCGCTTGGCCACAAACCAGATTGCGCCGTCATACACCCAGGCCGCACCGCCTGAGCGGTTCAGCGGCAACTCGGTGCCGGCCTGCAGCATGCTGGTGACGGCCTGCATCATCAAATCGATCAGCGGCACGGCCTTGGACGTGGGGAAGCGCCCCTTCGGGCCGGATTTGAGGGCCTGCTCGGTGGAGCGCTTGTCGGCTCGGCGCACGATTTGCGCGACCAGGCTGTCGCGGTCCTGGCCGCACAGGTACTTGTCCAGCGCATCGAGCGCCTCGGGCGTGTGGGCCAGGAATTTGAGCGCAGTTTCTGGCGCAATCCGGGGCAGCAGCAGCTGCGCCAGTCGCGCATGGGCGCCGTAGTCGCGCTGGCTCTTGGGCGCAAAGTCCACCAGATACTCGGGCGCCGGCCTGCCTGCCGTGATCTGCGCCAGGCTGCCGCCCGTGGCACTCCAGCGGATCGAGTCGGCCATGCCGTCACAGCGCCAGGCAATGCGCAGGTCGGTCATGGGCTTGGCAATGTCGTGCAGCAGCGTGCAGTAAAAGACCACGTAGCTCCACTGGTCACGCTGGGCGTCGATCTCCTCGATCTGCGAGCCGCCCGGCAGCAGATAAGCGTTGCGCCAGGTCATGGCCGCCACCAGCATCTCCAGCGTGTGCGACAGCAGACCTCCTGCATGGGCATGGTGATGGGCTTCGCTGGCCGGCATCAGCTGCACGAACTCCGCATAGCGATGGATGGCTGGCAGCAAATCACGCTCCCACAACTGCGTGGCCTGCCGTGACTGGCGCCAGATGGCCTCCAGCGCCCTACCCGCTTTCACCGTGGCCAGCAGCTGCTCGGCGCTCAGCACGCGCAGCCAGCCCGGCTCCGTGCCAGTGATGGCCGGCATGGGCGTGGCCTGCGCAGCGGGCGCGGGCTCCAGCCCTTTCGAGACCTCGACGGCTTTTGCATTCGCTCTGCCCCAGGGCACCATGCCCAGGATCTTTGCCGCAAAACTCTTCATTGAACGGCCCGCCGCAATAGCAATTGCGCGCACTCTCTCGCTCTTTTGGGCGTGCCCTCAGTGGGCGTCCAAACAGACAGCTCCTCATCAGGCAGACCCATCGACAGAAACTCCAGAAACGTCTGCTCCAGCGGATTCCAGCGGATGCGCGGCCTCAATCCATCCTTGCTCCAGTCAATGCAGGCATGCAGAAACGATTGCCGCAGAATGCCGCACACGATGTCGTGCCATGTGTTCTCGCGCCACTCCATTGTCTTGCTTGCGCCATCGGGCTGGTCAATGACGTGCTGCAGCAGCATTTGGCGCACACACAGCACTGGATCAGCGTCATCCTCCAAATGCCGCTCCAGCCCCTCAAAACGCCCCAGCCAGCTCAGCAGCAGCGCGGCTCGACTCTCCAGCCCCAATTGCTGCAGCGACTCCACAATGGTGTAGATGGCACATCCGCGGTCCATGGGATCACGGCCCAGGTAAGGGTGATCTTGCGACGCTTGCACTGGGGCATGCTGGCTGCGCAGCGAGGGGGTGCGGTCCTGTTCTTCCATGGGCGCGGACGGTACAGGTCTGCGTGCAACATGTCAGCCCGAAACCGATTTTTTGAAGTTGACGGTTTTCGCTTGAAATGCGCCAATGAATCTGCTAAGCAATTCAAGACGTGCCAGGAATGTAAGAAGACTGTTGCAGTTGCAACGCTCACACTGAGGCATCTTGCGTTGGGCTCTGGTATCCCGGCTTTGCAGCACAGCCCCCTGTGCTGCAAAGCCGCCCGTTCCCTGTAATAACCCTTTGCCCGTCCCGGTAAATCCTTTGCGCATGCTCCGAACTTTGAGGAGCATGCGCGCCCTTTGGATTGGGCCTGTAGTCCGGTAAAAGCCCTTTGCCCGTAGCAAGCGCCCCTGCGCTTGCCTGCCTTTGCAGATCATTTCAATCACAGGCCATTTCTATTCCTGTTTGTCAAGCGAAAACCGGTTGGTCTATACCTGACGGTTTTCGGTGGCGCGATAGTGGCCAAAAAATGACCATGCCGCCTGGCGGACGCAAATGCGTCTTTCCCCCAGGCCGCATGGCATTTCTTCATGGTTCTTCGCAGCCATGCCGGTCTGGGATTTCTTTATGGAGTCCCTCTCGCTCATGAACCGGCACATGCCTCGATTCCTGATGGCCGCCAGCCTGGCACTGCTGGCCCCATGCCATGCGTCCACGCTGGTCGATGGCAACAAGCGCCTGATGATCAACCGCTACACCACCGCCGAGGCCCAGCCGCAGCAAGGCCTTGCCGAGCCTCTGGCCCTGGTGGCGCAGATCACGTTTCCCCGCGAGCAAGTCGCCACCGTGGGCGAGGCCATTGACTACACGCTGCTGCGCACGGGCTACGCCCTGGTCGATCAACAGGCCCTGCCCCCTGATGCCAAGCGCTTTCTGGGCCTGCCCCTGCCCGAGGCCCAGCGCACGCTGGGGCCTTACTCCATCCAGGACATGCTCGCCGTGCTGGTGGGCAAAGCCTGGTCCTGGCACACAGACCATGTTTCGCGCCGGGTGTGGTTCACGCTGGCAAGCAGCCAGGCGCCCCGGCGCCTGCAGCCCATCGTGTCTCCCCAGCCTGCACAGCAGACCGGCGCCAAGCCGGCCAAGGAGTGAGTATGTCCGACGAAAAAATCGCCCAGGACCACGAGACTCGTGCTGCCCCCCCAGACAGCAGCCTGCCCATGCATGGCGTTGATGTGCCGCCAGTGCGCGTGCATGAGCCCGTGCTGGAGCCGCACGACTGGATGGATGAGCTCGACACCAATGCCGGCAGCATGGGGCGTCCTGCCGTGCCTCCGGCACCACCGCCGCCGCCACCCAAAAAGCGCATGCGCTGGTGGCCCCTGGGCAAGTCGCCAAAGGCCGATGTGCCACTGGGCCGGTCTGAAGACGAAGGCACGCCAGCTGGCGTCAAGCGCAGCATGCCGCTCAAGCCCCTGCTTTATGCCAGCTTGTGCGGCATTGCCGTCCTGGGCTATCTGCAGTACGGCCCGCGCATGGACAAGGCCCAGGATCTGCTGGGTACCACCTTGCCCTCTGTGGAGCCGACAGGCCCCACAGACCCCGACCTGATCACGCCGGCCATCGACCCGCGCCTGGGCGGGCCGGATGCCCTGGCTTTGGGGCCTGCGCCGGACGAAGCACGCCAGGAGCAAGAAGTCGTGCAGTTGCCCCAGGCCGGTGCTGAGCCTGCCGTGGCCACCCCGCAGCTGCAGGCCATAGAGCCGACGCAGGCACAGGTGTCTGCGCCTGCACGCACCGCTGCACCGATGCAGGAGCCGCAGAGCGCAGCCAGTGCGCAGATGGCGCCTGCAGCAGGGACCGAAGCGCTGGATGCCCGCATGCAGCGCATGGAGAAACTGATGCTGGAGCTGTCGCAGCAGCTGGCACAGATGAAGACCCAGCAAGTGCCTGCAGCCGCTCCTGCCACCTCGCAGCGCTCTGCTGTGCAGCCCGCACCCATGCCCCAGGCCGAGCCTTCCGTGGCGCCACAACGCACGCTGGTGCATGCCGAACCTGTGAGGGTGCCTGCCGCCAGGCCTGCGCCAGTGCAGCGCGTGGCCAAGGTGCAGCAGCCGGCAGCCAAGCCCAAAGCCGCCGAGGCCGCAGAAGACAAGCCCGCCAAGCCTGTGGCACTGGGCCCGCAGCTGGTGGCAGTGGACATGTGGAATGGCGAGCCATCGGTGGTGGTGACCTCGGGCCAGCCCGGCGACAAGCGCATGCGTGTGCTGCGTCCCGGCGATGTGGTCAACGGCATGGCGCTGCGCTCTGCAGATCCTGTGTCACGCACGGCCACGTTCGTGGCGCCTGGCAGCCAGGGCCTGACGCTTTCTGTGAATCAAGGAGGCTGAGCTCATGAAGCCTGTTCTGCCCATCGTCATCGTGCTGGCCGCAGCGCTCCAGCCGGCCATGGCCCAGGTGCGCGCAACGCAGACCGTGGAGGCCAGCTCCACAGCGGCCACCTCTGCGCAGGCCCGCGCCCAGCAAGACGACACCGAGCGCCAGATCCAGCAGATGTGGGGCCTGAGCCAGGAGGAGATGCGCCGCGCCAAGATCCTGGCACAGGGGCCTCGGGCGAATTTCTCCGTAGAGCGGATTTCTCCGCTGGAAATCCTGGGCATCCATGCCCGCTCTGACGCAGAGCGCCGCCAGTACGCCGAGCGCCTGGCGCGCATCTTCCATGCCGATGTGGAGCGCAGCATCGCATGGGACCGCGAGATGCAGGCCGCCATGGCGCGCCTGTACCCCAACGAGCCCATGGTCAGCTATGCAGGATTGCCCAAGGTGCAGACCTCGGTCGGCGCCGCCGACATGAACAACATCCCGCGCACGCAGATCATCGAAACGCCTGCGACGCCCTCTACTGCCACAGGGCGGGGAGCCGCACGCAAATGAATCTGCAGCTGCACATCCTGATCGCTGCAGCCATGCTGGCCAGCCCTGTTTTTGCGCAGCCAGGCCTGCCGCTGGAGCAGCCTCCCGAGGTCATCCACGACAGCGGGCGCAGCGTGCCGCTGGCCCCGTATGTGGCCCAGCTCGTGGGCGATGCAGATGATCCGGGCGTGTTGGATGGCATGCGCTTTCCGTTCGGCGCCGGGCGGCTGCGCTCTGGCGTGCTGGCCCAGGAAGGGGTCCAGGTCTTCGATCCCACCTGGTTGACCCAGCCCATGTTTGTGCTGGCTGCTGATGAACTGTCCATGCGTTGGCTGGCCTTCAACCATGACAAGCTGGTGCAGCTGCAGGCCGTTGGCATTGTGGTCCAGGCCGGCAGTCCCGTCGCATTCAAGGCCCTGCAGCGCATGGCCGCGCCGCTGCGTTTGGCGCCCGAGACCGGCTCCTGGTTGTCACAGCGGCTGGTGCAGGCGGGTGCCGGCGTCTATCCCGTCCTGGTGCATTCCACGGGCAAAGCACACCAGATCCTGTTCCAGATGTTCCAGGAAAAACGGGAGGCTTCCCAATGAAGTGGTGCATCTTGGAACGCTTTGGAACGCAGCGAACCGCAAAAATGTTCCAGGCCGGATGTGCCGCCGCGCTGCTGATGGGAGGCCGCCATGAGTGACGGCGTGATGGAGGGCCTGCTGCGCCCGCCCGTCGAGGCATGGAGTGCTGGCACAGCTTTCGGTATTGCCGGTGTCGCTGCTGCAGCGCCATGGGCCTTGATGATGCCCCATTCTCTGGGGGCCATCACGGCAGCCATCGCAGCCGGGTTCGGCGCCAAGCGGGCACGCGAGGCCTATGCGGTCTATGCCTACCAGCGCGGGCTCAAGTTCACCAAGATGACCCGTGTGGCACCCCACAAGCTGCCCGTCACCCGTGAGCATCTGTACCTGGGCCAGGGCTTTGAGTGGACCCAGCTGCACACGCAGCGCAAGCTGGACACGCAGGCCGTCAAGGTGCGCGAGTATGTGCGGGCAACGCCCATGGAGATGCGGCTGGCCAGGGCCGGCGAGCGCCTGCGCCAGTGGACCGAATCGAAGGCCGGCCTGACGGGCGCGATCGTGCGCCTGGCTGTTGATGCGGGAGGTCCGTCCAATCCGTTCGCTTCAGGCGTGGATCTGGGCGGCTCGCCCATCATCCACGGCGTGGGCGTGCAAAAAGAGGTGCCTGTGGTGCTGCGCCAGGGCTCTCGCAACGGCCACATGTTGGTCCTGGGCACGACGCGCGTGGGCAAGACGCGGCTTTTGGAGCTGCTTTGCACCCAGGACATCCATGCGGGCCACGTCACCATCGTGATCGACCCCAAGGGCGATGCCGAGCTCATGCTGCGCATGCATGCCGAGGCGCGCCGTGCGGGCCGTGAAAACAGCTTCTACCTGTTCCACCTGGGCTATCCCGAGATCAGCGCCCGCTACAACGGCATCGGCAATTTTTCGCGCATCACGGAAGTCGCTGGTCGCACTACAGGCGCCCTGCCCGCTTCGGGCAACAGCGCTGCCTTCAAAGAATTCTCCTGGCGCTTCACGAACATCGTGGCGCAGGCCCAGGTGGCTCTGGGCCGGATTCCGACCTACGAGAGCTTGCTCAAGGACGTGACCGGCATCGATCCATTGTTCATCGACTACGCCAACATGTTCTACCGCAAGCAGGCCGCCGAGGGGCGCTTTGCGCACTACCAGGCGCGCCTTGATGAACTGCAGAAGGTGGTCGGCACCAAGGGGGGGCCACCCGTGCCCCGCTCCCTGCAGGACCGCTCGCCCGAACTGGTGGCCATGTTCCTATGGATCAAGGAATCGCGCGTGGATGACAAGGTGCTGCTGGGCCTGGCTGCAGCCTTCAGCTACGAGCGCTCGTTCTACGAAAAAATCATTGCTTCGCTCGGCCCGTTCCTGGAGAAACTCACCTCGGGCGCCGTGGGCAAGCTCATCTCGCCCGACTACTTCGACCCCGAGGACAAGCGCCCGATCTTCGACTGGATGACGGTGTTTCGCCAGGGCGGCATCGTCTATGCCGGGCTGGATGCACTGTCCGACTCGGTGGTGTCTTCGGCAGTGGGCAACTCCATGCTCTCGGATCTGGTGTCCGTGGGCGGCAAGCTCTACAAGACCGGGCTCGATCCGCACAGCACGGACGGCAAGATCCGGCTGCCCAAGGTCTGCTGCCACTTCGATGAGGTCAATGAGATCGCCGGTCCCGAGTTCGTGCCCATGGTCAACAAGCTGGGCGGTTCGGGATTCCAGATCACGGCCTACACCCAGTCGGTGTTCGACATCGAAGCCAAGGTCGGCGACAAGGCCAAGGCCGGCCAGATCCTGGACAACTTCAACCACCTGGTGATGCTGCGCGTGCGCT
This sequence comes from Delftia sp. PS-11, assembly GCF_029870285.1. GTDB lineage: Bacteria > Pseudomonadota > Gammaproteobacteria > Burkholderiales > Burkholderiaceae_C > Comamonas. Next base: position 76,624 of record NZ_JACSYA010000016.1, read on the forward strand.
CGGAGGCCACGGCCAGCCTGCTGACCAATCAGGTGCCCCAGGTCAATGTGACCCATTTGACCCCGGTCTCTGGCGTGTCGGATACGGCGGCCACGGGCAATGGCGTGGACTTCACCAGCCGCAATGACGACATCGCCACCACCACCAAGGTGCCGCTGATCGAGCCGGCAGACATTCTGGAGTTGCCCCAGGGCCAGGCCTTCGCGCTGCTGGAGGGCAATCGCCGCTTCAAGATCCGCATCCCGCTGGCAGATACCAAGGACGACCCGTTCATCCCGAAATCACTGCGCGCGGTGGCAGAGGATATGAAGCGCCGCTACCGCACCAGCGAGACCTGGGCGCAGGAGACCGACTGGCTGGGCAGTCAGCACCTGGGCACGGGCAGCGAGCTGATCAACATGGGGCTGGCAGACGGTGGCTCCGAGGGTGGCAGTGACGACGAGTACACAGCGGTCTCGGGCAGCCAGGGATCGGCCCTGCGCAGCACGGCGGTCGTGGACTCCATCGTGGGGCATCGCTGATGGCTACCGCACAGCGCGCTCCCGCCAAGGCCGAGACCATCGGCCCGGTCGATCTGGTCATCAAGATCGCATTCGGCCTGGTCGGCATCACGCTGACCTCCTGGTTCGTGGGCATGGCCATCGAGGTCGGGGGCTCCATGTTCTTATGGCGTGGCCAGGGCATCCCGCACGCCCAATCCGTGGTCCAGCAGGATCTGGAGTACATCGCCGCTGCGCCGCGCAGCCTGCTGGTGCCCGACACCGTGGGCTTCTCGCTGGAACTGCTGGGCTACATCCGCTGGCCCTACGAGAAGTTTGGCGTGATCCGCTGGTACCAGAAGGCCCGTGCGCCTGGCGCCGAGTCTGCGCATTCCAACCTGGCGCCGGCATTCCAGGGGCTGGGTCGCATCACGGCCAAAGCCAGCGTGCTGCTCAGCGAATGGGCCGTGATCAGCATGCTGGTGGCACAGGACGTGGTGCTGCGCCTGAGCATCGCTGCCTACGCCATGCCGGCGTTTGTGCTGGCCTGCCTCATGGGCGTGATCGACGGACTGGTGCGCCGTGACCGGCGCCGCTGGGTCGGTGGGCGCGAATCCTCATTCGTGTACCACCACAGCAAGCGCTATACGCACTGGGCGCTCACCGGGGGCTTCAGCTTGTACCTGGCCTGGCCCTTCCCTGGCTTCAACCCCGCCTACATGGTGCTGGTCTTCACCGTCCTGGTGGCGGCTTCGCTATCGACCACGGTGGGCGCATTCAAGAAATACGCATGAGGGCACGGGAATGAACCAGATTTTTGATGAATTTGCCTGGAGGGCTGTGTGCAGGCAATCCATGGATAGAGCAATACAAGGCACTGGCCAATCGGAAACTTTGTTTGCCATCAATTTTCATGGCGAAATAAGCCGGCAGATTAAAAAAATTTCATTCTTGCATCAAGATGTCGCAATAAAAATTGCCCGTGAATTTGGGTATCTCAATAAAGACGAACTGGAGGGTGACGCACGGTGGAATGCCGAGAATGGTTATTGCTCGCATGGCATCGAATTCAATCACTGTCCAGTTGGTTGCGAAACCGATGATGAATGTGGTTGCTGAAGTTAATGAATACGCATGACAGGAGAAAATATTCCATGAAGAAAGTACACAGAGTTTTTGCAGTTTTTACGATCAGCCTGCTGGCAACGACTGCATCGGCCTGGGCCGCTGTGGCCGATGACGACCTCGAACGTGAGCGCCTGGCGCGTATCGCCAGCGAGATTGAACAAGTCCAGGCGCTGGTGTCTCAGGCCGAACAAAGCGCACCCACGGGCCAGCGCGTGAAGTTCCGCTATGACTGGTTGCAGCGTGATCTGGAAATGCTGCGTCAGGGCATTACCAGCCACATCGACTCGCCCCGCCAGCCGCGCCCTGTGACACCACTGCGCGGTGATTACCGTCAATAAACGCCTGGAGTCTGCTTTGCTCGATGCAATGAAATCTGGCTTTATGGACGCATCGGGCGTTGATCCGGCACGCATGAAGACCATTATTGCTGCAATGGTTTTTGCAGTCATTTTCATGATTGGTGCATGGATCGGCAAACAGATTCTTGAGGCATATGGCGCTGGCGAAATGAATCAAAGTGAATTAACCAGGCTGATCATTTCCATCTTGGTTATCTTTTTGATTGTCTTGGTTTTCTTGGGATGGTTCTAACTTTAAAAGGTTTCAGCATGAAAAAAATCACACATCGCATCTCTTGCGCTTCGACTGCAATCTCTTCTGTTTTCCTGTGGGCCTGCTCTGCTGCCGTCACCAGCGCGCAAGCGGCGCTCCCTAAAATGCCCACGCCCACCGGCGGTGGTGTGGGTGGCGCGGCAGTGCAGGAAGGCGACTGGATCGCACTGATGGGCGCTTATTTCAAGCAGGGCATCGCCATGCTGGGCCTGGTGCTGGCAGCAGCCTCCTTTATCGCCATCGTGATTGGCGCCATGCAGAACTGGAAATCCTACTCGGAGGGCCGGCTTACGCTGGGCGAGCTCAAGCAGTTCATGGTCGTCGGCGTGATCGTGATTGCGTTCATCGTGCTGATGGTTTCCTATGCCTCTGAGGTGCTGGCTTGAGCGGCAAAGAAACTGTCTCTCAAGGGCGCTCCTCATTGGGGGCGCCCTTGACGGACCGGGTGAACTCTGAGCCACCGATTTTCAATGGGATGTCGGAGACAGAAGCCTCCTATCTGGGTGCGGCTGGATTCATGGCGAGTGCCTGTGTAGGCGGATTGGTTGTCTCTTTCACCGGGCACTTTCTCATCATGATGGTGATTTGCATCATCGGCACACTGCTCACGCTTTGGTACGGGTCTTTGTATCTGCAAAAAATCAAGCGTGGCAAGCCGGAAGGCTGCTATGTGCAAGCCGCACGCATTTATCTGTCGCAACGGGGATTCATGAAGAAACGCTACCTTGCGCACGATGGTTATTTTGATCTGGGACGACGCCTGGAGCCCTGACCACTGAATCGCCCGTCGATCTGATCCGCGAAGGATTGAATAAAAATGAGCAGCAAACAATATCTGGACTCTTTGGCGTCCGAGCGCAAGCACAACCTCAAGCTGACCTACATTATCTTTGCGGTCATGGGACTGGGCGCCATGGGTACCTGGTACGCATGGCGGCAGCCCAAGTTTGTCGATGTGCATCTGGCTCCCGATATTCGGGCGGGCGATACCGTGCGCGTGGAAGGTGGCCGTCCCACGGTTCCGCCGCCCAATATCTACGGGTTTGCCTATTACATCTGGCAGCAGATCAATCGCTGGCAGACCGATGGCGTAAAAGACTACGGCCAGCAGATTTTCAATATGCAGTATTTCCTGACGCCAAGGTGCCAAGCGCAGCTGCAGGCGGACATGGAACTGCGCCAGGGCAAGGGCGAGCTGCGCAGGCGCACGCGCCAGATCACCGAGATTCCCGGTTTTCCCTACAGCGCAAACCGCGTGCTGCGCGATGGGCCTGACGCCTGGACCGTGCTGCTGGACATGCAGGTCACGGAGACCTTCAGCGGCCAGCAGGTCAAGGACGTGTTCATCCGCTACCCGCTGCGCGTGGTGCGCTTTGACGTGGACCGCGAGCGCAACCCCTGGCTGCTGGCCTTGGATTGCTTTGGCAGCAACCGCCCGGCACGCCTGAATCCTGCGGATCTGAAGCCCGGTAGCGAGCCAGCCGCCAATCTCACGGCCCCGCGCCTGCCCAGCGTGATCGCCCCCTCCAGCCTGCCCCGCGAAACCTCCGTCGATTGACTATGCAACTGCGCACTACCCTTGCCAGCAGCCTGGCGCTGCTGATCGCACTCCCGGCGCTGGGCCAGCAGGTCGAGCCGCTGAACATCGCGGGTGCCCGGCCCGAGCCGGCTGGCCAGGCCGAAGCCGCCGCCCCTGCCAATGAGTCCATCGACCTGGGACAGGCATCGGCTTCTGCAGGAGCACCTGCAGCAGGTGCGCGAGCAGGCGGCACCATCGCCGGCATGAGCCTGCCGGCCCCGCTGGCAGCCGCCGTCGCGCGCGGCTCGATCGCACGCACTGCGGCAGCACAGGCCACGCTGCGCCGGGTCGGTCCCGCGCCCCTGGCCGGCCCTTCAGCCGGCCCCGCAGAACGCACGGTGTTTGCCCGTGAGCCGGTGCGCGTAAACCTGACCGTGGGCCAAGAGCGCCTGGTCACGCTGCCGGCAGATGCGCTGCTGCATGCCCCCAGCGACATCGCGCATGTGGCGCGCCTGGAGTCCATCGGCGGCACCCTGTACGTGACCGCCCTGGTGCCCTTCACACCCATCCGCATCATTGCCGAGCTGGTGGACAGCGGCCAGCAGATCCCGTTGGACCTGGTGGCCGAGTCAGCCGAGAAGGCGGGCAAAGCGCCTGCAGCCAAGGGCGAACTGCAGGTCTCCGTGGTCGAGCCCAGCACGGTGCCCAACCCATCGCAGCGCACAGGTGACGCGAGCGCAGGCGGTACAGCCGCCGAGAGCGCCGCCGTGGACATGGTGCAGCTGACCCGCCATGCCGCGCGCCAGCTGTATGCGCCGCGCCGTTTGGCCAACGCCACGCCTGGCGTCACCCATGTAGCCGTGCCTGAGCAGCCTGTGCCCGCCCTGCTGCGTGGCGCGCATGTCGAGGCAGTGCCCGTGGGCCAGTGGAAGGGTGGAGCGCTGTACGTCACTGCCGTGCGCGTCACCAACAAGTCCCGCTACGCGCTGGAGTTGCCACTGGAGTCGCTGCGCGGGCGCTGGATCTCGGCCACGGCGCAGCACGGGCGCATCGGTCCTGCGGGCAGCGACACCGACACCACCGCCGTGTACCTGGTGTGCGAGCGCTCCTTTGAATCTTGCCTGTGAGGTCCACCATGGCAGTCAACCGCAACAAACTCATTCCGATACTGGGCATCGCAGCACTGGTGATGATCGGCAGCATCTTCGCGCTCAACCGCAGCGCACCACCAGCGGCCAAGCCCATGACGGCTGTGCCGCTACCGGCGACTGCCGGCGCGGATGCCGACACGCCCGCCGAGTCCCTGGCCACGGTCGTGGCCAGCAACCGGGATCTGCGCAGCGATGTGCAGCGCGTGCTTGAAGAAAACAAGAAGCTGCAGGATGAGCTCAAGCGGCGCGGCTCCAGCGACGTGGTTACCGTGCCGCAGCCTGTTGCAGAAAAACCCGCTGCGCAAGAGCCTGGCCGCACGGGCTCGCCCATCGATGTGATCTCTGGCGCCTGGGACAACGCAACCGGCGCCTTCGGTGGGATAGGCCACCGGGCACCTGCAGGAGGTGCCATGGGCGCCGCTGGTGGCGCCACGGGCGCACAGCCCGATGCCAGTGCCGGCATGGTGGACTACGAGGTCATTGCCCCCATGGGCTATGTCAAGCAAACCAGCAACAGCCAGGGCAAGACCACCACGCGCTATGTGCGCGCCCCTGGCGCCGCCGAGGTCGTGCCTGCAGCCACTGCTGCGGCGAGCGGCTCGGCAACCCGTGCCGCGCAGGCCGCCGCCAGTGCCCGGCCCATGCCTGAGCCCTTCTTCACGCTGCCCGAGAACTCGACACTGGCAGGCGTCACGGCCATGACCAGTCTGATTGGCCGTGTGCCCATCAATGGGCGCGTGACCGACCCCATGCAGTTCAAGGCCATGGTGGGCCGCGACAACCTCGCCGCCAATGGCTGGGAGCTGCCCGAGGATCTGGCCGGAATGATCGTCACTGGGGTGGCCATTGGCGACATGGCGCTGTCCTGCACCGAGGGCAAGGTGCGCAGCATGACCTTCGTGTTCAGCGACGGCTCCATCACCACGGTGTCGGCACGCCGCTCCTCCTCCGGCGCTGCCCAGTCCTCTGGTGCCACCATGGACCTGGGCTTTATCAGCGACCTGCACGGCAACCCGTGCATTCAGGGCAAGTTCGTCACCAATGCGCCTGCCTACCTGACCGACATCATCGGCGCCAAGGGCCTGGGCGTGGCCGCAGAAGCCCTGGCGCAGGCCCAGACCACCACGCTCAACCGAGGCGACTCCACCTCTTCAGCAGTGACCGGCAACGCTGGCAGCTTTGCCCTGGGCCGCATGGGATCGGCAGCCACCGACGAGCTCACCCGCTGGCTGACCGAGCGCCTCAAGAACAGCTTCGATGCTGTGGTCACACCCGCTGGCGCGCAACTGGTCGTGCATCTGGACCGTGAGGTGCAGATCGACAAGCCCGCCAACCCCCGAAAGATCGTGCATCGCACCCAAGCCACCAACGTCCTGTCTGGAGCCCGCTATGGCCTCGAATAAGCCCCTTCTCATCGCCTGCATGGCAGCGGCACTGCTGGCTGGCTGCTCTGTCACCGGCCCGCGCGAATCGCCCCTCAAGGAGGCCACCAGGGACAGCCCGACGCTGCTGGACATCTACCGGGGCAAGAGCCCGCGTGAGCCGGGCCAGCCCGGCGCCAAGGAAACCGCACGCGACCGCCTGGAGCGCGACTCCCTGGCCAGGCCTGTGGCGCCCGGCGACGGCACCACCGCCCGCTACTGGTCTGCGCTGGAGCCCATGCAGCAGCGCTTTGCGCGCGTGGCCAACCCCGATCTGGTGATGGTGGTGTTCCCGCACCTGGCGCGCGGCAAGTACCCCGTGCCCGGCTATGTGACGGTGTTCCCGATGTACGAAAGCACCGAGTACGCCATGCCCGGCGAGGCCACCGAGGATCTGCAGCGTGGCCGCGCCGCATTCGGCGGCCGCAGCGCCGCACAGGAGGACCGTCGATGAGCATTCTGGACCTTCTTCTGGGGCGCACTGCGGCAGCGCCTGCAGCTACCGATGAGCGCATGACCGTGGCCGACCGCATGCGCATGGCCCAGCGCCCGCCCTCGTTCACCGATCTGCTGCCCTATGTTTCCTATGCCGAGGACGATCAGTTGTTCGTCATGCGCGATGGCGAGACCCTGGGGGCGTTGTTCGAGCTCACGCCCGTGGCCACCGAGGCCCAGCCCGAGACCTATCTGCTGGAGCGTGCCCGCAAGGTCCAACAGGCCCTGCAGGCGCTTCCCGAACTGGAGAGCCACCCGTGGATCGTGCAGTTCTTTGTCAACGACGACCGCAACATTGACCCGCTGAACCAGGTGTTCAGTGACTATGTACTGGACCAGCACAAGGACAACCCCGAGCGGGGCCAGGAGATCCTGCACTCCGAATACACCCAGTCCGTGCTCCAGCAGTTCCGCGACCACCTGCAACAGGTCTCGCGTCCCCAAGGCCTGTTCACCGACACCCAAGTGACCGGGCAGGCCTGGCGCGGCCAGCAGCGCCGGGTGCGCTGCTGCATCTTCCGGCGCTTCAGCGCCCTGACCGAAGAGAGCTCCACGCCCGCCAAGCAGATGGAGGCTGTGGGCAACACGCTGATGGCCACGTTCACCGAGGCCGGCATTCAGGCGCGCCGCTGCAACGGCAGGGACTTCTACGAATGGATGCTGCCGTTTTTCAACCGCAAGGTGCCCTGGGCGCCCACACCCGGCGAACTGCTCAAGGCTGCGCCCTACCCTGGTCCACGGCCTGAGCGCATGTTTGACTGGGATCTGGCCGAGTCGCTCACGCTGTCCCAGCCACGCGCCGTACAGGCCGACGGGCATTTCGAGTTCGATAGCATCCCGGTCAAGGCGCTGACGCTGCAGAACCTGCGTAGCGAGCCGAGCGTGGGTCACTTCAGTGCGGAAATCAAGAACGGTCGGGAGTGCTTTGCGCGCTTTGACCGCATGCCGCCCGGCTCCATGCTCTCGATCACCGTGGTCATCACGCCCCAGCATCTGGTCGAGCGACGCATCGAAAGCATCCGCGACAAGTCCAGAGCCCAGACCCCGCACGCCAGGGAGACATTCAACGAGTGCGAGCGCGTGCTGCAGCACATGATCGGCAGCAGCGACCGGCTGCTGCCGATGATGATGACGCTGTACCTGACCGGCAAGGACAAAGCAGCCCTGGCCGATGCCGTCACCGAGGCCAATGCGCTGCTCGGCCCCACCGGGCTGCGCTTCGTGGATCCCAAGCAGGATCTGGTGCCGCTGGACAGCTTCCTGCGTGCCCTGCCCTTCAACTTCGATCCGGCCTTCGATCAGCGCTACCTGGTGCGCTCGCGCCTGACCTTCGCCAGCCATATCGCGGCGCTGCTGCCGGTCTATGGCCGCTCGCGCGGATCGCAGCACCCTGGCATGTGGTTCTGGAACCGGGGCGGCGAGCCGCTGTGGATGGACCCGCTCAACCGCAGCGATCGCAAGAAAAACGCCCATATGCTGACATTCGGCCCCACGGGCGCCGGCAAGTCGGCCACCCTGGTCTACCAGTGCATGCTGACCATGGCCGTGCATCGGCCACGGCTGATCATCGTCGATGCCGGCAACTCCTTCGGCCTCATGGTGGATGACATGAAAGCCAAGGGGCTGACCACCCGCCAGCTGGTCATCGACAACCACTGCGACATCTCGCTGCCCCCCTTTGTGCATGCCTACAAGCTGCTGCAGGACAGGGATGTGATGGACTCCTTCCGTGCGGCAGAAGAACAGGCAAAAAGCCACCTGTCACAGGCTCATGGTGCGCCGCAGGAGGAGATGCCCGAGGCCATCGAGCAGGTCATGAACCAGATCGACACCAATCTGCAAAAGCGCCAGGAGCTGGCCGAGTCCAATGTCAGCCAGGCTGACGAGGCGGATCAGGAGGAAGAGGAACCGCGCGACTACCTGGGCGAGATGCTGATCTCGGCGATCATGATGATCACCGGGGGCGAAAGCGCAGAGGTCGAGAAGCTGGGCCGCTCCGACCGCTACCTGATCACGCGCGCCATCATCAAGGCTGCCGTCAAGTGCCAGGGCCTGGGCCATGCACACCCGCTGGTCCAGGACGTGGCCCTGGAGCTCATCGAAATGGTCAATGACCACTCGCTGTCAGAATCCCGGCGCCTGCGCGCCGAGGACATGGGCCAGGCCATGATGTCCTTCACCCAGGGCCTGCGCGGGCGATTGTTCAACCGCGTTGGCACCGATTGGCCAGATGTGGACGTGACCGTCGTGGAGATGGGCGTGCTGGCTAGCAATGATGGTTACGGCGATGCCTTGGCCCTGGCCTACACCAGCCTGGTGGACTTCGCCCAGTCTCGTGCCGAGGCCAACCAGTATTCGGGCAGGCACAACGTCTTTCTGACCGACGAAGGCCACTTGATCACCACCAACGAGCTGCTCGGCCCCAAGGTGGCCAAGGGCACCAAGATGTGGCGCAAGTTGAGCCTGTGGTTCTGGATGGCCACGCAGAACCTGAAGGACTTCCCTGGCTCCATGTCGCGCGTGCTGTCCATGTGCGAGTTCTGGATGCTGCTGACCATGGACAAGTCCGAGACCGAAGAGGTGACGCGGTTTCGGGCACTGACGCCCGAGCAGCGCGCCATGATGGAGTCTGCCACCAAGGAGCCGGCCAAGTACACCGAGGGCGTGCTCATCAATGCCACCGGCCAGTGGCTGTTTCGCAATGTGCCGCCCTCGCTGCCCCTGGCGCTGGCCCAGACCGAGGGCCACGAAAAAGCCCGGCGCCGGCGCCTGATGGACGAGCATGGCTGCACCGAGCTCGAAGCCGCCTACCTGGTGGCGCAGCAGATCGCAAAGGCCCGAGGATGATGCGCGCCCTTGCTTGCTCCTGGATTGTGGCTGCCGCCACACTCCTGTCGCCCACTGCACCCGCTTTCGCCCAGGCCCAGGCCGGTGTCACCACGGTCGAGGTCTTTGCCAACTCGGCCACCCATGTCCGTGCCCTGCCCCAGACGCCCTACCTGCAGCGCGTCTACCGCGTCGATGCCATGGCAGCCATCAGCCTGCAACTGAGCGTTCGCCTGCCCGGCGACGAGGCCCAGGCCCGCGCCTACATGCTGCAGGCCGAGGCCCAGATCCGCAAGCGCTACAAGGACCAGATCCTCAATGCAGCGCATGGCATGTCCCTGGCCATCCACTACCGCCTGGACCGCCTGCCGGCCATCGTGATCAACCGCAGCGCGGTGATCTACGGGGTCGCAGACGTGGAGCAGGCCGTTGCCCTGTACCAGCAATCACGAGGCCGCCGATGAGCCGCTTTGCCCTCAAGCCCCTGGCCGCTGTCGCGGCTGCCACTGCCGTGCTGTCCATGGCACTGGCATCCGCGCCAGCGCGTGCCATCACTACGCCCGGCGTGCTCACACACACTGCGGCCGCACTGCCCTCCTGCCTGAACTACCGGGTGGAAGGCATCTGTTTCTTCCTGCGCTGCAAGCTGCTGGTGTGCTGGATCGAGACCAGCATCAAGATCAGCCACTATGTGCCCGACCTGGTCGTCAGCACCTACAACGAGCCATTGCGCCATCCCTGGACGGATCTGGGCATGCCGGTGGCCACCGCCATCGGCGCCGTCGGCTCCGGCATCCTGGGGCGGCTGCTGGACTCTTCGGCTGGCGGCCTGGACAACCCCTCGGCCATGACCAACTACAAGAGCGCCGACGCCATCGGCAACCCTGCCGCCATGCTCGCCAGCATGGCCACGGGCGGCGGCGTGACGGTGCCCAAGACCCTGCCCGTGCCCGGCGTCACCGAGCTGGCCAAGTTCCCACAGGAACTGCCCAACATTGGCAAGCAGTGGACCCAGGTGCCCAAGCAGGTCGCCGACACGGTGGCATCGGACGCCAAGAAGATGATGGAGGCGCCAGGCATGCTGCTGGACAGCATCAAGACCATCATGAAGACCATCGATGGCGTGCGCCAGGTCATCGAGATCGCCGAGACCGTGCAGCAGGTCCAGGAAGGCATTGCGACCTTCCAGCAAATGGGCTCCATCGTGTCGGGCATGACAGGGGGCTCCCTGCTGTTTTGTCCTGGCGGCTCCACACCGTTTTACCTGCACTATCAAAGCGAGCTCGATGCGCCGTTCTGGCGCGGCGTGCTGCCCGTGGAGATGATCTACCCGCAGTCCTGGGTGCCCGGCCTGGGCGAGGTGGGCAGCGGCTACACCCAGACCTGGGGGCCGATCTACCCGCGCACGGGCGAGCTCATCCAGAGCCACCCCGTCAAGACCTCGGCGGTCTTGTCCGAGCGCGTGGCCTCCATCCTCTACCAGTCGGCCCAGCCGCACATCTACACCAAGGTCGAGCCCGACAGCAGCAGTCACGTCTACTTTGGCGGCGGTGGCCACATGTGGCAGATGCTGCACCCAAGCCCTGCGGCCAGCTGCCTGACGTTTGGCGCCAACGACTCCCTGTCGCTGACCACATTCGGTGACGGCAAGACCGACCCAGCGGACGGCTACTCCTGGAACCTCTGGAAGCACTACATCTGCTGCCAGCGCCGGGGGGCCTACCTCTACTCCATCCCTTGATCCCGCAAAGGAGCACTCCATGACCTTTACCCCCCGCAAGCAGATCAAGAAGGTGCTGCAGAGCGTGACCACGGTAGCGCTGGCCTGCGCGCTCACGGCAATCAGCGTACCAGCTGCACAGGCGCAGCCGGTCTCTTCCTCCAGCCTCTACTACCGCATGGGCGGCGGCTCGCCCACAGGCACGGCCCCCAACCGGGGCAGCCTGTCGGCCCAACTCAGTGCCGGCGTTCGGGCCAACTACTCCTGCGGCAAGTTCGACATCGGCATCTCCTGGTCCACGCTGATGAACAGCATCCAGAACCTGGGCGCCACCATCTCCGGAGCCATCCAGGCCGGCATCGCCGCCCTGCCCCTGTACTTCCTGCAGCGCGCCCAGCCCGGCCTATACCAACTGTTCCAGAACTTCTCGCAGAAGGCCGACCTGATGGTGGCCGCTTCGCTCAAGAGCTGCGAAGAGATGGAAGCCATGATCAAGTCGGGCAAAGACCCTTACGAGGACTACATCGCCCTGGCCAAGGGCGATGCCTGGAAGATCAAGGCCTCGGCTGCAGGCGATGTGGTGCAGGCCAAGGTGGACATCAACAAGAACGAGGAGGCCCAGCGCAACGGCCTGGACTGGGTGTTTGGCGCCAAGGCCGGTGGTGCTGGCACCGCCCCGATCCAGCCTGTGCGCGACCTGGCCGTGGCTGGCTACAACGTGACCATCAACAAGTCGGCCAACTCGCTGTCCACGGCCAACTACGGCAGCTCCTCGCTGGCATCGACCCGCCTGGTGCAGGCTTTCAGCACGCCTGAAGACCTGGCCAGGTGGAGCACCGAGGTGCTGGGTGACAAAAAAATCTACCTCTGCACCCAGGACTCCAGCTGCCCCAACCCGACCTCGACGGCCACGGCCACGGGCCTTGCTCCCAAGTACGAGCAGGAGCTCGACAGCGTGCTGCCGGCGATGCGCAATCTGGCCAGCGGCAAGACCATGAACATGACCGAGCTGGCCAAGGTCAGCGCGCCAGGCATGGCCGTGAGCCCCCAGCTCATGGACGCCATGCGCAAGCTGCCCGCCGATGTGCAGTCCGTGGCCGTCAACCGTCTGTCCCAGGAGATCGCCATGCACAAGGTGATCGACAAGGCGCTGATCGCGCGCAACGCGCTGATCTCGGGCCTGAGCCTGCCCCAGGCCACGGCAGCCGGCCAGGTCAACACCGAGGTGCAGACCAAGATCGACCGGCTGACCCAGTACATCAACGACATGATGTTCGAGTTCCGCATCCGCAAGGAAATGACGGGTGACACGGCCCTGGCCATCATGAACAACGACCTGTCTGCCGGCAGGCTGTCCAACGCTGCATCCGGTGGGCTGCGCGCAGATCCTGCCCCGCTCGTCGATGGCCGCGTGGGGGTGCAGAAATGAGCGCACCAGATCCGCAAGACCTGGCGGCTGCAGGCCCTGCGGCCGCAGCCGCGCCAGAGGCGCCACAAGAGCGCAGATGGTGGCTCAGGGGCGTGGTGCCCTGGCTGCTGTATGCCGTGCTGCTCCTGGCCATCGCCGGCCTGCTGCTTTTAGCGCTACAGGTGCTGCAGCCCGCTCAGATCATGCACATGGAAAGCCTGCTGCGTGGCATCAGCCAGTTCGGCATCCTGTGCCAGATCGCAGCGGCACTGTGGGCCGTGGGCCGCTGGCGGCGCATCGTCGCCTGGGGGCGCAGGCGCGGCTTTGTGAAAAAGCAAGAGCATCGTGCCGTCTTGCAGCTGCGCTGGCGCGTTGCCGGCTGGCTGGGCCTGTACCTCCTGCTCATCCCTATTGGCCCGCGCCGGCTGGCCATGGCCGTGCTGGCCTGGTTCCATTGACCGGGAAAGAACTATGCAGCTCGACAGTTACCTCGAAATCTTCACCACCCTCTACGGCTGGGCCTTCGCCAACCTGATCGGGGAAATCATCACCGGCACAGGTCTTGCCGTGCTGCCCTTCGGCTTGGTGGTCTTCAAGACCTGGCACGAGGCCAAGGACCAGGGCATGGGCTTTGACGGTGTGCGCTCCCTGCTCGAATCGATTGAGACACGGCTCATCACCATGATGTTCGTGATGGCCACGTGCTTTGCCACCACGCCCATCACCTCCCTGAGCAACATCAACATGAGCTACACGCCCGCCCGCAGCTTCGACGGCAAGGAGCCGCAGGCTGCGAGCCTCAAGGGCGGCACCGGCACGGGCTACGACCAGGCCATGGCGGATGCGGTCAGCGGCTCGTTCAGCAAGGCCGGCAACCTCTCCTACGTGCCGGCCTGGTGGTACACGGTGATGGGCATCTCCTCGGGCGTCAACGGAGCCTTCCGCGCGGGCCTGACCAACAGCAGCCGCGACCTGCGCATGATCGAGGATCTGGCGCGCATGGCCACCATCGAAGATCCAGGGCTGCTGTACGAGCTGCAGCGCTTTTACAGCGAGTGCTTCATCCCTGCGCGCAGCAAGTACCTGGCCATGGACCGCAATGCCCTGTCATCGAACGGCAAAAGCATCATTGCCGAGGGCAACTCCTACGGCCCCACAGACGTGGACTGGGTGGGCAGCCAGCTGTTTCGCACAGAGGATGGTTTTTACGGGGAAATGCGCTCCTACAACCCGGTGCCCGGCTGGACCATCGACTTCTCGCGCGACACCGACTATATCCAGACGCCCGCCCCCGAAGGCTCACCGGAGCATGGCTATGTGAATCCCGACTGGGGTCGCCCCACATGCAAGCAATGGTGGGAGACCAGTGAAACCGGAATCCGGGAAAAGCTGATCAGCAACACCAGCACCTGGAGAAGCCTCACACAGGCGGCACAAAACACCCTGACGTTCAAAAGCGCTGATGAGGCCAAAGACAGCATTGCGCGCCTGGGGTTTGAAAAAGCCAACCCGACATTCATATCGCCGGACCGGATCATGGGCGATGAGTACGGTACAGGGACCAATATCTGGCGCTCCATGACGGGGGCAGCGAGCACTTTTGGGGTGGCGAACAAGGCGCTGGACGCATCGCTGGCAATGATCCCTCTGCTCAACGCTTTGCCGATGGTGCAGGCTCTGGTGCTGATGGCGCTCTATATGTTCCTGCCGCTGATTGTTTTCCTGAGCGGCTACGACCTGAAGATGATGCTCTATGGAGCGTTGGCCATCTTTACCGTGAAATTCTGGGCCGTGATGTGGTACGTCGCACGCTGGATCGACGCGCATCTGATCGATGCCATGTACCCCGGCTTCAGTGGCAGCGCGCTCATGCAAGAGATCACGCAGATGGCCAGCGCGGGCCAGCCGCAGCTTTATAAGCGGATGATTTTAAACATACTGCTTATGCTGCTTTTTATTGGCTTGCCAGCCATCTGGACATCAATGATGGGGTGGATTGGTTATCGAATGAGCACAGGGCTAGAGTTCGCGGATGGTGCTAATTCGCTTTCTGTCGGCGCAGCTAGTTCTACAAAATCTGGAGCAATTAAAGGAGCGAGTTCCGCAATGAGGAAGTGAGAGCAATATATGGGGAGTTATTTTTTCTCACCAACTCCCCAAAAATTGGCCATTTGCCCTTCGCTGATATTTCCTCTGGAGAATTCTCTCATTGCACTTTGCTCGTCATTTACAAAACCTTTCATCCTATAATCATTAGCTTTTTTATCATTTTCTTCGCTGCTTTCAAGCATAGCGATGAATGCATTGCCTAGCGACGAAAAAATCAAGCCGCCGATTATCAGTGTGACTTTGAAGATGAACTTCAAGGTTGCGAGGATGAAGCGAACAGTGAAATCGAGCATGGGGAACCTCCTGTGTGCCTAGCGCTACAGACCATGGCAGACGGTGCGGCCTTCTGGCCCAAACCGGCTACCGCATGGAGTCTCATGCTCCACGCGCTAGGATGATCGTTCCCTAGCCTCCATATGACGCCAAACGCCTCAGTCAGCGTTTTGGTTGACAGATCCTAGCGCCTGCTTGCTGGCATGTAAAGACTGCGCTCTGTCTATTCGGACTGTCGATTGGCGAAACTGTGGAGCGGACAATCCGCTCTGACCGCACCCCTGCCCCACTCAATCCGGTCTCTCCGTCTTCGGCTTCGGGGGCCTGTCGCACCGCCAGGGCGCGCAACTGGTCGGCTGCTTGGGTCTGCAAGGCTTGCACCTGACCACGCAATTTGGCCGCTTACTCGCGGGCCGTGTTGGCCTCTGCACGGGCGCTGTTGCGCTCGGCCTGAGCCTTTGCCAGTTCGGCTGTGTATTGCTCGGTTGCAGCCTTGGCAGCCTGCGCGATCAGTGCGTTATCCAGTACACCGCCCGAGCAAGAACACCACGACGAGACCTACTGCGCCCAGGACATACCGTGAAAACGGCGAATGGCTCGATTCGACGTCGGCAGGCGAATCTTGCGCACCAGCGGCTTGATGTGTTGTTCGCGCTTCGAGCGCTGCCGTGGCCCCCCTCAATTCGGCGCTCAGGCGGTCACGCTCGCGCGTCAGCGTGTTGACTTGCTCGCTCAAGGCGCGTGCCTTCGCAGCTTGGACACGCCGCGCCTCAATGTCCTGAAGCGCGTCGGCCAGACGTTGCCCAAGGATCGACGGCGTGGGAAACGGCTGGTCGGCATGCTTATCTAACAGCAGCGTATCGCGTTCGTGGCCCAATGCGGTGAAGAAAGCGCGACCACTCGCCAGCAACGCCGCGGCCACCTGATGAGAATCACCGATGCGCTCCAGACCCGCGCCACCGCCACGGGCAATTACCAGGCACTTGATACGTGGATCGCGGCACACCTCCTCCAGGTCGGCGATGAATCGCTCCGGCTGCATGAAGTTGGTTTCAACCTGATTGCCCTGCGAAATCGAGGGGACCGCCGACGCCGCCGTGGTCAGATCACCCCATGCTGTGCCGGTGGACAGAAAGGCAAAAGCGTCCAGGCCGTGCCTGGTCAGGGCTTCTTCCAACGACAGGCGGGGCTGGGTACGCACCAGCGCTGCCAGCGTGCCTGCCGGCGCGGAGGTCTGCGGCTGCCACTCGCCGACCACGTCGCCGATGAGTACCACCTCATGGGTGCAACGAAAACCCTCTGTGGCTTTGACCCGTAGCGCACCATGCAGAATCAGCGGCACCTGATCCCGGATGGCCGCGTTCGGCGGCAACTCAAAGCGCAGGCTGGCATCGCCAAGCCTCAACCGGCCATAGGTTCTCGTGACCTGGCTATCGCCTGGCTTCGTCCAATGCCGCACCTCGGCTGCCAGTCCCTTGACGGTGACCGGCCCAGTGGGCGCCGTCAGCCTCAACAGCTCACTGAGCGCCGCAGGCGTCAAGGCGGATTGCGTTTCAGGTAACAGCCGGGCTGTGTCTCTTACATCATTCATTCTTGGTACCTCGATATTCGCCACAGGGGGTGGACTCAGTCCCTGGCATCACTGTAATTCCTGCCTCACTCAATCCGGTTTTTTGCCTTGGTTGTCTTTGTTGCCCGAGCCCCGTCTACGTCGTCTGAAGCCTGTCGAACCGCCAGGGCACGCAACTGATCGGCTGCTTGGGTCTGTAAGGCTTGCGCCTGGCCACGCAATTTGGCCGCTTCCTCGCGGGCAGTGCTGGCCTCTGCGCGGGCACTGTCGCGCTCGGCCTGAGCCTTCGCCAGTTCGGTGGTGTATTGCTCTGTTGCGGCCTTGGCAGCCTGCGCGATCAGTGCGTTATCCAGTACACCGCCAGAGCAAGAACACCACGACGAGACCTACTGCACACAAGACATACGTAAGCACGCAGCAATCCCATATTGACCGCAGCCGGCCACACAGGTATTGATCAGGCGTTCGCGGCCTGCCAGCGATGCGGCAGCAACTCCTCGATCCGGCTGGCCCGGTGCGTGGGCAGGCGCGTGAGCACGTCCTTCAGGTAGGCATACGGATCATGCCCGTTCATGCGCGCCGACTGCACCAGGCTCATCACCGCCGCCGCCCGCTGGCCCGCACGCAGGCTGCCAGCGAACAGCCAGTTGTTTCTTCCCATCGCGATCGGCCGGATCTGGTTCTCGATCCAGTTGTCGTCCACGGGCAGTTGCCCGTCATCAACGAAGCGCGTCAGCGTACTCCAGCGCCTTGGCCGTGGCCGAGCTGTCCGGCAGCTTTTGCCGCTGCAGCCGCATCCACTCGCGCAGTGCATCGAGCAGCAGCTTGGTGTGCTGCTGCCGGATGGCCTGGCGCTGATCGGCGCTCAGCTCTTTGGCCTCGCGTTCGATGTCGCAGACCAGCGCACCCTTCCACTGGCCCAGGAAGTGGCGCGCATGCTCGCCCGCCCTGGACTCACAGAAGTCGTACACCACGGCTCTCATGTCTTCGAAGGCGCGGGGGGCGTAGGCCCAGTGCGTTGCGCCCTTGTCGGGCTTGAGCATCGCTACGGGCGTTTCGTCGGCATGCAGCACCCGGTGGCTGAGCATCTCGGCCTGGAGCGCATCGACCAGCGGCTGCAGCCGCACGCCGCAGGTGCCAACCCACTGCGCGAGGGTGGAGCGCGGGATGGCCAGGCCGGCACGTGCATAGATGCCTTCCTGGCGGTACAGTGGCAGATGGTCTGCGTACTTGGCCACCAGTACCTGGGCCAGCAGGCCCGCAGTGGGGATGCCCTTGTCGATCACCTGCGCATCGACGGGCGCCTGGGTGATGGTCTCGCACTTGGCGCAGGCCCACTTGCCACGCACATGGTGCTCCACGGTGAACACGCCGGGCGCATACCATCTACCAAAAGTCGGGAGAAGTCCTTGGAAATAGATATACATGCGATCACATGACCCTATTCTGTCAATCCAGCTTGCCCTGGGCGGCGTACAAGACAAGCTGGTCCACCACGTAGCGCAAGCGTGGGCTCAATCGTTCTCGATGTGGCCATACTGCGTGAACCTCGACACCGGGCCCTGAGCAAGCGTCAAGAACCACCTCCAGAAGGCCTGCCTTGATCTTTTCGCGAAGCAACGATGCCGGCAGTTGAACCAATCCTATGCCAGCCACGGCTGCGTCGACCATTGCTTCGCCGTCGCTGAATTGATGCGTAGCAGGTGGGGCGTAGCTTTTCTCAACGCCGCCATCCGAAATCACCCACGTCTGCGGAGGCCCATTTGCCGTGCCTACGATACAGCGGTGGTGGTCAATGGCGCTGATGGTTGCGGGAACCCCGCGTTCCCGCAGATAACCCGGGGAGGCGCAAATGATCCGCTGCTGCGTGGACAAGTGCCGGGCCACCAGATGACTGCTGTTTCCCAGAGGTCCAAACCGGATAGCCAGGTCGACGTCTTCGCGCAGAAGATCGCTGGTCGCGTCAGTGAACGTAAGAACCAGACTGATGCCGGGGTGGGGACGCACGATTTCCACCAAGATCGGCAACAGCACACGCCGACCAAAGGCCACCGGCATATCGATGCGGAGTCGGCCGCTCAGGACCTGGCTGCTGGAAGAGAGGGCGGTCTGTGCCGCTGTCACCTCGTCCAGCGCAGACATGCAGGCCGCGAGGTAGGCCTCACCGTCTGATGTCAGGCGTGTCAGGCGCGTCGTCCTGTGAAAAAGTTTGAAGCCCACCCTGTCCTCCAGGCGGGTGATGGTTTTGCCAACGGCTGACTTGGTGAGGCCGAGCTGTTCTGCGGCCTTGGTGAACGTGCCTGCACGTGCGGCCGCCACGAAAACCGAGACGCCAGTGAAAGGGTCTTGTGGATCCAATGTTTCTCTCCAGGATACTCTTAATGGAATTAATGTTGATTGTTATCAAAATATTCCACTATAAACTGAATTCCATATTCCAGCCGTGATGCAAAAACATGTAGCTGCTGGATTTACCCACCCCCAAGGAGGTTTGCCATGCCCGTCGTACGCGTTAGCTGGTTTGAAGGCAAAGACCAAAAACAGAAGGCCGCTGTAGCCGCCGAAATTACCGAAAGCATCGTCCGCAATACAGGGACGGATGCCAACTACATCTACGTCATTTTTGAAGATGTCAAGCCTTCCGACTGGGCGGGAGCTGGCAAGCTATTCGGCGACGCGAGCCCTGCGGCTTGATTGCGTTGCCCTCCCGAAAGTAAACACCATGTCCTCCCAAATTTCCAACCTGTTCACGCTGTCGCTCGATCCGCAGGATTTCCCGGCCTTCGAGGCGCTGGTCGCCCAGATCGTGGCGGCCAGCGCCCAAGAGCCCGGCACGCTGATCTACGAATACACGGTCAACGCTGACCGCACCGTGGCCCATATCCTGGAGCGTTACCAGGCCGATGCGGTGGTCAGCCACGTGGACACCACCTTCGCGCCCTTTGCCGAGCGATTCCTGGGATTGGTGAAGATCACCGGCTTGGTGGTCTACGGCAGCCCCGATGCGGAGGTGCGCAAGCGCCTCGACCCCTTCGGTGCCATCTACATGGAGCCGTTCGGCGGCTTCAGCCGCTGATGCGCGCCGCCATGCGAGGTCTGACCATGCGCAAACTGCTGCTCCAAACAATCGGCGCTTGCGTGGCCCTGGCCGGGTTATCGGGCGCTGCCACGGCCGCCCCGGCCATTGAGGTGCTGGGGCGCGACTTCCAGTTTCCGAACGTGATCGAGGGCATGCCTGCCAGGCTGTCCGACGTCAAGGGCCTGCAAATCAACAGCTTCACCACGAATGACGGTGTCAAGCTGTCGTACTGGGAAGCCGGCCAGGGCAAGCCCCTGATCTTTGTGCCGGGCTGGTCGGCCAACGGCGCGCAGTACATCAACCTGATCCATCTGCTGGCGCGGACGCACCACGTCTACGTGCTTGACCCACGTAACCAGGGCCTCTCGCAAAAGGTCGACGTCGGCGGCAGGATCGCACGGCATTCGATGGACTTGCGCGAGCTGGGCCAGCACCTGGGCATCCGGTCTGCGGACTATGTCGGCCACTCGATGGGCGCCGCGATCCTGTGGAGCCACATTGACCTGTTCGGCACCACTGGTATGCGCAAGGCAGTCTTCGTCGACGAGCCGATCAGCATCTATTCGCACGCGGACTGGTCCGAGCAGGAACGCCTGGAAGCCGGCGGCACCACCACCTCGCCAGAGCGCATGGTGGCTGCCTTCACGGCGGGCGGCCCGATCAACGCGTTGGTGACCGACCTGAAGGTGCTCGAGCGTTCACAGCTGACCGATTCACCCTACTACCGCAACTCGGAGAGCTTTGCATCGGCCTTCATCCAGAACGACCCGAAGGCGCTGGCGCGTGTGCTGTTCAGCCACACCGTCAACGACTGGCGCGACGTGGTACGAAGTAAGGTCGACATCCCCACCGCCATCTTCTCGGGCGAGCAGAGCACCAATCTGCCCAGCCAGCGCTGGGCGCAATCGGTGATACCGGGCGCCGTGCTGTTCTCGTACACCACGGCGGAACATGGCGACCACTTCCTGATGTTCAAGAACCCCGTCAAGTTCACGCAGGACCTACGTTCTTTCCTGGAGCGCTGAGCCGCCCCGCCCCATACAGAGAGATTCCCCATGACCGACGTTTCCGAAACCATCAAGAGCCGCACCTCCGCCAACCACTACGATCCGGCGCGCAAGCTGTCGGACGAAGCGCTGGCACAGCTGATCGAACTGGCCACCTGCGCGCCCTCGGCCTTCAATGCGCAGAACTGGAAGTTCGTCGCCGTCCGCAGCGACGAAGCGCAGACGCGCCTCTTGCCGCTCGCGTACAACCAACCCAAGGTGCTGGACGCTGCGGTCACCTTCATCGTCTGCGGCACGCTTCAGCCGCACCTGGCGTTGCCCGGCGCACTGCAGCCCGCAGTGGACGTCGGCATCCTCGACGAAGCCACGTTCAACGGCTGGGTTGGCGCCGCGAACGGCATGTACAAAGACAACGCGACGCTGCAGCGCGACGAGGCCGTGCGCTCGGCCGCCATGGCGGCCATGACGCTGATGCTGGCCGCGCAAGGCAAGGGCATGGTGTCGTACCCCATGATCGGTTTCGACGCGGTAGGTGTTGCCGACGCATTCGCGCTGCAGGCGAACGAGATCCCCGTGATGCTGCTAACGGTCGGTTATGCAGCCGCCGCCAACTGGCCGCAGAAGCCGCGCAAGGACGTGGCGCAAGTTCTGTCGTTCGCCTGAAGGGCGCCGGCACACCCACCGCCATATCCACATCCGGGCCGCTACGGGCCCCATCCAGTTTCATCCACCATCGGCTGTCATGGTCCAATTTGTTCGGACACCTCGATAAGGGTTGTTTAGAACCGCTAACACGACCCAGCAAATCGAAGATTTGCGGTTGAGACGAGGCGCCGGGCCGCGATCGGCAAGCCGCAGGCAGTACAAACGGTACGACAAGGCTGGGCGCCCCCGGCGAAGCAACGACGTATCAAGGGTTGTGTTAGCGGTTCTCAGCCCCTGAGACAAAAACGAACATGACAGACAAGAAGCCCCGCCGCGAACGCCGCAACATGGAACCGGCCTTCAAGCTGTAGCAAGGACGGTGGCTGCACCAGGTGCTGGCCGGCTACTTCGCGTACCACGCGGTGCCCACGAACATGCGATCGTTGCAGACATTCAGACACCGAGTGACCGAGGCATGGCTGCGTGTGCTCAGCAGGCGCCGCCAGAAGTCTCGCATGAACTGGGAGCGAATGAGCAGGATCACAGATGCGTGGCTACCGCAACCCCGAATCCTTCATCCGTTGCCGGAGCAACGCTTCGCCGTCAAACACCCGAGGTAGTAGCCGAATTCCTGAATTGGGCACGTTAGGATCTGTGCTGGGGGTGGCCGGTACGTCTGTACGCTCCGCAAGCGGACTGTTTCCGCCGCCAATATGGAGTGCTTTCCGGTATGCTTGTGGCCAAGAGACTAGGCGCTGCTCGCTATGCATAAATGCGAAAGGCGCGAGATCAGCTATTCTCTATTTTTCCCATGATGATCCACTGAATTTACCGACATGACGGATAAGAAAATCGAGGTTTTTCAATACTTGCACCTCAGGAGTCGCACATCGGCAAGCTCGGTCCGCTCGACTATCTTGGCGCAGGTCCAGGGGCCCTGGCACCATGATCTGGAGCGGGAAGAAGACATCCGTAGCCACGCGGTCGACGACGAGGACGCTATCGTTCTTGTGCGGGATGCCTTCGATGATGTCGACGAGTCCTGTTTGGTGCTCTGGCAAGAAGGTGAAGGCTACAAGGTCTCCAACATCGTGCCCCAAAACGTGGGCGAACTAGGCATTGCCAAATACAATTCCATCTTACGCGACTTCGTGGCCAAGCTCGTGGAGCCTGCGGCACATGCCGGCGGATTCGAGATCGAGCTGTCCTCGCCCCATCAATCTCTGGATGATTGGCTCGACACGGAACCTGCTGCTGCGTTGAGGCGCTTCTCGCGTCTGGCCAACAAATCAACTGGAGCCGGACATCCTATGGACCGGGATCGGTGGTATGCCTTCCTGATCTCGACGCACCGAGCATCGAAGCGCCTTGACACCGACCTGCTCGTGCGTTGGCTTGTCGAAGTGGAGCATTGGTCTGACGACACGGCCTATGACTTGGCGCGCGACTATGAATTGGCCCTCGGCCTTCTTGAGCAATATGACCAGTCGATGTAGTTCGCGACATCACCCGCGAAAGCGTTACGCCTGGAGACGTTAACGCGGGGTTAGCCTTGCTTGCGATGGCAGAAGCGGGCTCCGGCCTGACCGTGCTCATGGCCGCGTAGGTCACCCTGGAGATTACGGCCAACGTAGCGAACGTTGAGCAGGAGGCACAAGCCTCTTTGGAGAAATTTCTCGTCTAGGCTCAGCGTATCCATGATATTGCTGAGGCGTATGGAGTTCAAGGGCATCTGCAGGCTCGTCATCTGGATGGACACGTTAGCCGGGCCAGACCGGTGCTGGATCGATAGAGACAGGTTGCAACGACGGCGTGGCCAGTCGGGCATTTAGAACCGCTAACACAACCCTTGATACGTCGTTGCTTCGCCGGGGGCGCCCAGCCTTGTCGTACCGTTTTTACTGCCTGCGGCTTGCCGATCGCGGCCCGGCGCCTCGTCTCAACCGCAAATCTTCGATTTGCTGGGTCGTGTTAGCGGTTCTAAGAATGACTGAGCACATATAAAGTGCTCAGTCATCTAATGTGTGGAAAGCATCACATTGACTAGCATCTATATGAACATGTCCACTAAGTGCATCATCCGGGGTTGTCATAATAAAGAAAGAGCGAATTGGTATCGGCTCTAGAGATTCATCATCAGGATCTAAGTCTTGAATTTCTTTTGAACTCTTGTTGCCAAAAAGAAAAGAGAAGAAGCCCATTTTTATCACCTTTAATGGTTGATTTGAATTTTAAATCAATTAATTGCAAATGTCAATTGCAATTAATTGTACTGATGCAACTATTTCGAAACGTTGGGTTTTTGCTTGCTTTTTGAGGGTTTTTGAGCAGGTTCCTCCTTCTACCATCTTCTTATCGTCATTTGGGAGCCTCTCAATACCCCGACTTTCAGCGAACAGGCGAACAAACGCCACTATCGGCGCGCATGCTACCTGATCGAGCCCTGCTTTCGCGGGCAGCAAACCCATGCAAAATGATTGATGCAGACCGCCTGGGGTCGCATTGATCGCCCCACACTGGTCCTTGCCGCCTCGATTCCCCGTTGTGTGTCCAAGACCTTCAGTTTATTGTTGCATCCAGACCGACAGCAGACGCTGCACTGCAGCAGTTGACCGAAGCCCAGCGAACGACTGCAACGGGTCGGAGGGTCTGCTGCCGACAGAGTTCAAATCATGCCCCATCGCACAAACTGGCGATAGTCCTGTCCGCGTGGATGATGGAGCCTCATAAACAGCTTGTTGTCCATGCCCTGTCTTGACACATAGATGGTCGTGGTTGTCAGATGCTCGTGGCCCAGCAGCAACTGGATTGATCTTAGCGGTGCCTTGCCCTGATACATGTGGGTGGCAAAGGCATGCCGCAGCTTGTGTGGTGTCAACTCAAGCCCGCAGCTGCGTGCGTAGCGTGCCACCATCCGGCGCAACTGCTGGTACTGATAGCTCGGGTGCTTGCCGCGGGAGACAAAAAGGCGCTCGGTGGATGTGACCGAGTGCCCTCCCTGGCGCAGAAGCCGTTTACGGATGGCTATGTATTGTGCAATCCAATACTGTGCGTGTTCACCCATAACCACCAGGCGCTCCTTGCCGCCCTTGCCCATGACCCGCACGCAGGCACCGTGCCGCACCTGATGCACCTCCAGGCCCAGTAGCTCAGCTGCTCTCAGCCCTGTGCTGTACAACAGCTCCAGGATGGCTCTGTCACGCAAGCCTTCCGGGGTCTGCGTGTCAGGCTGCTGGAGCAACTGGACGATTTGCTGGACTGCGGGGCAAACAAAAGGAGTTCTGGCAACTGCGCGTATGTGTACTGCTGCGCGGTCAGTGCATACCGAGGTGAAGCGCTCTCTGCGCGCCCACTGATACAGACGGAATAAGCCCCACTGCTTGCGCCGGACCGTGGATGGGGCCTGCGTGTCAAGAGATTGCAAAAGGTAGGTGTGCAGATCCTCTGCAGTGGCGGCATCCCAGGCTCTGCCAGTGGTTTCCCGCATCCAATTGTTGAATGCGCGAAGCTGCAGTTGCAGCGTGATGAGGGAGCTATCCGCCAGCCCTTCTTCCAAAAAAAGATCCGCCAGGAAGTCTCCGAACCTGGCGTCCCAGCCCTCTCCTATCGATGAGCTATCCCCTGTGAATAGCAGGGTTTTTTTCATGCCAAACCTTGTGCGAACAGAAGCAGAAACCGCCCTGTTCGGGCGGTTTCTACTGGTACGACGCACAACTCTTAGCGTCTAAATTCTAGATCAAAAAAACAAGGGATCGTCAAGCGAAAACCGTCAGGTATAGACCAACCGGTTTTCGCTGGAACGAAATGGGCGCGATTCCTAGAGTTCGCCCATGCCCAAGTCCACCTCTTCTTCAGTATGTCTGCGCTCTTCGCGTAGCCCTCGTTTGGCAGCTGTTGCCGTTGCGCTCACGGTCATGGCCGCTGCAGTCAATGCTGGCGATGTGCCGGATCGGATTGCTGCGCAGATTCGAGCGGGGATTGATGCGAATACCGACAAGTCTGTTCGCGTTGACGCCATCAAGACGACGCCTGTCAAGGGCATCTATGAAGTCATTTCAGATAACGAAATCTTTTATGTAGAGGAAACGGGCCGTTACAGCTTCATTGGTGGATCGCTCATGGACATGAAGCTGCGCCAGGACTTGACGGCTCAGCACCAGGATCGCCGCATGGCGATTCCGTTTGACCAGTTGCCACTGCAGCATGCGATCAAAGAGGTCCATGGGGATGGCAGTCGTGTGATTGCGGTGTTTGAAGACCCGAACTGCCCTATCTGCCGGGTCTTCACGAAATTCGTGGACCAGCTCGAAAACGTCACTGTCTACCGTTTCATGTTGCCGGTGATCAGCCCGCAGAGCCAGAACCTGGCGCGCATGGCCTGGTGCTCGAACGACCGGGCCGGCGTCTGGAAAGCCATGATGAACGGAGCGCGCCCCAAGCTGCCCGAGGCCTGCAACGTGGACGGCCTAGTCGAGATCCTGCGCGCAGGCGAGCGCTGGCAGATCAACAACACGCCCACCGTGGTGCTGGCCAGCGGCAAGCGCCTTGTCGGGGCCACGCCTCCCGAGCAGTTCATCGAGGAGCTCAACAAGGGCGGCAAGCTGGGAGCGCGCAAATGAGGACCGCATTCGTGCTGATGACTGCATTGGCCGTGTGCCAGGCATCTCTCGCTCAGCCCTCCGCTGCTGGCCAGTCTGGATGGCAGCCGATGCGGGAAGCCGTTTTTGACAAGCCCAGATTGCCATCCACGGCCACGGAGGAAGACCGTGCCATGGCACAGCGGATCTGGGGCATTGAGTTGGCAGCCAGGCGTTCAGATTCGCAGGGCATGTTCCCCGGCTTCGTGCTGATCGGCGATGTGCGTGAGGGCTCCAAGCGCATCGTGTTCTCGATGTACGCAGCTGCAGGAAGCGAATACTGCGATCCGGCAGCAAACGGGGCTGCAGCCAAGGACATCTTCGTTGAGTGCCGTATGCGAGTGGCCAACTGGCCCTACTCCGGGCGGCATATGGCCGAATTGCCCGGCTACTGCATGATCTACGCGGCCAGCGAGACCAATAGCCGCGTCGAATACCGCTACGAGACAGCAGCGCAGACCGTGCACATGAGGACGATCCAGTTCGGCAAGGTTGTACCCCAATGCAGTCGTGCATTGAAGCTGGGCTAAGGGCTCAGACATGAAAAAGCCCCTCGTCTATTTGCTGCTGGCCAGCCTCTCTGGCCTGGTGCTGGCCGCGATCGTCAGCACCGCAGATATCGCGGCTGCCATCAGAAACTCGCCCAACGCGAGCGCATGGCTCAAGCAGAACGCCGAGTCGGTGGCCAATCTCGCCACATTCGAGAGCCAGCGCAATACGACAGCATACAACGGCAGCTGCTGCTACGGCGTGTTGCAGATGAATCGCAGCAACATCAATGCATACGCAAAGGTTTCGCCTGAAGAATACCGCCAGCAAAGCCTGCAGCAGCAAGTCAATGCCTGGTCCGCATTGACCACCGATGCGATGCGCTCCAGCGCCGTCACGAACTTGCTGGCCCTGGGCACTTTTGATGGCCGACCCGTCGATGGGCACCTGGTGCTGGCATGCGTGCAGCTGGGAACCGGCAACTGCCAGCGCATGATCAACTCGGGCCGCTGTTCTGGCTTCGCGGACAGCAACGGCACCACGATTTGCGCGATGGCCGACCGCATCGGTGGCACCACAGGCACAACGCTGGGTGCTGGCGGCGGCAGCAGCTCTGGAGGCTCCTCCGGCAGCGGTGGCACGGGCACAGGTAGCGGTAGCGGCACGGGCGGCGGCTCCTGGGGCAACTGGACACCTGCAGCGGGCAATCTCGCTGATGGCTTCAAGCAGGCCTCGGGCCAGGACATGGGTCGCGTCAAAGAGCAGATCCAGGTGCTCATCGTGGGTCTGTGCTCGCTGATCGCTGCCACCGCTGTGCTGGGCCTGTTCAGGCGCTACGCCAAAGGCCAGATGTCTGTATGGCAACTCAAGCGCCACATTGTCCAGGCCGGCATGCTGGTTTCCCTGATCGTGTTGCTGGCGACCATCGTATGACCTGGCCGCTCACGATGTCCCGACTTGCGCTCACAGCGTTGCTGGCTGCAGCAGTGCTGCCGGTCCATGCCAGCGGTGGCCACCAGGGTACGGTGGACTGCCTGCGCGGCAGCAAGCGCACGGCTGCTTGTCAGCAGATGCTGCGCAACTACTGGCAACACGAGCAAGCCATTGCCGCCGTGGCACGCCACTACGGGCTGGAGCCTGCTTTGCTCAAAGCCCTGGTGGCCGTGGAGAGCCGCTACAACGCCCAGGCCCGCTCCCATGCGGATGCCCGAGGGCTGACCCAGGTGCTGCCATCGACAGCGCGTGGTGTGGGCCTGCAAAACCCCGAGTCCAACCTGTACGAGCCCGTGCTCGCGCTTGCAGCAGGCGCTGCCTATCTGCGCCAGATGTGGTGGGAGTTCCGCGACTGGCCGCTGGCCCTGGCTGCCTACAACGCCGGTCCCGGCAATGTGCGCAAACACAAAGGCATCCCTCCGTTCCCAGAAACCCAGCAGTACGTGCCCAACGTGTTGCAGCTGTACCGCGAGTTCGCACTGGCCGATGCACTCGCTGGCCAATGAATTGTGAAGCAAGGAAGGTCGATGAAGAAACTCTGTATCAGAAACTGGGCGATGGCCAGCGCGCTCGCGGCCGCACTCGCTCCAGCAGCACACGCCGCTGACAGCGGGCCCAGCGAGAGCACGCGCGAGGCCCAGCTGGCCGCGCAGATCGCCATTTCGTGGAAGTCCAATGTGGCCGAACTCGGCAAGTTGCTCGCGCAGCGCCTGGCAGTCTCCTTCGTGGATTCGTCGGGCATGGGCAGCGTTGCCCTCGTAGAGCTGGAGCAACCCGAGACAGCCACGCTTGGCCAGGCGATCCGCACCGTCAATGACCAGCTTGCAGGGCGAGGCCTGCAGCTGCAGCTGTCCGGCCTGCAGCTGGAGTTGACCAACACGCGCAGCAGTGGGCTGGTCGCACCTGTCACTGTGGGCAGCGCTAGTGCCCTGCCCTCCACCAGCGGCATGGCCAGCGCAACGCCACCCCAATCCTGGCAGATCACGCCGGCAGACGGCACGCTGCGCACCGCCCTGCAGGCCTGGGCCGAGCGAGCAGGCTGGCAGCTGCACTGGGAGGCCGGCGTGGACGTACCTGTCACCGTCAGCGCCACCTTCACAGGCGACTTCCGCGAAGCCGTCAAGGGCTTGTTCTCGGCTCTGTCCGCTTCCGAGGTCGCCCTCAACGCCCTGCTCTACACCGGCAACAACGTGCTGCGCGTGACTGAGTCCGGGCGCCGTGCCCAGTGAGGTCCATGTCATGAGAACTCCCATGCAATCGACCCCTACCCCTGTCACCCCTGTCCATGCCGCCATTGCGGCCCTGGCCCTGATGCTCGCTGGCTGCGGCACGATCGAGGAGCACAGCAAAGTCCAGCAGGCGGAAAAACAAGGCACCGACGCTGTGCGTGAGCGCATGGCCGTGCAGCGCAGCGATGACGTTCAAAAAGGCGCTGCCGTACGCGAGATCCATGGTGTGTGGCTGGGTGGCAAGACCGTCAAGGTCGCCCGGCAGGCGCAGCTGCCGGCAGTCTTTGGCCAGGCCATCCGCTTCTCGTTTCCTGACCGCCCGACGCTGACCACCATCGGTGACCGCATCAGCAAGATCACAGGCATCTCCGTGCGTGTGAGCCCCGATGCTCTGGTGCCAGTCGAGGCCTTGTCTGCCCAGCGCCTGGGCACAGTGGGTGTGCAAGGCTCCATGCAGTTGGCCAACGCTGGCCAGGCCAACAGCCTGGCTCCAGCGGCGCAACTGCCCGGCGCTGCCGGCATGACCATGCCCGCACCGCTCATGGGCACCATGGGCCAGGTCATGCCAGCGGCGCCCCTGGCGGGCGCAGCGGCAGCACAAGGCCGCGGCAGTTTCATCCTCGACCAGATGACGCTGTTTGGCGGCACGCTCACCGAGTTGCTGGACCAGGTGTCGGCCAAGTACAGCGTGGGCTGGGACTATACGGACGGCGCCATTCTGATCTCGCGCCTGGTCACGCGCACCTACCACATCGCCTCGATCACCGATGTCAACGACATCACCAGCACGATCACCAAAAAGGCATCGACCGGCCAAAGCACCAGCAGCTCGGGCACGGAGGCCGGCAGCCAGGTTGGCAGCGCAGCATCGTCCTCGGACGTGTCGGCCCGCCTGACAAGCCAGATCGACGTGGTCAAGGGGCTGCGCTCCGCGATCGAAAGCACGCTCACCCCCAGCCTGGGCAAGTACGCCATCTCCTCGTCGGGCGTGGTCACAGTGACGGACACGCGCGAAGTGCAGGAGCAAGTGCGTGAGCTCATCGCTGCAGAGAACAAGACGATTGGCCGGCAGGTACGCATGCGCATGCAGGTCGTCGAGGTCACGGCCAACACCGGCAACGATGTGGGCATCGACTGGTCCTGGGCCATTGGCCAGGCCACGGCCAAGTGGAACACCGAGTTGTTTTCGCCCACTGGCATGTCCAGCACCGCCTCAGGCTTCGGCCAGCTTGGCGTGCTGCGCAAGGGTGGCAATTCAGAGACTCAGGCCTTCGTCAAAGCCCTGGCCACGATTGGCCGCGTCAGCGTGCGCAAGGACGAGACCTACACGATGCTCAACAACCGGCCCATGTCGGTGGCCAGCACCGAGAGTTTCATCTACCCGGCGCGTTCGTCGGCTGCGACCACCACCACAACAACAAGCACGGCTATCCCAGGCGTGGAGCCTGGCCAGCTGACCACGGGCACCTTTCTGAACCTGCGCACATCGATCCAGCCCAACGGCTCCGTGATCGTGCAGTTCAGCATGGATGCATCCACGCGCGGCGAGACCAAGACCTTCACCAGCAACGGTGCCACGCTGCAGTATCCGCAGACAAGCGCCAATCAGTACCAGCTGTACACCAGCATCGTCAGCGGCGAGACTGCCGTGCTCGCCGGCATTGACAACACCCAGCAGTCATCCAACGACCGAGCGCTGGACGGCAAGCTCAGCCCTCTGCTGGGCGGGGGCATCTCCGCATCCACAGCGCGCCGCGCTGTGCTTGTGCTGCTCACGCCCCAGATCATCGAAGGGGTCAACTGATGACGCCCATCCGTGTGCCAGGCGTGGGCGAGGCTGTCGCAGGGCTGGACTGGATCGAGTTGCCGGGCGTGGACACCCATGGCGTCGAGATGCGCCAGTTCGCGCGCAGCGCCAATGCACAGTGGCAATTTGCCTGGAAGCTGGCGGGCAAAGCAACGCCACTCGTTGCATTCATCCCTGATGGCGTTGCCAAAAAAGCGCCAGTCGCGGCGGCAGCGCTGGTGCATGCCGCGATTCCCGACGAGCAGACCTGCATCACCTTGATCGACCTGCAGAGCGACGATAGCGAGGGCGATACCGGCACAAGCATCAAATACTGGTTGTTTGCCACAGTCGAGGGGGTACCTGCCAAGCGCATGGATTTCGTGGGCAACGCGAATGATATTCGCAGCCTCATCCTGGACTTTTTGAGCCATCTGACAGACAGAGAAGGCGTTGCGGTCTACACCGACCTGGACGAGCTGTTTGACACGCTGCCCTACCGCTTTGACATCCGTCCGTTTTCACTGGACATCCTGCGGCATTCGCTGACAAAAAAGGACTACTCGCGGGCCAGATTCGAGCGTTACCGGCCTGTGTCGCTCAAGGTGACAGGCCTGCTGGTCCTGGCCGCACTGGGCGGGCTGGGCTACCTGCTGGCCCAGGAAGAGATCGAGCAGATCCAGCGCCGTGAAGCAGCGCAGGCGCGCCAGCGCGAAATCGCACGCAAGACCGCCGAGTTGGCCCAAGCCATTGAGGCAGGCATCAACGCAGCGCCGCAGGCGACAGCAGCGCTGCCGGCCTACGCCAAGGCACTGCAGGATCTGCCGCTGCAGATCAGCGGCTGGCGTCTGCAGGACATCGACTGCAAGGCCGGCGCCTGCACGCTGACCTACAAGGGCAGACCGCTGGCCACCTGGCGTGGCTACATGCTGACCAAGCCCTCGACCTGGCCCGCACCGGCATTCACCGAAACCGCAACGGTGATCCAGGAGCTGCCCGTGGAGATGGCCCTGGGCGAGCGGCGTGCTGCGGCCGCGCTTTCCACGCGCGAAGCCGTGCGCTACGCCATGGGCAACTTGGCCCAAGTCGTCGCACCTGTCGGCCTGCAGCTGAGCCTGCAGCCCACGTGGGAGCGTGTGGTCGCGCAAGGCCAGCAAGGCGACGGCTTGAGCATTCCGATGCGCACCACGTTCACCCTGACCGGCCCAGCTGCACTGCTTGGCGACATGGCCACCAAGCTGCCGGCTGCAGCCGGCATTACCAGCGTCCAGATCAAGCTGGACGAGAAAACCACATTCGAAGTGAGAGGTGAAGCCTATGCGCGCCCGTAATTTCTTCCCATTCAGCGCACTCGCTCTCGCGCTGATGCCGCTATTCGCTCAATCCGCCGAAACCACAGTCGATGGTCACGTCGATACATTCGGCAAGCTCCTGGCCAAGCAAGTGGAGCTCATTGACTCGGAGCTCGATGCCAAGATCCGCGCCGTGCAAGCGCAAGGCAAGCCCCAAAACAGTACAGCCCAAGGCCCGGTGATCGCCAGTCCGCTGCCGGAAGCCAAGCAGGAGATCAGCGATCAAGAGCCCATCGTAGAAGCTATATGGGGCATGGCCGGTAAAGAGGTGGCGGAAGTTGTCTACAAGGGCAGGCGCGTCGCCATTTCGATGCAAGAGCCATATATCTCACGACTGGATGGCTGGAAGCTGGAGCGCATCAGCAACTTCGAAATTGTGCTGATCAAGACAGATCACAACAGGGTCAGTCAGAGAAGGGCCATCACCTTGAACTGGGGACTCGGCAATAGCTCCAAAGCCAGCGATATGCCAGCACTGCCTTCTAGCAATTTTATGCCTGCCTCAATCGGCAGGTAAGGAGCCATCGTCATGCTGCAAGCGATCATGGGCACTACAGATAGTGATCCCAGAAAAGACAAGCCACACGATCAAGATCAATTATTGAAGGCGCAGATCATCGGAAGGATGCGCCAAGTCGGCAGGATTTCCGACCGCCAACAGATCAAGAGTTTCCGGGAATCCATCGGAAGAAAGGTGGGTGTTTCTGGAAACAATCTTTCATTGCTCGCTGTTCTCGATCTGGGGGGCCGTGAGGTGGTGCTGCTGGTCGCAGAAAAGCTGGCCGGCCAGCCTGCGCACATGGAGTTGCGTGATCGACTGATCAAGGAGCACTACAAGCTGGTGGACGAGCGCCTGGCTGACGTTGCCGTCATTGCTGTGCTCAATGAGGCCATCGGTCGAAGAGTCAATGACGCCGCAGCCAGCGATGTGAATCCCCTGGTTGAAGAGTTGTTTTCATATGCCGTGACACAGCAGTCCACCGACATACATTTGTGCTGCCGTGAAAAGACGGGAATGTCTTTGCTGCGGATTCACAGCAGGATTTTTCGCTATCGTCAATATGATGTGGAAACCTGCCAGCAGATGGCCGGCTACATGTTCTCGATCATGTCAGAGCCGCGCTCGCAAAGCACGGGCACGTTCTCGCTAGAGAACAAGTCCATGAGCTGCATGATCCGGTTTTCGCACAAAGGTCTGAGCTATAAGCTGCGCTACAAATTCATCCGCCTGGCCGATGGCTGGGATGTGATCATCCGCGTGCTGCCTTTGGAAATTCCCGGCGCCAACAACAAGACATTTGCCGATCTTGGCTATGAAGAAAGCCAGATTCGAATGCTGGAGTTGAGCGTGACCAAGTCGATTGGCTTGATTGCGATTACCGGGCCTACAGGCTCTGGCAAGTCAACCACGCTCAAAACCATGATGGAGTTCGATCCCAAGCGGCAACTCAAGAAGCGATATGCCGTCGAAGATCCCGTGGAGTACAAAATCTTCGGTGTCTCGCAAATATCGATTCAGCGCAGCGATCATGAGCAAGAAGATGATGGCAAAGCCTGGGGCGGTGTGCTGCGTGATGTGCTGCGTGCAGACCCAAATGACATCATGGTCGGTGAGACACGCGACAAAGCCACAGCGAAGATCGTCGCGGACTTTGTGCTGACGGGCCACAAGATTTACACCACGCTGCACACAGCCTCGGCCATCGGCTCGGTACTTCGGCTGTCCCGCCTGGGGCTTGACCGCCAGGTGCTCTCGGATCGCCAATTTATTGCCTGCCTGATCTTTCAGCGGCTGCTGCCCGTGCTGTGCAGCCATTGCAAAAAGCCCGCTGCAGACGTGCTGAGTGCCCGCAGCAAGCATCTTCTGATGAATAAATTCGGGCTCGACATCAGCAGCATCTATTGCTGCAACGATACAGGCTGCGAGCATTGCGGAAACCGTGGCATCGTCGGCTCCACCGTCGTTGCCGAAGTGCTCACGCCCGATAAAGTTTTGCGGCAGCATATTGCAGAAGGCAACGATGACAAGGCCGAGCAGTATTGGAGAAACAGTCGCACCGCTGCTTTCGATGAACCAGATATGGTGGGCAAAACGGCTTTTGAGCATGGCCTTTACAAAGTGTCTCAAGGTTTGATCGACCCGCGCGATTTGGAAATCGAATTTGAGCCACTGGAAAGCTATGAAATCGTGCAGCAGGGAGATGCGCCATGAGCCTGGCACTCAAGCTGTCCAAGCTGCGGTTCAAGCTGTTTTCCAGCCACCGGCAGGATTTCTATGAAGACTTCGCATCAGCCCTGCGCGATGGAGCATCCAGCCATACCCGTTTGAAGAAGCTCTCTGAGCGTTCTCGTCGGCGTAAAACTGGGTGGACTTTGCTGTATCAGCATTGGCTGCACAAGATGAAGCGCATGTCATTCGCCAATGCGCTGCAGCACACAGCACCCTCCTACGAGGTCATGGTGCTGACAGCAGCAGAAGAAGATGGTCGTCTCGAAGAAGCAATGCTGTACCTGGGCAGAAGCCTGCGCCTGCTACGAAAAATCAAGGGCATTTATTTCATGTCTTTGATTTCTCCTATTTTGTCATTTGCTGTGATATTGGCGTTCTTTGTCTCGTATGCACTTGTGATTGCGCCGCAGAACATTCAGACCTTGCCGATTGAAAAATGGCCTCCGCTGAGCCATGGCATTTATACGGTTTCAAATGCGCTGGTCACGCATTGGATGGGATTCCTGTCTTTTGCGGTAGTTATTGGTTCCCTCATCATCTGGAGTCGTCCCAACTGGTATGGCCGTAGTCGGCGGCTGGTTGACAAAATTCCTCTGCTGCCGTGGTCTGGATACCGTGAAAGTTCTGCAAACACCTTCCTGCTATCGCTTGCCATACTTTTGCAGTCCAACAACCACGGCATGAAAGCATCCATGGAAAGAATGCGCCAGTATTCCAGTCCATGGCTGGCTTGGCACATCAATACGATGCTGCAAAGACTCTCCAAGGCACCAGACAATCCGGCGCTGGCACTGGAGACAGGGATTTTTTCCCAACGCATCATGGACCGGATTGAAGATTATTCTGAAAGATCAGATTTTTACAAGGCCATGCACACAATTGCCTTCGATCACGGCGAGTCAGCGGTTGAAGCTGCTGAGAAAAAAGCTGTTTTTATTGGCCTGATAGCAATGCTATTCAGTGCCATGGCTATCGGCTTGATTTTCATGGGCAATCTGGAGTTCAACGGGGAAATAGAAAGGTATATAAGTCAGACAAAGTAAATATTGCACTCAGAAATTCACTTCACCCACCACCATCGCAACCTCATCAACGCAAATATCATGAATCAACCCAAGAAACTCAAGGCACAAAAAGGCTTCACCATCACCGAACTGGCGATTGTCATCTTGCTCGGCGGTATTTTTCTTGCCGCCGTCTGGCCGCAGATGGCAAAGATCCTGTCTGGATCGCGGGCGAGCAAGATCACCAACGAGCTCAACCTGGTCATTCCCACCATCCAGACGGCCTACCAGAACCGGGCCTCCTACAACGGCCTGACCACGCAGCAGGTGGCCACGAATCGCTGGATCAGCGACAACTTTCTGGAGATGAATGCCGGCACACCGACGGGCGGCATTGTGACCCAGTGGGGGACGATGGCCTTTGCGACTGCAGCATCCAACACCCAGGTGCAGCTGACCATGGACAACATCCCCTCGCGTGAGTGCTCGAAGATCGCAGAGGCGTTCAGCAGCAACATGTTCCTGACCGCATCGATCAACGGCGCAGCCGTCAAGACCGCGACAACGGACCTGGACGTGACAGCCGTGGGCACGCAGTGCAACGCGAACGCTGCGAATACCCTCGTCATCACCTTCGGGCGGGCTTGAGCATGAATGCGC
Organism: Delftia sp. PS-11; assembly: GCF_029870285.1. Taxonomy (GTDB): domain Bacteria; phylum Pseudomonadota; class Gammaproteobacteria; order Burkholderiales; family Burkholderiaceae_C; genus Comamonas. The sequence goes on from NZ_JACSYA010000016.1 coordinate 112,446, forward strand.
AAGCCATCACCGATGTGCATATGTCCGTGGAAAGCAGTGGCGCGGCCATTGTGTTTCCCGGACAAAAGCCTGCAGAGCCAGAGCACAGGCCCATGCTGGAGGAGCTTGCCCAGCTGATCAAGCTCAACCCTGCGGCCAAAAAGCAGGGCCTGCAGGACGGCAGCCGCTGGCGGGTCCAGAAAATGCGCGAAGGCCGGTATGCGCTGCGCAGGCTGCGCGACACAACGCCTGAGCTGGACAGGCTCGGCCTGCCCCAGTGGATCAAAGCCCTGCTCTTGAACCACAAGATGCGCGAGCAAGGCGGGCTGGTCGTGATCTGCGGCCTGACAGGCGCAGGCAAGACCACCACCTGGTCGGCCACGATCGCGGCGCGCTTGCGCCACCACGGCGGCTACTGCCTGACGATCGAAGATCCGCCTGAGGATCTGCTGGAGGGAGAGCACGGCAGCGGCTACTGCGAGCAGATCGACGCCGATGGCGTGGGCGGCTACAGCGCCGCCATCCATGCAGCCCTGCGGTGCTTTCCGGCGAAAGACCAGTCGATGCTCGGCTACGGCGAGGTGCGCGATGCCGCCACAGCTGCCGAGTTGCTGCGTGTGGCCGTAGATGGTCACCTGGTGCTCGTCACGATGCATGCCAAGAGCATTCCTGCAGGCCTGCAGCGCCTGGCGGCGCTGGCCAAGGCCGCGGGCGAGGACGACGCGAACGAATTGCTGTCCACGAGCTTTCAGCTCGCTGTGCATCAGCGATTCGATCAGGGCGGGCCGCTGGTGGCCACTGCCCTGCCCCGCGACAACAAAGTCTCTGCACACATCAAAAACGGAGACTTTGGCGCGCTGAAAGAAGAGGTCGATCGCCACCTCCTCAAAAGCCACAACAACTGAAGCGAGATCGCCATGAAGTATCAATCCGCGCCCGGCTCATCCCAGCAGGGCTTCTTGCTGGTCCAGCTTGCGCTCTTTGTGGTCCTGTTCTCAGGCGTCCTGGCCTATGCAGGGCATCTGTACTGGCAGCGCAATGTACGCACGATTGCCGACGACCGGGCGCGGCTTGTAGGAGCGGCCCTGGCCAACGTCAATGACGCCACCAAAACCTACATGACGACATTCTTCACGCAGATTCAGCGTGGCCAGGCGGTCACCATGGGCTCGTACACAGTGCCGGCCAGCCGTGTGCGTGCACCCACCACTGCGGATCTGCGTGACCTGGGCATGCTTGCAGCCCGCTCTGCAGGCCCCATCGTCTACAACGGCGTGGAGCTGGGCTTCAACGTGGCGATCACGGTGGACACATCCGGTGGCTGCGTGGTGCCCACATGCAACCTGCGCTCTGTTGTCTCGTCCACTGTCCCCATGCTCGACGCACGCACAGGCTTGCCCGACGTGCGCCGCGCAACGATCGCTGCAGCGACAGCGAGCCCTGGCAATGCCGGCGTGGCCATGCCCACGGCCATGGACGGCAATCCCGGCATTTTTGTGAGCCAGGACGGCAATCAGGTTGGGCTCAACGCATCAGGCACGGCAGGCGTGATCGGCATCATGAACGGCTACGACAGCGCTGGCTTCATGGAGTTTGACCGGCGCGACGGCAGCCTGCCGCGCACGGGCAGCATCAACATGCAGGACGTGATGGGCGCACGGCACGACATCAACCGCGCCGGCGCCGTGGGCGCACAAACCGTGACTGCCGAGGGCCGGATCAAAACAGGCGAGTACCTAGACCTGGACAACCCAATCGTCAAGGAGGGTGACACGTGCGAGAAGGACGGCCTGGTGGGACGAGCAGACAAGGGCTTGATACTTTCTTGCCAATCCGGTGTGTGGAAGGCAGCCGCTGGGTTAGGTAATTTAACGCACTACAATCAACTCCCGGCATACTCATATGCAGGAGTCATTGCTGTAAATCCGATGTCTTCAACCTATGGGAACTGTACGGCTGGCCCATACACTGGTCAGTATAAATCTGCCTACCTATCATGCACTGCTATACCTCCTGGTCAATGTATTCCTTGCAATAACAATGGCCCTTATGCATCATATATTCCAGAGTGTGAAGAAAAATGGACTCCCTCTGGAAGCATTTGCATGAAAATAAAATAAATTAATTCAACCAGGGAATAGTTACGTCGGGCGGCCCTACAATAACTACTCCTGCTGGAGTTAGATGTACAAACGTTCCAGTATGAAAGCAGGTAATTAAAGTATTTGGCATGCTGATGCAGCCCATGGCGTCATAATCTCGGCGCATGAGACCAACTCCAGATTTGTAAAATGATGAGCAGCCGTTATCTCCATAAAGGCACCCCTCTATCCTTCCGGAAACCAATCTGAAATTAATGGTTCGTCGGCCTGTGTAGTCAGACTCTTTACCAAGCACTAGCCGTGAAGATCCAGGCATGGGGCGCCACACACCGGATTGGCAAAGCAACGCCATCTATCAATTTTTTATACATCTTATCTCACGATAGCCGATGTAGAAAAATATTTGAGCCGTCAAACTCCATCCAGAATCACAAGCAACTCCATATGTTGGAGATTCATTTTGCTTGCTTGCGCAAGAAATACACTGACCAGGAGGTATTGCCGTACATGATACAAATCGAGCGCCGTAATCAAGCCCTGGTTGACAAAAGCCATCGACTGGCTCGCCTGTTGCAACCAATCCAGCAACTGCTCCTGGCGGAAGCTGGCTATAGTGAGACAACGCACCTGATCCGGCAGCTGCCTTCCACACACCGGATTGGCAAGAAGGCATCCTAAAAAATGTCTAACCACTTGTTTTTAAATTGTTATTTTGAAAAGTGGTTGACATTTTATTGAAAATAAAGTGTTAACCCTTAATTTTCGGTACCAGGAAATGGGTCGATCATCACAAGCTGCTCTGCCGGCACCGGCTCAAGATACTGATCTGGCCTGGGTATGTTACGCGAACCCTTAATTTCGTTCATGAGGTGTCTCAAGAGCTTGTCTTGTGCTAGTGGTATTGCAGATTTCAGGTCACATCCATCAACCTCTAGATTTTCAAAATCCAACATTCGGACCACAACTCTATTTTTTCTACTTTTACAATTGCAGGATATGGTATAAGTTTAGATAGCAATGCTGCCTTAGCTTTGTTTTTCGGCATTTCCATTTTCTTTACCAAATGCGATGCTTTAAGATGCGTATATCTTTTGAGCATGGAAAGTGATTTGTGGCCACTGATGGCTGCAATCTCCATCATATCAAGAGTATCTTTTCAAAGAGTCTTGATATGGCCTCATGTCTTAAATCATGAAAATGAAGATCATCAATTTCAAGGCGCTGCAGCATGAATCGCTATGTGCTTTTCAGGCTATTGGCAGTATAAGAAAAAATTCTTCCTGATGATTTTGGTGTCAATCTTGTCAGCATGTCGCGTGCATGCAAGGACAATGGAACATCGCGTTTGGTCCCGTTCTTTGTTTCTGGCAAACTAGCAATTCTCGATGATAAATTGACATTTTCCCAGCGCAAGTTAAGTATTTCGCTCTGCCTCATTGCGGTCTCCAAAGCAAATGAGACAATGCTATATATCTCTACATTCGTATGCGCGTGACAGTATC
>NZ_JACSYA010000017.1 GCF_029870285.1 Delftia sp. PS-11
AACGCCCACGCTTATCGGCTGTATATTTTTAAGGATCGAAGCTGGCGATTTCTCGTTTTTGCTTCTGACTTGCTGCGATCAGCGAAGTCTTGTATTGTAGCACAGTTTTTAGCGCTGTTTTGTTAATTTTTTAACTCAACTTGCCAGCGAAATAATTATTGCCTTCAGTGCAGCCCTGCATTATAGCACAATTTTTACTAAACGCAATAGGCAAATTTTGCAACCCAAACCCTGAGGTTTGAGTTACTTTGATCAGGCCACACAAGCAACCCTCTCATAAAAAAAGCCACCCTCGCGGGTGGCTTTTCAGGTTTGGCGGAAACGGAGGGATTCGAACCCTCGATGAGGCTCTACACCCCATACTCCCTTAGCAGGGGAGCACCTTCGGCCACTCGGTCACGTTTCCGGAATGACGTTATTGTAGCGCGCTTTTTTGCCGGTTTTGGGAAAAAAGCAAATTATTCGCTTTTGTCGAGGCCGAAGGCAGTGTGCAGGGCGCGCACAGCCAGCTCCAGGTACTTCTCATCGATGACGACAGAGGTCTTGATCTCAGAGGTGGAGATCATCTGGATGTTGACACCTTCCTGGCTCAGTGCACGGAACATGGTGGAAGCCACGCCCACATGGCTGCGCATGCCGATGCCGACGATGCTGACCTTGGCAATATTGGTGTTGCCAACGACTTCGGCAGCACCCAGGGCGGGAGCCACTTTTTCACGCAGCAGTTCCATGGCGCGCTGGTAGTCGCCCTGGCTGACGGTGAAGCTGAAGTCGGTCTTGCCGTCCTTGCTGATGTTCTGGATGATCACATCGACTTCGATGTTGGCCTCGGCCACCGGCCCCAGGATGCCGTAGGCGATGCCGGGCGTGTCGGGCACGCCGAGCACGGAGATCTTGGCTTCGCCACGGTTGAACGCGATGCCGGAAACGACGGCCTTTTCCATTTTTTCGTCTTCCTCAAAAGTAATCAGCGTGCCGGAGGTGGCTTCTTCCTCCAGATCGATGTCCCAGGGCGTGAAGCTCGAGAGCACGCGCATGGGCACCTTGTACTTGCCAGCAAATTCCACCGAGCGGATTTGCAGCACCTTGGAGCCGAGGCTGGCCATTTCCAGCATTTCCTCGAAGCTCACGGTGTTCAGGCGCTTGGCGGCAGCGACCACGCGCGGGTCGGTGGTGTAGACGCCATCAACGTCGGTGTAAATCAGGCACTCGGCTGCCTTGAGCGCTGCCGCCACGGCCACGGCCGAGGTGTCGGAGCCGCCACGACCCAGCGTGGTGATGTTGCCATTGGGGTCGATGCCCTGGAAGCCGGTGATGATGACCACGCGGCCGGCATCGAGTTCGGCGCGCACGCGCTTGTCATCGATGGATTCGATGCGGGCCTTGGTGAAGCTGCTGTCGGTGCACACAGGCACCTGCCAGCCGGCGAAGCTGACAGCTTCCAGACCTTCCGCCTGCAGGGCAATCGCCAGCAGGGCCGACGAAGCCTGCTCGCCCGTGGAGGCCAGCATGTCGAGTTCGCGGTAGTAGGCGGTCTTGGCGGAGCTGGGGGCCAGTTCGCTGGCCAGGCCGAGCAGACGGTTGGTCTCGCCACTCATGGCGCTGGGAACGACCACCATCTGGTGACCGGCCCTAGCCCACTTGGCCACGCGCTTGGCAACGTTGCGGATGCGCTCTGTCGAGCCCATCGAGGTGCCGCCGTATTTATGAACGATCAGTGCCATTGGATATCAAGGTGACGAAACTGCTTGCCACGGCGCTGTACGACAAGGGTTTTGGCGCGCCGCCGGTTTTCGTACAAAGTTGGACCAAAACCCTTCAATTGTACCAATCGAGCACAGCCCCCTGCCGGCGCACGAATCCACTCCCCATTTTGAGCTGGATGCGGTGTCCTCGCGTACGGCAGGCACTGATCTGCGCCAGCAGTTGGTCAAGCTGCGCAGTGCTGGGCGTGGTGGCATGCACGCTGCGCAGCCAATGGCGCAGCATGTTGGCCTGCCGGGAGCGGCTCAGTTGCTGCAGACTGGCAATCTGCGGCGGGCTGCCGACCTGCGCAAGATCGGATTCGGCCAGCTCCTGCAGCAACTCGGCGGCTTCGGCGCAGTGGCGGCTGCTGCGCGCAAACGTGGCGCGAAACTGCGGAAAAACCTGCTGCAGGGCAGGCAGCAACTGGGCACGGATGCGGTTGCGCGTATAGCGTGCGTCCGCATTGGTCGGGTCTTCGATCCAATCCTGGCCGCGTACCGCCAGCCAGTCACGCAGCGCCTGGCCTGGCACGGCCAGCAGCGGCCGGTGCCATTCGAGCCCTGCCCTGCTCCAGCGCGCAGGCATGGCAGCCAGCCCGGCCACGCCCGCACCGCGCGACAGTGCCAGCAGCAGTGTTTCGGCCTGGTCATCGGCATGCTGTGCAAGCGCCAGGCTGCGCACGGGCTGCTCCAGCGCGGGCCAGGGCTGAGAGACGGCCGCCGTCAGGGCCGCGTAGCGGTGCTGGCGCGCAGCATCTTCCGGGCTCTGGCCCGGCGCATGACGCGCATCGACATGGCATACCTTCAGAGGAACAGCCAGCCGGGCGCACAGCTGCTCGCACTGCAGCGCAAATGCATCGGCTGCGGACTGCAGGCCATGGTGCACATGGACCGCCACGACCTGACCCGGCCAGCGCTGGGCACACGCCAGCAGCAGCGCGGTGGAATCGGCTCCGCCACTGAAGGCCACGGCCAGGGGCAGCTGCGGAGCAAAGCTGCGCATGGCTGCATCCAGCAGACTGGCGCCGCCGGGAGATTGCGGCAACGGCGTGTTCATGGTCTCGGTTTCCACAATGGCGATGGGGAATGCGGCACGCAAAACAAACGGCTCCCTCGGGAGCCGTCCAGTGTGCCAGAGCGCGCAGGCTCTCTGGGTCCGCTCAGCGGTTGTCTGCCTTGGTATCGGCGAAGCGGCCGTAGCTCTGCAGTCGTTCGTAGCGGCGATCCTGCAGTTCACGCGGCTTGAGGTCGGCCAGCTGGCGGTAGGCATCGCCCAGCGCACGCTTGAGAAAGATTGCCATCTGGCGGGGATCGCGGTGAGCGCCGCCCACGGGTTCATTGACGATTTTGTCCACCAGGCCCAGGGCCTTGAGGCGGTGGGCAGTGATGCCCATAGCATCGGCCGCATCCTGGGCTTTTTCGCCGGTCTTCCAGAGGATGGAGGCGCAGCCCTCAGGGCTGATGACGGAGTAGACGGCGTATTGCAGCATCAGGACCTGGTCGGCCACGGCAATGGCCAGCGCGCCGCCCGAGCCGCCTTCACCGATGATGGTGGTGATGATGGGCGTCTCCAGCTGGGCCATCTCGTAGATGTTGCGGCCAATCGCCTCGGACTGGCCACGCTCCTCGGCATCGATGCCGGGGAAGGCGCCAGGGGTATCGACGAAGGTGAAGACCGGCAGGCCGAACTTCTCGGCCGTCTTCATGAGGCGCAGCGCCTTGCGGTAGCCCTCGGGACGGGTCATGCCGAAGTTGCGCAGTGTGCGCTCCTTGGTGTCGCGGCCTTTCTGGTGGCCGATGACCATGCAGGCGATGCCGTTGAAGCGCGCAAGGCCGCCGACGATGGACTGGTCGTCGGCGAAATGCCGGTCGCCATGCATCTCCACGAAGTCGGTGAAGCAGTCGCGCACGTAGTCGAGCGTGTAGGGGCGCTCGGTATGGCGCGCGATCTTGGTGATCTGCCATGGGGACAGATCGCTGTAGATGTCCTTGGTCAGCTGCAGGCTTTTCTTGCTGAGCTGCTCTATCTCTTCAGAGATATCGACTGCGCTTTCGGTCTGCACGTAGCGCAGTTCCTCGATTTTGGATTCAAGCTCGGCGATCGGTTGCTCAAAATCCAGAAAGTTCTTTTTCGCCAACGTAATTCTCCTTGTCCCAGCCTGGCATGGTGCATGCGTTCGGGCCGGAAAACGGGGGGATGATCGGGTGTGATCGGATAGTCTTCAGGCTGCAGGCTGCGGTTCGAGCGAGCGCCAAATATACCAAGTCGCCACGGTGCACCATGGTTTCCAGGCTTCGGCAACTTCGCGGGCCTCGCTGCGGCTGACAGGATCACCGGAAAAATAGTTCCGGCTGATGCCGGAAATCAAGCCTGCATCGTCCAGCGGCAGCACATTGGGGCGGCGCAGGAAGAAGATGAGGAACATCTCCGCCGTCCAGCGGCCTACGCCGCGGATGGACATCAGCTCGGCGATGATGGCTTCGTCGCCCATGCCCTGCCAGTCGTCCTGATGCAGGCGGTGTTCGGTGAAGTGCAGCGCCAGATCGACCAGGTAGTCGACCTTGCGCGCGGACAGGCCCACGGCCCGCATGTCATCGACCTTGAGCTTGAGCACCAGCTCGGGCGTCATCTGCGCGGGCAGCCTGGAGAATTTATTCCACAGCGCCTGCGCGGATTTGGCGGCTATCTGCTGGCCCACGATGGAGCGCGCCAGCGTGGCGAAGGCATCGCCGCCGGGCTGCAGCGCCAGATGGGCAAAGCGCGGAATGAGCCGCTTCATCACGCGGTCACGGCGCACGAGCTGGCGGCAGGCCTCAGCCCAGTAGGCAGGTGCGCCTTCGGGCGGTGGGGGCAGAACAATCTTGACTTTGGCAGGAGCCGCCGGGGCTGCGGCGCGCGCGCCCAGAGTGACCACAGGCAGCGGCGCTGGCTGCTGTGCAGGCACGGGCAGATCGGCCACCAGCGGCAGCTGTTCAAATTCCATGGTGTCCAGAGGCTTGGAGGTGGCCATCGTCACAGCAGTCCTCCGCGCCTGGCACGGCATATCTGGCAAACCATCAGGGATCAGCCTTTGGCGGCTGCCTCCCAGGTCGTACCGGCGGCAGAGTCCTTGAGCACGATGCCCTGCTCCAGCAATGCCTTGCGGATGCGGTCGGCCTCGGCCCAGTCCTTGGCGGCCTTGGCAGCTGCGCGCGCAGCGATCTGCGCCTCGATGGCGGCTGCATCCAGGCCGGATGCGCCAGCCTGCAGGAAAGCCTGCGGGTCGCCCTGCAGCAGTCCCAGGCAGCCACCCAGGGACTTGAGCAGCCCTGCTGTCTGCGCGCTTTTGCTGCGATTGACTTCGGCGGCCAGCTCGAACAGCACGGCAACGGCTTCGGGCGTGCCGAAATCCTCGTCCATGGCAGCCTTGAAACGCGCTGCGAAGGGGTTGCCCCAGTCGATGGCGGACTCTGCCGGCGCCACCAGGCTCAACGCGGTGTACAGGCGCTTGAGCGCGCTGCGGGCATCGTTCAGATGCACGTCGCTGTAGTTCAGCGGGCTGCGGTAGTGGCTGCGCACGACGAAGAAGCGCACGGTTTCCGCGTCATATTCCTTGAGCACGTCGCGGATGGTGAAGAAGTTGCCCAACGATTTGGACATCTTTTCGTTGTCCACGTTGATGAAGCCGTTGTGCATCCAAAGCTGCGCGAACGGCCTGCCAGTCGCTCCTTCGCTCTGGGCGATCTCGTTTTCATGGTGGGGAAACTGCAGGTCCGCACCGCCGCCGTGGATGTCGAAGCTCTCGCCGAGCATCTCGCAGCCCATGGCCGAGCATTCGATGTGCCAGCCGGGGCGGCCAGCGCCCCAGGGGCTGGACCACTTGACCTCGTCGGGCTCGCTGGGCTTGGCGCTTTTCCAGAGCACGAAGTCCAGCGGATCTTGCTTGCCATCCTGCACGGCCACGCGCTCGCCCGCCTGCAGTTCGTCGAGCGACTTGCCCGACAGCTTGCCGTAGCCGGGGAACTTGCGCACGGCGAAGTTCACGTCGCCATCGCTGCCCTGGTAGGCCAAGCCCTTGTCCTGCAGGCGCCCGATCAGGGACAGCATCTGCGGCACATACTCGGTGGCGCGCGGCTCGAAGGTCGGACGCTCGATGCCCAGGGCATCGGCGTCCTGGTGCAGCGCGTCGATCATGCGGTCGGTCAGCGAGCGGATGGTTTCGCCGTTCTCCACGGCACGCCGGATGATCTTGTCATCGATGTCGGTGATGTTGCGCACGTAGGTCACGCGCAGGCCGCTGGCGCGCAGCCAGCGCTGCACCACGTCGAAGGCGACCATGGAGCGCGCATGCCCCAGGTGGCACAGGTCGTACACGGTCATGCCGCAGACGTACATGCGCACATGGCCCGGTTCGATGGGGGAAAACGCTTCCAATGCACGCGACAGCGTGTTGTAGATACGCAAACTCATGGATGTCTATCAGGGGGAGAAAGAGCCGCTGCAGGGGACGCTTTCCACGCGCGCCGCCGGGCCCTTGGCACCAAGGAATGCTTGTTGCGCGGCAGGCGCGCAGCCCGTGTGGCCCAGCACACCCCTCAGCTACAATCCGCCGCAGTATAAGCCCGCGCCGCGGGGCGTTCCCCCGAGGCCTCGAAAGCACCTACATGCCTCTACGCAACTCGTTTCACTGCACACTGCGCCTTGCGGCACTGGCGGCCCTGCTGGCCAGTGCGCCAGCCTGGGCCAATGACTATGCCGAAGTGAATCAGTTGCTGCGCAATGGCAAGAGCGCCCAGGCGCTGGCGCGCGCCGAAGCCTACCTGGGCAGCAGCGACAGGGCCGCCCGGGACCCGCAGATGCGTTTTCTCAAGGCCGTGGCGCTGACCGACAGCGGCAGGACCGAAGAAGCCACCGCAGCCCTGAACCAGCTCATCGAGGACTACCCCGAGCTGCCCGAGCCCTACAACAATCTGGCAGTGATCTATGCGGGCCAGAATCAGCTCGACAAGGCCAGGGCCGCTCTGGAAAACGCGGTGCGCAACAACCCCGGCTATGGCGTGGCCTACGAAAATCTCGGCGACATCCATGCGCGCCTGGCTTACGAGGCCTACGCCAAGGCACAGGGCCTCGAAGGCCGAGCCGCCAGTGTGCGCCCCAAGCTGAGGCTGCTGCGCGATCTGCTGCAGGCTCCGGGCGCCGGCGCCAGCGCGAAATAGCCCGCGCCAGCCGGCTTGCCCCGGCAATTTCCGTTCCCCTCACAGCCGCACTGGCTTCACTGGAGATGATCCGCATGACCACACGCCGCAAAGCGTCGCTGTCCCTGGCCGGCATGACGCTGGCCGCCGCCCTGTTTTCCGCACTGCCCGCATGGGCGCAGACTGCGATGCCCAAGGTCCAGCTCAAGACCAGCATGGGCGACATCGTGGTGGAGCTCAACGAAGCCAAAGCGCCCAGGACTGTGGCCAATTTCCTGCAATATGTGCGCGACAGGCACTATGACGGCACGGTCTTTCACCGGGTCATGGACGGCTTCATGATCCAGGGCGGCGGCATGGATGCCGCTCTCAAGGAAAAAGCCACGCGTGCGCCCATCGCGCTGGAGGCGTCCAATGGCCTCAAGAACGATCGGGGCACCATCGCCATGGCGCGCACAGGCAACCCCAACTCGGCCACGTCGCAGTTCTTCATCAACGTGGTGGACAACGACATGCTCAACGCGCCCAAGCCGGACGGCTACGGCTATGCGGTCTTTGGCCGCGTCGTACAGGGCATGGATGTGGTGGACAAAATCCGCACCGTGGCAACGGGCAACCGGGGCATGCACCAGAATGTACCTCTGCAGCCAGTGACCATCGTTTCGGCCACTGAAGTCAAATAACCCCCATGCGCGCCACAGACCCTGCGGCGCGCCCTCCACACCTGCCAACCCAGGAACCTCCATGAGCAATCCCCAAGTCGAACTGCACATCGCCAGCCACGGCGTTATCACCCTCGAACTCGACGCTGCCAAGGCACCCAAGAGCACCGAGAACTTCCTGGCCTACGTGAACAACGGCCATTACAACAACACCATCTTCCACCGCATCATTGACGGTTTCATGATCCAGGGCGGCGGCTTCGAGCCCGGCATGAAGCAAAAGGACACTGATGCGCCCATCGAGAACGAAGCCCAGAACGGCCTGAAGAACGACAAGTACACCATCGCCATGGCACGCACTGGCGACCCGCACTCGGCCACGGCCCAGTTCTTCATCAACGTGGCCGACAATGGCTTCCTCAACCACACCTCGCCCAGCCCGCAAGGCTGGGGCTATGCCGTGTTCGGCAAGGTGATCAAGGGCACGGAAATCGTGGACAAGCTGCGCAGCGTCAAGACCGGCCGCAGCGGCTTCCACCAGGACGTGCCCAAGGATGACGTGGTCATCGAAAAGGCCGTGGCCCTGTAAGACTCGCCACGCATGGGCGGCCCAGGCCGCCCTGTTGCCCATGCGCATGGCGCACTGCCCGTGCGCATGGGCAACAGTCCTCACAGCATGCCCAGACGGGCATGCTCTCATCCCGACATGACCGCAGCGCCCTGCCCGCCTTGCACCCAGCCTGCCGTGGCCGAATGGCACTTGCCCGCTGGCTGGCGCACCCTGGATTTCATCTCGGACCTGCATCTGCAGGCCAGCGAGCCTGACACCGTGCAGGCCTTGCAGCGCTATCTCGCTGCCACGAATGCCGATGGGGTTTTCATCCTGGGCGATCTGTTCGAGGTCTGGGTCGGCGATGATGCGCTGCAAGAGCCGGGCAGCTTCGAGGCTGCCTGCGCCGCCATGCTGCGCGAGGCGGCCAGCCGCCGGCCCCTGTTCTTCATGCAGGGCAACCGCGACTTCCTGACGGGAGCGGAATTCGACGCGCAGTGCGGCACGCGCACGCTGGCCGACCCCACGGTGCTCGATTGCGGCAGCCAGCGCCTGCTGCTGAGCCATGGCGATGCGCTGTGTCTGGACGACACCGACTATCAGCGCTTTCGAGCCATGGCACGCTCACAGGCATGGCAGACCGCCTTCCTCGCGCAGCCGCTGGAGAGCCGGCGCGCGCAGGCGCGCGGCATCCGGCAGGAAAGCGAGTCGCGCAAAATCGCCACGCACCAGGGCCGGGCGGCCATGCCGGCCTATGCCGACCTGGACGCGGATGCCACGCGCTGCTGGCTGCAGGCAGGCCAGGCCGCGACACTGATCCACGGCCATACGCACCGCCCGGCAGAGCATGCGCTGGGCGATGGCATGCGCCGTTTCGTGCTCAGCGACTGGGACCTGAGCGCACAGGAGCCGCGCGCCGAAGTGCTGCGCTGGCAGCGTGGCCAGGGCATGCGCCGCCTGCCGCTGGCCCAGGTGCTGGCGCAGCGGCCATGAGTGTCTGGCAACGGCTGGGCCAATGGGCGCGCCAATTGGGCCGAAGCGCCCGTGCCACGGTATCGCCCATGCCCGAAATTCCCGCGCAGCTGTGGCTTTCCACGCTGTCGGCCTATCCCTTTCTCTCGGCACTGACGCTGCAAGAGCAGTCCAAGCTGCGCGTGCTGTCCGCGCTGTTCCTGCAGCACAAGCGTTTCCACGGAGCCCATGGGCTGCAAGTCACGGATGCCATGGCCCTGGAGATTGCAGCCCAGGCCTGCCTGCCCCTGCTGCACTGGGGTGAGCCACAGCGCGCGATGGCCTGGTACGACGACTTCGTCGGCATTGTCGTGCACCCCGGCGATGCCGTGGCGCGGCGCAAAAGCATGGATGAAGCCGGTGTGATCCACCAGTACGATGAGGTGCTGATGGGCGAGGCCATGGACGGCGGCCCTGTCATGCTGAGCTGGCAAGCCATCGGCGCAGGCCGTGGCAGCCATGCCAGCCACCACGGCCATGGCGGCCAGCCCGCCAACGTGGTCATCCATGAATTCGCCCACAAGATCGATATGCGCAACGGCGAGGCCGATGGCTGCCCGCCCCTGCCGCCGGGCTTCATGGGCAGCAGCAGCGCCCGCCAGGCCCGCGAAATCTGGCAGGCTGCATGGAACGCCGCCTACGAGGCTTTCCGGGAGCAGGTCATCATTGCCGAGCGTTTTGGCGGGCAGTGGCCCTGGCTGGACGAGTATGGCGCCACGGCACCCGCTGAATTCTTCGCAGTGGCCTGCGAGGCATTTTTCGCGGACCACGCACGCTTTGCACAGGAGTTTCCGACGCTGGAGCCTCTGCTGGCTGCGCTGTTCAGACCGGCGCAGGACTAGCGCAGACCTGCCTGAGTGCCTGGGCAAACAGGCGCTGCTCCTCGTACCGGGCGCCAGTCCGGCGCTCGAACAGGGTGATGGGAGGCAGAGTCCAGCCGAAGCGGTGGCGCACGATGCCCACACCTGCGATGCGTACAAGCTCCTGCGCGATGTCGGCAGGCACGATGGACACGGCGCGCTCGTTGGCCGCCACCAGCTCGCCAATCACCTTGGCCGAAAGGGTCTCCACAAAGGGCGGAGGAGGCTCCACGCCGGCGCGCAGGAAAAAATCGGTGATCTGCTCGCGCATGGGCGTGCGGCGCTGGCCCAGCACCCAGTCAAGCCCGGTCAGCTCGGTCCATTGCAACGGCTTGCGCCCCAGCCTTGCAGCAAGACTGCGGTGTGCAATCAGGCGTGGCTCCTGCTCATAGAGCACGCTGTGGCGTATGCCTTCCATGTCGAGCACGGCGGAGGCGCGCCCTATGACACAGTCCAGTTCATGCTTGCGCAGCTTTTCCAGCAGGCGATCGCTGGTGTCTTCATGGAGCGTGACCGTGATGCGCCGCCCCTGGGGCCGCGTCATGGCAATGGCCTGGGCCAGCATGTGTGCAGGCAGAAAGGGGATGATGCCTACCTGCAGATGCGCAGCGCGCTGCTGGCCCACGGCCTCGATGTCCTGCGCCCAATGCTCCACATCGGCCAGCATGCACCGGGCACGCGCCAGCACCAGTTGCCCCAGCTCTGTGGGTTCCATGCCACGCGCCAAGCGCCGGAACAGGGGCGCACCGAACAACAACTCCAGCTCTGCCAGCGCCTGGGTGATGGCGGGCTGGCTGGTGGCCATGCACTCGGCCACACGGGTCAGCGTGCCCTGCTCGCCGATGGCGCGCAGCAACAGCAGATGCTTCATCTTCAGACGCGTGGCAATGCGGTGCGCCAGCGTGGCGGCACTGGCGGGCAGCGTGGTTTCAGGCATGGTGGCAGCCATAAGCAAAACCATATTGAACAATAAAAACAAACGAATTCCTTCTTATGCCTTCGCCACAGAATTCCGCGCATCCACGGCAGGAATCGGATGGAGAAAACAGAAATGGACAATGTGTATCTGGTCATCGCACTGGGCGCGGCGGTCGCCGGCTTCGTGCAGGGCCTGTCGGGCTTTGCCTTTGGCATGGTGGCCATGTCGTTCTGGGCCTGGGTGCTGCCCCCCCAGGATGCGGCAGCGCTTTCCGTGTTCGGCTCCCTGACTGGCCAGGTGATTTCGGCTGTCACCGTACGGCGCGGGTTTGAGCTGGCCAGACTGTGGCCCTTCATTCTTGGCGGGCTGGCAGGGATACCGCTGGGCGTGCTGCTGCTGCCCCACCTGGACATGGCCTGGTTCAAGACGCTGCTGGGCGGCATGCTGGTGCTGTGGTGCCCGGTGATGCTGCTGTCGGGCCAGCTGCCCCGGCTGGGCCGGGGCGGGCGCCTGGCCGATGGATCGGTGGGACTGGCGGGCGGGGTGATGGGTGGGCTGGGAGGCTTCACGGGTACGCTGCCCACGCTGTGGTGCACGCTGCGCGGCTACCCCAAGGATCTGCAGCGCTCGGTGATACAGAACTTCAATCTGTCCATGCTCGCCGTGACCATGGGCACCTATCTGGCCACGGGCATGGTCACGCGCAGCATGGCGCCGCTGTTTGCCATCGTGGCCCCCGCCATGCTGATTCCCTCGCTGCTGGGCTCTCGGCTTTATATCGGCATCAGCGAGGCCCGCTTTCGGCAGATCGTGCTGGGTCTGCTGTGCCTGTCGGGCGTGGCGCTGCTGGCCTCGTCCGTGCCCGTCTTGCTGCAGCGCCCGGCATGATGCCCGGCCCTGTCAGGTCATATCCAGCAGGCAGTGCGCGGCATGCGCCACGCTGCGTGCATCCACACCGAAATGGGCGCGCAGCGCGGCACGCGTGTCGCTGCGGCCAAAGCCGTCCGTCCCCAAGGTGAGATAGCGCCGGCCTGCAGGCAGGAAGGCGCGCACGGTCTCGGGCACGGCGCGCACGTAGTCGGTGGCGGCAATGACCGGGCCCTGTGTACCGTCCAGCAACTCGGCAATCCATGGCTTGCCAGGCACTTGGCCGGCCAGCATGCGCTGCTCGGCAGCCACGCCCTCGCGCGCCAGCTCGCTCCAGCTGGTGACACTGAGCACGGTGACCGCAATGCCTTCAGCGGCCAGCTGGTGCGCGGCCTTCACAACCTCGGTGAGGATAGCGCCCGAGCCCAGCAAGGTGGCATGGGCGCGCGCGGCTGCCGCATTGCCAAACCGGCCGAACACATAGGCTCCGCGCAGCACGCCTTCGGCCGCTGCCTCGGGCAGGTCGGGCTGGACATAGTTCTCGTTCATCAGCGTGATGTAGTAGAAGACGTCGCGCTGCTCAGTCAGCATCTCGCGCATGCCGGCGTCGAGAATGACGGCCAGCTCACCCGCATGGGCCGGGTCGTAGGCCTTGCAGTTGGGGATGGTGGCGGCCACGAGATGGCTGGAGCCGTCCTGGTGCTGCAGGCCCTCGCCGCCGAGCGTGGTGCGGCCCGAGGTGGCGCCCAGCAGAAAACCGCGCGCCCGCTGGTCGGCGGCGGCCCAGATGGCGTCGCCCACGCGCTGGAAGCCGAACATGGAGTAGTAGATGTAGAAAGGCAGCATGGCCAGTCCGTGCACGCTGTAGCTGGTGGCTGCTGCCGTCCAGCTGGCGATGGCGCCGGCCTCGCTGATGCCTTCTTCGAGGATCTGGCCATCCAGCGCCTCGCGGTAGGACAGCACGGAGCCGATGTCCTCGGGGGCATAGCGCTGGCCCAGGCTGCTGTAGATGCCCACCTGCTTGAACAGGTTGGCCATGCCGAAAGTGCGTGCCTCGTCGGCCACGATGGGGACAATGCGCGGACCCAGTTGCGCGTCCTTGAGCAGGGAACCCAGCATGCGCACGAAGGCCATGGTGGTGCTCATCTCCTTGCCGCCGGGCGCCAGCGCGAACTGGGCGTATTGCGCCAGGGCAGGAACCGGCACGGTGTCACACACCGTCTCACGGCTCGGCAGCGCACCGCCCAGGGCCGCGCGGCGCGTGCGCAGGTACTGCATCTCGGGACTGTCGTCAGCGGGCTTGTAGAAGGCCAGGCCCTGGGCCTGTTCGTCGCTGAGCGGCAGGTTGAAGCGGTTGCGAAATTCGATCAGATCGGTTTCGTCGAGCTTCTTCTGGCTGTGGGTGGTCATCTTGCCCTGCCCGGCCGCCCCCATGCCATAGCCCTTTTTGGTATGGGCCAGGATCACCGTGGGCTGGCCCCGGTGGGCGGCGGCGGTCGCATAGGCGGCATGGATTTTCACAAGATCATGGCCTCCGCGCTTGAGGCGGTCGATCTGCTCATCCGTCA
This sequence comes from Delftia sp. PS-11, assembly GCF_029870285.1. Lineage (GTDB taxonomy): Bacteria > Pseudomonadota > Gammaproteobacteria > Burkholderiales > Burkholderiaceae_C > Comamonas. Next base: position 13,358 of record NZ_JACSYA010000017.1, read on the forward strand.
GGCCCTGGGCCAGGGCCGCAAGTTCGGGGTTCTGCCCGAAGAAGTGCTCGCGGTTGTAGCGCCCGTCCTTGGCGGCGAAGGTCTGCATCTGGCCATCCACGGTGCCGCCCAGCGTGCGTGCCAGGGTGCCTGTAAGGTCGCGGGCGAACAGGCCGTCCCAGTCGCTGCCCCACAGCAGCTTGACCACATTCCAGCCGGCGCCGGCAAACAGGCGCTCCAGCTCATCGACGATGCGGCCATTGCCGCGCACGGGGCCATCCAGGCGCTGCAGGTTGCAGTTGACGACCCAGATCAGGTTGTCCAGACCTTCGCGCGCGGCCAGCGTGAGCGCGCTCATGCTTTCGGGCTCGTCCATTTCGCCGTCGCCGAACACGCCCCAGACCTTTCGGCCCTGGCAGTCCAGCAGGTTGCGATGCGTGAGATAGCGCATGAATCGCGCGTGGTAGATGCTGCTGATCGGACCGATGCCCATGGAGCCTGTCGGAAACTGCCAGAAGCCGGGCATCAGCCAGGGATGCGGATAGCTGGAAAGCCCCTGGGCGCCGGCCGCAGGCGCGCTGATTTCCTGGCGGTAGTGCCGCAGGTCCTGCTCGTCCAGGCGGCCTTCGAGGAAGGCGCGCGCATAGACGCCAGGGGCGCTGTGCGGCTGGAAAAATACCAGATCGCCACGGTGCTGGCCCGGCGACAGTCCCTCGCGCGCATGGAAGAAATGGTTGAAACCCGTTTCGAACAGGTCGGCGGCACTGGCATAGCTGGCGATATGCCCGCCCAGCTCGCCATAGGCCTGGTTGGCACGCACCACCATGGCCAGGGCGTTCCAGCGCATGAGGGACGCCAGCCGCTCCTCCAGAGCCAGATCGCCAGGAAACAGCGGCTGCTCCTCGGCAGCCACGCTGTTGAGATAGGGCGTGTTGAGGTCAGGCTGCCAGCCCAGCCGCCGGGCGCGGGCCAGACGGGCCAGCTCCTGCAGCACAAAACGCGCACGTTGCGGGCCTTCGGTGGCGACCAGAGCCAGGAAGGCCTCGCGCCATTCGGCGGTTTCCAGGGGGTCGGTGTCGATATCGGCCAGCGCGGCCAGTGGCGTGGGTGCGTTCATAGGCGTCACTTTAGGACGGCAGGCGCGGCATGGGCAGCCGTTCACGCCTCAGGCAAACCCCATTTCTCAGCATTTTGTGCTGCAAAAAATCTAGAATCCGGCAGATGAAACTGGACACCATCGACATGCGCATTCTGGCGGAGCTACAGGCCGACGGCTCGCTGTCGAATGTGGAGCTGGCGCGGCGCGTGCACCTGTCACCCTCGCCCTGCCTGGCCCGTGTCAAGGCGCTGGAGTCATCGGGTGTGATCGCGCGCTATGTGGCGCTGGCCAATGCGGCAGCGCTGGGCCTGGGGCTCAATGTGTTCATCAGCATCAGCCTCAAATCGCAGGCCAAGCAGGCGCTGGCCGATTTCGAGCGCCGCATCGCCGAGCATGACGAAGTCATGGAGTGCTATCTGATGAGTGGGGACGCGGATTATCTGATCCGCGTGGCGCTGCCCGACATTGGCGCGCTGGAGCGCTTTATCGTGGAGCAGCTGACGCCGATTGAAGGCATCGAAAAGATACGGTCAAGCTTCGCACTCAAGCAGGTGCGCTACAAGACCGCCCTGCCCCTGCCGGCCACGGGCTGAACTCAGCCGGCTGGCTTGGCGATGCCGGCGGTTGCGATGCGGCGGCGCAACTCGCCCAGCACGGCCTTGAGGCGGCGCTCGTGGTCCACCCCCATGCGCACCAGTATTTTCTGGCCGCTGGACAGCGCCTGCAGTTCGGGATCGGCATATTCGTAGCGCACCCAGGGACGCAGGGACGGCACCTCGCCCTCCACCTTGGTCAGCCGGACCTGGACCGGCCCCGTGGGCTCGGGCGCGGCACGAAGGTGGTCGATCACGGCAATCAGCCGGTCGTTGAAATACCGGCCGGGATAGCCCAGTTCTTCATAAGCGGCCTGAAAGAGCGGATACAGCCGGGCGTAGAGCCTGGCGGCCTCATCCACAGGGATGGACTCGGCAAATTCCACAAAGGCCCGGTAGCGTTGCGCATTGGCAGGCGCGATGGTCTGCGCGTCTGCATGCCCTTCGACCAGAAAGCGCTGGGGCGTGGGCTGCACCGGCCACAGACGGGCCGGCGCCTGGGCGCGCGCCAAGTTGTCCACCGTGGCCACGGCGCGGTGCACGAAACCGTCGGTCAGCAGGAAGCGGGTCACCTTGTCGCGTCCGAGCAGGCCGTCGAGCGCCTTGGCCACATGGGCATCCGAGTCCTGCAGGGCTGGCAGCGATGCGGCTGGGGGCTCCAGCGCATCCACCGGATGCTGCGGCCCCGCCACCTCCTGAGTGGCGGAAGGCTGGGGCATGGGCTCTGCCGGCACTGGCCCGGATTCGGAGGTTGCAGGCGGTTCCTGGGGCGCCTGGGCAGAGGGATCGGGGCGCTGCCAGTACCACCAGGCGGCTGCGGCCAACGCGGCGATCACCACCACAGCGGCGACGGGCCTGGCCTGGGACGGCTGGGCACGCGGGCGGAAGTCGGCTGCATCACGTTCGGGCATGGGGATTCCTTTCCTATGCCGGGTAGAGTACTGAACAGCCCCGGCGTTCCCAGGCGGGGCGCCGGGCCCCGCATCAGCGTCAGGACATCTCGGACAACTGCTGCAGCCACTGCATGGAGGCCTGCAGCTCGTCAGGGCGGATTTCGTGCATGCCCGGGTATTCATGGTAGCTCAGCTGCAGCGGCAGGCGCTGCACATGGCTGCGGATGGCATGGGCGCTGGTCAGCGCAATGACGTTGTCATGGCTGCCATGGCTGACCCACAGAGACTTTCCCGTAAAGGCATCGTCGGGCGCCTGCTGCGGCAGCGCTTCGGGCAGCAGCCGGCTGTGCCAGCACATGGCGGCGCGCAGCAGCGCGGGCTGTGTCAGCAGCAGGCTCAAGGCCATGATGCCGCCCTGACTGAAGCCGGCAGCCACGGTACGGTCCGCTCCAATACCCAGCTGTGCGCAGGCTGATTGCACGGTCTGGGCCGCCAGGGCGCGGCTGCGCTGCTCCTGGGCGGCGTGGATATGGCGGGTGCCATCCGGGTCCACGGTGAACTGGAACCAGGCATGGGCATTGGGGCCCATGGCAAAAGGCGCGCGCAGGCTCAATACATGGAACTGCGGCGGCACAAAGGGCACGAGCCCGAACAAATCCTGTTCATTGCTGCCCACGCCGTGCATGAGCACCAGCAGCCAGGGCTGCTGCCCCGGCGCAGGTTGTGCGGCACGCTCCAGAGCCAGCAGAGGCAGGTCGGTCATCATCGGACTCCTTGTGGTCAGTGAATCGCCGGGACCGGGATGGTCCCGGGCGACGCGCCATTGTGGCGCCGTGCAATGCCCATGGCGCCGAGGCTGGCTATGCGGGCTGCGCGTCCTCAAAGGCCACAGCGTCCATGGCCAGCATGTCGTACATGACTTCGCGGCTCAGGTAGCGCGGGCGGGCTGCCGCACCGGCTGCGCCCAGCGCGAAATACAGCGGCATGAAGTGTTCGTCGGTCGGATGGGCGCGCTGCGCGCCGGGCGCACGCGACCGGTAGGCCAGCAGCGCAGGCAGATCGTGGCGGCGCATGCGCGCCTCGATCCAGCGACTGAAGTCCTGCACATAGGGCAGCGAGGCGCTGGAGCTGCCCACGGCGCCATCGGCCAGCGCCGTGTCCTCGCCCAGTTCGCCCAGCATGGCATGCACGGCCTGGGCCACGCCCATCGTGGCCTCTCCCGTGCCGCCACGGAACTCGCGCAGATTGTGCGTCATGCTGCCCGAGCCGACGAGCAGAACACCTTCATCGCGCAGCCCCGCCAGGGCGGCGCCCAGCGCATGGGTTTCGGCCGGTCCCGCCGAAGCGGGCAGCGACAGCTGGATCACGGGCACATCGGCGCCGGGCAGCAGGTGCATCAGTGGCACCCAGGCGCCATGGTCGAAGGGCCGCTGCGCATTGGCTGTAGCAGCGATGCCGGCGGCCTGCAGCCGCTGCATGACTTCGAGCGCCAACTGCGGCGCACCGGGTGCGGGATACTGCAGCGCGTAGAGCGCAGGAGGAAAGCCTCCGAAATCGTGCCACGTGGACGGAGCAGTCCCCGTCATGACCTCCACGCCGTGCGACATCCAGTGCGGCGACAGCACCACCACGGCCCGCAGCGTGCCGTGGGACTGGCGCAGCGCGCTGCCCCAACGGGCCAGCGCAGGGCCTGTTTCACCAGGCTCCAGCGCAAACATCGGCGAGCCATGGGAGACATAGAGCACAGGCAGCCGGGAACCGGCGGCGGGAGAAAAGGCGCGGGAATCTTGCATGCCGTTAATGTAGGCATGCCTGTGCGCCGCGCCAAGCCACGCATGGCGGCACACATTGTTGCGCTGGCCGGTTCAATCGGCGCATGGACGGCCGCGCAAGGCCTTGATGGCCCCATGGCGGCTCTTGCTTTCCAGGCGCCGGCGCTGCGATCCCTTCGTCGGACGCGTGGCGCGGCGCAGCACAGGCGCATGCGCCACCGACGCCACCAGCGCGTTGAGCCGCTGCAGCGCGTCGCGCAGGTTGTGCTCCTGCGTGCGGTGCTGCTGGGCCTTGATAACGACCACGCCTTCCTGGGTGATGCGGCCATCGCCCGATGCCAGCAGACGCTGACGCACGGCCTCGGGCAGGCGCGAGGCATGCACCGCGAAGCGCAGGTGCACGGCGCTGGAGACCTTGTTCACATTCTGACCGCCGGCACCCTGGGCGCGCACGGCCGTCCACTGCACCTCATGCGCTTCGATGGGCCGCATGCGTTCAACCCTGCAGTGCGGCGCACAGGGCCGCGACAAACGCGCCGGGCTGCTCGTGCATCACCCAGTGGCCCGATCCCGGCACCAGGGACAACCCCCGGAAGTCAGGCGCCCGGCTGGCAAAGACCTGCTCCAGCTCCTGCATCATCTGCCCGGGATAGAGGGCATCATGCACGCCATAAATGGCGACCACCGGGCAGGTGACGGACTGCAGCGCGCGGGCCAGCACATCGGTATGCGACAGGCGCCGGCGCGGCAGGCGGTCGCGCTGCACGTTGTCCACATGCAGGGCCAGCGTGTCCGCGTCGATGCGGCCTGCATCATGCAGCATCAGGGCCTGCAGGTTGTAGCGGTGGACAGCCTCCTGCGCCTGGGCCGTTGCCAGATGGCGCCAGCCCTTGAGCCGTACGGCCAGGCCCTTGCCCACACCCATGCCCGGCGCCCCGATCAGCACCAGGCGCCGTGCCAGGCCCGGATCGGCAGCCGCCAGCAGGCCGGCGGTCATGCCGCCGAACGAGAAGCCCACGAGGTCGCACAGCGGCGCCCCGGCAGCGCCCTGCGGCAAAAGCAGGCGCAGCGCGTGGCGCAGCGGTTCGACCAGTGCATCCGCATCCACGCCGCCGGGCACGGTATCCGATGCGCCAAAGCCTGGCAGATCCGGCAGCCACAGCTGGCGGCCCTCGGCCAGCAACGCATCCATGCATGCCAGCCAGTGGGTCCAGCTGCCGCTGCCGCCATGCAGCATCACCAGCGGCAGCACGCCGGCGCGGGCTTCGCCCCAGACATGCCAGACCATGTGGCCGTTGTGCGGATGCTCTGGATCCAGTGCCGTCTCCAGCCGGCGGGCCTGTGACTGCAGCCGCGCCATCTGCGCGGACAGGCCGGCCATCACCACTGGGCCACGGCGTCGATGGCCAGGCCGTAGCCGGCCACGCCGAAGCCGCACATCACGGCACGCGCGGCCGCCGACAGGTAGGAGTGGTGGCGGAAGCTCTCGCGCGCATGCACATTGCTGATGTGCAACTCCACCAGCGGCACGCCCGTGCCCTTGACGGCATCGAGCAGGGCCACGCTGGTGTGGGTGTAGGCGCCCGCATTGAAAATCAGGGCCGCAAGCCGACCTTCGGCATGCACGCGCCCGGCTTCATGGATCCAGTCCACGAGCTCGCCCTCGTGGTTGCTCTGGCGGAATTCCAGCGCCAGGCCGTGGCGGGCGCAGGCGGCTTCGCACAGCTGGCGCACATCGGCCAGGGTCTGGGAGCCATAGATGGCGGGTTCGCGCAGGCCCAGCAGGTTCAGGTTGGGGCCGTTGAGGACGTAGACGGTTTTCAAGGCAATGCACTCCACACTTCAGACGGGAGGCATTATGCGGGCGCCCGGCTCAGCGCGCGTCCACGCGCTCAGCGGTAATCGCGCCAGTGCCCATGACCATGGTGGTGATGCCCGTGACGGTAGCCATAGCCGGGCACGACCACCACGGGCTGCTCCACCCGGTAGACCGGGCGCGGCGCATAGTAGGCAGGCGGCGGGCCATAGTACGAGGGACGCGCAGGGGCCACGTACACGGGAGCCGGCGCCACGTAGACAGGGGCTGGCGCCACATAGACCGGGGGAGCGCTGGCCACACCCAGGGCCACGCCCGGCGAATTCACGCCCACCGACCAGTACACATCGCCACGGGCATGCGCGGCGCCTGTGCCGGCAAGGGCTGCCAGGGACAGGGCAAGGGCGGCGGCACGGCTGGCCCAAGGGGAAATTTGGATGGTCATCAGTGTTCTCCTCGAAGTCGGGACAGGCGCGTCGCAAGGCCCGCCATGGCGGCTTGCAACCTGCGCCCTGCCTGCTTAACGCACGACACGGCGCGCAGGATGGCATGAATGGCACAAAAGATTGTTTCAAATTGCCTCAAGACCGGACCCCGCCGCCCGCCGGTGCGCGGCCTCGGGCGGGCGCCTACAATGGCACGATGAGCTCTGCAGACGCCTCCAACACTCCCAAAGAACCGGTCAAACCGAGTAACTTTTTACGCCAAATCATCGAAGGCGACCTGGCCAGCGGCACCTACGCCCAGCGCCGCTGGGGCGGCAGCCCCGGCGACGCAGCCCACCATGGCCAGGGCCAGGTCGATGAGGCCAAGATCCGTACGCGCTTTCCGCCCGAGCCCAACGGCTACCTGCACGTAGGCCATGCCAAGTCCATCTGCCTGAATTTCGGTCTGGCGCGCGACTACGGCGGCGCATGCCATCTGCGCTTCGACGACACCAACCCCGAGAAGGAAGACCAGGAGTACGTGGACAGCATCATTGATGCCGTGCGCTGGCTGGGCTTCGGCTGGCAGGAAGCGGGCGGCCATGAAAACCTCTACTACGCCAGCAATTACTTCGATTTCATGTACCGCGCGGCCGAGTACCTGATCGGGCAGGGCCTGGCCTACGTGGACGAGCAAAGCGCTGACGAGATGAAGGCCAACCGGGGCGACTTCTCGCGCCCCGGCGTGGACAGCCCGTTCCGCGCCCGCTCCGTGGCCGAGAATCTGGCGCGCTTTCGCGACATGCGCGATGGCAAGCTGCCAGACGGCGCCGCCGTGCTGCGCGCCAGGATCGACATGGCCTCGCCCAACATCAACCTGCGCGACCCGGCCATTTACCGCGTGCGCCATGCCGAACACCACAACACCGGCAACCAGTGGTGCGTCTACCCGATGTACACCTTCGCCCATCCCATCGAGGATGCGCTGGAGCACATCACCCACAGCATCTGCACGCTGGAGTTCGAGGACCAGCGCCCGTTCTACGACTGGCTGCTGGACCGGCTGCGCGAAGGCGGCCTGATCGCCGCACCGCAGCCGCGCCAGTATGAGTTCTCGCGCCTGAACCTGACCTACGTGGTCACCAGCAAGCGCAAGCTCAAGCACCTGGTGGACAACGGCATCGTCAGCGGCTGGGACGATCCGCGCATGCCCACCATCGTCGGCCTGCGCCGCCGTGGCTACACGCCCCAAAGCATCCAGAACTTCTGCGAGCGCATCGGCGTGACCAAGGACTATGCCTGGATCGACTACTCCACACTGGAAGGCTGCCTGCGCGAAGACCTGGAAAACCAGGCCCACCGGGGCATGGTGGCCCTGGACCCGCTCAAGCTGGAGCTGACCAACTGGGCCGAGGTCTTTGGCAGCGCCGGGCACCTGGAAGCCTGCGAACTGCCCGCCCTGCCCCACGCCGCCGAAGGCCAGCAGGTGCCGGTGCGCCGCTTCACGCTGGGCCGCGAGGTCTGGATCGAGCGCGAGGACTTCGCCGAAGTGCCGCCCAAGGGCTACAAGCGCCTGTTCCCTGGCAACAAGGTGCGCCTGAAGGGTGGCTATGTGATCGAGTGCACGGGCTGCGAGAAGGATGCTGATGGCAGCGTGACCAAGGTGCTGGCCACCGTGGTGCCCGACACCAAGAGCGGCACGCCGGGCGCCGACAGCGTCAAGGTCAAGGCCGCCATCACCTGGGTGGGCGCTGCCGATGGCGTGCAGGCCGAGGTGCGCCTGTACGAGCGCCTGTTCACCGACCCGCAGCCCGACGCAGGCGGCAAGGACTTCCTGACGCTGCTCAACCCCGACAGCCTCAAGGTCGTGACCGCCTATGTGGAGCCATCGCTGGCCAACGCACAGCCTGACGACAAGTTCCAGTTCGAGCGCTTTGGCTACTTCGTGGCCGACCGCAAGGACCATGCCCCTGGCAAGCCCGTGTTCAACCGTGTGACGGGGCTGAAGGACTCCTGGGGCAAGTAAGCCTGCGGCAGACTCCGGGGCCGCGTGGACGGGCGCCTGTTGCGCCCGTCTCTTTACTGTTTGACAAACGCTACATCATGAACTTCGCATCCCGCCTTCAGCAGCTTCCCTCTGCCGCCCATCTCACGGCACTGCAGTTGCTTGACGCCCAGGGCCAGACCGTGGCCACTATCGAGAACAAGCCCGGCCAGACCGGATCGCTGGCTGTCTACCACGCGCTGGCAGCCCTGTACGGCGGCACCATCACGCCCGCCGCAGCCAGCCTGGGACTGGAGTGGTATGCCGAGCACACGCAGGACGCCGTGGCTTTCCCCGGCAAGCATCCCAACATTGATCGCCTGCTGAACTGGTCCAAGGGCAGCGACAACTACCAGGCCCGCCTGATCGCTGCGGCCTGACAGGCCTGAGGCGCGCCGGCACGCACCTTGCCGGCCTCCCGTATCTGCTTTGCACCTGCACCCACAACCGATGAACCATCGCCTTGGGCGCTCCCGGCGCCAGCTTCTGCAATCCCTGTGCGCCAGCGGCGCTGCCCTTGCCATGGGGCCTTCGTGGTCCAGGGAGGGCGCCGAAGGCGTCTGGCCCCAGGACAGCCGCGTGCCCGGCGGCGTGGCCCGCCTGTCGCTGGGCCCGTCGGCACAGCGGCCCCAGGTTCTGGCCGGCGATTTCCCCGTGCTGGTCGTCGGCGACATGATCGAGTGGACGGCCGTGGTCGGTATTGCGCTGTCGGCAACGCCAGGCGAATACAGCGTGCGGGCCACGGGCGAGGGGCCGGCCAGGACCCTTTCCTATCTGGTGCGCGATAAGAAATACACGGAGCAGCGCCTGAAGGTCTCGCCTAAGACCGTGGACCTGTCGCCCGAGGACAATGCCCGCTACGAACGCGAGCGCGCGCACCAGCAGCGCATCATGGAGCTCTTTACCGAGCCCCTGCCACGGCCGGGCGACCTGCACATGCGCCAGCCTGTGCCGGGGCGGCGCAGCAGCAGCTTCGGCCTGCGCCGCGTCTTCAACGGCCAGGCCCGCAACCCGCACAGCGGCATGGACATCGCCGCACCCACGGGCACGGATGTGGTGGCTCCCCTGCCAGGCAGGGTGGTCGATGTGGGCGACTATTTCTTCAATGGCGGCACTGTCTGGCTCGACCACGGCGGCGGCCTGCTCAGCATGTACTGCCACCTGAGCAGCGTGCAGTGCAAGAACGGTGACGTGCTGCGCACGGGCGATGCCTTTTGCAAGGTGGGCGCCACAGGCCGTGTCACAGGCCCCCACCTTCACTGGGGCGTGATGCTCAACCGCAGCATGGTGGACCCCGCACTGTTTCTGTCCACCTGATCAGGGCTTTTCGCCGCCCGTATTGTCAGCTGCGCCGATGGCCTCGCGGTCCTGCTGCAGATAGCGCATCACCAGGCCAAAAAAGCTGTCGTAGAAGTTGCTCTTGGAGATCGTCTCGCTGCCAACCTTGACCATGGAATCGCTGCCCGAGGAAAAAGGCAGCGACACCGAGCCCAGCGCGCCAACGCCGAGGCTGGCGGAGTTGGCGCTTTTCTTCAAGGCATAGCGGTCCTGCAACGCTGTCACGAAACCGATGCTGATCTGGCCATCGGCCGTCTCGGGTACGCAGACCACGCGGATGTTGACCTGCAGATTCAGCTCCGGATCGGGCTGGAAGCTCTTGCTGCCCTCGATCAGCTCAGCCGTGCGCGCATTGGCGATATAGCCCTGGCTGAGCAGCGCACGCCGTGCGGCCTCGCAGGTCTGAGCGGGCGATGCATCGAACATGCGGGAAAACGTCTCGGTGGAGCCAAAACTCTCCTGTACCGGGACATGCTTGAACTGCGATGTGCCGCAGCCAGCCAGACCAGCCGCCACCGCAATGGCCGCCATCCTCTTGCATGCACGCAGCATGACGCGCGCAGTGTTTGTCGCATTCGAACGTCGATCCACGAACCTACTCCTTGCATCCAGATTCACTGCCGCCAGTTGCCATGGCGGCGGTGTCTATTTTCACCTGAGCGCACCACCTGCAAGGCCATCCACCAGGGACGGCAGGCACTGGCCTTGTCAGCGCACGCGCCATCTTCCGACAGGACTTGGCCACCTGATGGGTTATGGTGCGGGGTTCACCCTTAACAGGCGCACCGCTGCGCGCCGGGCCTCGCCTGTGCAGAGCGCATGCGCGCCCCCTCGCATCCAAGGAAAAAGTATGAAACTACGCTGGGCCTGGTGCCTGCCTCTTATCGCCACCATGGGCCTGGGCGCCTGCAGCCACCTCGACAAGGGCAGCGACAAACCTCAGCCCGCAGCGGCCCCCACGGGCCCGGCAGGCGATGCCAGCTCACTGGGCGCCTACCACTGGAAGCTGGTGCAGGCCTTCTCGGCGCAAGGCCAGGAAGACCAAAGCTGGTTCCTGCCAGCAGGCTCGGGCCAGCCTGCGCTGCAGCTCGACTTTGCCGACAAGCGGCTGGTGGTCAAGAATCTGTGCAACACCATGAGCGCAGGCTACAGCACCGACGGGCAGCGCATTTCAACACAACGCCCAGCCAGCACGCTGAAAGCCTGCGACGACGACCAGCTGATGGTGCTGGAGCAGAAAGTCGCCCGCATTCTGCCTCTGGCCAAACAATGGGCCGTTCAGCTCGGAGAAGGCCAGCAGGCACCGCGCCTGACACTGGGCTTCATCGACGGCACACGCTGGCAGCTCGACGGAACGCCCACAGCCAACTCCCGGTATGGCAGCGCCGGCGAGCGCATCTTCCTCGAAGTAGCGCCGCAGCGCGCCGGCTGCACCCACCCGCTGATCCGGGACCTGCAGTGCCTGCGCGTGCGTGAAATCCGCTACGGCGGCAACGGTGTCAAGACATCCACTGGCGCATGGGAAAACTTCTACAGCGAAATCGAAGGCTACCAGCATGCACCGGGGACGCGCAACGTCCTGCGCATCCAGCGCTACAAGCGCCAGAACGTGCTGGCCGATGCGCCCGCCTATGCCTATGTGCTTGACATGGTGGTCGAAAGCGAGCGCGTCAGCCGCTGATATCAGGCCACTGTATAAAGCAGCCCGCTGTCCATCACCCCCACCAGCTGGGCCGATGGATTCGCCAGTGCATGCTGCACCGCCGCATTCACCAGATCACCGCCACTGACCTGCCCGCTCTGCAGCTGCTGCACATAGGGCTGCAGCTGCGCCTGCGTGCCCTCGCTGCCCGTGGCGTTCTTCCACAGCCACTGCACCGTCTCCTGCGCCGTGAACTGCTTGCTTTGCTGGGTCTGCGCATAGCGCAGCGCCACCTCGCCCACGGCGCCCAGGCCCATGCCTGCATCCAGCGCCGCCAGCGCCTGCCCGGCCAGTGATTTGTCAGCCAGCGCACTGGCGCCCAAGGCCACCGCCAGCAGCGCCGCCGCCTTGCCCGCCGTGCCCTGGGTGTCCAGCGCCACGCTCACATCATTGAGGCGCAGCCGCTCGATGCCCACCAGCTCGGACATGCTGCCGTCTGTCAGCGACGTGGTCTCCCAGCGGTCCGGGCCTGTGCGCGCTCGATGCAGATCGGCCTTGTTCAAGGCCATGCGCTGCACATCCAGATGGGCCGTGCCCTGCACCCGCTCGGGGGCGGTGTCCATGCGCACGATCTGCGCATTGCTCTGCCAGCCCGCCACCAGCTCCTGCGCCGTCTTGCCCTGCAGCGCAGCGCCCTGGCTGCTGCGCAGCACGGCCTGGGCCACCTGCACATCGCTCAGCTGGCTGTTTTGCTGTGCCCAGGCACCTTCCTCTGCCGTGGGCGCACGGCCCAGCCAACGTGTGGCGATATGGGCCAGCGCCGCCTCGGCATCGCTGTCGGCGATGTAGAGGCTGGGGCCGGTGTCGAATTGCACGGTCTCGATGGACTTCAAACGGTCCACCTCGCCCGTGGCCTTGTTCGTGAGCACCAGGAACTGGCCTTCGGCGCGCAGCGTGTAGTCGGCCAGGGTACCCGACTGCAGTGCCGTGTCCCAGCCCACACCACCGTCCAGGCGGTCATTGCCGGCACCGCCCGACAGGGTGTCGTTGCCCGTGCCACCAAACACGATGTCGTTGCCCGCATCGCCAAACACCTGGTCATTGCCGCCCAGGCTGCCGACGGTGTCGTCGCCGGCGCCGCCGTGCAGGATGTCGTCATCGGCGCCCAGCACCATCCACTGGACGGCGCCATCGCCCGAGGCCACGTTCTGGCCGGCGCCGCCGATCAGACGCACGTTGCCCGTGACCGCGATAAAGGCCATGTTGTCCACCTGCACCGTGCTGCCCGCAGGCAGCGCCGTGGCATCCAGGATGACGGCCTGCAAGGTGCTGCTGGCCTGGGTGTTGGCGCTGACCTGCATCACGGAGCCGGGCACATAGCCTGTGCCGGTGGACAAGGTCAGTGCCTGCACCTGTACCTGGGTGCCGCTGGGCAGGGACTGGGTGAAGGTCTGCGCATCGGCCAGCAGATTGGAGATGGTGACCGGATTCGTCGGCGTCGTCGGGCTGGTGGGTGTGGTCGGCGTCGTCGGGTTGGTGGGCGTTGTCGGCGTCGTCGGGTTGGTGGGCGTCGTCGGCGTGGTGGGGCTGGTCAGGGTGCCCAGCAGGCTGGACAGTTGCTCCAGCGCCGCCGAGGCGCTGGAGGTCTGGGGCATGGTCTGCACCTGCAGGCCCATGCCCGTGGAGATGCCGACCTGGACAACCGCCTGTCCATCAGCGGTCTTGACGATCGGCACTTCGGCGGAAGCGGGCAGCGTGGTGCCGACTACCGGAATCTCGGTGATGGTGCTGCCGTTGGAGCCTGTGCGGACAGTGACGGGGATCTCCACGGGGGTGGTCGGCGTTGTTGGCGTTGTTGGCGTTGTTGGTGTTGTTGGTGTGGTCGGGGTCGTTGGCGTAGTAGGCGTAGTAGGCGTGGTCGGGGTCGTTGGCGTGGTCGGCTCTGTAGGGGTCGTTGGTGTGGTCGGTGTGGGTGCGCTGCCCACCAGAATGCCCGCCAGGCCGGGCACGCCCTGCAGCGTGGCCGCAGCCTCATTGCCTGCCGCATCGCGGATGCGGCTGCCCTGCAGCTCGATGCTGGCACCCAGCCCAATACCGTCCCGGTCCTGCAGCCCGCTGCTCACCTCCAGCCCGAACACCAGCGCATTGCTGCCCGAACCTGCAACATAGCTGGCATAGGCTGTGCCCGAGTCCAGCGTGACGGCCATGCGTGGCGTGCCGCCCGTGGTGTCCACGGTGACAGCCTCGCTGAAGTTGACGGTGAAGTCCAGTGCCTGGCCTGTCACGTAGCGGCCATTGGAAGGCACTGCCACATTGGTCACCGCAGGGGCCACAGCGTCCACCAGAATGCCGGCGGTCGCCGCCACGCCGTTGAGCGCCGCCACCGCCGCGTTGCCCGCCGCATCGCGGATGCTGGCGCCCTGCAGATCGATGCTGGAGCCCAGCACAATGCCGTTGGCGTCGAGCTGGCCCGGCTGCACGGTCGTGCGAAACACCAGCGCCGTGCTGCCCGAGCCCGAGGCATAGCTGGCATAGACCGTGCCGCCCGTGTCCAGCGTGACGGCGATGCGCGGCACACCATGCGTGGTGTCCACGGTGACCGTTTTGCTGAAATCAACCGTGAAGTCCAGTGTCTGGCCTGCCACGTAGCGGCCATTGGCGGGCACGGCCACGCTGGCCACGGCGGGCGCCTGGGTATCAATCAGGATGCCCGTGGTCGCCGCCACGCCGTTGAGCGTGGCCACCGCCGCGTTGCCCGCCGCATCGCGGATGCTGGCGCCCTGCAGATCGATGCTGGAGCCCAGCACAATGCCGTTGGCGTCCAGCTGGCCCGGCTGCACGGTCGTGCGAAACACCAGCGCCGTGCTGCCCGAGCCCGAGACATAGTCGGCATAGGCCGTGCCGCCCGTTTCCAGCGTGATGGCAATGCGCGGTGTGCCGCCCGTGGTGTCCACGGTGACGGCCTTGCTGAAGCCGACCGTAAAATCCAGCGTCTGGCCGCTGCCGTAGGTGCGATTGGCGGGCACGGCCACGTTGGCCACCGTGGGCGCCTGGGTATCGACCACAATGCCCGTGGTCGCCGCCACGCCATTGAGCGTGGCCACCGCAGCGTTGCCCGCTGCATCGCGGATATGGCCGCCCTGCAGATCGATGCTGGTGCCCAGCGCGATACCGTTGGCGTCGAGCTGGCCCGGCTGCACGCCCATGCGAAACACCAGCGCCGTGCTGCCCGAGCCCGAGGCATAGTCGGCATAGACGGTGCCGCCCGTGTCCAGCGTGACGGCGATGCGCGGCACACCATTCGCGGTGTCCACGGTGACCGCCTCGCTGAAATTAACCGTGAACTCCAGCGCCTGGCCCAGGCCGTAGCGGCCATCGGCGGGCACGGCCACGCTGGCGACTGTGGGCGCCTGGGTATCGACCACAATGCCCGTGGTCGCCGCCACACCATTGAGATCTGCCACCGCTGCGTTGCCTGCCGCATCGCGGATATGGCCGCCCTGCAGATCGATGCTGGTGCCCAGCGTGATGCCATTGGCATCTTGCTGGCCCGGCTGCACGGTCATGCGAAACACCAGCGCTGTGCTGCCCGAGCCCGAGGCATAGCTGGCATAGACGGTGCCGCCCGTGTCCAGCGTGACGGCGATGCGCGGTGTGCCACCCGTGGTGTCCACGGTGACCGCCTCGCTGAAACTGACCGTGAAGTCCAGCACCTGGCCGACGGCATAGCTGCGATCGGCGGGCACGGCCACACTGGCGACTGTGGGCGCCTGGGTATCGACCACAATGCCCGTGGTTGCCGCCACGCCATTGAGATCTGCCACCGCTGCGTTGCCGGCCGCATCGCGGATATGGCCGCCCTGCAGATCGATGCTGGTGCCCAGCGTGATGCCATTGGCATCTTGCTGGCCCGGCTGCACGGTCATGCGAAACACCAGCGCCGCGCTGCCTGAGCCCGAGGCATAGCTGGCATAGACCGTGCCGCCCGTGTCCAGCGTGACGGCGATGCGCGGTGTGCCGTCCGTGGTGTCCACGATGACCGATTCGCCGAAGTTGACCGTGAAGTCCAGCGCCTGGCCGGCGGCATAGCTGCGATGGGCGGGCACGGCAACGCTGACCACCGAGGGGGCCAGGGCATCCACCAGAATGCCTGCGGTCGCCGCCACGCCGTTGAGCGCCGTGGCCGCCGCGTTGCCGACAGCATCACGGATGATGCCACCCTGCAGATCGATGCTGGAGCCCAGCGCAATGCCGTTGGCATCCTGCTGTCCCGGCTGCACGGTCATGCGAAACACCAGCGCCGCGCTGCCTGAGCCCGAGGCATAGTCGGCATAGACGGTGCCGCCCGTGTCCAGCGTGACGGCCATGCGCGGCACACCATGCGTGGTGTCCACGGTGACGGCCTTGCTGAAAGTGGCCGTGAACTCCAGCATCTGGCCGGCCATATACGTGCCGTCGAGAGGCACGGCGACCCCTGTCACCGTGGCTGCCACGCCGTCCACTACCAGTGCCTTGCTAGCCCCCAGAGAACCCGCCGCCCCCGGCGCCGGCAGGGCCAGGCTGGCAGCCAGGCCATTGGCATCCACGATGGTGCCGCCGTTGAGCGCCAGCGCCGAAGACGAGGCATAGTCCAGGTCGGCGCTGCTGTCGCCATCCTGCACGGTATAGGCAAACGCCAGCGTATTCGTGCCCGTGCCCGAGACATAGGAGGCCACGCGGTTGCTGCCTCCAGTCGCCAGCGTCAGCGTAGGCGTGCCCGTCACGGTCACGGCGCTGGCAAAGCCGACGTGGATGGTGATCACATCACTCGTCTTGTAGGTACCGTTGCTGGCCGGAGAGGACACGCCAGAGATGCTGACCGGCGCAGGCGTCGAGAGAATGAAGTCATTGCCCGTGCCGCCGCTGTAGCTGGCGGTCAGCGCAATGGCGCCCGCGCTGACCGATCCGCCCTGGGCCAGGCCGCTGAAGGTGCCGGTGATGGCATCGCTGTTATCGTTGGCAATCAGCAGGTAGCTGTCACCAGCCTGGAACGACGCGCCTGTGGTGGCCGCCAGCGTGGCGCCGGACAGCGCGACCGAGCCATTGACCTGGAGCTTGTCGTAGCCATTGCCCGCGCCGGGGCCGTTGATGTCCATGGCCAGGGTGCTGCCGCTGGCCAGGGTCAGGTTGCCATTGATGGTGAGCGTGCCCACGGCAGCGCCGCCCGGTGACAGGGTGGCGCCGCTTTGCACCGTGACGCTGCCCAGGGCGCCCATGGCCGCCAGGGTGCCGCCAGTGACCGTCGTCGTGCCAGTGAGCGTCTGGTTGCCGCCCAGGGTCAGGCCGCCGGCGCCGGCCTTGACCAGGGAGCCGCTGCCTGCGATCACGCTGGAGATGGCCGCCGTATGGCCCAGACCATGGGTAAAGGTCTGCGTGGTGCCTGCGCCCAGGGTGATGGTGCCGCCAGTCAGCGTCAGGCCGCTGGCCTGATCCATGTCGAAAGTCAGGCTCTTGCCCAGGGTCACGGCGTTGATGTTCAGCGTCTGGCCCGCCAGGGAGCTGGCAAAGACAATGGTCGGGGTGCCAGACATGCCGGCGGCAATGGCCACGGCCTCGCTGAAGCTCACGCCATTGCTGGGGTCAATGGTTGCCGTGTCGCTGGCGCTGGTGACGTAGATGGTGCTGCTGGTCACGGCCACATCGGCTGTGGCGGACTTGCCTGCGCCATCGTTGACGGTCAGGCGCAGCGTGGCATCGCCGGCGGGCGTGTCGCTGCGGTAGGTGATGTGCCGGGCGACATCGTTGACCAGGGCCGTGGTGGCCGTGGCCGCAGCACTGGTGAACTGGACGGTCAGCACGCCGCCGGAGTTGGTGAAGGTGGCAAAGGTCTGGCCGCCGGACTGCAGGTTGTTGCCGCTGACGGTGAACAAGGCGCCAGTGGTGTCAAAGCCCAGCACATCGCTGCCCACCGCCGTGCCGCTGCGCTGGACGGCCAGGCTGGCGCCGGACCAGTTGCCGTTGCCGCTGTTGAGCGCGTTCAGTTCGGCATCGGCCAGGCTGGCGTTGCTGCCCGCATCCAGGCGCACGGTATTGCCCACGCCGGCCCAGGCGACGCTGTCGCCATTGAGGTTGCCGATGGTGGGCGCGGCGTTGGAGACCCAGGTTGAAACGGTCGTACCGCCGCTCGGGGTGTAGATATGCTCGGTGCCCTTGTTGCCTCCCCATCCATCAGTCCCTGGGTTAAGGCCGATGCCACTTTTGCCACCACCCCCATAGTTATTAGAGAATACAACATTATCACTGTCGTAATACAGTTTACCTTTATTAAGAATCCCACCTACACCTGCGCCACCAGACCCTCCAGGCTTAGGGATACCATGACTATCATATGATTTACTTCCTGCGCCACCGCCGCCTGCGCCGAGGTTATTTCTGACAATCGTATCTGAAAGATAGACCGTAGCAGATGAAGCGATATACAGTGCACCTGCTGCATCACCGCCATTGAGTCCATCTGCCGATTGGGCGGCCGCACCGCCACCGCCGCCAATAGAAAAGCTACCGACAACCCCGGCTGTCCCCCCATCACCTCCACTCAATAAATTAAAGATATTATTTTTTCCGGCAATACCGCCGCTGCCACCCTGAGCAGCCCCCCCTTTGCCTGCGTATATGCTTGTCGGATCTTTTTTGCCTCCATATGCTGCCGCCCCATAAAAACCAGCACCGTCACCACCCGCACCACCACCACCTAAATATCCAGAAATTTGAATCTGCCCAGATGTCCCACCATTTCCACCGCCTTTACCACCGCCTTTACCATCAAAGCCACTGCCACCACCGCCACCCAACCCTGGAGCTCTGGATCCATTGCCATCTACAAATACACCATTACTTCCCCCTGCAGCAGCCTTGTTATCAGCGATGACAGAGTGCTTGATAGTCAGCGTACCTTGAGAGACATATATACCGGCACCAAGAGCAAGATTCCGGCTTGAGACGAATGAATCTCCATCACTGCCCTGGCCTGATACCATTCCATTTTTCATGACCAAGCCATCCAGTGTGGCATTGATATTGAGAATAACGTCGAATATACGACTGTTGTGATCTGCATCAATGGTGACATCTGCCTTGCCATCGTTGTCCAGATCACCGTCAATAATCAGGTTCCTGTACAACGACAGCCCACCATGGGTTAGCGTGACTGTCATGCCGGTGCTGAAGGTAATGGCGTCGCCATCCCTCGCATCAGCGATTGCCTGGCGCAACGACCCCGCACCACTGTCATTGCCATTCGTGACTGTGAGGGTCGCCAGCGCATGTGCATAATCGCCATCCTGCAGAGCCAGCGGCGCGGCCTGCACCGTGCCTGAGGTGATTTCCAGCTCCCAGTCGCCACCTGCGCCTGTGCGGTCATTGCTGGCCGCCACATCCGCACCCGTCAGCTGCGCCAGCGTGGATACGAACTGCGCCCCGGCCTCGCCCCGGCCCAGGTCGCAGGCATATACCAGCAAGTCTCCGCCAGGGACCAAGCCCTTGCCCAGGGCTGCCAGGGCCTCGGCCTTTGCGGCCAGCGCATGGCTGTCCAGGAAGGTATTGCCCAGCCACAACTGGCCTTCGCTGCCATGGGCCAACACATGCACGGCCGAGTAGCTGCCCGCCTCGCCCAGCGCAGCCGTCATCTGCGCCAGACCATCCTGGCGGGCATCGATATAGACCACCTTCACATCGGCTGCCAGGCCCTTGAGCAGGCTCGATGGATCCTGGACGCGGCTGTCGATGAAGACGATTTCGCGGGTGCCAGAGGCAGCAATGCTGGTGGACGATGAGTCAGTCATGGAGATCTCTGCGGTCAGCCTGGAATGGCGCCGGTGGGATGGAAATGGAAAAGAGCGGGGTATGTGCGGGCACGCACATGGTCAACCCATGCTAGGGGCAAAAGGTCCCTGCGTTTTGACTCAGCGTTTGAGCAAAACTTGACTGAGCGTTTGACACACGCCCCATGAGAGGGAGCGATCAGCCATTGATCACATCAGTTTCAAAAAGAAACAATTGGGCAGGCGCGCTTTTTGGCGCACGCCATGCCGCCCTGTGCATTGCGCGGTTATACCCAGCTCCTGTGGGCCTGCCTGTGGACAAGCCCATGGACAACCCCGGACAGGCGCGCCAGTGCTGGGTTTGCGGGCAGCGCTCAACAAACAGGCAGGCCCACTGGCTGGACTGTGGTTTCAGCGCAGGCGAAAGTTTCCCTGCACGAACATGGAGGCGCGGTGGCCGCCCTGGCTGCGCGCATCGGCGCAGGACCAGAATGCCTGGACCGTGCCCTGGGCCGTGTCGATGAACTGGCTCACGGTAAAGCCCGAGGACTCGCGCCAGTTCAGGAAATGCAGGCTGTCGCTGAGCTGCAGGTAGCCCACCTGCTCGCAGCCTTCGGACACATGGCCCAGGGCGTCCACGACGCGCCAGACCATCTGCCCCTGCAGGCCATAGCGCACATCGGCGTGGCTGTCGGGAAAGTCGATGACTGCCTCGCGCCCCATGAGCGTGCCGGCGTACTGCATGGACAACATGGACATGATGTGCTCCTGTCAAACAGGTCTTGCCTGATGATCATTTTTGCTGGAGCCGGGAACCTGTGTTCCATGATTTACCCTGCCCCCCGGCATGCAGGCAATTGCTGTTTGGCACATACTCGCGCATGCCAGCTGCGCTGCCACCCGCTGGCCGGCCTGCCATGCCCCGGCGCGCCGCCAGGCCCTGTTCACTGCCATCCGATTTTGTCCTCTCCACAGACCCCCACCTCCCAGGCCGGGCCCGCGCAGGCTGGCCTGCGCCACGGCGCCTTCGTTCCCTTCGTGATGGCGCGCATGCTGTCCATGTTCGCCCAGCAGATGCAGGCTGTCGTGGTCGCCTGGCAGGTCTATGACCTGACGCGCGACCCCATGTCGCTGGCCTTTGTGGGCCTGGCCCAGTTTCTGCCAATGCTCGCCTTGCTGATCCCGGCCGGCGACCTCAGCGACCGCATGAGCCGCAAGCGCCTGCTGGGCTGCAGCTGGAGCGTGGCGGGCCTGTGCTCCATGCTGCTGCTGTGGCTGTCCTGGCATGAAGGCGCTGCCGCCCATGATGTGCACTGGATCTATGCCGTGCTGGTGCTGTTCGGCTGCAGCCGCGCATTCACCGGGCCGGCGCTGCAAAGCCTGCTGCCCCAGATCGTGCCGCGCGAGCAACTGGCCAAGGCCCTGGCCACCAACAGCATGCTGATGCGCACGGCCGCCATCGCGGCGCCCGTGCTCGGCGGCCTGCTGTATGCCTGGGGTGGCGCCGTGCTGACCTATGCGGTCTGCGGCATCGCGCTGATGCTGTCCGTGGCGCTGCTGTCCACCGTGGCGGTGCGCCATGCCGGCGCCATGTCGCCGGCCACGGGCTCGCTGTGGCAGCGCTTCGGGGAAGGCATTCACTTCATCCGCACACGGCCCATCATCCTGGGCACGATCTCGCTGGACCTGTTCGCCGTGCTGCTGGGCGGAGTCGTGGCCCTGCTGCCCGTCTACGCGCATGAGGTACTCAAGGTCGGCCCCGAGGGCCTGGGCCTGCTGCGCTCGTCCATGACCGTGGGCGAGGTGGCCATGGGCCTGTGGCTGTCGGCCAGGCCGATACAGCGCCGCGTGGGCCGCGTGATGTTCGGCGCCGTGGCCGTCTTCGGCGTGGCCAATCTCGTGTTTGCCCTGTCGCACTGGTTCTGGCTGTCGATGGCCGCGCTGATGCTGGCCGGGGCTGCCGACATGGTCAGCGTGTACATCCGCTCGGCGCTGGTCCAGTTCTCGACGCCTGACGCCATGCGCGGACGCGTGAATGCGGTCAACATGCTGTTCATCGGCTCGTCCAATGAGCTTGGCGAGTTCCGTGCAGGCACCAGCGCCTCGCTGCTGGGCGCCGTGCCGGCCGCTGTGCTGGGCAGCCTGTGCACGCTGGGCGTGGTGGGTGGCTGGATGGGCCTGTTCAAGCCGCTGCGCGATGTGGACCGCCTGGAGGACGCAGCGCGTGTCGGACAGGGTTGAAGACGGGATGCCGGAACACGGCCCTTTGCGCATTCTGTGGCGCGACGAACATCTGGTCGCGGTCTACAAGCCTGCGGGCTGGCTGGTGCACCGCACGGGCCTGGATGCGCACGAGACGCGCTTTGTGCTGCAGGCGCTGCGCGACCAGTTGGGCTGCCATGTGCATCCGGTGCACCGGCTGGACAAGGGCACCTGCGGCGTGCTGGTGATGGCATTGCATGCCGAGGCCGCGCGCCGCCTGGGCCAGGCGTTCGCGGGCCATGCGGTGCGCAAGCAATACCTGGCACTGGTGCGCGGCTGGCTGCCGGATGCCGTGGAGGTGAACCATGCGCTCAAGCCCGATGACGCCCCCGAGGACGCGCCTGCCCAGCCCGCGCAGACCACGCTGCGCTGCCTCGCACGGCTGGCTTGGCCCGAGGCGTACGACGCGCGCCATGCAGCCACGCGTCTCTCGCTGGCCGAGGCCTTGCCCGCCACGGGGCGGCGCCACCAGATCAGGCGCCACCTCAAGCATGTGGCTCACCCCATCATTGGCGATGCCACGCATGGCAAGGGCCCGCTCAACCGCTGGTGGGCACAGCGCCTGGGTCTGCAAAGGCTGTGGCTGCACGCCCATGCGCTGGAACTGGCGCATCCGATGACGGGCGAGGCGCTGCGCCTGTCCGCCGATTGGGGCGAACTGGCAGACCTGCCCGATGTGGCGCACTGGCGGGCGCTGTGCGCCCTGCCCGGCTGGCAGGCAGCGGAGCATCTGCCTGGCAGCACAGCCGCTTACCTGGCGGCTGGCGCTGTGCCGTCAGGCGAATCGGGTACGGCCAGGCCTGGGGCTGGCACGTAAGGGTAGTCCGCCGAGGCATCGGCCTTGAGCACGCCGGACAGCAGCTGCACCAGGCGTTCGTTGCCCATCTTGAAGCCGCAGGCCTGGGCATGGCCGCCGCCACCGAAGCTCTCGGCCAGCGGGATGCAGTTGAACTCGGAACGCGAGCGCAGGCCGACCTTGACACCCTTGACGCTGGCATGCCACATCAGCGCGAAGCTGCCGCTTTGCCGCGCCAGCAGGTCACCGACCTGGCTGTGGAACATGCCGGGGCAGTTGACCATCAGGCCCTGGATGCCGTTGAAGACCAGGGGCTGGGCCGCCTCGGCGATATCGGCGCACAGCTTCTGGTATTTTTCGTCCATGGCGCCGCCGCGTGCCATGAAGGCCGCCTCCTGCTCGGGCGTGAAGGCGGCGATTTCAGCCCAGCGCTCGAAGCTGCGCGGCTCCATGTCCAGCGCAGCCAGAAAGCCTGCGCTCTCTGGGAATTCCCACTTCCAGATATCGCGGTCCTCGATGTGGCGAATCAGGCCCGGCACAGGCTGGCCTGCGTGAAAGAACTCCCAGCCCAGGCGGGCGCCGGACTTGTTCATGTCGAAATGCACGGCGCCGCAACGGCACTGGTAGCCCGTGAGCTTCTCGGCGGCGCTCTTGTGGTGGTCCAGCACCACGAGCTTGGCCACGCGCGCCTCGATATCGGCCATCAGTTCGGGGCCGAAGGCGAAATCGAGCACATAGACGGCACGGCCCGAAAGATCGCCAAGGTCATCGGCGCTCTGGATCTCGCCATGGTCCAGGCCACGGAATTCGGCCTGGCCGCCATAGAACAGCCAGGCTGCCAGGGCTGCGCCATAGCCGTCCGGGCAGTTGCGGCCATGGTAGAGGATGAGGGGACGGGGGTCATCGTGTTCGGGGCGCACGAACAGTTGCTGGGGCAGGAGGGTGTTTTTCATGGTGGCCCGATTGTCGGGCCTGCACGCGGCTGCCGCATGGCAGCACATGCATGGATTGCGCCCTATCATGTCCGTCTTGTCATTGAAATGCCGCAAGCGGGCTGCACTGCCTCGAGGCGGTTGCGGGCTGCGGCGGCCAGCTTATGCGACCCACACCCGATATCACGCCTTACCTGGGCCAGTTGCTGGACTTTCGCCGCGACCTGCATGCCCACCCTGAACTGCGCTACGAAGAGCACCGCACCGGCGACAAGGTTGCGGCCTACCTGGCAGCGCTGGGGCTGCAGGTACACCGGGGCCTTGGCCGCACCGGGGTGGTGGCCAGCATCCATGGCCAGGGGCGCGACGCCGGCAACCCGGGCCGCAGCGTCGGCATCCGCGCCGACATGGACGCGCTGCCGGTGGCAGAGGCCAACACCTTCGGGCATGCCAGCCGCCATGCGGGCTGCATGCATGCCTGCGGCCATGACGGCCACACGGCCATGCTGCTGGGCGCGGCCACGCTGCTGGCACAGCAGCCGGATTTCGACGGCACGGTCCACCTGATCTTTCAGCCAGGCGAGGAAGGCGGCGCAGGCGCCAAGGCCATGATGGACGATGGCCTGTTCACGCAGTTTCCCTGTGACGCCGTGTTTGCGCTGCACAACTGGCCCGCGCTGCCTGCAGGCCACATGGCTGTGCGCGTGGGGCCGATCATGGCCTCGACCCTGCGCTTCGAGATCTGCGTCACGGGCAAGGGCGGCCACGCCGCCATGCCGCATGCCACGCTGGACCCGATCCCTGTGGCCTGCGCCATCGTGGGCCAGTTGCAGACCCTGGTTTCGCGCAGCACGGACCCGCTGGACAGCGCCGTGCTCACCGTGGGCAAGATCACCAGCGGCACGGTGGAGAACATCATCCCCGACGAGGCCCGCATTTTCGGGACAGTGCGCGCACTGCGGGCCGACACGCAGCGGATGTTCATCGACGGCATACAGCGCATCAGCGAGCATGTGGCGGCAGCCCATCTGTGCCGGGCAGAGTTCATTCTCAAGCCCGGCTACCCCAACACCACCAACCATGCGCGCGAGGCCCACTTCATGGCGAGCGTCATGCGCGAGCTGGTGGGAGAGGCACATGCCCACACCGATCTGCCGCCTGCGATGACGGCCGAGGATTTCGGCTTCATGCTCGAAGCCGTGCCCGGCGCGTATGGCTGGATAGGCAACGGCCCTGCATCAGGCGAGCCCGGCGTGGGCCTGCACCACCCGGCCTACGACTTCAACGACGACAACCTGGGGCGTGGCGCACGCTTTTGGGATCTGCTGGCACGCCGGTGGTTTGAAATGCCCTGAGAGCCTGTTCAGGGCGCGTTGCGGCGCTCGCGGGACGGGCGCTTGCGGGCCTTGTTGGCCTCCTTGCGGGCCTGGCGTTCGGCATCGCGGGCCTGGCCCACGGCGAGCCACTGCGTATACTCGTGTGGCGTCTCCAGCGTGGCGCGTCCTATGGCCGCAGCCCGGAAGTCGGTGAGCACCAGCTCGGCCGCCTTTTGCACATTGACGCGCCCGCCGCCCATCATGGCGCCGCGCCGCCGGCCTATGGCCTCCAGCAGTTCGTCGTCATGCAGCGCGGCGATGCGCTCGGCGCCCAGTTCCAGCTTGTAGCGGGCATCCAGCAGATCGGCATAGTTCTTCTGCAGGTAGCACAGCAGCTCCAGCGCCACCAGTTCCTCATCATAGGCATTGCGCCCCACGGCGCCGCTGGCTGCGAGGTTGTAGCCGCTTTGCTCGACGATGATGCGCGGCCACAGCATGCCGGGCGTGTCCCACAGGTAAAAGTCGTCGGCCAGCACGATGCGCTGCTCCAGCTTGGTGATGCCCGCCTCGTCGCCGGTCTTGGCCTGCTTTTTGCCACTCATGGAATTGATGAGCGTGGATTTGCCGACATTGGGAATGCCGCAGATCAGCACGCGCATGGGGCGCGACATGCCGCCGCGCTGCGGCGCCAGCAGCTTGCAGGCCTCGATCAGCCGGCGCGTGGGCGCAGGCTCGGAGGCATCCAGCGCAATCGCCCGGGTCTCGCTTTGCGCGTTGTACCAGTCCAGCCACAGCGGCGTGCGCGCCGGATCGGCCAGATCCTGCTTGTTGAGCACCATGAGCCGGGGCTTGTGCCCCGTCAGCTCCTGCAGCAGCGGGTTGCTGCTGGACCCCGGCAGGCGCGCATCCAGCACTTCGATCACCACATCGATTTCCTTGACGCGCTCGGCAATCGCCTTGCGCGTGAGATTCATGTGACCGGGGAACCACTGTATGGCCATGGAGGATTTCTTTCTTGGAGGGAGCAGGGGCGCAAGGATAATTGTCTCCCGCTTTCCCGACCTGCCAATCTGCCTATGCCCTTGCCCGACACCCCATCTTCCCGCAGCGCCTCGCGCAAGGCCGACATGGAACTGCTCATCAAGGGCGTGACCTGCGCGCTGATCGGCTTGGTGATTCTGCTGGCGCCATACTTCCTGGCACCGGGCGGCATCATGCAGATGATGGCCCAGTCCTATCTGGTCGGCTGGTTCGCTCTGGTACTGGGTGCCGCCTTCATTGCGCTGTTTGCCGTGCGCCGCAACAAGGCGCGGCGCTGAACATGGCCGAAGCTCCTCTGCAGCAGGCGTTGTCGCAGATCCGGCTGTGGCAGCAGCGTGCAGACGCCGCTGGCGTGGCGCTGCGCCAGCCGCCGACCCCGCCCACCAGCTGCTGCGGCCGGGGCTGCAACGGCTGCGTCTGGGAAGGCTTCTACGATGCCGTGCTGTTCTGGTGCGAGGATGCCGGGCAGGCGCTGGCCAGCCACGGCACCTGAGCGGGTATTCAGCGCAGGTTCTCGGGGGACATGTAGCGCTGGCGCCATTCCTCGAAGGACAGCGTATCGGCGGCCTCGATGTCGCGCTGCGCCTGCACGGATTCGCGCGTCCACTGCTCGAAGCGCTGCTGCTGGGCCTCGCTCCAGGGCAGGGCCAGCAGCGCATCGCGGGCGCGCTCGGACTGCGACAGCGTGAAATGCGAGAAGCTGTTGCCATGCTGCTGGACCAGCTCGCGCAGCACATGGGCCGAAGGCGTGCGCTCGGGGTGCTCCAGGCGCTCCAGCGCCTGGGCCAGCGCCGCACCATAGTCCTGCGTGCCATGCGCAGCATCCAGCGCCTGCGCATAGGGACGGCACTGCTGCAACACCTCGTGGGCCCAGTCGCGCAGGGACACCTCGCGGCCGCCGCGCATCAGCTGCAGTCCCGGCCCGCGGCCACGCTCGGCCGTCAGGTGCTGGTTGTGCTTGAGCTCGGCGATCTCGGCCGGCGTATCCGGCGGGCTGTCCGAATGCAGGCAGTGCAGCAGGAACACATCCAGCATGCGCATGGTGGGCGCAGCGATGCCTACATCCTCGAAGGGGTCGAGGTCCATGAGCCGCACTTCCACATACTCCACGCCGCGCTCGCGCAGCGCATGCAGCGGGCGCTCGCCGCGCTGGACCGTGCGCTTGGGGCGGATCGTGCCGTAGAACTCGTTCTCGATCTGCAGCAGGCCCGTGCCCAGCTGGTTGTAGTCGCCGCCGGGGTTGCGAATGCCCAGCAGCTCATAGGGCGGGTAGGGACGCGTGAGCGCATCGTGCAGCGAATCGGCATAGCCTTCGAGGCCGTTGTAGCTGACGTTGATGCTGGCCTGGGCATCGCTCTGGTAGCCCAGCCGCCCCATGCGCAGCGAGGTGGCATGAGGCAGGAACAGGGCCTGACCGGCATCGCCCAGCGGCTGCAGCCGGTGCTCGCGCCCCTCGACGAAACAGGGACACAGCGCGGGCGAGGCACCGTAGAGGTACAGCAGCACGAAGGCATGCCGGCGGAAGTTGCGGATCAGCGCGAAATACTGGTCGCTGGACACGCCGGGCAGCGACCAGTTGTAGTGGATGCCGGAAATCGTCTGCATGCGCCGGCCGTAGCGGTGGCCCAGGCCCATGCGGTACACGCTCTTGGAGCGCCCCGAATGCGAGGAGCCGTAGCGTGCCAGCGGAATGGTTTCGTCGGTGGGCAGCTGGCAGGGCATGCTCGACGACCACAGCATCTCGCCGCAGGGCTGCATGCTGCGCAGCACGAACTGGTGGATCTCGACCAGCTCATCCAGGCACTCCTGCACGCCCAGGCGCGCGCCCGTGATCAGCTCGACCTGCGACTCGCTGTAGTCGGTGGTGATATGGGGATGGGTCAGCGCCGACCCCAGTGCCCGGGGATGGGGAGTCAGAGCCAGTGCGCCCGAGGCCTGCACGCGCAGGCCTTCCTTTTCTATGCCCCGGCGAATGCCCTTGAGCCGCTCTGGATCGGGAACCGCCATGGGTGCCTGCGATGATTTCATTCTTGGGTACCGATTCGTTGATGGGTGCCGGTGTTGCCGGAGCCCGGCAAGGCTCCGGCAACACCTGACCCGGACGCCGAATGATAGAGAAATGGCAGACAACGCGATGGCCGCTGTCCGCTTAACCACGCGTTTTGACCTGTTGCCCTGCAAGGCCGGGCAGTGAGCGAAAGGAATATGTCAGTGTTGCGCACGCCCCCTGCCCCGGGAGCTTCAGCCGCGCGCGGCCATGGCCTTGCCCACCTCCAGCGTTCCCTGTGCTGCGCCGCTGGCGGGCACCTGCTCGCCATGGCGGTCCAGTACCTCGGCCAGCCGCTGCGCCAGCTGCTCGGGCACCTGCCCGCCCTGGCCCAGGTAAATGCCCTCGGTCAGCGTGATGAAGGCTGCCTCGAACCCGCCAGCGCCTGCGCACAGCGTGGTGCGCGTGGGTGCGCTCTCGTGCGCCAGCACCAGCATGGCAGGCACCACGGCCTCGGGACTGAGCGCGGCCAGCACGGCTTCGGGCATCAGGCCCTGGGTCATGCGTGTGGCGGCCGTGGGCGCCAGCGCATTCACATGGATGCCATGCTTGGCACCCTCGATGGCCAGGGTCTGCATCAGCCCGACCTGGGCCAGCTTGGCAGCGCCATAGTTGGCCTGGCCGAAATTGCCGTACAGCCCCGTGGAGGAGGTGGTCATCACGATGCGTCCGTAGTTCTGCGACTGCATGTGCGGCCACACCGCCTTGCAGCAATGGGCTGCGCCCATCAGATGCACATCGACCACCAGGCGGAAGTCCTCCATGGACATCTTGGCAAAACTCTTGTCGCGCAGAATGCCTGCGTTGTTCACCAGTATGTCGATACGGCCCCAGGCATCCACGGCCTGCTGAGCCATCGCCTGGACCGCCGAAAAATCGGTGACCGATGCGCCATTGGCCAGCGCCTGACCACCTGCGGCACGGATTTCGTCCACCACGGCCTGCGCAGCCGAGGCAGAGCCGCCGCTGCCGTCGACCGCACCGCCCAGATCATTGACCAGCACGCGCGCTCCGCGCGCAGCCAGTGCCAGCGCATGCAAGCGCCCCAGGCCGCCGCCCGCCCCCGTCACGATCGCCACCCGGCCTTCAAAATCCAACGCCATGTCTGCTTCCTTTACCTCGTCGCCGGCAGCACCATGCCGCCAGCGCATCCAATGTAGATGTCCATCCGCGCGCGCAGGGTTGCCCAGGCGACTGCGGCTTGCGCCGGTTTTGTCCCCACCGGATCGTGACAAGCTTGTGGAAAACCTTGTGCAGACACTGAAATATTGATGCAAGCCATTGTTTTTATTGATTTTTTATTGTTTGCTCATTTTTTAATCAACCGCGCGAAGCCGCGCTGGCACTTATCCCGGCTTCCCCTGAACAATCTTGTGCACAAGTCACACCACACGCGGGATAAGCCATGCAAGTCATTGATTTTCAATGAACGCTCACAGGCTGCACAAAAAAAAGGCACCTCGCCAGGTGGCTGCGGCGCAGCCGCCTGGCGCCACGCAACAGAACAGCTCCCCCAGGATTTACCCCCATACAGGCTGGACAAGCATGTGGACAAGCCTGCGCAAACCTCGAATTTATTCGCCAAGTCTTTGATTTCAAACAATCTTGCAAAGATTGCTTAAAAAACAGTCAAAGCAGGCATGACAGGCCACCCATCCGGTCATTTCACACGGACCTGGCCTTTCCCCATGCGCTTGGCTTCATACATTGCGGCATCTGCCCTGCTGACAAGCTGATCCACGGTTTCCGCATCGCCCGGCTGGTGGAGCGCTATGCCAATGCTGGCCCCAATATGCACCTCTTCGCTGCCGATAGAGATAGGCTGCTGTATTGCGCTCAGTATTTTGTACGCCACATGCTTCGCATTTTCCACTCCATCGCTCAAATTTTCAAGCACTACCGTGAATTCGTCTCCACCCAGGCGTGCCGCCATGTCGGTTTGACGGATAGATTGAAGCAGGCGTGCCGCCACAGCACGCAGAACCGAATCCCCCGCCTCATGCCCTTTTCCATCATTCACCTGTTTAAAACCATCCAGATCAATGAAGATCAGTGAAAATTCCATATGACACCGGCCTGACCTTGCCATCGCCTGAGGCAGTACGCTAAAAAGCTTGCGGCGGTTGGGCAATCCTGTCAATGCATCATGGGATGCCTCGTACTCGCGCTCCACCTCCGCTCTCTTTCGTTCGGTGATATCACTCAGAAACGCACTGAAAATCGTCTTGCCCTCGCTCTCCAACGCGGTGACACGTACCTCCACAGGCAATGTATGGCCATCACGCCGAAGCGCCACCAACTCCATCTGCCAGCTGGGCAAGCTTCTTTTGCCTGTTTCCAGATAGCGCTTCATGCCAGCGCAATGTGCTTCCCGCATATTTTCAGGAATAATGGTCTCTGCCAGACTCCGCCCCATCGCCTCCTGGGAACTCCAGCCAAATATTTTTTCAGCCTGCCGGTTCCACTGGCTTATCACTCCATCCTGATCCACACAGACATAGGCATCACTGGCATTGTCAATGACCATGTGCAGTTCGGCTTCACGTTTGCGCAATGCCTGCTCCGACTGCATCTGCTGCGCCATCGCCGAAGAGAGCCTAGTATTTGCCAGCAGCAAATCACTGGTTCTTTTTTCCACACGCTCTTCCAGTTCCCTGCGCAGTTCCGCCAGAGAGGCTTCCGCCTCCTTGCGCGCCTGGATGTCCTTGACAATCGACACCAGATACTCCAGCTCACCCTGTGGTCCAACCTGCTTGGTCACGATCAGGTTGATCCAGACGGGATTTCCATTTTTATGGATATAACGCTTCTCCAGTTGATAGCGATCGATCTCCCCATCAATCAGCTTCTTTGTCAGATGCAGATCTGCCTCCACATCGTCAGGGTGCGTCATTTCATGAAACGTCAATCCATGAAGCTCTTCGGCACTGTAGCCAACAATCTGACAGAATGCTTCATTGACATTCACCCATTTACCATCAGGCGCCACCAGCGCAATCCCAACACCGGCACGATCGAAGATCGTCTGAAACCGCGACTCTGCTGCCCGGGTGCCTTGCTCGGATTGGGATATCTGACTACGGGCAATCTCTTCCGCCTCCCTCATCTGAATCTCTTTGCTGGCCAATCCAGCAAGATCAATCAGAATATTTTTGTCATCCTCACTCAATTCACGCGGAACAGTATCAATTGCACAAAGAGTCCCAATGGCAAAACCTTTCATGGATCTCAGTGGAACCCCTGCATAAAATCTGATGCAAGGATTCCCCAGCACCAACGGATTTTTCACAAAACGCTCATCCCGAAGCGCATCGTTCACAATCATTGGCTCTTGCTGCAAGATGGCATATGAACAGAATGCAACTTCTCTCGGAACCTGAGAAATATCCACTCCCACACGGGACTTGAACCACTGTCTTTCAGCATCCACCAGGGAAATCAAGGCAATCGGCACGCCCAGCATGCGGGCTGCAAGCCTTGTGATCCGGTCAAAAGCCGGCTCAGCCGCCGTATCAAGGATATTGAGCGCATGCAGCAGCCTCAGGCGCTCTGCCTCATCCAAGGGTGCCGGGCATGCATTGATCTTGTTCACCATAGACATAGTAGATCTCGATATCCACAGATAGCAGGCGCGCAAGCCATCCACATAGGCCCGCACACGCTGCCCGGCAAGACAACAGGCATGCACAGCAGGCAGATGCCTCCGCGTATTATGCGCAGCCATTGGAGGTGCAGCACACACCATGCCTGCATGGATGCTGCACGGCAACATGCAAAACCCTTCGTCTTTTCCCCAGGAACTGCCGCCATGAGCCAGGATTCGCCGTTCACCCCTGCCTTGTTCACTGCGAGGCTGGCGCCCAGCGGCCGCCAGGCCGACGCCTGGGCCGACCAGCCGCTGCTGCACTCCCTGGAACAGGGCGGCGTGGACTGGCCCAGTTCCTGCCGCAATGGCACCTGCCGGGCCTGCCTGGGCCAGTTGCTCGCAGGCAGCGTCCGCTACGAGATCGAGTGGCCGGGTGTGACCCGCGAGGAGCGCGCCGAAGGCTGTGTGCTGCCATGCATCGCCTATCCCGAAAGCGATGTGGTGCTGCAAGACCCCGCGACCTGAGCCTGCACAAAGCCGGCCAGAGCCCCAGGCTGTGCCCGCTGGAATAGAATGGATGCTTTCCGCAAGGCCATGCCGGTCATGCCAATTGCCGAAAGCGGCCGCGCCGCGCCACACGTTCTTTGGATGCCTTGTGCACATGTCCCGCAGACAGTGCCAGGCCGTGCGTGTGCCGAGCCACCCGCGCGGCCTTGCAGCTTCACAGAAGGCACCCCATGAACACCTCCCTGTCCCCCGTGCCCATCTCGCCGGTGGAAGACATCATTGCCGACATGCGCGCAGGCCGCATGGTCATCCTCGTTGACGAGGAAGACCGCGAGAACGAAGGCGACCTGGTGCTGGCAGCCGACCATGTCACGCCCGAGGCCATCAACTTCATGGCGCGCTTTGGCCGCGGCCTGATCTGCCTGACGCTGACGCGCGAGCGCTGCGAGTTCCTGAAGCTGCCGCCGATGGCCGCACGCAACGGCACCGTGTACAGCACGGCGTTCACCGTTTCCATCGAGGCTGCCGAAGGCGTGACCACCGGCATCTCCGCCGCCGACCGCGCACGCACCGTGCAGGCCGCCGTGGCAAGGGACTCCAAGCCCACGGATCTGGTACAGCCGGGCCACATCTTCCCGCTGCAGGCCGTCGATGGCGGCGTGCTCATGCGCGCCGGCCACACCGAGGCAGGCTGCGACTTTGCCGCCCTGGCCGGCTGCTCGCCTGCGGCCGTGATCTGCGAGATCATGAAGGACGATGGCACCATGGCACGGCTGCCCGACCTGCAGCTGTTCGCGGCCGAGCACGGGCTGAAGATCGGCACCATTGCCGACCTGATCCAGTACCGCAGCAGCACCGAGTCACTGCTGGACAAGGTCGGCACACGCACCTTGCAGACGGCACATGGCGAGTTCACCGCCCACGCCTTCCGCGACCGGCCCAGCCAGTCCGTGCATCTGGCCCTGGTCAAGGGCCAGTGGGATGCCGACACGCAGGTGCCCGTGCGTGTGCATGAGCCGCTGTCGGTGCTCGATGCGCTGGAAACCGGCCGCACGCTGCACTCCTGGAGCCTGGATGCCAGCCTCGAATACATCGCTCGCCAGGGCCACGGCGTGGCCGTGCTGCTCAACTGCGGCGAAAGCGGCGACCAGCTGCTGGCGCAGTTCGAGGGCAGCGCCCGCGCGGCCCAGGCCCCGGAGCGTGGCCGCATGGACCTGCGCACCTACGGCGTGGGCGCGCAGATCCTGCGCGATTGCGGAGTGCACAAGATGCGCCTCATGGGCCAGCCGCGGCGCATGCCCAGCATGACCGGCTACGGCCTCGAAATCAGCGGCTACATCCCCAAGGAATAAGAACACCATGTTGAACGCAGAAAAGGGCCAGGCCCTGAATCTCGACGGTGCGCAGCTGCGCATCGGCATTGTCCAGGCCCGCTTCAATGAAAGCATCACCAACAGCCTGACGACGGCCTGCCGCGAAGAGCTGCTGGCACTGGGCGTGCAGGCCGGGAACATCGACCATGTCACCGTGCCTGGCGCCCTGGAGGTGCCCGTGGCGCTGCAGGCCATGGCCGTATCGAAGAAATACGATGCCCTGGTGGCGCTGGGCTGCATCATCCGTGGGGAGACATACCACTTCGAGCTGGTTGCCAATGAATCGGGCGCGGGCGTGACACGCCTGGCCCTGGACCACCAGTTGCCGATCGCCAACGCGATCATCACCACTGAAAACACCGAGCAGGCCATCGCACGCCAGACCGACAAGGGACGCGATGCGGCCCGTGTCGCCGTGGAAATGGCCCATCTGCTCCAAACCATCAAGCGAACATGAGCGACGAACAATCCGCACCGGCATCGCGCCGCCCTCCCCGCCAGTCGCGCACCGGCCTGACCAGCACCGGCGCACGCAAGGCAGCCTCCAAGTCCAGCCGCAGCCGCTCGCGCGAATTCGCGCTGCAGGCGCTGTACCAGCACATCGTTGGCGGCAACGATGTCGAGGCCATTGACCGCTTCACGCGCGATCTGTCGGGCTTTCACAAAGCCGACTCGGTGCACTATGACGCGCTGCTGCGCGGCTGCATCACGGCGCAGGCCGATCTGGATGCGCTGATCACGCCCAAGCTGGATCGCGCGCTGGCCGATATTTCGCCCATCGAGCATGCGTGCATGTGGATCGGCGTCTACGAATTCCAGCACTGCCACGATGTGCCCTGGCGCGTGGTGCTCAACGAATGCATCGAGCTGGCCAAGGAATTCGGCGGCACCGATGGCCACAAGTATGTGAATGCCGTGCTCAACGGCCTGGCTCCGATGCTGCGCCCCGCAGAAGTCGCACATGACCGCGCCGCCAAGGCTGACACCGCCAGCCAGCCGGCGGACAGCCGCGACACCACGGGCCAGGCCGACTGAGCCTGCTTGCGGGCCCCGCTGCACAGGGGCGCCTGCGCCCTCTGCCCCGCTCCTGCCGCCTCCATTGCCTGCCTGCGCCTGCCAGGTGCGGGCGTCCCTTCCAGGATTTCCCCCCGCCATGAAATTTTCGACCCGCGCCGAGCGCATTGAGCCTTTTTATGTGATGGAGATCGCCAAGGCGGCGCAGGAGATGGCGCGCGCCTGCAAGGACAGCGACACGCCGATGATCTTCCTGAACATCGGCGAGCCCGACTTCACGGCCCCTGCGCTGGTGCAGGAGGCGGCCGCCCGCGCCGTGCGCGATGGCGCAACGCAGTACACCCCCGCCCTGGGACTGCCCCTGCTGCGCGAACGCATCAGCCAGTGGTATGCCCAGCGCTTTGGCGCCGATGTGCCGGCGCGGCGCATTGTGGTCACGGCCGGCGCTTCGGCCGCACTGCAGCTGGCGTGCCTTGCCACCATCGACGCAGGCGATGAGATCCTCATGCCCGACCCCAGCTACCCCTGCAACCGCCACTTCGTCAGTGCGGCAGAAGGCCGGGCCGTGATGGTGCCGACCACGGCAGCCGAGCGCTACCAGCTGAGCGCCGAGAAGGTCCAGGCAGCATGGAACGGACGCACGCGCGGCGTGCTGCTGGCTTCGCCCTCCAACCCCACGGGCACCTCGATCGCGCCCGCCGAGCTGCGCCGCATCCACGAAGTGGTGCGCGCCCGCGGCGGGCTGACCATCATCGACGAGATCTACCTGGGCCTGTCGCATGACAAGGCCTATGGCCAGACGGCACTCACGCTGGGTGAAGACATCATCAGCATCAACAGCTTCAGCAAATACTTCAACATGACGGGCTGGCGGCTGGGCTGGATGGTGGTGCCAGAGGCCATGGTGCCAGTGGTCGAGCGCCTGGCGCAGAACCTGTTCATCTGCGCCAGCAGCATCGCCCAGCACGCGGCGCTGGCCTGTTTCGAGCCTGAGAGCATTGCCGAATACGAGCGCCGCCGCGCCGAATTCAAGGCACGGCGCGACTTTTTCATCCCGGCGCTCGAATCCCTGGGCCTGCCCGTGCCCGTGCAGCCCGATGGCGCCTTCTACGCCTGGGCCGACTGCCGGGCCGCGGCGGACAGACTGGGCGTCTCGGGCAGCTGGGATTTCGCCTATGCCGTGATGGAGCGGGCCCATCTGGCCATCACGCCGGGCCGGGACTTCGGCAGCTTCGAGACCGCCGGATTCGTGCGCTTTTCGACGGCCAACTCCATGGAGCAGCTGCAAGAGGCCGTGCGCAGGCTGCGGCAGCTGCTGGCCTGAAGGGCATACACGCCATGGCCTTCGAGTTTCCCATCCGCGTCTACTGGGAAGACACCGACGCAGGAGGCGCCGTCTTCTACGGCAACTACCTCAAGTTCATGGAGCGCGCGCGCACCGAGTGGCTGCGTGTCCAGGGCATAGAACAGCGGCAGTTGCAGGAACAAATGGGCGGCATGTTTATCGTAAGCCATGCCCAGCTGGAGTACCTGCTGCCCGCGCACCTCGACGACCAACTCCTTGTTACCGCAGAGCGGCAAAGCAAGGGCGGCGCTTCGCTGACAATACGGCAGCAGGTGCTGCGGGCCTCTGCGGATGGCGGCGCCACGCCGCCCACCCTGCTGTGCGAAGGCAAGATCCGCATTGGATGGGTGGATGGCACAACCATGCGCCCCGCAAGAATTCCGAACCGCATCCTGGAGCAATTTTCATGAACTCCCATGACATGTCCATACTCAGCCTCGTGCTGCAGGCCAGCTGGGTCGTGCAGCTGGTCATGCTGATCCTCGTGGGCGCTTCGGTGGCGAGCTGGGCCACCATTTTCCGCAAGGCGCAGACCTTGAAGCGTGTGCGCTCGCTCAACGATGAATTCGAACAGGACTTCTGGTCGGGCACCAGTCTCAACGACCTGTATGCCGCAGCCACCCAGCATGCCAAGCAGGGCGGCCCCATGGAGCGCATCTTCGCCAGCGGCATGCGCGAATACCAGAAACTGCGCGAACGCCGCATCGCGGATGTGAACCAGCTCATGGATGGCACGCGCCGCGCCATGCGCGCCAGCTTCCAGCGCGAGATGGACGAGGTCGAGTCGGGCCTGTCCTTTCTGGGTACGGTCGGCTCGGTCGCGCCCTATGTCGGCCTGTTCGGCACGGTCTGGGGCGTGATGCACGCCTTCACGGGCTTTGCCAACATGGAGCAGATCACACTGGCCACCGTGGCGCCGGGCATTGCCGAAGCCCTGGTGGCCACGGCCATGGGCCTGTTCGCCGCCATCCCGGCAGTGACAGCCTACAACCGCTATGCCCACCAGATCGACCGCGTCGCCAGCCAGCAGGAAACTTTCATCGAAGAATTCTCGAACATCCTGCAACGCAATGTCGGCGCATCGCAGCCGGCAAGCCCCTCGGGACATTGAGCCGATATGAAGCCATCCGGCAAGGAGTGAGCGCATGCCTGCTGTAGCCTCGCGCGGCCGTGGCCGCCGTACCGTCAACGAAATCAACATGGTGCCCTTCATCGACGTGATGCTGGTGCTGCTCGTCATTTTCATGGTGACGGCGCCCATGCTCACGCCGGGCGCCATCAACGTGCCCAGTGCCGGCAAGGCTGCGCGCACGCCCGTCAAACGCGCCGACGTGATGATCGACAAGGACGGCGCCATCCGCCTGAAGGCCGGCAGCAGCGAAAAAACCATCACGCTCAAGGAACTGGGCGCAGCCGCACGGCAGTGGCAGGACCAGCAAAGCGACGACAGCGCCGTGCTGATTTCGGCCGACAAGAAGCTGCCGTTCGAAACCGTCATGGCGGCCATGTCCGAGCTGCAGGCTGCAGGTGTCAAGCGCGTGGCCTTCGGCGTCAAGTCCACCCAATAAGCCGCATACGCAGCACGCGACCCACGCCATGCCCCAACCCCAAGACCACGACCAGTTCGCTCCGCCCCGCACGCGCGGACGCATGCGCGCCTGGGCACTGGCCGTGGCGGCGCACGGCCTGCTGGTCGCAGCCATGCTGTGGACCGTACGCCCGCCCAAGGAAGCCGACGAGGCCATGGTCGAGGCCGAGTTCTGGTCCACTGCCGCGCCGGCGCCAAGCCAGCCCGTGGCGCCGCCACCGCCACCGCCGCCGCCCGTCTCGCCCCCCCCCGCGCCTGCGCCTGCGCCACGGCCTGCCCCGGTGCCGCCGCCTCCACCTCCGCCGCCTGCCCCGCCACCCAGGCAGGTGATGGCGCCGCCGCCTGCGCCGCCCAAGGCCCAGCTCGTTGAAGACCAGCGCGACGCCGAGATCGCGCTGGAGAAAAAGCGCAAGCTCGAACAGCAGAAGAAAGAGCGCGAGGAGCAGCGCGAGCGGCAGGAGCAGCGCGAAAAAGAGCGCAAGGAACGCCTGGAGAAGGAAAAAGCCGCCAAGGCCGAAAAAGCGGCACGGGAAAAGGCTGAAAAGGAAAAGGCAGAGAAGGCTGAGAAAGCCGAAAAGGCGGAGCGTGCCGAACGCGAGCGCCGCGAAAAAATCGAACAGCAAAAGAAGGACAAGGCTGAGCAGGAGCGCAAGGAACGCCAGGAGCAGCAGAAAAAGGACAAGGCCGAGAAGGAAAAGGCAGAAAAAGAGAAGGCTGAAAAGGAAAAGGCCGACAAGGAAAAAGCCGCCAGAGAAAAGGCCGCCCGGGAAAAAACCGAGCGGGAAAAGGCCGAAAAAGCCGAGAAGGCTGAAAGAGAAAAAGCCGAGAAAGCCGAAAAGGCCGAAAAGGAAAGAGCCGCCAGGGCCGAAGCCGAGAAAAAGGCGGCGGATGACAAGCGCCGCAAGGAACAGGCTGCCAAGGAGCAGGCCGCCAGGGACGCCAAAGAAGCCGAGGCACGCCACAAGGCGAACGTGGCCCGCATGCAGGCGCTGGCAGGCGGCGGCAGTGGCGGCTCGTCGGATGATGGTGCTGGCGGCAGCAGAAGCGGCGGCGCGGGCAGCGCTGCCGCTGGAGGCCCCTCGGCCGGCTATGGCTCCAAAGTCTCGGCACGGGTCAAGCCCAACATCGTCTACCCCGATGCCGTCAGCGGCAACCCCCGCGCCGAAGTGCGCGTGCGCACTGCGCCCGATGGCACCATCGTCAGCGCCACCATCAGCAAGTCCAGCGGCAACAAGGCCTGGGACGAGGCCGTCGTGCGCGCGCTGCAAAAGACCGAAACGCTGCCCCGCGACATCGATGGCCGCGTACCGCCCGATCTGGTCATCGGTTTCCGGCCGCAGGACTGACGCCACGGATGATCCGCTCACCATGTGCCAGCCCCCAGCCATCTGTCTGCAATATGCCACGCATGCAGATGCAAGGCTTGCGCCGCATGGGCCATGCTGCATACGATGACACCTTCTTGCTGCAACCGCAGCACCCGTTCACCCTCGCAAAGGAGAGAGCCATGTCCCGTTCGACACGCCCCTTTGCAGTCGTGCACGCTTGACGCCCTAGCGCCCCAAG
Organism: Delftia sp. PS-11; assembly: GCF_029870285.1. Taxonomy (GTDB): domain Bacteria; phylum Pseudomonadota; class Gammaproteobacteria; order Burkholderiales; family Burkholderiaceae_C; genus Comamonas. The sequence goes on from NZ_JACSYA010000017.1 coordinate 52,131, forward strand.
CCACGCTGCAGACCTGAGTCCCCGGTCCCCAGTGGAGTCCGGTGCCAGGCTGCGCGTGCGTTTTCCCCAAGGCCTTTTGATCGAGCCTGCTGCGACTGCCCATTCCGCATCCGCACATTTCATGCAATCGATCGAAAGCCATTCATGGGCCATTCCCTCACGGACACCTATATCCAGGTGTTCGCCAATTCCAGCGTCTGGATTGAAGACGCTGCCATTCAGCAACTGCACACCACGGCCACCAACCTGGAGGGCATCCGCGCCGCCGTAGGGCTGCCGGACCTGCACCCGGGCAGGGGCTATCCGGTCGGCGCAGCCTTTTTTTCGGCTGGCCGCTTCTACCCTGCCCTGGTCGGGGGCGATATCGGCTGCGGCATGGCGCTGTACGCCACCGATCTGGCGGTGCACAAGACTTCGGCCGCCAAACTCGAAAAAGCCGTAGGCCACATTGACGGCCCCCTGCCCCAGGAACTGCTGGACGCCGTGGATGCGCAGCAGCTGGAGCAGATCGCCCTGGCCAGCGGCGTGGCCTGTCTGGCCTCGCTGCAAGAGAGCCTGGGCACCATCGGCGGCGGCAACCACTTTGCCGAGCTGCAGGTGGTGGATACGCTGTACGAAGAAGATACGCTGGACAAAAAGCGCGTGCACCTGATGGTGCACAGCGGCTCGCGCGGTCTGGGCGGTGCCATCCTGCGCGCCCATGTGCAGGCCTTCAGCCACGACGGTCTGGCCGCCGGCAGCGCCGAAGCGGCGCATTATCTGCGCCAGCATGCGGCCGCCATCGCCTTCGCACAGCTCAACCGCGCCAGCATCGCGGCACGCCTGCTGCGCGCCATCCGCGCGCGGGGCGAGGCGCTGCTGGATATCACCCACAACCATGTGGTGGCCCACCATTGGCGCGGGCAGGACGGTTTTCTGCACCGCAAAGGCGCCACGCCGGCCGACCAGGGCCTGGTGGTGATCCCGGGCTCGCGCGGCGACTACAGCTATCTGGTGCGTCCTGTGGACGGGCGTGATGAGGCCCTGCACTCTCTGGCACATGGCGCGGGCCGCAAATGGGCGCGCACGGACTGCATGGGCCGGCTGCGCCCGCGCTTCACGCTGGACGAGCTGCTGCGCACGCGCTTTGGCAGCACCGTGGTCTGTGCGGACCGGGAGCTGGTCTACGAGGAAGCGCCCCAGGCCTACAAGGATGTGGACTCCGTGGTCGCCAGCCTGCAGCAAGCTGGTCTGGTGCAGTTGGTGGCACGCCTGCGCCCTGTGCTGACTTACAAGAAGGGGGCCATGCAATGCTGCTGATCCAGCTGACCTCATCCCACGGCCCCGCAGAGTGCGAGCTGGCCGTGCGCCTGACGCTGCGCGAGCTGCTGCGCGACTGCGCCGTCCATGGCATCGACGTGCAGATGCTGGAGGAGTCACCCACGCCGGCCGGCTACAGGTCCGTGCTGCTGCGCTGCGAAGGCCACACCGGCCCGCTGCATGGCTGGCTGGGCACCATCCAGTGGATCTTCGACAGCCCCTTGCGGCCCCACCATCCGCGCAGGAACTGGTTCGTGGCCGTGCAAAAGTGCGAACCGCCACAGCAACTGCCGGCCGATGGCGAGATCGTGTTCCAGGCCTGCAAGGCCTCCGGCAAGGGCGGCCAGCATGTCAACACCACGGACTCGGCCATCCATGCGCTGCATGTGCCCAGCGGCATGGCGGTGAAGGTCATGAGCGAGCGCAGCCAGCATGCCAATAAGCGGCTGGCGCGGGAGCTGCTGGGGTTGAAGCTGGCACGGCTCAACGCACAGGGCGAGGACCGGGCACGGCACGCGCGCAGCCTGCAGCACTGGCAGGTGGAGCGCGGCCGCCCGGTCAAGGTGTTCAGGGTTTAGCCACGGACGCACATGTAGATGCCCAGGGCCAGCAGGCTCAGCATCAGCACGCGCCTGAAGACCTGGGGCGACAGCGACTGGCGCAGCCGCTCGCCCCAGGCCATGCCCGCCAGGGCAGGCAGCAGCATCAGCGCCGAGACCAGCGCGGTGCTGCTCCAGGGCAGAGATTCATGGTCTGGCGCGCGCGCCAGCGCCATGCCTGCGCCCAGCGCAAGCGTGGATACCGTGAAGCACAGCCCCATGGCCTGCATCAGCGCCTGCCGCGCCAGTGCCAGCGACTGCAGGAAAGCCACGGCAGGCACGACGAATACGCCCGTCATGGCCGTGATGGCCCCTGTGAGCAGGCCACAGGCCAGGCCCAGCCAGGCCTGGTGCCGCCCAGGCACCTGCAGGCCGGGCCCCCACAAACCCCACAGTGCATACAGGACAAGGGCAACGCCCAGCGCCGTGCGAGCCACGGCAGCCTCCCCCACCGGGCCCCACCACAGCATGCCGCCCAGGGTGCCGGTGACGATGCCCAGCTGCATCCAGCCCAGGCGGCGCAGCACAGGCCACAGCAAGGCCAGGGGCCGCATCTGCACCACATTGGTCACCAGCGACGGCAGCAGCAGCCAGGCCGCCGCCTGCCCCGCCGGCATGAACAGCGCCAGCAGCGCCATGGACACAGTGGGCAGGCCCAGGCCCACCACCCCCTTGACCACGCCCGCCAGGGCGAACACGGCCATCGCCGCCACCAGCGTCCACCACCCATCCCACATCTGCGGCTCCCTGCACTTTCGGCATACTGGCTCAGGCCATTCCTGAGCTTCAGTTTCGGATGCTCGGGCATTGCAGCCAGGGCCACAATCAGGATTCCTGGAACCAAGCCTCAGGCCATCCCTGAGCCATCCGACCGCCAGCCATGCGCTTCGACCTCACCGACCTGCAGTTGTTCGCTCACATCCTGGACTGCGGCACCCTCACAGCCGCTGCCGCTCGCTCGCACATGACGCTGGCTTCAGCCAGCGAGCGCGTTCGCGGCATGGAAGAGCAGCTCGGCTGCGCCCTGCTGACGCGGCAGGCACGCGGCGTGCGGCCCACGGCAGCAGGCCATACCCTGGGCCAGCATGCGCGCGCGGTGCTGGCCCAGATGCAGCGGCTGCGGGGTGATATGGCCGAGTACGGCGCCGGCCTGGCCGGCCATGTGCGCCTGTGCGGCAATACCTCGGCCGTGAGCGAGCACCTGCCGCTGGCCGTGGCCGGTTTTTTGCGCAGCCATCCGCGCGTAGCCATCGACATCCAGGAGCACAGCAGCGCCGAGGTGCTGGACAGGCTGCGCCAGGGCCTGTGCGACATCGGCGTGGCCAGCGACGCCCAAGACACCCGGGATCTGCAGGCCATGCCCTGGCGGCCCGATCCGCTGGTGGCGGTCCTGGCACGGGGCCATCGGCTGGCCCGGCGCAGGCAGCTGCGACTGCACGACCTGCTGCAGGAGGACTGGGTCGGCATGCCGCACGATGCCGCCCTGCAGGCGCTGGTGCGCCAGCAGGCCACGCTGCTGGGGGGACAGCCGCGCTGGCGCGCCCAGCTGGAGCACCTGGACAGCATTTGCCAGTTGGCCGGCCAGGGGGTGGGCGTGGCCGTCATGCCTGCAGCGGCGGCTGCACGCCTGGCTGCGGCCTGCGGCGCCCGTGCCGTCCCGCTGGCCGATGCCTGGGCACGGCGCCAGTTGCTGCTGTGCACCGCCGGGACACAGCCGCTTGCCGCGCATGCCCGCCAGTTGCTGCAGCACCTGCAGGCACAGGCCGCAGGGGAGCCATAGCGCCCTGTGTTGGAAAGGCCGATGCGGGACAATAGGGGGATCATGACCCTCAAAGCCCCCGAACTGCTGCTGCCGGCCGGCTCGCTCGACAAGATGCGCGCGGCCTACGACTTCGGCGCCGATGCCATCTATGCCGGCCAGCCGCGCTACAGCCTGCGCGCGCGCAACAACGAATTCCGCCTGGAACAGATCGCCCAGGGCATCTCCGAGGCCCATGCGCGCGGCAAGAAATTCTTCGTCACCAGCAACCTGATCGCCCACAACGACAAGGTGCGCACCTACCTGCGCGATATCGAGCCGGTGATCGAGTGCAAGCCCGATGCGCTGATCATGGCCGACCCCGGCCTGATCATGATGGTCAAGGAAAAATGGCCTGAAACCGAGGTCCATCTCTCGGTGCAGGCCAACACCACCAACTGGGCCACGGTGAAGTTCTGGCAGAAGGCCGGCGTCTCGCGCATCATCCTGTCGCGCGAGCTGTCGCTGGACGAGATCGAGAAAATCCGCCAGGAATGCCCCGACATGGAGCTGGAAGTCTTCGTGCATGGCGCGCTGTGCATCGCCTACTCGGGCCGCTGCCTGCTGTCGGGCTACTTCAACCGGCGCGACCCCAACCAGGGCACCTGCACCAATGCCTGCCGCTGGGACTACAAGACGCATGACGCGGCCGTGGACCCCAATACCGGCGAGGCCCTGGCCCAGACGATGGACAGCGGCTTCAGCTTCGAGCAGGCACGCGAGGAAGCCGACAGCCAGTTCACCAGCACCTGCGGCAACGGCCAGCGCCACCCCAAGGCCGAGCAGGTTTACCTGCTGGAGGAAAAGGGCCGCCCCGGCGAGCTGATGCCCATCATGGAGGACGAGCACGGCACCTACATCATGAACTCCAAGGACCTGCGCGCCGTGGAGCATGTGGAGCGCCTGGTGAAGATCGGCGTGGACTCGCTCAAGATCGAGGGCCGCACCAAGAGCCTGTACTACGTGGCGCGCACGGCCCAGGTCTACCGCCGGGCCATCGACGATGCCGTGGCCGGCCGCCCCTTCAACCCGCACCTGATCAACGAGCTGGAAGGCCTGGCCAACCGTGGCTATACGGGCGGCCTGCTGGAGCGCCGGCCTTCGCAGGACTACCAGAACTACGAGACTGGCCACTCGGTGCTGCAGCGCAGCCACTTCGTGGGCGAGGTGCGCAGCTGGGCCGACGGCATGGCCGAAATCGAGACCAAGAACCGTTTCTCCGTGGGCGACACGCTGGAGATCATCCACCCCCAGGGCAACCGCCAGATGCTGCTGGAGAAGATGTTCAACCTCGATGGCGAGCCCGTGCAGGTGGCCCAGGGCAACCCGGTGCGCGTTCGCATTCCCCTCGAAGGCCCGGCCGAAGGCGCGCTGATCTCGCGCCTGCTCTGAAGCGGCCTGCCTGTTTTTGCATTGCGGCTGCCCGGGACCCTGCAGGCCACGGTCCCGGGCAGCCGCCATTTCTTGGATTCCTTCTTTTTTGAATTGCCATGGACATCGTTGTCAACGAAGAACTCAAGGCCTACATCGATCCGCTGACCCCCGATGAATTCGACGCCCTGGAGCGCAGCATCCTGGCCGAAGGCTGCCGCGATGCGCTGGTGCTGTGGAACGATCTGCTCATCGACGGCCACAACCGCTACGCCATCTGCCAAAAGCATGGCCTGCCCTTCAATACCATCCAGGCCACGCAGTTCAGGAACATGGACGACGTGCACCTGTGGATGATCGACCAGCACCTGGGACGGCGCAGCGTCTCCGACTTCCAGCGCGGCGTGCTGGCGCTGCGCAAGCGCGAGATCATCGCTGCGCGCCGCGCCGCAGCCGCTGCCGCCGTGCAGGCGGCCAAGGCCGATGCCCCCGGCCAGCCCGAGGGCGAGGCCCCCTGGGAAGGCGAGACAGATCCCGTGGTCGCTGCCGCGCTGGCCAGCGTGCCCAAGGTGCCCGATGAGGCGCTGGACACCCGCGAGGCACTGGCCCGCGTGGCACGCCTGTCCAGCAGCCAGGTCAAGCTGATCGAGACCATCCAGCAAAAGGCTGCGCCCGAAGTGGTGGCTGCCGTGCGCTCTGGCGATATCTCGCTGAACACGGCCGCCGTGGTGGCGAGCCTGCCGGTGGACGAGCAGCAGGCCGTGGCCGCTGCCGGCGCCGACGAGCTCAAGCAGGCCGCCAAGCGCGTGCGCGAGGCCAAGAAAAAGCCCAAGGCCGCCAAGCCCGAAGCCCAGGCCGCCGAAAGCGAAGGCACCGCCGTGACGGCCTCGCCCGAGGAGCTGCAGCAGCGCATCACCGAACTCGAAGCCGAGAACGAGCGCCTGCGCCAGCAGGTCAAGGCACTGCAGGAGCTGCTGGCCGAGCAGGGCTGAGCCCACGGCCGCCATGACGCGCTACCAGGCACTGGCCGACGACATCGAGGCGTCCATCACCGCAGGCGTGCTGCGCGCGGGCGACAAGCTGCCCTCGGTGCGCCACACCAGCGAGCGGCGCGGCGTCAGTGCCTCCACGGTGTTCCAGGCCTATTACCTGCTGGAGGCACGCGGCCTGGTGCGCGCGCGCGAACGCTCAGGCTATTTCGTCGCAGCGCGCCCGCGCGGCACGCTGCCGCAGCCCACGCAGCCTTCGGCGCCCGCTGGCGGCAGCTTCGCCGTGGTCGATGTCAGCGAGCGCGTGTTCGAGGTGCTGGAGTCGGCCATGGACCGCGATGTCGTGCCGCTGGGCTCGGCATTTCCCAGCCCCCAGCTGTTCCCGCTGCGGCGCCTGGGCCAGTGCCTGGCCCAGGCCGCGCGAGAGGCCGATCCGCGCGCCGCCATCGATGACCTCACGCCCGGCAGCCTGGCCCTGCGCCGCCAGATCGCGCGCCGCGCGCTGGCAGACGGCATGGCACTGTCGCCGCCGGATCTGGTCATCACCAACGGCGCGCTGGAGGCGCTGAACCTGTGCCTGTCCGCCGTCACGCGGCCTGGCGGCGCCGTGGTCATCGAATCACCCTGTTTCTATGGCGCGCTGCAGGCGCTGGAGCGCATGGGCCTGTCGGCCATCGAGGTGCCCACCCATCCCGGCGAGGGCATGGATCTGGCCGCGCTGGAAACGGCGCTGCAGCGCCACAAGCCCCAGGCCATCTGGCTGATGACCAGCTTTCAGAACCCTCTGGGCTGCCTGATGCCCGAGGCGCGCAAGAAGGCGCTGGTGGAGCTGGCCACGCGCCACTGCGTGCCGCTGATCGAGGACGATGTCTATGGCGAGCTGTACTTCGGCGAGCACCGCCCGCCCCCGGCCAAGGCCTTCGATACCGAAGGCTGGGTGCTGCACTGCGCCTCGTTCTCCAAGAGCCTGGCACCGGGCTGGCGCATCGGCTGGGCCGCGCCGGGGCGCTTCGCACGCGCCGTGGCCCGGCAAAAGCTCACCACCACGCTGGCCACCAACGCGCCCACGCAGCAGGCGCTGGCCCGCTACCTGGAAAGCGGCGGCGTGGACCGGCACCTGCGCCGGCTGCGCCAGACCCTGGCCCTGCACCGCGACCGCATGGCCGATGCGATTGCCCGGCACTTCCCCGAGGGCACGCAGGCCACGCGGCCCGAGGGCGGCTACTTCATGTGGGTGCAGCTGCCACAGCGCTGTGATGCGCTGGCCCTGCACCGCCAGGCGCTGGCGCACGGCATCAGCGTGGCGCCAGGGCCGATCTTCTCGGCCTCGCAGGCCTTTGGCCACTGCCTGCGGCTGAACTACGGCCATCCCTTCGATGAGTCCATGCAAGCGGCGCTGGCCACGCTGGGCCAGCTCGCCCGCCAGTGCATCAGCCCTCGGCCGTAAAGCCCACGCGCTTGACGATGGGGCCCCACTTGGCCAGTTCCGACTGCACCAGCGCCGCCAGTTCGGCAGGGGTGGAGGACTGGGCCTCCAGGCCGAAGGTGGCCAGGCTGTCCACCACATCGGCGGTGGCCAGGGCCTTGCGCAGGTGGCTGTTCAGGCGCTGCACGGTCTCGACCGGGGTCTTGGCCGGCGCGAAGAAGGCGAACCACTCGCTGTGGGCCATATCCTTGTAGCCCTGCTCGACCAGGGTGGGCACCTGGGGCGCGAAACGGCTGCGCTTGGCGCCGCTGACGCCCAGAATGCGTATCTTGCCGCTGGGCAGGTGCTGCAGCATGTCGCCCACAGGGCCGCAGACGGCCGACACATTGCCGCCCAGCATGTCCAGCAGCGCCGGCTGCGTGCCGCGATAGCCGGCATGCTTGAAATCCACGCCCGCATGCTGGCCCAGCAGGGCGCCGATGAAGTGCGGCGTGGAGCCGGGCGCGGGCGAACCGAAGTTGGCGCCTGTCGGGTTGGCCTTGGCCCAGGCGAAGAACTCGGGCACCGTGGTCACGCTGGCGGGCACGGCGGGACCCACGGCGAAGCCGAAGTCGAAGATGCAGCCCACGGTGACCGGCGCCAGATCGGTCACGGGGTCATAGGCCAGCTTCTTGTAGATGTGCGGATAGATGGACAGCATTGAGGTCGGCGTCTGCAGCAGCGTCGCACCGTCGGCAGGCCGACCCTTGACATAGTTGATGGCGATCTGCCCGCCCGCACCCGTGCGGTTTTCCACCACGGCCGCCTTGGCATAGCCGGACAGCTTGGTCGCCACGCGGCGGCAGATGGCATCCGAGGTGCCGCCCGCTGCAAAGCCGGTGATGATGTTCAAGGTTTCGATGGCGGCAGGCGCCTGGGCCTGTGCCCATGCCTGCTGGCCCAGGCTGGCGAGCAAGGCGCCAGCACCCGTGGTGCCCAGCCATTGGCGGCGGTTGATGTGCATATCGATGTCTCCCTTCAGAGTGGTAACAATGGAATCTGTGCCAGCCGGGCTCACGCGTCGTCGCGCGGCCAGTCCACCTGGCCTGAATGCGTGACCGCGCCCTGGTGGGCCGGGCGCACGGTCAGCGCGTATTTTTCGAGCACGCCGCCCAGCGGACGGGCCTGGCGGCGCGCTGCAGCGGCCTGCACCAGGCGTTCGGCCAGCTCGCTGTCGTGCATCTCGACCGTGATGCTGCGCGCATCGGCCCGCGCATCAATGGCGATAATGTCGCCATCGCGCAGCGCGGCGATCGGGCCGTTGTCGGCCGCCTCGGGGCCCGCATAGCCGATGCACAGGCCGCGCGTGGCCCCCGAAAAACGCCCGTCGGTCAGCAGCGCCACCTTGTCGCCCATGCCCTGGCCATAGAGCAGCGCCGTGATGCCCAGCATCTCGCGCATGCCCGGGCTGCCGCGCGGTCCCTCGTTGCGGATGACGATGACATCGCCAGCCGCGTACTGCATGGCTTGCACGGCGGCCTGCGCCTGTTCCTCGGAGTCGAAGACCCGGGCAGGGCCGCGATGCACCAGGGTCTTGAGCCCGGCCGTCTTGAGCAGCGCGCCATCGGGGCACAGGTTGCCCTTGAGCACGGTGAGGCCGCCGTCGCGCGTGATCGGGTCGCCGGGCTTGCGCACCACTTCGCCATCGGGCGGCGCGGCATTGGCCAGTTCCTCGGCCAGCGTGCGGCCCGTGAAGGTCAGCGCATCGCCATGCACCAGGCCCTGCTCCATCAGCGTACGCAGGATCACGCCAGCGCCGCCGATGTAGTAGACATCGCGCGCCAGAAAGCGCCCGCCAGGGCGCAGGTCGGCAATCAGCGGCGTGCGCGCGAAGATCTCGGCCACGTCGTCCAGGTGAAACCGGATGCCCGCCTCGTGCGCGATGGCCGGCAGGTGCAGCGCGGCATTGGTCGAGCCACCCGTGGCGCTGACCACGGCACAGGCGTTTTCCAGCGCCTTGCGCGTGACGATATCGCGCGGCAGCGGGCCGCTGCCCTCGGCGCTGGCCCACACGGCCTGCATCAGCTGACGTGCAGCGCGGCGCATCAATGGAGCACGCTCGCTGAATACGGCGGGCACCATGCTGGAGCCGATGGGCGCCAGGCCCAGGGCCTCGCTGACCATGCCCATGGTATTGGCCGTGAACTGGCCAGCGCAGGCACCCGCCGTGGGCAGGCAGGCGCGGGCCATGGCCTCCAGGTCCCGGGCCGAAGCCGTGCCGGCCAGCACCTGGCCGATGGTCTCGTAGGTATCGACCACGTTGAGGTCGCGCCCGTGCACGCCGGGCGCCTGCCCCGGCAGGGCCGAGCCGCCATGCACGAAGACGCTGGGCACATTGCAGCGCACCATGGCCATCATCAGGCCGGGCAGGTTCTTGTCGCAGGCGCCAATGGCGAAGATGCCATCCCACTGGTGGCCGCGCACCGACGCCTCCACGCTGTCGGCGATCAGCTCGCGCGACACCAGCGAAAAACGCATGCCCGAATGCGCCATGGTCAGCCCGTCGCTGACCGACACCACGGGGCATTCATGCGGCATGCCGCCGCCCGCGTAAATGCCGGTCTTGGCATGCTGGGCCTGCTCGCGCAGGTTCAGGTTGCAGGGGCTCATCTCCCCGCCCGTGTGGAACACGCCGATGTGCGGCCGCTCGATGTCATCGTCATCCTGCCCCAGCGCATGCAGAAAGCTGCGCGTGGTGGCACGGATGGTGCCGCTGCGGATAAGGGCCGAACGCAAGGGGACGGACTCGGGGGAGGCGTTGTCGGAGGGGGCAGTTTTCTTGTTCATACGCGGGCCGCAAAGCAGGCGCCCACCATATCGGGGTCCGTGGCTTTTGCTATCCGCATTTACACCAGCAACTGTCTTTTAAATCGCATTTCAGCGACAAAAAAAATGGCCCCAGGACAGGACCTGGGGCCGCCAAAACGGTGCTGGTCCGCGCTGCAGCGAACATAAGCGCCGTGCATACGGGCGCCGTGCATAACGACTGCGTTGTAGTTTGTGCCCGATGCGTCAGCGCGGCACGAGGAACGTGGTGTGCGCCTGTTGCACCAGCCCGGCCTCGCCCACTGCTGCAGCCGTGATCTCCACGCCATGGGAGCCCGGCTGCGCCGCGCCATAGGGCGCCTGCAGGCGCACCACGACCCAGCGGTCCTGGGCCGCGCCGACCTCCACCTCGGTATCTGACGCCACGCGCAACCCCTCGATGCCTGCGGCCGACAGCGTGTAGCGCTGATCCCGCTCGGTAGCGTTGCCGATCTGGATGCGGTAGATGTTCTCGATCTGGCCGCCGCCAACGATGCGCGACAGCGTGCTCCGGTCACGCACCACGTCCAGCTTGAGCGGCGTGCGCAGCGCCAGGCTGGCGGCCATGGCCGTGGAGATGGCCGCCAGCGCCGCGCCATAGACCAGCACGCGAGGGCGCAGGATGCGACGCACCAGCTCGCCCTGGCGCCAGCCCCGGGCCATGCCATTTTGCGTGGACAGGCGAATCAGCCCGCGCGGGTAATGCATGCGGTCCATGACGCTGTTGCAGGCATCGATGCACAGGCCGCATCCGATGCACTCGTACTGCAGCCCATCGCGGATATCGATGCCCGCCGGGCAGACCTGCACGCACAGCGTGCAGTCGATGCACTCGCCCAGGCCCTGGGCGCGATGGTCCAGGCCCTTGGGGCGCGGGCCGCGCGCCTCGCCGCGTGCGGCGTCATAGGTGACGATCAGCGTGTCCCGGTCGAACATGGCGCTCTGGAACCGTGCATAGGGGCACATGTGCTTGCAGACCTGTTCACGCAGAAAGCCCGCGTTGCCGTAGGTGGCCAGCGCATAGAACAGCACCCAGAAAATCTGCCAGGGTCCGGTGAAGGCCAGTACTTCAGGCAGCAGGCTGCGGATGGGCACAAAGTAGCCGACGAAGCTCAGCCCCGTCCACAGCGCGATCAGCAGCCACAGCGCATGCTTGCCGCCGCGCCGCGCGAGCTTCTCCAGCCCCCAGCCGCTGGCATCCAGGCGCAGCCGCGCGCTGCGGTCGCCCTCCAGGCGGCGCTCCACCCACATGAATATCTCGGTATACACCGTCTGCGGGCAGGAAAAGCCGCACCACAGCCGCCCGGCCACCGTGGTGAACAGAAACAGCGCCAGCGCCGACACGATGAGCAGCACGGCCAGGTAGATGAAATCCTGCGGATACAGCAGCCAGCCGAAGATATAAAAGCGCCGCTGCTCCAGATCGAACAGCAGGGCCTGGCGGCCATGGATCTGCAGCCAGGGCACGCCATAGAAAAACAGCTGGGTGAGCCAGACCAGCGCCCAGCGCCAGCGGGCAAAGCGCCCTGCAATGGAGCGCGGCTGGATCTTGCGGCGCGCCTCGAACAGCGGCGTGCCCTCTGCCTCCTGGGCAATGGGGATCACCTTGCGCGGCGCGGGCCGGGGAGTACGGCCGGTTTCATCGGGAAGCGGTTTCGTTCGTTCTGACATGCGGGGCCTTCGCCCCGGCCTGCGCGCCCGTGATGCGGGCCTGTCATGAATTGCCGGGGACTGCCCCGGACTATGCCCAGGCACGCCCCATGGCGGTAGCAGCAGATGCGGTGGATTCGACCGTATCAGATGGCGTGGCGACGAGTCTGCTGGCGCAAGCATCGCAAGCCAGCCTCGCCGATTCCAACAGGTGTCTGGCAAAGTGGATTTTTTGCCCGCACAACCAGCCCCATGCATCACGGAGGCCCTGACCAGATGCTCATCCCATGAACCTGCGCCTCGCACTCTACGAACTCATCCGGCAACATCGGCTGGATCGCCCATCGGCCATGCAGTTGCTGGCACTGGCGGGACTCGGCCAGCAGCCGGCGGCATTGGCCGTGCATCTGTGGCGCACCATGGCGGTACTGGGTGCGGCACTTGCAGGGCTGGGCATCGTGCTCTGGATTGCTGCCAACTGGGACACCATGGGCCGTGCATCACGCTTTGTGCTGCTGCAGGGTTTCGTGCTGACGATGTGCCTTGGAGCCGCATGGCGGGCGGCAGCGCGCCTGCCGCTGTTGCTGCTGGCGCTGCTGGGCACGGGCGCCCTGCTCGCCTTCTTCGGGCAAACCTACCAGGCCGGCACAGATCCGTGGCAGCGATCTGCTCTGTGGGCGCTCCTGACCTTGCCACTGGCATTGGCGGCACGCAGCGATGTGGTGTGGCTGCCCTGGGTGGTGGTCGCCATGATGGGCATCTCGGAGTGGGTACTGGCCCATTCTGTACAGCACTTGTTGCTGAGACAGGGACCGAACCTGAGCGTGTATGCAATGGCATTGAGTGCAACCATCGCAGTCGCCATGGGCATGGCCCCTGCTCTGCGCCGCTTCACGGGAGCTGGGCTGTGGGCTTTTCGCTGCGCCGTCTTGCAGGCGCTGGCAATGATCACCTTCATAGCCATCAGCGGCCTGTTCCACGACACCGTGGCGGTGCAATATCCGCTGGGAGTGGTATTGCAGGCAGGCTGCATGGTGCTCATGGGCTCACGCAGGCATTTCGAGGTATTTCTGCTCAGTGCAGCAGCGCTGAGCCTGAATGTATTGCTGGCATTCGGTCTTTTTTACTGGCTGCTGAAGACACGCTGGGTGGCAGAAACCAGCATAGATATTCGCTTCTTATGGTTGATCGTCGGCATGGGGGCTGCCGGCATGCTGGCAGCCACAGTCAGTCTGGTGCTCAGGCTGGTACGCCGTGCAACAGGGGACGCACGATGAACAAGGAGTTGAGCACTCTGCTGCACTGTGCGGCGACCCAGGGCATTGTGCCGCCACAGGCGCTGGAGGCGCTGGAGACGCCGGCAGCGGACCGCCACTGGTCGGTGATGCTGCTCACCGCTATTGGCGCCTGGCTGGCAAGTCTTCCTTTGCTGATCCTGCTGGTATTCAGTGTGGCTTTGCTAGGGCGCAACGATACGCATGCCGTAAGTAACTATGTATTCGGCACCATGGTGCTGGCTGCCGCACTGGCTGTGCTGCATGTCAAAAAGATTCCCATTTTTCTGGAGCAAATGGCACTGCCTGTCCTGCTGGCAGGAGCTGGCTTGCTGGGATTTGGACTGGTGCACACCCTGCCGCCACAGGCTGCCGGAGCCATCGGCATGCTCATTGCGCTGGTCTGTGTCGCTGCCACTGAAAGGCACTGGCTGCGTCTGCTGCTGGGAGCGGCCTGCGCACTGCTGTTCGGCACCATGCTCTGGCCAGGCGGCAGTCTCCATGCGATGCCCACGGATCTGCCCATATGGGTGATTGCGCATGCCGCGCTGCTGCTATGGGTGCTGATGCTGGCTTTGCAATCGCTTGCACTGGGCCGCTCTGCATCGCAGACCCGGCTAGCGGCAGCGCTGGAACCGCTTGCCTCAGGCTGGCTGCTGGCGCTGCTTGCAGGACTGACCGCTCTGTCAGGCAAGAGCTTTCTCGCAGACAGCGTGCTGGGCCACGGCCTGGCGGCAACGCCGGTCAGCACGTTGGGACAGCTGGGGTCGGCAGTGATGGCACTGATGGCCGCCTGGCTGGCACAGCACAGATGGCCTGCACTGCGGCAGGCACGCGCTGCCATGGCAGCCGCAGTACTGGCAGCCCTGTGTGCATTCATGCCCTGGCTGGGAGCATGCATGGTGGTGCTGGCCGTGACCGCCACAAGCCACCGCTGGAAACTGGCCGCAACAGCCGCCCTGACAGCCACCTGGCTCGTGGGCAGCTTCTACTACCAGCTGGCCTGGCCTCTGGCCATCAAGGCGCTGGTACTGGCCGGCTGCGGGGCCATGCTGGGGCTGCTGGCATGGCTGGGTCTGCACGGCAAGGTTGCGCCGCCTGACAGCGCGGACGCCCAGGACACGGCAAAGGCCCAAAATACTGCCTTGCAGCGCTGGGCACCATGGCTGATCGCACTGACGGCGGCATGCACGCTGGCAATGACCAATATCGGCATCGTCCATAAGGAGCGCACCCTCGCCCAAGGGCGCAGGGTATTTGCCGAGCTGGCGCCGGTAGACTCGCGCTATCTGACACAGGGGAACTACATGCCCCTGAACTTTAGCCTGCCTTTTGAGGGAGAAGGCAAGTGGATTGCAGACAGTCCGCTGATCGGGCGAATGCACGCCATAGGCCGGCTCGATGAAAGAGGCATCGTGCAATGGCTTCGCACAGGCACGCCCTGGGAGCCTCTGGCACCCGAAGAGCAACGCTTCGAACTCATGCCTCGCACCGGGCAGTGGACTCTGGTCACAGACGTCTGGCATTTCCGCGAAGGTGACGGCCAGCGCTGGGAAAAAGCCCGCTACGGCGAGTTTCGCGTGGAGCCCGATGGGCGCACCCTGCTGGTCGGCTTGACCGACGCGCAGCTGCGTCCTATACAGCCCTGAAAAACACGGTCACTCGCAATGGCCGCCATCGGGCGGCTGCGGTCGCCGGTGATGCGCGGCAGGACTCAGCTTGCCCTACTCCCCCATCAGTCCTGCGGCTGCCGCAGCGCCATCACGGCATGCCACAGCCCCCACGCCACCAGGCACAGTCCCAGCAGCGCGGTCAGCGTGCCGATGCGCACATCGCTGCCCAGCACGCCCCAGCGGCTGAAGATTTCTGTCCAGTCATGGTCGCCGCCACCCACCAGCGGCAGGACCTGGGCCCGCGCATCCTTCATGTAGCGAGCCACGTTCAGCAGGCTCTCGCCCAGCCACATCAGCGCGGCGAGCCATCCCGTGCGCTGTCCCTGGCGATGGAAGTGGTGCATGAACAGCGCCGGAAACAGCAGCTGGAACAGCGTGCCGCCATAGACGGACAGACGCGGGAAAAACAGCCCCACCAGCGGATGACCGGCCTCGTGCAGAGCAAGGTTGGCGCCGTCGAGCAGCGCCAGCCAGTGGTCCTGTGTGAAGCAGTGGCCCCAGATGATCCAGGCCGCAAACGCCACCAATCCGAGCGCTGCGGGACGTGTGACGGGTTGCCATTCAGTCTGCCCGTCCATATCGTCGTCGTATTTCTGTTGTCTGGCCACGCGCTCCTCCGTTCGATGGCGTGACCCGGATTTTCAACGAGCGGCGCCGTGCCCATGGGGACAAAACCCCTGGAGTCCATGCAGGCCACAGAGGACAAAGGCAGGACATGCCCCTGCCTCTGGCCTGCCTCTCACTCGAAATGGTGGCCCTCGGCCAGCGGCGCGTGCCGGTAGCTCGCTGGCGTGCGGCTGAGCTTGACGGGCGCGCCCAGACCCCGGTAGCCCCCTGGCATCTCCACCACCATCTCCCGGTGCAGCGTGTGCGGGTGGGAGAGTGCCGCATCCACGCCCAGCACGGGCGCGGCAGGCACGCCGATGGCCATCAGCGCCTCGGCCAGCGCCGGGCCATCGCTGCCTTGCAGCGCCTGCTCCAGCAGCGGCTTGAGTGCATCGCGGTGAAGAGAGCGCTGGCCCGCTGTGGCAAAGCGCGCATCGGCCGCCAGTGGCGCGCAGCCCAGATGCTCGCACAGCAGGCGGAACTGGCGGTCGTTGCCCACGGCAAGGAACACCGGCGTGGTACCCGTGGCAAAGCTGTCGTAGGGATAGATATTGGGATGGGCATTGCCCGAGCGCCCCGGCGTCCTGCCACTCATGAACCAGTTGGCCGCATGCGGGTGCAGCAGCGACAGGCCACTGTCGTACAGCGAGACATCGACCAGCTGGCCCTGCCCGCTGCGCTGGCGCTCCTGCAGGGCCAGCAGCACGCCGATGGCGCCATTCATGCCCGTGACCATGTCCACCACGGGCAGCCCCACGCGCAGCGGGTCGCCGCCGGCCTCGCCGTTGACGCTCATCAGCCCTGTCATGGCCTGGATGGCCGCATCGTAGCCGGGCCAGGCGCCCAGCGGGCCATCGGCGCCAAAGCCGCTGACACGGCACCAGATCAGGCGTGCGAAGCACCCGCGCACCTGCTGCCAGCCTATGCCCCATTTCTCCATGGTGCCGATCTTGAAGTTCTCGATCACCACGTCGGCCTGCGCCATCAACGCCAGTACGGCCTGCTGCCCCTCGGTCTGGGACAGGTCCAGGAACTGCAGCCGCTTGTTGCGGTTGAGCCCCCGGTAGTAGGAGGACACGCCATCCTGGAATGGCGGGCCCCAGCTGCGGGTGTCGTCACCCTGCGGCGGCTCGACTTTGAGCACGTCGGCGCCGTGGTCGCCCAGAATCTGGCCGCACAGCGGCCCGCCGAGGATGCGCGAGAGGTCAAGGACGCGGATGCCATGGAGCGCGCCTGCGCGGTGGGAGAGGCTCATCGGTGTGCTCTTTTCAATCCAGCTGGGCGCCCGAGGCTTCGACCACGGTCTTCCACTTGGCAACCTCCTGGGCGATGAAAGCCGACAGCCCTGCGGGCGTCAGGTCCGGCGCAGGCTCCAGCCCCTGCTCGGCGAACAGCTTGCGGATGCGCTCGCTGCCCAGCGCCTTGCGGAAGGCGGCATTCAGCGTCTCGATGCGGTCGCCGGGCGTGCCGGCAGGCGCCACCACGCCGAAGAACACGCTGACGTCGTAGCCGGGCAGGCCCTGCTCGGCAATGGTGGGAATGTCGGGCATGGCCTGGGAGCGCTTTTCCGTGGCCACACCGATGGCCTTGAGCTTGCCTGCCTTGATGTAGGGCATGGCCGTGAGGATGTCGGTGAAGGTCATGTTCACCTGGCCTGCCAGCAGGTCGTTGAGCGCAGGCCCGGTGCCCTTGTAAGGGATGTGCTGCAGCGAGGTGCCGGCCATCTTGTTGAACAGCACGCCGGCCAGGTGCGAGGAGGCGCCATTGCCCGAGGAGGCATAGTCCAGGCTGCCCGGTCTGGCCCTGTCCTGGGCGATCAGTTCCTGCACGGTGCCCGACCTGGTTGCGGGGTTGACCACCAGCACATTGGGCAGATGGCCCACGCGGATGATGGGCGCGAAGCTGGTCTGGGGGTCGTAGCCGATCTTGCGGTACAGGTGCCGGTTGATGGCCAGCGGCCCCGAGGTGCCGAACATGATGGTGTAGCCATCGGGCCTTGCACGGGCCACGAAGTCGGCGCCGATATTGCCGCCCGCGCCCGCCTTGTTCTCCACGATCACGCTCTGGCCCAGGGCCTCGGTCAGCGCTGTGGCCAGCACGCGGGCCATGGCATCGGTGGGCCCGCCCGGCGGAAAGGGCACGACGAAGCTGACAGGCCGCTCGGGAAAGCGCTGCGCCCAGGCGGGTGCGGGCAGCGCGGCAGCAGCGGCCAGCACGCAGGCCAGCAGGAATGGGCGTCGATGGGAAATGCAAGGCATGGTGTCTGTCTCCGATGGATAGGGGCTCATCCCTGTGCCGGGATGTATGGTCTGCGCCGGCGTATCAGGCCTGCCAGCCTTCAGGCAGTTCCGATGCCGACAGGGGATCGCGCGGCAGCGCGCGGTGCAGCAGCGCCAGCTGCGCCCAGCGCATGCGCTCGGCGCTGCCGGTGCGTGAAGCCTCCCAGGCCATGGCAGTGGCCGTGAAGACGTGGTACAGGCCCGAGGCCGCTGACCGCGCCAGCCGGTCGCCGCCGTCTTGCGCCGCAAGCAGCGCCAGCCCGGCTGCCTTGTCCATGCAGGCTTGCAGCACGGCCTTGAATCCGGCGGCTGCCCCGGTCTGCGCCAGCAGTTGTGCAGCATGGGCCTGCAGCACGGGCAGCGAGCCTTCGCGCTGGATGGCGCGCACCACATCCAGCGCCACAATGTTGCTGGTGCCCTCCCAGATCGAGCCCAGATGGGCGTCGCGCACCAGCCGGGGGTCGCTCCACTCCTCGATGTAGCCGCAGCCGCCGCGCACCTCCATGGCATCGCCCGTGACCTTGCGCGCATCGCGGCAGGCGCGGAACTTGAGCAGGGGCGTGAGGATGCGCAGCAGCGCATAGGCGTCCGGCTCACCCGCATCCGAGCGCTGCAGCGCCTGGGCCGTCTGCAGCACCATGGTGCGGGCCTGCTCGGCGTAGATGCGCAGCTTGTCCAGCTGGCGCTGCATCAGCGGCATGTCCTGCAGCGCCTTGCCGAAGGCACGGCGCTCGCGCGCCACATGCTCGGCCTCGGCCACCGCCCGGCGCATCAGGCCGGCAGAGCGCACGCCATTGGACAGGCGCGAGTTGTTGACCATGTCGGCCATCTGCACAAAGCCCCGGCCCTGCTCGCCCACGAGATAGGCGGTCGCCCCGTCCAGCACGATCTCGCCGCTGGCCATGGAGCGCGTTCCCAGCTTGTGCTTGAGGCGCACGATGCGGTAGCGGTTGGGCGAGCCGTCATCGAGCCGGCGTGGCAGCAGGAACAGCGAGATGCCCTTCATGCCGACGGGCGCACCCTCGACGCGGGCCAGCACCATGGCAAAGTCGGCATCGGGGTTGGAGCAGAACCACTTGTCGCCGCTGAGCAGCCAGCTGCCATCTTCTGCCGGACGGGCCAGCGTCTGCGTGTTGGCGATATCAGAGCCTGCGGCCTGCTCGGTCATGAACATGGCGCCCTGGGCCTGATCCTCAAAGCGCAGCTGCGTCAGCTGCAGCCAGTACTTCTCCACCAGGGCCGGCTCGCCGTACTTGCGCAGCGTGCGCGCCAGCGAATCGGTCATGGACAGAGGACAGCACAGGCCGAACTCGGCCTGCACGAACAGGTAGGTCAGCGCATACTTGGCCAGCGGCGGCAGCCTGCCCTCCCAGCCCAGCACGCCCGTGCGGTGGGACATGACGGCCAGGCCGAACTCGCCATAGGCAATGCGCTCCATCTCCACATAGGCCGGGTGCTTGACGATGCGCTGCGCATCGCGCCCCGTGCGGTCACGGTGCTCCAGCTCGGGCGGATGCCTGTCGGCAGTCCGCGCCCATTCGTCGATTTCACGCCCGGCCAGTGCCCCCATGCGCTCCAGATAGGGCTGCAGATGGGCGTTGACCTCGGGCGGCAGGTACAGCGCCAGCAGCGGCTTGAGCTGGCTGTCCGTGGTGTAAAGATTGCCGCCGTGGCGGTCGGGTACGGCCTGTATAGGTACGGCCTGTAAAGGCACGGCCTGGTCCTGCGGGTCTGCATTCATGGTCTGTCTCCTGGCTGGCCAAGGGGCTGTACAGCCCCTGGGAATACGCCCATTCTTGGAAACAGATCCATTCACGTCAAATATTGATAACCTATAGATCAATATTTAAAACAGATAGACAGCATGGAACTGCGGCAGTTGAAATACTTTCTGGTGCTGGCCGAAGAGCTGCACTTCAGCCGCGCGGCGCAGCGGCTGGCGATTTCGCAGCCGCCGCTGAGCGTGGCCATACGCCAGCTGGAAGACGAGCTGGACGCCCAGCTGTTCGAGCGCACCAGCAAGGCGGTGCGGCTCACGGCGGCCGGCAGGCACCTGCGCGGCAAGGCACAGGACATCCTGGAGCAGGCCCGGCGCGTGCAGCAGGACGTGCGCGCCATCGCAGAGGGCATGCAGGGCCACATCCGGCTGGGCTTCGTGGGCTCGGCCATCTACCGGGGATTGCCCGAGGCGCTGGAGAGCTTTCGGGCGCTGCATCCGAAAGTACGCATCGACATGCAGGAGCTCAACAGCGCCGAGCAGATCTCAGCACTGCAGCAAGAGCGCCTGGACCTGGGCCTGCTGCACGCCACGCGCACACCGGCGGGCATGGCATCGCACACGCTGGTGAGCGAGCCCTTTCTGGCCTGCCTGCCGGCGGGGCATGCACTGGCAAGCCGGCGCACGCTGCAGGTGGGGCAGCTCGCAGGCGAACGCATGGTGCTGTTCTCGCGCCAGGTCTCGCCCGACTACCACCAGCAGATCTGGCAAATCTGCCAGAACGCAGGCTTCACGCCCGAACTGCACCACGAGGTGCGGCACTGGCTGTCCGTGCTGTCCATGGTCTCGCTGCGCCAGGGCGTCTCCCTGGTGCCCGCCTGCCTGAAGCGGGCGGGTTTTCCGGGGCTGGCCTTCGTTCCCATCCAAGGCCGGCACCCGCAGTCGCAGATGCAGGCCCTGTGGCACCCGGGCCATGTGCAGCCCCTGGTCGAATCGCTGCTGGCCCACCTGCGCGCCAGCGCGGACCGGCTGGGGCCGTTGCCATAAAGCTGCGCCTTGCTCAGTGCACCATGCCCAGGCAAGGGCACAGGCTGGCCGAGCCGCCCCTCAGGAGGGAAGACGCAGGCGGCTCAGGGGATCTCCAAATTCACGCCAGCAACTGCCGCAGCACATAAGGCAGGATGCCTCCGTGCCGGTAGTAATCAACCTCGATGGGCGTGTCGATGCGCAGCCTGACCACCACCTCCTGGCGGCTGCCGTCAGGGCGCGTGATCACCAGCCGGGCATCGCTTTGCGGCGCCAGGCCGGGGTCGGGAACGACATCGACGAACTCCTCGCCCGTCAGGCCCAGCGACTGCCAGCTGTCCGAACCCAGGAACTGCAGCGGCAGCACGCCCATGCCCACCAGGTTGGAGCGGTGGATGCGCTCGAAGCTGCGCGCCACCACGGCCTTGATGCCCAGCAGCTGCGTGCCCTTGGCAGCCCAGTCGCGGCTCGATCCGGTGCCGTACTCCTCGCCCGCGAAGATCACGGTGGCGCGCCCTTCGGACTGGTACTTCATGGCGGCATCGAAGATGGACATCTGGGTGGCCTGGCCTGCGCCGTCGCGGTACAGCGTCACCCCACCCTCCTCGCGCGAGCCGTCAGGCAGGGCGGGGATCATCAGGTTCTTGATGCGCACATTCGCAAAAGTGCCGCGCATCATCACCTCATGGTTGCCACGCCGCGAGCCATAGCTGTTGAAGTCGGCCTTTTGCACGCCGTGGGCCAGCAGCCACTGGCCGGCGGGCGAGCTTTCCTTGATGGAGCCCGCCGGCGAGATATGGTCCGTGGTGATCGAGTCGCCAAACAGCGCCATCACCCGCGCACCCTGCACCGTGTAGGGATTGGCGCCTGCATCGCTGGTGGCTGGCTCGGGCAACTGCAGCGTGAAATCCTGGAAGAACGGCGGCTCGGCGATATAGGTGCTCACGGGCCAGGTGTAGGTGGCGCCGGTCACGCCACGGATCTTTTCCCAGAGCTTGCCGGGCTCGGCGCGCACCTTCTCGTAGTTCTCGCGGAAGGCCTTGCCGCGCATGGCATGCTTCATCAGCGCATGGATCTCGTCGCTGCTGGGCCAGATATCGCCCAGGTAGATGTCACGGCCGCCCTTGCCCTTGCCCACGGGCTCGGTCATCAGATCCCGGCGCACCGTGCCCGCAATGGCGTAGGCCACCACCAGCGGCGGGCTGGCCAGGAAATTGGCCTTGATGTTGGGATGGATGCGGGCCTCGAAATTGCGGTTGCCCGACAGCACTGCCGCGCAGACCAGGTCGTTGCGGGTGATGGCCTCGTTGAGCTCGGGCGCAAGATCGCCCGCATTGCCGATGCAGGTGGTGCAGCCGTAGCCGGCCAGCGCAAAGCCCAGCTTCTCCAGATAGGGCAGCAGGCCGGCCTCGGTCAGGTACTCGGTCACCACGCGCGAGCCCGGCGCCAGCGAGGTCTTGATGTGCGGCGGCACCGTCAGTCCCGCTTTTACGGCCTTTTTGGCCAGCAGCCCGGCGGCCAGCATCACGCTGGGGTTGGAGGTATTGGTGCAACTGGTGATGGCCGCAATCAGCACATCGCCGTTGGCAATGTCCGGATGGCCCTGAGGGGCTGCGGATGCCGGCGCATCGGGCACAGCCCCCACGGCAAAGCGCAGGCCCAGACGCTCCTGCGGCTGGTTGAAGCCGTTGTCTGCCACGGGCGCGCTGAACAGCGCATCGAACCGCCGGGAGACATGGCCGATTTCGATGCGGTCCTGCGGGCGCTTGGGACCGGCCAGGCTGGGCGCCACGGTGCCCAGGTCCAGCCGCACCACATGCGAGTAGTCGATCTCGCCGGCCTGCGGCACGCCAAACAGCTCCTGGGCACGGAAGTAGCGCTCGAAGGCGTCGATCTCGGCCTTGCTGCGGCCCGTGCCCTCGAAATACTCGATGGTTTTCTCATCGACCGGGAAAAAGCCCATGGTGGCGCCATACTCAGGCGCCATGTTGCCAATCGTGGCGCGGTCGGGCAAGGCCAGGCTGCGCGTGCCTTCGCCAAAGAACTCCACGAACTTGCCCACCACTTTCTCGCGCCGCAGGATCTCGGTCACCGTGAGCACCAGATCAGTGGCCGTCACGCCCTCGCGCAGCCGGCCTGACAGCTCGAAGCCCACCACATCAGGCGTGAGAAAGTACACAGGCTGGCCCAGCATGGCGGCCTCGGCCTCGATGCCGCCCACGCCCCAGCCCACCACGCCGATGCCATTGATCATGGTCGTGTGGCTGTCCGTTCCGACCAGGGTATCGGGGTAGCAGATGCCCTCCCGGGTGCGGTGCACGCCACGCGCAAGATACTCCAGGTTCACTTGGTGCACGATGCCGAAGCCCGGCGGCACCACGCCGAAGGTATCGAAGGCCTGCATGCCCCACTTCATGAACTGGTAGCGCTCCTGGTTGCGCTGGAACTCCAGCTTCATGTTCAGGTCCAGGGCCTTTTTGGTGCCGAAGTAATCCACCATGATGGAGTGGTCCACCACCAGGTCCACAGGCACCAGCGGCTCGATGGCCTTGGGCTTGCACCCCAGCCTGGCAGCCGTGCTGCGCATGGCGGCCAGATCGGCCAGCAGCGGCACGCCTGTGAAGTCCTGCAGCACCACGCGCGAGACAACAAAGGGGATCTCATCCACACGTTCGGCCTGGGGCTGCCAGTTGGCCAGCTGCTCCACATGCGTGCGGGTCACCTTGTTGCCGTCGCAGTTGCGCAGCACGGATTCGAGCACGATGCGCAGCGACACGGGCAGCCGCCGGATCTGCGGATACTGCCGCGCCAGCTCCGGCAGAGAGAAGAACCGGCCCTTGCCGCCCCCCGCCAGGGCAAAAGACTGGAGGGTGCTTTCATATTCATGGTGCATCGTGGGACTCCTGGATGAAACTCTGGGAAGGAACATGCCCTGCGACCGTTTCCAGATCATGAACATGCTCCATGACGCTGATGGGCATTGTGCCCAGAAGTGCCCGCAAATGCTGTGGGCCATGGGCGATAGACCCCGGCAGACAAGGCCATGTGCAAACAGTGCACGGCGTTGAGACGCCCAGGCCCCGATGGGCAGGCCGGTGACAATGGCAGGGCCGTACAGGCCATCGGACCTGCCCGGCAGCCGCCACTTTGACCCGATTGCTTCACATTGCCCTGCCTCTTGGCGCACCAAGGGTGCCCTACTTCGTCCATGGCCCAAGTCGTTTTTTCTGATCTGCTTTCGCTCTACATGCGGCGCATACGCGCCAGTGCCTCCGGGGTGGCCACCGAAATTGGCATGAGCCGCGAAGCCGTGAACAACTGGCGCAATGGCCTGTCCGTGCCCCATGCACGCTCACGGGACCGCGTGGTGGCCTGCGCACGCTATCTGCGGCTGACCGAGGCCGAGGCCAACCGGCTGCTCGGCGCCGCAGGCCTGCCGCCCGAGTTTCCGCTGCAGGCCGAAACGGCCAGCGCGGCCGCGCCCTTTGCCGCTTTCCAGGACAGGCTGTTTGCCCAGCTGGCGCAGGCTGTGCCGTATTCCATCGCGCTGCTGCTCTCGCCCGCACATTGGGGACAGCCTCCTTTCCGGCAGGAACTGCTGCAGCGCGCCAAAGCGCAGTACGGCGAAGGTGCCGTGCTGCACATACAGCCGCCCTACAGCGTGAGCACCGCGCCGGCGGAGTACTTTGCCGCCATTGGCCGGCAATGCGGACTGGTCAATGTGGCGACAGACTACGAGTTCGAATCCGCCCTGGAGCGGCGCCTGCTCGCGGGCGAACGCCTGTTTTGCCTGGTCAGCCGCTTCGAGCAGGGCACGGCGCAGCTGCGCGAAACCCTGGCAGGCATTTTGCGCAGCCTCAGCGAAATGCACAGCGGCCGTCTGCACCTGCTGCTGTGCGGTGGCGAGGCGCTGGCCGACCTCAAGTACCGCAGCGGCGACCTCTCGCTGCTCAACATCGCGCAAGTCAACCACTGGCCCGATCCATCACTGCAGGATCTCGCCCTGCTGGCATGCCTGCGCTGGCCTGCGCAGGTCTGGCCGCAGCCGGTGCTGGCGGCCTTGCAGGAAATCAGCGGCGGCCACCCCGCGCTGTTTGAGGAAGGCCTGCAGTGGCTCGTGGAGCACGCGCAGCGCGATGGCGCAGGCCTGGATGCAACGCAGGCACGCGGTGACGCGCTGCGCACCCACCTGGCAGGCAGCCCACGCCTGTGGCAGGCGTTTTTGCCACGGGCCCAGGCACCGGCCTGCCGGACACGCCTGCAGCAGCTGCTGCAGTCCGACGACCTGGGGCGTGCGCGCCCCTATCTGCAGGACGACATGCTGCGCGGCCTGTTCTGGGACAACCTCATCCGTGTGCGCGGCACAGGCGATGCAGCCCGGCTGCACTGGCGCTGCGACGCCATCCGCGATGCCGGCCTGATGGTGCTGCAAGCATGCGCAAACGCCTGAGCGCCCTGCGTTCCCGGGCCGTGGTCCGCGCAGTGCTCATTGCAACGGCCACGCTGCTTGTGGCCAGCGCCGTGCTCACGCCCCAGTTCAACCCGTTCACACGCGGCGCATTCCTTGCTGCAGTCAACGCCGCAACGGTATGGGACGAACTGGTGCGCTGGCGCATCGCCATGATCGAGGCGTACCACCAGCAAAACCGCTGGCCCACGGACATCCAGGCCCACGCACCTGAAATGGCCCAGCCTCAGGTGCGCGTGACATCGCCACGCACCCATGTACTGCAGGCCGATATTGCGCACAACTCCGAGCTGGGCAAACTGGCCGGCACCCAGGTCGTGCTGGAATTCAATTCACGCAACGGCACATGGACCTGCCTGCCTGGCACATCGCCCATTGCGCTGCGCTACCTGCCTCTTGACTGCGCGCAAGAGCGCCAGGAGGCCGACCCGTTCGGCTGGCTGCGTTCGCTCATCGCAGGGTGCGCCGTGGCATTTGCCGTGAGTGCCGTGGTGTGGGGCATGCGCCATCCGCTGATCGGCGCAGGACAGCTGCGGCCGGCGCGCCTGCGGCGCACCCCCATGGCGCGCCTGCCGAAGATCGACCGGCTGCTGCGCTGGCTGTGGCGGCTGGACGCCACCTTGCTGGCGGCCGGCGTCCGCAGGGCAGACTGGCTCCGCGCCTTGAAGTGCGCGCAGGCCAGAGGCAGCGAGCGCGCCCCGGCACTGGCCCACGCACTGGCCGAGCGCGTATCGGCCCGCTGCCAGCCCAGCAGCGGCTGGGCGCTGCCTGGCCAGGTGTTTGAATGGCAGTTTGCGCACGGCCTGCCCATATCGCTGGACCGCTGCCTGGTCTTTGTGCCCACGTCCGGCACCGACGAAGCCGCCGTGCTGCGCCAGCTGCGCACCGTGCAGACCGGCAGCGATGTGCTGCTGATCCTGGGCGAGCACAGCGTGGACACTCCCCTGCCCCTGCTGCGCGCCTATGCCGATGACCATGCCAATCTGCATGTGATGGTGGACAGCGCCAGCCAGACCGAATGGCTGATTGGCGGCGATGCCCTGCAGGTGCTGCTGCGCCAGCTGGCCGCGCAGCTGCGCGTCACGCGCATCTCGCCGTACCAGACACGCGGGGGCATCACGCGCGAAGCCTCGTTCTTCGGCCGGGAGCAGCTGCTGGCGCGCGTGATCAACCGCGAGCCGGCCAGCTATCTGGTGGTGGGCGGGCGCCAGCTGGGCAAGAGCAGCCTGCTCAAGGCCGTGCAGCGCCGCATGCAGGGCCACCCGCACACCGCATGCCACTATGTCTCGCTGCGCGACCACCGCCTGGCGCCGCGCATGGCGCTGCAGTTCGGTCTGGCGGCCGACACGCCGCTCGAAGCCATCGTGGAGCATCTGCAGGCCCAATGCGAAGGCAAGCGCCTGATGCTGCTGATCGATGAGGCCGACCTGTTTTTCCGTGACGAGTCGCACAACGGCTATGTGCAGCTGTCCACCCTGAGGGCCCTCAGCGAGGAAGGGCGCTGCTGGTTCATGCTGGCGGGCTTTTGGGACTTGTACGCCACAGCCGTGCTCGACTACCAAAGCCCGCTGCGCAATTTTGGCGAGGTGCTGGCCATCGGCGGCCTGGAGCGCGAAGCCTGCCGCGAGCTGGCGACCGAGCCGCTGCGCAGTCTGCGCCTGGGCTTTGCCAGCGACTCCCTGGTGGAGCAACTGGTGGACGCCAGCGGCCAGCGTGCCAACCTGGTCGCCATCCTGTGCCAGGAATGCCTGCAGGCCCTGCAGCCCGGCGAGCGCGCCATCGAACAGCGCCACCTGGCACAGGCGCTGGGGTCGCAGGCGGTGCAGGATGCGCTGACCGGCTGGGAGCGGCTGAGCCGCGACGATGAAGCCTGCCGCCTGGACCGCATCGTTGTCTACCACACGGCCCTGGCCGGGCACAGCAGCCTGGAGGCACTGGCGCAGCTGCTGCAAAGCCAGGGCATCGCGGTGGATGCCCAGGCGCTGCGCCAGTCATTGGCACGCCTGCAACTGGCCTATGTGCTGCGCAGGCAGGATGCCCGATACCGCTTCGCCATCCCGCTGATGCAGGGCCAGTTCGATCCTGCAGAGGCGCAGCTGCTGCTGCACCAGGAACTGGCTGGCGCCAGGCACGCCTGAAGGGCTTCGCGCACTGGCTGCCAACGGCCATGCCATGCGAGGCATTGCGACGCCACCCCAGATGTGCAATGCCCCATCGTGGCATTGCCAGCGATGGGGCATTGTGGTGCCTTGTGCAGCCGATCCCGCCCTTGCAGGCGGGATCGCTCAGGTCAGGCTCAGGCGCTCACGCCCTTGGCCACGTCTGCGTACTCTTCGATCTGGTCGAAGTTCATGTAGCGGTAGACGCTGGACTTGTCGGCATCGATCACGCCCATTTCCTTGAGGTACTCCTCCTTGGTGGGCAGCTTGCCGATGCGCGAGGCAATGGCAGCCAGCTCGGCCGAGCCCAGGAACACGTTGGTGTTCTTGCCCAGGCGGTTGGGGAAGTTGCGGGTCGAGGTGGAGATCACCGTCGCGCCTTCACGCACCTGCGCCTGGTTGCCCATGCACAGCGAGCAGCCCGGCATTTCGGTGCGGGCACCGGCCGTGCCGAAGGCGGCGTAGTGGCCTTCCTTGATCAGCTCGTTCTGGTCCATCTTGGTCGGCGGAGCCACCCACAGCTTGACGGGGATGTCACGCTGGCCGCCCAGCAGCTTGGCGGCTGCGCGGAAGTGGCCGATGTTGGTCATGCACGAGCCGATGAAGGCTTCGTCGATCTTGGTGCCGGCCACTTCGGACAGGAACTTGGCATCGTCCGGATCGTTGGGGCAGCAGACGATGGGTTCCTTGATGTCGGCCAGATCGATCTCGATGACGGCGGCGTACTCGGCATCCTTGTCGGCTTCGAGCAGATCGGGCTTGGCCAGCCAGGCTTCGACCTTCTCGATGCGGCGCTGCAGCGTCTTGGCGTCCTGGTAGCCGTCGGCGATCATGTTCTTCATCAGAACGATGTTCGACTTCAGATACTCCTTGATCGGCTCGGGGTTGAGCTTGATCGTGCAGCCGGCGGCAGAGCGCTCGGCGGAGGCGTCGGACAGCTCGAAGGCCTGTTCCACCTTCAGGTCGGGCAGACCTTCGATTTCCAGGATGCGGCCCGAGAAGATGTTCTTCTTGCCGGCCTTGGCCACGGTCAGCAGGCCTGCCTTGATGGCGTACAGCGGGATGGCGTGCACGAGGTCGCGCAGCGTCACGCCGGGCTGCATTTCGCCCTTGAAGCGCACCAGCACGGATTCGGGCATGTCCAGGGGCATCACGCCCGTGGCGGCGCCGAAGGCCACCAGGCCGGAACCTGCGGGGAAGGAGATGCCGATGGGGAAGCGCGTGTGCGAGTCGCCGCCGGTGCCGACGGTGTCAGGCAGCAGCAGGCGGTTGAGCCAGGAGTGGATCACGCCGTCGCCAGGACGCAGGGCCACGCCGCCACGGTTGCTGATGAAGGCCGGCAGCTCGCGGTGGGTCTTGACGTCCACGGGCTTGGGGTACGCTGCCGTGTGGCAGAAGGACTGCATGACCATGTCGGCCGAGAAGCCCAGGCATGCCAGGTCCTTGAGCTCGTCGCGGGTCATGGGGCCGGTGGTGTCCTGGGAGCCCACGGTGGTCATGCGCGGCTCGCAGTAGGTGCCGGGACGCACGCCCTGGCCTTCCGGCAGGCCGACGGCGCGGCCAACCATCTTCTGGGCCAGCGTGAAGCCAGCGTTGGAAGCAGCAGGCGCCTGGGGCAGGCGGAACACCGTGGAGGCGGGCAGGCCCAGGAACTCGCGCGCCTTGGCGGTCAGCGAACGGCCGATGATCAGGTTGATGCGGCCGCCGGCGCGCACTTCGTCGAGCAGCACGTCGCTCTTGAGCTGGAACTCGGCCACGGTCTCGCCGTTCTTCACCAGCTTGCCGTCATAGGGCAGCACGTCGATGACGTCGCCCATCTCCAGTTTGGAGACGTCCACTTCGATGGGCAGGGAGCCAGAGTCTTCCTGGGTGTTGAAGAAGATGGGAGCGATCTTGCCACCCAGGGTCACGCCGCCGAAGCGCTTGTTCGGCACGAAGGGGATGTCGGCGCCCGTGGCCCAGATCACGCTGTTGGTGGCCGACTTGCGCGAGGAACCCGTGCCCACCACGTCGCCGACGTAGGCGACCAGATGGCCCTTCTTCTTGAGGTCGTCGATGAACTGCATCGGACCGCGCTTGCCGTCTTCCTCGGGCTTGAAGGCCGCGTCGGGACGGGTGTTCTTGAGCATGGCCAGATAGTGCAGCGGGATGTCCGGACGGCTCCAGGCATCGGGCGCGGGCGACAGGTCGTCGGTGTTGGTCTCGCCGGGCACCTTGAAGACGGTGACGGTGATCTTCTTTTCGACTTCGGGGCGCGAGGTGAACCACTCGGCGTCCGCCCAGCTCTTCATGACCTCCTGGGCCTTGGCGTTGCCGGCCTTGGCCTTGGCGGCCACGTCGTTGAAGAAGTCGAACATCAGCAGCGTCTTCTTCAGCGCATCGGCGGCCACACCCGCCACTTCGGCATCGTCCAGCAGCTCGATCAGGGGGTGCACGTTATAGCCGCCCACCATGGTGCCCAGCAGCTCGGTGGCCTTGGCCTTGGAGATCAGGCCGACCTGAATGTCGCCATGGGCCACGGCGGCCAGGAAGCTGGCCTTGACCTTGGCAGCATCGTCCACGCCCGGCGGCACGCGGTGCGTGAGCAGGTCCAGCAGGAAGGCGTCTTCGCCGGCCGGCGGGTTCTTGATCAACTCGATCAGCTCGGCAACCTGCTTGGCATCCAGGGGCAGCGGGGGGATGCCGAGCGCGGCGCGTTCGGCCACATGGTCACGGTAGGCTTTCAACATGATTCTCTCTCCATGGTTTTCTAAAGTGGGGCTGCGTTTGCCAAACGCTCAGGTCCGGGCCAGGTTCACTGGCCGGGCCTGGGGGCGTCCAGCAGGCTCGGAGGGGGATTCTTCTTGATGGCTTCGGCCACCTGAAGCTGGTCAGGGCTCATGCACTCGTCAGCCAGGCGCTGGCCGACCTTCTGGTTCATGAGCATGGATTTGTTGGCGATCTGCAGCCAGACGGCGCCCGCGTGCTTGTCCTCCAGGCGCACCGTGCCGGTCGAGGTCTTGACGGGCGACATGTGGTACTTGAAGCCCTTGCCATCGATGTTGAAGTAGCCGGGGTTGGAGGCATCGGCCGTCACGTTGACGAAGGCGCCCAGTTCGCAGGCGATGCGCCCGGTGTGCACACGCTCGGCGATGGCCAGCTCTTCGGCGGACAGCGACTGGCTGGTCGATGCCATGGCAGCGGCGCCAGCGCCGGCGGCGACGGCCGCGCCACCTGCGGCGGCAGCCACCTTGGGCGCAGCCGATGCCTTCTTGGCTGGGGTCTTCTTGGCAACCGCCGTCTTGGTGGCGGTCTTGGCTGCTGGCTTCTTAGCCGGTTCAGCGGCACTGGCGCCCAGGCCGGTGGCCAGCAGGGGAGCTGCGATCAGGAGAGTGGCGATAACGGTCTTCATAGGGGGACTCCTGCAAATTCCCGGGATGGGCTAAGCAAGTGATTCAGGAACAAACCAGGGCCGCACCGAGGCGGGCAACGCCTGGCCGGTCTGGTGGGCGCGTGTGAGCAACTGCCAGAAATAGCGGTAGCTCGCACGGTCATGCAATACGCCATCGACGCTGACGGGCGCCCAGTCAGCGCCCTGGGCACTGGTCAGGATGTGCGCGGCCTGGGCCACCTCATCCTGCCGGGGGGCAAAGGCAGCCAGGATAGGCCGGATCTGGTCCGGGTGAATGCTCCACATGCGGGTGTAGCCGAGCTGGCGCGACGCCTGGACGGCAGCAGCCTGCAGTGCCTGCGGATTCTTGAACTCGGTCACCACGCAGTGCGAAGGCACCTTGCCATGCGCATGGCAGGCGGCTGCGATTTCCAGCTTGGCGCGGACCACGAGCAGATGCGTGAACTGGCCTGCCGAGCCCATGGCATCAGCGGGAATGGCGCCGCCGTGGGCCGATACGAAGTCCATCAGGCCGAAGGAGATGCTTTGCACGCGCGGATGGGCCGCGATCTCGAAGGCGCGGTGCACGGCGGCAGGCGACTCGATGAGCACATGCAGCGGCAGCTCGGTGCAGCCCAGCCGGTCCAGATGGCTGCAGGCCCGCTGGACGTCGTCCACACGCTCGACCTTGGGCAGCATGATGTGGCACAGGCGGTCACCGGCCTCGCCGGCAATGATCTCCAGATCCTGCACAAAGAACGCATGGTCCGTGGCATGCACGCGCGCGGCGACACGCGCGCCCGGGGCGGCTTGGCGGGCCAGCGCCGCCACCAGGCGCGCATGGGCGGCTTCCTGGCCCACGGGCGCGCCGTCCTCGCAGTCCAGCGTGACATCGAAGACGCAGGTGCCGAACTCGGCCATCATCTCGGCCTGCAGCTGCAGGCTCTTGCGCATGCGCGCCTCCACGCCGCTGTAATGGTCACAGACGGGCAGGTGCAGTGCACCGCCCTGCGCGTCGAGCAGCACTGTGGCTGGATGGGCGCGGGAGGGTGTGGCGTTGGCGGCGGTCATGGCTGGCGCTGGGCGACGATGAACAGGCGGGGAAAGGCCAGCAGGCGCCGGCCATCGGCACGGATGCCATAGGCGGCATCCACGCGTTTTTCGTATTCGCCCAGGAAATCGGCCTGCAGGGCTTCGGGCAGGCCTTCGACGAAGGGCTTGAGGCCGGTGCCGCGCAGCCACTGGACGATGGCGGCCGCCGACTCCATGGGATGCTGGTAGACCGTGTGCCAGACATCGACCGAGGCAGCGCACGCCTGCGGCGCGGCCAGCAGGTCGTAGTAGCCGCCGATGGGCAGGATGTCGGTGCGCACGCTGGCAGCATCGCCGATGTGCGGCGCAAAACGCGGCAGGGCAGCGACCTCGCGCATGAGCCGGTGCGACGGCTCCTCGCGGTTGTCGGGCATCTGGATGGCCAGCACGCCCCCTGGCGCCAGCGCGGCAAACAGGCGGGGGATCAGCGTCTCATGCCCGCCCACCCACTGCAGGGAGGCGTTGGCATAGATGAGGTCGGGAGCGCCACCTTCGGGCGCCCACGCGCAAATATCGGCCAGCGTGAAGCTGGCACCGGGCAGCTGGCGGCGTGCCGCCTCCAGCATGGCCCGGGAGTTGTCGATGCCGGTGACCTGCGCCTCGGGGAAGCGCTGCACCAGCAGCTCGGTGGAATTGCCCGGCCCGCAGCCCAGATCCGCCACGCGGCGGGCCTGGGGCAGCGAAACACGCGCCAGCAGCTCGGCTGCCGGACGGGTGCGCTCATCGGCGAAGCGCAGGTAGAGCGCGGGGTTCCAGTCGAGCATGGGTTACCAGCCGGTTACAGCAGGTGCTTGACGCCGTCCTGCTCGCCTTGCAGCTCGGCCAGGGTCTTGTCGATGCACTCTTGCGAGAAGGCGTCGATTTCCAGGCCTTCGACGATCTTGTACTCGCCGTTTTCGGTGGTGACCGGGAAGCCGAAGACGATGCCGGCGGGGATGCCGTATTCGCCGTTGGAAGGCACGCCCATGGTGACCCATTCGCCGTTGGAGCCCAGGGCCCAGTCACGGATATGGTCGATGGCGGCGTTGGCAGCCGAGGCAGCCGAGGACAGGCCACGGGCGGCGATGATGGCAGCGCCACGCTTGCCGACGGTGGGCAGGAACACGTCCTTGTTCCACACCTGGTCGTTGATCTTGTCCTTGATGCTTTCGCCGTTGACGGTGGCGAAGCGGTAGTCGGCGTACATCGTGGGCGAATGGTTGCCCCAGACGGTCAGCTTCTTGATGTCACCGACCTTGAAGCCAGCCTTGGCAGCCAGCTGGGAGGCCGCGCGGTTGTGGTCCAGGCGCAGCATGGCGGTGAAGTTCTTGGCCGGCAGGTCCGGAGCCGACTTCATGGCGATGTAGGCATTGGTGTTGGCGGGGTTGCCGACGACCAGCACCTTGACGTTGCGCGAGGCCACTGCGTTCAGTGCCTTGCCCTGTGCCGTGAAGATCTGCGCATTGGCGGCCAGCAGGTCGGCACGCTCCATGCCGGGGCCACGGGGGCGGGCGCCGACCAGCAGAGCGTAGTCGGTGTCCTTGAAAGCTTGCAGGGGGTCGGAGTGCGCTTCGATGCCGGCCAGCAGGGGGAAGGCGCAGTCTTCGAGTTCCATGATCACGCCCTTGAGCGCGTTCTGGGCCTTCTCGTCAGGAATCTCGAGCAGTTGCAGAATGACGGGCTGATCCTTGCCCAGCATTTCGCCGGAGGCGATGCGGAACAGCAGGGCGTAACCGATTTGGCCGGCGGCGCCGGTGACGGCGACACGAACGGGCTTCTTGCTCATGGTGAAACTCCAGAAATGGGTGAAAGTCAGGTGTTATCGGTGCCAGGTTGCACCAGCGTCAGAAACCAGCAGCCCGTGCTCCGCAAACAACGCAGAAGTGTACCGCCGATTTCGAAGCCCGGTCAATTTGTCTTATGTCTTATATAAGATATGATGACGGACTGTATCGATGTATTTCAACGCACTGCCGGAGGCCCTCCCCCCGCACACACCGCCATGCCAGCCCTGCCCTTGCCCGCTTCCGACAACCCTGCCACGCCCGCCGCTGGCGCAGCCGTCTCGACGCCTGCCTTCAGCCCGCTGTACCAGCAGATCAAGGGCCTTATTCTGCAGAGTCTGGAAGCTGGCGAATGGCGCCCTGGCGAACTGATCCCCAGCGAAATGGAGCTGGCCGCGCGTTTCAAGGTGAGCCAGGGCACGGTGCGCAAGGCCATCGACGAGCTGGCAGCGGAGAACCTGGTGATGCGCCGCCAGGGCAAGGGCACTTTCGTGGCCACCCACGCGGCGCAGCATGTGCAGTACCGCTTCCTCAAGCTCCACCCCGATGGAGGCGATCAACAGGGCGAGGGCCGCGCCGAGCGCCGCATTATCGACTGCCGCCGCCTGCGCGCGCCGGCCGACGTGGCCCGCGTGCTGTCGTTGCGCAGCGGCGATGCCGTCATGCATGTGCGCCGCGTGCTGTCTTTCTCGGAAATCCCGACTATTTTGGAAGACATCTGGCTGCCCGGCCATGCCTTCAAGGGCCTGACGGCCGAGCAGATGTCTGCCTACCAGGGCCCGACCTACGCCATGTTCGAGCTCGACTATGGCGTGCGCATGGTGCGTGCCGACGAGAAGATCCGCGCCGTCCTGCCCGAGCCGGAACAGGCTGCGCTGCTGGATGTGGCCGGCTCCACCCCCCTGCTCAGTGTGGAGCGTACCGCTTACACATACAACGATGTTCCCATGGAGTTACGCCGCGGCTTGTACAGGACAGACACACACCACTACCGCAACGCGTTGAGCTGACCGCAGCGCTGCGCTGCGAAGCGGGCGAAAATAAGCATTTCCCGGCAAAGCTGTTTTTATTGCATTGCAATAGAATTTTGCATCGCCACCCCGAGCGATTACGAAGCAGTTACATCCACGAAAGTACCCTGCCATGACTGAACAAGCGAAACAGCGACCAGAGTTCCGCAACATCAACCTCTTCAACGACGTTCCGACGTACCGGCTGCCGCCGGCAGGTTTCGTCTCCATCCTGCACCGCGTCAGCGGCCTGCTGATGTTCCTGCTGCTGCCCTTCATCCTGTGGATGCTGGACGCATCGCTGACCTCGGAGATTTCCTTCGACGGCTTCACTGCAGTCTTCGCAGGCCCCATGGGCTGGTTCCTCAAGCTCGTGTGCCTGGCGCTGATCTGGGCCTACCTGCACCATTTCTGCGCAGGCCTGCGCCACATCTTCATGGATGTCAACCACCACGCTGTCAACAAGCAGTTCGGCAAGTCCTCTGCCCTGACCGTGCTGGCGCTGAGCATCGGCCTGACCCTGGTGCTGGGTGCCAAGCTGTTCGGCCTGTACTGATCGCTGCCCTCTCCTCCCTCACGATAAGGAAAAAGAACCATGTCCGTGAATTACGGCTCCAAGCGCACCGTAGTTGGTGCGCACTACGGCATCCGCGACTGGATGGTGCAGCGCGTCACCGGCGTGCTGATGGCACTGTTCACCGTCGTGCTGCTGGCCAAGCTGATCTTCAGCACCGGCTCTGTCGGCTATGACCTGTGGGCAGGCATCTTCGCCCCTCAGTGGATGAAGTTCCTGACTTTCGGCGTGATCGTCTCCCTGACCTGGCACGTCTGGGTCGGCGTGCGCGACATCTGGATGGACTATGTCAAGCCCGTGGGCCTGCGCCTGGCGCTGAACGTGTTCACCCTGGTCTGGCTGGTCGGCTGCGCAGGCTGGGGCTTCCAGATCCTGTGGCGTATCTGATAGAGACTAGATCTCCACGATTGAAGGTTAAGAATGAGCTACTCCAAAGCAAACATCACCAAGCGCAAGTTTGACGTCGTCATCGTCGGCGCGGGCGGCTCCGGCCTGCGCGCTGCGCTGGAACTGTCGCGCGCCGGCCTGTCCGTGGCCTCGCTGTCCAAGGTCTTCCCCACCCGCTCGCACACCGTGGCGGCGCAGGGCGGCGTCTCCGCCTCGCTGGGCAACATGAGCGAGGACAACTGGCACTACCACTTCTACGACACCATCAAGGGCTCCGACTGGCTCGGCGACCAGGATGCCATCGAGTTCATGTGCCGCGAAGCGCCCAACGTCGTGATCGAGCTGGAACACTTCGGCATGCCGTTCGACCGCAACCCCGACGGCACCATCTACCAGCGTCCTTTCGGCGGCCACACCGCCAACTATGGTGAAAAGCCCGTGCAGCGCGCCTGCGCAGCAGCTGACCGCACCGGCCACGCCATGCTGCACACGCTGTACCAGCAGAACGTCAAGTCCAAGACCAACTTCTTCGTGGAGTGGATGGCGCTGGACCTGATCCGCAACACCCAGGGCGATGTGGTCGGCGTCACGGCCATCGAACTGGAAACCGGCGACCTGTATGAGCTGCACGCCAAGGCCGTGCTGCTGGCCACAGGCGGCGCAGGCCGCATCTTCCAGGCATCGACCAATGCCTTCATCAACACCGGTGACGGCCTGGGCATGGCTGCACGCTCAGGCATCCCGCTGCAGGACATGGAGTTCTGGCAGTTCCACCCCACCGGCGTGGCCGGCGCGGGCGTGCTGCTGACCGAAGGCTGCCGCGGCGAAGGCGCCATCCTGCTCAACAGCGAAGGCGAACGCTTCATGGAGCGCTATGCGCCCACCCTGAAGGACCTGGCACCGCGCGACTTCGTGTCCCGCTCCATGGACCAGGAAATCAAGGAAGGTCGCGGCTGCGGTCCCAACAAGGACTACATCCTGATGAAGCTCGACCACCTGGGCGCCGACACCATCCGCAAGCGCCTGCCCTCCGTGGAAGAGATCGGCCACAACTTCGCCAACGTGGACATCACCAAGGAGCCGATCCCCGTGGTGCCCACCATCCACTACCAGATGGGCGGCATCCCGACCAACATCAACGGCCAGGTCGTGGTGTGGGACGGCCAGCAGAACAATGTGGTCAACGGCCTCTATGCCGTGGGCGAATGCTCGTGCGTGTCGGTGCACGGCGCCAACCGCCTGGGCACGAACTCGCTGCTGGACCTGCTGGTCTTCGGCAAGTCGGCCGGCAAGCACATCGTGCAGTACGTGGGCGGCTTCGGCGACCACAAGGCCGTGCCGGCTGACGGCTCCGACCGCACCCTGGCACGCCTGAACCAGCTCGACGAGTCCAAGGAAGGCACCTACGCCCAGGACCTGGCCGGCGACATCCGCTCGGCCATGCAGCAGCATGCCGGCGTGTTCCGCACGCAAAAGGGCATGGACGAAGGCGTCACCAAGATCAACGCCATCCGCGAGCGTGTGGGCTCCGTGACCCTCAAGGACAAGTCCAAGGTCTGGAACACTGCCCGCATGGAAGCGCTGGAAGTGGACAACCTGATCGAAGTGGCACAGGCCACCATGATCTCGGCTGCCGCACGCCACGAATGCCGCGGCGCCCACACCGTGTACGACTACGAGCATCCTGCCGACCACGCCGAGTTCCCGCTGGGCCGCAACGACAAGGAATGGCTCAAGCACACCCTGTGGTACAGCGCCACCAACAGCCTGGAATACAAGCCGGTGAACCTCAAGCCCCTCACGGTGGACAGCGTGCCGCCCAAGGTCCGCACGTTCTAATCCAGCAGCCCACGAGAGAACAGACACATGAAGCGCACTTTCAAGATCTACCGCTACGACCCGGACAAGGACGCCAAGCCCTACATGCAGACCGTCGAGGTCGAGCTCGACGGCCATGAGCGCATGCTGCTGGATGCCCTGGTCAAGCTCAAGGCGATGGACCCGTCCATCTCGTTCCGCCGCTCCTGCCGTGAAGGCGTGTGCGGCTCGGATGCGATGAACATCAATGGCAAGAACGGCCTGGCCTGCCTGACGAACATGAAGACCCTCAAGGGCGACATCGTTCTCAAGCCGCTGCCCGGCCTGCCCGTGATCCGCGACCTGATCGTGGACATGACGCAGTTCTTCAAGCAGTACCACTCGATCAAGCCCTACCTGCAAAACGACAGCTTCGCCTCCCCCTCCAAGGAGCGCCTGCAGTCGCCCGAGGAGCGCGAAGAGCTCAACGGCCTGTACGAGTGCATTCTGTGCGCCAGCTGCTCCACCAGCTGCCCCAGCTTCTGGTGGAACCCCGACAAGTTCGTGGGCCCGGCCGGCCTGCTGCAGGCTTACCGCTTCATCGCGGACAGCCGCGACGAAGCCACGGGTGAACGCCTTGACAACCTGGAAGATCCGTACCGCCTCTTCCGCTGCCACACCATCATGAACTGCGTGGACGTGTGCCCCAAGCACCTGAACCCCACGCAGGCCATTGGCAAGATCAAGGAACTGATGGTCCGCCGGGCCATCTGATGACCATGACGGATACCCTGCTCGAAGAACGCGAACGGGACCTGCTGCGCTGGCGCTGCCGGCGCGGCCTGGTCGAGAACGACCTGTTCATCGAGCAGTTCTTCGCCACCTACGCAGACCAGCTCACGCACAGACACGCGAGCGGTCTGTCTGCCTTGATGGACCTGGCAGACAACGACCTGATGGACCTTTTCTTGCGCCGCAAGGAACCTGAAGGTGCATTCGACACCCCTGAAATCAGGGAAGTGCTGGAACTGGTGCGCAAGCGCAAGCCCGGTTCTCTCCTATAAGTAGGCTAGCTAGGCAATCTAGAGAAGGAAGTTTGGAAATGAAACTCGCAGACAACAAAGCAACGCTGTCTTTCAGCAACGGCGCCCCCAGCGTCGAGCTGCCCGTCTACCAGGGCAACGTCGGCCCCGACGTGGTG
Source organism: Delftia sp. PS-11 (assembly GCF_029870285.1). GTDB lineage: Bacteria > Pseudomonadota > Gammaproteobacteria > Burkholderiales > Burkholderiaceae_C > Comamonas. Next base: position 90,503 of record NZ_JACSYA010000017.1, read on the forward strand.
GACATCCGAAAGCTGTACGCGCAAACGGGCATGTTCACCTATGACCCGGGCTTCCTCTCTACTGCCTCGTGCCAGTCCGCCATCACCTACATCGACGGCGACAAGGGCGAGCTGCTGTACCGTGGCTACCCGATCGAGCAGCTGGCCAAGAACTGCGACTACCTGGAAACCTGTTACCTGCTGCTGTACGGAGAGCTGCCCAACGAAGCCCAGAAGGCCGACTTCGTCGAGCGCGTGACCAAGCACACCATGGTCAACGAGCAGATGCAGTTCTTCCTGCGCGGCTTCCGCCGCGATGCCCACCCCATGGCCGTGCTGACCGGCCTGGTCGGCGGCATGTCGGCGTTCTACCATGACAACATGGACATCAACATCGCCGAGCACCGCGACATCGCCGCGATCCGCCTGATCGCCAAGATGCCCACGCTGGTCGCCATGGCCTACAAGTACGGCATCGGTGCGCCGTACATGTACCCCAAGAATGACCTGAGCTACGCCGGCAACTTCATGCGCATGATGTTCGGCAACCCCTGCGAAGAGTACAAGGTCAACCCCGTGGTCGAGCGCGCGCTGGACCGCATCTTCATCCTGCATGCAGACCACGAGCAAAACGCATCCACCTCCACGGTGCGCCTGTGCGGCTCGTCGGGCACCAACCCCTTCGCCGCCATCTCCGCCGGCGTGGCCTGCCTGTGGGGCCCGGCCCACGGCGGCGCCAACGAAGCCTGCCTGAACATGCTGGAATACCTGCAGGCCAACGGCGGCGTCGCCAAGGTCGGCGAGTTCATGCAGCAGGTCAAGGACAAGAACAGCGGCGTCAAGCTGATGGGCTTCGGCCACCGCGTCTACAAGAACTACGATCCCCGCGCCAAGCTCATGCAGGAAACCTGCAATGAAGTGCTGGCCGAACTGGGCCTGGAAAAGGATCCGCTGTTCGCCCTGGCCAAGGAACTGGAAAAGATCGCCCTGGAAGACGACTACTTCGTGCAGCGCAAGCTCTACCCGAACGTGGACTTCTACTCCGGCATCGTGCAGCGCGCCATCGGCGTGCCGGTCAACCTGTTCACCGGCATCTTCGCCCTGGCCCGCACCGTGGGCTGGATCGCCCAGCTCAACGAGCAGATGGCCGACCCCGAGTACAAGATCGGCCGTCCCCGCCAGCTGTTCACGGGCGCCGTGGCCCGCGACGTCAAGCCCATCGGCCAGCGCTGATACCGGCCCGGGCCCCATGGCCCGGCTGCCACGCACCGAAGCCCGCAGGTTTGCGCCTGCGGGCTTTTTTCATCCCTGCACGGCACAGATGGCACACTATCTATAAAATGAGAAGCATTCTCGAATAGGCCGGCAATGGCCGTTCACTGGTCCGGGTCCGGGAGGGAAGTGCTATGGCAGCCGTGGAAACGGCCATGCAGCAGCAGGTACGCACGCTGTATTGCGATCATCATGGTTGGCTGTTCGCCTGGCTGCGCCGCAAGCTCGGCTGCAGCCACCACGCAGCCGATGTGGCGCAGGACACTTTCGTGCGCATCCTGGGCTCGCGCGACGCGCTGCTGGGCCTGCGCGAGCCGCGCGCCTATCTGGCCACCACGGCCAAGCGGCTGCTGATCGATCAGGCGCGGCGCACGCTGATCGAGCAGGCCTATCTTCAGGAGCTGACCCAGGCCTCGGCCCATGCCGCCCACGCGCCATCGGCCCAGGATGTGATGGAAACCGTGCAGGCCCTGATGCAGATCGAGGCCGCGCTGGACGGCCTGTCCGGCAAGGCACGCCAGGCATTCTTGCTGTGCTACCTCGAAGGCCACACGCATGCGGCGGCAGCGCTGCAGCTCGGCGTCTCGACCAGGATGGTGCAAAAGTACCTGATCCAGGCCCTGGCGCACTGCCACGGCACTCTTGGTGGCTGAAATGACGCCCCACTCATCCACGGCAGCCCGTGTGGCAGAGCAGGCGGCTGCCTGGCTGGTGCGGCTCGACAGCGAGGATGCCGACGAGCGCGAGGCCGCGCGCCTGGGCTTCGATGCCTGGCAGGCCGCCGACCCCAGCCATGCCCAGGCCGCGCAGCGCCTGCAGGCATTCGTCGCCCAGGTGCGCCAGATCGGCCAGGGCGCGGGCGGCGACGGCCATGCAGCGCATGCCGCGCTGGACGCAGCTCATGCCAGAGAGCGCCAGTCACGCAGACGCCGCACCGCCGCGCGCCTGGGCGGATCGCTGGCCCTGGTACTGGCGCTGGCAATACCGTCGTGGCTGGCTGTGCACAGCCATCCGCCAGCCCATCTGTTGGCCGACCTGCGCAGCCACAGCGGACAGTGGGTACAGCACAGGCTGGACGATGGCTCGGTGGTTACGCTCAGCGGCCTCAGCGCCATCAACTGGCATTTCGATAAGTCCAGCCGCGTGGTCGAGCTGGTGCGCGGCAGTCTGCTGGTCGATGTGGCCCGGGACGCTGCACGCCCTTTCTACGTGCAGACGCCGCTGGGCAGCATCCGCGCGCTGGGCACGCGCTTCGTGGTCCGCTATGACGACGCAGGCATGACGCTGGAGATGCTGGAGTCGCGCGTGGCCGTGCAGCCCGGCGGCCAGCAGCCCCAGGGCGCCGGAGCCACCATCGTGCAGGCAGGACAGCGCCTGCACATGGACAGCGGCGGCCGGGTGGTGCTGGAGACGCTGGACATCGGCGGCGTGGAGCAAGGCTGGCGCCAGCATCAGCTGGTCGTCGATGACCGCCCCCTGCCCGAGGTACTGGACCAGTTGGCGCGCCACCACCCTGGGCCCATGCGCTTTGACCGCCAGGCCCTGTCGCAGTTGCGCATCTCGGGCGTGCTGCCGCTGGACGATACGGCCAGGGCGCTGCGCCTGCTGCAGCGCAATTTCCCTGAAATGCGTGTGCGCTCGCTGGCGGGGCGATGGGTCTGGATCGACCTGCAGCCGGCATCCTGACGATTTTCGAGAAATTTTCTGGCCTGGGGTTCCGGTTTCCGGCGCCTGGTTCGTCAATGGCAATGAAGCAATGAACCAAGGATCCGTTCCCATGCGCAAGCCCATGCGTCGCAGCCCGCGCGGCTGCTTTACCCCACTGGCCATCTGCGCCGCCCTGGCCCTGGCCTGCCCCGCCTTGCATGCCCAGGCCATGCCCGCAGCCTCCCTGCACTACAGCATTCCCGCCGGGCCGCTGGCGGCGGCGCTCAACCGTTTTGCCCAGCAGGCAGGTGTCGCCCTGGTGGCAGATGCCCGCCAGATCGCCGCACTGCGCACGCAGGGCCTGGACGGGCGCTACAGCGTGGACGACGGGTTTGCGCAATTGCTGCACGGTACGGGCTATGCCATCCAGAAAACGGCAGAAGGCTACCTGCTGGCTCCGGTGGCAGCATCCGCCCCCAAAGCAGCAGCAGCCCCTGCAGCCTCGCCCGAGCAGCCCGCGCCAGCCACGCCAGCGCCTGCAGCAGCAGCCGCAGCAGCGCCGCACGATGGCCAGGTGCTGGAGGCCGTGGTGGTCGCCGCCTCGCGCTCCAACATCGAGGCGGGCAAGGCGCCTCAGACCGTGCAGGTCTTCGGCCAGGCCGATATCGAGCGCCAGCTCGCACTGTCCACCAACTCCTCGGACGTTCTGAGCAACCTCATCCCGTCCTATACCCCGAGCCGGGGCAAGATGAACGGCAGCGGCGAGACGCTGCGCGGGCGCACGCCTCTGGTCCTGATCGATGGCATTCCGCAGTCCAACCCCATCCGCCCCACGGGGCGGGAGGCGCATACCATCGATTTTTCCATGCTCGAACGCATCGAGGTGGTGCAAGGCGCCAATGCCATCAACGGACTGGGCGCCACGGGCGGCACGATCAACCTGATCACAAAGCGCCCAGCCAATGGCGCCTTCGAGCAGCATGTGGACGTGCAGGCCAGCATGCCCACCTCGGGCATTCGCGGCGAAGTGATGGGCTACAAGAGCAGCTACCGCGTCAGTGGCCGCAAGGACCGGCTGGACTACCTGTTTTCGATCGCTGCCGAAGACCAGGGTCTGTACCGTGACGCCAGGGGACGCTCCATCGGTGCGGACAACACCCAGGGCGACCTGATGGACTCGCGCAGCTACGACCTGATGGGCAAGCTCGGCTACTGGCTGGACGACAACCAGCGCCTGCAGTTGTCCGTCAACCGCTACCAGATCAAATCCCAGGCCGGCTACACCGCCGTGGCCGGCGACCGCGCGCTGGGCATTCCCACGACATCGGTGCGCGGCAGGCCCGAAGGCACGCCGCCCTGGAACAAGGTCTGGACCACGGGCCTGAGCTACAACCACTATGACCTGGCCGGCATGGAGCTGTCGGCCATGGTCTTTCACCAGGACTTCGAGGGCCTGTTCGGCGCCGACAATTCGGCCACTTTCCAGGACGCGCGCATTGCGCCCGTGGGCACGCTGTATGACCAGTCTCGCGCCGTGTCCTCCAAGTTCGGCAGCAAGGTCACGCTGACCAAGGCCGACCTGCTGCAGCGCCGCCTCAAGCTGACCACGGGCTTCGACACGCTGATCGACAAGGGCAAGCAGGACCTGTACGGCACGGGCCGCACCTATGTGCCCGAATCCGAGTACCGCAACCTCTCGCTGTTCGTCCAGGGCGAATACAGGCCCTGGGAGCCGCTGACGCTGCATGCCGGCGTGCGCCGCGAGTATGCGGACCTGCGCATCGACTCCTACTCCACGCTGGCGCGCTACAACCGCGTGCCCGTGCAGGGCGGCACGCTGCAATTCAACGATACGCTCTACAACCTGGGCCTGGTGCTGGAGGCCAGCAAGGCCTGGAACTTCTACGCCAGCTACTCTGAAGGCTTCGGCATGCCGGATGTGGGCCGTGTGCTGCGCGCCATCAATACGCCGGGGCAGAAGGTGGACGACATGCAGAGCCTGCGCCCTGTCGTGACCAAGAGTCTTGAAGTGGGTACGCGCTTCAGGGAAGGCGACTGGGATGCCGAAGCCAGCCTGTTCCGATCAGCCTCCGACTACGGCACGCGCGTCATCCGCGTCAACGATGCCTTCATGCTGGCGCGCGAGAAGAACCGCATCGACGGACTGGAAACCAGCCTTGGCTACCGCTTCAACCGCGCCCACCGTGCACGGCTGTCCTATGTGCATACCCGGGGCCGCTATGACAGCGACGGCAACGGCAGCCTGGATGCGCGCCTGGACGGACTGAACGTCGCGCCCGACCGCATCATGGCGACCTGGACGGCGCAGTGGAATGAGCGCCTGTCCTCTTTCGTGCAGGTGCAGCATGCACTGCGGCGCAACTTCGATGATCCGGCCCGCAATTTCAGCGGCTATACGCTGGTGGACGCCAGCCTGAGCTACCGACTGCCCAAGGGCACCGTGCGGCTGGCCGTCGCCAATGTGCTCAACCGCGACTACATCAGCTACTACTCGCAAAGCGCGCTGGCCGAACCCATGCGCTACTTCGCGGGACGCGGCCGCACGCTGACCGTAGGCTACTCGCTGGACTTCTGAACCAGCTCCCTGCAAAGGTGCCAGGCCAAGGCTGCGGGCAAGTCCCCTGTTGCACGCAGCCGCGTGGTTTCGCGGACAATGCCTGCCCGGCCGGGCTTTCGGCCCCTGCTCTTTCTGCACACCATGACCTTTGCCTCCCTTGGCCTGAGCCCGGCGCTGGCCGCCAGCCTCCCAGACCTGGGCCTTGCCGATCCCACCCCCATACAGGCCCAGTCCATCGCCCCCGTGCTCGCGGGCCGCGACCTCTGGGCCTGCGCACCCACGGGCTCGGGCAAGACAGCGGCCTACCTGCTGCCTCTGCTGCAGCGCTGGCTGGACGGCAGCAGGCAGCACGGTGGCTTCGTGCGCACGCTGGCCACGCTGATCGTCGTGCCCACGCGCGAGCTGGCGCAGCAGGTCGGCGAGACGCTGTCCGACCTCAGCCGCGCCCTCAAACAGCCGCCGCGCATCGGTGTGGTCTACGGCGGCGTGTCCATCAACCCGCAAATGATGATGCTGCGCGGCAGCGCCGACTTTCTCGTGGCCACGCCGGGCCGGCTGCTGGATCTGGTGGAGCACAACGCCGTGCGCCTGTCGGCCGTGCGCCACCTGGTGCTGGACGAAGCCGACCGCCTGCTGGACCTGGGCTTCCAGGATGAACTGCAGCGCGTGCTGGCCCTGCTGCCGCGCCAGCGCCAGACGCTGCTGTTTTCGGCCACCTATCCCGAGGCCGTGCAGTCGCTGGCCGCCAGCCTGCTGCACGACCCCGTGCAGGCCCGCGTCGATGCCGCCGAGGGCCAGGATGCCGCCAGCCCCGGCACCATCACCCAGCGCGCCATCGCGGTGGACCGTGCGCGCCGCACCCAGCTGCTGCGCCAGCTGGTGCAGCGCGATGCCGCGCCAGGCACCGACCCTGCCACGCTGGAGAGGGCTCTGGTTTTCGTGGCCACGCGCCACACGGCCGAGCTGGTGGCTGCCAAACTCTACAAGGCGGGCGTATTTGCCACAGCCTTCCATGGCGACCTGAGCCAGGGCGCGCGCAAGGAGGCGCTGGCCGACTTCAAGGCCAAGCGCTGGCAGGTGATGATCACCACCGACCTGGCAGCGCGCGGCATCGACATCGCCCAGCTGCCACTGGTCGTCAACTATGACCTGCCCCGCTCGGCGGCAGACTATGTGCACCGCATCGGTCGCACGGGCCGCGCCGGCGAGGCCGGCACCGCCATCAGCTTCGTGACGCCGGCAGACCAGGCGCACTGGAAGCTGATCTGCAAGCGCAACCAACTGGACCTGCCGCTGGAGCAACTGCCGGGCTTCGAGCCCACCGACCCCGTGCCGCCGCCTCCGGTGGCACAGGACGGCAATGGCGGCATCAAGGGCCGCCGCCCCAGCAAGAAAGACAAGCTGCGCGCCGGAAAAACCGCCCCCACGCACCCCTAGCTGCGCAAGGTCCGCTGCCCCCCGAGGGGACCGCTTTTTTGCCTTGGGGCGGCCCGGCGGCAAAAAATGAGCGCCTCAGATCGCGCCCGCACCGCCGCGCCCGCCGAACCGGTCGCGATAGGCCACAGGAGTGATGCCCAGGTGCCGCACGAACAGGTGGCGCAGCGCCTGCTCCGAGCCCAGGCCCACGCGCGCGGCCACGGTCTTGAGTGGCAGGTGGGCCTGGTTCTCCAGCAATTGCTTGGCGGCCTCCAGGCGTGCGCTTTCGACAAAGGCCGTGGGGCTCTGGCCCGTTTCCTGCTGAAAGACACGGCGCAGATGGCGCTCGCTCATGTGGGCCTGCGCGGCCATTTGCGCCAGCGTCAGCGGCTCGGCCAGATGGGCCATCACCCACTGCTGCACGGCCTGCACGCCGCCATGGTGCGCAGCCTGGGCGGCCAGCGGCACGCTGAACTGGGACTGCCCTCCGGGGCGCTTGAGGTACATGACCAGATCCCGCGCCACCTCCAGCGCCAGCGCATGGCCGAAGTCTTGCTCGACCACGGCCAGCGCCAGATCGATGCCGGCCGTCACGCCCGCCGAGGTCCACAGCTGGCGGCTGCCCTCGCCGTCGCGGATTTCCTCGCGCAGGTAGATGGCATCGGCATCGACCTGCACGCGCGGGTGGCGCTGGGCCAGCAGCGCTGTCACGCTCCAGTGGGTGGCAGCGCGCCGGCCATCGAGCAGCCCCGCCTCGGCCAGAAAAAAGCTGCCCGAGCACAGCGCAATCAGCCGCTGCACGCGCGGCGCCACACGGCCCAGCCAGGCCACCAGTGCGCCCGAGCCGCCCAGCACCTGCTCGATATGGCGCGAGCCGACCACGACCACGGTGCAGCCCGTGCCCGAGGCTTCCAGTTCGGCCAGCGTATGCGTGGCCTCCAGCGACATCAGCGTGTCGGAGCGCACGCAACCCCGGTGCTGCGAAACCACGCGCACCTCGTAGCCATCGCTTTGCCCGCGCGCGCGCAGGTGCACGTTGGCATAGTCGAAGACCGACATCGGGCCTATGGCCTCCAGCGCCTTGAAGCCGGGATAGACAACAAGGTCGATGCGGTGGGCGCTGGCGTGGCGGTGGTCCATGGAAAAGGCAAGGGTCAGGCGGTTGGAGTGGCCGGACTATAGCCGCGTTGCGGCCGCCCGCCGCCATACCCATCGGATTCGGACATATCACCTGACGCAGCGGCCATGAAATGCCTGCCTGCCGCCGCCATGGCCTACATTCAAGGCTTCGCGGAGCGCGCCTGCGGCATGCTCCTGTGTCACCCCTCAGCGAAAGATACGCCCATGAAATCCAAAGCCGCCGTCGCCTTCAAGGCGGGAGAACCCCTGCAGATCGTAGAAATCGACGTGGCCCCTCCGCAAAAGGGCGAGGTGCTGATCAAGATCACACACACCGGCGTCTGCCACACCGACGCTTTCACCCTGTCGGGTGATGATCCCGAAGGCCTGTTTCCCGTCGTGCTCGGCCATGAGGGAGCGGGCATCGTCGTCGAGGTCGGCGAGGGCGTGACCAGCGTCAAGCCAGGCGACCATGTGATCCCGCTGTACACCGCCGAATGCGGCGAATGCCTGTTCTGCAAGAGCGGCAAGACCAATCTGTGCGTTTCCGTGCGCGCCACACAGGGCAAGGGCGTGATGCCTGACGGGACAACGCGCTTTTCCTACAACGGCCAGCCCATCTACCACTACATGGGCTGCTCCACCTTCAGCGAGTACACCGTGGTCGCCGAAGTTTCTCTGGCCAAGATCCACCCCGACGCCAACCCCGAGCAGGTGTGCCTGCTGGGCTGCGGCGTGACCACAGGCCTGGGCGCCGTCAAGAACACGGCCAAGGTCCAGGAAGGCGATACCGTGGCCGTGTTCGGCCTGGGCGGCATCGGCCTGGCCGTGATCCAGGGCGCCAAGCTGGCCAAGGCCGGCCGCATCATTGCCATCGATACCAACCCCTCCAAGTTCGATCTGGCCCAGACCTTCGGCGCCACCGACTGCATCAATCCCAAGGACTTCGACAAGCCCATCCAGCAGGTCATCGTCGAGATGACGGGCTGGGGGGTGGACCACAGCTTCGAGTGCATCGGCAATGTCAACGTCATGCGCGCCGCGCTGGAGTGCGCCCACCGTGGCTGGGGCCAGTCGGTGATCATCGGCGTGGCCGGTGCGGGCCAGGAGATCTCCACGCGCCCCTTCCAGCTGGTCACGGGCCGCAAGTGGATGGGCACGGCCTTCGGCGGCGTCAAGGGCCGCAGCGAGCTGCCAGGCATGGTCGAGCAGGCCATGAACGGCGAGATTCAGCTGGCACCGTTTGTCACGCACACCATGGGCCTGCCGCAGATCAATGAGGCTTTCGATCTGATGCACGAGGGCAAGTCCATCCGCTCCGTGGTCGTCTACTGACGCTTGCCAGCCGGCTGCGAGCGCTCCATTGCGGGGCGCCCGCAGCCCTTTCCGTTTTTGAGGAACACCATGTCCGCACTCCCGCCCCTCGAACTCAAGAATGCGCATGCCTGCTTTGGCGGTGCACAGCGCTTCTACGAGCACTTCTCCACCGAGATCGGCCTGAACATGAAGTTCTCGGTCTTTCTGCCGCCCCAGGCCCTGGCCGGCGAGAAGGTGCCTGCCCTGCTCTATCTGGCCGGGCTGACCTGCACCGAGGAAACCTTCATGGTCAAGGCTGGCGCCCAGCGCCTGGCGGCCGAGCTGGGCCTGGCGCTGATCGCCCCGGACACCAGCCCGCGCGGCGCGGGCTTGCCGGGCGAGGCCGATGCCTGGGACTTCGGCGTGGGCGCCGGCTTTTATCTGGACGCGACGGCGGCTCCCTGGGCGCTGCACTGGCGCATGGAAAGCTATCTGCTGCATGAGCTGCTGCCGCTGGCCGCAGCGCGCCTGCCCATCGACCCTGCGCGGCTGGGCATCTTCGGCCACTCCATGGGCGGCCATGGCGCACTCACGCTGGCCCTGCGCCACCCAGGCCGCTTCAAGAGCCTGTCGGCCTTCGCCCCCATCGCCAACCCCATCCACTGCCCCTGGGGCCAGAAGGCCTTCGCGGGCTACCTGGGCGAGGACCGCAAGACCTGGCAAGCCCATGACGCCAGTTGCCTGATGGCCGCGCAGTCCCATGCGCCCTACCCCGGCGGCATTCTGGTGGACCAGGGCCTGGCCGACAAGTTCCTGATCGAAAAGCAGCTGCTGCCCGAGGCCTTCGAGGCCGCCTGCGCCCAGGTGGGCCAGCCACTGACGCTGCGCCGCCACGGCGGCTACGACCACGGCTACTACTTCATCCAATCCTTCATCGATGACCATCTGCGCCATCACGCGCAGCAACTGGCGGCCTGACGCGCAGGGACCGCCAATCCGCACTGCGCCGTGCGGGATCGCTTGGCAGATGGCGCCAGAGCCTGCACAATGGCTCTATCGCACCAATTTGGTGCTTCTTCGTTACAAGCCTTGGCCCGGACAACCCCGTTGCCCGGGCTTTTGTCCGTTTGAGCGCAGCTGCGGCACTGGGCCTCAGCTGCGCAGCCATGCAAGGGAGTCTCCATGGAGCGCAAGCCCCACATCATTTTGTCGTCCTTGGACCTGGAGCGCATTGAAGCGCTGCTGGACAAGCAGCCGGGCAGCTTTGCGGGCCGCGAAGCGCTGGAGGCCGAGCTGGACCGGGCCGATGTGCTCGATCCGCAGGAGATGCCCGCCAATGTGGTGACCATGAACTCCACCGTGCGCTGCACGCTGCTGGAATCGGGCAAGAGCAATACCCTGACCCTGGTCTACCCTCGCGACATGGATGGCAGCGCCGACAAGGTTTCGGTGTTTGCCCCTGTGGGCATTGCGCTGCTGGGCCTGAGCGTGGGCGATGAATTTTGTATGGCCAGCCCCACGGGCCAGGTCACGGTGCGGGTGGATGGCATCGACTTCCAGCCGGAGAGCGCGGGCGAGCTGCACCGCTGAGCAGGCGCCGCGCTCGGCAGGAGCGCTGGCCTATGCGCCACCCTGGCCACAGTCCTTGCCACGCAGCCATGCCGCGAAGTCCTGCGGCGCCAGCGGCCTCTCGAAAAGATAGCCCTGCGCCACCGGATAGCCCTGTTCGCCGAGAAGCCGGTTTTGCTGTGCGGTCTCGACGCCTTCGGCCACCACGGTCAGATTCAGGCTTTTGCCGATGCCCAGGATGGCCGCGCTCAGCGCACGCGCTGCTTCATTGGTTTCCAGGTCTGCGACAAAGCTGCGGTCCAGCTTGAGTTCGCTGACTGGCAGGCGCCGCAGGTAGCTGAGGCTGGAGTAGCCCGTGCCAAAGTCATCCATGGACAAGCGTATGCCCTTGGCATGGACTTCGGCGATGGTTTTCATCGTGCTCGGGTGTGTGTCGAGCAACACGCTTTCAGTCAGCTCCAGCGTCAGATCACACGGCGCCAGATGATTGCGTTGCAGCGTGTCGGCCACCCTGTACGGCAGATCAAGATGGTGAAAGCTGGTTGGCGACAGATTGACGGAAACTGCCGGCACGTTGAGCCCCTGGGCACGCCAGGCGGCGAGTTGGCGGCAGGCCTCCTGAAGGGCCCAGTTGCCCAGGTCGGCAACCAGCCCGCACTCCTCGGCCAGAGGGATGAAGCGCCCTGGCGAAATTTCGCCCATCTGCGCATGTGTCCAGCGTGCCAGGGCCTCCACGCCGTAGAGCGTGCCGGTGCGCAGATCCACCTGCGGCTGGTAATGCAGATGCAACTGCCCCTGCTCGATGGCATGGCGCAGCGCGCTCTCCAGCACCATGCGTTCCTGGGCCTGCTGGTTCATTTCGCTGCTGAAAAACCGCAGACAGCCACGGCCGCTGCTCTTGGCCTGGTACATGGCCATGTCGGCACGGTGCAGCAGGGTTTCCATGTCGTGGCCATCGCCAGGAAACATGGCGATGCCGATGCTGGCAGACAGGCCCATCTCGGGCTTGCCTGCCGCAGCCATGGACTCGCCCAGCAGCGCCAGCAGCCGCTCTGCCATGTCCGAAGCCTGGTCAGCATCGCTTTGCGGCAGCACCACGACGAATTCATCACCCAGCATCCGGCCGGCGATGTCCGAGGACCGGATCCCCCTGCGCAGCCGGTTGGCGATCTGGCGCAACAGCTCATCGCCTGCCGGATGGCCCAGCGATTCATTGACCTGCTTGAAGCGGTCCAGATCCACATACAGCACGGCCAGCGGCTGGCTGTTGCGCTGGGCCGAGGCAATGGCCTGCTCGGCCTTGGCCTGCAGCAGGCTGCGATTGGGCAGGCCGGTCAGCGCGTCATAGAACGCCAGCTGGCGGATGCGCTTGCGCGCAAGCTCGCGCTCCAGCGCCAGAGCGCACAAATGCACACAGACATCGACCATGAGCTGGTGGAACAACTGGTCAGCCTGGATGCGCGGGCGCCTGAAGTAGAACGCAAAGCTGCCGATCGCACGCCCCTGGCTGTCACGTATGGGGGTGGACCAGCAGCCCACATAGCCCAGCGGCAGAATGCAGTGCCGGTGCGCTTCCCACAGAGGATCGGTGGCGATGTCGTCCACGCAGACAGACTCATTGCGCCAGGCCGCCGTGCCACAGGATGCCGCCTGCGGGCCAATGGGAATGCCTTGCAGCTGGCGGCGGTAGTCCGATGGCAGGCTCGGACCGGCCAGGGGCTGCATCAGGCCCCGTTCATCCACGCACTGGATACAGGCACTGATTTCTGGTGCAATGCGCTCGACTTCGCGGCAGACCTGCTCCAGCACATCCGCCAGGGGGCTCTCACGCACCATGGCCTCCAGCACGCGGCGCTGCAGCACCTCATGCATCTTGGCGCTGGTGATATCGGTCAGCGTGGTCACGGTGTGCTGCCAGCCATCGGTATCCGGGTCGCTGACGGGGTTGCTCATGACTTTCACCCAGTAGCGCCGCCCGTGCTTGCTGCCCACGATTTCCTCGCGCTCCACGGTATGACCCCTGCGCAGGGCCTCGCGGTAGTCCGTGACGAAAGCGGGCTTCATGCGCGGCGCCAGCAGTGCGATGGGTTGCTGGCCCAGCACTTCTTCGGGCTGCCAGCCGAACATGCGCGTGAAGCCCTTGTTGGCATAGACGATGCGCGAATCGCTGTCGCTGATGATGATGGCGGTATCGCTGGCATCGGCCACCAGGGACAGGCGCTGCAGGTGCGCCTTCTGCGCCTGTTCACGCAGGAAGCGTTGCGTGATATCCGTGGCAATCTTGAGAATCTGGCAGACCTGTCCTGAGGCGTCACGCACCGGCGTGTAAGACGCATCCAGCCAGCAATGGCTGCCATCGCTGCACACGCGCTCTATCAGGCCCGTGCAGGGCTTGCCATCACGCAGCCGGGGCCAGAAGTCGCGGTACTCGGCACTGTCCGCATAGGCGGGCACGCAAAAAACACTGTGATGCCTGCCAAGCGCGGCCTCCCGCGTGAGCTTGAGCAAGGCCAGGAAATTGTCGTTGGCATGGCGCAGCACGCCATCCACATCGAATTCCGCGATTGCCATGGCATGGTCCAGCGCATCCCACTGCGCCTGCCTGCGCATCATGGAGCTGGCCAGCTCTGCACACTCCCACATCCTGATTCCCCCGCAACCGGGGCTGCGCCCCAGGCATGTCTATCCGGCGCGATGCCGTAAAGGATCGCATTGTTCCACGGGGAAAGGCGCTTGCGCCGCTTGTGCGCCAGGACCTGTCAGCGCAGGCCGGCCAGCAAGGCGGCGAGCAGGCCTGTGCCCACCAGCCCGGCCTGCCAGCGCAGCGCCACATGCCAGGTCGGCACATGGCGCTCCACGCGCTCATACAGCAGATGGCCGGCAGCAATCGACAGCACGAACGCCAACAGCATGCCCAGCATGGCGGCAGGCACGGACTGTGGCCAGAAATGGCTTTCCACGGCATTCACGAGCAGGCAGACCGAAAAATGCACAAGAAACACAGAATACGAGATCGTGCCGAGGCGGCGCAGCGGCTGCCAGCCCTGCCATTGCGCAAGCGCGGGGCTGCGCATGGCCGCTACCAGGGCCAGTGCCGAGATGCCGGCCAGCGCGATGCGGTCGCGCCATTGCACCGAAAGCGCTGCCACCACCAGGGCCACGATCAGCAGCGACCAGCACCAGGCGGTCGAGGACCGGTCCGCCTGTGCAGCCCAATAGGCCATCATGCCCAAGCCGTAAGCACCAAAAAAATATAGCGCCCAGACATCCCACTGCGCATCGAGATTGAAGCCCAGCAGCGAGGCGGCCACACCGCCTACCACGAGGGCCTGCGCGCCGCTCAGGGCCCAGGGCCACCAGCGCCGCAGCGCCTGCTCGCCAAAGCGCCGTGCCAGCACGGCCGTGCCACGGCGCACGCCAGCCAGCAGCAGCACCGTCAAGGCGAACAGTTGAAAGTCAATGGACACATACCAGACGCCAGCGGACAGCGACTCCTCGCCCACGATGCTCTGCAGCAGCAAGGCGTGGGCCAGCAACTGGGCCAGGCCCGGCTCGCCGGACACGGAGTCATGGTCGAACCAGGGCCGCACGGCTGCCGACACCACGATGGCCACGACCAGGGCCACCGCATAAGGCACCACCAGCCGCACGAAGCGCCGCCCAATCCTGGCCATCGGGTCGCCGGGCAGTCCCTGACCCTGCGGCGCCAGGCTGGCCGCCGCCAGATAGCCGCCGAGCACCAGGAAAATCTGCACAGCCATGCGCGCGTACTCATAGAGCCAGTCGATGAGTTCAGGCGCGGCCGGATGGGCAACGTCGGACATGGGGCCGTAGAAAGCGAGGTGGTGCCAGACAATGGCGGCACAGGCCAGACCCTTGGTGCAGTCGATCAGGGCACTGCGGCTTGCGTGGGACATGGGGGCAATCGGCAATCGGGACAAGGAACAAACCGGGATGCGCCAGGCCGCGATGGCAGGCAGCGGACAGACGGCCCGGACAAGGCCGCCATTGTGCGCCTTTTGGGCAGTTCTTGCAGAAGGCTGACGCATCTGCGGCCCAGGCGCCACATCCCCTGGCGTGCACGCCCAGGCACAATGCTGGCCATGACGCAATCCAATCCTCTTCCGGCGTTGAACCGGCAGTTCGTCTCGCATTTCGGCGAAATGGGCAGCCGCTGGGGCATCAACCGCACGGTAGGCCAGATCTACGCACTGCTGTTTCTTTCGCCCGAGCCGCTCAACGCGGACCAGATCGCCGAGACCCTGGAGTTCTCGCGCTCCAACGTAAGCATGGGTCTCAAGGAACTGCAGGCCTGGCGCCTGGTGCAATTGCGCCACCAGCCGGGCGACCGGCGCGAATACTTCGAGGCGCCCCAGGATGTCTGGGAGATCTTCCGCCGACTGGCCGAAGAGCGCCGCCGGCGCGAGATCGAGCCCACCCAGTCCATGCTGCGCGCGGCCATGCTCGAAGAGGCATCCACCGAGCAAGAGCGCTACGCCCAGCAGCGCATGCGCGACATGTACGAACTGATCGACCGGCTGATGAACTGGTTCGACGATGTGCAGCGCCTGTCGCCGGAGACGGCCATGCAGCTGATGGGCATGGGCACCGCCGTGACGCGCCTGCTGGAATTCAAGGACCGCATCACGGGCAGCAAAGGCCGCCCCAGGGCAGACGACGCCAGCGACTGAGCCGGAGGCAGGGCCTCAGTGGCTGGCAGGCCTGTTGCGCGCGACAAGCTCGCGGCGCGTGGCCTCGTCATCCATCAGCTCGTACCACATTGCGTTGAGCACGGCAAAGGCAGCAGCCAGAGGCAGGCCGAGCAGCCAGGCGAAATACCACATGTTGTTTCCTTTCTTGAAGCTTGCCGCACCTGCGGCTCAGTAGGAATGGCCTCGGCCCTCGATGATGGCCATGGGATCGACCTTGCCGCGCAGCACGCTGTAGACCCAGCTGGTATAGGCCAGGATGATGGGCACGAAGATCAGCGCACACACCAGCATGATGAACAGCGTCAGATGGCTGGATGAAGCGTCCCAGACCGTGAGGCTGTGCCCGGGGTCCAGCGACGAGGGCAGGATGAAGGGGAACATGGACGCGCCCACGCTGGCGATGATGGCTGCAATGCCCAGGCCGCTGGACAGCAGGGCCAGCCACTCGCGGCGCAGCCACATGCCCAGAGCCGCCAGCAGCGGCAGCGCCAGCCCCAGTGCCGGAACGGCCCAGAGCAGGGGCTGCACCCGGTAGTTGGCAAACCAGGCCCCTGCCTGCTGCGCCGCTGTCTTGAACAGCGGATTGGACGGCCCCGAGGGGTCGATCACGCTGGTGATGTGGTAGCCGTCAATGCCGGCCAGCCATGCGCCCGCCGCCGCAAACAGCGCCGTGGTAGCAACGGCTGCAGCCATGCCGCAGCGGCGCGCGCGCGCGGCCACCGCGCCGGCGGTCTTGAACATCAGCCAGGAAGCGCCATGCATCAGCAGCATGGCCAGCGACACCAGCCCGGCCAGCAGCGCAAACGGGTTGAGCAGGCCGAAGAACGTGCCCTCGTAGTAGATGCGCATGTCGGGCGCCAGCCGAAAGGGCACGCCCTGCAGCACATTGCCCATGGCCACGCCGAAGATCAGGGCCGGGACAATGCCCGCCATGCACAGCACCGCATCCCAGCGGGCACGCCAGCGGGCATCCTCGTGCTTGCTGCGGAACTTGAAGGCCACAGGGCGCAGGATCAGCGCCACCAGCACGGCAAACATGGCCAGGTAAAAGCCCGAGAACGAGACGGCATACAGCTGGGGCCAGGCCGCGAAGATGGCGCCGCCCCCCAGGATGAGCCACACCTGATTGCCCTCCCAGACCGGACCCACGCTGTTGATGACGACACGGCGCTCCACATCGGTGCGGCCTACGGCCGGCAGCAGCGCGGCTGCGCCCAGGTCGAACCCGTCGGTCACGGCAAAGCCGATGAGCAGCACGCCCAGCAGGCCCCACCACAGCAGGCGCAGCACGTCATAGCTGATCAGTTCGTGAAGAATCATGGTTGCAATCTCCCTTGGTCACTGCCCGCGGGCGAGTTGGTGCATCAGCGGAAAATAAGTGGTCAGGTGCGGCGCGCTCTCCTCATGGGGCCCCTTGCGTATGGCCTTGAGCATGAGCTTCATCTCGATGACGAAGAGCACGGTGTAGATGGCGGCAAAGCCCGCAATCGTCAGCGCCAGCGTTGCCGCGCCCAGGTTGGAGACGGCCAGCGCCGTAGGCAGCACGCCCTCGATGATCCAGGGCTGGCGGCCGACCTCGGCCACGATCCAGCCGCATTCGGCAGCGATCCAGGGCAGCGGGATGGCAAACACCGCCAGCTTCAGCAGCCAGGGATGGGCATCCAGCCGGCGGCGCGCCGACAGCCAGAAGAAGGTGGCCGTCAGCACGATGAAGAACATGCCCAGCGCCACCATGATGCGAAAGCTCCAGAACAGCGGCCCCACCGCAGGCACAGTGTCCCAGGCAGCCTGGCGGATCTGCGCATCCGTGGCCTGGCGCGGGTCATCCACATAGCGCTTGAGCAGCAGCGCATAGCCCAGCATGGCACCCTTGTCCTCGAACACGGCGCGGGCCTGGGCGGGCGGCTGCTGCGGCGGATGCGCAGCGCGGATGGCCTGCAGCGCGTCATAGGCCACGATGCCGTCGCGCACGTACTGCTCGGTGCGATGCACCAGGTCGTTGATGCCGGGGATTTCGGTATTGAGCGAGCGCGTGCCGATGAAGCCCATGACCCAGGGAATATGGACTGCGTAATGGGTCTCGCGCGCGGCCTTGTCGGGAAAGCCGAAAGCCGTGAAGGCGGCTGGCGCGGGTTCGGTATCCCACATCGCCTCGATCGAGGCCAGCTTCATCTTCTGGTGCTCTGAAGACAGGTAGCCGCTTTCATCGCCCAGCACCACCACCGACAGCGCGGCAGCCAGGCCGAACGAGGCGGCCACCGTCATGGAGCGGCGGGCCAGGTGCATGTGCCGGCCCTTGAGCAGGTACCAGGCCGAAATGCCCAGCACGAACAGCGATGCCGTCACATAACCGGCGGAGACGGTGTGCACGAACTTGGCCTGGGCCACCGGATTGGTGAGCACGGCGAAGAAGTCGGTGACCTCCATGCGCATGGTCTGCGGGTTGAGCTGCGCGCCCACGGGGTTTTGCATCCAGCCGTTGGCGATCAGAATCCACAGTGCCGAAAAATTCGATCCCAGGGCCACGCACCAGGTGGCCACCAGATGGCCGACCTTGCTCATGCGGTCCCAGCCAAAGAAGAACAGGCCCACGAAGGTCGCTTCAAGGAAGAAGGCCATCAGCCCTTCGATGGCCAGCGGCGCGCCGAAGATGTCTCCCACATAGTGGCTGTAGTAGCTCCAGTTCATGCCGAACTGGAACTCCATCACGATGCCGGTGGCCACGCCCATGGCGAAATTGATGCCGAACAGCACGCCCCAGAACCGCGTCATGTCGCGCCAGATGGTGCGGCCCGTCATCACATAGACGGTCTCCATGATGGCGATGAGCACGGCCAGGCCGATGGTCAGCGGCACGAACAGGAAGTGGTAGAGCGCCGTGACCGCGAACTGCAGCCGCGATAAATCGACAATGTCGAGGCCCATGGTGAGATCCTTTCTCTCGGGTACTTGGTATGAATTCGTTGTGCGGGCAACGGCTCAGCCGTCATGGCGCAGCCGGCCCAGCGCCTCGGCAAAGGCCGGCGTGCCGCGCCGGGCTTCGGATACCGTCGCGCCTTCATCCACCCACAGCAGGCGGTCGGCCAGCTCGGCCTCGCGCCGCTGGTGGGTGGCAAAGACTACGGCGTGGCCTGGCATCGCACTCTGCAGCCGCACCAGCAAATCGACTGCCGTGCGTGCATCCAGGCCCTCGGTGGGCTCGTCCAGCAGCCAGCAGCGGGCGGGACTGAGCAGCAGCCGCGCCAGCGCCAGGCGCCGCGCCTGCCCGCCCGACAGGCCCAGGCCGCCCTCGCCCAGGCGCGTGTCCAGCCCATGGGCCATGGCGCGCACATCGGCAGCCAGGCCCGCAATCTCCAGTGCCGTCCACAGCGCGGCGTCATCCGCGTCCGGGCGCGCCAGCCGCAGGTTGTCCCGCAGGCTGTCGGCAAACAGCTCGGTGCGCTGCGTCATCCAGGTGCAGCGCTGCGCTCGGACCTCGCCAGCCAGCGGCTGCAGCTCGCCTGCCATCATCGACAGCAGCGTGGTCTTGCCCGCACCGCTGGCGCCCAGCAGCGCCACGCATTCGCCCTCGCCCACCTGCAGTGACACGGGCAGGCCCGCGCCACGCGGCGCCACGGCCTGCACCATCTGCACGGCCAGCCCCGCCGCAGGTTGCGGCATTGCGCAACCTGCGCCGCCTTGCTCCATCGCCGGCGCCAGCCGGCGCAGCGCCAGCAGGCTGCGCCCCGCCTCCAGCGCGCCACGGCGCAAGGCCGTAAACGGCTCCATGGCGGACAAGGCCAGCAGCAGCGCCAGCGCGGCCACGGGCGCGACAATGGCGCCTTCCTGCACCAGCCACCCGGCTGCCAGCAGCACACCCGCCAGCGCCAGTGTGCCGCCCAGGCCCTGGGCAAAGCCTACCCGGGCCTCCAGCCGGAAAAGCTGGCGATCCGCTTCGGCAACGCGCCGGTCCAGGGCGGCAATGCGTTCGCGCTGCACGGCCAGCGTGCCGGCCATGGCCAGTTCAGCCTGCCCGGCCACCAGATCCGCCGCGCTGCTGCGCAGCGACTCCAGCGCCAGCGCCCGGCGCAGCGCAGGCTGACGGGCACGGCCTGCCAGCCACAGCGCGCTACCCAGGCCGCAGGCCAGCAGCCACACAATCAGGGCCAGGCCCAGCCACCAGCGCATCAGGCCCAGCGCAAGGCCTGCCAGGATGGCCGCGCCACAGGCCGCCACCAGGGGCACGAACAGGCGCAGGTACAGGCTGTCCAGCGCATCGACATCGGCCGTCAGCCGCTGCAGCAGGCGTGCAGGCCGCAGGCGCAGGCTCAATGCTGCCGACGGTGTGGCCCAGCCGCGCAACAGCCGCTCGCGCAGCGCAGCCAGCACGGCCAGGGTGGCGTCATGGGTAGCCAGCCGTTCGGCATAGCGCAGGCCCGTGCGGCCCAGCGCGAGCAGACGGATGCCGGCCGAAGGCATGAACACATCAAAGACCAGGGCCATGGCCGGCACCAGGCCGGCCAGCGCCGTCGCCGTGATGAACCAGCCCGACAGGCCCAGCAGTGCCATGCCCGCCAGCACCGTGAACAGGGCCAGCACCGCCCCGCCCAGCCACAGGCGGCGGGGGGCCATGCCTGCCAGGCTGGCGAGCATGGAAAACAGGGATGCCCGGGGCTTCATGCAGCGGACTCCTCATGCGCCACAGCCGGTGCCAGCCGCACCACACGGTGCATGGCGCCCGCCAGCCGGGCATCGTGGGTCGCGACGATCAGCGTGCGCCCACGCGCCAGCTGCAGCAGGGCATCGGTGACCTGGGCGGCCGTGGCGGGGTCCAGATGGGCCGTGGGCTCATCGGCCAGCAGCAGGCCTGCATCGCGCGACAAGGCCAGCCGCGCCAGCGCCAGACGCACGATCTCGCCCCCCGACAGGCCGGCACCGCCCTCGCCCAGCGTGGCACCGGCGCGCGCCTGAGCCACCTGGCCCAGTCCGGCCTGCACCAGGGCCTGGCGCAGCTCATCCGGGTTGCGGCCCTGGCGCCCCAGCGTCAGATTGGCAGCCACCGCGCCTGCGAAGACATGGGGGCTCTGCCCCATCCAGGCCATGCGCGCGCGCAGCCTGTTGGCAGATTCGCCATCGAGCTGCAGGCCATCGATATGGATGCGCCCGGGCTGCGCTACCGGCAGCAATCCGGCGACCTGCGCCAGCAGCAATGATTTGCCGCTGCCACTGGGCGCCCAAAGCGCCACATGCTCGCCAGGCCGCACATGCAGCGACACCGGGGCCAGCGAGCAGGCACTGCCCGGCGCCTGCGGCAGCACCTGCTCCAGACGCAGGTCGCAAGCCTGGCCCGTGGCAGGACCCGGCGCGGACAGTGCGCCGGGCAGGGGCTGCGCCCCTTCGCCCAGGGCCGCCAGCGCCTCCAGCGCAGCCTCGCCGTTGGCACGGTCATGCCAGACGGCGGACAGCTCGCGCAGCGGCTCGAAAAAGCTGGGCGCCAGCAGCAGCACGAACAGGGCCTGGCCCAGGCTCATCGCCTGCCCCCAGCTGCCAAAAGACAAATGGCCCAGCAGATGAAAACCCACATAGACGGCCACCATGGCCACGCCCAGCGCGGAAAACAGCTCCAGCACGGCAGAGGACAGGAAAGCGATGCGCAGCACCCGCATGCTGCGCCCGCGCAGCGACTCGGCACTGGCGCGCAGCTGCCGCGCCGTGGCATCCACGGCACCGAGGGCACGCAGCGTGGACAGGCCGCGCAGCCGGTCGAGCAGGAAAGCGTTCATGCCGCCCAACTCCACCATCTGGGCCTGGCTGGCCGCCTGGGCACGCCAGCCGACAATCGCCATGAACAGGGGAATCAGCGGCGCCGCCAGCACCAGAATCAGCGCCGCCACCCAGCTCTGGCTGGCCACGGCCAGCGCGATCAGCAGCGGCGCCAGCCGCACCCGCCACAAGGCCGTCTGGTAGCGCGACAGCCAGGGCACGATGGCTTCGGCCTGCTCGGCCACGGCACTGGCCGCCTGCCCCGAAGCCGCGCGCCGGCGGTCCATGGGCGAGGTGGCTGCCAGCGCCTGCACGACCCGTGCACGCACGGTACTCAGCCATGCACGCGCCTGCAGATGCGCGCGCCGCGTGCCCAGGGCATCGCAGGCGGCACGCACGGCGCCCAACAGCGCCACACCGGCGGCCAGAGGCCACAACGGCGCCATGCCCCGGTCATCGGCCATCGATTGCACGGCCCAGGCCAGCAGCCATGCCTGTGGCAGCCACAGCAGCGAGGACAGCACCAGCAGCCCCGTGCCATCCATGGGACGGCGCGCCAGCGGCAGAAGCTCAGACATTGACGGGGTGCAAGGTTTGTTCATTGTTTTTGAAATTTCAGTATTTACTGAAATTACGCAAACAATTCTAAGCAGTCTTGCGCTACGAGGGAATACCCCAAAAGGAAACCCAGTGAACCAGTCAGGCTGGCTGTGCCGCCCGCC